>NZ_JAIWOY010000009.1 GCF_020216525.1 Nocardioides nematodiphilus | reverse complement strand
CTGACCGCCTGACACCTCATCGAGGAGAACGCAGCGCTACACCACTACCTGGGACTTGACCGGTGACACCGAAGACTTCGGCGAGATCCCGCTGGAGAAGGCCGCTCTTCTCTTTCCAAAGTGCCCGCATCTCTCGTGCGTCCGACCAGGTCAGCTTCTTGCCGCTGCGCCCATGGATGCGCTTGTCCAGCTCGTTCTGCTTCTTGGTGCCGTAGGCAAGGTTCACGAGACGGTTATCGGTCTCCTTGCCGTTGAGGTGCCGTACCTCCATCCCTTTAGGCCTGGGTCCTTCGAACGCGAGTAGGACCAGGTGATGCACCAAGAAAGCCTTCTTCCCGTCGTCCCTGCACAGGGTGACCACCGGGTAGGTGCTGCCTCCAGGCTTGAGGATCCGAGTCGCCTTGCGCCTGAAGCTCATCACGCGGCCTTGGTCGCTCACCAGGTAGTCCGGGAACCCTGGGATCTGCGTCCACTGCTCTTGCTTGTCGTTGTCCATGCCCTGCTATCGCACTGAGCGGATGCGAGTTTGAGAGCGCCGCAGGCGGGCGAGCGCAGCGAGGCCCTGTCTTTCCCCGTCGCCCAGGCCGTGACCGGCTGCTGAACCGGAGCGACGAAGGAGCGAGGATCCGAGCAGATGGGCGCGAGCCGTAGCTGCGACCCGTCCGCCTACCAATCAGCTTGCTTGTTGGTCCTGGAGTAGGTAGTTGACTTCCATCTCCAGGACCAGCGGGTTGCTCTATCTCTATTTCCTGGATGAAGTGCCATCTCTTACCCAGGACCGGCTACTTGCTTGGCTTGATGATGGTCGATACACCGCAGGGCTGTCTGGGGCAAAAGCGGCCCCAGCCACCCTGCTAGTCGACAACTACTTTTCCCTTCGGGCGCTTCGCTGGTCTTTCCAGGTGCTAACGCTCGTCTGTATTGGGATCGGGCTGACCTCCAGAGGGCATGCTTCGCACTTTCCGGGTACGGTCCCCATGGAATCCGTCCAGCTACCGGCCTAGAAACAGGATCAGTCCGATCCCTTCACTTACCGGCTTCTGTCATCCGCCGTCTACGGAGTCGCCAGATCGGGCGTAGTGAGGCACACCCAGAAAGCACAAAGCCCCAAGTGGGAGCTGGACCTGGACGACCTCAACCACCTGGGGCAAGTGCAAGAATTACGTTACCTGATGACTCAGGGTTTTGGGATTGTCCAGGTCCCTCTTTCTGAGAATTACTCTGGACCGAACACTTGTTCCATGCAAGAGCGATTGGTGGCGCGTCTTTTGCGCCACTTTCCACCACGCTTGGCGTTCGGATTCGACATCCACATACTGAGACGACGTTCGACGCCTCGGAGACGGAAAGTCAGGCGATGAACGGATCCGTCTTGGTCATGTCGTCTTCGGTGGCGTCGTACGGGTCCTCGGTCCACACGATCTGGACCCTGGTGGGATCGAAGGCCTTGCCGCCCTTGCCACGACGAGCGACGGTCAGGCCCACCAGATGCGAGCGCAGCAGCTCGCGCTTCCGCTCGATCCCAGCCTTCTCCCACTCCTGGGTGACGGTGAGCAGGGACCACACGGTCCGGGTGGGGTTGGCGTTCAGCTCAGCGCGCTCGCGCTTCAGCTCAGCCAGGCGCTCCACCAGGGCCACCGTGTCCGCGTCATCCTCAGCGAGCTGCGCCGTGACACTTCGGATGCCTGTCTCAACCTCAGACAGGCGCTCTCCCAGATGCTCGGTGGTCTTCACGCGGGCCGTATAGGCGTGTCCTCGCTCGTCCAGGAAGCGCTTGGTGACCTCCCGGTCCAGGACATCGCGACGGACGCTCACCTTGGTGCCGCACTCGGGGTTGGTGCACCGGTACAGCATCACCTTCTGACGCTCGTCGAAACCTGCGACGTTGCCCAGGGTCATCGCTGACTTCAGTGGGTTCTGACAGCCTCCACAGAGCGCGATGCCAGCCAGAAGATGCTTGGCACGGTTGTCGGTGCTCTTGCGCCGCTCAGGAGCCGTCAGAAGGGCCTTGGCCGCGTAGTAGCTGTCAGGGTCCACCGGAGCCTCCCACTGAGCCTCCACGTCCCTCAGGATCGTTCCCTGGTAGCTGACCAGCCCAGCGTTGGCCGGACGCAGCAGCATCTGCTTCAGCGTGGCGTACGTCCAGGACCCGCCCTTGGGCGAAGGCACATCGCAGGCGTTCCAGTCGTTGACGATCGCGCGCAGGGACTCACCACCCAGGACCCGCTTGAAGGCCTCCCGGACGCGGTCGGCCTCAACTCGGTTGAGGGTCAGTCGGTCGGACTGCCAGCCGTAGGGATGCGGCCCACGGTGCATCACGCCCTGATGGGCTCGGGCACGGTTCATGTCCTTCTGTCGAGCCGACTTCTGGCGCAGCTCGTACACGTTGACCTGTGCCATGAGACCGGCGACCAGAAGACCCTGGGCAGAGGACATGTCGAGCGGGTGCGTGGAGCGCTCCTGATGGACCGTGATGCCCTTCGGCGTAAAGATGGCCGACAGATCCTCCAGGTCGGTCGGGTGCCGGTAGAGCCGATCTAGGTCCCGCACGATCAGCAGGTCGAAGACGCCATCCTCGGCATTTAGGAGCATCTGCGCGAAGTCCGGACGGGAGCGCGGGGCCTTGGCACTTCGGTCGTTGTCGTTGTAGATGCGGACGACTTCAGCGCCCAGGTCAGCCGCGAGCTTGCGCCCGCCACGGTCCTGATCCGCGACGTTGTCCCCGACGCCGTCACGGTCCTCGGAGAGTCGCTTGTAGATCGCTGCGCGCTTCGGAGTGTCTTGCATAGTCCCTACGGTAACTCCGGGATCCCCGGGATGTGCACGCTGCACGCCAACAGCGGGCGCGAAGCGCTCGTGAAGATGTGCACGCTGCCCCTGCTGGTCGGCGAGAACGTCAGCCCCAAGTTCGTCATCCCGACCGTCGCCGCGAGCGTCGACCTCGTGGTCCACCTCGGCATGGATGCGCGTGGGGTGCGGCGGGTCAACGAGATCGTCGCAGTGCCGGGCCGGGTCGAGAACGACATCATCGAGGCCGCCCCGATCTTCGAGCGACGAGGAGCCGACCTCCTGCGCGGCAGCGGCATCCCGCCCCGGGTGGAGCGGTACGAGCGGCTCGGCATCGATCTGCACGCGCTCCTGGCCGGAGCACGCTGATGGGTGCCGTGCTCGGTCTTGGCATCGGCGTGGGCCTGCTGCTGTGTTGGTCCGCCTTCGCGGTGCCGCGCGCGCCCCGCGGTCCGCGCGAGCGCGACCGCACCGGGGCCCTGCTGGCCCGCGCCGGCCTGCACGGCGTCTCCTCCACCAGCCTCTGGCTGCTCTGCGGCGCCTGCGCGATGGTGGTCCTCCTGCTCGCCGAGATCGTCACCCGCACGCCACCGGTCGCGGTCGTCTTCGCCGCGATGGCGGGCTACCTCCCGGTCGCGATCGTCTCCGGGCGGGCGCGCCGCCGCCAGCGTGAGTTCGCCGAGGTGTGGCCCGAGGCTGTCGACAACCTGGCCTCCGCCGTGCGGGCCGGGCTCTCGTTGCCCGAGGCGCTGTCCGGGCTCGCGATTCGCGGCCCGGAGGCCCTGCGCGAGCCCTTCGCCCAGTTCGCGGTCGACTACCAGGTCTCGGGGCGCTTCGGGGAGTGCCTCGACCGACTCAAGGACCGGCTGGCCGATCCGGTCGGCGATCGCGTGGTCGAGGGGCTGCGGATCGCCAGGGAGGTCGGTGGCGGCGAGCTCGGCCGGCTGCTGCGCAACCTCTCGGCCTACCTGCGTGCCGACGCCCGGACCCGCGCCGAGCTCGAGTCGCGCCAGGCGTGGGCGGTCAACGGCGCCCGCCTCGCAGTGGCCGCGCCGTGGCTGGTTCTGCTCTTCCTCTCCTTCCAGCCCGACGTCATCCAGCGCTACTCCTCACCGGGCGGTGCGATCGTGCTCGCGGGCGGTGCGGCTGCCTGCCTGGTCGCGTACCGGGTGATGCTCCGCATCGGCAGGCTCCCGATCGAGCGACGGATCCTGCGATGAGCGCCGCCGTGGTCGGTGGGGCGGCACTCGGTGCCGTGGCCGGGGGAGCGCTCCTTCTCGTCGGCGCCCGGGTGCGGGCGATCCGGCGACCGCAGCTGGCGGACCGGGTGCTCCCGTACGTCCGCGATCTGTCAGCCGCCCGCGCCGCGCGTCCGATCGACGCGAGCGGCCCGCTGCCGCCCGTCGTGGGCGCCGTCTTCGGGCCCGTGCTGCGGCGCGCTGCCGATGGGGTCGAGCGGGTGCTGGGCGGCGCCGCCTCGGTCCAGCGCCGCCTGGAGCGGGCCGGTCTCGACCGCACCGTGCACGACCTGCGGGTGGAGCAGGTGCTGTGGGGCCTGGCGTGCTTCGCGATCGCCGCCCTCTATGGCCTGCTGCGGGGGCTCAGCGACCCGGGCAACGCGCTGCCCGCGCTGCTGGTCTGCCTCGCCGCCTTCGCCTTCGGTGTGCTCGCCCGCGACTCCTGGCTCACCAGCCAGGTCCGCGACCGCGAGCGCCGGATCGTGGCGGAGTTCCCCGCCGTCGCCGAGCTGCTCGCCCTCGCGGTGGCGGCCGGTGAGTCGCCGGTCGCGGCCCTCGACCGGGTGGTGCAGCGCAGCGACGGCGAGCTCTCCGTGGAGCTCGCCCGCGTGCTCGCAGCGATCCGGACCGGGCAGCCGGTCGGTGGCGCCTTCGACGACCTCGCCGCGAGGACCGGCCTGCCGCTCGTCGCACGCTTCGCCGCCGGCATCGCCGTCGCGATCGAGCGCGGCACCCCGCTCGCCGACGTCCTGCATGCCCAGGCCGCCGACGTACGAGAGGCCGGGCGCCGCGAGCTCATCGAGGTCGCGGCCCGCAAGGAGGTGGCGATGATGGCGCCGATCGTCTTCCTCGTGATGCCGGTGACGGTGATCTTCGCGTTCTTCCCCGGGGTGCTCGGACTGCACCTCGGCGTCTCCTGATGCTCGGAAAGGAACACCCGATGGAACCGCTCCTGCTCGCCCTCCTCAGGCTCCAGCACGATCTGCGTACCCGGCGCGACGACCGCGGCGACGTGCCCGGCTGGGTGATGATCGTGGTGATGAGCGCCGGACTCTGCGCGATGCTGCTGGGCGTCGCGAAGACCCAGCTCCACGACATGCTGACCAATGCGCTCGACCAGGTGAAATGAGCAGGCAGCGCGGGTCGGCGGTCGTCGACTTCGTGCTGGTGCTGCTCATCCTGATCCCGCTCGTGCTCGGCATCCTCCAGGTCGGCCTCGTCCTCTACGTCCGCAACACGCTCACCTCCGCAGCCTCCGAGGGCGCGCGCTACGCCGCCACGCTCGACCACACCGGGGCCGACGGCGTCGCCCGGACGAGGAGCCAGCTGCGCGGCGTGATCTCAGCGGAGTACGCCCAGGACATCGAAGCCAGCCCCACGACGATCGCCGGCGCCCCCGCTATCGAGATCACCGTGCACGCCGAGGTGCCCGCGCTCGGGATGTGGGGACCGTCGGTCTCGCTGTCGGTCACCGGCCACGCCATCCGGGAGGCGCCATGACCGGCCGTACGAGACGCGATGAGCGGGCCGGTGAGCGGGGCAGCGGCCTCATCGAGGTGACCTGGCTCGGCATCCTGCTGCTCGTCCCGCTGGTCTGGATCCTGCTCTCGGTCTTCACCGTCCAGCGCGGCGCGTTCGCGGTCAGCGGCGCCGCACGTGCTGCCGGCCGGGCGTACGTCCTCGCACCCGACGACGCGACCGGCCGCGAGCGCGCCGAGGCCGCCGCCGGGCTGGCGCTCGCCGACCAGGGCATCGCCGGTGCCGACCTCGACGTCACGATCACCTGCGAGCCCTATCCGCGCGCCTGCCACAGCGGCACCTCGGTGGTGACGGTCAGGATCGGCAGCAGCGTCCAGCTCCCGCTGCTCCCCGTGCTGCTCGGCGGCGGCTCGCCGCGGTTCGCCCTGGACGCCACCCAGGTGGTGCCGGTGGGGCAGTACCAGGAGGTGGCTGATGGGTCGTCGTGACGAGCGCGGGTCGACCATCCCGCTGATCATCGGCTTCGCGCTGGTCCTGATGCTGGTGGTCGGCGTCGTCATCGACGCCACCGCGGCCTACCTCCGTCGCCAGGACCTCGACTCGCTGGCCGACGGCGCGGCCCTGCGCGGCGCCGACCTCGGCGCGGCCGGCACCGAGGTGTACGGCGGCGGTCTGGGTGCCGCCGACCTCCAGCTCACCCCGGCCGCCGCTCGCCAGGCCGTGGACGCCTACCTGGCTGCGGTCGACGCCTACCGGCGCTATCCCGGGCTGCTCGCCGAGGTGAGCGTCGACGTCACCGCGCGACGCGTCCGCGTCCACCTGCGCGCTCCTGCCGACCTGCCGCTGCACGTCCCCGGCTCGCCATCGCACCCGATCGTCGGTGCCGAGGGTTCGGCTGTGGTTGCTCTGGACCGATAACCTTGGCGATTGTGGCAGCCACCGACTTCGACGCCGAGATCAAGCAGCTCCAGGCGACGCTTCACACCGTCGAGCAGGTCCTCGACCTGCCTCAGATGAAGGCCGAGATCGCTGATCTCGGCGAGCAGGTCGCCGCACCCGACCTCTGGGACGACCAGGACAACGCGCAGCGCATCACCAGCCGTCTGTCCATGCTCCAGGGCGAGGTCGAGCGCTTCGAGGTGCTCGCCGGCCGCGTCGAGGACCTCGGTGTCCTCGCGGAGCTCGCACAGGAGGAGGCCGACGCCGGCGTCCTCGCCGAGGCCGAGGCCGAGCTGGTCCGCGTCCAGAAGGACGTCGAGGCGCTCGAGGTCCGCACCCTGCTCTCGGGTGAGTACGACGTGCGTGAGGCGATCGTCTCGATCCGGGCCGGCGCCGGTGGCGTGGACGCCGCCGACTTCGCCGAGACCCTGATGCGGATGTACACGCGCTGGGCCGAGCAGCACAAGTACCCCGTCGAGGTCTTCGACGTCTCCTACGCCGAGGAGGCCGGCATCAAGTCGGCCGAGTTCGCGATCCACGCCCCCTACGCCTACGGCACGCTCTCGGTCGAGGCCGGCACCCACCGCCTGGTCCGCATCTCGCCGTTCGACAACCAGGGCCGCCGCCAGACGTCGTTCGCCGCCGTCGAGGTCGTGCCCGTGCTCGAGCAGACCGACGAGATCGAGGTCGACGAGAACGACCTCCGCGTCGACGTCTTCCGCTCCGGCGGTCCGGGCGGTCAGTCGGTCAACACCACCGACTCCGCGGTCCGCCTCACCCACATCCCGACCGGCATCGTCGTCTCCTGCCAGAACGAGAAGTCGCAGCTGCAGAACAAGGCCTCTGCGATGGTCGTGCTCAAGGCCAAGCTCCTCGCGCGGAAGAAGGCCGAGGAGGCCGCGCTCAAGAAGGAGCTCAAGGGCGACGTCGCCGCCTCCTGGGGCGACCAGATGCGCAACTACGTGCTCAACCCGTACCAGATCGTCAAGGACCTGCGCACGGGCTTCGAGACCGGCAACCCGAGCTCGGTCTTCGACGGCGACCTCGACGGCTTCCTCGAGGCCGGCATCCGCTGGCGCCGCGACGCGGAGAAGGCGACCAAGTGAGCGACAGCGCGAGCGAGGAACGAGCTCTGGCGCTGGCCGCGAGCGCGGGAGCCGGCGCACCGAAGGTGCGCCTGACGGCTGCTGCCAATAACTGACGCACCACCCCGACGTACGACAGGGCCGCGACCCCCATCCCTGGGGTCGCGGCCCTGCTGCGTGGGCGGCGCGGATCGCGCCTGCTCCACCCGCCGCGCGGCTGCTCTGACTCAGCGGCGCGGCCCTCGGCGTGCGTGACGCCGGCGTCTCAGGCGGTCACCCGCCGTGTCACGTGCTCCTCGACCGGCGCGGTCTCGGTGCGCGACGGCGTCCCGACCCGCTCGACGACCCGCGCGCGCACCGCGGCGCGGGCGTCGTGGTCGTGGCGGGGGACCGGGAGCTCCTCGACGATCCGGCCGGCCTCGAGGACCAGCACGCGGTCGGCCACCTCGAGCACCTGGTCGGGGTCGTTGGTGACCATGAGCACGGCCGTCCGCCGCTCGGCGGCGCTGTATCGCAGCGCCCGGTGCAGGGCCAGCTTCCCCAGCGGCTCCAGGGTCTGCCACGGCTGGTCGGCCAGGATCAGCTCCGGCTCGCCGGCGAGCACCCGCGCCAGGGCGAGCCGCTGCTGGTCCAGGAAGGACAGGTCGCCGGCCCAGGACGCCTCCGCGTCGAGCAGGCCGACCTCGGCGAGTGCGCGGCGGGCGGGCCGCCGGGTGGCGACGCCCGGGACGCCCGCGGCGACGTACTCCAGCGTCCGCTTCCACGGCGCTGCGTCCGCCGACGTGCCCAACAGGGCGATCCGCTCGGGCAGGCGCAGGTAGCCCGACGCCACGACCTCGCGGTCCTGGCGCGCCAGGGCCCGCAGCAGGCTGGCCCGGCCGCTGCCGCGCCGCCCGACCAGGGCGACCACCTCGCCGGCGCCGAGGTCGAGGTCGACGCCGTCGAGGATGCCGGCGTCCGGGGTGAAGCGACGGCACAGTCCCCGCGCCCGTACGACGCTGTCTGCCGGGTCGTAGGTCGGGTGCTGGCTCATGCCGCCTCCTGGAGTTAGATCATGAAAGATGATCAAAATACTAGACAAAGACGGCGAGCGAGGCAAGCCGAGGCCCTGGCGGCGTGTCAGGCGGCCGCCCGGGCGACCGCGAGACACCAGCGGCCGACCAGGTCGAGGTCCTGGCTGGTGAGCGAGCAGCTGAGCCAGGCATCGCCGAACAGGCCGCGCACGACCGTCGCGTCCCCGCAGGTCAAAGCGGAGGTCGGCGCGCCGAAAGCGGGCACGCCCGACGCCGGATGACACCCGTCAGCCGGCTTCGTCGCAGCGAGCGCCGCTGCCCGCGCCCGGGTCACCGGGGGAGCGAAGACCCAGGCCCGTGCCACCGCCCCGGAGCTGGCCGTCCAGGAGCAGCCGAACTCGTCGGCGACGTCCTTCACGTGCGGCGCCAGCCGGGTCCGGTCGCCGGGCTTCCAGGACGAGGAGGAGACGACCGCGCCCCCGAGTACCGCCGGTGCCGCAGCCGTCAGGCCGTCACAGAACAACGCCCGCCGTACGGTCATCGTGGTGGTGTCCACCGACGCGAGCCGGGCGGCGAGCGGATCCGCCGGAGCGTGCGGCGCGGGGGAGGCCCGCAGCACGCCGATCGCCACCAGGATCCCCGTCACTAGCACACAAACTCCCGCCCTGAAGGGCAAAGAGTGGAAGAGCGACGGCACGCGGAGACCTTAACTGCTCGGTCCATCGTCTAACCTCGATCGGGTGATTCGCTTCGAGAAGGTCACCAAGACCTACCCCGGCTCGGGTAAGCCCGCGCTCGACCAGGTCTCCATCGACGTGGAGAAGGGCGAGTTCGTCTTCCTGGTCGGACAATCGGGCTCGGGCAAGTCCACCGCGCTGCGCCTCATCCTGCGCGAGGCACGGCCCAGCGCCGGTCGCGTGTACGTCGCCGGCAAGGAGATCAACCGCCTCGCCGGCTGGAAGGTGCCCCGGCTGCGCCGCCAGATCGGCACCGTCTTCCAGGACTTCCGCCTCCTGCAGAACAAGAACGTCGCCGAGAACGTCGCCTTCGCGATGCAGGTGACCGGGCACTCCCGCGAGGAGATCGCCGAGCGCGTCCCCGACACGCTCGAGCTGGTCGGGCTCGAGGGCAAGGCCGACCGGATGCCCGACGAGCTCTCCGGTGGCGAGCAGCAGCGGGTCGCGATCGCCCGCGCGTTCGTCGGCCGACCGATGATCCTCATCGCCGACGAGCCGACCGGAAACCTCGACCCGACCACCAGCGTCGGGATCATGAAGCTGCTCGACCGGATCAACCGCACCGGCACCACCGTGGTGATGGCGACCCACGACGCGAGCATCGTCGACCAGATGCGCAAGCGCGTCATCGAGCTCGAGGGGGGCAAGGTCGTGCGCGACCAGGCGCAGGGCGTCTACGGCTTCCAGCACTGACCCCGCCCCCGTACGTCCTCTGCCCCCACGCAGACAACAGAGAGAGACATCTCCCTCCCATGCAGCTTCGTTACGTCTTCACCGAGCTCCGTCAGGGCCTGCGCCGCAACCTGTCGATGCACCTGGCCGTGGTCCTCACCCTGCTGGTCTCGCTGAGCCTCCTCGGCGTCGGCATCCTGCTCTACCAGGAGGCCGACAAGACCGCCGAGCAGTGGGGCAGCGAGCTCCAGATCACGGTCTTCCTCTGCAACGGCACGACCGACGCGACCCCGTCGTGCGTCGGGCCGGTCACCGACGCGCAGAAGTCGGCCATCGAGAAGGTCCTCCACGAGAACCCGAACGTCGACACCTTCCGGCTGGAGTCGCAGCAGGAGGCGTACGAGCGCATCCAGCACCTCAACGTGCCGGCCAGCAGCTTCACCGGGTCGGACCCGGCGATCAAGGTCTCCGACATGCCGGAGTCCTACTGGATCACCATGAAGGACCCGCACAAGGCCGCCTCGATCAAGGAGTCGGTGCAGGGCCTCGACGGCGTCGCCAACGTGCAGGACCTGCACAACATCATGGGCTCGATCCTCGGGACCATCGACAAGCTCCGCAACGGCACCCTGATCGCCGCCTTCGTGCTGCTCGTCGCGGCCCTGCTGCTGGTCGCCAACACGATCCGGCTGGCTGCCTTCGCCCGCCGTCGCGAGATCGGCATCATGCGCCTGGTGGGTGCCTCCACGCTCTACATCGCGCTGCCGTTCCTCCTCGAGGCCCTGGTCACCGCCGTCGCCGGCGTCGCGCTGGCCGGTGGCGCGCTGGCCGTGGTGATGAAGTTCGGCGTCATCGACAGCCTGTCCAAGCTGCGCTGGGACGCGTGGGTCGGCTGGCATGAGTACTGGATCGCCGTCGGCATCATTTCGGTGCTCGGCGTCGTGATGACGGTGGCCCCGACACTCCTGCTGACCCGCAAATACATCAAAGTCTGATCCCGGTCACGTACGGTCGAGGCGTTCACTTCCCCGAACACCCGTAAGGCTGACCCGGTGCGCTCCTTCCCCCGTACCGTCCGCCAGCGCTTGCTCGCAGCCGCTCTGGTTGCGGTGAGCGTCGGTGGACTCTCCGTCCCCGTCGCGTACGCCAGCGACCACAGCGACAAGCTGAAGCAGCAGCAGAAGGCTGCCAAGCATCAGGTCGCGACCGTCCAGAACGACCTCGACGACTCGAGTGCGGCGCTGAAGAAGGCGGCCGGCCAGCTCGCCGGCGCCAAGGCCAAGCTCGCTGACGCCCGGGCCCACCTGGCGAGCGTCAACACCCAGCTGGCCGCCGCGCAGAAGGTCGAGGCCGCGGCCCAGGCCGCGCTGACGAAGGCGAAGGCGGACCTGGCCCAGGCCGTCGCCGACCTCAAGGCCGGACAGGCCGCCGTGGACACGCAGCGGGACGCGGTGAAGCAGACGGTGCTGACGACCTTCACCGCCGGGGACCCGAGCCTGCTGGAGATGGGCGACCTGCTCAACGCCACCTCGCCCTCGGACATCGTGCGGAAGCTGGACTACGGCCGGGTCGTCTCCACGGCCCAGACGAACACCTACCAGGCGCTGCAGTCGGCCGAGGTCGTGCTGAGCGTGAAGAAGAAGAACACCGCCGCCGCCGAGGCGAAGGTCGCCGACGACGAGCAGGCCGCGGCCGACCACCTCGCCGAGGTGCAGGACCTCCAGGCCCAGGCCGTCGCCGCGACCAGCGCGGTCACCGGCCTGGTCGACCAGGCCGAGGCCGCAAAGGCCGACGCCGCCACCGCCAAGGCGCACGACGAGGCGCTCCTCGAGGCCGCCAAGCAGCGCGAGCAGAAGATCACCCAGCAGATCCTCGCCGACGCCGCGAAGCACGGTCAGAAGCGCAGCGTCTCCTCGACCAGCGGGATGTTCCTCAACCCGGTGCGCAACACCTACGTCACCTCGCCCTACGGCTGGCGGATCCACCCGATCTACCACTACTGGGGTCTGCACGACGGCGACGACTTCCACGCCCCGTGCGGTGTGCCGGAGGTGGCGGTCGGCACCGGCCGGGTCGTCTCGGAGTACTACTCCGACGTGTGGGGCAACCGGCTCTTCCTCGACCTCGGCACGATCAACGGCGACCAGTACACGGCGATCTACAACCACATCAGCGCGTACCGCACCCACGAGGGGCAGATGGTCGACGCCGGCGAGACGCTGGCCCTGGCCGGCACCACCGGCTGGTCCACGGCGTGCCACCTGCACTTCACGATCATGCGCAACGGCAACCCGATCGACCCGCAGACGGTCCTGCAGTAGGGACAGCGGCGATGACGGTGCGCGTCGAGCGATCCGGTCCGGTCACCACGGTGATCATCGACCGGCCCGCGGCGCGCAACGCCGTCGATCGCCCGACCGCGGAGGCGCTCGCGGAGGCGTTCCGCGCCTTCGACGCCGACGAGTCGGCCGCGGTCGCGGTCCTGACCGGCGGAGGCGGCACGTTCTGCGCGGGCGCGGACCTCAAGGCCGTCGGCACCCCCTCCCAGAACCGTCTCGACGCCGAGGGTGACGCGCCGATGGGACTCTCCCGGCTGGCGCTGGGCAAGCCGGTGATCGCCGCGATCGAGGGGCACACGGTGGCCGGCGGGCTCGAGCTGGCGATCTGGTGCGACCTGCGGGTGGCCGCCTCCGATGCGACCCTCGGCGTCTTCTGCCGCCGCTTCGGCGTGCCGCTCATCGACGGCGGCACCGTCCGTCTGCCCCGCCTGATCGGGGAGTCGCGCGCGATGGACCTGATCCTCACCGGGCGCGCGGTCGGCGCCGAGGAGGCGTACGCCATCGGGCTGGTCAACCGCGTCGTCGAGCCTGGGACCGCGCGCGGGGCTGCCGAGGCGCTCGCTCACCAGCTCGCGGCGCTGCCGCAGACGACGATGCGCAACGACCGGCTCTCGGTCCTGCACGCGGCTGGACGGCCGACGGCCGAGGCGATGGCGTACGAGTTCTCGATCGGTCTCGGATCGCTCGCCGCCGACGGCGTCGGGGGAGCGGCGCGGTTCGCCGCAGGTGCCGGAAGGCACGGCGAGTCTTAATACCTTGCTGTTGTTTGGGATGATGGTCAGATGCCGAAGGAGCAGGGCCGCAAGCCGATCGCGCAGAACAAGAAGGCGCGACACGACTACCACATCGAGGACACCTACGAGGCTGGGATGGTCCTGCAGGGCACCGAGGTGAAGTCGCTGCGCGAGGGGCGCGCCTCCATCGTCGACGGCTTCGTCGAGATCGACCGCGGCGAGGCCTGGCTGCACCAGGTCTACATCCCGGAGTACCTCAACGGCTCCTGGACCAACCACGCCGCCCGCCGCAAGCGCAAGCTGCTGCTCAACCGCGCCGAGATCACCAAGATCGAGCGCGAGATCTCCGCCAAGGGCATGACGATCGTGCCCCTCTCGCTGTACTTCAACGACGGCCGCGCCAAGATCGAGATCGCGCTCGCCAAGGGCAAGAAGGCATGGGACAAGCGTCAGTCGATCGCCGAGCGCACCGCCAACCGCGAGAAGGAGCAGGAGCTCGGGCGGCACCTCAAGGGGATCAAGGACTGATCCCGTGCCGCGCCGGACATCGCAGTGGGCGCGTGCCCGGTTCGAGGAGTGCCGGATCGCGCGGCTGGCGACGGTCAGCCGCGATGGCACGCCCCACCTGGTGCCGGTCGTCTTCGCGGTGATCGGCGACACGGTCGTCACGGCCGTGGACCACAAGCCGAAGTCCACCGACCGGTTGCGGCGGCTGACGAACGTCGCGGCCGAGCCGCGCGTCTGTCTCCTCGTCGACGCGTACGACGAGGACTGGTCGCGGCTGTGGTGGGCGCGTGCCGACGGTCGCGCCGAGGTCGTCGACGAGCCCGCCACCGAGGTCGTCGCGGCACTCGCCGAGCGGTACCAGCAGTACGAGGGTCGGCCGCCGCGCGGTCCGTACGTCCTGATCGGGATCGAGCGCTGGAGCGGGTGGTCCGCCGCCCCGGAGGACACCGCCCCGCCGGAGGAGTGGGCATGATGGCGTGGTGACCGCGCTCGACGACCTGCTGCCCGAAGCCGCCGACGTCACCGCGTGGTGGCAGCGGCACGGCCTCCCCGGGCTCTTCGACGTCCACGTCCACTTCATGGCGCCACCGGTGCAGCGGGCGGTCTGGGAGGTCTTCGACTCCGCCGGCCCGAAGATCGGTCGGCCGTGGCCGATCCGGTACCGACTGCCGGACGACGACCGGGTCGCGCTGCTGCGCGCCCTGGGCGTACGCCGCTTCTCCGCGTTGTCCTACGCCCACAAGCCGGGTGTCGCGGCGTTCCTCAACGACTGGTCGCGCGCGTTCGCCGAGCGGGTGCCCGAGTCGCTGTGGTCGGCGACGCTCTACCCCGAGGAGTCCGTGCTCGGCTACGTCACGGAGCTCGTCGCCGCCGGCGTGGAGATCTTCAAGGTGCACGTCCAGGTGGGGGAGTTCCTGCTCGACGACCCGCTGCTCGACCCCGTGTGGGGGCTGCTCGCCGAGGCCGGTACGCCCGTGGTGATCCACGTGGGCTCGGGGCCGGTCGGCAACGAGTTCACCGGCCCGGCCTCGCTGCGCCGGGTCCTGGCGCGGCACCCGCGACTGACCGTGATCGTGGCCCACCTCGGCGCGCCGGAGTACGCGGACTTCCTCGACCTCGCCGAGCGCTACGACCGGGTACGGCTCGACACCACGATGGTCTTCACCGACTTCTTCGACGAGGCCGGCGCGAGGTTCCCCGCGGCGCTGCTGCCCCGGCTGCGCGACCTCGGCGACAGGGTGCTGCTCGGCACCGACTACCCGACGATCCCGTACCCGTACCTCCATCAGCTCACGGCCCTCGAGGCGCTCGACCTCGGGAATGAATGGCTGCGCGCGGTGTGTTGGGATAACGGTTCGTCACTCTTCGGCCCCGGCCGGTAGACTGGCGGCTACAACTCAAGAGGGGCTGATCGGTTTCGACTTGGGACGTTAGTCCGAAGGGAAGCGGGTCGAGGAGCCAGCGTTATCTCGTTAACGATCGCTGGAAAAAATATAACTGCCAACGCTAAGCGCAGTTCCTTCGCTCTCGTCGCCTGACGCGACGATCGAAGCGTCTGACCGGGTATCCGTCTTCGGCCCGGATCCAGGCGTCGACTAGAAGACTCACCGTGCGAGCTTCGTCAATGAGCCGCTAGGGACATTTAGTTGACTGAGCCCGTCGGGGAGGCGTCTGCGCCAGCCCCGGGGCCGAGAAAAGCGACATCGCAGACTGCACCCGGAGAAGACTTCGTTCGACGCTCGAGGACCGGGGTTCGATTCCCCGCAGCTCCACCAACCTCTGACCGGCGTGTGCCTCCTTGTGGGAGGGCACACGCCGGTTCGTCGTCTGATGGCGACCGTGGACCGCTCGCTCCGCGCGCGGTGCGCGGACCCGACCTGCCCCTAGGCTGCCGACGTGTCCAGTTGCCTGTTCTGCTCCATCGCGGCGGGGGAGACACCCGCTGACGTCGTGCTCGCCGACGACCTCTTCGTCGCGTTCCTCGACCATCGGCCGGTCTTCAAGGGGCACGTCCTGCTGGTGCCCCGCCAGCACGTCGTGACGCTGCCGGACCTGCCGGCCGAGCTCCGCGATCCGTTCCTCGCCCACGGGCAGGCCCTGGCGACCGCCATGGTCGAGGGTCTCGGCGCGCAGGGCAGCTTCGTGGCGATCAACAACACCGTCAGCCAGTCGGTGCCGCACCTGCACCTGCACGTCGTGCCGCGGACCAAGGGGGACGGGCTGCGAGGGTTCTTCTGGCCGCGCACCCGCTACCGCGGCGACGACGAGCGCGCCGAGTACGCGGCCCGGCTGCGCTCCGTCCTCAGCTCAGCGCCGTAGTGCTCCGGAAGCCCTTGAAGGTCAGCCAGAGGGCCAGGCCCAGCTCCCAGGCCGCGATCGGGAGCGCCATCACCGCAGCGCCCGCGGACGAGTCGCCCATCGCCCCGAACGCCACGATCAGCGACTTGAGCACCAGCAGCGGCGCCCCGACGAGACCGAGGAGCGGCAGCGCCCGCGGCACCAGACCCGACCGGTAGAGGATCGTGCCCAGGAAGAGCGCGTTGAAGGCCGGCATGAC
Source organism: Nocardioides nematodiphilus (assembly GCF_020216525.1). Taxonomy (GTDB): domain Bacteria; phylum Actinomycetota; class Actinomycetes; order Propionibacteriales; family Nocardioidaceae; genus Nocardioides; species Nocardioides nematodiphilus. The sequence goes on along the minus strand of NZ_JAIWOY010000009.1, from coordinate 155,745 downwards.
GCCGGGGCCGAGCAGGAAGGTCCAGGCGCGTACGTCGACGAGCGCGCGAGCAGTGGTGACGACTCCGTCCGAGGCCGCGGCGCCGCCCACGTCCTGACGCAGCGTCACCACGGTGAGGATGCTGACCACGCCGACCATGATGATCGCGGCCTCGAGCAGCCGGGACGCGACGAAGCCCAGCGCGAGCGTGCGGCTCACCCGGCTCGTCACGGGGTGGAGCAGCAACGCCGTGGCGACACAGGCCAGGGCGTTCAGCATCTCCGAGACGCCGCCGGCGATGACGCGCAGGTCGTCGCCGTCGCCTCCGCCCATGAAGGCACGGACGTGATCGGTGGCCGGTGCGAGCAGCGCGACCGCGGGGATCGAGAAGACGAAGGTGGCGAGGTAGGCGACGCCGCCCCAGAGGGCGATGCGGCGCAGACTCGGATCGGGGGTGCTCACGGTTGCTCCTGGCGGGGGACGGGATGACGACCGCAGCCAACCACCTACGAGGCTCCTCAGCCCGGTACTTGCAGGAACTCCTGAGCATCGGCTCCCGCGACCACGGCGTCGGAGGCCGCCATCTGTGCCCAGATCGTGTCGAGCAGCCCGTACGCCTCCGCACGGTTGGCCGCCTCGCGTCGCCGCACGTGCTCGACGTGCGGAGCCGAGAGCGCCGGGTCGACGCCGAGGTGGTCGAACCACACCTCGAGGAGATCGGCGGTGGCCTCGGGGTGGAACTGCAGACCCCACGCCCGGCCGCGACGGAAGCCGACGGTCGCGTGCTCGGCATCGGCCAGCAGCTCGACGTCCGACGGGAGGGTGAAGTGGTCCTCGTGGAGGTAGAACCACTCGCCGTCCAGCTCCGAGACCTCCGTACGGGGCCGCGCCCAGCCGGTGAAGCTCGCCGGCAGGGCGCTCACCCGGCCGCCGAGGGCCGAGCACAGCATCTGGCCGCCGAAGCAGATGCCCAGCGTGGGCCGATCGGAGGCGAGGCGGGTCTGCGCCAGGCCGTGCTCGGCGTGGATCGACGCGGTGGCGTGTGCGTCGTCAGTAGGGCGGGTCATCGGGCGGGCGAGGGACCACTTCGAACCGAGCATGACGAGCAGGTCGGCCCGGGCGGCGGTGTCGAGGTCGGCAGCCGAGATCGGACGGTCGCGGTCGATCAGGTGGAGGTCGAAGCCGCGCTCGTCGAGCCAGGCGCCGACGTGGCCGAACCCGCCACCGATGGTGGCGTTGTACGTGATGGCTGCGATGGGCATGGAGCAACCTTGGCAACAAGTCGGAATAAGGGCCAATGACCATCCGGCATGAATCTATAATCCAGATGCATGAATGCGGAGAGCCTCGACCCGCGCCTGCTGGCGACCCTCGCGGCCGTGGCCGAGACCGGCTCCTTCAGCGCCGCGGCCGACGCGCGGCACCTCACCCAGCCGGCCGTGTCGCAGCAGATCGCCGCGCTCGAGCGGCAGGTGGGCGAGCCGGTGCTGCACCGCCGTCCCCTGCGTCCGACGGCCACCGGCGAGGTCCTGCTCGCGGCCGCCGCGCGGATCCGGGCCGCACTGAGCTCGGCGGACCAGGAGCTGCGGGCGCTGCGCGAGGGCGGCCTCGGCAGCGTCACGGTCGCGGCGTTCAACTCCGCGGCTGCGGGTCCGGTACCGGCGGCGCTGGCTGCCTTCCATCGCGAGCTGCCCGGCGTCGCGGTCGGTCTCAGCCAGATGGAGCCCCGCGACGCCTACCCGGCCCTCGTGCGCGGGGAGGTCGACATCGCCGTGACCTACCGCTATCCGCAGTCGCAGAAGCTGATCCCGGACGCCGTCCGCGCCGAGGTGGTCGCGGTCGACGACTTCGTGGCGGTGGTCCCGGCCGCACATCCCCTCGCGGAGCGGGCCACCGTGACGCTGCAGGACGCCGTCAGCGCCGGCCTGATCGGCACGCCGCTGTCGGAGGTGCCGCTGCCGTGGCCCGCCGACGTTCAGCGCGAGGATCGCCACCTGGTGCGCTTCTCCGGCGAGGACTACACCACGACACTCGAGCTGGTGGCCCACGGCCTCGGGGTGGCACTGGTGCCGGAGCTGGTCACGCGCCGCCGCCTGGGAGACGTGCGTGCCGTCCCGCTGCAGGGCCGGCCGTGGCACCGGCGGGTCCTGGTCGCCGTGCTCGCCGACACCCGGCCCACCGCGGCCATGGAGGCGATGGCCCGGCATCTCACGGCCGCTATGACCACGCGCCAGGGGAGCGCCTAAGGTCGTCGCATGCGTTTGCGGACCGCCTCCATCGCCACCGCCCTGCTGCTCGTCGCGGGCGCCTCGACGCCGGCCGTCCCTGCCGAGGGGGCGCCGAAGCGCGAGGCCCGTACGGCCGCGAGCGTGCTCGCCGGCATGACGCTCCCGCAGCGCGTCGGCGAGCTGCTGATGGTCGGCACCCCGACGAGCAGGCCGTCGACAGCGGCCCTGGCCACGATCGGCCGCTACCACGTCGGCAGCGTCATCCTGATGGGCAACAGCACCGGCGGGCGCGCCGAGGTCGCCCCGACCGTCGCCGCCCTCCAGGACAGGACCAGCGCCGCCGCCACCGCGAGCACCCGGCTCTTCGTCGCGGTCGACCAGGAGGGCGGCAAGGTCCAGCACCTCAAGGGCCCCGGCTTCGCCGCGATGCCGAGCGCGCTCACCCAGGGCACCTGGGCACCGTCCGCCCTCCGGGCCGAGGCCCGCTCCTGGGCCGGCCAGCTGAGCGCCGCCGGCGTCAACCTCGACCTCGCGCCGGTGACCGACACCGTCCCGTCGGCACACGCGGACGACAACGCCCCGATCGGCCACTGGCAGCGCGAGCTCGGCCACCGGCCCGGCCCGGTCGGCACCCACGCGGCCGCCATCGTCCGGGGCATGGGCGCTGCCGGGGTCGCCACCTCGGCCAAGCACTTCCCGGGCCTGGGCCGCGTCACCGGCAACACCGACCTGGTCCGCACCGTCGTCGACAGGCGGACGACCCGCCACGACGCGTACCTCAAGCCGTTCGCGGCCACCATCGAGGCCGGCGTGCCGCTGGTGATGATGTCGCTGGCGACCTACCGCCGCATCGACGCCGGCGTCCCGGCGGCGTTCAGCCGCCGGATCGTCACCGGGATGCTGCGCCACGACCTCGCCTTCGACGGCGTGGTGATCTCCGACAGCCTCACCGCTGCGGCCGCCCAGCGCTACGGCGCGGGGGAGCGGGCGGTGCGCTTCGTCCAGGCGGGCGGGGACATCGCGCTGGTCACCGAGGCCGGCCCGATCGCGGGGATGTACGCAGCGCTCCTCGACAAGGCGCGCACGGACCCCGCGTTCCGCAAGCGGGTCGACGCCTCGGCGCTGCGGGTGCTTCAGGCCAAGGAGCGCTTCGGCCTGCTGTGAGTCAGTTGGCCAGGCCGTAGAAGAAGCCGAAGAGGCCCGCGGCCACGCCGGCGATGATGATGATCCACAGCGACCACATCGCGAGGCCGTGCATGCTCTCCTGGTAGGAGTTGTGCTCGAAGCCGTTGAACTGCTCGCCGCTGACGTCGCTCATAGAACTCTCCTGCTCACGGGGTGTGTCGGGGAGCACGCTAGCGCCTCTCACTCGGCCTGTCCCAGATCGCGGGCCACCTCGAGGACGGTTCCCACGTCGGACGGGGTGGTGCGGAAGTTCACGAAGCACGCGCGCAGACAGGTGCGCCCGTCGACGTCGGCGGGCGCGATGAAGACCCGGCCGTCGGCCTGCATCCGGCGCGCCAGGCGATCGTTGTGGGCGTTCGTCGCCTCGGGGGAGAGGCCCGCCGGAACGTGCCGGAAGCAGACGGTCGACAGCATCGGGTCGTGCAGCAGCTCGAACTCCGGATCCTCCCGGACGGCCTGCGCCAGCAGTTGCGCCAGATGGAGCGAGCCCTCCAACCACGCCCGGAACTGGTCGGCGCCGTGCACCCGCAGCGACAGCCACAGTCGCAGCGACCGGAACGGCCGGGAGTACTCGAACGTCGAGTCCACCGGGTTGGCGATGTCGCCCTCGTGCAGCATGTAGCGCTCCTGGTGGCCGAACGCCGCCTGCAGCGCACCCGCACGGCGCAGGAGGATCGCGCTGCAGCTCTTCGGCAGCCCCAGCCACTTGTGCGCGTCCACCGTCACCGAGTCGGCCCGGTCGAGCCCGTCGAACCAGTGCCCGGCGGTCGCGGTCGCCGCGGCCGGGACGCCGTACGCGCCGTCCACGTGCAGCCAGACGTCCTCGCGGGCACACACGTCCGCGATCGCCCCGATCGGGTCCACCGCGCCGGTCAGGGTGGTGCCGGCCGTCGCCACCACCGCCACCGGGGTGCAGCCCGCCGCCCGATCGGCCTGGATGGCGGCCTCGAGGTCGGGCACCGACATCCGCCGCAGATCGTCCAGCGGGATCCGGCGCAGCGCCCGGCTGCCCAGACCCGCGGTCTCGATGGCCCGCACGATCGAGTGGTGCGCCTCGTCGGAGCAGTAGACGGTCGCCCGGGAGGCGTCCACGCCGTTCTCCCTCGTGCCGGGCAGGGCCGCCTCCCGGGCGGCGAGCAGCGCGGTCAGGTTGGAGGTCTGACCGCCCGAGGTGAAGTGTCCGTCGACGACCGGATAGCCGATCAGCTCGGCCAGCCAGCGCAACGCCTGCCGATCGAGCAGATCCGCGGCGCCGGCCGAGATCGCGAGATTCGCGTCGTACGCCGCCGACAGCGCCGAGGCGAGCACGCCGGTGTGCAGACCGCTCGAGCCGACGTACGCGACGAAGAGCGGGCGCGACGGCGAGATGCTCGCGTCCAGGACCCGTACGGCGTCCTGGAGCGCCTCGTGCAGCTCGGTGGGCCCGGTCGGCAGTCCGGTCTCGAGCCGGCCCGCGAGCAAGGGGTCGACGCTCGGCTCCGACTCACGCGGGCGGGAGAAGGACTCCCACGCCACGGCGAGGTACTGGGACAGATCGCGGAGCACGTCCTCGCGATCGGCGAGTGCGGCATCGGCGAGATAGGCAGGGACAGTGGGATCGATCGGATCCGTCATGGGACACACCGTACGGCGAAGGGCCAGGGCGTCAACGGGCGAGGCGCGCGCCTCCCTCGACATGGATCGTCTCGCCGGTGACGTAGCCCGCGCCGAGCAGCCAGAGCGCGGCGTCGACGACGTCGTCGAGGACTCCGTGTCGTCCGACCAGGGTCCCGGCCGCGGCACCCTCCAGGAACGCGGTCTTGCCCGCACCGAGGCGGTCCCAGGCGCCGGAGTCGATGATGCCGGGCGAGATCGCGTTCACCCGCACCGGAGCGAGCTCCGCCGCCAGGTGCGCTGCGGCGAAGGAGACCGCGCCGTTGGTGGTGCCCTTCACCACCGAGGAAGGGCCGGGACGCCACCCGACCACGCCGGAGAACAGCAGGAGGGAGCCGCCGGGCCGCAGCCGGGGCGCGACGTGCTTGGCGACCAGCATCGGCCCGATCACCTTCGCGTCGAAGGCTCGAGCGACGCCGTCGCGCTCCAGCGACCCGACCGGGGCGTCGTGGGGGTCGGAGCCGACCATCACGACGTGGTCGAGATCGCCGAGCTGCGCGGCGACGGCGGCGATGCTCGCCTCGTCGCCGAGGTCGAGGCGGGCACCGGCCCGCCCGTCGCGGGTGGTGCCGTGGACGTCGGCGTCCTCGGCGCGCAGCCGGTCGGCGAGGGCGGCGCCGATGCCGCGGCCCGCGCCGATGACGAGGATCTTCTGTCCGGAGAGGGAGGTGCTGAGGGAGGTCATGTCGGGAACGGTATGGATTTGATACCGGTATCTTCAACGGAACTGGAGGTCCCGTCCCGGAGCGGCATCGTTACAGTGACGCTGGCAACGAGAGCTACGAGAATGGAGTCACACCATGGGTCGTTTCGACGGTCGGGTCGCCGTGATCACCGGCGCCGCGCGCGGCATCGGTTTCGGGGTCGCCACCCGCTTCGCCGAGGAGGGTGCGTCGGTCGCGATCGTCGACCTCGACGAGACCGCAGCCGCTGAGGCGGCCGCCAAGCTCCCCTCCGCCGGCGGGGCCGGCGTGAAGCACATCGGCATCGGCGCCAACGTCGGTGACAGCGCGTCGGTCGACGCCGCCATCGAGCGGGTCGTCACCGAGCTCGGCGGCATCCACATCTTGATGAACAACGCCGGCATCACCCGCGACAACCTGCTCTTCAAGATGTCCGAGGACGACTGGGACCTCGTCATGAACGTGCACCTCAAGGGCTCGTTCCTCATGACCAAGGCCGCCCAGAAGCACTTCGTCGCGCAGAAGTACGGGAAGATCATCAACGTCTCCTCGATCTCGGCGCTGGGCAACCGCGGCCAGGCCAACTACTCGGCCGCCAAGATGGGTCTGCAGGGCTTCACCCGCACCCTCGGCATCGAGCTCGGCCCGTTCGGCATCAACGCCAACGCGATCGCGCCGGGCTTCATCGCCACCGAGATGACCGACGCGACCGCGGCCCGTCTGGGCTTGGACGTCGAGGACTTCCGCAAGGCCGCCGCCGAACAGAACCCCGTCCGTCGCGTCGGCTTCCCGGAGGACATCGCGGCTGCGGCGGCCTTCCTCGCCAGCGACGAGTCGTCCTACATCACCGGCCAGACGCTATACGTCGATGGCGGCGTCACCCTGGGCTGATGCCCCGGAGCCGACGTTAAGTCGACCAGAACACACGAGAAAGGTGGCGGGGGCGGCGCGCCTCCGCCACCTGGTTGGCCCATCGGAGAGACTGATGCGGCATTCCCAGTTACGAATCCGGTTGGAGTCATCACATGCGCCCTACCCGCACCCTCGTGCGCGCCATCGTCCCCCTCGCCCTGGCCAGCGTCGTGCTGACCGGCTGCGGCGGCGGCAGCAAGGACAGCAGCAGCGGTGACTCGACGCCGACCGGCGGCTCCTCGGCCCCGGCCGCGCCGGCGGTCCCGAGCACGTGGCCGCTGACGGGCCTCTCCGCGCCCGACGGCGCCGCCGAGACCAAGCACTCGGTCTACATCGCCAAGATCGACAACACGTACGCGAGCAAGCCGCAGTACGGCATCGGCCAGGCCGACCTGGTGACCCAGGAGCTGGTCGAGGGCGGCATCACCCGGCTCGCCGTCTTCTTCTACTCCAAGCTGCCCGAGAAGGCCGGCCCGATCCGGTCGATGCGGCTCACCGACATCGGTGTGGCCAAGCCGCTCGGCGCGAAGCTGGTCACCTCGGGCGCCGCCCCGGTCACGCTGCAGGGCCTGGCCAAGGCGGGCGTGAAGTTCATCGACATGAACAACGACAACGTCAAGCGCGTCCTCGACGGCTCCCACGACACCCTGCACAGCGTCCAGGCGAACCTCACCGGCCTGGCGAAGAGCTCGCAGCAGAAGACCGCGACCCGCCCGCAGGACTTCTTCGAGTGGGGCAAGGACGCCGACTTCAAGGGCAAGGGCCCCGCGACGACGGTCAACACCCGCATCAGCAACCAGTCCGGCAGCGACGACATCTGGAAGTACACGGCCGGCAAGTACGTGCTCGCGAACAGCTACATGGACCCGGCGAGCACGTACAACCCGGACACGGTCATCGCGCTGACGGTGAAGACCAGCCTCGCCCCGTACCGGGACCCGGCGGGCAACCCCGTCCCGGTGACGCACTTCGAGGGCAAGGGCAAGGGCTGGATCTTCCACGGCGGCACGTTCCTGCCGGTCACCTGGACCAAGGACGGCGTCGAGGGCCTGCCCACGTTCACCGCGAAGGACGGCTCGCCCGTGAAGGTGCCGGCGGGCCATGTGTGGCTGGCGCTCGTGCCTCAGGGTGGCGACGCGGTCCAGGCCGGCTCGGTCACCTGGTCCAAGTAGGCATCGGCCGGATCTCCGGCTCAGTCCGGATCGATCGACGGGTCCGGCGCTTCGGCGCCGGGCCCGTCGGCGGCTCCCAGCCGTACGCCCTGCGCCGAGAGCGCCTGCATGCCGGCGAGGATGAAGGCCATCGCCTCCTCCACCCGGCGCGCCGCGGCGCCCCGGTCCTCGGCCTCGGCGACGGTCTCGCCGACCGAGGAGAGGGCACCGAAGAAGATCCGGGCGAACGTCGTGCGCATCGCCTCGTCCACGACCTGGCCCGCGGCCGCGAGGACCGTACCGACGATCTCCTCCACGACGGTGAAGGCTGAGCGCTCCTCCTGCTCGCGGTAGCGCTCGTGCCCCAGGACGGCGGGGCCGTCCTGGATGACGATGCGCCGGTACGCGGGCTCCTGGACCGCGGTCATGAAGGCGCGCAGTCCGATCAGGGCCTGCTCCCACGGGTCCTTGACACCCTTGATCTGCTGGCGGATGACCTTCGTCGAGGCGCTCTGCACGTCGACGAAGACCGCGTCGAACAGCGCCTGCTTGCCGCTGAAGTGGTGGTAGAGCGCGCCCTTGGTGACCTTGGCGCCCGCGACGATCGTGTCCAGTGAGGCGCCGGCGTAGCCGTGCTCGGCGAACAGCTGGGTCGCCACCTCGAGCAGCGCCCGCTTGGTCGAGGCCGAGTACTGCTGTCGCCGACTCGCGCCCGGAACGCTGGGGAGGGAGGGGACCTTCGGCACGAGCTTGCTCACGGACTTCGCCACCGGGCCACTTAACCATGCCGAAGGTATGTGAGGCAGTTCTCGAGGTGGTCAGGATCACTTGCGTCATTGTTGGCATACCGTCGGTATGCCTCGTACCTTCGTTACGTACTCACAGTATGTGAGGCCGACTAGTGAAGGGGCCGACCATGACCTGGAACAGCTACCACACCCGCGGAGAGATCCTCAGCACCGTCATCAAGACCGCCGACCAGCGGCAGGACGGGCGTCTCCCGATGGACGTCGAAGGCGTCACCGCCAAGTTCGACGACGAGTTCGACCTGCTGACCACGCTGCAGCTCAAGTGGCACACCCGCCTCGCGGGCAACCTCGAGCGTCAGCTGTCCGAGCAGCCGATGGACCTGCGTGCCGCCGCGATCGCCGCCTGGCACGCCACCGCTGCCGAGATGCCCGGGGTCCGCATCATCCTCGACCGCTACCTCGAGCACCCGCTCGACGCCCGGATGGCGACCGCCATGCGGAAGTCCACCGCCAAGGAGCACCTCCTGCTCGCCGTGATGGCCGGCATGGGCTCCTACGCCGACGAGCTCGCCATCCCGGCGGGCCGACGGATCGCCGAGGAGGCCCGGGCCTCGTACGTGCCGGCACCGGTCGTCCTCGAGCGCCCGACGCTGCTCAGCCGCCTGCGCTCGGCGCTCGCCGCCTGACCGCATCCCGCGGGGCGGCCCCCGCAGGGTGGACCCGGTGGGATGATGCCGTCATGGAGATCGCACCGGGCCACCTCCTCGTCGCCACCGCAGAGCTGGGCGACCCCAACTTCTCCCGCACCGTCGTCCTGATGGTCGACGTCGATGCCGACGGTGCCGTCGGGGTGGTCCTCAACCGGCCCACCGGCGTACGCGTCGCCGACGTGCTCGGGCCCTGGCGCGAGGGGGTCGCCGAACCGCCCGTCCTCTTCGAGGGCGGCCCGGTCAACACCGAGGCCGCGCTCGCCGTCGGGCTGCTGCGCGACGCGACCGACGTGCCCGTCGGCTTCCAGCCGTTCCACGGCCGGCTGGGCCTGCTCGACCTGGACACGCCGCAGGCACTGCTCGAGGGATCGCTGAGCGGTCTGAGGATCTTCGCCGGCTACTCCGGCTGGGGAGCCGACCAGCTCGCGGACGAGATCGCCGAGGGCAGCTGGCACGTCGTGCCGGCGCGCCGCGAGGACGTCTTCCGGGCTTCGGTCGACACGCTGTGGAGCGACGTGCTCCGGCGCCAGCCGGGCGAGCTGGCCTGGCAGTCGACCCGGCCAGCCGACCCCCGCGACAACTGACTTCGCCGGCCGCGCTGCGCGCGGCCTCCCGGGCTCACGGGAAGCGCCGGGCCTCGTCCGTCGGTCACGCTTCTGCTCGCTCGGTCACCTAGGATGGACCCATGGGATTCGGCTTCGGAAGCACCGGCACGGACACCGCCGTCAAGGAGCGCGTGGGTGAGCGCGAGGAGACGATCCCGAGCGAGGAGGGCGATCACGATCGCTACTCGCACTACGCGGACAAGGACAAGGTCACCGAGGCGATGGTGATGGGTACGCCCGTCGTCGCCCTGTGCGGCAAGGTCTGGGTGCCGAGCCGTGACGGCTCGAAGTTCCCCGTCTGCCCGGAGTGCAAGGAAGTCTGGGAGTCCATGCCTCCCGAGGGAGATGCGTGAACAACCTCAGTCCGGCGTGGCCCAACAAGGCCGCGTGGGGGACAGCGCCGTCCCTGCGCGCCTGGCAGGCCGCGGCGATGGATCTCTACTTCGAGCGCCAGCCGCGTGACTTCCTCGCGGTCGCGACGCCGGGCGCCGGCAAGACGACCTTCGCGCTGACGGTCGCCGCCGAGCTGCTCGGGCGACGCATCGTCGACCGCATCATCATCGTCGCCCCCACCGAGCACCTGAAGGTGCAGTGGGCCGAGGCCGCCGGTCGCGCCGGCATCCCGATCGACCCCAACTACTCAGCCGGGCAGGGCAAGACGTCGGCCGAGTACCTGGGCATCGCGGTGACGTACGCGGGCGTCGGGGTCAACCCCAACGCGATGCGGATCCGCGCGGACCGCTGGAAGACCCTCGTCATCCTCGACGAGGTGCACCACGCGGGCGACGCGCTGTCGTGGGGCGAGGGCGTGCGCGAGGCGTTCGAGGACGCCACCCGCCGCCTATGCCTGACCGGCACGCCGTTCCGCTCCGACATCAACCCGATCCCGTTCGTCACCTACGCCCCCGACGAGGAGGGCGTCCCGCGCTCGGTCGCCGACTACACGTACGGCTACGCCGAGGCGCTGGCCGACCACGTCGTGCGTCCGGTGCTGTTCATGGCGTACTCCGGGCAGATGACGTGGCGTACGAGCGCCGGCGACGAGATCGCCGCCCACCTCGGCGAGCCGCTGACCAAGGACCTCACCCAGCAGGCGTTGCGTACCGCTCTCGACCCCAAGGGGTCGTGGATGCCGGCCGTCCTCGAGGCCGCCGACAAGCGCCTCTCGGAGGTGCGCCGGCACGTGCCCGACGCGGGCGCCCTGGTGATCGCCACCGACCAGGACTCCGCGCGCGCGTACGCCAAGACGCTCAAGGAGATCACCGGCGAGCTGCCCACCGTCGTCCTCTCGGACGAGAAGGACGGCTCCAAGAAGATCGCTGAGTACGCCGCCAGCGACAAGCGCTGGATGGTCGCGGTCCGGATGGTCTCCGAGGGCGTCGACGTCCCGCGCCTGGCGGTCGGCGTCTACGCCACCACGATCTCGACGCCGCTCTTCTTCGCCCAGGCGATCGGTCGCTTCGTGCGTGCCCGGACCCGCGGCGAGACCGCGTCGGTCTTCCTGCCGTCGGTGCCCCACCTCCTCAGCTTCGCCAATGAGATGGAGGTCGCTCGCGACCACGTGCTCAAGCGCAAGGAGCGCGAGGACGGGGACATGTTCGCCCCCGAGGACGCCCTGATGGCGGCGGCGAACGCCACCGAGTCGGCCTCGGCGGAGGAGGAGAAGGGCCCGTGGGAGGCGCTCGGCTCCGAGGCCCGCTTCGACCGGGTGCTCTTCGACGGCGGCGAGTTCGGCCACGCGGGCGAGGTGCACGTCGGCTCGGAGGAGGAGATGGACTTCCTCGGCATCCCGGGTCTGCTCGAGCCGGCGCAGATGAAGCAGCTGCTCCAGCAGCGGCAGAGCGACCGGGCCAAGCAGCAGCAGGCGCGCGGCGACTCGATGGAGGAGGCCCGTCGTCGGGCCGCCGCCGAGGGCCTGGCCGAGACCTCGACCCATGAGCAGCTCGCCGTGCTGCGCCGTGAGCTCAACGGCCTGGTCGCCGCGTGGCACCACCGCACCGGTCAGGCGCACGGCATCACCCACGCAGCGCTGCGCCGCGAGTGCGGCGGTCCTGCCGCCGCGGTGGCCACCGCTGACCAGCTCCGCGCCCGCATCGAGCGGGTCCGCGAGTGGGCCAGCGCCCGGAAGACCAGCTGACGTCGAGAAGTCACTTCTTGCGGGTCGAGGGGTCACTTTCCGCGGATCGAGTGGCCACGAGATGTGACCACTCAACCCGCAGAAAGTGACCTCTCGACTTACTTTCCGGCGAGTGCGTGCACGAACGCGTGCGCGTCGGCCGGGGTGCCCGCACCGGTCACGGCGTCCCAGCCGGGGCCGGCCGAGTAGCCCGGGATGCCGGTGCCGGCCTGCACGTTGTCACCCTTGGTGACGTCGTACGTCCCGGCGAGCGGCTTCGCCAGCGCGGCGTTGATGTTGCCGAGGTTGTGCCCGGCCGCCTGCGCGGCGATCGCGACCACGCCGGCGAACATCGGGGAGGCCTCCGAGGTGCCACAGACGCCGTAGTAGCCACCGAAGCCGGGGGCCGTGTCGAGCACGACGACGTACGTCTTGCAGGAGGCGTTCATCGAGATGTCCGGGACCCTCCGGTCGGCGAAGACCGTGCTGTAGCCGCCACCGGAGCCGTTCCACGCGGTCTCCCGGTCGCCCGACGCGCACTCGGCCGGGCCGGAGACCGAGTCGATGACCGCGCCGTTGAACGGGCTGGTGCACAGGTTCGTGCCGCCGATCGCGCTGACGAGCGGGTCGGAGGCGGGCCAGCCGACCTCGGGCGTGGGCAGCAGCGTGCCGCCCTTGCCGACCGGCTGCTTCGCCGAGCCGGTGCTGCCGTCGTCCCCGGAGGAGGCGAGGAAGGTGATGCCGGCCGCGGTGCCTGACTCGAAGGCGTGACGCAGGTTCTCCAGCGACGCGACCGAACCGAACGCGCCCTCGGCGGTGCCGAAGCTCTGCGAGACCACGTCGGCGAGGTGCTGGTCGACGACCTGCTGCTCGGCGTTCATCATCTGCGGCAGGCCCTGCACGCCGAGCGTCTCGGCGGTCGGGCTGGCGACGAGCAGGATGTTGGCGCCCGGCGCGATCGTGTGGGCGTACTCGATGTCGAGGGCGACCTCGAGCGACCACGCGTTGGAGGCCTCCTGCTGCGGCGACTGGCTGCCCTCCGGCGGCGCCTTCACCTGGTGGTTGCCGATGGTCAGGGTCCTGAACTTCGCCATTCCGGGCTGGCAGGCGACGTCCGGCATGCCGCACATCAGCGGCAGGCCGTAGTCGCTGCTGAACTGCTTGAGGTCGGCGGCGGCCTCGTCGTACCCGAACGAGTCGACGATCGCGATCGTCTTCCCGGCGCCGGTCAGGCCCTCGTCGTAGAGCGCCTTCATGTTGTACGACTGCTGGATGCCCGGCGGGGTGAAGACGCGCCGGCTGGCGCTCGTGCTGGGCTTGGGGGCCTCGGTGCTGCTGAGGAAGACCGCCTGGGCCGGGGTGAGCTGGTGGACGATCGGAAGGGTGGTGGCGGTGGTGACCGCGGCACCCGATGCGCTCAGGGTCATGCCGGCGACGGTGGTGACCGTCGCAGCCAGGGCCCCGGACCTGCGAAGAAACATCTGTGCTCCCGAGTGAAGACGATGTGATGGGTGACCTGATCGGACACCCGCCGCCTTCGCGTTGTCAACGGTCCCGGCAGAGCTGGGAGGCTCAGCCGGCGTCGGCGGTCTCGAGGACCTCGGCCTCGTCGACCGAGCCGTGCGCGGGCGCGGGCGCCACCGCGATGAAGCGGCGGAAGAGCGCCAGCACGACGAGCGCGACGGCGACGACACCGGCGCCGAGGAAGAACGCGCCCTGGAACGTGTGCTCGGCGACCTTGCCGGAGACGTAGGCGCCCACCGCGCCGCCGAAGAACCGGACGAAGGAGTACGCGGCCGAGGCGACGGGGCGCGGGACCGGCGCGGCACCCATCACCAGGGTGGTGATGACGGTGTTGGTGATGCCCAGGAAGAGACCGGTGGCGATCGTGGCGACCACGACGCCCCACGGGTGACCGCCGTCCATGCCGGCCGTCGTGCTGCCGGTGGAGAAGACGCCCATGAGGGCGATGCAGGCGCTCAGCCCGACCAGGGCGATGGCGATCGCCGCGAGGGTGCCGACGCGCTTCTCGAGCCACGGTGCGCCCCAGATCGAGGTGAAGGCCAGGCACATTCCCCAGCCGAAGAACACCCAGCCGGTGTCGGAGGCCCCGAACTGCGTCGAGCCGAGGGCCATCGGGTAGGGAGCCACCGCCATCAGGGTGAACATGCCGTAGTTGTAGAAGAGCGCGACGAGGGCGACGACCAACAGCCCCGGGTACTTCAGCGCCTTGATGGGGTCGGAGACCTTCGTACGGGTCTCGGGCTTCGGGGTCGCGGGCAGGAAGACCAGGGTGGCCACCAGCGCGATCGCCATCAGCACGGAGACGCCGAAGAAGGGTCCACGCCAGCCGATGTGCTGACCCAGCTGGCCGCCCACGATCGGCCCGAGGCCGATGCCGATGCCGAGCGCGGACTCGTAGAGCAGGATCGCCTGCTTGAGGGAGCCGGTCGCGAGGCTGACGATGGTCGCCAGCGAGGTGGCGATGAAGAGCGCGTTGCCGAGGCCCCAGAAGGCGCGCGCGGCCACGATCCAGCCGACGCCACCCCAGTACTCACCGAGGCCGGCGTTGAAGGCGAGGTCGGCCAGGCCGCCGAGGGCTGCGAAGACGACGATGAGCGCCAGGCCCGAGATGAGCGTCCACTTCACGCCGATGCGCGAGCTCACCCAGCCGGTGATCAGCATCGCGACGGCGGTGACCACGAGGTAGGAGGTGAAGAGCAGGGAGACGTCACCGGAGGTGGCGTGCAGGTCCGCGGCGATCGAGGTCAGGATCGGGTCGACCAGGCCGAGGCCCATGAACGAGATGACACAGGCGAAGGCGACCGCCCAGACCGCGCGCGGCTGCTGGAGGAGCGACCCCTGAGGGGCGCTGGTGGTGATTGCGGGGGAGTTCACGCGTTTCCTTTCTCGGTGAGGCTGGTGAGCACGGCGATCGCGGTCGCGACGTCGGCGTCGGAGTGGCTGCTGAGGCGCCCGCGCACCGATCCGGCGAGACGGTCGCGCTGCTCGTGGAGGTACTCCCGGCCGCTGTCGGTGAGGGTGAGCACCTGGGCGCGGGCGTCGGTCGGGTGCGGCATCCTGGCGACGTGCCCCGCCTGCACGAGTGCGGCGACCTGGGCGCTCATCGTCGGCTGGGAGACGCCATCGGCCAGGGCCAGTTGGCTGATCCCGGCGGTGCCGAGGTCGTCGAGCACCGCGAGGACGCGGTAGCCGACCGGGACCTGGGCGTCACGGCGCAGCTGGCGCACCAGCCTGCCGGCGAGGAGGACGATCTCGGCGGTCGCATCAGTCACATCGAAAAACTATATACCTTGCCTATGTAAAAATCGAGAGTGTCCGGCCGTCTACCCTGGTCGTATGGCCCGTGCGCTGATCGTGGTGGATGTGCAGAACGACTTCTGTGAGGGCGGCTCCCTGCCGGTCGCCGGCGGGGCGCAGGTCGCCCACGACGTCGCGGAGGCGTTGCGCGCCCGCACGGCGGGGCTGCCGGGCGCGGTGCGCTACGACCGCGTCGTGGCCACCAAGGACCACCACATCGACCCGGGTCCGCACTTCGGGGACCCGCCGGACTACGTCGACAGCTGGCCGAAGCACTGCGTGGTCGGGACGGGCGGGGAGGCGTTCCATCCCAACCTCGATCCCGAGCCGTTCGACGCGATCTTCCGCAAGGGCGAGCACCGCGCTGCGTACTCGGGGTTCGAGGGCGCGACCGAGACCGGCGACGGCCTCGAGACCTGGCTGCGCGCGCACAGGATCACGGAGGTCGACGTGTGCGGCATCGCCACCGACCACTGCGTACGAGCCACTGCCCTGGATGCGCGACGGGCCGGCTTCCGGACCCGTGTGCTCACCGCACTGGTCGCCGGCGTCGCGCCGGACTCCACCGAGCGGGCGCTCGCCGAGATGACCGCCGCCGGCATCGAGCTCGTCTGATGCTCGAGCTGATCCGGACCGGCGACCCGGCGCTCACCTCCTTCGTCGAGGCGCTGCTGACTGACGCCGGCATCGCGTACCAGGTCGCCGACAGGGGCGTCGCCAACCTGCAGGGCGCGCTCCCGGTGATCCAGCCGCGCATCCTCGTCGCGGACGACCGTCTCGCCGAGGCACGCCAGCTCCTGGCCGACGCCGAGCTGCTCTGACTCAGGCGAACAGGGTCGGGATCGCCGCCTCGCCCCTCATCATCGACTGGATGGCGAGCGGGAGCTCGTCGCGTGCGGCCCGGTGGCGCTCGCGCGCGGCGGTCAGCGGCTCGCGGCCGACGATCTCGCCCGAGCGCACCAGCGGCACCAGCAGCGACCGGTCGTCGCCGTCGTCGACGGGGGGAGTGCCGATCCCGATCACCTCGGCCTCGGCGACGCCCTGGGGCGAGCGGCGCCGCAGCGCGTACTTGCGTCCGCCGATCGAGGCCTTGTCGGCGCTCTTCTTCGCCACCGGGACCATCTCGCCGTCCGCGCCCTCGCGGGAGACCAGTTTGTAGACGAAGCCGCAGGTCGGGGCCCCGGAGCCGGTGACCAGCTGGGTGCCGACGCCATAGCCGTCCACGGGCGCGGCGGCCAGGGCGCCGATGGCGAACTCGTCGAGATCGGAGGTGACGATGATGCGGGTGTCGTGGGCGCCGAGGGCGTCGAGCTGCTCGCGCACCTGCACCGCCAGCACGCCCAGGTCGCCCGAGTCGAGCCGCACCGCGCCGAGCCCGGTCCCGGCCACCTCGATCGCCGTACGGACGGCCTCGGCGATGTCGTAGGTGTCGACCAGCAGCGTCGTGCCCGTCCCGAACGAGCGCACCTGTGCGGTGAACGCGTCCCGCTCGGTGTCGTGCAGCAGCGTGAACGCGTGCGCGGAGGTGCCGGTCGACGGCACGCCGTACGCGGCGCGCGCGGCCAGGTTGGAGGTCGCCTCGAAGCCCGCGATGTACGCGGCCCGGGCGGCGGCGACGGCCGCCCCCTCGTGGGTGCGGCGCGAGCCCATCTCGATGCACGGGCGCTCGCCGGCGGCAAGCGTCATCCGGGAGGCCGCCGAGGCGATGGCGCTGTCGTGGTTATAGATGGAGAGCAGCACGGTCTCCAGCAGCACCGCGTCGGCGAAGCTGCCCTCGACGATCAGCAGCGGCGAGTGCGGGAAGTAGACCTCGCCCTCCGGGTAGCCCCAGATCGAGCCGGAGAACCGGTACGACTGCAGCCACGACAGGGTCGCGTCGTCGACGACCCCCTCGAGCGCCGCCAGCTCCGCGTCGCCGAAGCGGAACGCCTCGAGCGCGTCCAGTGCCCGGCCGACCCCGGCGACGACGCCGTAGCGGCGCCCCTCCGGGAGGCGGCGCGGGAAGAGCTCGAAGACGGAGCGGCGTCCGGCGGTGCCGGCCGCCAGAGCGGCCTGGAGCATGGTCAGCTCGTAGTGGTCGGTCAGGAGGGCTGTCGATGCGGTGCCTGGGGCGGGCAGGGTCGAGTCCACACGCGCCATCGTGGCACGATGGGCCATATGTCTGCGCCGAGCCCCGTCGAACTCGACGAGCCCGTCACCGATGACCTGACCATGGCGGCCACGCCGTGGGTCACCATCGTCTGGAACGACCCGGTCAACCTCATGTCGTACGTCACCTATGTCTTCCGCACCTACTTCGGCTACGACAAGAAGAAGGCCGAGAAGCTGATGATGGAGGTCCACACCGACGGGCGCTCCGCGGTCAGCTCCGGCAGCCGCGAGGAGATGGAGCGCGACGTGCAGGCCATGCACGGCTACGGCCTCTGGGCCACTCTCGAGAAGCAGACGGGTCGATGATGTCAGGCTTCTCGTATCAACGGCGCGGCAAGCAGATCGCCGCGACCTTCACCGGCTTCGAGGCCGACCTGCTGCGCTCGCTCGCGGCCCAGCTGATCGAGCTGCTGCACGACGAGGCGGCGATGCCGCAGCAGGCGGTCGACCCGCTCGAGGCGCTGCTCGACTTCTCCGGCCCGACCACCGAGCCCGAGGACCCGGTGCTGGCCCGGCTGTTCCCGACCGCCTACCAGCACGACGAGGAGGCGGCGGGGGAGTTCCGCCGCTTCACCGAGGGCACCCTGCGCGAGGCCAAGACGGCCGGGGCCGGCGCGATCGTGGACGCCCTCGAGGAGGCGGGCCTGCCGCCCGAGCTCCGGGAGGACGGCCTGATGATCGACGTGGAGCTGTCGCACCCCGAGGCCGAGGTCTGGCTGCGCTCCTTCACCGATCTTCGGCTCGCCCTCGCGACCCGGCTCGGTATCGAGGAGGGCGACGAGGACCACTGGGACCAGCTCGACGACGAGGACCCGACCGGGCAGGTGTACGGCATCTACCAGTGGCTCGGCTACCTCCAGGAGACCCTGGTCGAGTCCCTGATCAAGGCCACCTGAGGGCTACGTCACCCATCCCACAGATTGGGCGATGCGACTCGCGACCGGTCGCCAAACTAGGCTGGGATCCGTGCTGACCATCGACCAGGCGACGTACGACGCCATCGTCGCCCACGCGAAGCGTGACCACCCCGACGAGGCCTGTGGCATCGTCGCCGGTCCCGAGGGCAGCGACCGCCCCGAGCGGCTCGTGGAGATGATCAACGCCGCGGGCAGCCCGACGTTCTACGAGTTCGACTCCACCGACCTCTTCCAGCTCTACAAGGAGATGGACGAGCGCGACGAGGAGCCGGTGGTCGTCTACCACTCGCACACCGCCACCGAGGCGTACCCGAGCCGTACGGACATCGGCCTGGCCAGTGAGCCGAACGCGCACTACGTGCTGGTCAGCACGCGCGAGCACGGGAATAACGAGGGCCCCGTGGAGTTTCGTTCCTATCGGATCGTCGACGGCGAGGTGACCGAGGAGCCGGTCACCGTCGTCGCCAGCCTCTGATCCCGTCCCGAGCCTTCAGCAACAGAACCAAGGAGTAAGACATGGCCATCGAGGTCCGCATCCCCACCATCCTGCGCACGTACACGGGCGGCGAGAAGGCCGTCTCGGCCGACGGTGCCAACCTGAGCGCGCTCATCGACGACCTCGAGGCCAACCACGTCGGCATCAAGGACCGCCTGATCGACAACGGCGACCTGCGCCGCTTCGTCAACGTCTACATCAACGACGAGGACGTCCGCTTCATCGGCGGCCTCGAGGCCGAGCTCAAGGACGGCGACGCGGTCGTCATCCTGCCGGCCGTCGCGGGCGGAGCCCGCTGATCCGCTCTGCGGCGGAGGCGGATTGACATGACGCGCTACGACAACCTGATCAGCTCGGTCGGCGGGACCCCGCTGGTCGGGCTGCCCAGGCTGTCGGAGATGGTCGGCGGCTCGAACCCCGACGGTCCCGAGGTCCGGCTGTGGGCCAAGCTCGAGGACCGCAACCCGACCGGCTCGATCAAGGACCGCCCGGCCCTGAAGATGATCGAGCGGGCGGAGAAGGACGGCACCCTGCGCCCCGGTTGCACGATCCTCGAGCCGACGTCGGGCAACACCGGCATCTCGCTGGCGATGGCGGCCAAGCTCAAGGGCTACCGGATCGTCTGCGTGATGCCGGAGAACACCTCCGAGGAGCGCCGCCAGCTCCTGCGGATGTGGGGCGCCGAGATCGTCTCCTCGCCCGCTGCGGGCGGCTCCAACGAGGCCGTACGGGTGGCGAAGCGACTCGCCGCCGAGCACCCCGACTGGGTGATGCTCTACCAGTACGGCAACGCCGCCAACGCGCTCGCGCACGAGGAGGGCACCGGCCCGGAGCTCCTCTCCGACCTGCCGAGCATCACGCACTTCGTCGCGGGCCTCGGCACCACGGGCACCCTGATGGGCGTCTCGCGGTTCTTCCGCACGGCCAAGCCCGAGACCCGCATCATCGCCGCTGAGCCGCGCTACGGCGAGCTCGTCTACGGCCTGCGCAACCTCGACGAGGGCTTCGTCCCGGAGCTCTACGACGCCTCCCTGATCGACAGCCGCTTCTCGGTGGGACCGCGCGACGCGGTGCGACGGGTGCGCGAGCTGCTCGAGTTCGAGGGCATCTTCGCTGGCATCTCGACCGGCGCGATCCTGCACGCCGCGCTCGGCCAGGCCGCCAAGTGCGTCAAGGCCGGCGAGAACGCCGACATCGCCTTCGTCGTCGCGGACGGCGGCTGGAAGTACCTCTCCACCGGCGCGTACGAGGGCACCATCGACGAGGCCGAAGAGGGCCTCGAAGGCCAGCTCTGGGCCTGACGCGGCCGTCCTCAGGCACCCGCGAGCGGAATGGCGCGCAGCGCCACATCCACGGAGGCGTGCAGCTCGCTGCGGCCCACGCCGGCGGCGGCGTGGACCGCGTGCCCCTCGCTGAGCGCCATCACGAAGCGGGCCATCGCCACGGTGTCGGTGTCGGCGGGCAGGTCGCCCTCGGCCGCTGAGCGTGCGAGTCTCTCGGCCAGGGCGCGCTCGCCGGCGAGCCTGCTTCGCGCCAGGAAGGCAGCGACCCTCCCGCCGTCGGAGCCGGTGGCGAGCCCGCCCTGGACGGACAGGCAGCCGGCGGGGCGGTCCGGACGGGTCAACGCCTCGACATTGGCGCGCAGGAAGTGCTCGACCACCGCGTAGGCCGTCGGCTGCTCCAGCGCCTGTTGCGCATAGGCCATGTCGATCTCGGCGTACCGCGCCACCGCGAGCCGGAACAGCGCCTCCTTGTCGCCGAAGGCCGCGTAGAGGCTGGGCCGGTTGATCCCCATCGCCTCGGTCAGGGCGCTCATCGAGGCGCCCTCGTAGCCGAGCCGCCAGAAGACCTCCACCGCCTTGTCGAGGGCGGCGTCGGCATCGAAGGCTCGTGGCCGTCCTCGCGGCGCCGGTTCCGTCGTCATCGCATCGCACCTCCTGACTGAACGGTACAGAAATCCTTCACGCCGGGAATGCCTCGACGCCGATCCTCATTATGTACTGAGCGATACAAAATAGGAGGACGCGAGATCCGCGTGCCCGGGATGCGAGGAGAAGGACATGGCACGCTTCGAGAACAAGACGGTCCTGGTCACCGGTGGCACGTCGGGCATCGGCCTGGCGGCAGCGCGCCGGTTCGCCGAGGAAGGGGCCCGGGTCGTCGTGACGGGTCGGCGCCAGGAGGCGCTCGACCGGGCGGTGGCCCACATCGGCGCGGCGGCCGTCGGCGTACGCGGCGACGTGGCCGAGCTCGCCGACCTGGACCGGGTGGTCACCGCGGTGCGCGAGCTCGGACACGGCTTGGACGTGGTCTTCGCCAACGCGGGCGGCGGCGAGTTCGCGGCGATCGAGGAGATCACCTGGGAGCACTACGCCGCGACGTTCAACGCCAACGTCGGCGGCACGCTGTTCACGGTCCAGAAGACGCTGCCGCTGCTCAATCCCGGTGCGGCGATCGTGATCACCAGCTCGAACATCGACGTCAAGGGGGTGCCCGCGTTCAGCGTGTACGCCGCCTCGAAGGCTGCGTTGCGCTCCTTCACCAGGAGCTGGGCCGCGGAGCTGACCGGTCGGTGGATCCGGGTCAACGCCGTCGCCCCCGGTCCGATCGGGACTCCCGGCCTCAGCGGCCTGGCACCCGACGCGGCGGCCGCCGACCAGCTGTTCGCCGGCCTCGCCGGCAGCGTGCCGATGGGGCGGTTGGGCACGACCGAGGAGATCGCCGACGCGGTGCTCTTCCTCGCCTCCGACGCCAGCTCCTATCTCACCGGTTCCGAGCTGTACGTCGACGGCGGCGCGAGCCAGATCTGACAGGCTCGGACCGGGATCGAAGGAGAGTCTGATGAATGAGAACGCTGCCGCGCTGATGCGCGCGAACCTGCTCGAGGTCTTCGGGGAGCGCGATGTCGAGCGTCGTGCTCAGGCCGCCGCCCGGATCTACGCCGACGACGTCGCCTTCGCCGATGAGGACGGCGTCATCACCGGCCGCCGGGCGATCACGGCACGAGCCCAGGAGCTGCTCGACGGGGTGCCTGCGGAGTTCGCCTTCGTGGAGGACGGCCCGATCTACGGCGTCGGCTCGCGAGCCGCACTCGCCTGGCGGTTCGGGGCGCCGGGCGCCGAGCCGGTGGCCCGCGGGGTCGACATCGCCACCATCGTCGATGGCCGGATCAGCGCACTGGAGACGCTGCTCGCCGGCTGAGCCGTGCGACGGGGTCGGGCGGCGCGCAGGCCGGGCCGGCGGACGGCGGCGCCCCGGAGCCGCGTCGCCTTCGCCGACCGCCTAGCATTTCACTGTGCCCGGCCTGACCCCGTCCCCCGACCGCGACGCTCCGATCGGGATCTTCGACTCCGGCTTCGGCGGCCTCACCGTCGCCCGCGCGGTCATCGACCAGCTGCCCCACGAGTCGATCTCCTACGTCGGCGACACCGCCCGCGCCCCGTACGGCGACCGCTCGATCGCCGAGGTGCGCGAGTACGCCCTCGAGTGCCTCGACCACCTGGTCGACCAGGGCGTCAAGGCGCTCGTCATCGCCTGCAACGCCGCGAGCTCGGCGATGCTGCGCGATGCCCGCGAGCGCTACGACGTGCCGGTCGTCGAGGTGATCCTGCCGGCCACCCGGCGCGCGGTCGCCGCGAGCCGCACGGGCCGCATCGGCGTCATCTGCACCCAGGTGACGGCCGACTCGATGTCGTACGACGACGCTTTCGCGGCCGCCGCCCACGTCGAGCTCCACACCCGGGCGTGCCCGAAGTTCGTCCCGTTCGTCGAGGCCGGCATCACCAGCGGCGACGAGCTCCTCGAGGCGGCGCACGAGTACCTCGATCCGCTGATCGGCGCGGGGGTCGACACCCTGATCCTGGGGTGCACCCACTACCCCCTGCTCACCGGCGTCATCTCGATGGTGATGGGCGACAACGTCACCCTGGTCAGCAGTGCCGAGGAGTGCGCGAAGGACGTCTACCGGATGCTCGCGCAGCGCGACCTGATGCGCCCCGGCGGCGAGCCCGTGTACTCGTTCACCACCACCGGATCGCCGGAGGCCTTCGAGACCATCGGGCGCCGGTTCCTCGGTCCGGAGATGGCGGCTGCGCGCCAGTTCGCCGGCGGTCTGGCGTAACAACCGGTCCGGACGGGCATAGTGTCCTTCCCAGGTCACATGTGACCTGGGTCAAGACGTACTGCCAAGCGGATGGTTAAGCCCTAGCCTTGCGACCCATGTGCGGAGGTCTCCTGTGAAGCTGACGATCGTGGGGTGCAGCGGTTCCTACCCGGGGCCCGACTCACCGGCCAGCTGCTACCTGCTCCAGGCCGACGACGCCGAGGGCCGCACCTGGAACCTCCTGCTGGACCTGGGCAACGGCGCGCTCGGCGCGCTGCACCGCTACATCGACCCGCTCCAGGTCGACGCGATCCTGCTCAGCCATCTGCACGCCGATCACTGCATCGACATCACCAGCTACTACGTGCTGCGCAAGTACCACCCCAGCGGCCAGCAGCCGGTGATCCCCGTCTACGGGCCGCGCGGCACCCCGCGCCGGCTCGCCCGTGCGTACGACCTGCCGCGCAAGCCCGGCATGGAGGAGGAGTTCGACTTCCTGCGCCACCGGGGCGTCGTCGAGATCGGACCGTTCACCATCGAGCCCCGCGAGGTCGAGCATCCGGTGCCCGCCTTCGCGCTGCGGGTCACCGCCGACGGCGCGTCCGTGGTCTACAGCGGCGACACCGGACCGACCGACGCGCTGGTGGAGATCGCCAAGGACGCCGACCTGTTCCTGTGCGAGGCGTCGTTCCGCGAGCAGGACGACAACCCGCCGAACCTGCACCTCACCGGCAAGGAGGCCGGCGAGGCCGCCGAGGCCGCTGGGGTGCGTCGCCTCGTGCTCACCCACG
Source organism: Nocardioides nematodiphilus (assembly GCF_020216525.1). Classification (GTDB taxonomy): domain Bacteria; phylum Actinomycetota; class Actinomycetes; order Propionibacteriales; family Nocardioidaceae; genus Nocardioides; species Nocardioides nematodiphilus. Next base: position 131,996 of record NZ_JAIWOY010000009.1, on the reverse strand, counting down.
TGCCGCCGTGGCACGACGAGCAGGAGATCCTCGCCGAGGCCGTGCCGGCGTTCTCCGGCCCGACCGAGCTGGCCCGCCCAGGAGCCACCTACTTCGTGTAGGACCGTGACATCTGTCGTGGGACATTCGGGGTGAACCCCGATGCGCGGTGTGGTCGGGACTGGCAGGCTGTCACCCATGATCAAGGTCGAGGGACTCACCCGCGTGTACGGGGCCTACACCGCGGTCGACGACGTCACGTTCACCTGCGAGCCCGGCCGGGTCACCGGCTTCCTGGGCCCCAACGGTGCCGGCAAGTCGACCACGATGCGCATCATGGTCGGCCTGACGCCGCCGACCAAGGGGCGCACCACCATCAAGGGCGTCGACTACCACGACCTGCCCAACCCGGGTCGCACGGTCGGGGTCCTGCTGGACGCCTCGGCCCAGCACGGCGGACGTACGGGCCGCGAGGTGCTCACCCTCAGCGCCATGACCATGGGCCTGCCGTCGAGCCGCGTCGACGAGATGCTCCAGCTGGTCTCGCTCTCGCCGAGTGAGGCCAAGCGCCGGGTGAAGAACTACTCGCTCGGCATGAAGCAGCGACTCGGCATCGCGAACGCCCTGCTCGGCGACCCCGAGATCCTCATCCTCGACGAGCCGGCCAACGGCCTCGACCCCGCCGGCATCCGGTGGATGCGTGGGCTGCTGAAGTCGTACGCCGACCGGGGCGGCACGGTGCTGCTCTCCAGCCATCTGCTGCACGAGGTCGAGATGATCGCCGACGAGATGATCCTCATCGGCCGCGGCAAGATCCTCGCCCAGGGCGACCGGGCGGCCCTGCTGTCCCACAACACGAAGGTCGAGACGCTCGCGACCTCCCTCGACAACGACGGGCTGAGCGCCGCGCTGAGCGCCAAGGGGATCCCCGTGGTCCCGGCAGGAGAGGGTCTGCGGATCACCGCCGAGCCCGTCGAGGTCGGCCGCACCGCCGTCGAGCACCACATCGTCCTGACCGACCTGCGCTCCGGCGACGGCGGTCTCGAGGAGCTGTTCCTGCAGCTCACCGCCGACACCCAGCGCGAAGGAGTGGTGGCATGAGCACCGCGACCCAGACCCCCGCGGCGCCGCGCTCGACCGCGCCGAGCGGCATCCCGTTCAGCCGGTTGCTCCAGGTCGAGTTCCGCAAGTCGTGGGACACCAAGGCCAGCTTCTGGCTGCTCTTCGCGCTCGGTGCCGTCGTGGTGGCGGCCGAGTTCATCGCGGCGATCGTGCTCGCCGTCAACGGCGACGGCGACACGACCGTCGATCTGGGCACCTTCGCCGGGGTGGCCGGCTTCGTGTGCGAGCTGATGCTCCCGGTCGTGGCGATCCTGCTGGTCACCTCCGAGTGGACCCAGCGCACCGCCATGGTCACCTTCGCCCTGGAGCCCCGCCGCGACCGGGTCATCACCGCGAAGCTCGGCGTCGCGCTCATCTGGACGCTCGTCACCGTCGTCTTCGCACTGGTGATGGGCGTGCTCTTCAACCTCTTCTACGGCGCGGTGGGCGGCTCGGTCACGTGGACGGGCGGTGCCGGCGTGGTCGGCTTCGTGATCGTGCAGTGCGCGCTGATGCTGATCGGCTTCGCCTGGGCGGCGCTGGTGCTCAACACCCCGGCCGCGATCGTCATCTACTACGCGTTCTGGTTCGCAGTCCCGACGATCCTGGGGATCGGCAACGCGCTGATCGGCTGGTTCGACAGCTTCTCCCGCTGGATCTTCTTCCAGCAGGCGACCGGTCCGCTCTACGACGGCTTCTGGAACATGAGCGCCGGCGAGTGGGGCCACCTGATCGTGGCGGTGCTGATCTGGCTCGGCGCCCCGCTCCTCCTAGGCCTGCGCCGCATCAGCCGCGCCGAGGTGAAGTAGCCGACGCGACGCAACCGTTCGCGGAGCGTTCCGGAGCACGACATCCTGACGGGGCCGGCTGGTAGCCGGCCCCGTCAGGCTGGTCTCGTGGCCGGATACCTCCGTTTCGCGGCGCTGGGTGACAGCACCACCTTCGGCATCGGGGACCCGACGCCGGACGGGTGGCGTGGCTGGGCCCGCCTGCTCGCCGACTCGCTCACCACCGCCTACGACGTCAGCGCGTGCCATCTGGCCGTGCCCGGTGCCACCGGCACCGCGGTCCTCGACGACCAGCTCGATGACGCCATCGCCCACCACCCCGACATCGCCTCGCTGATCGTCGGTGTCAACGACACCATGCGCTCGACCTGGGATCCCGCCCGCCTGCGGGTGGAGCTGATGACCTGCGCCGAGGCTCTCACCGGGAGTGGCGCGCTGTTGCTCACCGCCCGCTTCCACGACCACAGCACGGTGCTCGGGCTGCCGCACGCCCTGCGTCGCCCGCTGCTGCGGCGGCTCACCGAGCTCAACAGCGTCTGGGACGAGGTCCACCGCAGGTTCGGGGGAGCGCGGGTCGATCTCGGCGCCCACCCGGAGGCGCTCGACCGCTCGTACTGGTCCGTCGACCGGATGCACCCCGGCGAGCGCGGCCACCGCCTGCTGGCCCGGCACTTCGCGCTCGACCTGCACCGGTTCGGCTACGACTTCGAGCTGCCCTCGCTGGAGTGCTCCGGTGGGCTGCCGGGCAGCTGGCGGCGGGACGCCGCCTGGATGATCGCGGAGGGGGCGCCCTGGATCGGTCGCCGGGCACGCGACCTCGGCCCATGGGTCGTACGCCAGGCCGTCCGCCCCGGCGAGCGGGCCGACCGCAGGACACCGCCCTCCGGGCCGCGACTCAGTCGCTCGGCCTGAGCGAGCTCGCTCCGTCTCGCTCCCGTCGCCTAGGCTCGCCCGCATGACCAGCAACCGCGAAGACGGCCGCGCCAACGACGAGCTGCGCCCCATCACCATCACCCGCAACTGGCTCGACCACGCCGCCGGCTCGGTGCTGATCGAGTTCGGCAGGACGAAGGTGCTGTGCGCCGCCTCCGCGTCCGAGGGCGTCCCGCGCTGGCGCAAGGGCTCCGGCCTGGGCTGGGTCACCGCCGAGTACTCCATGCTCCCGGCCTCGACCAACACCCGCTCGGATCGCGAGTCGGTCAAGGGCCGCATCGGCGGGCGTACGCACGAGATCTCGCGCCTGATCGGCCGCTCGCTGCGCGCGATCATCGACTACGAGAAGCTCGGCGAGAACACCATCCAGATCGACTGCGACGTGCTGCAGGCCGATGGCGGCACCCGCACCGCCTCGATCACCGGCGCGTACATCGCGCTCGCCGACGCCTGCGCCAAGCTCGGCGTGCCGCAGGCCCTGACCGGCTCGGTCGCGGCCATCTCGGTCGGCATCATCGACGGCGAGGCGCGTCTCGACCTCCCGTACGTCGAGGACGTCCGGGCCGAGACCGACATGAACATCGTGATGACCGGCGAGGGCAGGTTCGTCGAGGTCCAGGGCACCGCCGAGGGCGTCGCCTTCGACCGCGTCGAGCTCGACGCGCTGCTCGCGCTGGGGGAGAAGGGCTGCGCCGACCTCACCCACCTGCAGGCGGAGTCGCTGGGCCGATGACCGCTCGGATCTTCGTCGCCTCCCGCAACGCCAAGAAGATCGCCGAGATGGAGCGGATCCTCGCTCCGCTCGTCCCCGGCGTACGTGTGCTCGGCCTCGACGACGTCGACTTCTACGAGGAGCCGGTCGAGGACGCGCCGACGTTCGAGGGCAACGCGCTGCTCAAGGCGCGCGCGGGCTTCGCCGCCACCGGGCTGCCGTCGGTCTCCGACGACTCCGGTCTGTGCGTCGACGCGCTCAATGGCATGCCCGGCGTGCTGTCCGCGCGCTGGGGCGGACGCCCCAAGTCCGATCAGCGCAACAACGAGCTGCTGCTCGACCAGCTCAACGACGTCCCCGACGAGCGTCGCGGCGCGCACTTCGCCTGTGCGATCGCGTTCGTGTTCGGCGACGGCCCCGACGGCGAGATCGTGGTCGAGGGCCGGATGGACGGTCGCGTCATCCGCGAGCTGCGCGGCGAGGGCGGGTTCGGCTACGACGTCATGTTCGTCGCCGACGACACCCCCGACGGCCGTACCAGCGCGGAGCTGACGGTGGCGGAGAAGGACGCGATCTCCCACCGCGGCAAGGCGATGCGCGAGCTCGGCCCGCGGATCGCGAAGGTCCTCGGCTAGGACGCTTCGCCGCCCACCGGGCGTCCCACGATGAGGCCCGCCAGGGTCTCGTCGGGGAACGCCGCGGCGGTCTGCGGGTCGAGCTGCGCCCCGAGCCCGTCGAGGACGGTGGTGAAGAACGCCCGGGCGGCGACGGCGTAGACGACCTCCGCGATCTCGGCGTCGCCCAGGCCGTGCGCGCGCAGCGCCGCCACGTCGTCGCTGTCCACGGTGTCGGCCGCGGTGGCGACCTTGGTCGCGAAGGCGTAGAGCGCCCGATCCACCGGCGCGAGGCCTGCTCCGCTCGGATCAGCGGTCAGGGCGTCAAGGGTCCCGACGTCGCCGCAGTCGTCGCGCAGGAACTTCGAGTGGGCCGCGGTGCAGTAGGTCGACCGTCGCGCGCGAGCGGCTGCGATCGTGACCAGCTCGAAGCGGCGCCGGTCCATGCCGCCGCGGATCGCGCCGTTGAGGGCGGCCCAGCCCTCGGCGACCGCGGGTCTGGGAGCGAACGCGCCGGCGTAGTCGGGCAGGAAGCCCCACTGTCGGCGTTGCTGGTCGTAGTAGTCGGCCACGGCTCCGGTGGCCTCGTCCTCGGGAACGGTCCGGATGAACATCCCTGAAGCGTGCGCCCGACGGGGCGCTGCCGCCAAGGCGTCCGGTGAGAAATCCGATGTGTGCCCGGCCGCCACCTGAGAGGGTGACCGCGTGCACGTACCTCATGACGCCGACTACGAGCAGACCCTCGCCGACCGCGAAGCGGGCCGCGCGGAGGCCGCGACGCATCCGAAGGAGCCCGTCGCGCACGTCGAGGACGTCGACGTCGACGGCGTCCCGGCCCGCCTCTACCTGCCCGAGGGCGCGGATCTCGCCGAGTCCGTGATCGTCCACCTGCACGGTGGCGGTTTCGTCTTCAACGACGTCGAGGTGCACGACGCGCCGAGCCGGCGGCTCGCCAACCGCACCGGCCGCGCGGTGCTCAGCGTCGACTACCGGCTCGCGCCCGAGCACCCGTACCCGGCGGCCGTCGAGGACACGGACCGGGCCCTGCGCTGGGCGGCCGAGCGCAGCCGCCGGGTGATCGGCCACGGCGACAGCGCCGGCGGCAACCTCGCGATGGTGGGCGCGCTGCGCAACCCGGGCCTGGTGACCGCGCTGGTGCTGATCTACCCGTTCCTCGACCCGACCAGCTCCTTCGCCAGCTACCAGGCCACCGACTGGACCTGGGACCGCGACGAGGCGCAGTGGTACTGGCAGCAGTACGTCGACCGCAGCGCCCACCCGGCCGCCCTGACCCATCCGCACGTGGCGCCGCTCGGCTCGCCCGACCTCGGGACGCTGCCGCCGACCCTCATCGTCACGGCGGCCCACGACATCGCCCGGGACGAGGGCGAGCACCTCCTGACCCGGCTGCGCGCGGAGGGCGTACGGGCTGTCGGCTCGCGCATCCTCGACGTCCCGCACGCGTTCTGGCGCCAGCCCGAGCACGCCGACGCCTCCGACCTGGTGATGCGCCAGACCGGAGCGTTCCTCGACGGGGTCGCGGAGCTCAGCAGGCGCCGGTGACGGCAGTCGCCGTGGGGGCGGGCCCGGCGATCCGGCCCTTGTCCTTCTGCGCCAGTGTGAAGTAGCGCAGCCAGTCGGTGTTGAGCCGGGCGTGGTTCATCTCCACGCCCGCGCCGGCCCCATCGAGCCGCAGCTGCGGCACCAGCGGGACCCGCGGGATGGCGGCACTGTTCTTGAGGACCGCGGTCACCCTCGCATCGATGAACCACACGATCCGCGTCGGGGTGACCTCGACGGCCAGCGTGTGCCAGTTCTCCTCGTTGCGGGCCTTGCTGCGGGTCGTGGTCCAGGCGGTGTTGCCGTGCCGTACGCCGATCGTGGTGGTGCTGCTGTACCCGGTCCACGACCCGACGTCCACGCTCAAGCCACCGCAGTGCTGGTCGCCCGGCCGCGCGGGCACCAGGCTGAAGCCCATCCGATAGTCGGCGCTGCCGCTCTGGAAGATCGGTCCACGCACCTTCGCCTCCCAGCGGCCGTACGCGTGCCCGGCACCGGTCAGCGTGGCGCGCACGCTCCCGGTGTCGCGCTGCCGCGGCTTGGCCACGCCCGAGTCGAGCACGAGCAGAGCGGTGTCGATCGAGGCCCGGCCGCTGCCGTCGGAGTAGATCTGCCACGGGTCGGTCGACTCACCCTTCTCCCAGCCCCAGTCCTCGGTGATCCGACCCCACTTGAAGGTGTTCGCCGCGTTCACCGGGCCAGGCTGCGGACCCGTGCTGTGCGGGGCGCCGGTCGGAGCCGGTCCCGGCCCCTGGGCCTGCGGGAGCGGACCCGCGCCGACGCTCAGGTCGACCGGGAACGTCGGCATCCAGCCCGAGCCGTGCCAGGTCTCGGCGCGTACCCGATAGGTGAAGATCCCCGCCGTCGACGTGTCGAGGGCGAAGGTGGCACTGCCGCGGGCGTCCTCGCGATGACTGGCTACGGTCTGCCACCGCGTCGGGCTGATCCGACGTTGCAGGGTGAGCGGCCGGCCCGGGCGTACGGGCGTGCCGACCGCCGTGAGCTCGACCGGCGCGCCGACCGCGACGGCGTCGGCCGAGAGGGCCGCGCTCACGTTGGGGCGAAGCGTCACGATGGTCCGGGCGGCGGTGATGATCGCCGGGTAGGTCCGGTGATGCTTGCGCACCTGCGGAGCCCGTACTCGGTACGGATCGCTGGGCATCCCGTTCTTCGGGATCGTGACCCGGAAGCGGCCGTGCTTGTCGGTATGCGTGCGGACGAGGTCGCCGAAGCTCCCGAACATGCCTCGCTGCACGAAGATCGTTCGCCGGAACGTGGTCGGCAGCTTCCCGCGGATCACCAGCGGCTCGCCGGGCGCGGCCCGGGAGGGCGTGATCGTGATCCGGGCCCGGTGGGCGGCGTCAGCACCCGGGATCAGCATCACCGTCCCGGCGACCAGCGCCAGCACAGGGATCCAGGCCGAGATCCGGCGGACGATGCGCACGATGGCGGGGGAGAAGAGCATGGAGGCTCCAAGGCGACGAGGACGGGAGCGGGGTCAGGTATCCATGCGGCCGGACGGCCATGCGTCTGAGAGAATCCGGCCATGCGCGTTCACCTCGGCTGCGACCACGCCGGACTCGACCTCAAGGCCCACCTCACCGACCGGCTCACCGAGCTCGGGTACGACGTCGTGGACCACGGTCCGTTCGTCTACGACGCGCTGGACGACTACCCGGTCTTCTGCATCCGCGCGGCCGAGGCGGTCGCCCGTGAGCGTGCCGAGGGCCTCGACAGCCTCGGCGTCGTCATCGGCGGCTCGGGCAACGGTGAGCAGATGGCCGCCAACAAGGTCAAGGGCATCCGCTCCGCGCTGGTCTGGTCGGACGAGACCGCCAAGCTGGCCCGCGACCACAACGACTCGCAGGTCATCGCCGTCGGCGGTCGGATGCACTCGCTCGAGGACATGACCCGCTTCGTCGAGATCTTTCTCGCCGAGGGGTTCAGCAACGACGAGCGGCACGTGCGCCGGATCGAGCAGATGGCCACGTACGAGAGCCTCGGCCGGCGGCCCGCGCTGCCGGAGTCGGCCGTGGGCCTCGGCCCGGCCGACGACCAGGACTGAGCCCGGGGCGCTCCTGAATGCCTGAGGGACACACCCTCCACCGGCTCGCCGCCGACCTGGGTGCTGCGTTCGGCGGCCGACAGGTGCGTGTCGGCAGCCCGCAGGGCCGCTTCGCCGAGTCGGCCGCGCAGGTCGACGGTCAGGTGCTCGAACGCGCCGAGGCGTGGGGCAAGCACCTCTTCGTCGCCTTCCCGGACGACCGATACGTCCACATCCATCTCGGCCTCTACGGCAAGTTCCTCATCGCGCGCCGCGAGTCCGGGCAGCCGGCGCCCGCGCCGGTCGGGCAGGTCCGTCTGCGGATCGTCGGCCCCGAGGCGTACGCCGATCTGCGCGGCGCCACCACCTGCCACCTGATCACCGCCGCCGAGCGCGATGCGGTGATCGCCCGGCTCGGCCCCGACCCGCTGCGCACCGACAGCGACCCCGCCCGCGCGTGGGATCGGATCAGCCGCAGCAAGGTCGCGATCGGCGCGCTGCTGATGGATCAGGCGGTGTTGGCCGGCGTCGGCAACGTCTACCGCGCCGAGCTGCTCTTCCGGCACCGGATCGACCCGATGCGCCCCGGGAACACCCTGCGCCGTGCCCAGTGGAACGCCATGTGGACCGACCTCGTCGAGCTCATGCACCAGGGCGTCATCGACAACCGGATCGACACCGTGCGCCCCGAGCACACCCCCGAGGCGATGGGGCGCCCGCCGCGCCAGGACGACCACGGCGGCGAGGTGTACGTCTACCGTCGTACGGGGCAGGCGTGCCATGTCTGTGGCAAGGTCGTACGCACAGCGGAGCTTCAGGGACGCAATCTCTTCTGGTGCCCCGGGTGCCAGCCTCGGTACAGACCGCGCACAGCCTCTTTACAGTCAGGCCTAGAGTGATCCCACGAACCCCGACTCGGAGACGAGGCTCGATGAGTGCTTTGGCCGCGATGGCGCCTGCCGGCATGCGGCGGACGCTGGCTGAGCTGCGCGCTCAGCAGCGGCGCTCCGGTGCGGAGGGCGTGGCGCTGCTGTGGCTCACGCTGCTCGGCATCGTGCTCGCCGTCCTGATCGTGCTCCAGCCCACCCGGGTCCCGCTCAACTCGCTGTTGGTGCCGCTGATCGTCGGCAGCCTGGTCCTCGGACCGCGCGTGCTTCCGTGGTTCGTCGTGCTCCTGATGACCATGCTGGTCGTGGCGGTGCTGCTCAGACATGGCGAGATCACCCCGCTCACCCAGGCCTCGATCGCGATCGAGTTCCTGCTCGGTCTGCTGGTGCTGCTCGTCTCGTTCCGCCGATCGCGGCTGGGTGTGGCGGGCTTCATGGGCGAGTCGATGTTCGTCGACCTGCGCGACCGGATCCTCAACCAGGGCGGCATCCCGAGGCTGCCGGAGGGCTGGCACGCCGAGTCCTCGCTCGCGTCGGCCGGCGGCACGCTCTTCGCGGGCGACTTCGTGGTCGCCAGCAATCCGACCCCGGACCGGCTCGACGTGGTGGTGGTCGACGTCTCCGGCAAGGGCGAGCAGGCCGGCACCCGCGCCCTGCTGCTCTCCGGCGCCTTCGGCGGCATGCTCAGCGCGCTGCCGCCGGACGGCTTCCTGCCGGCCGCGAACGCCTACCTGTTGCGCCAGGGCTGGGAGGAGGGCTTCGCCACCGCCGTCCACCTCACGGTCCGCTTCGACACCGGCGCGTTCGAGGTCCGTACGGCCGGCCACCCGCCGGCCGTGCAGCGCACCGCGGGCGACGGGCGCTGGAAGGTCCTCGCCAGCGAGGGCCCGCTGCTCGGGCTGATCGAGGGCGCCGACTTCACCGCCGCGACCGGGACCCTGCGCCCCGGCGACGCGGTCCTGCTCTACACCGACGGGATGGTGGAGGAGCCGCGCCGCGACATCGACCTCGGGATCGACCGCCTGCTGGGGGAGGCCGAGCAGCTGTTGCGCGGTGACTTCCACGGTGCCGCGCGGCGGCTCGTCGATGCGCTGGGATCCAAGGACGACGACCGCGCCATGGTCGTGGTCACCCGCTCGGTGGCCTGACGCCGGAGCGGCCCGCGACGCCGGACCGGTTGGGTCGCACCGTGTCCTGTGTGGCACCATGTGCGGGTTGCTCGCAGCCGGTTCCCCGGCTGTGGAACAGCGCGCGGATGTAGCTCAATGGTAGAGCCTCAGTCTTCCAAACTGATTACGCGGGTTCGATTCCCGTCATCCGCTCGAAGCCGGCTCACTGGGGGTCGATTCGCGGGGCGTAGCGTAGTGGCTAGCGCGCCTGCTTTGGGAGCAGGAGACCGCAGGTTCGAGTCCTGTCGCCCCGACTGCTTCACCACCCGATCAACCAAGAGGAGAAAGCCTGTGAAGAGCGCCGTCGAGACCTTGAGCCCGACCCGGGCCAAGCTGACCGTCGAGGTGCCCTTCGAGGAGCTCAAGCCGAGCCTCGACAAGGCATACAAGCAGATCGCCCAGCAGGTGAACGTGCCCGGCTTCCGCCGCGGCAAGGTTCCGCCGTCGGTGATCGACCGCCAGGTCGGCCGCGCCGCGGTCCTCGACCAGGCCCTCAACGACGTGCTTCCGCAGAAGTACAGCGAGGCGCTGCAGGAGAACAACCTGACCCCGCTGGCGCAGCCGGAGCTCGAGGTCACCAAGTTCGACGACAACGGCCCGCTGGAGTTCGTGGCCGAGGTCGACGTCAAGCCCGAGATCGTGGTCCCGGACTACGACGGCATCGCCGCCGAGGTCGCGGACATCGAGGTCAGCGACGAGGACGACGAGGAGCAGGTCCAGGCGCTGCGTGAGCGCTTCGGCACCCTCAAGGACGTCGAGCGCGCCGCTGCCGAGAACGACTTCGTCGTGATCGACCTCAAGGCGACCCAGGACGGCGAGGCCGTCGAGGGCGCCGAGGTCAGCGGCATGAGCTACCAGGTCGGCCGCGGCGGCATGCTCGACGGTCTCGACGAGGCCGTCGCCGGCCTGTCGGCCGGCGAGGAGAAGGCCTTCACCAGCCAGCTCGTCGGTGGCGACCTGATCGGCCAGCAGGTCGACGTCGTCGTCAAGGTCACGCAGGTCCAGGAGCAGGAGCTGCCCGAGGTCGACGACGACTTCGCCCAGCTCGCCAGCGAGTTCGACACCGTCGCTGAGCTCAAGGCCGACGTCAAGGAGCGGCTCGGCCGGGGCAAGCGCCTCGAGCAGGCCGCTGAGGCCCGTGACGCCGTCCTCGAGGCTCTCCTCGAGAAGGTCGAGATCCCGCTTCCCGAGGGTCTGGTGACCGACGAGCTCAACACCCGCCGCGAGCAGTTCGAGCAGCAGCTCGTCTTCGCTGGTCTCACCCTCGAGAAGTACCTCGAGGACGAGGGCCAGACCCAGGACGAGTTCGAGGCCGACCTCGAGCGTCGCGTCCGCGACTCGATCGCCGCGCAGATGCTCCTCGACGAGATCGCCGCCAAGAACGAGTACGGCGTGGACCAGAACGAGCTGACCCAGCACGTCATCCGCCGCGCGCAGCAGCAGGGCCAGGACCCGCAGCAGGCCTTCGCCCACCTGCAGGAGCACCCGCACCACATCAGCGAGTACGCCGCCGAGATCGTCCGCGGCAAGGCCCTCGCCGAGATCGTCGAGGCCGCCAAGGTCACCGACAAGTCGGGCAACGAGGTCGTCCTCAAGGGCCTCCTCCCCGACGGCACCTTCGCCCCCGAGGGCGACGAGGCCGCCGAGGCTGCGGACGAGACCGTCGACGAGAGCTGAGGAGCGAGGCCGAGAGCCGAGCTTGCGAGTGTTCTTGTCCCGAGCCACGAGGTCGGGCGTGCGTAGCACGCCGACCCGGGCCGCGCGCTGAAGCACGGACGCGCCCCGTACCCGAACTCCGGGTGCGGGGCGCGTCACGTTTCCCGGCGTACCCGCGGGTAATGCGCGCTTGGCGCGCTGCTCGCTCGCCCGGCCTCGCTCGTGTCGCGTAGGTTGTCCCGGTGAGCCGCCCCGCCCCGCGCCGTACCCGCCTCGGGGGACTCTTCCGCCGCACCTGGCGGGCGACCAGCCTGGCGCGCCGCCCGATCAGCCGCGCGATCGTGCCGGTCGCCGCCCCCATCGCCCGTCCGCTGGCCGCCCTCGCGGCGCCGATGATGCGCACGCCGCTGGCGATCGCGGGCGCCTCCCTCGGTCGCGCGGTGGCCGAGCTGGACCGGCCGGTCTTCGCCTTCCGCCACGGTGACGAGGACGTGCCGCCCGGCGAGCTCGCCGATCTCCTCGCCCGTACGACCACGCTCACCGGTCGCCTGCTCGTCCTGGTGCCGCCCCCGGGCGAGGACGAGTACCTCTGGGCGGAGGGCCGCGACACCACCGGCGCGACGTACGCCGAGCGACTGCAGACGCTGCTGGGCTGGACGCCGATCCACACCCGCCTCGACGTCGGCTCGCCGAGCCGCGCGGGGATCGAGCTCGCCTCCCAGCTCCAGCGTCTCACCGGCTCCTGGCCCGTCCCGGTGGAGCGGATCGTGCTGCTGGCGGCGGGCAACGGGGGACTGGCCGTGCGCGCCGCCGCCGCGATGCGCCTGCCGGACGCGGCCCCGTGGACCGCGAAGGTCACCGAGGTGATCGGGCTCGGCGTGCCGCGCTACGCCTGCGAGCCGAGCCTCCTGGCCACCGGCGTCGGGCGCCGGATCGACGAGCAGCTGGCCGGGATCGTCCAGGCCGACGCCGCCTTCCTGGCGCTGGAGCCCGCCGTGAGCGCCGACCACCTGCTGGTCACCGAGCGGATGGCCGGGCCGAACCCCTTCGGCAGCGCGTTCGGCCGGCTGTTCTGGGGCCGGCACCGCCGCGGCGGCCGGCGTCCGCGTGAGGTCGTCGACCTGTTCCCCACCGCGGAGGCGTTCGAGCTGCCCGTGGGGGAGCCGCTGACCAACCGCGGTGCCGTCCACGACGCGCTGCTGCGCTGGCTCGTCTGAAATCTGCTCTCGGCGAACAGGGCACGCCATCCCGTGGTTCTGTCTGCTTCGGCGGCTAGTGTCGCCATTGTGAACCTGAACTCCAGCGCACCCCAGGGGTACGACGCGCCGACCATGAACGGTGGCGCCGGGCTCAACTTCCTCGACGACAACATCTACAGCCGACTGCTCAAGGAGCGGATCGTGTTCCTCGGTTCCGAGGTACGCGACCAGAACGCGAACGCGATCTGCGCCCAGCTGCTGCTGCTCTCGGCCGAGGACCCCGAGGCCGACATCTTCCTGCACATCAACAGCCCCGGCGGCTCGGTCGATGCGGGCATGGCGATCTACGACACCATGAACTACATCCCCAACGACGTCGCCACGGTCGGCATGGGCCTGGCCGCATCGATGGGCCAGTTCCTGCTCTGCGCGGGTGCTGCGGGCAAGCGCTATGCGCTGCCGCACGCGCGCATCATGATGCACCAGCCCTCCTCCGGCATGGGCGGCTCGGCCTCGGACATCAAGATCCAGGCCCAGCAGTCGCTGCACATCAAGAAGGTGCTGCTCGACCTGATCTCCAAGCACACCGGTCAGCCCGTCGAGCAGGTCATCGCCGATGCCGATCGCGACCGCTGGTTCACCGCCGACGAGGCCCTCGAGTACGGCCTCGTCGACAAGGTGATCTCCAGTGCCAAGGAAGCCGCCGGCGAGGGCCGCCCGGCCCACAAGAAGGACTGACGCATGAACTATTACATCCCGCAGTGGGAGGAGCGGACGTCCTACGGCTTCCGCCGCATCGACCCCTACGCGAAGCTCTTCGAAGAGCGGATCATCTACCTGGGCACCCCGATCAGCGACGACGTCGCCAACGCGGTGATCGCCCAGCTGCTGTGCCTGCAGTCGATGAACCCCGACCAGGACATCAGCATCTACATCAACAGCCCGGGTGGCTCGTTCACGGCGCTGACCGCGATCTACGACACCATCCAGTTCATCAAGCCCGACGTGCAGACCGTCTGCATGGGTCAGGCCGCCTCGGCGGCCGCGATCCTGCTCGCGGCCGGCACCCACGGCAAGCGGATGGCACTGCCCAACAGCCGCATCCTGATCCACCAGCCCTACACCGAGGGCACGTTCGGCCAGACCTCCGACATCGAGATCCAGGCCAACGAGATCCTCCGGATGCGCGAGCTGCTGGAGAAGATGATCTCGGATCACAGCGGCAAGTCGATCGAGGAGGTCAGCCGCGACATCGAGCGCGACAAGATCCTCACCGCGCAGCAGGCTGTCGAGTACGGCATCGTCGACCAGGTGCTGGGCTCCCTCAAGACCCCTGCTCCCGCGCTCGCCTGAGCCGATAGAGAAGTAACGGCACGACCCTGCGCCGTACCGTTGGTGGATCCCTCACCGGCGGCACGGCGCGGGGTACGGTCGGCAGGTCAGCAACACAGCAGCACCAGCAACACAGTCTCGAACCAGCAATACACGCAAACGCGGAGGTTGATCGCCCATGGCACGCATCGGTGACGGTGGCGACCTGCTCAAGTGCTCTTTCTGTGGCAAGAGCCAGAAGCAGGTGAAGAAGCTCATCGCCGGGCCGGGCGTGTACATCTGCGACGAGTGCATCGACCTGTGCAACGAGATCATCGAGGAGGAGCTCGCCGAGGGCTCCGAGGTCAGCATCGACGAGCTGCCCAAGCCGCGCGAGATCTTCGAGTTCCTCAACTCCTACGTGATCGGCCAGGAGCAGGCCAAGAAGGCGCTCGCCGTCGCGGTCTACAACCACTACAAGCGGGTCCAGGCCGGCGTGCAGTCGGGTGCCAACGGCCCCGGCAAGCACAAGGACGAGAACGTCGAGGTCGCCAAGTCCAACATCCTGGTCGTGGGTCCGACGGGCTGCGGCAAGACCTACCTCGCCCAGACCCTCGCTCGGATGCTCAACGTCCCGTTCGCGATCGCGGACGCCACCGCCCTGACGGAGGCTGGCTACGTCGGCGAGGACGTCGAGAACATCCTGCTCAAGCTGATCCAGGCCGCTGACTACGACGTCAAGAAGGCCGAGACGGGCATCATCTACATCGACGAGATCGACAAGGTCGCCCGGAAGGCCGAGAACCCCTCGATCACCCGCGACGTCTCGGGCGAGGGCGTCCAGCAGGCGCTGCTGAAGATCATCGAGGGCACCACCGCCTCGGTGCCGCCGCAGGGCGGCCGCAAGCACCCGCACCAGGAGTTCATCCAGATCGACACCACGAACATCCTGTTCGTCGTCGGCGGCGCCTTCGCCGGCCTGGAGCACATCATCGAGCAGCGGGTCGGCAAGAAGACCCTCGGCTTCACCGCCGAGGTGCACAGCAAGGCCGAGAAGGACGCGGAGGACCTGCTCAAGCTGGTCCGCCCCGAGGACCTCACCAAGTTCGGCCTGATCCCCGAGTTCATCGGACGTCTGCCCCTGATCGCGAGCGTCACCAAGCTCGACCAGGCCGCGCTCGTGCAGATCCTCACCGAGCCGCGCAACGCCCTGATCAAGCAGTACCAGAAGCTCTTCGACATCGACGGTGTCGAGCTCGAGTTCACCGAGGACGCCATCCAGGCGATCGCCGACAAGGCGCTGGAGCGCCAGACCGGCGCCCGTGGCCTGCGCGCGATCATCGAGGAGATCCTCCTCCACGCCATGTACGAGGTGCCCTCACGCGGAGACGTGGCGAAGGTGATCGTCACCGCGGAGGTCGTCACCGGCGAGTCCGCCCCGACCCTCATCCCCGTCGACGAGGCGAAGAAGAAGAAGTCGGCCTGAGCGCTGCGTGCCGAACGTCCCGAGCCGCATAGTCCGTTTGGGTCATTTGCCTCAGGACAGTTCGCTTCTGACCGATCGGTTAGGCGAGACTAGGGTCCTGTCATCACCAGGTCCGGGCTGGGAAGGGGCGAGCGTGTCCTCGAATCACAAGGCACCGCTGACGGCGTTCGTCGTCGTTGCGATCGCCTGTGTCGTCGTGCTGGCGACCAACAGCATGCGCAGCTACGCGAAGGACGCGTGGCGCAGCTTCGCTGCGCCCGTCGTCGCGGGGCTCCAGCTGATGGAGATCCAGCAGGGTGAGACGCTCCAGCCCTCCACGCCGGCGAAGCCCGCGGCTCCCGCGACGGTCGACTCCACGCCGGTCGTTTCTTCGCCCGCGCAGGTCCTGCACCTGACCCACCCGTCGGCGATCCCGGCCGCGCACATCACGCGTGGCTTCCACGCGCACCCGGTCGTTCCGGTGCACTCGCAGCCCAAGCAGCCGGTCGCGCCCGCCACGCCTGTGAACACCGTCAAGACGGTCGCGCCTGCCACGTCCGCGAGCCACGGTGGACCGAAGCACGACCCGGTCGCGTCCACCGCGACCGTCGCGACGCCGATCAGCGGCCCCGACCATGGCTGGGGCGCCCCGCATGGACACGCCGCGCACGGCGTCGCCGGGCCGCAGTCCCATGGCGCCTCGAAGCACGGCAGCCCGACGCCGGTCGTCAACACCCGCAGCTACAGCTACAGCTACAGCGGCCCGACCAGCACCGCCGGCCCCACGATGGACAAGGGCCACGGTCCGGCTCACGGCGGCCCCAGCGCCACCGCACCCGGCAGGAGCAGCCACACGAGCACGGCTCCCGGCAACAGCGGGTTCGGCCACGGCCACGCTCCCGGCATGATCGGCCCGGCCCACGGCCACAGCGGTCACTGATCCCGACCCAGCAGACAGCAGAACGGAGGGCCACCCCTCCGGGTGGGCCGCCGTTCGTTCGTCGTGGGGCTCGAGGCGAGCAAGGAGCCGGGCGCCTTCGCGCCCCGCTCCCACTCGAACCACCTCGCGCTCACTCCGCGGGCGCGGCCTCCGGCTCCGGGGCCAGCTCCGCGGTGACCCGCAGCTCGGACGCCTCGGCGTCGACGGTGAAGACCAGGTCGCCGACGATCGTGCCGGAGCGGCGCAGGTCGCCCTGGGCGAGCTCGGCGGCGCGGACCAGCGCCTCGGGGCCGGTGACCTCGGTGCGGGCCAGCGGCGCACGCATCTTGACCTTGGCGTTCGACTTCACGCCGCGGATCCCTGACAGGGCGACGGCGGCGGCACCGAGGACGGTGTCGTCGGCCGCCGCGGCGGAGCCGAGCTCGAGCTCGGTCGGCCACGAGGCGCGGTGGATCGAGCCCTCCTGCCACCACGACCAGACCTCCTCGGTCACGTACGGCAGGAACGGGGCGAGCAGGCGCAACTGCGTGTGCAGCGTGATCGCCAGCGCGGCCTTCGCGGACAGGGTGCCCGGGTCGGACGGCTCGCCGTACGCGCGCTCCTTCACCAGCTCGACGTAGTCGTCGCAGAAGTCCCAGAAGAACTTCTCGGCCGACTCCAGCGCGGTGGTGTAGTCGTAGGCGTCGAAGGCCTCGGTCGCCTTGGTGACGACCCCGGCCAGGCGGCCCAGCAGGGCGCAGTCGACCGGCTCGGAGACCGCGAAGGTGTCGAGCGAGGTCGCCTCGAGGTTGCCCAGGACCAGCTTCGCCGCGTTGAGCACCTTCATCGCCAGTCGGCGCCCGACCTTCATCTGGGTCTCGTCGAACGGCGAGTCCATGCCCGGCCGCGACAGGGCCGCGCGCCAGCGGACGGCGTCGGCGCCGAACTTGTCGAGGATCTCGGTCGGGACGACCACGTTGCCCTTCGACTTCGACATCTTCTTGCGGTCCGGGTCCAGGATCCAGCCCGAGAGCATGGCGTGCGACCACGGGACGGCGCCGTTCTCGAAGTGGGCGCGCACCACGCGGGAGAAGAGCCAGGTCCGGATGATGTCGTGACCCTGGGTGCAGAGGTCCATCGGGAAGACCCGGTTGAACAGGTCGTCATCGGTACCCCACTTGGCCGCGATGTGCGGCGTCAGCGAGGAGGTGGCCCAGGTGTCCATCACGTCCGGGTCGCCGATGAAGCCGCCCGGCACGCCGCGCTGGTCCTCGGTGAAGCCGGCCGGTGCGACCGTCGACGGGTCGAGCGGCAGCTGCGCCTCGTCCGCGACGATCGGGTTCGCGTAATCGGGGTTGCCCTCGGCGTCGAGCGCGTACCAGACGGGGAACGGGATGCCGAAGTAGCGCTGACGGCTGACCAGCCAGTCGCCGTTGAGGCCGCCGACCCAGTTGTCGTAGCGGTGCTTCATGTGCTCGGGCAGCCAGGTGATCGAGGACCCGTCGTCGAGCAGCGCGTCGCGCAGGCCGGCGTCGCGGCCGCCGTTCTTGATGTACCACTGTCGGGTGGCGACGATCTCGAGGGGCTTGTCGCCCTTCTCGTAGAAGTTCGCCATCCGCTGGGTGGGCTTCGGGTCGCCGACCAGGTCGCCGGTCTCGCGCAGCCTGGCGACGATCGCCTCGCGCGCCGAGTGGGTGGTCTTGCCGGCGAGCTCGCCGTAGAAGTCGGCCTCGACGAGCCACTCCGGGGTCTCAGCGGTGAAGCGGCCGTCGCGGCCGATGACCGTCCGGACGGGAAGGTTGAGCTCACGCCACCACTGCACGTCGGTGAGGTCACCGAAGGTGCAGCACATCGCGATGCCGGCGCCCTTGTCGGGCTCGGCCGCGGCGTGGGCGAGGACCGGGATCTCGACGCCGAAGATCGGCGACTTCACGGTGGTGCCGAACAGCGGCTGGTAGCGCTCGTCGTCCGGGTGCGCGATCAGCGCGACCACCGACGGGATCAGCTCCGGTCGGGTGGTCTCGATGTGGATCGGGCCGGTGGCACCGTGGAACGCGACGCGGTGGTAGGCGCCCGGGTACTCGCGCGCCTCGAGCTCGGCCTGGGCGACGGCGGTCTGGAAGGTGACGTCCCACAGCGTGGGCGCCTCCTGGAGGTACGCCTCGCCGCGGCTGAGGTTGCGCAGGAACGCGCGCTGGCTGACGGCGGTCGCGTCCTTGCCGATGGTCGTGTACTGCAGCGACCAGTCGTAGGACATGCCGAGGGTGCGCCACAGCGACTCGAAGACCTTCTCGTCCTCGACGACCAGCTGAGCGCACAGCTCGATGAAGTTCGGCCGCGAGATCGGGATCTGCCGCTTCGGGTCCGGCTTCTCCGGCGGCGTGAAGTCGGCGTCGTACGGCAGCGACGGGTCGCAGCGCACGCCGAAGTAGTTCTGCACGCGACGCTCGGTCGGCAGGCCGTTGTCGTCCCAGCCGATCGGGTAGAAGACCGACTTGCCGCGCATCCGCTGGAAGCGCGCGACCAGGTCGGCGTGGGTGTAGCTGAAGACGTGGCCGACGTGCAGCGAGCCCGAGACGGTCGGCGGGGGAGTGTCGATGGAGTAGACGTTCTCGCGCGGCTGGGTGCGGTCGAACGCGTACGTGTCGTCGGCCTTCCACTGCTCCGACCACTTGGCCTCCAGCCCCTCCAGCGCCGGCTTCTCCGGTACCGATACGCCGGCGCTGCGCTGCGTCGACGCGTCGGGGCTCTGGCTGCTGGTGGGCTCACTCATGAGGAAATCCTAGGGTCGCCCGCCGACGGGCGCGAAATGGGTTGAGGATACGGCCCGTGGGCGGTGAGGATCGAGCATGCTCCCCGATGACTACACGGTCGCGATGTTCGACGATCCGCGCGCGTTCCTCGCGGCTGGGGAGGCGTACTTCCGCGAGCACCGGGTCGAGGCCGCCATGATCGCCGTCACCGCCGATCGCGCCGTCCGCGACGGCCGCCCGGAGCGCTCCCCGTACTTCTGGTTCGCCCTCGTGCGTGATCCCTCCGGAGACGCGGTGGGCGCGGCGATGCGGACCGCGGCGTTCGCGCCGTACCCGCTGTACGTCACCTCGATGCCCGACCCGGCCGCGAGGCTGCTCGGGAGCTGGGCGGTCGGGCTGGGGGAGGACCCGGGCGGCGCCAACGGCACCTTGCCCGCTGCCGGTGTCGTCGCCGAGACGATGGCCGCGGCGCTCGGTCGAGATGTCGAGATGACCATGGCGACCCGGCTGTGGGAGCTCGGGACGCTGGTCCCGCCGACCGGCGTCCAGGGCCGCGGTCGTCTCGCGACCGAGACGGACCTGGACCTGTGCCTGGCCTGGTTCAACGACTTCCGTCGCGCCGCCGACGAGCAGGCGGGCCGCCCCTCCGGCTCACACGAGGGCGAGGCGCTCACCCCCGCCGACATGCGGGCGCGGATCGATCAGCGTCGCGTCGTGCTGTGGGAGGCCGACGGCGTGGTCGTGCACCTGACGGGCCTCGACCATCCCGTTCTCGGAGTCGGGCACGTCGGCCCCGTCTACACGCCGCGCGAGCACCGCGGGTACGGCTACGCCGCCGCGGGTGTCGCGTACGCCTCGCAGCTGATCGTGGAGGCAGGGGGCCGGTCCACGCTGTACACCGATCTCGACAACCCGGTCTCCAACGGCGTCTACGCCCGGCTCGGCTACGAGCCGGCGTACGACACAGCCAACTTCGAGCTCGTCGCGCGCTGACGCCCGGCTCCCGCGCTCGCGGCCAGCGCCCGAGCTCGTCCCTCGCTCGCGCTGTCGCTCGCTTGGTCGCCTGGCCGCTGCGCGGCCGGCTCCCGCGCTCGCGGCCAGCGCCCGAGCTCGTCCCTCGCTCACGCTGTCGCTCGCTTGGTCGCCTAGACTCGCGGGGCGATGAGTGAGACCCCCCAGGCCCGTCCGGCCCACACGATCCAAGAGGCCGAGGAAGCACTGCTCTCCCGGTGGCCTGAGACCCGCCTCGAGCCGAGCCTCGACCGGATCCGCGCCTTCACCGAGCTGCTCGGTGACCCCCAGCACGCCTACCAGGTGGTGCACCTGACCGGCACCAACGGCAAGACCTCCACCGCCCGCATCATCGAGACGCTGCTGAGCACCCTCGAGCTGCGCACGGGACGGTTCACCAGCCCGCATGTGGAGCGGATCAACGAGCGGATCAGCATCGACGGTGAGCCGCTGAGCGACGACGACTTCGTCGCCGCGTTCAACGACGTCGCGCCGTACACGCACCTCGTCGATGAGGACCAGCCGCACCCGCTCTCCTTCTTCGAGACCGTGGTCGGGATGGCGTTCGCGAAGTTCGCCGAGACCCCGGTCGACGTCGCCGTCGTCGAGGTGGGCATGGGCGGCTCGTGGGACGCCACCAACGTCGCCGACGGTGCCGTGGCGGTGATCACCCCGATCGGCCTCGACCACGCCCAGTACCTCGGTGACACGCCCGTCGCGATCGCCACCGAGAAGGCCGGGATCATCAAGCCCGGTGCGGTCGTCGTGATCGCCAAGCAGCTGCCCGAGGTGCGCGAGGTGCTGCTGGCCCGCGCGGCCGAGGTCGGCGCCACCGTGGTGGAGGAGGACGTCGACTTCGGCGTGCTCAGCACCACCGCGGCCGTCGGTGGACAGCTCGTCAGCCTCCGCGGTCTGCGCGGTACGTACGAGGACCTCTTCGTCCCGCTCTACGGCGCCCACCAGGCCCAGAACGCCGCCCTGGCGCTGGCCGCCGTCGAGGCACTGCTCGGCGACCAGGACAGCGACCCGCTCGACGCCGAGCTCGTCACCGACGCGTACGCCCGGGTCAGCTCGCCGGGCCGCCTGGAGATCGTCCGCTCCAGCCCGACGATCCTGCTCGACGCCGCGCACAACCCGCACGGCGCGGAGGCGACCGCGGCCGCCCTGGAGGATGCGTTCAGCTTCGAGTCGGTCATCGGCGTCGTCGGCGTGATGGGCGACAAGGACGTCGAGGGGCTGCTGGCCGTCTTCGAGCCGCACCTGTCCCACCTCATCGTCACCCAGAACAGCACCGAGCGCGCGATGTCGGCCCGGCGTCTGGGCGAGCTCGCGATCGAGATCTACGGCGAGGACCGCGTCACCGTCGTGCCGCGCCTCGACGACGCCATCGACGCGGCATCGGCATTGGCGGAGGACACGGACGGCTCGGGGTCCTCCATCAGCGGGGGAGCGGTCCTGGTCACCGGCTCCGTCGTCACCGTCGGCGAGGCCCGTGTGCTGCTGCGCCGCAAGGGCGCGCGATGACGACCCCGGACGACCACGACGCGGAGGTGCCGATCGCGGTCCCGCAGATCGCCTACACCGATGACCGCGACAAGTCCCCGCGCCGGGGCATGGCGGCCGCCATCCTGGTCCTGCAGGGCATCACCCTCGGCCTGGTCGCCCCGGTGATGATCTCGGTCGGCGACGTCTCCGCGAAGGTCGCCGTCCCGCTCGCCGTCGGGCTGTGCCTGATCTGCATCCTGCTCTCCGGCATGCTCCGCCACCGGTGGGCCTACGCGGCGGGCTGGCTGGTGCAGGTCGCGACCCTGGCTCTGGCGATCTGGGTGCACCTGGTGCTCGTGCTCGCGATCGTCTTCCTGGCGCTGTGGTGGGGCGCGATGGCGCTCTCCACCAAGATCGAGCGGGAGAAGGCCGCCGCGTACGCGGAGTGGGACCGGCTCCAGGGCAACGGATAGCCTCACGCCATGACTGTCGAGCTTCAGCGCACTCTCGTCCTCGTCAAGCCCGACGGCGTCCGTCGCGGCCTCACCGGTGAGATCGTCCGCCGCATCGAGGCCAAGGGCTACACGCTCGCCGCCCTCGAGCTCCGCGCGGCGACCCCCGAGCTGCTCGCTGCGCACTACGCCGAGCACGAGGGCAAGCCCTTCTACGCTCCGCTGGTGGAGTTCATGCTGTCCGGTCAGGTCGTGGCCATGGTCGTCGAGGGCCACCGGGTGATCGAGGGCTTCCGCTCCCTGGCCGGCACCACCGACCCGACCACCGCCGCGCCGGGCACCATCCGCGGCGACCTGGGCCGCGACTGGGGCCTCGCGGTCCAGCAGAATCTGGTC
Organism: Nocardioides nematodiphilus; assembly: GCF_020216525.1. Classification (GTDB taxonomy): domain Bacteria; phylum Actinomycetota; class Actinomycetes; order Propionibacteriales; family Nocardioidaceae; genus Nocardioides; species Nocardioides nematodiphilus. The sequence continues at coordinate 109,562 of NZ_JAIWOY010000009.1, read as the reverse complement.
CACGGCTCGGACGCGGTCGAGTCCGCCGAGCGCGAGATCGGCATCTGGTTCCCCAGCCTCTGACCTTCGGTCTCGGAGCCCTCAGGGCTCGCTGCCTCCACCGCCCGTCGGCTCTGCCGGCGGGCGGTTTCTCTCTCCCGCGACGTTCCGAAGTCTCGTTGAGAGACTCCGAGATTGCTCCTTCTCCACGCTCCGAGGACTCGTGCGAAGCACGGCGCGCCTCACAGACACCGGCGCATCGATCTGGCCACCGACCTCGTCGTGCGGGAGAGCACCGCCCCGCCCCGCTCCTGAGGAGGGCCCGCCGCGCCCGGCGTGCCTCACCAGAAACACCAGTCACGCCGCCTAGCCTCGTGATCGGGTAGGCCAGTGGGAGTCTGCCCGCTTCCCCAGCACAGCAGCGAGGCAGATCCGTGGCGAACAGCTTGATCGGTCGTGACATGGCCGTCGATCTCGGCACCGCCAACACGCTCGTCTACGTCCGGGGCCGCGGCGTCCTGGTCGACGAGCCGAGTGTCGTCGCGCTCAACCAGACCACGGGCGAGGTGCTCGCCGTCGGGCACGAGGCCAAGCGCATGCTCGGCCGTACGCCCGACAACATCACCGCCATCCGCCCGCTCAAGGACGGCGTCATCGCCGACTTCGAGGCGACCGAGCAGATGCTGCGCTACTTCATCCAGCAGGTCCACAAGCGCCGCTACTTCGCCAAGCCGCGGATGGTCATCTGCGTCCCGTCGGGCATCACCGCCGTCGAGACCCGTGCGGTCAAGGAGGCCGGCTACCAGGCCGGCGCCCGCCAGGTCTACATCGTCGAGGAGCCGATGGCCGCCGCGATCGGCGCCGGGCTCCCGGTGCACCTGCCGACCGGCAACATGGTCGTCGACGTGGGCGGCGGCACCACCGAGGTCGCCGTCATCTCGCTCGGCGGCATCGTCACGAGCCTGTCCGTCCGCACCGCCGGGGACGACCTGGACAACGCGATCGTGCAGTGGATGAAGAAGGAGCACGCGCTGCTCCTCGGCGAGCGCACCGCGGAGGAGGTCAAGATGAGCCTCGGCTCGGCCTGGCCCGCCGCCCAGGAGCCGGAGGCCGAGATCCGCGGCCGCGACATGGTCAGTGGCCTGCCGCGGACGGTCACCGTCTCCAGCGCCGACATCCGGCACGCCCTCGAGGAGCCGGTCAGCGGCATCGTCGACGCGGTCCGCGCCACCCTCGACCAGACCCCGCCCGAGCTCGCCGGCGACATCATGGACCGCGGCATCGTCCTCACCGGCGGGGGAGCGCTGCTCAAGGGCCTCGACGAGCGCATCCGCCACGAGACCGGCATGCCGGTCCATGTCGCCGAGGACCCGCTCACCTCCGTCGCGCACGGCGCCGGCCGCTGCGTGGAGGAGTTCGAGGCGCTGCAGAAGGTCCTCGTCACCGAGACCAGGCGCTGGTGATGACCCAGCTCCAGAGCCGCCCGGCCGCGGGACGCGAGGGCATCAACCGCCGCGGCAGCCTCGAGCCCCGCGACCCGCGCTCGCCGCGCCGCTCCACCGCGGTCGCGCTGCTGCTCGCCTGCGCCACCCTCATCACGCTCGACAAGACCGGCGGCGTGCTGGACCCCGTCCGCCGGGTCACCGGCGAGGTCCTCGGCCCCGCCGAGTCCGCCGTCTCCACGGTCGCGCGCCCGATCACCTCGGTCCCCGGCTGGTTCCACACCCGCGACGGGCTCAAGAGCCGCATCGCCGATCTCCAGGAGCAGAACGCCAAGCTCCAGGAGCAGGTCCGCACCAGCGACCTCGACCGCAACCGCCTGGCCGAGTACGACGGCCTGACCCGTACGGCCGAGAGCATCGGCTACGCCGTCGTGCCGTCCCGCGTGATCGCGCTCGGCCCCGCCCAGTCGTTCCACCGCACGGCGACCATCGACGCCGGCTCGGCCTCGGGCGTCCGGCCCGACATGACAGTGGTCGCGGCCCAGGGCCTCGTCGGCCGGGTCCTGCGGGTCACCAGCACCACCGCGACCGTCCTGCTGATCACCGATGGCGACTCGACCGTCGGCGGCCGCGTCGGCTCCTCGATGAAGGTCGGCTTCGTCCACGGCGACAGCGACCTGGGCGACGGCGGCGCCAACCAGCTCGAGCTGCAGCTCGTCGACCGCTCCTCGATCCCGCGCCGCGGCGACACCGTGGTGACCTGGGGCTCGGCCAAGGCCGCCCCGTACGTCTCCGGCGTGCCGATCGGTCAGGTGACCTCGGCCTACGCCAGCGTCCGCGACTCCTCGACCACCGCAGCGATCGCCCCGTTCGTCGACTTCGGCGCCCTCGACCTGGTCGGCGTCGTCGTGCCCAGCGGCACCAGCAGCGACCGCGCGATCATCGACGCGGACGGAAGGCTGAAGAAGTGAGCGCGCGACTGTGGGCGATGAGCGGGCTGCTCGTCGCGATCGGGCTGATCCTGCAGGTCAGCCTCTTCGACGCCTTCGCGTGGCAGGGCGTCGTGCCCAACCTCGTCCTGATGGTCGTCGTCGCCGGTGCGCTGTCGCGCGGCGGCCAGGCGGGCATGGTGCTCGGCTTCACGGCCGGCCTGCTGATGGACCTCGCCCCGCCCGCCGACACCGTGGCCGGGCGCTGGGCGCTCGCGCTGCTCGTCGCCGGGTACGTCGCCGGCCGCTTCCGCCAGGACACCCCGACCGGGCGACCGAGCGTCACCGCGGTGGTGGCCACCGTGGCGACCTGCTCCTTCGTGGCGACCAGCATCTTCGCGCTCACCGGCATGATCCTGCAGGACCCGGCGATCGGCTTCGGCGAGGTGCTGCGCGTGATCGGCATCGGCCTGTTCTGGGACGTGCTGCTCACGCCGCTGTTCCTGCCGGTGCTGCTGACCCTCTACGCCCGCGCCGACGCCGAGGCGCGCCGCGCCTGATGATGCCGATGAGCCGCTCCTGATGACGACCGCCACCCGTACCAACCGCACCAGCAAGCTGCGCCTGATCGTCCTGCAGGCGCTGGTGTTCTCCCTGTTCGCCACCCTCGGTGTCCGGCTCTGGTACCTGCAGGTCACGCACGGATCCACCTACCGCGCCGCCGCGGCCTCGCAGTCGGTCCGTGACGTCATCCAGCAGCCTACGCGCGGCCTGATCGTCGACGACATGGGCCGCCCGCTGGTCTCCAACCGCACCTCATGGGTGGTCAGCATCGACAAGACCACGCTCGCCGGGCTGCCCCCCGCGGACCAGGCGACCCTGCTCGACCGGGTCGCCACGGCGACGGGGGAGAAGGTCAAGGAGATCAAGCTCGCGCTCGCCGGCTGGAACGGCTCGCGCTACCAGCCCGTCCCGATCGCCGAGGACGTGCGCCAGCAGGTCGCGCTGCGCATCCTCGAGCAGCCCGAGGACTACCCGGGCGTCGTCGCCGACCAGCAGACGGTCCGCTCCTACCCCCGCCCCTACGGCGTCAACGCGGCCGGCGTCCTGGGCTACCTCAGCCCGATCACGGCCGACGAGTACGACCAGGCGAAGGCCGACAAGGACCGCTCCCTCAACGCCACCTCCGTCGTCGGGCGCGCCGGCGTGGAGAAGGAGTACGACAGGTGGCTGCGCGGGATGCCCGGCCACACGTCGGTCGCCGTGGACTCCCTCGGCCGCGAGCTGGGCGACACCGCCGAGGTGCCCTCGCAGCCCGGTGACACGCTCGTGACCAGCATCGATGCGAAGGTGCAGGCCACCGCCGAGAGCGAGCTGCACGACGCGATCATGACCGCGCGGGCCACCTACGACCCGGTCACCCACAAGAACTACGTCGCGGACTCCGGTGCCGTCGTGGTGATGGAGGCGAGGACCGGCCGCGTCGTCGCGATGGCGAGCGAGCCGACGTACGACCCGGCCGAGTGGGTCGGCGGGATCACCCAGAAGCAGCTCGACGCGCTCTACTCCAAGAAGTCCGGCGACCCGCTGCTCTCGCGGGCGACCCAGGGCCAGTTCGCTCCCGGCTCCACCTGGAAGCCGATCATGACCACCGGCGCCATCACCGGCGGGATGGGGCCCGACACCCACCTGACCTGCGGCCCGGGCCTGCAGATCGGCAACCGCTACTTCAAGAACTACGAGTCGGAGTCGTACGGCTCGATCTCCTTCGCCGAGGCGCTCAACGTCTCCTGTGACACGTTCTTCTACCAGGTCGGCCTGCACTACTGGAACAAGTACGGGTCCGACCCCGCGAACGCCCACGCCAAGGACCCGCTGGCCGCTGCTGCGCACTCCTTCGGCTTCGGCAAGCCCACCGGGATCGACATCCCGGGGGAGGCCGGCGGCCGCGTCGGCGACCGGGTCTGGCGTGCCGACTACTACCAGGCGATGAAGGGCTACTACTGCACGATGGACAAGAAGGGCACCGCGACCACGCCCTTCCTCAAGCTCTTCGCGCACGAGTTCTGCCTGCAGGGCAACTACTTCCGCCAGGGTGACGCCGCGAACTTCACCATCGGCCAGGGCGACACCATGGTCACGCCGCTGCAGCTGGCGCGGGCGTACAGCGCCTTGTCCAACGGCGGCACCCTCTACGCACCGACCATCGGCAAGGCGATCGTCGCCGCCGACGGCACCGTGCTGAAGAGGATCAAGCCGAAGGTCGTACGCCACGTCGCGGTCTCCAAGCAGGCCATCGACTACGTCGACACCGCCCTCCTCGGCACCCTGACTCCGCACGGCAGCTTCAACGGCACCCTGGCCTGGAAGTTCGGCGGCTTCCCGCTCGACCGGATCCCGCTGCGCGGCAAGACCGGCTCGGCCGAGGTCGAGGGCAAGCAGTCCACCTCGTGGGTCGCAACCTACGACAAGGACTACGTCGTGATCATGGTCGTCACCCAGGCCGGCACCGGCTCGGGCACGTCCGGCCCGGCGGTGCGCGCGATCTGGGAGAGCCTGTACGGCGTCCAGGGCGAGCAGACCACCACCCAGACCGTCGACGAGTCGAAGGCGATCATCCCCGGTGTCACCCCGCCGTCCGGGCTGCCGACGTTCGCGAAGGACGGCTCGATCCTGCCGCCCGTACGAGAGAAGAAGGGCGCCCACCGGTGAGCCGACTCCTGCTGCGCCCCTTCCTGCGGGTCGACCTCGTGCTGGCCGGCGCCGTCGCGGCGCTGCTCGTCCTGTCCACGCTGCTGGTGTGGTCGGCCACGGCCCACCACCCGGACCTCACCGGCGGTGACTCGAGCGCCTTCGTGCGCAAGCACGTCGTCAACATCGCGATCGGGCTGGGGCTCATGGCCGCCGTCTTCGCCACCGACCACCGCTGGGTGCGGATCCTGACCCCGCTGGTCTACGTCGCCTCGCTCGGAGGACTGGTCGCCGTCCTGGTCATGGGCAGCACGATCAACGGCTCCAAGTCCTGGATCAACCTCGGCGGGATGTCGATCCAGCCCAGTGAGTTCGCCAAGCTCGCGGTGGTGATCGGGATGGCGCTGGTGCTGGCCGAGCGCACCGAGGGCCGCTGGCGCACCCGGGTCGGCACCGGCGACGTGATCGCCATGCTGCTGGTCGCCGCCGTCCCGGCCGTGCTGATCATCCTGCAGCCCGACCTCGGCACCATGCTCGTGCTCTCGGCGACGGTCTTCGGCGTGCTCGCGGCGGCCGGTGCGCCGCGCCGGTGGCTGGCCGGCCTCGCGGTCGGCGGCGTCGCGGCGGCGACCGCCGTCGTGATGGGCGGGCTGTTGAAGGAGTACCAGATCCACCGGTTCATGGCCTTCACCGATCCCACCCTCGACCCCAAGGGTGCCGGCTACAACGTCCAGCAGGCGCGGATCGCGATCGGCGACGGCGGCCTCTTCGGGCAGGGCCTGTTCCACGGCACCCAGACCCGCGGCGGGTACGTCCCCGAGCAGCACACCGACTTCATCTTCACCGTCGCGGGGGAGGAGCTCGGCCTGGTGGGCGCGGGCCTCCTGATCGCACTGCTGGCCATCGTGATCTGGCGCGCGCTGCGGATCGCGTCGCGTACCGACGACCTCTTCGGTCGCGTCGCGGCCGCCGGCATCGCGTGCTGGTTCGGCTTCCAGGCCTTCCAGAACATCGGGATGTGCCTGGGCATCATGCCGGTCACCGGCGTGCCGCTGCCGTTCGTCTCCTACGGCGGCTCTTCGATGTTCGCCGGGCTGCTCGCCATCGGGCTGCTGCAGAACATCCACGCCCGGACGGTCGCGCCCGCCGCCGTGCGCCGCGCCAGCGCGCCGGGACTGCTCGCTGTACGGTAGATTGGTTGTCGATGACAACCAACACTGGCAACTCGGACACGGACTCCGTGTCGGCTGGCACCCACGCCGTACCGGGTGAGTACAGCCACAAGCAGGTCCTCACCATCCTCACCGGCCTGCTGCTCGGGATGTTCCTGGGCTCGCTCGACCAGACGATCGTGTCGACATCGATCCGTACGATCGCCGACGACCTGCACGGTCTGGCCGCGCAGGCCTGGGTCACGACCGCGTACCTGATCACGAGCACGATCACCACGCCGATCTACGGCAAGCTCGGCGACCTGTGGGGTCGCAAGAAGCTCTTCATGTTCGCGATCAGCGTCTTCATCGTCGGCTCGGTGATGTGCTCCTTCGCCACCTCGATGTACCAGCTGGCCGCGTTCCGCGCGTTCCAGGGCCTCGGCGCCGGTGGTCTCTTCACCCTGGTGCTCGCGATCATCGGCGACATCGTCAGCCCGCGCGAGCGCGCCAAGTACACCGGCTACTTCATGGCCACCTTCGCCACCTCGTCGGTGCTCGGCCCGGTCATCGGCGGCTTCTTCGCCGGCGCTCCCACGATCCTCGGCCTGACCGGTTGGCGCTGGGTCTTCATGGTCAACGTGCCGATCGGCATCGTGGCACTCATCGTCGTCTTCCGCACCCTGCACGTGCACCACGTCCGCCGCCCGGCGCCGATCGACTGGATGGGCGCCGCCGCGCTCGTCGTCGCGCTGGTGCCGCTGCTGACCGTCGCCGAGCAGGGCCAGAAGTGGGGCTGGGGCACCGGACGCTCGATCGCCTGCTTCGTCATCGGCGCCGTCGGCGTCATCGCCTTCCTCGCGGCCGAGGCCAGGATGGGACGCAACGCGCTGATCCCGCTGGGCCTCTTCAAGATCAAGGCCGCCTCCGTCACGGTGGTGGCCAGCGTCGTGGTCGGCGCCGCGCTCTTCGGCGGCATGATGATGCTCCCGCTCTACCTCCAGATCGTGCACGGCGCCTCGCCGACGAAGTCCGGGCTGCTGATGCTCCCGATGGTGCTCGGCATGATGACCGCCGCGCTGATCTCCGGAAAGATCACCTCGGTCACCGGCAAGCCCCGGATCTTCCCGATCTTCGGCTCGGCGATCTTCACGGTCGGCATGCTGCTGCTAGCCCAGATCACCGCCGACACGCACCTGTGGCTCGTGATGGCCTTCATGCTGATCCTGGGCTACGGCGTAGGCAACTGCATGCAGCCGCTGCTGCTGACCATGCAGTCCGCGGTCCCGCCGCAGGCGATCGGCATGGCGACCTCCTCCGCCACCTTCTTCCGCCAGATCGGCGGCACCATCGGCGTCGCGGTCTTCCTCTCGATCCTCTTCGGCACCGTCGGGTCGCACATCGGCGACGCCTTCGGCGACGCGGCCAGGACGCCGGCGTTCTCCGCCGCGATGCAGAAGTACGGCGAGCAGGCGCAGGCCGGTCACCAGAGCCCGAACACCGAGCTGGTCCGCGAGCTGAAGCTGCAGCAGGAGGGAAGGCCGCTGCCCTCGGACGGCATCTTCGCGACCATCACCGACGACTCCTCGGTCATCAACGGCCTCGACCCCGTCCTGGCGCACCCGTTCAAGGTGGGCTTCGCCCAGTCGATCGTGAAGGTCTTCTGGATCGTCAGCGGGATCGGCGTCCTCGCCTTCCTCGTCCTGCTGCTGATGCCGGACGTCGAGCTGCGCGACCAGTCCGCCGCCGCGGCCGCCGCGGCCCAGCGGGCGGCCGCCGCGGAGTCTGCCGGCTGAGCCCTGCGCGGGTAGCATCGTGGGGTGTCCAGCAGCGTCTTCCCCCGTCTCGAGCCCCGTCTGACCTCGGTCTCCAAGCCGATCCAGTACGTCGGAGGCGAGCTCAACTCCACCGTGAAGGATTGGGTGGGGCCGGAGGGGGAGGCAGGGACGGTCCGCTGGGCCCTCATGTACCCCGACGCGTACGAGGTCGGCCTGCCCAACCAGGGCGTCGCGATCCTGTACGAGGTGCTCAACGAGCGTGACTGGATCGTCGCCGAGCGCACCTACTCGGTGTGGCCGGACATGGAGCAGGTCATGCGTACGGGCGACGAGCACGGCCCGATCCCGCAGTTCACCGTCGACGCCCACCGCCCGGTCGGCGACTTCGACCTCTTCGGGCTGAGCTTCTCCACCGAGCTCGGCTACACGAACATGCTCAACGCGCTCGACCTGGCGCTGATCCCGCTGCACGCCGCCGACCGCGGCCTCGACGACCCGATCGTGGTGGCCGGCGGTCACGCGGCGTTCAACCCCGAGCCGATCGCGGACTTCATCGACTGCGCGGTCCTGGGTGACGGCGAGGAGATCGTGCTGGCGATCTCCGAGGTCGTGAAGGAGTGGAAGGTCGAGGGCCGGCCCGGCGGGCGCGACGAGGTGCTGCGTCGCCTCGCGGTCTCCGGAGGCGTCTACGTCCCGCGCTTCTACGACGTCACCTACGCCGAGGACGGCGCCATCGAGGCCGTCGTCCCCAACCGTCCCGGCATCCCGTGGCGGATCAGCAAGCACACGCTGATGGACCTCGATGCCTGGCCGTACCCGGCGAAGCCGCTGGTCCCGCTCGCCGAGACCGTGCACGAGCGTTTCTCGGTGGAGATCTTCCGTGGCTGCACCCGCGGCTGCCGCTTCTGCCAGGCGGGCATGATCACCCGCCCGGTGCGCGAGCGCTCGATCAACACCATCGGCGCGATGGTCGAGAACGGCATCCGCAAGTCCGGGTTCGAGGAGGTCGGGCTGCTCTCGCTGTCGAGCGCTGACCACACCGAGATCGGCGACATCGCCACCGGTCTGGCCGACCGCTACGAGGGCCAGAACGTCTCGCTCTCGCTGCCCTCGACGCGCGTCGACGCCTTCAACATCACGCTGGCCAACGAGTTCTCCCGCAACGGCCGCCGCTCCGGGCTGACCTTCGCCCCCGAGGGCGGGTCGGACCGGATGCGCGCCGTGATCAACAAGATGGTGTCGGAGGAGGACCTGATCCGTACGGTCTCCACCGCGTACGCGCACGGCTGGCGCCAGGTGAAGCTCTACTTCATGTGCGGCCTGCCGACCGAGACCGACGAGGACGTCCTGGCCATCGCCGACCTGGCGAAGAAGGTCATCGCCGAGGGCCGCGCGGTCACCGGCCGCAACGACATCCGCTGCACCGTCTCCATCGGTGGCTTCGTGCCGAAGCCGCACACGCCGTTCCAGTGGGCGGCCCAGCTCGACGTGGAGACCACCGACTCGCGGCTGAAGAAGCTGCGCGACGTGGTGCGTGAGGACAAGCGCTTCGGCCGCGCCATCGGCTTCCGCTACCACGACGGGAAGCCCGGCATCGTCGAGGGCCTGCTCTCGCGCGGTGACCGCCGCGTGGGCCGGATCATCGAGGAGGTGTGGCGCGACGGCGGCCGCTTCGACGGCTGGAGCGAGCACTTCTCGTACGACCGCTGGATGACCTCGGCCGAGAAGGGCCTCGAGGGCACCGGCATCGACCTCGACTGGTACACCACCCGTGAGCGTGAGTACGACGAGATCCTGCCCTGGGACCACCTCGACTCCGGTCTCGACAAGGACTGGCTGTGGGGTGACTGGGAGGACGCCCTCGCGGCCGCCCGCGGCGAGGACGTCGAGATCGAGGACTGCCGCTGGACCCCCTGCTACGACTGCGGCGTCTGCCCGGAGATGGGCACCGAGATCCAGATCGGCCCCACGGGCCAGAAGCTGCTCCCGCTCTCGGTCGTCTGAGGTCGTCCGTGGCTGGGCGAGAGTCGCTCGTCGTCATCGGCGAGCGCGCGATCCCCGCGACTGCGGCCGCTGTGTGGCGGGTCGTCGCCGACCCTGCGGTGCTGGCGAGCCTCGACCCTCGCCTGCGCCTCAAGGCATCGGTGGGGGAGCCGGCTGCCGTCGGCTCTGCCTACGACATGTCGGCCAGAGGCCCGCTGGGGATCCGGCTGACGACACACACGACCGTCACCGAGGCGGAGCCGGGGGTACGGATCGCGCACGAGTCGACCCTCCGCGGTCGCCCGGTGAGCAAGCAGCGCGGTGACATCCTGCCAGCCGGAGACGGCGTCGTCCTGCGCTGGACGGTCGAGCAGTGGCCGCCCCCGCGATCGCGCCGCGCGATCGAGCGCCTCGTCGGGCGTGAGCTGGAGATATGGCTCGAGGCCGTCGGGCGCGAGGCCCTCACGACCGCCGGCCGCTGACAGCCCACCCCGGAACAGGTGAGGAAGGCCTCCTGCCGACCGGACGGTCGAGGCCGTTCTCACCTGTTTCCGCCGGCCCTCACTCGTGCGCGTCCATGTTGCGGCCGCGCTTCGGCCGCCCGGTGTGCGGAGCAGCAGACGCTCGGTGCGCAGCGACTCGTTGGGAGCAAGGAATGGCGCCGGGTACGGCGTCGGTAGGCGGCCACGTGGGAATCTGCGAACGTCCCATCTGCGGCCGGAAACTGCTCCCGCTCTCGGTCGTCTGACGACTCACCGCGGCCCGAGCGCGCCTGGATCGCCGCCGCCGGAGGCGAGCCGCGGCTGACGGTGCCGGATCTGCAGCCGGAGCGGCGCTACCTTGGTCTGCGTGGTCCAGCTACTTGCGGAGTCCGAGCGCTCGCCGTCGCTGCAGTACCCCGACTACTGGTGGTACCGCGCGCGGTCCGAGATGCTGCGGACGGTCATCGCGCCCGTGATCGGCACGCCGGAGCGGATCCTGGACGTCGGGAGCGCGGACGGGCCGTCGGTGGACTGGATGTGCGATCTCGGGACCCGGACGGCGGTCGATCTCGACCCGGCCGCGCTCCGGCCGGGCGACGTGCAGGCCTCGGCGCTGGATCTGCCGTTCGGCGACTCGACGTTCGACGCGGTGACCGCGTTCGACGTGATCGAGCACTGTGCCCCGGAGAGCCGGGCGGTCGGCGAGCTCGCCCGGGTGCTGCGGCCCGGGGGCCGGATGTTCCTGACCGTGCCGGCCTACCAGTGGGCGTGGAGCGAGTTCGACAGCGAGCAGGGCCATCACCGCCGCTACACCCGCGCGCGGCTCCTGGCGGCGCTCGCCCCGCACGGGCTGGTCGTCGAGCGTGCGACGTACCTCTTCGCCGGCACGCTGCCGCTCTTCGCTGCCGAGCGGATCAGCCGCCGCTGGCGTCACCTCGACGCCGAGGAGGCGACGAAGCCTCCCGAGGTCTCGCCCCTCCAGGAGCGCATCCTGATGGGGCTGTGCCGCCTCGACGCGAAGGTCCTCGGTCGCGGCGACCTGCCGTTCGGCTCCTCCGTGCTCGCGATCGCGACCAAACCCGGCTGAGGCCGCTCCGCGCTCCGAGCCGCGGCAGGGCACAGGGGGAGGCTCAGCGCCCCGGGAGCTCGTCCTCGAGATACCGGTGCCGGCAGGCCACCAGCCCGACCACGTACTGCGGGACGCACAGAATGAGCAGCGCGAGGATCGGGACGTTCCAGCCACCGGTGGCGTCGTGCAGGACGCCCACCCCGAACGGGCCGACCACAGCGAGCAGGTAGCCGACCGACTGGGTGAAGCCCGAGAGCGCCGCGGTCCCGGCCGAGCTGCGGGCGCGCAGCCCGATGAGGGTGAGCACCATCGGGAAGGTCGTGGTGCCGGCGCCGATCAGGAGCGCCCAGGCGACCGCGCCACCGTGCGGAGCGACCAGCATGCCGACGTACCCGAGGAGGTAGCACAGCATCAGCGCGGTCAGCAGCCGGCTCGGGTCGCCCGACCGGGCGGTCATCCGAGGGACCAGCCACGAGAGCGGGATCGAGATCCCGGTCACGACGCCGAGCAGCAGACCGGCGGTGTGCGCGCTGTAGCCGCTGTCGCGGAAGATGTCGGCGAACCACCCGAAGATCGCGTACGCCTGCATCGACTGCAAGCCGAAGAACGCCGCCATCGCCCAGGCCAGGCGCGTGCGCGCCATGTCGGCGAAGCGCAGCGCCGCCGCCCCGGCGCCGTCCGTACGCTGATCGTGGGCGAGGAGGCCGACCCATGGCACCGCGGCGATCGCCGCGGTGATCGCCCACGCGACGAGCCCGCGGCGCCAGTCGATCTCGCCGTGGACGCGGTGATGCTCCGCGATCGGCACGCTGAGCGTCGAGGTGGCAGTGATGCCGATGGCGAGGGCGGTCGAGTAGAGCCCGGTGACCTGGCCGATCCGGTCGGGGAAGTGGAGCTTCACCAGCGAGGGGAGCAGGACGTTCGAGGCCGCCATGCCGGCAAGGGCCAGGAAGGAGAGCGCCAGGAACGTCCACACGCCGTCGACGTGGGCGCGGGCGTAGAGGCCGACCGTCATGGCGATCAGCCCCAGCATGATCGAGCGGTGCAGTCCGAGCGCCTTCCCCAGGCGCGGCGCCACGCCGCCGACGGAGGCGAAGCAGAGCACCGGCAGCGAGGTCAGCAGGGCGGCCTGGGTGCCGCTCATGCCGAGACCGTCGGTGATCTCGTCGAGCAGCGGGCCGACAGAGACCGCGGCCGGGCGCAGGTTGAACGCCAGGACGACGATGCCGATCAGGACGAGCGCGCGCTGGGCGCGCGACGACTCAGGCTGAGACACCGAGCTGATCCTCCACGGAGGCGGGCGAGGCCGCGCGGGCGGCGAGCAGCGGGATCGGCAGGGCGAGGATGAACAACGCGAGCATCGGCCAGCCCCACGACGAGAGGCGCAGGTGGAGCAGGCCGAAGCCGAGCACTCCGAGGCCGGCGACCAGGAAGCCCACGGTCTGCGCCACGCCGGCCAGCGAGAGCGCGACGTCCCGCGAGTGGGCGTGGCGGGCGATCAGCGACAGCGACATCGGGAAGCCGATGGTTGCGACGCCGAGCACGATCGCGGCCGGGACCGCGGCACCGCGCGGCGCCAGCAGGATGAGGGCGTCGGCGAGCGGGAAGCAGAGACCGACCAGCACCAGTGCGCGGCGAGGGTCACGCCGGGTGCCCACCAGGGCGGGCAGCCACAGCGTGAACGGCAGCCCGCACACCGCCAGCGCCGCCATCAGGACGCCGGCGCTGGCCGGATGGTAGCCGTGGCTGCGCCACAGGGTGGGCAGCCAGCCGAGCATCACCCAGGTCTGCAGCAGCTGCAGCGAGTAGAGGGCGGCGAGCTTCTGACACGACCGGGTGCGGATCATCTGCGCCAGCGTGATCGTGCGGGGGATCGGGGCGAGAGCCAGGTCCTGCCGGATCAGCGGGAGCCAGGGGATCGCCGCGAACAGCGCGAGTGCGCCCCAGAACCCGACGCCCGTACGCCATCCTCCGTCGCTGTGCGCGATTGGGACGGTGAAGGCGGCCGCGACCGCGAAGCCGATCGAGAGCATCCGCGAGTACGGGGCCGCCAGCGTGCCCAACCGGTCGGGGTAGTGCAGCAGCACCAGCACCGGGAGGAGGTTGCTGGCGGCCGCTGCGCCGCCCAGCGCGATCGTGGACAGGAGCAGGAAGACGCGGGCGTCGTCGGCCAGCACCCGGGCGAAGAGCCCGATCGCGATCGCGAAGAGCGCGAGCAGCGTCGCCCGGTGGACGCCGAAGCGCCGTGCGAGAGCCGGGCCGGTCATCGAGAAGAAGGCGAACGCGAAGGCCGGCAGCGCGACCAGGAGGGCCGTCTGGAAGTCGCCGAGGTCCATGCCGTGCCTGATCTCGGGCAGCAGCGGACCCACGCTGGCGGCGGCAGGGCGCAGGTTGAGCGCGAGCAGCACGATGCCGGCGAGGACCAGGGGGGATGGGCGACGGTTCACTTCCCGCATCTTTGCACTTCGTTCGCCGGGCGTGTCGGCGGGTAGCATCGCCGGGTGCGTGAACAGCCCGAACAGCAGGCCCCACCGGTCCAGCGCCTCCGTGTCCGGTACGCCAAGCGGGGACGGATGCGGTTCACCAGCCACCGCGACTTCAGCCGCGCCTTCGAGCGGGCGGTCTTCCGCGCCCGGGTGCCGATGGCGTACTCCTCGGGCTTCAACCCCCACCCGCGCATCTCGTACGCGGGCGCCTCGCCGACCGGCGCCGCCAGCGAGGCCGAGTACCTCGAGCTCGCGCTCGCCCAGGTCGTCGACCCGGCCGACATCCAGGCGCAGCTCGACGAGGTGATGCCCGACGGGCTGGACATCGTCGACGTGGTCACCTCGCCGGGTGGCGCGCTCGCCGACGTGCTCACCGCCAGCACCTGGATGATCGACATCCCGATCGACCCGGCCGTCGCCGAGAGCGCGGTCAGCACCTTCCTCGCCGCCGAGTCGGTGCCGGTCGAGCGGATGACCAAGCGCGGCCTGCGCGAGTTCGACTGCCGTGCCGCGGTGCTCGCGCTCACCGCCGGTCCGGCGCCGGAGGGCACCCCGGGCACCCGGCTCGCGCTCACCCTGCGCCACGTCGAGCCGGCCGTACGCCCCGACGACGTGATGACCGGCCTGCGGTCGGTGGCCGACCTCGATCTCGGATCGGCGGCGCCGCTGCTCACCCGCCTCGAGCAGGGCCTCCTCGATGAGGAGACCGGCGCGATCGGCGACCCGCTCAGGGCCGACGTCAAGCGGATTTGACGAATGGTGTGCGATACTCGCCACGGTTGCTGACGGGCCGGAGCGTGTGACAGACGCTCGCCGACAACGATCCGACGACGTTCTCGCCGGTGCACATCCACAAGATGGTGCTCCGGCACACCGGGACGGTGACGTGCACCAGCCCGCGACGCGGCCTCACAGCCTGCGACCGCGGTAGGTGGATGTTCCCCGTTGCGTTGACGCATACAGCGGAGGGGTCGCCGCCACCGACAAGCTTTGCGTCTCGTGTCCGACCTCTGGCCGGCGCGACGGCGTCCTGACACGTCCGGTGCGCGCGCCGCGCGACCCGGGCCGAGGAGTACGGCATGGCCGAAGAGTCCACCGTCGAGAACACCCCCACGACCGAGAGCGCAGCGCCCGCCAAGAAGGCAGCGAAGCGCGCTCCCGCCAAGAAGGCGAGCGCGGCAAGCAGCGCCGCCTCCGACGCCCCCGCGGCGAAGAAGGCACCCGCGAGACGGGCGGCCAAGAAGACCGCCCCTACCGCCGAGGCGCCGCTCGAGGCCCCGGCCGCCGACGTCGCCGCAGAGACGCTCACCGAGAGCGCCGCGCCGGCGAAGAAGGCCGCTGCGAAGCGGGCGCCCGCCAAGCGCACCACGGCCAAGAAGGTCGCGGCCGCCGAGGCGCCCGAGCAGACCCCCGCCGACGTCCCGGCGGACGTCCCCGCCGAGGTCGCCGAGACCGCGCCGGCGAAGAAGGCCGCGACGAAGCGTGCGCCCGCCAAGCGGACCGCGGCGAAGAAGACCGTCACCGAGACGCCGGAGCAGGCACCCGCCGAGGCATCCGATGAGGCGGCCCCCGAGGCCGCTCCTGCCAAGAAGACCACGAAGCGCGCGCCCGCCAAGCGGACCGCCGCCAAGAAGGCCGCCGCCCCGGCCCCCGAGGCCGCTGAGCCGGCTGCGGTCGAGGCCGCGGACGCCGAGCAGACCACCGAGGCCGCCTCGAGCGCGCCGGGCGTCCTGTTCCAGGCGCCGAAGAAGACCACGCGCACCCGCGCCCCCCGCAAGGCGAAGGTCGAGCCGGTGGTCGAGGAGCCCGCCGAGGACGAGGAGCTCGCCGAGGCCGCGGCCGACGCGGAGACCACGGACGAGATCGAGTCCGCCGACGCCGCCGAGTCCGCCCAGGGCGCCGACGAGGACGGCGACAGCGAGGACGGCGACGACAGCGACGAGTCCGGCACGCCGGCCCGTCGCCGCCGTCGCCGCGGCGGCCGCCGCCGCCGCAAGCCGGCCGGTGAGGGCAATGGCGACGCCGAGGGCGACGAGAGCAACGACTCCGACGCCGAGGGCGAGAGCGACGCCTCCGCCGAGAGCAACGACGAGCAGGCCGACGACAGCGACGAGCAGGGCGAGGGCGGGACCTCGCGCCGTCGCCGTCGCCGCCGCCGCGCCGGGGAGGCCGGCACCGACAACGACGACGAGCCCAACACCGTCGTCAAGGTGCGCGAGTCGCGCCCGCTGGATCAGCAGATCACCGCCGTCTCGGGCTCGACCCGCCTCGAGGCCAAGAAGCAGCGCCGCCGCGAGGGCCGCGAGGCCGGCCGTCGTCGCGCTCCGATCGTGAGCGAGGCCGAGTTCCTGGCCCGCCGCGAGTCGGTCGAGCGCGTCATGGTCATCCGCCAGCGCGACGACCTCACCCAGATCGGCGTCCTCGAGGACAAGGTCCTCGTCGAGCACTACGTCGCCCGCGAGTCGCAGACCAGCCTGATCGGCAACGTCTACCTCGGTCGCGTGCAGAACGTCCTGCCGAGCATGGAGGCCGCCTTCGTCGACATCGGCAAGGGCCGCAACGCCGTGCTGTACGCCGGTGAGGTCAACTGGGCCTCGCTCGGCTGGAAGGAGGGTCAGCCGCGCAAGATCGAGTCGGTCCTCTCCTCGGGCCAGACCATCCTGGTGCAGGTCACCAAGGACCCGGTCGGCCACAAGGGCGCCCGCCTGACCAGCCAGGTCAGCCTCGCCGGCCGCTTCCTGGTCTACGTCCCGGACGGCACCACCAGCGGCATCTCGCGCAAGCTGCCCGACACCGAGCGCAACCGCCTCAAGGCGCTGCTCAAGGAGATCGTTCCGGACACCGCCGGCGTCATCGTCCGTACCGCCGCCGAGGGTGCCTCCGAGGAGGAGCTCACCCGCGACGTCGAGCGGCTGAAGGCCCGCTGGGAGGACATCGAGGCGAAGACGTCCGGCAAGGGCAGCGGCAACCCGCAGCTCCTCTACGGCGAGCCCGACCTCACCCTCAAGGTCGTCCGCGACCTGTTCACCGAGGACTTCGCCAAGCTGGTCATCCAGGGCGACGAGGCCTGGGAGACGGTCAAGGGGTACGTCGAGCACGTCGCTCCCGACCTCGGCGAGCGGCTCCAGCGCTTCGTCCCGGGCCAGGACGGCCGGGACGCCTTCCAGACGTACCGGATCGAGGAGCAGATCTCCAAGGGCCTGGACCGCAAGGTCTGGCTCCCGTCGGGTGGCTCGCTCATCATCGACCGCACCGAGGCGATGACGGTCGTCGACGTCAACACCGGCAAGTTCACCGGCTCCGGGGGCAACCTCGAGGAGACCGTCACCAAGAACAACCTCGAGGCGGCCGAGGAGATCGTGCGCCAGCTGCGGCTGCGTGACATCGGCGGCATCATCGTCGTCGACTTCATCGACATGGTCCTCGAGTCCAACCGCGACCTGGTGCTGCGCCGCCTGGTCGAGTGCCTGGGCCGTGACCGCACCCGACACCAGGTCGCCGAGGTCACCTCGCTCGGCCTGGTCCAGATGACCCGCAAGCGGATCGGCACCGGCCTGCTCGAGGCCTTCTCCGAGACCTGTACGCACTGCCAGGGCCGTGGCGTCATCACCCACGAGCACCCGGTCGAGGAGGGCAAGAGCTCCGGCGTCCTGCCCGACGAGCCGCGACGCTCGCGCCGCCGCGGCGGCAAGGGCCGTGGCAACGGCGGCGACGGCGGCGACGAGCAGTCGACGCAGTCCTCCGAGCAGGCTGAGCACTCCCAGCCGTCCGGCCACGCCGAGGAGCACCACCACCCGACGCCGGCCGAGTTCGCCGCGATGGCGCGCCATGAGGAGGAGGCGGCCGCTCAGGCCGCCGCCGACAAGGCCGCCGAGGCCGATGAGGCTGCCGCGGCCATCGACGCCAGCGATGTGGTCGAGGCCGCTGAGCCGGCCGAGGCCGTGGTCGTGGAGGACTTCGAGGAGGCCCCCGTGGCCGCCCCGGAGGCGCCCGAGGAGCCCGAGCAGCCGGCCGAGCCCGCAGCGCCCTCGACGCCGACCGTGGTCACCCGTACGCGCGGCCGCCGGGGCGCCAGCCGCCCTGCCGGCGTCACGCCGGTGGTGACCGAGCCGGTGCCCGTGGCGATCGTCGTCGAGCCCGCTGCCGCGGCGCCCGCGGAGATCTCCACGCCGGAGCCCCCGAAGGTGATCACCCGGACCCGTGGCGGCGCCAGCCGTGCGGTGACGAGCGCGGAGCCGGACGCTGGCGCGTCCACCGACGAGCACCCGATGGAGCACGTCCCGGTCAAGAAGAAGGGCGCGCGCAAGCGCTGACCCTGCTCCAGAGCACGAACGGATGGCCGTCGCTCGCCGCGTTTTGCGGTGATCGGCGGCCATCCGTACTATTGCTCTTCGGCGTGTGTTGCACGTCTTCTGCGAGCATCCCACCTCTTTGTCGGGGTAGACGTGTGCCGCAGATCCCCAGGATTTGAGTTCGGCAAGCAGATGAAGGAGACCGCGGTGTACGCGATCGTGAAGGCTGGCAGCATCCAGCAGAAGGTTGCCGTCGGCGACGTCATCGAGATCGACCTGGTCGAGACCGGTGTCGGCGAGTCCCTGACCCTGCCGGTCGTGCTCGTGGTCGATGGCGAGAAGGTCAGCTCGACTGGCCTCGACAAGGCTTCGGTCACCGCTGAGGTCCTCGGCGGCACCAAGGGCCCGAAGATCATCATCCAGAAGTACAAGAACAAGACCGGCTACAAGAAGCGCCAGGGTCACCGCCAGAAGTACACCCAGGTGAAGGTCACCGCGATCAACGCCTGAGCGTTGCGCGACTCTTTCTTCGAGATCCCAAAGGACTGAATCATGGCTCACAAGAAGGGTGCGGCGTCCACCAAGAACGGCCGCGACTCCAACTCCCAGCGCCTCGGCGTCAAGCGCTTCGGCGGCCAGCTCGTCAACGCCGGCGAGATCATCGTCCGCCAGCGTGGCACCCACTTCCACCCGGGCGCCGGCGTGGGTCGGGGCAGCGACGACACCCTGTTCGCGCTGCAGCCGGGTGCCGTCGAGTTCGGCACGCGTCGCGGTCGCCGCGTCGTCAACATCGTCGCGCAGGGCTGATCCCAGCTCCGCTGACGCAGCACTTCCCCGCAGGGCGCCCCTAGGATTGGGGGCGCCCTGCGGCATTTCCGGCTGTCGCAGGCCGACTCATCACCACCGAAAGTTGAAATCATGGCTGTGCCCTCGTTCGTCGACCGCGTCACGCTGCACGTCAGCGGGGGACGCGGTGGCCACGGCGTGGCCTCGGTCCACCGGGAGAAGTTCAAGCCGCTCGGCGGCCCCGACGGTGGCAACGGCGGCCCCGGCGGCTCGGTGATCCTGCGCGTCGACGGCGACGTCAGCACGCTGATCGACTACCACCACAGCCCCAAGCGTCGCGCCGGCAACGGCGGCCAGGGCGCCGGCAACTTCCGCAACGGCGGCCACGGCGAGGACATCGTCCTGTCCGTGCCGGACGGCACCGTCGTCACCGACATGGAGGGCAACGTCCTCGCCGACATGGTCGGCCTCGGGACCGAGCTGGTCATCGCCGAGGGCGGCCGCGGCGGCCTCGGCAACGCCGCGCTGGCCTCGGCCAAGCGCAAGGCCCCCGGCTTCGCGCTGCTCGGCGAGCCGGGCGAGGAGCGCCAGATCGGCCTCGAGCTCAAGGTCGTCGCCGACATCGGCCTCGTCGGCTACCCCAGCGCGGGCAAGTCCTCGCTGATCGCCGCGATCTCGCGGGCGCGTCCCAAGATCGCCGACTACCCGTTCACCACCCTCGTCCCCAATCTCGGCGTCGTCCAGGCCGGTGACATGACGTTCACCGTCGCCGACGTGCCGGGCCTGATCGAGGGTGCCGCCGAGGGCCGCGGCCTGGGCCACGACTTCCTGCGCCACATCGAGCGCTGCGCCGCCCTGCTGCACGTCATCGACACGATCAACATCGAGCCGGGCCGCAACCCGCTCGACGACCTCGACGTGATGGAGGACGAGCTGCGCCGCTACGGCGGCCTCGACGACCGTCCCCGCCTGGTCGCGCTCAACAAGGTCGACGTGCCGGACGGCCGCGAGATGGCCGAGATCACCCGCGCCGACATCGAGGCCCGCGGCTTCCGCGTCTTCGAGATCTCCGCCGCCTCCGGCGAGGGCACCCGCGAGCTGATCTTCGCGATGGCCGAGCTCGTCTCCGCCGCTCGCGTCGAGAAGCCCGTCGTGGAGGCGCAGCGGATCGTCCTGCGCCCGCACGAGGACAAGCGCGGCGCCGAGTTCACCATCACCCGCACCAACGACGGCTACGTCGTGCGCGGCAACAAGCCCGAGCGCTGGGTGCGCCAGACCGACTTCAACAACGAGGAGGCCGTCGGCTACCTCGCGGACCGGCTCAACCGGCTCGGCGTCGAGACGGAGCTGGCCACGATGGGTGCCGAGGAGGGCGACGCCGTCATCATCGGCGACCCCACCGGCAACGCGGTCGTCTTCGACTTCAAGCCCTCCATCGAGGCCGGCGCCGAGATGCTCGGTCGCCGTGGCGAGGACGAGCGCCTGCGCGAGGACCGGCCCGCTG
Organism: Nocardioides nematodiphilus; assembly: GCF_020216525.1. GTDB lineage: Bacteria > Actinomycetota > Actinomycetes > Propionibacteriales > Nocardioidaceae > Nocardioides > Nocardioides nematodiphilus. The sequence goes on along the minus strand of NZ_JAIWOY010000009.1, from coordinate 88,990 downwards.
CCCGGCGCCGTCGCGACATCCAGGAGCTCATGCCCGAGCGCGGCGAGAACGAGACCCGTGCCGACGTCGCGCGCCGTCTCGACAAGAACAACTACGTCGATGGCACCTACGGCTACGAGATCGGCTCGGAGGAGGACCCGGACGTGGATCTGTTCGACCTCTCGGAGAGCGACCCCGGCGAGGCCCCCGAGGTTGCCGAGGGCCAGGAGTGAGCCTGCGCCCTGAGGTGACCGGCGCCAAGCGGGTCGTGGTCAAGGTCGGCTCGTCCTCGCTGACGACGGTCGACGGCGGCATCGACCCGGCCCGGCTCTCCGCGCTGGTCGACGTGCTCGCAGGCGTACGCGCTCGTGGCACCGAGGTCGTCCTGGTCTCCTCGGGCGCGATCGCAGCCGGCCTGGCCCCCCTCGGGCTCAGCAAGCGGCCCAAGGCGCTCGCAGCCCAGCAGGCCGCCGCGTCGGTCGGCCAGGGCCTCCTGGTGCACCGCTACACCGAGGAGCTGGCCCGGCACGGCCTCATCGCCGGCCAGGTGCTGCTCACCGTCGACGACGTGACCCGTCGGGGGCACTACCGCAACGCCACCCAGACGCTCTCCACCCTGCTCGAGCTCGGCGTCATCCCGATCGTCAACGAGAACGACACGGTGGCGACCTCCGAGATCCGGTTCGGCGACAACGACCGGCTCGCCGGGCTCGTCGCCCACCTGGTCCGCGCGGACCTGCTGGTCCTGCTCAGCGACGTCGACGGCCTCTACGACGCGCCGCCGTCCGAGCCGGGCTCCCGGCTGATCGCCGAGGTCGCCGACCTCAACGAGGTGGCCGGCGTCAAGGTCGGCGCCGCGGGCGCCGCCGGCGTCGGTACGGGCGGCATGGTCACCAAGCTGCAGGCGGCCCGGATCGCCGTGGCGGCGGGCATCCCGGTCGTCCTGACCGCGGCCCCGTACGCCGCCGATGCCCTGGCGGGGAAGCGGGTCGGCACCCTCTTCCACGCCACCGGCAGGCGCCGAGCCACCCGGCTGCTGTGGCTCGAGCACGCCACCGAGCCGACCGGCGCGATCACGCTCGACGAGGGTGCGGTGCGTGCCCTGCGCGAGCGGGGCGCGTCGCTGCTCGCCGCCGGCATCACCGGTGTGCGGGGCGAGTTCCATGCCGGCGACCCGGTCGACCTGGTCGGTCCCGACGGCACCGCCATCGCGCGTGGGCTGGTCAACTTCGACGTGGACGAGGTGCCCCGGCTGCAGGGCCGCTCCACCCAGGAGATCGCCACCGAGATCGGCTCCTCGTACGCCCGGGAGATCGTCCACCGCGACGACATGGTGGTCTTCTCCGCCTGAGCGGTGAACCGGAGTTGAACACTCGGCAAACTGGCCCTCCGCGATGTGGAGGTGGAGGCGCAGTGCCGTCACGCTCGTAGTCGTGAGCGCAGAGACTCTGGTGCTGGTGCTGGTCGTCGTGACCGCACTCGGCTTCGACTTCACCAACGGCTTCCACGACACCGGCAACGCCATGGCGACCTCGATCGCGACCGGGGCCCTCAAGCCCAAGGTCGCCGTCGCGCTCTCCGCGGTGATGAACCTGATCGGTGCCTTCCTCTCGGTCGCGGTGGCCCTCACGGTCACCAACGCGGTCGTCAAGACGTTCTCCGCGGCGGTGAAGGATCCCGCCACCGGGCAGGTGACGGCCCCGGCCCACCTCACGATGGGCGGCGACGCGCTGCTGATGATCGTCCTCGGCGGTCTCATCGGCGGCATCGTGTGGAACCTCCTGACCTGGCTCCTCGGCCTGCCGTCCAGCTCCTCGCACGCGCTGTTCGGTGGCCTCATCGGCGCCGCGATCACCGCGAACGGCTGGGACGGCGTCAACTGGGTCGGCGACGGCACCAAGCTCGACGGCGTCGTCGGCAAGGTGCTGCTGCCCGCGGTCGCCTCGCCGATCGTGGCGGCTCTCGTCGCCGGACTCGGCACGTGGGTGATCTTCAAGATCATCGCCGGCATCTCGCACCGCACCAGCGAGGAGGGCTTCCGCTGGGGCCAGATCGGCACCGCGTCGCTGGTCAGCCTCGCCCACGGCACCAACGACGCGCAGAAGACGATGGGCGTCATCACCCTCGCGCTGATCGCGACCGGCCACTGGAGCGCGGACGCCTCCACGATCCCGTTCTGGGTCAAGCTCGCCTGCGCCGTGGCCATCGCCGCCGGCACCTACCTGGGCGGCTGGCGCATCATCCGCACGCTCGGCAAGGGCCTGGTCGAGATCGAGTCGCCCCAGGGCATGGCCGCCGAGGCCTCGTCGGCTGCGGTCATCCTCGCCTCGAGCCACCTCGGCTTCGCGCTCTCCACCACCCACGTGGCCACCGGCTCCATCCTCGGCACCGGCCTCGGCCGTCCCGGCGCCGAGGTGCGCTGGGGCGTCGCCGGCCGGATGGTCGTCGGCTGGCTGCTGACCCTGCCCGCCGCCGGCTTCGTCGGCGGCGTGATGTGGAGCATCGGTCACGTGCTCGGCAACACCGGCGGTGCGATCGTCGAGTTCCTCATCCTGATCGGTCTGGCCGGATACATGTTCCAGCGCTCGCGGCACAACGCCGTCGGGGCGCACAACGTCAACGACGACTGGTCGGGCATGCCGGCCGCCTCGGGCGTCCCGTCCGAGCTCGCCACGGGAGGTGTCGCATGAGTGGAGGCTCCGCCTTCGTGAAGGACCTGCACTACGCCGGAACGGCGATCTGGCAGGTCCTGCTGGCCAGCGTCGTGCTGGGCGCCGGTCTCCCGGTGATCTTCGCGCTCGGCGTGCGCTCGTTCGCCTGGGGCTCCGGCGGCCAGAGCGCCGAGGGCGCTCCTCGTCCGGGCAACCCGGCCGGCAAGGCCCTCGCGATCCTGCTCTTCGCCGTCGTGCTCTACGTCCTGGCGCTCGGGATCTACTACATCGTCGTCGGCGGCCACGGCAAGGAGCTGGAGTTCCACGGCCTCTGGCCCGAGCAGGTGGCGAAGAAGTGACCTCGCCTGTCGGCCGGATCATCTCCTGGCTGAAGGCGGGCTACCCCGACGGGATCCCGCCGGGCGACTACCCGCCGGTCCTCGCGGTGATGCACCGCCAGCTCGGCGAGGAGGAGCTGATCGCGATCGCCGACGAGCTCGCGATGCAGTCGATCTCGCTGGGCGACGTCCCGACCACGGCGGACGACATCAAGACGCTGGTGCGCGAGCACGCCTACCAGCGCTGCACGCCGGACGACCTGACCCGCGTCTCCGCGCTGCTCGCCCGTGGCGGGTGGCCGCTCGAGGCCGACCTCGAAGCCGACCTCGAGGGCTGAGACGGCCGCTGCAGGCTCGCGCCGCGGCTGGTCAGTCGCCGACGGCCCGCTTGCCCCGCTTGACGATGAGCGGGTCCGGGCGACCCACGACGGCCTCGTCCTTGCCGTCGTACTCGACGGTGGACAGGAAGTGGCGCATCGCGTTGAGCCGCGCGCGCTTCTTGTCGTTGGACTTGATGGTGATCCACGGCGCCGAGCGGGTGTCGGTGCGCTGGAACATCTCCTCCTTGGCCCGGGTGTAGGAGTCCCAGCGGTCGAGGGACTCGAGGTCCATGGGGGAGAGCTTCCACTGCCGCACCGGGTCGATCTGGCGGATGATGAAGCGGGTGCGCTGCTCGGACTGGGTCACCGAGAACCAGAACTTCGTCACCGAGATGCCGGACTCGACCAGCATCTTCTCGAAGCGCGGCGCCTGGTCGACGAACTGCTCGTACTGCTCGTCGGAGCAGAAGCCCATCACGCGCTCCACCCCGGCCCGGTTGTACCAGGAGCGGTCGAACAGGACGAGCTCGCCGGCGGCCGGGAGGTGCTGGGCGTAGCGCTGGAAGTACCACTGGGTCTGTTCGCGCTCGCTCGGCTTCACCAACGCGACCGTGCGGGCGTACCGCGGGTTGAGGTGCTCCATGAAGCGCTTGATCGTGCCACCCTTGCCGGCCGCGTCACGTCCCTCGAAGATCACCACGTGCCGGTGACCGGTGCGCTGCTGCCAGTTCTGGAACTTGATCAGCTCGACCTGCAGCTCGTACTTCTGTAGGTCGTACTCCGTGCGGTCCATGCGCTCGTCGTACGGGTAGTTCTCGCGCCACGTGTCGACCGCCTTGCCGGCCGGGTCGATCAGGATCGGGTCGTCGTCGTGATCGTCGCCGATCGTGTGACCCTCCACCTGGAGACGGTCGATGTAGGCCCGCAGGTCGTCGATCATGCTCGGAGGCTAGAGGCATCGGTTGAACGCCGGGTTACAGAGCGTCACCCGGTGCGCCGTACCCTGGGGGCGTCATGAATCGTGCGCCGCGGACCGTCTACCTCGACCACGCTGCCACCACGTCGATGGTGCCCGCGGCCGTGGACGCGATGAGCGCCCACCTGCACGAGGTCGGCAACGCCTCCTCGTTGCACGCCTCCGGTCGCCGAGCGCGCCGGGTGGTGGAGGAGGCCCGCGAGTCGATCGGTGCCGCCCTGGGCGCGCGACCGGGGGAGGTGGTCTTCACCTCCGGTGGCACCGAGGCCGACAACCTGGCGCTCAAGGGGGCGTACTGGTCGCGGCGCGCTGCCGATCCCCGCCGGGTGCGGATCCTCAGCACCGGCATCGAGCACCACGCCATCCTCGACCCGCTCGAGTGGTTGGAGCGTCGCGAGCGGGCCGTCGTCGAGCTGCTGCCCGTCGAGCGCGACGGCCGGCTGTCGCTGACCGCTCTGCGCACGGCGCTGGAGACCCATGCCGACGAGATCGCGCTGATCTCGGTGATGTGGGCGAACAACGAGGTCGGCACGGTCCAGCCGATCGCCGAGGTGGTCGCGCTCGCGGCCGAGCACGGAGTCCCGGTGCACACCGACGCGGTCCAGGCCGTGGGCGCGGTCCCGGTCGACTTCGCCGGCGTCGGCGTCGACGCGCTCTCGCTGACCGGGCACAAGCTCGGCGGCCCGTACGGCGTCGGCGCGCTCATCGCCCGGCGCGAGCTGGAGCTGACGGCGCTGCTGCACGGTGGCGGCCAGGAGCGTGACGTGCGCTCGGGCACCGTCGACGTCCCCGCGATCGCGGGCTTCGCGGCCGCGGTCGAGCTTGCGGTCAAGGAGCAGAGCACGTACGCCGCCCGCGTCGGGACGCTGCGCGACGAGCTGATCCGCGGCGTGCTCGAGGTCGTCCCCGATGCCGTGCTCAACGGCGCCCGGCCGGGACCCGAGCGGCTCCCGGGCAACGCCCACTTCTCCTTCCCCGGTTGCGAGGGCGACTCGCTGCTGATGCTGCTCGACGCCCAGGGCATCGAGTGCTCCACCGGCTCCGCGTGCTCGGCCGGTGTCCCGCAGCCCTCCCACGTCCTGCTGGCGATGGGTCGCTCGGAGGCCGAGGCCCGCTCCTCGCTGCGCTTCTCCCTCGGTCATGGCTCGACGTCGGACGACGTGGCCGCGCTGCTCGCCGCCCTCGGGCCGTGCGTCGAGCGCGCTCGCGCCGCCGGGTCCCGATGAGGTCGCCGCGGTGAGGGTCATCGCCGCCATGTCCGGCGGGGTCGACTCGGCCGTCGCCGCCGCGCGCGCGGTCGAGGCCGGCCACGATGTCACCGGCATCCACCTCGCCCTCTCGCGCAACCCCGCCTCGTACCGCTCCGGCGCGCGCGGGTGCTGCACGATCGAGGACAGCAACGACGCCCGCCGCGCGGCGGACATCATCGGCATCCCGTTCTACGTCTGGGACCTCTCCGAGCGCTTCCACGAGGACGTGGTCGAGGACTTCAAGGCCGAGTACGCCGCGGGTCGTACGCCCAACCCGTGCCTGCGCTGCAACGAGAAGATCAAGTTCGAGGCCGTGCTCGACCGGGCGCTGGCGCTCGGCTTCGACGCGGTCGTCACCGGGCACTACGCGGAGGTGCGACCGGCCGCCGACGGCGACGGCGTCGAGCTGCACCGCGCCCAGGACGGCGCCAAGGACCAGAGCTACGTGCTGGGCGTCCTCACCCAGGACCAGCTCCGGCACGCCCTCTTCCCGCTCGCGGACACGCCCAAGCCCCTCGTGCGCGAGGAGGCGGCTCGTCGCGGGCTGCTCGTGGCCGACAAGCCGGACTCGCACGACATCTGCTTCGTCGCGGACGGCGACAGCGCCGGCTGGCTGCGCGAGAAGATGCCCGACATCGTGGGCACCGCGCCGGGCGCGATCGTGGACGAGAGCGGTGCGGTCGTCGGGTCGCACGAGGGGACGCTGGGAATGACGATCGGGCAGCGCCGCGGCCTGCGTCTCGGCGTGCCCGCTGCCGACGGGAAGCCGCGCTTCGTCCTCGACATCGAGCCGGTCTCCGGCGTGGTGACGGTCGGCCCGCGCGAGCACCTCGCGGTCGATCGGATCACCGGTATCAAGCCGCGCTGGTGCGGCACCGTCCCGACGCGCCTGGAGGGCGCGGGCGTCACCGTCCAGTTGCGCGCCCACGGCGACGAGCACCGCGCGGTCGTGGTGGTCGGTGGCGACGGCTCCGAGGTGGCGATCGAGCTGCTCGACCCCGCGTACGGCATCGCGCCCGGCCAGGCTGCGGTCATCTACGACGGCACCCGCGTCGTCGGCTCGGCGACCATCGCCGCGACCGGCCGCGAGCAGGGAGCGCGATGAGTGTCGTCGCCACCGGCATCGGGTCGCTGCCGGGCACCGACTTCGCCGAGTCCGTGAAGGTCGTCCTCGACGAGCTGCCCGACCTACCGCACCTGCCGGAGCTGCCCGCCCGCGGCGTCGGCGCCGACATGGTCGGACGGGCGCTCGCGATCCTCGACGGCCTGGACGCCGACCTGCAGCCGGCCGGCTGGCGGCTCACCGGCTCGGCCGGCTCGCCCGGCGTCGACCAGCGCCGCGCCCGGTCGCTGCTCGCACAGGACCTCGACGTCCTCGAGGAGCTCGCGGACGGCTACACCGGTGCCTTCAAGATCCAGGTCGCCGGGCCGTGGACGCTGGCCGCCACCGTGGAGCGCCCGCGCGGCGACCGGCTGCTGGCCGACCACGGTGCCCGCCGCGAGCTCGCCCAGGCGCTCGCGGAGGGCGTCCGCACCCACCTGCGCGACGTGCGCCGGCGCCTCCCCGGTGTCGAGGCCCTGATCGTCCAGGTCGACGAGGCCGCGCTGGACGCCGTCCTCAACGCGAGGATCCCGACGGCCAGCGGGTACGGCCGGCACCGCTCCATCGACCTCCCCGAGGCCTCCCAGGCGCTGCAGTGGGTGCTCGAGGCGATCGCGGACGAGGGCGCCGAGCCGTGGGTGCACTCCTGCGCGGCGGCGACCCCGTGGGACCTGGTGCGCGGCGCCGGGGCGAAGGGGCTGGCCGTCGACATGGCCCAGCTCACCGCGCGCGACCTCGATCACCTCGCGGCCGCGCTGGAGGCGGATGAGACGGTGGCGCTCGGCGCCGTACCGTCGCTCGACCCCGAGGACCGGCTCTCCGACAAGCAGGTCACCGAGCAGGTGCTGCGCTGGCTCGACATGGTCGGCCTCGACCCGCACGAGGTGTCGCTGGCGATCACTCCGTCGTGCGGCATGGCCGGCGCCAGCGTGGCGTGGAGTCGGCGTGCGATGGCGCTGGCGCGCACCAGCGCCGGATCCCTGAGCGGCTGAGCCGGATCGTGGGTACCTGAGGGCGTCACCCACCGACGACCCCAGGAGGTTGCCATGCCCGGCTTGGCCGGAAAGCGGATCGCCATCATCGCCACCGACTTCTTCGAGGAGGCGGAGCTCGTCGTCCCACGCGACCGGCTGCGCGAGGCGGGCGCCAGCGTCAGCGTCTACTCGACCAAACGCGAGGCGATCCAGGCGACCGAGGGCGACACCGAGCCGACCCGGAAGGTCGACGTCGACGGCACCTTCGACGACCTGGACATCGAGAGCACGGACGCGCTCGTCGTACCGGGTGGCACGGTCAACGCCGATCGGATCCGGGTGGAGGCCGCGGCCCAGGAGCTGGTCCGGGCGTTCGACGAGGCCGGTAAGCCCCTGGCGATGATCTGCCACGGCCCGTGGCTGCTCATCTCCGCCGGCCGCGCCCAGGACCGCCGGCTGACGAGCTGGCCGAGCCTGGCCGACGACCTGCGCAACGCCGGCGCGACGTGGGTGGACGAGGAGGTCGTCGTCGACGGCAACCTCATCACCAGCCGCAAGCCCGACGACCTCGACGCCTTCGTCGAGGCGATCCAGAGCGCCCTGGCCGCCTGAGCCGGCCGAGTCGCCCCAGACGCACGAGTGCCCCACGACCCGGTCGGGTCGTGGGGCACTCGGACGTACGAGCTGGGACGGTCAGCCGACGTGGACCGGGGCCTCCGGGCCGTCGGTGGCCAGCTCCTCCTTCTTGACGTTGAGGAAGAGCCAGACGATCGCCGAGGTGGCGAGCATCATGAAGCCGCCGACCAGGAACGCGTGGGTCGCGCCCTCGGTGAAGCTGGCCTGGAAGATCGAGCCCTGGAGGAACGTCAGATCCGTGCCGGGGATGACCTTGTTCGGGTCGATGCCCGCCTGGGTCAGACCCTGGCTGAGCGCCGGCGCGACCTCGGCGGTGCGGCTGTTGGTGAAGTGCAGGGCGACCGTGCTGAGCGTCGCCAGGCCGAGCGCGCCGCCGACCTGCTGCATGGTGTTCAGGACGCCCGAGCCGATGCCGGAGTCCTCGGTGCGGACGTGGTGGACGGCCGTCAGCATGAGCGGGACGAACACCATGCCCATGCCCACGGACATCAGCACGATGAACGGGAAGATGTGCGCCCAGTAGTTGACGTTGGTGCCGGCGGTCGAGCCCTTCGCCATGGCGGCGAGCACCTGGCTGGGGGCGTCGTGAGCGGAGATCCGCGAGAAGGCGAACAGCGCGACGGCCGCCATCAGGGTGCCGGTGCCGGCGATGAAACGGGCGTTGACCTTGGCCACGAGATTGGAGGAGATCGTGGCACCCGTGACGACACCGAAGGAGAACGGCAGGAACGCGAAGCCGGCGCGCAGCGGGCTGTAGCCCATGAGCTGCTGGATGAACAGGCTGAGGAAGTAGAACATCGCGAACATCGCGGCGGGGGCGATCATCATGGCGATGAAGCTCGTCGCGCGGGTCTGGTTGGCGAAGATACGCATCGGCAGCAGCGGGTGCTCCACCCGGGACTCGACCACCGCGAAGGCGACGAGCAGCAGCACGCCGGCGACGAGGGAGCCGATGGCCTGGCCGGAGCCCCAGCCGTAATCCGCCTCGCCGGCCCGGGTGAGGCCGAAGACGATCGCGAGCAGGCCGAGCGTGCCGGTGATCGCGCCGGGGATGTCCAGCTGTCCGTGGTGCGGCTCCGACTCGGTCAGCACCCGCGGGGCGAGCGCGGCCGCGACGAGGCCGATCGGGACGTTGATGAGGAAGGTCAGACGCCAGCCGTGGACGTCCAGCCCGGCGATCCCGTCGAGGCCGGTCAGCCAGCCACCGAGGATGAGGCCGACGGCCGCGCCGGCACCCGACATGGCGCCGTACATGGCGAACGCGCGGTTGCGCTGCGGGCCGGCGGGGAAGGTGGTCGTGATCAGCGCGAGCGCGGCCGGGGCGGCGAGTGCGGCACCGAGGCCCTGCAGGCCGCGGGCGCCCAGGAGGAGGGCCTCGTTCTGCGCGAGTCCGCCGAGCAGCGACGCGATCGCGAAGGTGCCGAGACCGAGCATGAACATCCGGCGGCGACCGTAGAGATCGCCGAGCCGGCCGCCGAGGAGCAGCAGGCCGCCGAATGCGAGCGAGTAGCCAGTGACGATCCAGGTCAGGTTCGCCTGGGAGATCTCCAGGTCCTGGCCGATGTACGGCAGCGCGATGTTGGCGATGGTGGCGTCGAGCACCACCATCAGCTGGGCGATGAGGATGAGGACGAGCGCGAACCCCAGGTTGCGGGAGCCGGTCGGCGCCTCGACAGGCGGGTCCGCCTGAGCGATGGAAGACATGGGTCAGTCCTTGTTGGTCGTGGTGATAGGGCCGGATGCGGCCGGAATGACGATCTGGTCGATCACGCGGGTGACGAGGTCCTCGGTAGCGGTCTCGCCGAGCATGAAGACGCGGTGCAGCACCACGCCGGGCATGGCGTGGCTGATGAGGTCGATGTCGAGGTCGGGACGGAGCTCGCCTCGGGCGGCGGCGCGGTCCCAGATGATGCGGCTGAGCTCGACCTTGGCGGCGATGAACTGCTCGCGGAACTCGCGGGCGAACTCAGCGTCGCGGCTGATGGCGGTGATGACGCTACCCATGGTGGCGACCATCTCCGGGTCGGTGAGGCCACCGAGCCCGCAGAACGCCGCCTGGAGGTCGCCGCGCAGACTGCCGGTGTCCTCCGGGATCGGCCCGTGGTCCTTGGTGGCGTGAAGCGCGTCGATGACGAGCTTGGCCTTGGTGGACCAGCGCCGGTACAGCGTCGCCTTGGAGGCCTTCGCCCGAGCGGCGACGGCGTCCATGGTGAGCCGGTCATAGCCGACCTCACCGAGGATGGTGAGGGCGGTCTGGAGGATCTCCTGCTCCCGGTCACCCTCGATACGAGGGCGGGCGAGGGGGCGTGGAAGGTTCACCGGAGACTCCTGGAGTTAACGTCGTGTTCACAATGAAACGAAACCGTTTCGTTTCATCCAAGACAGTACGACGACGTTTCATTCCCGCCAAGCCGGTTTTTCCGACTGGACTAGACCGGAGCGTCCCCGGCCTGCTCGCGCAGCTGCCGGATCTCCGCGCGCAGGAGGGCGTTCTCGCGCTCGAGGGCGAGCACCGACTCGACGCCGGCGAGGTTGTGGCCGGCGCCGAGGAGCTCGGTGATGCGACGCAGCCGGTCGATGTCCGCGGGTGCGTACAGGCGGGTGCCGCCCGGCGTCCGCTGTGGCTCGACGAGCCCGCGGCGCTCGTACGCGCGTAGGTTCTGCACGCCGGTGCCGACCAGGTCGGCAGCCACCGAGATGGCGAAGAGGGCGCGGCTCTCGGTCAGGGGATCGATCGACTCCATCCGACTTGCCTCCTTGTCTGCGGCGCGCTATAAGAAACCTATAGCGATCACTATAGATCGCCGACCCACTACATCGGAGGTGAACCATGTTGATGCGTACCGACCCGTTCCGTGACTTCGACCGGCTCGCCCAGCAGCTCCTCGGCACGGGCACGACCTCGCGACCCGCGATCATGCCGATGGACGCCTGGCGTGAGGGCGAGACCTTCGTGGTCGAGTTCGACCTGCCCGGCATCGCGCCCGACACGCTCGACCTCGACGTCGAGCGCAACGTGCTCACGGTCAAGGCCGAGCGCCCCGCCCGCAACGGCGACTGGGAGCTGCTCGCGTCCGAACGGCCTCGCGGCCTCTTCAGCCGCCAGCTCGTCCTGGGCGACAACCTCGACCTCGAGCGGATCGAGGCGGCGTACGACGCCGGCGTCCTGCGGCTCCGGATCCCGGTCGCGGAGAAGGCCCGCTCGCGCAAGATCACGGTCCAGGGTGTCAGCACCACGCCGCACCACACGGCCGAGCTCAACGCCTCGGAGGAGAGCGCCTCGGCCTGATCGGCGGCCTCGTCCGAGGCCTGATCGCACGCACAACCGCTTGCCGCGTCCCCACCTGTCGGTGGGGCGCGGCAAGATGTGCTCTATGAACGACGAGCGCGCCGTCCAGCACCCCGCGAGCATCCACGCCGAGCTCGCCGCGCAGATCGAGGCGGCCTCGGACGCCTACTACCGCGACGGCTCCACCCCGCTCTCCGACGCCGAGTACGACGCGCTGCTGCGCCGCCTCGGCGAGCTCGAGGAGCAGTACCCGGAGCTCGTCACGCCCGAGAGCCCCACGCAACGGGTGATGGGCAAGGGCACCTACGAGGGCACCGCCTTCGCCTCGATCGACCACCTCCAGCGGATGGAGTCGCTCGACAACGCCTTCTCCGCCGACGAGGTCACCGCCTGGCATGAGCGCGTCGTACGCGACGCCGGCACCACGCCGGAGCTGCTCTGCGAGGTGAAGTTCGACGGCCTCGCGATCAACCTGCTCTACGAGGACGGACGGCTGACCCGGGCCCTGACCCGCGGTGACGGCCGTACGGGCGAGGACGTCACCGCCAACGTGCTCACCATCGAGGGCATCCCGCAGCGCCTCACCGGCTCGGCCGAGCACCCGGTGCCGGCGCTGGTGGAGGTGCGCGGCGAGGTCTACCTGCCCACGAAGCGCTTCGAGGAGATCAACGCCGAGCAGGAGGCGGCCGGAAAGCCGCTCTACGCCAACGCGCGCAACACTGCGGCCGGCTCGCTGCGGCAGAAGGACCCGGCCATCACCGCATCGCGCCGCCTGCGGATGACGTGCCACGGCATCGGCGCTCGCGAGGGCTTCGAGGCCACCTCGCAGTCGGGTGCCTACGCCGCGCTCTCGTCGTGGGGCCTTCCGATCTCGCCGCTGGTCAAGGTCGTCCCCGACCTGGCGGGCGTCGAGGAGTTCATCGCCTACTTCGCGGAGCACCGGCACGACCCGGAGGTGCTCACCCACGAGATCGACGGCGTGGTGATCAAGGTCGACGACGTCTCGCTCCAGCGCCGCCTCGGCTCCACCTCGCGGGCGCCGCGCTGGGCGATCGCGTACAAATACCCGCCCGAGGAGGTCAACACCCTCCTCAAGGAGATCGCGGTCAACACCGGCCGTACGGGCCGGGTCACGCCGTTCGGCGTGATGGAGCCGGTCAAGGTCGCGGGCTCCACGGTCGAGATGGCGACGCTGCACAACTTCTACGAGGTGGCCCGCAAGGACGTGCGCCCCGGCGACACCGTCGTGCTGCGCAAGGCCGGCGACGTCATCCCCGAGATCCTCGGCCCGGTGCTGGCGCTGCGCCCCGACGGCCTGCCGGAGTGGACGCCCCCGACCGAGTGCCCCGCCTGCGGCACGCCGCTGGTCGAGCAGAAGGCCGGCGACAAGGACCGCCGCTGCCCCAACCACCAGTACTGCCGCGCCCAGGTGACCGAGCGGGTCAACCATGTCGCCGGCCGCGGCTCCTTCGACATCGAGGGGATGGGATACGAAGCCTGCGTCGCGCTGCTCGAGTCCGGTGCCCTGCGCAACGAGGGCGACATCTTCGACCTCGACGAGGCGAAGCTCGCCGCGACGCCGCTGTTCACCCGAGCCCCCAAGAAGGGCGAGGACGGGCCGCAGCTCACCGCCACCGCGCACAAGCTGCTGAGCAACCTCCAGGAGCGGAGGTCCGTGCCGCTGTGGCGCGTCCTGGTCGGGCTCTCCATCCGCCACGTCGGCCCGACGGCCTCGCGTGCGGTCGCGGGGGAGTTCGGCTCGATGGAGGCGCTGCGCGAGGTCGTGCGGGCGGCGGACCCGGCCGTCTCGGCGGAGGTCGATCCCGACGCGGACGAGGCCGCCGAGGTGAGCGGCGAGGCGGTGGAGTCGGCGTCGGCCGGCGCCCTGGCCGCCCGCGCCCGGCTCGCCGAGATCGAGGGTGTGGGCGGGGTGATCGCCGACTCGCTGATCGCGTGGTTCCGCGAGCCGTGGCACGCCGAGATCGTCGACAAGTGGGCAGCGGCCGGCGTGGTGATGGCCGACGAGCGCGACGAGTCGATCGAGCGCACCCTCGAGGGGCTGACGATCGTGGTCACCGGCTCGCTCGAGGGCTTCTCCCGCGACTCGGCGAAGGAGGCGATCATCAGCCGCGGAGGCAAGGCCGCCGGCTCGGTCTCGAAGAAGACCGACTACGTCGTCATCGGCGAGAACGCGGGCTCCAAGGCCGACAAGGCCGAGGAGCTCGGGCTCACCATCCTCGACGAGGCCGGCTTCGCGAAACTGCTCGAAGCCGGCCCCGACGCCCTCTGAGGTCGAGAGGTCACATATCGCGGGTCGAGAGGTCAGTTCCTGCGGGTCGAGTGGTCAGGACTCGTTGTTGTTCCCGCTGACCCGGATCGGGCCGGTGCCGTCCAGGGTGACGGGGGTGCTGGTGCACGCCATCGTGTCGGGATCGCACGACTTCACCGAGGCCCCATCGACGACGAGCAGGCGACCGGTCGCGGTCCACCCGAACGCGCCGTACTCCAGCGAGGTGGTGCGCGATGCACCGGTGGCGAGGTCGATGATCCTGGCCGACCTGCCCTCATAGCTGCAGGATCCGTCGTCGGTGCACATCGCGTACGGCAGCAGCGCCAGGTGGGTGCCGTCCGTGGAGAGTTGCGGGTAGCGCTCCACTCCGACGCTCGGGTCGTACGTGATGGTCTTGAGCACCGCGCCGGAGGCGAGGTCGACCACCTGGATCCTGCCCTGTGCGTCGTTGCTGACGATCTCGCGTCCGCCGCGCGTCTCGGGCATGTGCTCGGGCACGGTCGTCTCCTCGACCCGGCCGGTGCGCCAGCGCACGTCCAGCAGGGTGCCGTCGACACCGATGTACGCGTGGTCGCCGGACAGCGAGACCGGCGGAGCGGCCCAGCCGTTCCAGGTCGAGGTGCCTCGGAACGGGATCTCCCGCACCGTGCTGCCGTCGCGGACGTCGCGGATCACGAGCATCCAGTGCTCGTCGTCCGCGCCCTTGTCGGCATAGGCGAGGTAGGGGAGCGACGGATCCGAGCCCGGCACGCGGTCGTTGAGACTGAAGCGGAGGTCGGTCAGGGTCCCGTCCGGGCGCGCGAGCCAGTAGCTCGAGCCGCTGGTGTGCGGACCGTCGGTGTAGGGGGAGGCGCCGAACCGCAGCAGCGTGCCGGCCGACGTGTAGTACATCGACTTGACCTGACCCGGCACCTTCACCGTGGCGCCGGTGCCGAGGTGCACGACCGAGCCCTGCGCGACCGCCCAGTCGGTGGCGGCCGGCGCGGTCGCGGGGTCGAGGACGACGGGCGTACGAGCCCTGGCGCCGGCGACGTGCACCAGCGCGCCACCGGTGATCACGGCGGCAGCCGCGATCGACACGACGGCGGTGCGCCGGCGGCGGACGCGCCGGCGGCCCGCGGTCAGGATCGCGCCCGTCGGGGCGTCGGGGATGGCGAGGTCGTGGGCCTCGTCGTGCAGGAGAGTGCTCAGGCGGTCAGTCATGGAGGGCTCCTTCGGGAAGGATGGCGTCGCCCAGGAGGCGGCGCAGCTTGGTCGGTCCGGCGGAGGTCTGGCTCTTGACCGTGCCGGCGGAGCAGTCGAGGAGCGCTGCGGTCTGCTCGACGTTCAGGTCCTCGTAGAACCGCAGCGCGATCACGGCCCGCTGCCCCGCAGGCAGCTCGCGCAGCGCCGCCAGCACGGTCGGACGGTCGGACGGATCGACACCGTCCGCGGGCGGTGGCTCGGGGAGGTCGCCGGAGGCGAGCTCGCGTCGCCACGACGCCTTGCGGAAAAGCGTGCGGGCCTCGTTGAGGAGCGTGGTGCGGGCGTAGCCGTGGGCGGCCGCGGTCTCACGGATGCGCGGCCATGCCGCGTACGTCTTGGTGAGGGCGGCCTGCGTCAGGTCCTCGGCGGCGGTGTGCTCGCCGAGGAGCAGGTACGCCGTCCGGTAGAGCGGTCTCCAGGCGTCGGTGACGAACGCGTCGAACTGCTCGTCGGTGGGTCTGCGGGTCATCCACACTCCCTGTCTCGGTGGTCACCCTGACAGATGCGGTGAGGTCGCGTCCGGTTGGTCGCAGGTTTTCAGAGTCCACTCGGATGGGGGCGATCACGCGGGTCACGG
The DNA here is from genome assembly GCF_020216525.1 of Nocardioides nematodiphilus. Taxonomy (GTDB): domain Bacteria; phylum Actinomycetota; class Actinomycetes; order Propionibacteriales; family Nocardioidaceae; genus Nocardioides; species Nocardioides nematodiphilus. Next base: position 73,363 of record NZ_JAIWOY010000009.1, on the reverse strand, counting down.
TCGCGACGATGAACGCGCCACGTCCGACTACTCCTGCAAGCTCGTGCACGGCGACAACGTCTGCAAGAGCGCCATGCACCGGGCGATGGGTCGCCGCGGTCGATGCCGCAGTCGGTCACCGGGTGAGCAGCTCGGCCCGGTCGGCATCCAGCTTGCAGGAGCGGCGTTCGAGACGGGCCTCCAGCAGGGTGCGGGCCTCCGCGACCAGGCCGGCGCGCTGCTCGCACAGCAGCAGCGACTCCTCGATGACCTCGCGCTGAGCGGCCGAGCCGCCCACCGTCACCAGCGCCGGGATGACACCGGACAGGATCTCGGCGGCGTCGGCCCAGCGGTCGTCGGCGGCAGCGACGAGTGCATCGACGATCGGAGCGACGACCTCCCGGGTCGGGGACTCCGCGGCCGAGCGGCACCACTCGCCGAGCGCGACCAGACGGGCCCGGTCGCCGGTGGCGGCGATCGCCAGCGCGGCGTGCAGCGCGATGAACGGCGTGCCCGGTCGATCGAGCAGCTCCTCGCCGACCGCGGCGAGCACCGGCTCGATCGGCGGCGGGTCGGTCTCGGCCGGGTCCCACGAGGAGATCGTGATCCGCCAGCGCCACAGCAGCGAGGCGGAGTCGACCAGCGCGCGTACGCCCGTGACCGCCGGCGGCGCGAGCTGGGAGTAGTAGCGGGCGCGGACGGCCTCGGTGTCGCCGAGCGCGAGCTCGTGCAGCGCGGCGTGCCAGGAGAAGTGCGCCCGGTGGCTGGCCGAGCGACCGCTCGCCGCCACCCAGTGGTCGAGCCACTCGCGGCCGGTCTCGTGCTGCCCGGTCTCGTAGAAGACGTGGGTGAGCGCGTGCACGGCGTGCCCTGACGAGGGCTCGCACGACAGCGCGCTCTCGGCGAGCAGTCCGGCCTCCTCGTACCGGCCCTGGTCCTGGCGGATGAAGGCGAGCAGCGAGATGTACCACCAGTGGTCGCCATAGGCGGGCGCGAGCCCCTCGACCAGGTCCCAGGCCTCCTGCTGGACGTCGATGAGGCCGGAGAAGGCGATCGTCGGCACGGCTGCGGAGACCGCGAGGACGTCGCGCGGGTGCTCGGCGACGTGGCGGCGCAGCGCGATCGCGCCCTCGTGCCGGGCGTCGCGGACGCGCTGGGCGACCATCTCGACGAAGCTGCGCTCGCGGTCGTCGCCACGGCGCCTCGCTGCGCGCTGGGCCGCGCGCAAGGAGGCCTGTACGTCGGCCGACGCGCCCGCCTCGTGGCCGAGCATCGCCAGCGCGGCATGAGCGATCGCGAAGTCCGGGTCCAGGCGAGTGGCCTCGCGGATCAGGTCCTCGCCGCCGGACTGCAGCCGCATGACGCGCTCCAGGCCCGCGTTGTAGGCGGCGGCGGCCTCCGCGGTGGTCGACAGCGGGAGGCCGAGCGGGTCACGCGGCCGGGCCGCCGGGTGGGTGCCGGGCACGACGGTGCCGTCGGCGAGGCGACGGGGCAGCGGTGCGACGGCGTCGAGCACGCCGGTGGCGAGCGCCAGGGCCTGCGTACGGATCTCGGGCACGGCTGTCGACTCCCACAGCTCACCCTTGCGCAGCGCGCCCAGCGTCCATAGCGGTGCGGCGGTGGAGCCGACCTCGTCGACGAGACGGCCGTGATCGGTCCGGACGCCCATCCCGGCGGTGGCCAGCGTTGCGAGGGCGCCGCCCTTGCGGTCACGGAGGAGGTCGTCGAGCAGCGGGTTGCCGAGTGTGCGGATGTCGAGCCGCGGGCCGGTGCAGTTGACCACCCAGCCGACGTCGAGGGTGCGGTCGTCGCTGAGCGTCACGCGCAGGCCGCCGCGCGGCAGCGGCTCGGCGCTGCGGACCTCGCCGACCAGCTGGTCGAGCCGGCCGACGTGGGTGAGCTCGCGGATGACGACGTCGCTGGAGGGCGCCATCCGGTGACGGACGACGTTCCACTCGCCGGCGTCGGTGGCCAGGAACGCCGCGCGGTCCTCCTCGGTGAGCCGGCCCCAGAGGGTGGCGAGCTGGAAGCGGAGGCCGTCGACGGCGGGGCGCCAGTCGCCCGCGCTCTCCCAGACGCGGTGGAGGTGCTCGTGGGTGCGCTCGCGGATCGACGCCAGGTCGGCGCCCCAGTCGCTGACGTCGGGGATCGCGGCCGGCTTGAGGGCCGGGGCGTGCGGGTGGGGGAGCCGGCCCGAGCGGGAGAGGGCGTGCAGGACCCGGTCCGTACGCGCGTCCTCCCCGGTGAGGCTCAGGGTCAGGTCCACCATGGTCAGGCCGGCGCCGACCAGCAGGACGTCGGCGGGGCCGGTGCGGTCGCGCCGGACGACGTCGATGGCGCCGGGCGCCCACGGATCCGGGACGAAGAAGGGCGAGTCCGCCAGCTCGGGCGGCGCCCAATGGTGGCCGGCGGCGGGCAGGCCGGTGGCGACGATGACCGCCTGACACGCGATCTCCTCACCGTCCGAGGTGGTCACCGCTGCGCCGCAGGTGTGGCGTCGTACGCCCACCGCCCGGGTGCGGCGATGCTCGACGGTGACCTCACCGCCCGCCTGGCGCACGGCCTCGGAGAGGGTCTCGTCGAGGTAGCGCGCCCACTCCCGGCGCGGGGCGAAGACGTAGCCGTCGGGCGAGCCGCCGTTGCGGCGCCGCCAGGCGACGAAGTGGGTCGGGTCCTCGGGCAGGGCACTCATCCCGGAGGCTGGCACGTTGAGGAGGTGCTGGTCGTCGGCGGTGCCGAAGGCGGTGCCGCGCGCCCAGCGGTCGGCGGGGTCGAGAAGGACGATCTCGACGGCCGTCGAGCGCCGGCCCGCCTCGCGCGTCAGGTGCAGGGCGCTGAGCGCGCCGGCGGCTCCCGCGCCGACGATGACGATGCGCGGCTTGTGCGTGGCGTTCGCTCGGGTCATGGCCACCCCTCCGATTAAGTCAAGTAAGTAACATGACTATATCCACGGAGGTGGGTGACGGGCGGCATCGGCGCGCAGATCCGGCCCACTAGACTCAGCGCTATGCCTGAACTCTCCCGTGACGAGGTGCGCCATCTGGCCGACCTCGCCCGGATCGACCTGAGCGACGCCGAGCTGGAGCACCTCGCTCCACAGCTCAACGTGATCCTCGAGTCGGTCGCCTCGATCCAGGGCGTGGCCGGCCCCGATGTGCCCGCGACGTCCCATCCCATCCCGATGACCAACGTCTTCCGTGAGGACGTCGTCGTGCCGGGCCTGACGCCGCAGCAGGCGCTCGCCGCCGCGCCGGCGCAGGAGGACGACAAGTTCTCCGTGCCGAGGATCCTGGGGGACGAGCAGTGAGCTGGATCCACAGGACCGCCGCCGAGCAGGCCGCGGCACTCGCCTCCGGTGAGGTCACCTCGGTCGAGCTGACCCAGGCGCACCTCGACCAGATCGCCGCCACGGATGGCGAGCTGCACGCCTTCCTGCACGTCGACGCCGAGGGCGCGCTCGCCCAGGCCCGCGCCTCCGACGAGCGTCGCAAGGCGGGCAACCCGCTGCACGAGCTCGACGGAGTCCCGATCGCGATCAAGGACGTCCTCACCACCGAGGGTCTGCCCACCACCGCGGGCTCCCGCATCCTCGAGGGCTGGATCCCGCCGTACGACGGCACCGTCACCGCGAAGATCAAGGCCGCCGGCCTGCCGATCCTCGGCAAGACCAACATGGATGAGTTCGCCATGGGGTCCAGCACCGAGAACAGCGCGTACGGCCCGACCCGCAACCCGTGGGACCACGACCGGATCCCCGGCGGCTCCGGTGGCGGCTCCGCGGCCGCGGTCGGAGCCTTCCAGGCCCCGCTCGCGATCGGGTCCGACACCGGCGGCTCGATCCGCCAGCCCGGCGCCATGACCGGCACCGTCGGCGTGAAGCCGACCTACGGCTCGGTCTCGCGCTACGGCGTGATCGCGCTGGCCAACTCGCTCGACCAGCTCGGTCCCTGCACCCGTACGGTCCTCGACTCGGCGCTGCTGCACGAGCTGATCGGCGGCCACGACCCGCGCGACTCCACCTCGGTCCCCAACGCCGTCACCGGCCTGGCCGACGCAGCCCGTGCCGGTGCCGCCCGTGACCTCAACGGACTCCGGGTGGGCATCGTCAAGGAGCTCCAGGGCGATGCGTGGAACGCCGACGTCGTGGAGCGCTTCGACGAGTCGGTCGCCCTGCTCAAGGAGATGGGCGCCGACGTCGTCGAGGTCAGCCTCCCGAGCTTCGTGCACGCGATGGCGGCCTATTACCTGATCCTCCCGGCGGAGTGCTCCTCCAACCTCGCCAAGTTCGACGCCATGCGGTACGGCCGCCGAGTCACGCCCGAGGGCAGCCCGAGCGCCGAGGAGGTCATGAAGGTCTCCCGCGACGCCGGCTTCGGCGACGAGGTCAAGCGCCGCATCATCATCGGCACGTACGCCCTCTCGAGCGGCTACTACGACGCCTTCTACGGCCAGGCCCAGAAGATCCGGACCCTGATCATCGAGGACTTCAAGAAGGCCTTCGAGCAGGTCGACGTGCTGGTCAGCCCGACCGCGCCGTCCACCGCGTGGCCGATCGGTGAGAAGGCCGACGACCCGCTGGCGATGTACCTGCAGGACCTCGCCACCATCCCGGCGAACCTCGCCGGCGTCCCGGGCATCTCGATCCCCTCGGGCCTCTCGTCCGCCGACGGTCTGCCGACCGGCATCCAGTTCCTCGCGCCCGTGCTCGAGGACGCCCGCCTCTACCGCGTGGGTGCCGCGCTCGAGTCGGCCCTGTTCGAGCAGTGGGGCGGCCAGATCACCCCGGCCGCGTACGCCCCGAAGGGAGCGAACTGACATGACGGAGACGCTCATCGACTTCGACGAGGTCCTGGAGAAGTTCGACCCGGCCATGGGCCTCGAGGTCCACGTCGAGCTCAACACGAACACCAAGATGTTCTGCGGCTGCCCGGCCGTCTTCGGCGGTGCGCCCAACACGAACGTCTGCCCGACCTGCCTCGGCCTGCCCGGCGCCATGCCGGCGGTCAACGCCAAGGCGGTCGAGTCGGCCATCCGGATCGGTCTCGCGCTCAACTGCGAGATCGCGGAGTGGTGCCGCTTCGCGCGGAAGAACTACTTCTACCCGGACATGCCGAAGAACTTCCAGACCAGCCAGTACGACGAGCCGATCGCCTTCGAGGGCTACCTCGACGTCGAGGTGGAGGGTGAGACCTTCCGCATCGAGATCGAGCGCGCGCACATGGAGGAGGACACCGGCAAGGCCACCCACGTGGGTGGCTCCACGGGTCGCATCCAGGGCGCCGACTACTCGCTGATCGACTACAACCGCGCGGGCATCCCGCTGATCGAGATCGTCACCAAGCCGATCCTGAACACGGGCGCGAAGGCGCCGCTGGTGGCCAAGGCGTACGTCTCCGCGCTGCGCGACCTGGTCAAGGCCCTGGGCGTCTCCGACGTCCGGATGGACCAGGGCTCGATGCGCTGCGACGTGAACCTGTCGCTGGCCCCGAAGGGCTCGGACAAGCTCGGCACCCGCTCGGAGACGAAGAACGTCAACTCCCTGCGCTCGGTGGAGCGCGCGGTGCGCTACGAGATGTCGCGGCACGCCGGCATCCTGCTCTCCGGCGGCTCCGTGCTGCAGGAGACGCGCCACTTCCACGAGTCCGACGGCACCACCTCGTCGGGCCGCGAGAAGTCCGACGCCGAGGACTACCGCTACTTCCCGGAGCCCGACCTGGTGCCGGTCGCGCCGTCGCGCGAGTGGGTCGAGGAGCTGCGGGCTACCCTGCCCGAGCCGCCGGCCGAGCGCCGGGTCCGCCTTCAGGCCGACTGGGGCTTCACCGATCTCGAGATGCGCGACGCCATCAACGCCGACGCGATCGACCTGATCGAGGAGACCGTCGCTGCCGGCGCTGCTCCGCAGGCCGCCCGCAAGTGGTGGCTCTCGGAGATCTCCCGCCGGGCCAACGAGGCCGGTGTGGACCTGGTCGATGCGGGCGTCTCGCCGGCCCAGGTCGCCGAGGTCCAGAAGCTCATCGACGCGGGCACCCTCAACGACAAGCTGGCGCGCCAGGTCTTCGACGGCCTCTTCGCCGGCGAGGGCACACCGGCCGAGATCATCGAGAAGCGCGGTCTCGCGCTCGTCTCCGACGACGGCCCCCTGCTGGCCGCCATCGAGGACGCGCTCGCCGCGCAGCCCGACATCGCCGAGAAGATCCGCGGCGGGAACGTGAAGGCCGCCGGCGCCATCGTCGGCGCGGTCATGAAGGCCACCCGTGGCCAGGCCGACGCCGCTCGGGTGCAGCAGCTGATCGTCGAACGGCTGAGTTGAGCCGCCGCGCGTAGCGCGGCAGAAGCTCAGCTGACGTACCGACTCTGACGGTCACGACCGCCGCACTGTGGGATTCCCCATGGTCGCGGCGGTCGTTCCTCTGCGGGCACGGGTTAGGCTGCGCCGTACTCAAATTCCATATGCGCCCGTAGCGGGGGAAGCCGGTGAGACTCCGGCGCTGACCCGCAACCGTGACCCCCTGAGGGAAGCCGGAGCACCTGCCACGGAGCGTCTTGACCACATCGCTGCCGAGGTTACGCAGCGGGTCGACCACGTCTGAGGACCGGTCCACCCGCCGCACGCAGCGGGAAGGACCCATGAACACCCTGCTCCGGCGCACCAGCGCCCTCGCCGCCGCGGCTCTCGCCGCCGGCGCCCTCACCCTCCCGGCCGGTACGGCCCAGGCCGCGACGGCTCAGCCGGCCGGTCTGAGGGATGCGATCTCCTGGCTCCACGGCAACCTGGGCCAGACCGGCCTTCTGCCGGGCTTCGACGGCACGACGCCCAGCATCAGCGCCACCGCCGACTTCGCCAAGGGCCTCTCCGAGGTCGGCTCGCCGGAGCTTTCGACGGTCGCGGGGTCGATCACGACCGCCGCGGCGGCCGCGCTCGGTGACGACCACCGCTCCGCGCAGGAGACGGCCGAGGGTGCCTGGGCCTCCACGCTGGGTGGCGCGGCGAACGCGCAGCTCACCAGCGACCTCGAGGCGCACATCGCGCAGGGCGGCGAGACCGTGCAGGTCGCCACTACCACCTACGGCCCGGGGCCGGACTACACGCCCACGACCACGGTGACGCCGACGACCTCCGCGCCTGCCGCGAAGGGCCGTCTCCTCGACCAGACGTTCAGCGAGTGGACCGGCACGGACGCCCAGTCCTGGGCCGTGGAGGCTCTCGGTGCGACCGGTTCAGCTTCGCTCGGTGATGCGCTGGGCTATCTCCTCCACCAGCAGTGCGCCGACGGTGGCTTCCGGTCGAAGTTCGACGCGGTGGACGCCGCGACCCAGGACTGCGTCGGTGCGACGGGGAGCACCGAGCAGACCGCGTCCAGCCCCGACGCCACCGCCAGCGCGGTGATCGCGCTCAGCACCCTCGCGACGCCGAGCACCGCCGTCACCACCGCGATCGGCAAGGCGGCGACCTGGCTGTCGACGCATCAGAAGGCTGACGGCAGCTACAGCGAGCCGTCGAGCTACGGCGACTACACCAGCACCAACTCCGCCGGTCTCGCTGCGCGCGCTCTCCTCGTCAGCGGCCACGCCTCCGCGGCAGCGCCGACCGTGGCGCTGCTGCGCTCGCTGCAGATCGCCCCGATCGCCGGCTGCGCGAGTGGCCTCGCTGCGGACCGCGGCGCCGTCCTCTACGCGAGCGACAACTACGACGCCGCGTTGGCCTCAGGCATCGGCACCGGCCAGAAGCTGGGCTCGGCGCTCTCGGTCACCTCGCAGAGCCTCGGTGCGCTCACCGCCCTGCCGGCCGCGACGGCCCTCAAGATCAGCCAGACGCCTGCCGCGGTGAAGCCCGGCGCCAAGGCGACGCTCAGCCTCGCCGGCGTCGCGGCCGGTGAGCGCGTCTGCGTCACCGGCGCCGGTGCTGCCCGCCTCCTGGCCCCGGGCACGACCTCCTTCACGGTCACGGCTCCGGCCAAGGGCGCCGCGGCCTCCGTGACGGCGTCGACCGCCTCGGGCACCACGGCGACCGCCGCGCTGAAGATCGACACCGCCACGACCCTCAAGGTCGCCGCCCCGAAGAAGGCTCACCGCGGCCAGCGGATCACGGTCCGGATCAAGGGCCTCTGGGCGGGGGAGAAGGTGACCCTCAAGCTCGCCAAGGCGAAGCTCGGCAAGGCCACCGCGAACGCCAACGGAACCGCCGTGTTCAAGGGCCGGGTCGCGAAGCGGAACGCACCGGGCAAGAAGAAGCTCGTCGCCACCGGCGCCTTCGCCGATCGCACCGGCGCGACCGCGCTCAAGGTCGTCCGTTGATCCAGCGTTGTGCCGGCCTGATGGCGGCGGCGGTCCTCCTGGCCACCGCCGCCATCGGCCTGTCCGTTCCGTTCGGCCCGGCCGCGCAGGCCGCCTACTGCTCGAGCTCCGGGGTCGGCGTCGTCGTCGACTTCGGCGCTCTCGGCGGCGGGGTCGGCACCGGGTGTGGGAGCGGCTCCGATGCGGCCGCCGCGTTCGACAGCGCCGGAGTCACCCTGACCAACGACCCCAACAACCCCGGTTTCGTCTGCCGCGTGCAGAGCATGCCGGCCCCGGGCTCCCCGTGCATGGCGACGGATGCGTACTGGGGACTCTTCATCTCCAAGCAGGGCGGCGCCTGGGCCTACGCAAGCCAGGGCGTCTACACCCAGCCGGTCCGCGCTGGGGACAGCGTCGCTTTCGTCTGGCAGTCCTCCAACACCCGCAAGCAGCCCGGCACCGCTCCGCAGCCCGTCCGGGTGACGCAGCCCAGCCCGACCCCGAGCGCGAAGACGGCATCGGCCCCGGCGAAGTCGGGCACCAGGAGCACGAAGGCGACGAAGCCAGCCCCGAAGGCGGCCCCTGCGCCCTCCGCCTCTGCGAACGCGGTGAGCACTGCGACGAGCACGACGGCCTCGGCCTCGTCGGCTGCCACGTCGAGCGCCTCCGCCAGTGCCTCCACCAGTGCCTCCGCCAGCGCACCGGCTGCATCGCCGAGCGCGTCGGCATCTGCCCAGGCCGCGACGTCGTCCGGCGGAGCGACCCCGGGGACCGGTGACATCACGCCCGTGACCTCGACCGAGGCCGCTGACACCGGCGGCCTGCCCGGGTGGGTCCCGCCCGCCGTCATCGCAGTCCTCGCGGTCGTGGCCGGCGGCATCGCGCTGGCCCGGCGCCGGAAGGTCTGACCCGTACGACATGGCGCGACTGGCACGCGACCTCCACCCGATCGCCTGGTGGCTCTGGGCGATCGGGCTGGCGTCGTACGCGTCGCAGACCACCAACCCGTACCTGCTCCTGCTGCTGATCGGGGTGGCTGCGCTCGTGGTGAGCGCGCGCCGCTCCGATCAGCCGTGGGCGCGCACCTTCCGCCTCTACGTCGCGGCCGGGGTGGTGATCGTGGTGATCCGGGTCGGGTTCCGGATCCTGCTCGGTGGCGGCTTCGGCGGCACGGTCCTCTTCACGCTGCCGCAGATCCCGCTGCCCGACTGGGTCCTCGGGATCACCCTGCTCGGCCCGGTCACGCGCGAGTCGCTGCTGGCCGGGCTCTACGACGGCCTGCGGCTGGCCGCGATCGTGATCGCGGTCGGCGCCGCGAACGCGCTGGCCAACCCGAAGCGCCTGCTCCGCTCGATGCCGAGCGCGCTCTACGAGGTCGGCACCGCCGTGGTCGTGGCGATCAGTGTCCTGCCGCAGCTGGCCGAGAGCGCCCAGCGCGTGCGTCGCGCCCAGCGGCTGCGGGCGGGGGAGACCGGCCGTCGCGGCCGGTTGCGCCGCTTCGTGGTCCCCGTGCTCGAGGACGCCCTCGAGCGCTCCCTCAGCCTGGCCGCCGGCATGGACACGCGCGGGTACGGCCGCGCCGGCACCGCCACCCCACGCGAGCGACGGGTCACCGGCGCGCTGATGATGCTCGGTCTGTTCGGCGTCTGCGCCGGGGCGTACGCGCTGCTCGACCAGACCTTCCTCGGCGGGCCCTGGCATCCGGCGGTCGCCGGCATGCGACTGCGCATCAACCGTGGCGCCGTGGTGATCGTGGTCAGCGTCACGGTCTGCGTCGCCGGGATGGCGGCCGCGGGTCGCCGCGTCGGACGGACGGTCTACCGCCCCGACCCGTGGCGCTGGCCCGAGACCGGGGTCGCGCTGGTCGCGGTCGCCCTCGGCCGCGTCGGCTCGTGGGTCGCGCAGAACCAGTACGCGATCGCCGGGCCGGACCTCGGGCTTGCCCCGCAGATCAGCCTCACCGCACTGATCGGCATCCTGATCGGCCTGCTGCCGGCCGTGATCGCCCCGGCCCCGCGCCTGACCGACGCAGCCCAGCCGAGCGAACGAGAGCCCCGGACGATGCAGGCCGCCGCATGAACCTCCTCGAGCTCCGCGGCATCACCGTCACCCTCCCCGAGCGACCGCGGCCCGTCCTGGCCGGCGTCGACCTGGCGATCGAGGAGGGCGAGCTGGTCGTCGTCTCCGGGCCGACCGGCGCGGGCAAGTCCACCCTCCTCGGCGTGATCAGCGGCCTGGTGCCCCGCTTCAGCGGCGGCACCCTCGCTGGCGACGTGCTGCTCGAGGGCACCTCGATCGTGCATCGCCCGCCGCGCGAGCGCGCCGCCGAGATCGGGTACGTCGGCCAGGACCCGGCCGCCGGCTTCGTCACGGACACGGTGGAGGAGGAGCTCGCGTACGGCATGGAGCAGCTCGGCCTCCCGCCGGCGACGATGCGTCGCCGGGTCGAGGAGACGCTCGACCTGCTCGGGATCGCCGAGCTGCGCGACCGCGACCTTCGCAGTCTCTCCGGCGGGCAACAGCAGCGGGTCGCCATCGGCTCGGTGCTCACCATGCACCCGCGCCTGCTCGTCCTCGACGAGCCCACCTCCGCCCTCGACCCGACCGCGGCCGAGGACGTCCTCGCGACGCTCACCCGGCTGGTGCACGACCTCGGCGTCAGCGTCCTGCTCGCCGAGCACCGCCTGGAGCGGGTGGTGCCGTTCGCGGATCGGATCGCGCTCCTCACCGGGGACGGGGGCCTGCGCGTCGGTGATCCGGCCGAGGTCCTCGCCGACTCCCCGGTCGTGCCGCCCCTGGTCGAGCTCGGCCGCGCCTTGGGCTGGGATCCGCTGCCGTTGACCGTACGAGACGCCAAGCGCCGTGCCCGGGCGCTCGACCTCGAGACGGTCACTCCCGACGCGCCTCGCTCGTCCGTCGCGACGCAGCCGAGCAGCAGCGCTGGGCGTATCGAGACACCGACAGCCGCCCTGTCGGTGCGCAAGCTCGCCGTCGCCCGTGGCTCTGTGACCGTGCTCGACCGGGTCTCCCTCGCCCTGCACGCCGGCTCGATCACCGCGCTGATGGGTCGCAACGGCGCCGGCAAGTCGACGTTGCTGTGGACGATCCAGGGCAGCCAGAAGCGCGCCGGCGGTTCCATCACGGTCGACGGCTCCGACCCGGCGACGCTGAGCGCCGAGCAGCGCCGCTCCCACGTCGGGCTTCTGCCCCAGACCGCCTCCGACCTGCTCTACCTCGAGACCGTCGGCGCGGAGTGCGCCGCCGGTGGTCCGCGGACCCGGCAGATCCTCGACCGTCTCGTCCCCGGCATCCCTGACGACCGGCACCCGCGTGACCTCTCCGAGGGCCAGCGGCTGGCGCTCGCGCTCAGCCTGGTGCTCGCGGCCGACCCTCCGGTGCTCCTGCTCGACGAGCCGACCCGCGGCCTCGACTACGCGGCCAAGCGCTCGCTCGCCGGGATCCTGCGCGAGCAGGCCGCCACCGGCCGGACCGTGCTGGTCGCGACCCACGACGTGGAGTTCACCGCCCAGGTCGCCGACGCGGTCATCGTCCTCGCCGAGGGCGAGGTCGTCTCCGACGGTCCGGTACGCGACGTGGTGGCCGAATCGCCGTCCTTCGCCCCCCAGGTGATGAAGGTCGTCGGCACACCGTGGCTCGTGGTCGACGAGATCGTCGCCGCGCTCGCCCGCGAGCCGGAGCCGCAGCCATGATCCGGATGACGTCGCGCTCGGTCGTGGTCCTGCTGATCGCCAGCGCCATCGGCCTGGTCACGCTGATCTGGCCGCTGCTGCTCAACGACCCGTCCAGCACCCGGGTGCAGCCGCCGTTCGTCTTCCTGGCGCTGCTGCCGGTCGTCGTCGCCGTGGTGCTCGCCGAGCTCTCCCAGGGCGGCCTCGATCCACGCATCCTGGCGATCCTCGGGGTGTTGACCGCCATCGACGCGGTGCTGCGCGGCATCTCGGCCGGCACCGGCGGAGTCGAGTTGGTCTTCTTCCTCATCATCCTGGCCGGGCGCGTCTACGGGCCCGCCTTCGGTTTCGTACTGGGCTGCACCAGCCTCTTCGTGAGCGCGCTGGTCACCGCCGGCGTCGGCCCCTGGCTTCCGTACCAGATGCTCTGCTCCGCCTGGATCGGTCTGGGGGCCGGCCTGCTGCCGCGCGCCACCGGCCGCACGGAGATCGCCCTGCTCGCCGCGTACGGCGTGGTCGTCTCCTACCTCTACGGACTGCTGCTCAACCTGCAGGGCTGGCCGCTGCTGGCCGGCGTGGCGATCCCCGGCCACCACGAGCAGCTCGCCTTCGACCCGTCGGCGAGCCTGGGCGCCAACCTGCTGACCTTCGGCAAGTACACGCTGATCACCTCGACGACGAGCTACGACTCGGTGCGCGCCATCACGACGGCGATCGCCATCGTCGTCCTCGGGGGAGCGGTGCTCACACCGCTGCGTCGCGCCGCTCGCCGCGCCAGCGTCACCGGCACGCTCGAACCCGTCGACGCACGCTAGTCAGCGCGAGCTGGTCGAGGCCTCGGCGGGCAGCCGCTGCAGGAACTCCAGCAGCAGCCGGTGCACCCGCTCGGGCTGCTCCATCTGCACGAAGTGGGTGCCGTGCAGCTGCACGTACCGCCCGTTCTGGACCCGCTCGGCCGCGCTCGCCATGTGCCGTGCGCCTGCCAGCATGTCCCAGGACCCGCCGACGAAGACGGCCGGGACCTTGATGCGGCGCAGCGAGACCCGGCCGTGCGCCGAGGTGCGGATGGCGAGGTGGAAGTACCACTCGATCGGCGTCCGCAGGAACTCCTTCAGCGCCAGCGCTGCGAGCTCGGGGTCGGGGACCGGGAAGATCAGGCCCGTACGGGACAGCGCCTCGATCGTCCGCACGCCGATCGGCAGCCGCGCCGCCACCGGCGAGATCGCCCGCCCGGTGGCACGCAGCGCCCGCGACGTGCCCACCGTGAGCGCACGCGCCACCGGCCGCGGCAGGTGGAACGGGCCGAGCATCGTGGAGAAGGTGTCGCCCGGCACCCCGGCGACGGCGAAGAGACCGGCGACCCGCTCGGGGTGCTGGGCGGCCAGCTCGAACATGATGTTCACGCCGATCGACCAGCCCATCACGACCGGGCGGGTGAGGCCGAAGTGGTCCATCACCGAGAGCGCGTCCTCGACGAACTGCTGGACGCCGACGTCGTCGAGATCGATCGGGCGATCCGAGCCGGAGGTGCCGCGGTGCGACCAGGAGACCACGCGGACGCCGCAGTCCGTCGTCAGCAGCGCCGGCCAGTTCCACGGCGAGGTGCCGAGGCCGTTGCACAGCAGGACGGTGGGGCCGTCGATGAGTCCGTCGGGATCGTTGGTCCACGCTCGCAGCAGGGTGCCGTCGTCGGAGAGGACGTCGCGGAAGGCGACCGAGGACTCGGTGACAGCGCGCGGGATGGACATGGGGTGATTGTTCCGCAGCCGGCCGTTCCCCGGCAGGCTCCCGCCTGTGGAATCGATCACCGCGCGATGGGGGTCCGCTCGGTGCGCGGCTCGGGGACGTCGATGGCGCGCTTGCTCAAGAAGTTGTCGACGTCTTCGCGCTCGGCGCGGCGGACGGCGAGCGCCGCGGTCGCGGCGTAGGCGTTGTGACGTGCCTGTCGCACGGAGTCGATCGGCCAGCGGAGTGGCTTGGACAGGACACGGGGCAACACGAGGAAAGGTGACATTCGTGAACTCCCGGAGGGCCGGTCGGTGGGGGCTTCGCCTCCACGGTACGAGCGTTTACCCCAACGCGGGAGGGCAAACGCGTGAGTGATTCTTCAACCGCAGGCGACCGCCACGTGAACCAACAAAACTGGACGTATGTCCAGGTCAGGCCGGTTGTAGCCGGTGATCAGGCGAGTGGCTCCGGGCCCCAGTCGCGGGTCGCCCCGGTGGAGGCGACGATGACGCACAGCAGCGCTGCCCACTGCACGCTCGCGAGGGTCTCGCCGAGCACCACCCAACCGGCCAACGCTGCGGCGGCGGGCTCGAGGCTCATCAGGATCCCGAAGACCGACGGGCGCAGCGATCGCAGCGCGACGAGCTCGCAGCTGTACGGGATCACCGAGCTCAGCAGGCCGACCAGCGCGCCCAGCAGCAGCACCCTGCCCGAGCCGAGATCAGCGGTGTGCGCGATCGCAGCCGGCGTGAGCAGGAGGGCCGCGATGGTGGAGGCGACGGCGAGGCCGTCCATCCCCGGCCAGCGGGCGCCGGTCGACCGGCTCAGCAGGATGTACGCCGCCCAGGCCGCGCCGGCCAGCAGCGCGAACCCGATCCCCGCCGCAGTCAGGTCGCCCGGCTCCAGACCGAGCAGTGCGACGCCGAGGCCGGCCAGGGCGACCCAGAGCAGGTCTCGCGCGCGTCGCGAGCCTGCCACCGCGAGCGTCAGTGGCCCGATGAACTCGAGCGTCACCGCGATCCCCAGCGGGATGCGGGCGAAGGACTGGTAGATCGCCCAGTTCATCGTCCCGAGCGCGAGACCGAAGCCAGCCACGACCAGCCAGTCGCCGCGGCTCCGTCCGCGCAGCCGTGGGCGGACCCAGACCAGCAGCACCGCCGCCGAGGTCACCAGCCGCAGCCACGCCAGCGCGGTCGGGTCGACGCTGTCGAACAGCGACTTCGCGATGCCGGCGCCGAGCTGGACCGACACGATCCCGACCAGGACCAGCAGCACGGGCGAGGGCGCCCGAGGCGGCATCGTTCCGGGTGCTGACAAGGGCGCGGTCACAGGAGCAGGCTAGGCGCAGCGAGCGAGGCCGCCGAGCTTGCTCGTGCGCGCTGAGCGAGACAGCCAGCAGGTGCGAAGCGCATGCTAGGGAGCATGACGACGCAGCTGATGGTCGGCACCCGCAAGGGGCTGTGGCTGGGCACGTCCGACGACGCCCGTACGACGTGGCGCTTCGACGGTCCTCACTTCGACGTCGAGGAGGTCTACTCGACGATGGTCGATCGCCGCGCTGGCCGGAACCGGCTGCTCGCCGGCTGCTCCAGCCTGTGGCTCGGCCCGCTGGTCCGGCGCAGCGACGACGGCGGAGCCAGATGGCAGGAGGCCTCGGTGAAGTTCCCCGCCGACATCGACGAGAGCGTCGCGCGGATCTGGCAGCTGGCTCCCGGCGCCGACGACCGTACGGTGTGGGCCGGCACCGAGCCGGGCGCGGTCTTCCGCTCCAGCGACGCGGGGGAGAGCTTCGAGCTGGTCCGCGGCCTGTGGGAGCACCCGCACCGCGCCCAGTGGGGTGCCGGCTTCGGCGGGCAGGCCTTCCACACGATCCTGCCGCACCCGACCGACCCGGACTCGGTGACCGTGGCGATCTCCACCGGAGGCGTCTACCGGACCCAGGACGGCGGCGAGACCTGGGAGCCGCGCAACCACGGCGTCCAGGCCGGGTTCCTGCCCGAGGGCCAGCAGTACCCCGAGTTCGGCCAGTGCGTGCACAAGGTCGCCCGGCATCCTGCTCGGCCCGAGCGGCTCTACCTGCAGAACCACGGCGGTGTCTACCGCTCCGACGACGAAGGCGCCTCCTGGACCTCGATCGCCGACGGACTGCCCACCGACTTCGGCTTCGCGATGGTGGTCCACCCCCAGGAGCCGGACACCATCTTCACCTTCCCGATCGGAGCCGGTGAGAGCCGTTACCCGCCGGAGGCCAAGGCTCGCGTCTGGCGCTCGCGGGACGCGGGGGAGACGTGGCAGGCCCTCGGGGGTGACGGCGGCGGGCTCCCCGACCGGTTCTACGTCGGCGTGATGCGCGACGCGATGTGTGCCGAGGACGCCGGCCCCGGCACTGCGGCGGGCATCTACTTCGGCGCTCGCAACGGCGCGGTCTGGGGATCGAGCGACGCGGGGGAGTCCTGGCGGATGCTCGCCTCGGACCTGCCGGACGTGATGGTCGTCAGGGCTTCCGCGATCGGGTGAGATCACTACACTCGGGCCATGGCGAACACTGTCGTGGTCGGTGTTGACGAGAGCGAGACCGCTGTCAAGGCGGCGCGGAAGGCCGCCTGGCTGGCCGCGTCGGTCGGGGCGAGCCTGACGGTGGTGACGGCGTTCGACGACGAGGCGCTGCCCGAGCCACCCGCCGACATCGCTCCGATGAGCGTCAACGACATCGCCGCCCAGATCGCGCAGCACGTGATCGCTGGCCTCCGCGGCGAGTTCGGCGAGCTGGAGATGACGGCCCGGGCCGAGTACGGGAAACCGGCGAAGGCGCTGGTCGCCGTCGCCGAGGAGGTCGACGCCAGCATCATCGTGGTCGGCAACAAGAGGGTGCAGGGCCTGGCGGCCATGCTGGGCAGCATCGCCCGCGACGTCGCCCACCACGCGCCGTGCGACGTGTACATCGCCCACACCGTCGAGCGTTGAGACACAGGGTCGGCCCAGTGCGGCTCGCGCCGTAGGCTTGACCCATGCCCACCCTTCGCTCAGCCACCTCGACCTCGGGCCGCAACATGGCCGGCGCGCGTGCCCTCTGGCGCGCCACCGGCATGACCGACTCCGACTTCGGCAAGCCGATCATCGCGATCGCCAACTCGTTCACGGAGTTCGTGCCCGGCCACGTCCACCTGCGTGACCTCGGCAAGATCGTGGCCGAGAAGATCGTCGAGGCCGGCGGCGTGGCGAAGGAGTTCAACACGATCGCGGTCGACGACGGGATCGCGATGGGCCATGCCGGCATGCTCTACAGCCTGCCGAGCCGCGAGCTCATCGCCGACGCGGTCGAGTACATGGTCGAGGCCCACATGGCCGACGCCCTGGTCTGCATCTCCAACTGCGACAAGATCACCCCCGGCATGCTGATGGCCGCGCTCCGGCTCAACATCCCGGTCGTCTTCGTCTCCGGCGGCCCGATGGAGGCCGGCAAGACCACCGCGATCGAGGGGCTCGTCCACTCCAAGCTCGACCTGGTCGACGCGATGGTGATGGCCGTGAACGAGGACGTCTCCGACGAGCTGCTGGATACCGTCGAGCGCTCCGCGTGTCCGACCTGCGGCTCGTGCTCGGGGATGTTCACCGCCAACTCGATGAACTGCCTGACCGAGGCCCTCGGCCTCGCTCTGCCCGGCAACGGCTCCACGCTGGCCACCCACTCCAAGCGCCGCGCCCTGTTCGAGAACGCCGGCACCACGATCGTCGAGCTGTGCAAGCGCTATTACGACAACGACGACGAGTCGGTGCTCCCGCGCAACATCGCCACCCACGAGGCCTTCGAGAACGCCTTCGCTCTCGACGTGGCCATGGGCGGCTCGACGAACACCGTCCTGCACCTGTTGGCCGCCGCCCGCGAGGCCGGCATGACCTTCTCGGTGGACGACATCGACGCTGTCTCGCGCCGGGTCCCGTGCCTGAGCAAGGTGGCGCCCAACAGCCCGAAGTACCACATGGAGGACGTCCACCGCGCCGGCGGCATCCCCGCCCTGCTCGGTGAGCTCAACCGCGGCGGCCTGCTGAACAAGGGGGTCCACTCCGTGCACAGCGACTCCCTGCAGGAGTGGCTCGACGCGTGGGACATCCGTGGCGGTCAGGCCTCCGAGACGGCCCTCGAGCTGTTCAAGGCGGCGCCGGGCGGCGTCCGGACGACCCAGGCCTTCTCCACCGACAACGAGTGGGCCTCGCTGGACGTCGACCAGGCGGACGGCTGCATCCGCGACGTCGAGCACGCCTACACCAAGGACGGCGGCCTCGCGATCCTGAAGGGCAACATCGCCGAGGACGGCTGCGTGGTGAAGACCGCCGGCGTGCCGGAGGAGATCTGGCAGTTCACCGGCAAGGCGATCGTCTTCGAGTCGCAGGACGCCGCCGTCGAGGGCATCCTCTCCAAGACCGTGCAGGAGGGCCACGTCGTGGTCATCCGGTACGAGGGCCCCAAGGGCGGCCCCGGCATGCAGGAGATGCTCTACCCGACCTCCTACCTCAAGGGCCTCGGCCTCGGCCAGAAGTGCGCGCTGCTCACCGACGGCCGCTTCTCCGGCGGCACCTCGGGCCTCTCCATCGGCCACGTCTCCCCGGAGGCGGCCGGTGGCGGTGTGATCGCGCTGGTCGAGGACGGCGACACCATCACGATCGACATCCCTCACCGCTCCATCCGGCTCGAGGTCTCCGACGAGGTCCTCGACCAGCGCCGGATCGAGCAGGAGAAGCGGGACAAGCCGTACACGCCGCTCGACCGCGACCGCACGGTCTCGGCGGCGCTGCGGGCGTACGCGTCGATGGCGACCGCGGCCTCCGACGGCGCCTACCGCCGCGTCCCCGAGTGATCTAGGGCGTGACGCTGCAGAACGTCCGGACGCCCTCGCGCTGGACGGCCCTTCTGGCCGTCCTCGCGGGGGTGCTCGCTGTCGTGGCACCGCTCACCGTGCTCGTCGCCGGTCACGCCGACGGCGATCCGAGCCTCGCCCGCGCGGTGCCGGTCGCGGCCGATCCGACCGCGTCCGGTCACCCGACCGCTCCGGCCCAGGCACCGGCGACGCTCCCCGGTGGCCGGCAGACGATCTTCGGCGGCGGCCGGTTCCTGGTCGCGTACTACGGCACCGCGGGCACACCGGCGCTCGGCGTCCTGGGCCAGGGCTCGCCCGCGCAGATGCAGCACCGGCTCGCCGCGGCGGGCAGGGCGTTCGTACGCCCGGGGCGCCCCGTGCAACTGGTCTACGAGCTGATCGTCAGCATCGCCGATGCCTCACCGGGCAAGGACGGCGACTTCAGCCATGACCTGAGCCGCGCGCAGGTCGAGCCGTACCTGCGCGCCGCGCACCGCAACCATGCCCTGCTGCTGCTCGACATCCAGACCGGTCGCTCCGACTTCCTCACGGTCGCGCAGCGCTGGCGCTGGGCGCTGCAGGACCCGTGGGTCGGCCTCGCGCTCGACCCCGAGTGGCGGATGAGCGGCCATGACGTCCCCGGCCGGGTGATCGGCCACGTCGCCGCCGGCGAGGTCAACCGCACCTCGGCCTGGCTCGCTGCCCTCGTGGCCCGGCGCCACCTGCCGCAGAAGCTCTTCGTCCTGCACCAGTTCCGCACGGACATGATCCGCCACATCGACCGGATCACGCCCCGTGCGGGTCTGGCGATGGTGCAGCACGTCGACGGCTTCGGCACCCCGCGGGAGAAGCGCTCGACGTTCCATGCCGTGGTCCGGCCGCAGCGCTTCACGCTCGGCTTCAAGCTCTTCTACCGGGTCGATGTCCACCGGATGAGGCCTCGTGAGGTGTTCGCGCTGCGGCCGAGGGTGCGGTTCGTCAGCTTCCAGTGAGGACGGCTCAGGCGAGCTGCGCGTCCTCCACCCGGGCCTCCTCCTCGGTCTCGGCGATGTGCCGCTCCGTCTCCTCCGGGCTCAGGCGGTAGCGGTACGCCAGCACGTAGACGACCACCGACAGCACACCCATCAGCGCCGCCGAGGTCTCGAAGTTGAGCAGGCCACGGTTGCCGGCGCCCGGCTCCGGGAAGCTGCCGAGGTAGGAGATGACGGTGACCCCGATCAGCCACGGCAGCACCCAGGCGGCGCCGGACTTGAAGGCCATGTCGGGCAGGTGCACCTGACCGGCGAGGGTGAAGACGCCGAGCAGCACGAAGCCGATCAGGACCGCGACCATCAGCTTCCAGTCGACGTCCCAGCCGGACCAGTAGACGATCATGTTCGAGGCCCAGAACGCGAGCAGCGGGATGGCGTGGCCGCCGGCCAGGCGGAACGGACGCTCGCGCTCCGGCTGCTGGGCGCGCATCGCGGCCAGCACCAGCGGGCCGGACGCGAACGACATTACGGTCGCCGAGGAGATGAAGCCGACCAGCTGCTGCCAGCTCGGGAACGGCAGGAAGACGATCAGGCCGACGAAGAACGTGACGATCAGGCTCAGCATCGGCACGCCGCGATCGGTCGTACGGGCCAGGAAGCCCGGGGCGTTCCCGTTGCGGGCCATCGCGTACGAGATGCGGGAGGTGATGGTGGTGTAGATCAGGCCGGTGTCGCCGGGGGAGACGATCGCGTCGGCGTAGAGCAGCACCGCCAGCCAGCCCAGGCCGAGCAGGGTCGCGATCGCGGCCAGCGGCCCGAAGTCGTTCTCGAAGGAGAGGTTGGCCCAACCGTGGCCGATCAGGGAGGGCTTGAGCGCGCCGATGAACGCGACCTGCAGCGCCACGTAGATGACGCCCGTGATGAGCACGGACCCGATCACCGCGATCGGGACGTTGCGGCGGGGGTTGTCGGTCTCCCCGGCGAGCTCGATGCCCTGGCGGAAGCCGAGGAAGCTGAAGACGATGCCGCCGGTGGCGATGGCGCTGAAGATGCCGTGGATGCCGCTGGGGGCGAAGCCCTGCGAGTGGAAGTTGCTGCCGTGGAAGGCGGTCACCAGGAAGGCGATCACCACGACGGTGATGATCGCGAGCTTCCACCACACCAGGACGTTGTTGAGCCGGGCGAACCACTTGATGCCGAAGTAGTTGACCACCACGAACAGCGCCATCAGGACGACCGCGGCGACGTACCCGATCCCGGTCAGGGTGTGGACCGTGACCTCGGCGTCGGTGCCGCAGGCGGAGACGCAGTGCGGCTTGGTGAAGTCGGCGTACTTCGTGGCGTACTGGAGCGCACCGAGCACCTCGATCGGGGCGGTCGTCGCGACCGCGACCCAGGTGATCCAGCCGGCGGTATAGCTCGCGAACGACCCGAATGACAGGTGCGGGTAGCGCACCACCCCGCCCGACAGCGGGAACATCGTGCCTAGCTCGGCGTAGACCAGCGCGATCAGCAGGATCATCAGGCCGCCGAGCGCCCAGGAGATCGTCGCGGCGGGTCCGGCCTGTTGCGAGGCGTTGAGGGCGCCGAAGAGCCATCCCGACCCGATGATCGAGCCGACGCTGGCGAAGAGCAGGCCGACGATGCCGACGTGCCGTCGCA
The DNA here is from genome assembly GCF_020216525.1 of Nocardioides nematodiphilus. Lineage (GTDB taxonomy): Bacteria > Actinomycetota > Actinomycetes > Propionibacteriales > Nocardioidaceae > Nocardioides > Nocardioides nematodiphilus. Next base: position 52,204 of record NZ_JAIWOY010000009.1, on the reverse strand, counting down.
GCTGCGGTCCGTCCTCGGCGGGTTCCGTGGGTGTGGTGGTGGAGGCGGTGCTCATGTGTGGCGCGGTACCCGCGAGGTCGTCGGGCATACCCCCAGGGGTGATCGGTCGCGGGCGCACGGGGACCTGACGTGCGCCCCCGATCCCACCGATGACAGGCTGGGGCGGTGCTGTCGGAGATGTTGCGGAGCCTGCTCGCCGTCGGTCCCAGCAACGGCGCGCACCGGATAGCGCTGCGTGCGGCGCTCTCCGTGGTGCTTCCGCTGCTGGTGCTCGACGTGACGGGTCACCTCGCGTGGACGATGTACGCCGCCTTCGGCGCGTTCACCTCGCTGTACGGGCGCGAGCGGGTCGCCGGTCATCGCGTGCGGCTGCAGCTGGTGGCCGGCGCCTGGATGACGGGCTGTGTCACCGTCGGCGCACTCATCGCCTCCTCCGACCACCGGGGCTGGTTGGCCGTGCCCGCCGCCGCAGCGGTCGCCGCCGCGGCCGCCTACCGCTCGACGGTCGACGGCTGGCACCCGCCCGGCTCGCTCTTCCAGGTCTTCGGGATCGCGGCGGTCGCGTCGATACCGGGCGTTCCGGCGGACGTCCTGCCGGCGTTCCTGGTCTCGGCGAGCACCGCGCTGTTCGCCGTGCTGCTCGGGAACGCGGGGGTGTGGCTGCGACGGGTGCGGCGCAGCGATCTCATGGCAGCGAGTGCTCCGATCGGGGGGTCGGTGACCGGTGCAGGCCGCTCGGCGCTCCTCGCCGGCCTCGGGGTGCTGCTCGCGGGCAGCGTGGCCAACGGCCTGTCGATCGGGCGGCCCTACTGGGCGATGGTGAGCGCCGTGGTCCCACTCGCCGCCCAGGCCCTGTCCGCGCAGGTCATCCGCGGCGTGCATCGGCTCGTCGGGACCGCGGTGGGTCTGGTGGCCGCCTGGCTCCTGCTGGCGCTGGACCTGCGGGGCACCGCGGCGATCCTTGCGGTCGGGGTCCTGCAGGCGCTGGCCGAACTGGTCGTGGGGCGCAACTACGCACTCGCCCTGCTCTTCATCACGCCCCTGGCGCTGATGATGGGAAACGTGGTGCACCCGGTGCCGACCGGCCCCCTCCTGACCGACCGGGCGGTCGAGACCGTCATCGGCGTGGCGGTGGGGGTGGCCATCGGATGGGTCGTGCGACCGCGGGTGAGGCCGGCGCGTTCGTTTCGTGTGACGTAGGTCTCAGGTCGGTCGTCCGGATGCCGACCTCTCCTTCGTAGGACGGCGGACACCGCCGAGAAGGAGAACCCGAGATGACCATCATGGAAGACACCGCGCTGCACACCCGCGTCCTGCAGCTCGCCGCGCTCGTCGGCACCCCCGAGGGCCTGGCCGCCGTCGAGAACGTGCACCCCGACCTCGGGCACGTCAACGGCGTGTACGACGCCAACGGCGAAGCCGACCCGGCTGCGGTGATCCTCGCCGACCTCGAGCACCTGGTCGGCCCGGAGCGCCTCGTCGGCGTGCTGGATCTGCTGGTACGCCAGCGCTGCTCGCCCGAGGACGCCGAAGGCTACGCTCGCCTGCGTGCTTGAGCCTCAGCCCCACGATCCCGCGCACTTCGAGCTCGACGCCAACGGCCTCCCGGTCGGCCTGAGGGTCGAGGGCTGGGAGCCGCGCCCGGCGCCCGAGCGCATCACGCTCGCCGGGCGCTACGTCCGCCTCGAGCCGCTCTCGTCGGCGCACTACGCCGAGCTCTTCGCGACGCTGTGCAACGACGATGACGACGAGCGCTGGACCTACCTCGGCACGCGACCGGTCAGCCTGCCCGAGCTGTGGATGCTCCTTGCCGCCCGGCTCGAGAGCGACCCGGTCACGTACGCGATCATCCCGCTCGAGGGGGAGGGCGCCGGCATGCCGTGCGGACTCTTCACGCTCTACGCGATCAACCAGGCGGACGGCTCGGTCGAGCTCGGCTCGGTCCTCTTCGGGCGGCACCTGCAGCGCTCGCGGGCGGCCACGGAGGCCGTCCACCTGATGCTGTCCTACTGCCTCGACACGCTCGGCTACCGCCGCTTCGAGTGGAAGCTCAACAGCCTCAACGAGCCGTCGCACCGCGCGGCCCGCCGCTTCGGGTTCACCTACGAGGGACGCTTCCGCAATGCCCGGGTGCAGCAGGGGCGCAACCGCGACACCGACTGGTACTCGATCATCGCGGAGGAGTGGCCCGAGATCCGCGCCCGGCAGGAGCGCTGGCTCGACCCGGCGAACTTCGACGCGAGCGGTCGCCAGCTCTCCGCGCTGCGCTGAGAGCCGCGCCACATACTGGGATATCCGTCTCACATGACGGGATCCGCGGGGAACTCGGATGACGAGGGGCGCCCTGGTGGCTAAGGTGTGAGCATGCTGCACAGCATTCTTGTACGCACGCGACGCGCCTGACCTGGCTGATCGGTCGACGCGTCTCCCTCCGCTGCCCTCGGGCCGGAGGGTTTTTTATTGCAAGGAATGTCGAGCAGTGCCTGAGTGCGGAACACAGATGAGGAACGAGAGATGAGCGAGCAGCAGATCACCGGGGCCCAGAGCCTGGTGAAGTCGCTGGAAGCCGCGGGGACGGAGACCATCTTCGGCTACCCGGGTGGCGCGATCCTTCCGGCGTACGACCCGCTGATGGATTCCACGATCCGCCACATCCTCGTACGCCACGAGCAGGGCGCCGGACATGCCGCCGAGGGCTACGCCTCGGCCACCGGCCGGGTCGGCGTCTGCATGGCGACCTCCGGGCCGGGCGCGACCAACCTCGTGACCCCGATCGCGGACGCGTACATGGACTCCGTCCCGATGGTGGCCATCACCGGCCAGGTCCCGGCCAGCCTCATCGGCACCGACGCCTTCCAGGAGGCGGACATCCGCGGCATCACGATGCCGATCACCAAGCACAACTTCCTGGTCACCGACGCCGCCGAGATCCCGCAGCGCATCGCCGAGGCCTTCCACCTGGCGAGCACCGGCCGACCGGGCCCGGTCCTGGTCGACGTCGCCAAGAACGCGCTCCAGGCGATGACCACCTTCCGCTGGCCGACCGAGCTGCAGCTGCCGGGCTACCGCCCGGTGACCAAGCCGCACGCCAAGCAGATCCGCGAGGCCGCGCGCCTCATGCTGGCCTCGAAGAAGCCGGTCCTGTACGTCGGTGGCGGCACCATCCGCTCCGGCGCCCACCGCGAGCTGCGCAAGCTGGCCGAGCTGACCGGCATCCCGGTCGTCACGACCCTGATGGCGCGCGGCGCGTTCCCGGACAGCCACCCGCAGCACCTGGGCATGCCGGGCATGCACGGCACCGTCTCCGCCGTCGCCGCCCTGCAGAAGTCAGACCTGATGATCAGCCTGGGCGCCCGCTTCGACGACCGCGTCACCGGCGACCTCAAGACCTTCGCCCCGAACGCGGCGGTCATCCACGCCGACATCGACCCGGCCGAGATCGGCAAGAACCGCTACGCCGACGTGCCGATCGTGGGCGACATCCGCGAGGTCCTCGTCGACCTCATCGCGGTGCTCGAGGCCGAGCAGGCCGCGGGCCGTGTCGGTGACTACGAGGCCTGGGTGGCCTTCTGCGCCGGCATCAAGAAGCAGTACCCGCTGGGCTACGACGCCCCGACCGACAGCGGGCTGGCGCCGCAGTACGTCATCGAGCGTCTCGGCAAGATCGCCGGCCCGGAGGCCATCTACGCCGCGGGCGTCGGCCAGCACCAGATGTGGGCCGCTCAGTTCATCGGCTACGAGCACCCCAACACGTGGCTCAACTCCGGCGGCGCCGGCACTATGGGCTACTCCGTGCCGGCTGCGATGGGCGCCAAGGTCGGCCGGCCGGACGCGACCGTCTGGTCGATCGACGGCGACGGCTGCTTCCAGATGACCAACCAGGAGCTCGCGACCTGCGCGATCGAGAACATCCCGATCAAGGTCGCCCTGATCAACAACGACAACCTCGGCATGGTCCGCCAGTGGCAGACCCTGTTCTACGAGCAGCGCTACTCCAACACCGACCTGCAGAAGCACGGCGGGGGCACAGGCGCCGTCAAGCGCATCCCCGACTTCCCGAAGCTCGCGGAGGCGTACGGCTGCGTGGGTCTGTCCTGCGAGTCCGCCGAGGACGTCGACAGCGTCATCGAGAAGGCCATGTCGATCAACGACGCTCCGGTCGTCGTCGACTTCCGCGTCCACAAGGACGCCATGGTCTGGCCGATGATCGCCGGTGGCGCCAGCAACGACGAGATCCAGTACGCGCGTGACCTCGCGCCCAAGTTCGACGAGGACGACCTGTGAGCACCGACGGCAAGCACACCCTCAGCGTTCTCGTCGAGAACAAGCCGGGCGTCCTCGCGCGGATCGCGGCCCTCTTCAGCCGGCGGAGCTTCAACATCGAGAGCCTCGCCGTCGGCCCGACCGAGCACGCCGAGATCTCCCGGATGACGATCGTGGTCAACGTGCAGGAGACCCCGCTCGAGCAGGTCACCAAGCAGCTCAACAAGCTCGTCGAGGTGATCAAGATCGTCGAGCTCGAGTACGACGCCTCGGTGCAGCGCGAGTTGCTCCTGGTCAAGGTCAACGCGACCACCGAGACCCGCGGCCAGGTCCTCGAGGCCGTCCAGCTCTTCCGCGCCAAGGTGGTCGACGTGGCCACCGACGCGGTGACCATCCAGGTCATCGGCAACGCCGGCAAGCTCAGCGACTTCCTGCGGGTGATCGAGCCCTTCGGCATCCGTGAGCTCGTCCAGTCGGGCATGGTCGCCATCGGCCGTGGCCCGCGCTCCATCTCCGAGCGCTCCCTGCGCCCGGTCGTCACGCCTGCCCCGCCTGCCGTCGGCTGACGGCTCCGCCGTCCAGCGGCTGCGCGCCGTAGGCCAGAATGACGTCCTAGACCCAAGAGAACACAAGAAGGAGAAGCCCCCGTGGCTGAGATCTACTACGACGACGACGCCGACCTGAGCCTGATCCAGGCCAAGAAGGTCGCGGTCATCGGTTACGGCAGCCAGGGCCACGCCCACGCGCTGAACCTGCGCGACTCGGGCGTCGACGTCCGCATCGGCCTCCAGCCGGGCTCCAAGAGCACCGCCAAGGCCGAGGACGAGGGCTTCAAGGTCCTCACGCCGGCCGACGCCGCGGCCGAGGCCGACGTCATCGTCATCCTCGCCCCCGACCAGCACCAGCGCGGCCTGTACGCGAACGAGCTGGCCCCGCACATCACCCCGGGCAAGACCCTGGTCTTCGGCCACGGCTTCAACATCCGCTTCGGCTACATCGAGGTCCCGGAGGGCGTCGACGTCGTCCTGGTGGCCCCGAAGGCCCCGGGTCACACCGTGCGCCGCGAGTACGTCGCCGGCCGCGGCATCCCGGACATCATCGCCGTGGAGCAGGACGCGTCGGGCCAGGCGTGGGAGATCACCAAGTCCTACGCGAAGGCGATCGGCGGCACCCGCGCCGGCGTCATCAAGACGACCTTCACCGAGGAGACCGAGACCGACCTGTTCGGTGAGCAGGCCGTCCTGTGCGGCGGGGTCTCGCAGCTCGTCCAGTACGGCTTCGAGACCCTGACCGAGGCCGGCTACCAGGGCGAGATCGCCTACTTCGAGGTCCTCCACGAGCTCAAGCTCATCGTCGACCTCATGTGGGAGGGCGGCATCGCCAAGCAGCGCTGGTCGGTCTCCGACACCGCCGAGTACGGCGACTACGTCTCCGGCCCGCGCGTCATCGACCCGTCGGTGAAGCAGCACATGCAGGAGGTCCTCGCGGACATCCAGAACGGCAACTTCGCCAAGCGCTTCATCGCCGACCAGGACGCCGGCGCGCCGGAGTTCCTCGCCCTGCGCGAGAAGGGTGCCGCGCACCCGATCGAGAAGACCGGCCAGGCCCTGCGCAGCCACTTCTCGTGGAAGCAGCAGGACGCCGACTACACGGACGGCTCCGCCGCCCGCTGATCGTCTGATCGATGGCCCGTCCCGCTTGGGGCGGGCCATCGGCCATTTACTCGTCGATCCGAATGAGCACGACCGTGTCGCCGTACGCCTGACCGGCCTTGCGCTGACCCATCAGCTTGCCCATCACCTTCGTGATCGGCACCATCGCGCCGTACTTCCTCTTCCCGGCGGCGGTCACCTCGTCGAAGAGCGGGCCCGCCTGGACCATCTCCGCGGTGCCGGTCAGCACGGGGGAGCCGTCCTTGAGCTTGCCGCTGGCGGAGCAGGCCTGCACGGTGACGCGCGGGTCGTTCGCCAGCCGCTTGGTCTTGCCCGAGCCCATCGCGGTCCAGAATCCGATCCGCCCGTCGCTCACCCGGTTGACCCACACCGGGGTCACCACGCCCTCGCCCGTACGCCGGAACGTGGTCAGGGCGATGGTCTTCTCGTCAGCGATGCTCATGCTGCCGACGGTAGGACGGTTTGCCGTCCCTGGGAATGAATGCGGGCCGATCGGCCGTTGGCCTCCACATGCGCATCGAGATCTGGTCCGACGTCGTCTGCCCCTGGTGCTACATCGGCAAGCGCCGCCTGGAGTCCGCCCTGGCCGGCTTCCCGCACCGCGACGACGTCGAGATCGTGTGGCGCTCCTACCAGCTCGACCCGGGCGCGCCGACCGAGCCGACCGAGACCGCCCAGCAGATGCTCGGGCGCAAGTACGGCATGAGCCCCGCCCAGGCCGCCGCGGCGCAGCAGCGGGTGATCTTCCAGGCCGCCGAGGAGGGCATGCACTGGAAGCACGAGCAGTCGATGCACAACAACACGCGTGACGCGCACCGCCTCATCCATCTCGCCGCCGAGGTCGGCGGCCCCGCGAAGCAGGGGGAGCTGAAGGAGGCCCTGCTGCACGCCTACTTCGGCGAGGCCGAGGTGGTCTCCGACCACGACGTCCTGCGCCGCATCGCGACCGGCGTCGGCCTCGACCCGACGCGCGTCGACGAGGTGCTCAGCACCGACGAGTTCGACCACGACATCGATGCCGACGTCGCCCAGGCGGCCGCGTACGGCGCCACCGGCGTGCCGTTCTTCGTCGTCGACCAGAAGTTCGGCATCTCCGGCGCCCAGCCGACCGAGGTCTTCACCCAGGTGCTCGAGCGCGCCTGGGACGACGCGCACCCCGTCCTCGAGTCCGTCGTCGCGAGCGCCGATGGCGAGGCCTGCGGCCCGGACGGCTGCCCGGTGTGACAGAGGTCAACTGATTTAGGGCACAAGGTCCGCACTTAATTGGCCTCGCGATCTATGCGGTAAGCCTTACCTAAGGTAGCGTCGCCTTCGTGCTTCCTACCTTCGTCATCGGTCTCCGTGAGGGGCTCGAGGCCGCGCTGATCATCTCGATCCTCGCGACCTTCCTGCGCCGTAACGGCGCGAGCCTGCGCGGTCTGTGGATCGGGATCACCGCCGGCATCGGGCTCAGCGTGGCCGTCGGCGTCGTCCTGCGCGTCATCGAGCAGGGCCTCCCGCAGGCGAAGCAGGAGGCGATGGAGACGATCATCGGCGCCGTCGCCGTCTTCTTCGTCACCGGGATGATCTTCTGGATGCGCACGCACGCGCGGACCATGAAGAAGGAGCTCGAGTCCGCCGCGGGCGACGCGCTCAGGAGCGGCACCACCACCGCGCTCGCGGTGATGGCGTTCCTGGCGGTGCTGCGCGAGGGCTTCGAGACGTCGGTCTTCCTGCTCGCGACCATCCAGAGCGCCGGCAGCGCGCCGCTGGCCATGCTCGGCGCCCTGCTCGGCATCGTGGTCTCGGTCGGCCTCGGCTGGGGGATCTACAAGGGCGGTGTGAAGCTCAACCTCCAGCGCTTCTTCTCCATCACCGGGTTCTTCCTGATCCTGGTCGCGGCCGGGCTGGTCCTCAACGCGTTCCGTACGGGCCACGAGGCCGGCTGGGTCACCGTCGGCCAGGGTCGCACCGTCGACCTGTCCTGGCTCGCCCCGACGGGCTCGATCCGCTCGGCGGTCTTCAGCGGCGTCTTCGGCATCCCGCAGGACCCGCGCGTCATCGAGGTGATCGCCTGGGCCGCGTACCTGGTGCCCCTGATGCTGATCACGTTCACCCCGGCGCGGCTGCGCCCCGGCCACGCCCTCGCGCAGCGACTGCGCGCGGTCGGCGCGATCGGCGCCGTCGCAGCCGCGATCATGCTTCCGCTGGCCGTCTCGACGCCGAAGGCCGAGGTCCCGCCGGCCGCAGTGCTCACCAGCGGTGTCGCCGACTTCGCGGTCCACGGCGACTCGGCAGTGGTCGCCGTCGACGGGCAGCGGCTCACCCTCGCGCGCAACGGCGCCGGCGACACCTGGAGCGCGGCCCCGTCGACGGACCGTCCCGAGACGATCGATCTGACCGCGCTGATGAAGCTCACCGGCAACCGGATCCCGGTCGGCCTCGACGCCCACCGGGCACCCGGTCCCTACGACGCCGCCTGGTCCGGCGACCAGCAGGTCGTCGCCACCACCTATCGCGACCGCCTGATCGACCTCCAGACCACTGGCGACCTCGTCCTCACGCTGACCGGGGGCGGCCTCACCTCGCCGCGCACCTTCACCGTCGACAGCTCGATCTGGCAGATCGACCCGGAGTTCGCCGCCGAGGCGCACGCGGCCGTCGCCTCCGCGCGGACCAGCGCCCACGACCGTCTCCTCTGGACCCGTTGGGTCCCGGTGGCGCTGGTCGCCACCGCGCTCCTCCTGCTCACCCAGCTTCTTCGCTCCCGCATCGCCCGCCGCCCCGTCTCGGTGCCGGCATCCGTCACGGAAGGAACCACCACCCATGTCGACAGCCTCACGTAAGGCCGCCGTCAGCATCGTCGCTGCGCTCTCCCTCGGCTCGCTCGCCGCCTGCGGCAGCAGCAACAGCGACGACAAGGCCTCGGGCACGGGTGGCGACGCGACCCAGGCCGCGTCCCAGGGCGGTCTGAGCACCGTCGACGTCGTGCTCGCCTCGGGCGCGAACGGCGACACCTGCACCCCCTCGGTCACCGAGGTCCCGGCCGGACCGGTCACCTTCTCGGTGAAGAACGAGTCGGCCACCGGCATCACCGAGTTCGAGCTGCTGCAGGACCAGAAGATCATCGGCGAGAAGGAGTCCCTGGCTCCGGGCCTCCCGGCCGCGTCGTTCACGCTCACCCTCGGCGGCGGCAGCTACCAGCTCTACTGCCCGGGTGCCGCGACCGAGGCCATCGACTTCAAGGTCACCGGCCAGGCCAGCGCTGCGCCGACCGGCAGCGCCGCCACCCTCCTCGCCGATGGCGCCAAGCAGTACGGCGAGTACGTCACGACCCAGGTCGAGGCGATGGTCGCTGCGGTCGAGAAGCTGCAGAAGGACGTCGAGTCCGGCGACGCGTCGGCCGCCCAGATGCAGTACGGCGTCGCACGCCCGTTCTACGAGAAGATCGAGTCCGACGTCGAGGGGTTCGTCCTGCCCGGCACCGCGGCGACCGACAACAGCGGCAACCTGGACTACCTGGTCGACATGCGCGCCTCCAACCTCGACCCGGCGGTCGGCTGGCACGGCTTCCACGCCGTCGAGCGCGACATCTTCGCGGGCAGGATCACCGCCCAGACCAAGAAGCTGGCCGCCGAGCTGACCGTCAACGTCAAGAAGCTCGCAGAGCTCTCCAAGACGCTGACCTACAAGCCCGAGGACCTCGCCAACGGTGCGGCCGGCCTCCTCGAGGAGGTCCAGGCCAACAAGATCAGCGGCGAGGAGGAGAAGTTCTCCCACACCGACCTGGTCGACTTCGCCTCCAACGTCGAGGGCGCCCAGCAGGCGTTCGCCTACCTCAAGGACGGCCTCACCGAGGTCGACGCCAACCTCACCGACACCATCGGGAAGCGCTTCGAGGCGGTCAACACCATGCTCGACACGTACCGCGACCCGCACGGCGTCGGCGGCTACGTCCGCTACACGCCGCAGCTGAAGAAGACCGACGCGAACAAGCTGAGCCAGACGGTCCAGGCGCTGCAGGACTCCCTGTCGCACCTCGCGGAGAAGGTCGCGACCGCCTGATGGACGCCCCCGAGCACGGCACCGCCGGTACGTCCCGGCGGCGCCTGATCCAGGGCGCCGGCGTCGGTGCCGGCGCGATCGTCGCCCTCGGGGCGGGATTCGCCGGAGGACGCGCCACCGCGGAGAGTGGTGTCGACATCCCGGCGACCGATGACGGTGACCTGGTCGACCTCAACGTCGCGCACGAGTTCTACACCGGCGCGCACCAGGCCGGCATCGAGACCCCGCCGCAGCGGCACACGGTCTTCATGACCTTCGACCTGACCACCACCAGCAAGCAGGACCTCCAGGTGCTGCTCGCCCGGTGGTCGGCCGCGATCGCCCAGCTCCAGGCGGGTCTGCCGATCGGCTCCGTCGAGCCGACCACGCCGATCGGCGTGCCCGGCGACACGGGGGAGGCGTACAACCTCGGCCCGGCCGCGCTGACGGTCACCGTCGGCCTGGGCCCGGGCGTCTTCGACGACCGGTTCGGTCTGGCCGACAAGAAGCCTGCCCTGCTCGCCGACCTCCCGGTGCTGCCCAGCGACCGGCTCCGACCCGAGCTGACCGGCGGCGATCTGTCGCTGCAGGCCTGCGCCGACGACCCGCAGGTCGCGTATCACGCGATCCGCAACCTCGCCCGGATCGGGCGTGGCACGGTCAACACCCGCTGGACCGTGCTCGGCTTCGGCCGGGCCTCGGCCGGCAAGGGCCAGACCACGCCGCGCAACCTGATGGGCTTCAAGGACGGCACCCGCAACGTCAAGGAGCCCGAGGACGTCGCCCAGCACGTCTGGCTCGACGACGACGCGCTCGCCGACGGGGAGCAGTCGTGGATGAAGGACGGCACCTACATGGTGGCCCGCAAGATCGAGATGAACATCGAGATCTGGGACTCCGCGAAGATCCAGACCCAGGAGGGCGTCTTCGGCCGTACGAAGGGCGAGGGCGCCCCGCTGTCGGGCACGAAGGAGTTCGACACCCCGGACTTCGGGAAGTCGGTCCATGGCGAGCTCGCGATCCCGGCGACCTCCCACGTCGCCCTCTCCGCGCCGGAGAACAACAACGGCGTCCGGATCCTGCGACGCGGCTACAACTTCACCGGCGGGATCAACGAACTGGGCTTCCTCGACGCCGGGCTGCTCTTCATCGCCTACATGCACGACCCGAAGAGCTTCATCACCCTGCAGACCAAGCTCGGCAGCTCCGACAACCTCAACGAGTACATCTCGCACGTCGGCTCGGGCATCTTCGCCATCCCGCCGGCGCCCAAGAAGGGGCACTATCTCGCCGAGGAGCTCTTCCTCTAGCCGGTCCTGGTGGGGATCAGCGACGGGTCGCGATGAGCACCGAGGTGCCCGAGGCGACCATCACCTCGACCGCGGCGAAGCGCTCGTCGGTGAGCCACTGCTCGCGCAGTCCGTCCACCCGCCCGTAGGACAGCGGCGGCCACTGCTCGCACGGCTGCAGATCGTCCAGCACGACCATGCCGCCGGGCTCCACCAGGTCGACGATGCTGTCGACGCCGATGTCGCCGGGCAGCTCGGCGTCCAGGAAGAGCAGCGAGAACGGGCCCCGGTCGCGCAGGGAGGACCAGTCCACCGCCAGCACTTCGACCAACGGGTCGTCGTCGAAGATCTCATTGGCGAAGGTCGCGAGCCGGGCGTCGAGCTCGGCGCTGACGATCCGCGCCGCGTCGCCGCGCACGCCCGAGCGCAGCCACGCCGTGCCCACGCCGCAGCCCGTGCCGAGCTCGGCCATCGTGCCCGTTCGGGTGGCCGCAAGAGCCGCCAGCAGCCGGCCGGTCTCATTGCGGCAGAACGAGACGTAGCCCGCCCGGCGGGAGACGTCGAACGCCCGGGTGACGATCTCCGGCAGCTCTGGGGGTGTGCTCACCCGCCTAGCGTCTCTCATCCCGGGCGTCGATCCCGGATCGCGGACACATCGCGGGACGAGTGTCGCCGATCCGCGAGGCAAAGAATCCGGACGAATCGCAAGAAAACGCTTCCCAGTGAAGTTACTGGCCCGTAGCATCACTGTCATGTTCTCCGCCCTCGCCCTTATTACGGCCGTCGTAGCCGTGGCTCTCGTAGCCATGTGCCGCGTCGGGGCTTCCAGCATTCGCTGATGAGAGGCCACCCTGACGCGGTGGCCTCGAAGAACTAACCCCGGCCTCTCAGCCACCGAACCAGAAGCATGAGAGAACCGGAGACGACGATGAACCAGCTGCTCGAGTGGGGCCCCTCCCGCAACAACCCCGACAGCCCGCTGCACCACGACAACCTGCAGTCCGCTATCGATCTGCGGACCAGTGACGGACCGCGGCCCGACGACAACTAATCTTGGGGCCATGACCAGCCTCAAGCTTGCAGTGATCCCCGGCGACGGCATCGGACCGGAGGTGACCGCCGAGGCGCTCAAGGTGCTCGAGGCCGCGTCCCCCGTGCAGTTCGACAAGACGCCGTACGACCTCGGCGCTGAGCGCTACCTCGCCACGGGCGAGGTGCTGCCGGACTCCGTGCTCGAGGAGATCCGCGGCCAGGACGCGATCCTGCTCGGCGCTGTCGGCGGCAAGCCGAACGACCCGAACCTGCCCCCGGGCATCCTTGAGCGTGGCCTGCTGCTCAAGCTCCGCTTCGAGCTCGACCACTACGTCAACCTGCGTCCCTCCAAGCTCTTCCCGGGTGCCGTCTCCCCGCTGAGCGACGCCGTTCTGAACAAGGGCGACATCGACTTCGTCGTCGTGCGCGAGGGCACCGAGGGTCTCTACACCGGCAACGGCGGCGCGATCCGCGTCGGCACCCCGCAGGAGATGGCGACCGAGGTCTCGGTCAACACCGCGTTCGGCGTCGAGCGCGTGGTCCGTGACGCGTTCAACCGCGCCGCCAAGCGGGACCGCAAGAAGCTCACCCTGGTCCACAAGACCAACGTCCTGGTCAACGCCGGTGGCATCTGGTGGCGCATCGTGCAGGAGGTGGCCAAGGAGTTCCCGCAGGTCACCGTCGACTACCTGCACATCGACGCCGTGATGATCTTCATGGTCACCGACCCGGCGCGCTTCGACGTCATCGTCACCGACAACATCTTCGGCGACATCATCACCGACCTCGCCGCCGCGATCACCGGCGGCATCGGCCTCGCCGCGTCGGGCAACGTCAACCCCGACCGCACCTCGCCGTCGATGTTCGAGCCGGTCCACGGCTCGGCCCCCGACATCGCCGGCCAGCAGAAGGCCGACCCGACCGCCGCGATCCTGTCCGGCGCGCTCCTGCTCGACCACCTCGGCTACCCCGAGGCGGCCGCCGCGATCGACGCGGCCGTCCTCAAGGACCTGACGAACCGCGGCAGCGAGCCCCGTACGACCGCGCAGGTCGGCGACGCCATCGCAGCCCTCGTCTGAACCAACCGCCGCACTCACCGCGACACTGATCCTCACCCACCCGACCGCACCGCTCGAAAGGCCCCGCCCGCCATGGAGATCAGCACCACCCTCAGCACCAACCCGGTCTCCGACGAGCGGCTGGCCGAGATCCTGGCCGACCCGGGCTTCGGCAATCACTTCACCGACCACATGTTCACGGTGGAGTGGACGCCGGAGTCCGGGTGGCACAACGCCCGCATCGAGCCGTACGGCCCGATCTCGCTCGACCCGGCGACGGCCGTCCTGCACTACGCGCAGGAGACGTTCGAGGGGATGAAGGCCTATCGGCACGACGACGGCTCGATCTGGTCGTTCCGCCCGGACCAGAACGGCGCCCGGATGGCCCGTTCGTCGGCCCGCCTCGCGTTCCCCGAGCTGCCCGTCGAGGACTTCGTCGCGGCGGTCGACGCGCTGGTCGAGGTCGACCAGCGCTGGGTCCCGGTCTCGGCCGAGGGCGACGAGAAGTCCCTCTACATCCGCCCCTTCATGTTCGCCTCGGAGAAGTTCCTGGGCGTGCGGGCCTCGCAGCACGTCACCTTCATGGTGATCGCCTCCCCGGCGGGCGCCTACTTCAAGGGCGGCGTCAAGCCCGTCCGGCTCTGGCTCGAGCAGGACTACACCCGCGCGGGCCGTGGCGGCATGGGCGCGGCCAAGACCGGCGGCAACTACGCCTCCTCGCTGGCGCCGCAGGCCCAGGCGTACGCCAAGGGCTGCGACCAGGTCGTCTTCCTCGACGCCTCCGAGGGCACGTACATCGAGGAGCTCGGCGGGATGAACCTCTTCCTGGTCTACGCCGACGGCCGTCTCGTCACCCCGGAGACCGGCACCATCCTCGAGGGCATCACCCGCGCCTCGATCCTCGAGCTCGCCGCCCAGCGCGGCCTCAAGGTCGAGGAGCGCAGGATCGCCATCGACGAGTGGAAGGACGGCGTCGCCTCCGGTGAGGTCACCGAGGTCTTCGCCTGCGGCACCGCGGCGGTCATCACGCCGGTCGGGGAGCTGCTGTGGGACGGCGGCTCGGTCACCACCGAGGCCGGTCCGGTCACCACCGAGCTGCGCAAGAGCCTGGTCGACCTGCAGTTCGGCCGCGCCGAGGACACCAACCACTGGATGCACCGCATCGTCTGACCGTGGCAGATAGCCTCGGCGCCGTGAACTCCATCGGCGACTACACGCTGCTCAGCGTGCTCGGCGAGGGCGGGATGGGCATCGTCCATCTCGCCCGGCACGAGCCCACCGGGCAGCGTGTCGCGTTGAAGGTGCTGCGCCCGCAGGTCGTCGGCGACGAGGAGGGCCGCCGGCGTCTCGAGCGCGAGGTCGGCTCGCTGCAGCGGGTCCGTTCGCGCTGGGTCGCCGAGATCATCGACGCCGATCCGTGGGGTCCGGTCCCGTACGTCGTGATGCGGTACGTCCCCGGGCGTTCGCTGCACGACGAGATCGCCGAGGAGGGCCCGATCGCCGGGCGCGACCTGCAGTGGTTCGCCCGCTGCCTGATCGACGCCGTCGCCGCGGTCCACGCCGGGGGAGTGCTGCACCGCGACGTGAAGCCGTCCAACGTCATCATGGAGGGCCGCACCCCCGTCCTGATCGACTTCGGTCTGGCCCGCGTCGCCGACGACCCCAGGATCACCCACACCGGCTGGCTGCTCGGCACCCCCGGCTACCTGCCGCCGGAGATCCTGCGCGGCGAGGACGCCTCGCCCGCCTCCGACGTGCACTCGTGGGCCGCCACGGTCGCGTTCGCCGCCACCGGCCGTCCGCCGTACGGGCGGGGTCCGTCGGCGGCGATCATGGATCGGGCCCGCCGTGGAGAGCACGACCTGGCCGGCATCGAGGCCGGGCTGCGCGAGGTCCTCGACCTGGCGCTCTCGCCCGAGCCGGCCCGGCGACCGACGGTGGCACAGCTGCAGGAGTGGTTCCGCGACCCGGCCCTGTCCCTGGCCGCCCCGGAGCCGGTGGCTGTCGGAGCCCCCTGGGACGACGACCAACCGCCGCTGACCGCACCTCTGGCGTGGCGTGGTGGCGAGCCGCTCGACGATGACGACGACACCGAGATCGATCGGACGCTGCTCGAGGGCGACCCCACCCTGGTCGAGCCCCAGCGCGAGAGCCGGGTGCTGCGCCTGCGACGTACGGTCCTGTGGCTCCTGCTCATCGTGCTGACCGGAGCCGGCTTCGCGGCGGCGCCCGTGCCCGCCCTCGCCATCGTGCTGACCCTGGCCACCGTCCTGAGAGGGCTGTCGCTGGCGGGCACGGTGCACGAGTCGCGCCGCGAGGCGCGCGGCCCGCGCTGGCACGACAAGCCGCGGCTGGTGATCGGCACTCCGTGGCACCTGTTGCGCTCCCTGCCGAGCACGGTCGTGCTGGTGCTGTGGGCCGGCGGCCTCGCCCTGGCCGCGGGGCTGATCTGTTACGCGGTCGCGGCCACGATGACGAGCACCCTCTTCGTGTGCGGCGCGGTGCTGACCGTGATGCTGGCGACCGGCCCCGGCGCGAGCCGGGTGCGTGGGCCGCTGCGCCGGCTGACCACGCCCCCAGCGCGGCGGCTCGGCGTCTGGGGCTTCACCGCGGTGATGCTCGCCGCGCTCGTCGTGTTCTTCGTGCTCCGGGTCAGCGGCCACGGCACCGACTGGACGCCGTGGGACGGCTCGCCCTTCGGCAACGCGTTCTGACCGGGCGCGGTCAGTGGCGGTGCCAGGGGGCGACATCGCTACGACTCGACGGTGGAGAAGGGGCCCGCGGGCTCGTTCGATAACGTCGCGGCATGGCTGAGCTGATCCAGATCCCCGCAGGAGACGGCATCGCGGACGCGTTCGTCGCGCGCCCCGCCGAGACGCCGACGGGTGGTGTCCTGTTCTTCATGGACGCCATCGGGCTGCGACCGCGCATCGCCGAGATGGTCGACCTGATCGCCTCGTGGGGGTACCTGGTGCTGGCGCCGCACGTCTTCTACCGTGCCGGCAGCGCGGCGGACCTGGAGCCGAAGGTCGACCTGCGTGACCCCGAGGTGCGCTCGACGTACTTCCAGAACGCCGGGCTCGGTGGCTTCATCGCCGCCCTCACCCCGGAGCGCGTCGCGGCGGACACCGAGGCGTACGTCTCGACCCTGCAGCGGCTGCTCACCGAGGCCGGCGCCCCCGACGCACGCCTCGGCGCGACCGGCTACTGCATGGGTGCCCGGCTCTCCACGATGGCGGCGGGTCAGTTCCCGGGCCGGATCGTGGCGGTCGGCGGGTTCCACGGCGCCGGCCTGGTCACCGACGACCCGCGCAGTCCTCATCGCGGTCTTACGGCGCAGACCGAGTACCTCTACGGTCACGCCGACAACGACCCCAGCATGACGCCGCAGCAGGCGGCAGAGCTCGAGCAGGCGCTGGCGGCCGCCGGTGCCACCTACACCGCGGCCATCTACCCGGACGCGCCGCACGGCTACACGATGAACGACACGGCGTCGTGGCACGCGCCGAGCTACGAGCGGCACGTGGTCGAGCTCAAGGCGCTCTTCGAGCGCACTCTGGGCTAGTCGCCGGCGGCGGCGCCGAACTCGGCGGCGACCGCGGCCTCGGCCTCGTCGATGATCGCGCGCATCGCGCTCTCGGCTCGCGCCGCGTCGCGGTCACGTACGGCCCGGGCGACGTCGTCGTGGCGCGCGATCGCCACCGCGTTGGGGCGCGACGGCATCAGGTTGTGGTGGGTGCGGCCGGCCAGCGCGCCCTCCACCAGCTCGGCCAGCGCGGCGAGCATCTCATTGCCGCTGGCCTCGAGCAGGGTGCGGTGGAAGATCTGGTCGGCGTGGAGGTACGCCTCCAGGTCGCCGGCGCGGCCGGTGTGCACCATGTCGGAGACCGCGCTCGCCAGCCGCCGGCACTGCTCGGCGTCGGCGCGCTGCGCGGCGAGCGCGGCCGCCGCCGGCTCGAAGCCGCGGCGCAGCTCGGCCAGCGACACCATCTGCCGGGCCCGGTCGCTGCCCTCAAGGCGCCAGGCGACCACACGCGGATCGAAGAGGTTCCACGAGGTGCGGGGCTGCACGGTGGCACCGACGCGACGCCGGCTGGCGACCAGGCCCATCGACTCGAGCACCCGCACGGCCTCGCGGGCCACGCTGCGCGAGACGCCGTAGGTGCTCCCGATGCTCTCCGCGGTGAGGACGGACCCGACGGCGCGCTCACCGGCGACGATCTCGGTCCCGATCAGGTCGAGCACGGTCGCGTGCCGTGCGGTCGCGGGAGCGGAAGGAGGAGGGGAGGCAGCGGGCACCCAATCATCTTCTCAACTCAAGGGCGATCACGGAATAGGTCTACCTTTTGTTTTCTCATTGTTGCAATCGTATGACTTTTGGGCGATGCTTATGACGTGAGTCACTCTCAGGAAGCGCGCAGGCAGCCGCTGCTGGTCGTCATGGGAGTCTCCGGGTCCGGCAAGTCGACGATCGGAGCCGCGCTCGCGCAGCGCCTCCGCGTCCCCTTCGCCGACGCGGACGACTTCCATCCCGCCGCGAACATCGCCAAGATGAGCGCCGGTCACCCCTTGAACGATGCGGACCGCGGTCCCTGGCTCGACGCCGTGGGGGAGTGGCTCGCCGCCCACCCCGACGGCGCCGTGATGAGCTGCTCGGCTCTGCGCCGCGACTACCGCGACCGCCTACGGCACCACGCGTCCCGCGTCGAGTTCATCCACCTCGCCGGCAGCCGTGAGGTCATCGCCGCCCGGATGGCCGGGCGCCCCGGGCACTTCATGCCGGCCTCGCTGCTCGACTCGCAGTTCGCCACCCTCGAGCCGCTGGCTGCGGACGAGGCCGGAGTCACCATCGACATCGACCAGAGCGTCGATGACGTCGTCCAACAGTACGTCGATCAGCTCACCGAGGAGCAGCACTCATGACCCTGTCCGTCCCCGTCGCCATGGCGGCGACCAGCCTCGTCGAGCCGGTAGCCCCCGGCTGGCAGCTCCTGGTCGGCGCGCTGGCCGCCATCGCCGTGATCGTCGGCCTGATCACCTGGCTCAAGCTGCACCCGTTCCTGGCCCTGATCCTGGGTGCCGGCGTCGTGGGCGCAGCCGCCGGGCAGAACCTCAACAACGTCGTCACCAGCTTCAGCACGGGCTTCGGCAACACCGCCGCGGGAGTCGGCATCCTGATCGCGCTCGGCGCGATGTTCGCCAAGCTGCTCGCCGACTCCGGCGGCGCCGACCAGGTCGTCGACACGATCGTCGGGCGGGCCTCCACCCGCGCTCTGCCGTGGGCGATGGTCCTCGTCGGCGCGATCATCGGCCTGCCGATGTTCTTCGAGATCGGGCTCGTCCTGCTGATGCCGGTGATCTACCTGGTCGCGCGCCGCTCCGGGCTGTCGCTGATCACGGTCGGCATCCCGGCGCTGGCCGGGCTCTCCGCGATGCACGGCTTCGTGCCGCCGCACCCCGGCCCGCTGACCGCCGTGCAGGCGCTGCACGCCGACCTCGGCCTCACGCTCGGCCTGGGCGTCCTGGTCGCGATCCCGACGATCATCGTCGCCGGCCCGCTCTTCGGCGCCCTCGCGGGGCGCTGGGTGGTCGTCCCGGCTCCGGACACCTTCGGTGCCGCTGAGCGCGAGGAGCACGCCGAGCGCCCGTCCTTCGCCATCACCATCGCCAGCATCCTGCTGCCCGTCGTGCTGATGCTGGGCAAGTCGCTGGCCGACATCATCATCGACGACCCCACCCAGCGGGTGCAGCAGGTGCTCGACATCCTCGGCACGCCGCTGGTCGCGCTGCTCATCGCCGTCCTGGTCGCCATCTTCACCCTCGGCCGCACGGTCGGCATGGGCCGCGCCGCGATCTCGGGGGTCCTCGAGCGCTCGCTGCCCCCGATCGCCGGCATCCTGCTGATCGTCTCGGCCGGCGGCGGCTTCAAGCAGGTGCTGGTCGACACCGGCATCGGCACCCAGCTCGCCGACTGGGCCAAGAGCGCCAACTTCTCGGTGCTCGTCCTGGCGTGGGTCCTCGCCGTCCTCATCCGGCTGGCGACCGGCTCGGCCACCGTCGCCACCATCACCGCATCCTCGCTGGTCACCGGTCTGGTCCAGGGCATGGGCAGCACGGAGCTCTCGCTCGTCGTGCTCGCGATCGGCGCCGGCTCGCTCTTCTTCTCCCACGTCAACGACGCGGGCTTCTGGCTGGTGAAGGAGTACTTCGGGCTCTCGGTCGGTCAGACCATCAAGACCTGGTCCATCATGGAGACGCTGCTCTCCGTCACCGGCCTGGTGATGGTGCTGCTGGTCAACCTGGTCGTCTAGCGCCGCTCCCGGGCTACCCGGGGAAGATCCGCGGGATCGCGGACGCCTTCCCGGAGAACTGCGCAGGGCGCTTCTCCAGGAAGGCGGCCACGCCCTCCTTGCCGTCGCCGACCGACGCGTGCCACATCGCCAGCGAGTCCGAGAGATGGGCCTCGAGCGGGTGCGCGGCGGCGGCGTTGCGGTTGATGAGCTGCTTGGCCAGGCCGAGCGCGACCGCGGAGCGGCCCCGCACGAACGATCGGGCGAGCTCCTGCGCGGCGGCCAGGAGCTCGTCGGGCTCGTGCACGCTGCGCACCAGCCGTCCGGCAAGCGCCTGCTCGGCGGTGAGGATGTCGGCGGAGTAGACCCACTCCAGCGCCTGGGCGGTCCCGACGATCCGCGGCAGGAAGTACGAGGAGCATGCCTCCGGCACGACGCCGATCCGGCCGAAGATGAATCCGATCCGCGCCGCCGTGGAGGCGAGACGGAGGTCCATCGCGCAGGTCATCGTCGCGCCGATCCCGACCGCGGCGCCGTTGATCGCGGCGATGACCGGCTTGGGCAGCGCGTGGATCGCCAGCGTCACCATGCCGCCGGTGTCGCGTACGCCGTGCTCCCACGTCGGGTCGGCGAGGTTCTCGCGCAGCGACTCCGGCGTCGGGTCGAGGGTCTCGTCGAGACCGAAGACGTTGCCGTCGGCCGACAGGTCCATCCCGGCGCAGAAGGCGCGGCCGGCGCCGGTGACGACGACGGCGCGGATCGCGTCGTCGTAGGCGTCGGTCTCGAAGAAGCGGCGCAGCTCGGCCGCCATCGTGAGGTCGAAGGCGTTGAGCGACTCCGGCCGCGACAGCGTCAGGGTCGCGACACCGTCCTCGTCGACCTCGAGGGTGAGCGTCTCGTAGTGGGGAGCCTCGTACGTGGTCATCCGGTCACCGACTTGGGTAGGCCCGACGGGGTGCACAGCGAGTCGGGGATCTTCGAGGTGTGGTCCGTCTTGATGTAGTTGAGCAGCTTGAGGGCCCGCTCGTGGTCCCAGTGCACCGCCAGGTCGGAGATCGGCATCCCGCAGGTCAGGCCGTTCTTCCCGTTGACGTGTGTCATCGCGCTGGCCCAGTTGGCGGCGTTGAGCTTGGAGGTGCCGTCGCCGAAGGTGAAGAGGTACGGGACCGAGTGCATCAGGCGCCAGTAGCGGAACGGGTTGAGCACGGTCGCGGGGGAGGCGACCTCGTGCCCGATCGCGGAGACGACCTCGCGCTGGTGCTGCGCGCGGCCCAGGTCGCCGAGCGACTGGGTGTGCCGTGAGCGGGCGTAGCCCAGCGCCGTGACGCCCTTGACGTTCTGGCAGCCGGCCTTGATGTCGAGCCCGGCGAGCGGGTCCTTCATCGCCTCCTTGGGGCAGATCGTGATGCCGCCGACGGCGTTGACCGCCTTGACCAGGCCGCCGAAGCCGATCTCGACGTACTTGTCGATCCGCAGCCCGGTGTTCTGCTCGATCGTCTTGACCAGCAGCTGCGGACCGCCCCAGGCGAAGGCCGCGTTGATCTTGGTGCTGCCGTGGCCGGGGATCGGCACGATGGAGTCTCGCGGGATCGACATCAGCATGTTCGGGCCGCTGCCGGTGTGCAGGATCATGATCGTGTCGGTGCGCTGACCTGCGGCGTCGCCGGTCGAGAGCTTGCGCCGCTGCTTGCGGGTGAGCCCGGCGCGTGAGTCGCTGCCGACCATGAGGTACGTGGTGCCGGGCTGGTCGGCCGGGCGGGCGCCGCTGGGCGCGAAGGCGACCTGGTCGACCTTGCTCCACGCGAAGATCGGCACCAGCACCAGGTAGGCGATCCAGGCCAGGACCAGCAGCAGGATCAGCCGGACCGGCCGGAAGCGCGGGCGGCGCAGCCAGCGCCGTCCCCGGGCGCGGCCGCCGCCGTCGTCCTCGCCGGGCGTCGGCGCGATCCTCGGGGGAGTCGGCGGCACCGGCGGGCGGTTGCCGCCGTTGGCGTTGTACGTGGCGTAGGCCTCGTTCGCGCGCTGGTGGCGGGGGTCCGGGCGGTCGATCGGGATCGCGCGGGTGGCGTCCTCGGGCGGCTCGGGCTCGGTGCGCCGGGGCTGGGTCGGCTCGGGCTTGGGAGTCGCCTCCGAGGGCCCGGACTTCTTGTCCGGACCCTTCCCGAAGAGCCAGTCGTACTGGTCAGGCATGGGCCAGACGGTACCGTGCGGCCCATGACCGCTCCCGCCGAAAACCGGCCGACGTCGTACGGGCAGGTCTCCTTGGCCGTGATCATGCGCAGCGCCGAGGCCAACCTCGCGGGCAACATCCACGGCGGCGAGATCGTCAAGCTGGCCGACTCCACCGCGGGCGCCGTCAGCGCGCGTCACGTCGGCGGACAGACGGTCACAGCGGCCCTCGACGAGATGGCGTTCCTGCAGCCGGTGCACGTCGGCGACATCGTGCACACCTATGGGCAGGTCAACTGGGTCGGGCGCACCTCGCTGGAGGTGGGCGTACGGATCGAGGCCCAGCCGCACAGCGACCCGACCGCCGCCGGCCTGCACGTCGCGTCCGCGTACTTCGTGATGGTCGCGATCCACGCCGACGGCAGTCCGCGCGAGGTGCCGCAGCTGCTGCTCGAGACCGAGACCGACCACCGTCGCTGGCGCGAGGCCGAGATCCGTCGCGCACACCGGCTGGCCAAGCGGGAGGAGATCCTCCGCAGCCGCGGTCACTGAGACACCGCCACCGCGTGTCGGTGACGAATGTGGCTGTTGTGACTGGCGATACTGGCGGGGCTTGACTTCTTCCCCGTAGAGCATCGAAAGGCCCGTCGCATGCGGAGCATCGAAGAGCGCGCCGCCCGCGTCCGGTTCCGGCGCGCGCTCGCCCTGATGGCGATGACGCTGATCGTCCCGGGCTCGGCCCAGCTGGTGGCGGGCGACCGCCGTGTCGGCCTCGTCGCCGTGCGGATCTGGCTCGCGCTCCTGACCGGCGGCGCCCTGATGATGCTGGCCTCGCTGGTCTACCACGAGGCCGCGTTCTGGTTCGCGACGACGCCATGGGCCCTGCTGGTCCTGCGTTTCGGGCTGACGATCGGCGCGATCGCGTGGGCGTACCTCTTCTTCGACGCCTGGCGGATCGGCCAGCCGCTGACCCTGGCGCTCCCGCACCGGCGCATCATCGTCACCCTGACCAGCGCGGTCGCGCTGAGCACCGCCGCCGTGCTGCTCTTCAGCGCCCACCTGGTCGGCGTGCAGCGCGGCCTGGTCACGGCGATGTTCGCCGGCGACGACGTCTCGGGCAGCACCGACGGGCGCTATAACGTCCTGCTCGTCGGCGCCGACTCCGGCGTCACCCGCTGGGGCCTGCGGACCGACTCGATGACGATCGCCTCGATCGACGCCAAGACCGGTCGCACGGTGCTGATCGGCCTGCCGCGCAACATGATGAACTTCCCGTTCCCCAAGGGCTCGATCCTGGCCAAGCAGTGGCCGCACGGCTACAACTGCTCCACCTGCGAGCTCAACAGCCTCTCCACCTACGCCGCCGACCACAAGGCGCTCTTCGACCAGTTCGACCAGCCCGGCGTCGAGGCGACGATGGAGGGCATCGAGGGCATCACCGGGTTGAAGCTCAACTACTACGCGATGATCAACATGCCGGGCTTCCGCGACATGGCCAACGCGATCGGCGGCGTCGAGATCAACGTCCGCGAGCCGATCGCGATCGGCAAGACGGGGCAGATCACGGGCTGGATCAAGCCGGGCCTGCGCAAGCTCAGCGGCGAGGACCTGCTCTGGTACTCCCGCTCCCGCGCCACGTCCGACGACTACTCCCGGATGGCCCGGCAGAAGTGCGTGATGAACGCGATGCTCCACCAGGTCAGCCCGACCACGGTGATGAAGCACTTCGCCGACATCGCGAAGGCCTCGGCGGCGCTGCTGACCACCGACATCCCGGCCAGCGAGGTCGACAAGTTCGCCCAGCTCGCGCTCAAGGCCAAGTCGCAGAAGATCGCCACGCTCTCCCTGGTCCCGCCGCTGGTCAACACCAGCGACCCCGACATCGCCAAGATCCGCGACGCGATCGACAAGGCGCTCGACCCGCCCGCCCCCACGAAGGCGAGCAGCGGTGCTGCCGGGGCGAAGCCGAAGAAGTCGTCCACCCCCGCGCCGTCCAAGAACGTGATGACCGAGGGGTCGTACGGCTCGCTCCAGACCGGCTACGTCGCCAACCAGACCGACGACCTGTCCAACGCCTGCTGAGCCTGCTCCCCAAAACACGGGAAAGAGGCCGCGTCCGGGGGCCGTCCCGAGCGCGCTGGCTACGGTCGGAGTCCACGTGAGGGACGAGACCGAGGGGGCCGGATGGGACCTTCCTAGCGGATGGTGGGCCTCGACGGACTTCGTGCCCTCGCGATCGGGCTCGTGCTCCTCGACCACCTGTGGAGCGGGCACTTCGACGGGGGTGGCATCGGGGTCGTCATCTTCTTCGTGCTGTCGGGCTACCTGATCACCTCACTGCTCACCCGGGAGAGGGCACGCGAGGGACGGATAGGCCTGGGAGCGTTCTACCTCCGCCGCGCTCTGCGCCTGTGGCCGGCCCTCATCGCGATGCTGCTCGGCACGATCGCCCTCGGTGCATCGGCCAGGTCGGCGCTCGTTGCCGGTACGTATCTGACCGACCTCGCGAACATCAGTGGCCGCCTGGTGCTGCCGTACGGCCACACCTGGTCGCTCGCGGTGGAGGAGCAGTTCTACCTGGTCTGGCCGTTGTGCCTCCTCGCGATCCTGGCGTTGCCTGCCCGCTCGCGCAACGGGGTGTTGCTGGCGGGGATCCTGCTCAGCATCGCGGGCTGCGCCACCTGGACGATCTTGTCGCTACGGAACACCGGCACGATCGGTCTCGGCATCTTCAGCCCCCTGTGGCAGGGACACGGTCTGCTGCTGGGCTGTCTGCTGGCTCTGGTCGGTCAGTCGTGGCACGTACGGCGCCCAGGCGTCGTCGTCCTCGGGGCGTCCGCCATCCAGCTCGTCATCGCCGTGGTCGCCTCGGTGCTGGTGGCGCGGCACCTGGCGCTGCTGTGGAACGTGGCCGCAGAGCTGGTGGCGATGCTGATGATCGTGTGCCTGCGCAGCCTCGAGACCGGCCCGTACACCTGGCGTCCCGTGGTGTGGATGGGGCAGCGCAGCTACGCGATCTATCTGTGGCACCTGCCGCTGATCATCCTCTTCGGTCTGCACGGCTGGTGGCACGCTGCGGTGCTCGGCGTGGCAGCGTCCTTCGTCCTGGCCGAGATCTCCGGGCGCTTCGTCGAGGCGCCGTTCCTACGCCTGAAGGATCGGCTGCCGCGGAGCCGAAGAGCGGTCGCGGCCGTCACCTGATTAGGGTTGTCGCCGTGACCGAGCCCCGACGTATCGCTGCCGTGGTGGTCACCTACAACCGCCTGACGCTGCTCCAGGAGCTGCTCGAGCGGCTCGACCAGGTGTCGGAGCTCGACGAGGTGCTCGTCATCGACAACGCCTCGAGCGACGGTACGAGCGAGTGGCTGGCGGGTCTGGACGGCGCCGTCGAGCCCGACGACCACCGCTCCGTGCCCGTGCTGGCCCGCACCCTGACGTCCAACCGCGGGGGAGCGGGCGGCTTCCACGACGGCCTCGCCTGGGCGATGGAGCGCGGTGCCGACCTCGCCTGGCTGATGGACGACGACGGCCTGCCCGACGCCGACTGCCTCGCGCGGCTGCTCGAGGAGGACCACCTGGACTTCTGGGGGCCGGTCGTGGTCGACCGCGAGCAGCCCGAGCGGCTGGTCTTCCCGATCCGTCTCCCCGGCGGCACGAAGGTCGTGCACGAGCTGGCGGACGTACGCCGGTCCGCGAGCTCCACCCCCGGCGGTCGGATCGACGGCATCGTGATCCCGTTCAACGGCGTGCTGGTCACCCGCGCGCTGGTCGAGCGGATCGGCCTGCCGCGCGAGGAGTACTTCATCTGGGGCGACGACCATGAGTACCGCCTGCGTGCCGAGCAGGCCGGCGCCCGGATCGCCACCGTCGTGGACGCGCGGGTCACGCACCCCGCCGTCGGCGCGCTCGGCACGCCCATGCTCGGCGGCCGGACCACCTACAACCACACGCCCAGCGACCTCAAGCACTACTGCATGGCGCGCAACAACCTGCTGAACCTGCGTGACTACAAGGGGTGGGCGTACGCGCTGGCCTTCGTGCTCAAGACGCTGTGGTTCTACCTGTTCACCCACCCCGAGCCGAAGCGGATCGTGCTCAGCGTCCGGGCGTGGATCGCCGCGCTGCGCAGCGACTTCACCGGCCACGAGAGGTTCCTGCAGTGACCGAGTCCGTGGCGATCGTCGTCGTCACCTACAACCGCGCGGACCTGCTCGCCGTCATGCTCGAGGGTCTGGGCCGGCTCCAGCGGGCCGCCGACGCGGTGATCGTGGTCGACAACGCGTCCACCGATCACACGGCCGAGGTGCTGCAGGCGAGCGGACTGGCCGGGCTCCAGGTCGTCACCAGCCCCGAGAACCTGGGTGGTGCGGGCGGCTTCCACCTCGGCACCAGGATCGCGTACGAGCAGGGCTTCGATCGGATCTGGCTGATGGACGACGACGTCGTCCCGGCGCCGGACTGCCTCGCCGTGCTCCTCGCGCAGGACGAGGACTGCCTGATGGCGGTGCGGGAGAACACCGACGGCAGCCTCATCGAGCTGGCCGCGACCCGGTTCAACCTGACCAACCCGCTCGCGATCAAGCCCAAGCAGGCCAGTGTGCTCACCGAGTTCGGCAGTCGTGAGGCGATGCCGGCGAAGGTCCGGCTGGAGAACGTCGCCTTCGAGGGCTTCATGCTCCGCCGCCGGGTGATCGACGCGATCGGCCTGCCGGACGCCAGCTTCTTCATCTTCTACGACGACGTCGACTTCGCGCTCCGCGCCCGACGGGCAGGCTTCGACATCTGGGCGATCCGCGACGCGCGCCTGGTCCGTCAGCTCGACTTCAGCCAGCAGCACGACTTGAGCAGCTGGAAGGGCTTCTACATGTACCGCAACCTCTTCGCGGTGCACTTCCGGTACGGCGAGAACGTCCTCGTTCGGCTCAAGCCGTGGCTGATCACCCTCATGGTGGTCCTGCTCAGCCCCGTGCGCGGCGGGCGCAGCGAGGCGGGCAACGCGATCTCCGCGCTGCGCGATGCACGCGGGATGCGCTCGCTCCCGCCGGCCGGCGACGCCTAGGGCAGCCGCGCCCGGCGCGATCCGCCCGCGCTCCGGCGATCCGATGGCGGTCGACCCCGCGTGATCTGCAGCGTGAGCAGGAGGAACGCCAGGACGCGGGGGAGCCTGCGGGCCCGAGAGAAATGCGATAGGCGCCCGCCTGACCGCGCACGCCCTCGTTGCGGGAATGTGATCTGCGCCGTACCCCCGGCGCGGGCGATGCGGACTGTTCCGCCCGCGTCCGTAGACTGACCGACCGTGTCAGACAGTGCATTCACGCCGGACCTCGTCGTCGTCGGCTCGGGCTTCTTCGGCCTGACCATCGCGGAGCGGTGCGCCGCCGAGCTCGGCCTCAAGGTCCTCATCCTCGAGCGCCGCCCCCATCTGGGCGGCAACGCCTACTCCGAGTTCGACGAGGAGACGGGCATCGAGGTGCACAAGTACGGCACCCACCTGTTCCACACCTCGAACGAGAAGGTCTGGGAGTACGTCAATCGCTTCACGACGTTCACCAACTACCAGCACCGGGTCTTCGGCAAGTTCCAGGGCCAGGTCTACTCGCTGCCGATGAACCTGGCGCTCATCAACCAGTTCTTCGGTCGGAGCCACACCCCCGACGAGGCGCGCGCGCTGATCGCCGAGCAGGCCAGCGAGATCAAGACCGAGGACGCCGCCAACCTCGAGGAGAAGGCGATCTCCCTGATCGGCCGCCCGCTGTACGAGGCGTTCATCAAGGGCTACACCGCCAAGCAGTGGCAGACCGACCCCACGGAGCTCAGCGCGGACATCATCACGCGCCTCCCGGTCCGCTACACGTTCGACAACCGCTACTTCAACGACACCTACGAGGGCCTGCCGACCGACGGCTACACCGCGTGGCTGACCCGGATGGCTGAGCACGAGAACATCGAGGTCCGTACGGGCGTCGACTTCCTCGCCCCCGCTGTCAACGCCGAGTTCAAGGGCAAGCTCCCGATCGTCTACACCGGCCCGGTCGACGAGTACTTCGACAACTGCGAGGGCCGTCTGTCGTGGCGCACCGTCGACCTCAAGCAGGAGACGCTCGACGTCGACGACTACCAGGGCACCGGGGTCGTGAACGCGAACGACCCCGACGTCCCGTTCACCCGCGAGCTCGAGTTCAAGCACCTGCACCCCGAGCGCGCGGCCACGTACAAGAAGGGCCGCACCATCGTGGTGCGCGAGTTCTCCCGCTTCGCGGAGGAGGGCGACGAGCCCTACTACCCGATCAACACTGCCGAGGACCGCGCCAAGCTGCTGAAGTATCGCGACCTCGCCGCGAAGGAGCCGACGGTCCTCTTCGGTGGCCGGTTGGGCACGTACAAGTACCTTGACATGCACATGGCCATCGCCTCGGCGCTGTCGATGTACGAGAACAAGCTCAAGCCGCACTTCGTCGACGGGGCCGAGCTGAAGTCCGGAGGAGTGGACGCCTGATGACCGCACCGACCACGACGGGCACCGCGACCCGTCTGCTCCAGCGCCAGATCCTGCCGCTGGACCGCGACTTCGAGGTCTTCGCCCTCTACGTCGACCCGCACGAGGCCGTCCTCGACGAGGACAAGTACGTCGTCGGCGGAGAGCGTGCCGCCAAGGAGCTCAACAACACCGCCGTGCGCCAGGCGGTCGGCGACGGGGAGCAGATCCGCGCCGAGCAGATCCTCGACCGCACCCGGCTGCGGCTCGACGCCGGCCAGCGCCTCAGCTTCGGCAGCTACTTCAACGCCTTCCCGGCCTCGTACTGGCGCAAGTGGACGATCGTCGACGAGGTCACCCTGACCGTCACGGTCGAGGGCGCGGGCGCGACCGTGATCGTCAACAAGTCGCTCGCCAACGGCAACAGCCAGCGCGTCGACTCCGCGGTCAGCACCGACGCTGGCGTCAACACGATGACCTTCGCGCTGCCGCTCAAGCCGTTCATCGACGGCGGCTGGTACTGGTACGACGTGGTCGCCTCCGACAGCAGCGTGGTGGTGAGCGCCGAGTGGAGCGCCGAGGTGCCGGCGGACCGCGCCCAGCACGGCACCGTCGACATGGCGATCACCACGATGAACCGCCCCGACTTCTGCGCCAAGCTGCTCCAGCAGCTCGGCGAGCCGGAGCTGGCCCCGTACCTCGACACCGTCTTCGTGATGGAGCAGGGCACCCAGAAGGTGGCCGACGACGCGGGCTTCGCCGACGCCGAGAAGGCGCTCGAGGGGAAGTTGCGCATCATCGAGCAGGGCAATCTCGGCGGCTCGGGCGGCTACGCCCGCGGCCAGCTCGAGTCGCTGCGCAAGGGCACCGCGACCTACGCCCTGATGATGGACGACGACGTCGTCTGCGAGCCCGAGGGCATCATCCGCCAGGTCACCTTCGGCGACCTCGCGAAGCGCCCCACGATCGTCGGCGGCCACATGTTCAGCCTGTACGCCCGCTCGCGCCTCCACAGCTTCGGCGAGGTCGTGCACGCGTGGCGCTTCTGGTGGCGCACACCCGAGGACGCCTTCGTCCAGTGGGACTTCAACACCCGCAACATCCGCTCCGCGCGCTGGCTGCACAAGCGCCAGGACGTCGACTTCAACGGCTGGTTCTCCTGCCTGATCCCGCGCGTGGTGATCGACGAGATCGGCCTGAGCCTCCCGCTCTTCATCAAGTGGGACGACGCCGAGTACGGCCTGCGCGCCAAGGCGCACGGCTTCCCGTCCGTCACCTTCCCGGGTGCGGCCGTGTGGCACGTGCCGTGGACCGACAAGAACGACGCGGTCGACTGGCAGTCGTACTTCCACCTGCGCAACCGCTTGATCGCGGCGCTGCTGCACTCGGCCTACCCGCGCGGTGGCCGGCTGCTGCGCGAGAGCCTCAACAACCAGATCGCCCACCTGGTCGCCATGCAGTACTCCACCGCCGAGCTCCGGCTCCAGGCGATGGAGGACATCCTCAAGGGCCCGGAGGCTCTGCACGAGATGCTGCCGACCCGCCTGGGTGAGATCAACGCCCTGCGCAAGCAGTACAGCGACGCCCAGCTGGTCGCCGAGCCGGACGACCTGCCGCCGGTGCGGGTGGAGAAGCCGACCAAGAAGGACCTCACCGACGTCCCGTCGCGCAAGGCCCAGATCATCTCGGCCGGGCTCGCTCCCATCCGCCAGCTGCGCAAGCCGCGGGCGCTGTCGCAGACCAACCCCGAGGTCGTCGTGCCCGCGCTGGACGCGAAGTGGTACCGGCTCGCCTCGTACGACTCGGCCGTGGTGTCGATGAACGACGGCACCGCCGCCGCGCTCTATCGCCGTGATCCGCAGCTCTACAAGGCGATGCTCAAGCGCACCGCCGAGCTGCACACCCGTTTCCTCAAGGAGTGGCCGGAGCTCTCGAAGCGCTACCGCGATGCGCTGGGGCAGATCACCTCCCCGGCGGCTTGGGAGGAGACGTTCAAGCCGTGGAAGGAGTCCGGTGATGAGTGAGGCCACCCTGGCCCATGGCTCGACGGAGGACGCGGAGCTCCCGCCCCTCGTACCCCCGTCCTCGACGCTCGGGCTGCTGTCGGTCTTCCGACGCCGCTACCTGCTCAAGCTGCTGGTGCAGCGTGAGCTCTCGGCGCGCTACGAGCAGTCGTTCCTGGGCTTCTTGTGGTCCTACATCAATCCGCTGAGCCAGTTCTTCATCTACTGGTACATCATGGGCACGATCATGGGCGCCCATAAGAGCGTCGAGAACTACCCGGTGCACGTCTTCAGCGGCCTGATCATCGTGCACTTCTTCACCGAGACCTTCGGCGCGGGGACCCGCTCGATCGTGCGGAACAAGTCGCTGGTGCAGAAGATGCCGCTGCCCAAGGAGATGTTCCCGGTCGCGGCGATGCTGGTCTCGCTCTACCACGTCATCCCGCAGATGTTCATCCTACTGCTGGTCTGCGTCCTGACCGGCTGGCATCCCGACCTCGGTACGCTGATCGGCGGCGTGCTGGCCCTGGCGATCCTGATGTGTTTCGGCACCGCGCTGGCACTGGTCTTCTCGGTGGCCAACGTGTTCTGGCGCGACTTCGGCTCGCTGGTCGGCATCCTGACCAACTTCGTCCGCTTCGGGTGCACCATGATCTACAGCTACGACATGCTCGCGCAGCACGCCGGCAGCCTGCGGTGGCTGGTCCTCGGCAACCCGATCGCGGTCGCCTGTCTGCTCTTCCAGCGGGCGTTCTGGGCCTTCTCCACGGAGAACCCGCAGCACACGATCAAGCACGAGTTCCCGGCGCATCTGTACCACCAGGGCGTGTTCGCGCTCATCGCCGCCTTCGTGGCGCTGCTGCTCGCGCAGTGGTTCTTCAACCGGTTCGACGAGCGCATCGCGGAGCAGATCTGATGGCAGAGGCAATCGTCGCGCAGAACGTCACCAAGGACTTCGTCCTGCGCCGGCACAAGACGTTCAAGCAGATGTCGGTCGCCAAGATGCGCGGCCAGGAGACCGTCAACCGGTTCAACGCGGTCGACGACGTCTCCTTCACCATCAACGAGGGCGAGTCGGTCGGCCTGATGGGGTTGAACGGCTCTGGCAAGTCGACCCTGCTCAAGGTGATCAGCGGTGTGATGAAGCCCAACAAGGGCACCATCCTCACCCGTGGCCGGATCGCGGGCCTGATCGCCACCGGCGCGGGCTTCCAGAACTCGCTGTCCGGGTTGGACAACATCTTCCTCAACGCGGCCATCTACGGTCTGACCGAGAAGGAGACGAAGGCCGTCCTCGACGACATCATCGACTTCGCCGACATCGGCCAGTTCATCGACCAGCCCGTCGGGACGTACTCCTCCGGCATGAGCTCGCGACTCGGCTTCTCGATCGCCGTGCACGTGGACTGCGACATCTTCCTCGCGGACGAGATCCTCGCGGTCGGCGACAAGCCCTTCAAGCGCAAGTGCATGACGAAGATGGAGGAGATCCGCAACAGCGGCAAGACCATCGTCTACGTCAGTCACGCCGCGGCCTCCGTGCAGAAGATGTGCGACCGCGTGATCGCGCTGGAGAAGGGCCGACTGCTCTTCGACGGCGACGTCGACGAGGGCATCCGGATCCTCGACTACGGCGATGAGGACGGCGACGAACTCGCCGCCGATGACGCCGAGCTCGGCGCGGACGTCTAGCACCTTCGCCGAGTAGCGAGCGCCGTCAAGCGCCTCGAGACCTGCACCGCCCGGTCCCTGTGAGGGGAGCGGGCGGTTGGCATTTCGCGAATGACACGGCTGTAATTTTACTTTAATCTCGGATTCGTCGGCGTGGCGAGTGGAAATTACATCATTGTAGTTACTCACGAAACCTTCCCAAGCCGCTGTGACGGGTGTGAAAGTTGAGCCCTCGTGTGACCTTCCCCCACACCTGGAGCACTCCATGCACCTTGGTAAGACCCGCTACGTCGCCGCGTGTCAGCAGTTGCTGACCCTCGGCGTCGTCGTCGCTGCCCTCGTCCCCGCCGCCGGCGTCGTGACCCTCGACGTCGTCCGCGAGGCGCCCGCCGGATCGACGACGGCCGTGGCGCCGACGCCGACCGGCGCGCTGGCCGCGTACGCCAAGGCCGCGCTCGCGCCGTCCCTGGTCGCCGCCGCCCCGACCGACGCCTCCGTGAAGGAGGTGCAGCTCACCGCGCCGGTCCTCATCGGTCGTCGTGCCGTCGGCGCTGCGAGGCCGGGAGCGATGACCCCGAACGCCCGCAAGGCCGTGGAGGCGAGGAGCACCGTCATCACCAGCACGCCGCAGGCCGTCACCGGCTTCGGCACCGTGGGTGTCACGTGGGAGCACGGCGACGCGCTCCAGCCGAGCCAGATCCGGGTCGACCTCCGCACCCGTACGAGCGGGGACTGGAGCGGCTGGAAGAAGCTCGACTACGACATCGACGGCCCCGACGCGAACAGCCTCGAGGGCAAGCAGTCGCGTCCGGGCACGATGGAGGCCCTCGTCGGCCACGTCGACCAGGTCCAGGTCCGGATGACGATCACGGGCGCCGACGTCCCGCCGGACATGAAGCTCGCCGTGATCACCCCCGGCCAGGCGCCGACCACGATGGCACGGGCGGCGATCGACACCGCCACCCTCGACAGCGCCGCCGACCGGGCCGGCGCCGTCGACGCCACGGACGCTGCGGAGGCCGCCGGGACCGGCCAGCAGGGCGATGTGCAGGCGACGCTGAGCGCAGCCTCCGTCGTCACGCCCAAGCCGATGATCTACAGCCGGGCCCAGTGGGGTGCCGACGAGAAGGTCCGCGAGCAGACCGCCCCGACGTACGCCGAGGTGCACGGCGGCTTCGTGCACCACACCGTCAACGCCAACGACTACACCGCCGCCGAGGTCCCCGGGATCCTGCGCAGCATCTACGCCTACCACGTGAAGAGCCGCGGCTGGCGCGACATCGGCTACAACTTCCTCGTCGACCGATTCGGCCGGCTCTGGGAGGGCCGCTACGGCGGCGTCGACCGTCCCGTCGTCGGCGCGCACACCGAGAACTACAACGACTACGGCTTCGGCATCTCGGCCATCGGCAACTTCGAGACCGCCAAGCCCACCGAGGCGATGATCCAGGCCGAGGGCGCGCTCTTCGCCTGGAAGCTCTCCCTGCACGGGGTCTCCGCGGCAGCCACGAACGTCAAGATCGGCGCGAACGTCTTCTCCTCCTCGATCATGGGCCACCGCGACACCAAGGCGACGGCATGCCCGGGCAAGTACCTCTACGCCCGGATCCCCGACATCCGCACGCTCGCCGCCTCGCTGCAGAAGGGCTGGTCCGGGCGGACGCTGCAGTCCAGCTTCGCCGGTTCGCCCGACCCGGACCTGGTGGTGCGCAACGCGACCACCAAGGAGGTCTACGTCATCCCGACCGGCGGCGACGTCCCGGCGACCCCGGTGACCCCGGCCCCGCCCGCCTCCACCGACGGCCCGCAGACCGTGGTCTCCGCCGACCTGACCGGCGACGGCAAGGCGGACCTGGTCAAGGTCAACAAGGCCGGCCGGATGACCGTGAAGGCCGGCGACGGCCTGGGCCACTACCCATCGGTCGTGCGCCGCGACCCGACCGGCTTCGTCGGGCGCAACCTGATCACCAGCATCGGCGACATCAACGGCGACCACCGCAACGACCTCGCGGCCCGCATCACCCGCGGCAAGCATGTCGGCCGGCTCGCGCTCTATCTCGGCAAGGGCAACGGCTCCTTCACCCCTGCCGTGCGTGCCCTCGTCCGGTTGGGCCACGCTATCCAGATCGTCCCCGGCGACCGCAGCGCCGACCGCAAGCCCGACCTGGTCGTGCGTACCGCTTCCGGCGCGATGCTCTACCGCGGCACCGGCACCGGGCGCTTCGCGGCCGGCACGCCGTACGCGTTCCCCGTCCCTCGGACCACGACAGGCCTCGGCGTGCCGATCGACACCGGCCTCAACCTGCCCAACGCCACCCAGCTGATGAACGCCGGCGACTGGGACCGCGACGGCAACGCCGATCTGATCAGTCGCAACACCGACGGCAGCCTCTCGCTCTACCTGGGCAACGGCCAGGGCCGGTTCGCGCCCGGCACGCTCCTGGCGAGCGGCTTCGGCGGGGTCAGCCTCCTCAGCGCAGGGGGCGACATCACCGGCGACGGCTACCCGGACCTGCAGGGTCAGATCAACGGCGCCATGCGGATCTACCCGGGCCGCGGCGCCGCCGGGCTGGGCTCCTCGTACGTCTCCCACAGTGCGATCGCCGGCACCAAGCAGATCGCCGCCGGCCTGTGGACGGGCGACGGCGCCCCCGACGCGCTCTTCCTCAACGCCAAGACCACCGTGCTCTACCCGGGCAACGGTCCCGGCGGCCTGACCAACCCGGTCACCATCGGGGGCGCCCTCACCGGCTACAGCTGGGTGATCGGCGTCAGCGACGCCGGGAAGTCGGCGCTGATCGTCCGCGACACGGCCGGCTCGCTCTACCGCATCGACCCGACCAGCACCGGGATGCTCGGCGCGCCCCAGCCGCTCGGCAGCGGCTACGGCGGCTACGACCTGGCGGGCTGATCAGACAACCGAAGAAGTCAGTCCTGGACCGCTCCGCGTGGGAAGCGTCCCGTGGCCCGCTCGGCGATCGCGATCGCCTCGAGTCGGTCGGGGGCGGCGTGGGCGACCAGGACGAGTGAGCCGCCGCAGCTGAGCGGCTCGCAGAAGGAGGCGGTTCCCGGTGGGGAAGCCGGGTCCGTCTCCGAGATGAGGCGGTCGCCGCGGGAGAGGGAAGCTCCTGCGGCGGCCGCCCACAGCTCCTCCTGGGTGGTCTCCACGCCTCCCCACGAGGTGGCCGGGTCATCGGCGGTCGGCGGGTCGTACGGCCCCCAGCCGTCGGGCTGGCCCCAGACCTCGAGGCCGACGTCGTGCACCCCGGCCGGAAGTGGTGCGCTGAACCGCACGCCCAGCGGCAGCAGCGAGCAGGCGAGGGTCGGGCGCTCATCGGCCTCCGGGGCCCAGCGGGCCAGGGAGTCGGGCCCGCAGATCACGGCGTCGGGCGAGCCGGCGTCGGTGACCACCAGGCCGGCGTTCCACGCGGCCCCCAGGAAGACCAGCGAGAGCCAGTGCGGCGGCAGGTCGATCCGCAGCGAGTCGCCGCGTTCCAGGTCGTGCTCGTCGACCAGGAGCGAGGAGGCCTTGGCGACCCAGTTGGCGTACGTCGTCACCGAGAGCTCGACCCGCTCGCCGGTGATCTCGTCGTAGTAGGTCACCAGCGGACGCCCGGGGTTGGAGCGCAGCTGACGGGCGAGGATGGCGGCGAAGGTGGTCACAGGGGGACATCCTGCCTGGTCGGTGTCGTGGCTCGCCGTGTACGCCGCATCTGCCTCCCGCGCTCACGGCCTGCGCCCGAGCTCGTACCTCGCTCGCGCAGCCGCTCGCTTGGTCGCCGTGATGCTGCGCATCGGGCTCCCGCGCTCACGGCCTGCGCCCGAGCTCGTACCTCGCTCGCGCAGCCGCTCGCTTGGTCGCCGTGATGCTGCGCATCGGGCTCCCGCGCTCACGGCCTGCGCCCGAGCTCGTACCTCGCTCGCGCAGCCGCTCGCTTGGTCGCCGTGATGCTGCGCATCGGGCTCCCGCGCTCACGGCCTGCGCCCGAGCTCGTACCTCGCTCGCGCAGCCGCTCGCTTGGTCGCCGTGATGCTGCGCATCGGGCTCCCGCGCTCACGGCCTGCGCCCGAGCTCGTACCTCGCTCGCGCAGCCGCTCGCTTGGTCGCCTAGGCTGCCGCCCATGGTCGGACGCCTTGCCATCGAGAACTTCTGGGCCGTCATCCCCGCCGGGGGAGCGGGCACCCGGCTGTGGCCGCTGTCGCGCCAGGACGCACCGAAGTTCCTGCGGGACCTGACCGGCAGCGGACGCTCGCTGCTCCAGGAGACGTACGACCGGCTGCACGTGCTGGCCGAGGACCGCTTCCTGGTCGTCACCGGCGCCGTCCATCAGGAGGCCGTCCTGGAGCAGCTGCCGCAGCTCGACGGCTGTGTGCTCGCCGAGCCGACCCCGCGCGACTCGATGGCCGCGATCGGCCTGGCCGCCGCCGTCCTCGAGCTGCGCGACCCGGACGCGATCATGGGGTCCTTCGCCGCCGACCACGTGATCACCCGTGCGAAGCGGTTCACCGAGGCCGTCCGGACCGCGGTCGAGGTCGCCCGCGAGGGTTGGCTGGTCACCCTCGGCATCACCCCGACCTTCCCCAGCTCCGCCTACGGCTACATCCATGGCGCCGGCCAGCTCGAGGGGCACGACGGAGTCTGTGTGGTCGATCAGTTCGTGGAGAAGCCCTCGGAGAAGGTGGCGCAGGGCTACCTCGACGACGGCGGCTACCGCTGGAACGCCGGCATGTTCGTCGCCAAGCCGGGAGTGCTGTTGGACCTGCTCGCGGAGTCCGACCCGGGCTTCGCGGCGGCGCTGCGGGAGATCGCCGCGCTCGACCTGGGGTCGGAGTCGGGCGCGGCCAGGATGCACGAGATCTGGTCGCGGCTGCCCAAGATCGCGGTCGACCACGCGGTCGCCGAGCCGGCCGCGTCGGCGGGCAAGGTTGCGATGGTGCCGGCGCACTTCGGCTGGGACGACGTGGGCGACTTCGACTCGCTCGCGCAGCTGCTCGACGCCGCGATGACGGTGGACTCCGAGGGGCCGACGGTGCTGGGGGACAGCGCGCTGGTGCGCTCGATCGACTCCTCGGGTCTGGTGGTCCCGGCCAGCGGGCGCACGATCGCGGTGATCGGCCTGGAGGACGTCGTCGTGGTCGACACCCCGGACGCCGTCCTGGTGACCAGCCGGGCCCGCGCCCAGCAGGTCAAGCAGATGGTCGCGGGGCTCAAGGCCTCGCAGCGCGACGACCTGACCTGACCTGACCTTGCATAGTTCGAACAATTGTTCGAACATGGTGGGGTGATCCTGCACGCCGACCTCGACTCGTTCTACGCGTCGGTCGAGCAGCGCGACGACGCGTCGCTGCGCGGCCGTCCGGTGGCGGTCGGTGGCGGGATCGTGCTGGCCGCGAGCTACGAGGCGAAGGCGTACGGCGTGCGCACGCCGGTGGCCGGCTCCGAGGCCCGTCGGCTCTGCCCGGGGCTGATCACGGTCCCGCCGCGCTTCGAGGCGTACGTCGAGGCCAGCCGGCGCGTCTTCGAGATCTTCCGGGACACGACGCCGCTGGTGGAGGGCGTCTCGATCGACGAGGCGTTCCTCGACGTCGGCGGCCTGCGCCGTCTCGTGGGAGAGCCGGTCGCGATCGCGGAGATCCTGCGTCGGCGGGTGCGTGCGGAGGTGGGCCTGCCGATCTCAGTCGGCGTCGCTCGGACCAAGTACCTCGCCAAGGTCGCCAGCGCGGTGAGCAAGCCGGACGGCCTGCTGCTGGTCGAGCCTGAGCGCGAGGAGGAGTTCCTCCACCCCCTGCCCGTCGAGCGGCTGTGGGGCGTCGGTGCGGTCACCGCGGGCAAGCTGCGCGCCGACGGGATCCGCACGGTCGGGGACCTGGCCCGGCGCGAGCAGGAGGTCCTCTCCGGGCTGGTCGGCAAGGCTTCCGGGCACCACCTGTGGGCGCTGGCCAACCTCCGCGACCCGCGCCCGGTCGTCGTCGGCAAGCGCCGCGGGAGTGTGGGCGCGCAGCGCGCCCTCGGCCGCCGGCCCACGACGCCCGCCGACCTCGACGCCCACCTGGTCGCGCTGATCGACCGGGTCGCCCGGCGTCTGCGCGCCGGCGAGCGGATCGGGCGTACGGTCACGCTCCGGCTCCGCTTCGACGACTACACACGCGCCACCCGCTCCGCCACGCTCGGCACCCTGGCCGACGGGGCGAGCCAGGCGACCGGCGCCACCGATGTCTGGGTCGCGACCGCCCGCACGCTGCTGCGCGCCGCGCTCCCGCTGATCGAGCAGAAGGGCTGCACCCTGATCGGCGTCTCGATCTCGGGGCTGGCCGAGGCCGGCACCGAGCAGCTCGAGCTGCCGCTGGAGTGGACCGGCGTCGAGGGCCGGATCCGGCGCACCAGCATCCTCGACGGCGCGCTCGATGCCGTGAAAGACAAGTACGGCACGGGTGCTGTCACCCGTGCCGTACTCGTTGGTCGTGACTCAGGCTTCGAGGCACCGCTGCTTCCCGAGGCCTGAGCGGCTCACATGGCGCCCGGCTCCGGGCTGTCGGTGTAGGGGTACTTCTCCATGAAGGTCTTCAGGCCGGCGCCGGAGACGTCGGAGCAGTACTCGAACGCCCCGACCTGCTTGGTCGTGTCGGTAACGCCCGTGCCGCCCTGCGACCAGTGCGTGAAGGCGATGTGCTCGCCCTTCGGGAACTCCTTGCCGACCGCCTTCGCGTCGGAGGCCTGCCACGGCGCGGCGATGAACTTGTAGCGGAAGTTGGTGTCGCCCGGGAACTTCTTGCCGAGCGCGCGGATCTCGTCGAGCTGGCTGCCGGAGATCGTGTCGTCGTACCAGAGGATCGTGTAGCCGTGCTCGAGGTTGTGCACCAGTGCCTCGAGCGGCGGGCGGTCGTCGCTGGTGTAGAACTTGCGGCTCATCGCGGCGGGCGCGACGCCGGCCTCGTTCCAGTGCGGACCGAACGCCGGCGGAGCCGTCGTGTACTTCACCGTCTGACCGGTCGGCACGTGGTTCTGGTTGCCGTCGGCCTTGAGCGTGGTCGGCGCCTGGCAGACCGACGCCGGCTTGCCGATGTCGGCCAGCGACTTCGCGTCGTACTTGCGGTCGTCCCACCAGCCCTTGACCGGCTGGTAGGCCGCGAGGCCGACGATGAGCAGAGCGACGAACGCGCAGACGCCGACGATCGCGAAGCCCCGGGTGCGGTCGGCGCCGCGCTGCTTCTTGCGGATCTCGTCGATGACCGCGCGACGGTCGGTCTTGGACTGCTTGGCCACGTGAACCCTCGGAGCTCGGACGGTTAAGGTCGCGCAGAGTCTACGGAGTGCCCGGTCGGAGTCGTGCTTCGGCACCGTCACCCGCGTCACACGGGTCCAGCTCCAGCCGCCAGCCGTACGCGAAGGCGAGTGCGCCGAGTCGTGCTGCGGTCGCGGGGTCGATGGCGGTGATGCTCAGCCCGTCCGTCTCGACGACGGTCTCGAGTCCGCTCACCCGGATGACCGCCTCGGCCATCTCCTCGGCCGAGGCCGGCGCCCCGAAGGGCGCGCGGTCCGACTCGTCGCCGCTCAGGGCGCGGAACACCGCCTCGCGAGCGCCGAAGCCGAAGAAGTCGCCACCCTCGGCGCGGATGAGGGCCACCGCGCCGGTGCCGTCCTCCTGGCCGGGCAGGACGAGGTCGGCCCGACCGCGTACGACGGCGAACGGGCGCGCGCCGAGCTTGCCGGTGGCGAGCTCGGCCAGCCCGGCCAGCTCGTCGGCGACGGCGGGGGCGGTGACCAGCAGCGGGTTGCCGTGCGCGTCGGTACGGCCGGTGTAGTCCTCGGCGACCAGCACGCCGGCGGCCCCGATCGCGATGTCGGTCTGCCCCTCGCGCCAGGCGCGCCCGGCGGTGTCGGTGACGATCACGCCGACGGCGACGCCGGCCTCCGCGGCGAGGCGTGCCCGCAGGGCGCGAGCCGAGGCGTCCGGGTCCTCCGGCAGCAGGACGACCTTGCCGGCCTCGACGTTCGAGGCGTCGATGCCGGCGGCGGCCATCGTCAGGCCCAGCCGGTTGCGCACGATCGCGGTCGCGCCGCGGCGCGCCACCACCCGTACGGTCTCGCCGGCCAGCTCGGCCTCACGCGTCGAGACGCGGACGCGCCCCTCGGCCTTGGCGACGACCTTGCTGGTCACGACGACGATGTCGCCCTCCGTCAGCGCGAAGGATCGCGGGAGCGCGCCCAGCAGGTGCGCGGCGAGATCGTCGCCCTCGCGGATCTCGCCCACCCCGTCCGGCGCCCAGACCTGGAGCGACGGGCTCATGCGATCAGGCTGATCGCGGCCGCCGCCATCGCGGCGGTCTCGGCAGGGGAGGACATCCACAAGGGCGCGGAGGCCGCCTTCAGCCCGGCCGCCTCGAGGCGGGCGAGATCGGCTGCATCGGTGGTGTCGACCAGCCAGCCGTCGAGCACGCCGCCGGCGCTGCGGGCGCCGTAGTGCAGGCCGACGCCGGCCGCGCTCACCTCGGCCCCGACGGAGGTCAGCATCTGCTCGGCCATGCCGCGGACGTGCGCGCCGCCGATGATGGGGGAGAGGCCGACGACCGGGGCCTTCGTTGCGCGCAGCACCTCGCGCACCCCGGTGACGCCCAGGATCGTGCCGACCGAGACGATCGGGTTCGACGGCGGCACGATCACCAGATCGGCGCCGGTGATGGCCTCGACCACCCCCGGCCCGGGAGCGGCCTCGGGCAGGCCGATGAAGACGAGCTGCTCGGCGGGCACCGAGGCGTGGAGCCGCACCCAGTACTCCTGGAAGTGGATGACCTGGCGCCCCGACGGCGAGGACGGGTCGGCGATGGCCACATGGGTCTCGACCCGGTCGTCGGTCATCGGCAGCAGCCGGACGCGGTCGCCGTACGTCGGCGTCAGCCAGCGCGCGCACAGCGCGTCGGTCACCTGGGAGAGCGGGTAGCCGGCCTCGAGCATCTGGGTGCGGACGAGGTGCGTGGCGATGTCGCGGTCGCCGAGGCCGAACCACGTGTTGGGGACGCCGTACGCCTCGAGCTCGTCCTTGGCGCTCCAGGTCTCCTCGGTGCGACCCCAGCCGCGCTGGTGGTCCAGACCACCGCCGAGGGTGTACATGACCGTGTCGAGGTCGGGGCACACCTTCAGGCCGTGGATCCAGAGGTCGTCGGCGGTGTTCGCGATCACCCTCACGACAGCGTCCGGAGAGACTCCTGGGAGCGTGCCGGAGTCGATGCCGTGGAGGAGGCCCTCGATGAACTTCGCGCCGCCGTGCCCGCCGGAGAGCACCGTGATCTGCTGCATGCCGCCCAGCCTCTCAGACCGGCTGATGTGACTGGTGTGACGGGTGGTGCTATAGCAGAGTTCGGGCTTGACTTCGGGTTTCGACAGGCATGTAATTTCACTCGTGTCATACATCTGGACGAAGCTTCCTCAGACGTCCAGTCGACACGCCGAATGTGAGCGAAGCAGCACCCATGCGGGTCGCCTCGAAGGGGCCTCGCTGACGCACTGAACGAAACCAACAAGGTCACTGCTTGAAGTCGGGAAGGACTGAGAATCGATGAGGGAACTTCTTCTCCTCGAGCCGACGACCGACGACGGGGGCTGGCAGGAGCGCGCGCTGTGCGCTCAGACCGACCCGGAGGCGTTCTTCCCTGAAAAGGGTGGATCGACCCGGGAGGCCAAGAAGGTCTGCCAGACCTGCGACGTGCGGGACGACTGCCTGGAGTCGGCGCTCATGAACGACGAGCGCTTCGGCATCTGGGGCGGACTCTCCGAAAGGGAGCGCCGCAAGCTCAAGAAGCGCGCGGTCTGACCCAGCCCCAGGGCTGGCGCGGATCGATGCCGAGAGCGACATGAGTAGCAGGACCCCGGCCTCGGCCGGGGTCCGCTGCATTTCCTGCGTGATCGGGTGTGCGGGTCACGCCGTCTAGCACCCTCCGGGTGCTGCCTCCCTCGCTCGCGACCAGCGCTCGACCTCGTCCCTCGCTCGCGCTGTCGCTCGCTCGGTCGTCTAAGGTTGCCGATCGTGCGTCCCTCGGTAGCCCTGCTCGTCGTCAGCCATGACGGAGCCAGTTGGCTGCCCACCGTCATCTCGGGCATCGGCGCCCAGACCGTCGCCCCCGACCAGGTCGTCGCCATCGACACCGGCAGCAAGGACGGGTCGTCCGAGCTGCTCGAGCAGGCCTTCGGTGCGGCGCTGCGCGTGCCCGGCACGACCACCTACCCCGAGGCGGTCGCGCTCGGTCTGGAGCGTGTCGCCGAGTCGGCGCCCGAGTGGGTCTGGCTGCTGCACGACGACTCCACCCCTGCTCCCGACGCGCTCGAGCAGCTGCTCGCCGCGGCCGAGCAGCACCCTGAGGCCAGCATCCTCGGCCCCAAGCTGCGCGAGTGGCCCTCGCTGCGCCGCCTGCTCGAGCTCGGCGTCACGATCTCCGGCACCGGTCGGCGCGAGACCGGCCTTGAGCGTGGCGAGTACGACCAGGGCCAGCACGACGCCGTCCGTACGGTGCTCGCGGTCAACACCGCCGGCATGCTGGTGCGCCGCAGCGTCCTGCTCGAGCTGGGCGGCTTCGACCCGCAGCTCCCGATCTTCGGCAACGACATCGACCTCGGCTGGCGAGCAGCCTCGGCCGGCCACCGCA
This sequence comes from Nocardioides nematodiphilus, assembly GCF_020216525.1. GTDB lineage: Bacteria > Actinomycetota > Actinomycetes > Propionibacteriales > Nocardioidaceae > Nocardioides > Nocardioides nematodiphilus. The sequence continues at coordinate 9,619 of NZ_JAIWOY010000009.1, read as the reverse complement.
CCGTGATCGTCCCGCAGGCCGTCGTCTTCCACGCCGAGGCCGCGCACCGCGGCATCCGGCAGACCCCGCTGACGGGCAAGCACACCCACTACGAGGAGCGCCGCGCCGCGCTCTACACGCTGCTGGCCAACAGCCGCCCGTGGGCGCTGCCGCTCCAGATGGTCCGGCTCTTCTTCGGCACCCTGCTGCGGATGCTGGGCTTCCTGGTCGTCCGCGAGGTCGGCTCGGCTCTCGACGAGCTCGCCGCCCTTCTGTCCGTCTACCGCCGGCCCGGCACCGTGCACGCCGCCCGGCGAGCCCGGCGCGAGCGCGCCACCGCCGCGCCGGCGGAGGTACGCCAGCTGCTCGCGCCGCCGTGGCTGCCGTACCGGCACGGGCTCGACTTCATCGGTGACGTCGTCAGCGCGCTCACCACCCAGGCCTCCGATGTGGCCGAGCGTCGCCGGGTGGCGGCCGCCGAGGCCGACCCCGCCTCGTTCGCCGCCCGCGAGCTGGCCGCCCGTGAGGCCGTCCGCGCCGCGGAGGAGGACGAGGTCCCGGTCGAGAACGGCTGGCTGGTCCGCTTCTTCACCAACCCCGTGTCCCTGGTGCTGACGGTGGTGGTCGTCCTCGGTCTGATCGGCAGCCGCACCGCCTGGCACGCGGTCGCCGGCGGCGGCCTGTCGCCGGCCCCGTCGGGTGTCGGCGTCTGGTGGGACCTGCAGTACCAGTCGTGGCACCCGCTCGGCCTCGGCACCGCGGTGCCGGCTCCGCCGTACCTGCTCCCGCTCGCCCTGCTCGGCACGCTGCTCGGCGGCAGTGCCTCGCTGACGATCAGCGTGGTCCTCATCGTCTCGTTCCCGCTCGCACTGTGGGGCGCCTGGCGGCTGCTGCGCGTGGTCGGCCGCCTCATCAGCCACCGCGGCGCGCCCCGTTGGCTGATCCTGTGGGGCGCGACCACGTACGCGCTGCTCCCGATCGTCAGCGGCGCCTGGGGCGACGGACGTCTCGGAGCCGTGGTCGCGACCGCCCTGCTGCCGTGGCTGGCGCATGCGGCCCTCGGCTTCGCCGAGCCTGAGGTCGACCGGCGCTGGCGCGCGGCCTGGCGTACGGGCCTGCTCCTCACCCTGATCACCTGCTTCACCCCGTCTGCGTGGCTGGTAGCACTCGTGCTCGGCGTCCTCGTCGCGATCGCCGCTGTTCGGATCGCGCCCGGCGCGATCCGGCGCCGCACCGTCTGGAGCCCTCCGGCCGCCGCCCTCGGGACCGCCCCGGTCCTGCTGCTGCCGTGGTGGCTGCCGGCACTCATCCATGGTGCCGGCGCGGGGCTGCTGCTCGACGCGGGCCGCCTGCCGAGCCCGCAGCTCACCGGTTCGCGGCTGCTGATCGGGCGTCTGTCCGAGCTGGGCGCGCCGTGGTGGGTCGGCCTGATCGTTCCGGTGCTGGCCGTGCTGGCCCTGATCCCGGCGCGCACCCGCATCCCGGTCCTGCTCTGCTGGATCGCCATGCTGGCCACCGCGATCGTCGCGATGGTGCTCGGTCTGCTCACGCTCCACCTGGCCCACGGCACCACCCCGGCCGGGCTGCTCTTCGCCCTGGTCTGCCTCAAGGGCGGCGCAATCATCGCTGCGGTCCTCGGCGCCCAGGGCGCTCTCGCGGACGGCCTCCACGCCTGGCGTCGTGGCGTCGCCGGCGCCGTGGCCGTCGTCGCGACGATCGCTCCGCTCACCGGGCTCGCCTGGTTCGTCGGGCACGCCAACGAGTCGCTGAGCTCCACCTGGCACGACGGTGTCCCGCTCTACATGGTCGAGAACGCCCAACGTGCCCCCGAGCACGGCGTCCTCGTCATCCGGGGAAGCACGTCGGCGGGCCTGCGCTACTACGTCATGCGCGGCGACGGCACCACCATCGGCGACGACGAGATCATGACGCTGACACCCGAGGACACCGCCTTCACCGCTCTGGTGCAGCAGTTCGTCTCCCAGCCCACCGACGACGTCGTCCAGCACCTGGCCGACGCGGGCGTCCAGTACGTCGTGCTGCCGCCCCGGGTCGACGCCGGTGTCGCCGCGGCGATCGACGCCAGCGGTGCCGTCACCCAGGCGAGCGCCGCCAACCGCGCCACCCGCGCGTGGCAGCTCGACGCCGAGCCGCACGGGGACATGAGCGGGCACCGGTCGTGGCTGCGGATCGCGCTGCTGCTCGTCCAGGCCGGCGGCATCGTGTTGGTCGTCGTGCTCTGCCTGCCCACCCTCGAGCGGAGGCGCCGACGATGAGCGAGACCCCTCGTACCAACCGCGCGAACCGCGCCTCCCGTCGCCCGCTGGACATCACCTTCGTGCTCGCGGTCGCGGTGCCGTTGCTGGTCGCGCTGGCGCTCTTCCTGACCAACCCCGGCTTCGGCTCGGCCTACTTCCATCAGCCGACGACGCCCCCGCTGGACCGCTCCGTGGTGGTCTGCCCGGGCTCCGTCGGGGACGGCGACCAGGTGACAGTCGGGGCGACCGGCGCCGGCGAGGCCTCCGTCGCGGACCGCTCGGTGGACCTGCCGACCCACGGCGCGGCCCTCGCGGACTCCGACAGCGACCCGGTCGTGATCACCGCGACCGGTGCCGCGGCACCGGGCCTGGTGGCCACCCGTTCCTCGACCTCGCCGGTGGCGGCGTCCGCCTGCATCACCCCGCGCGCCGACCAGTGGTTCACCGGCGTCGGCGCCGGCCCGACCCACAACTCCTACGTCGTGCTGGTCAACCCGAACCCCGGCCCCGCGGTCGCGGACCTGACCGTCCTGGGCGACACCGGGCCGATCGACGTGCCGGCGCTGCGCGGCATCGCCGTCCCCGGACACGACAGCCAGATCATCGACCTGGGCGCGGTGATGCCGACCCAGAGCGCGCTGGCCCTGCACGCGGTCGTCGAGCGCGGACAGGTCGCGGTCTCCGTCCGCGACCGCGCGGCACACCTGGTCGGCAACGCCCAGGACGAGGACTGGCTGCCCGCCCAGGGTGCCCCGGCGCGCGACGCGCTGCTGCTGGGCCTGGCCGCCGGTGACGGCTCGCGCCTGCTGACCGTGGCGAACCCCACCGATCGGGAGATCACCGCGAGCGTGCGACTGGTCTCGGCCAACTCGGTCTTCACCCCGGACGATGCGCCGACCCTCGACATCGGCCCGCAGTCGGTCTCGCGCGTCGACCTCGCCCACGTGCTCGGCTCGGCGAAGGCGGACGGCGTCGTAGGCGTCGAGGTCAGCGCCTCCGGCACGGTGACCGCGTCCCTGCGCTCGCTGGTCGGCGGCGACGTCTCCCTGCTCGCCCCCTCCTCCAGCAGCAGCGCGGCGACGACCGTCGTGGTTCCCCGCGGCGAGAAGGATCTCGTCGTCGGCGGAGCCGGCGCCGTCGGCGCGCTCACGGTCGTGGCGCGGGACGCCTCCGGCAAGGAGCTCGCCTCGAAGCGCGTCGCGCTCAGCCCGCAGCAGGGCCTGACGGTGCCGCTGCCGAGCGGCGCGGTGCGGGTCGACGTTACCCCGGAGCGGACGTCATTCCGCGGCTCTGTCCTCGTGCACGGTGCCCACGGCCTCGCGGTCGTCCCACTGCGCGCGCCGCGGCTGACCAGCCGGGTGCCGTTCGTGAAGCCCGGCCTGCCCCGCTAGCCGCCGCTGGTCAGTCCTCGTATCGGGGGTCGACCATCTCGGGGTCGATCCCCAGCAGCTCGGCGACCTGCTCCACGATCACGGTGAGCAGCATCGCCTCCAGCTCGGTGCGGTTCTCGCAGCGGTGCTCGATCGGGCGGCGGAAGACCACCAGTCGGGTCGGCGTCGTGCCACTGCCGCGGATCAGAGATGAGAGCGGGACGGTGTCGTCGCTCCAGTCGTCGGGGATCTGCGGGGTGTCCTCGACCGCGTACTCCACGAGGCCGAGTCGCTCCTGCCACCGCTCGTCGATCTCGGTGACGATGCTCAGCACCAGGTCGTCGAAGCGCTCCCGGCGGGTCCGGAGCTCGGGGCGGCCCGGGATCCGCGGAAGCACGGCCGGTCCGCGCATGCCACGTCCTCGACGATCCCGTGTGCGACTCACAACCGAGGAGCCTAGTAGGCGAGCCTCATCGTCGTGTCGCCACCGCGAAGGTACGGTGTGCCCGTGACCCCGGCCCGTCGTTGCTCGCGTACTGCCTGCACTCGTCCTGCGACGTGCACGCTCACGTACGTCTACGCCGACCAGACAGCTGTCCTCGGGCCGCTGTCGACGTTCGCCGAGCCGCACGCGTACGACCTGTGTGAGGAGCACGCCGAGCGCCTCTCCGCGCCGCGCGGCTGGGAGGTCGTCCGGCTGATCCGTGAGCACGTGCCCGCGGGCCCCTCCGACGACGACCTGCTCGCCCTGGCCAACGCCGTCCGCGAGGCCGGTCGCCCGATCGCCTCGGTCACGGCGGGCTCGCCCCGCTCGGTCGCCCAGGCCGTCGCCGAGCCGGGTGCGCGCGAGGCTCGCGAGGCCGGCGCCCGTGAGACCGGCCGCCGTGGTCACCTCAGGGTCCTGACCACCGACTGAACGCCCACCGCGCGCGACGTCGCTCCGCTACGGTGACGACGTCTGTGAGGGAGGGCGTCGCAATGAAGCAGCACATGTCCGGTCGTGGTCGCGGGAGAGTGGCGCACCGACTCGCCGCGGGTGTGGCTGTCAGCGCGTTCGCCAGCACGGGCGTGGCCGTGGTGGCGGGCCCGGCCCACGCGACCGCACCGACCACGACCGCCAGTAGCGTCAGCTTCTCCGCCGACACGGGCACCTCGGCTTCGGACTTCGTCACCCGTACGGCCGCGCAGACGATCAGCGGCACACTGTCGGCGAACCTGCTGAGTGGTGAGTCCGTGTGGGTCTCCCTCGACAACGGCGGATCGTGGACGCAGGCCGCGGCCGCGGTGGGGACCTCGGCCTGGTCCCTCGCCGGAGCGACCTTGGCGGGCAGCAACGTCTTGAAGGTCAGGGTCGAGAACGTCGACGGTCCCGGCGCGGCGTCGTCCCAGGCCTATGTCTACGACAGCACCCCGCCGGCGGCCTCCATCACCACCGATCACGCGACGCTGCGTGCCGGCGAGACGGCAACGGTCACCTTCACGTTCAGCGAGGATCCGGGACTCACGTTCAGCGCCGCCGACGTGACGGTGAGCGGCGGAACGCTGGGGTCGATCTCCGGCTCCGGCGCGATCCGCACGGCGACGTTCACCCCCACGGCCGGCTCCCAGGGGACGGCCGGCCTCGAGGTGGGGGCAGGCAGCTACGCCGACGTCGCAGGCAATGCCGGCACCGTCGCCGCCCTGTCGCAGGCGTACGACACCAGCGCGCCGTCCGTCACCTCCGTAGGGGTCCCGGCCGACGGGACCTACCACCCGGGGGAGGCTCTCGACCTCTCGGTGAGCTTCTCCGAGCCCGTCACCGTCGACACCTCCGGCGGTGACCCGTCCATCGCGCTGACCATCGGCAGCGGCACCGCCTACGCCACCTACCTCGCGGGCTCCGGTACCGGCACCGTGACCTTCCGCCACACGATCACGCCGGGGGAGGTCGACGCCGACGGCATCACGGTCGGCGCACTCTCGGCCAACGGCAGCACCCTGCGTGACGCGGCGGGCAACGACGCGGCCCTCACGTTGAACAGCGTCGGATCCACCGCGGCCGTGCTGGTGGCCGCCCGCATGCCGCAGATCACCGCGTTCGACTCGACGCCGCCCGTTCCGGCGTACGTCGGAGCCCAGTACACGCTGGTCGCCCACGACGGCGGCTCGGGGAACCCGGTCACGTACTCCTCGACCACCGCGGCTGTCTGCACGGTCTCCGGAGCCCAGGTCACCTTCCTGGCTCCCGGCACGTGCTCCGTGCGCGCCGATCAGGCGGCGAGCGCCGACTACCTGGCCGGGTCGGCGACCCAGGCGTTCACGGTCGTCGCGGCGCCGGTGGTCGTGCCTCCCGCGCCCGTCGACCCGGCGGTCACCTCGAGCGTGACGGCGCCGACGCCGGCCGCCAACGGCTGGTACCGCGGCCCGGTGCGGATCACCTTCGCGTGCACGGCGGGCAGCGCACCACTCAGCGACGCCTGCCCGGCACCGGTGACCCTCGGCGACGGGATGGACCAGTACGTCACGCGCACGGTGCTGGGCACCGACGGTGGAGCCACCACCGTGACGTACGGGCCGTTCAGCATCGACACGACCGCTCCGTCGACCTGGCTCGTCGGCGTCCCCACCGCCACGGCACTGCTGACCGGCGAGCCGAACGTGTCCTGCGCCGCGACCGACGCCACCTCGGGGCTGGCGGACTGCCAGGTCCGGGCCACGTCGGGTCGAGGATCGGTGACGTACGTGGCCACCGCACACGACCGCGCCGGCAACGCCGCCGTGGTGCGCCAGGTGGTCCGGCTGCCCCGCCAGGCGTACGCCATCGCGGGAGCCGCCACCTCCCAGGACGGCACGCTCACCCTCAGCCGCGGACGGACGTACACCGTCGTCGTCCTCGGCGCGAAGCGCCCTCGGTTCGTCGGCGCCCATGCTCCGGCCCATCGCTTCCACCACGCCGGAGCAGTCGGGGGCGTCCGCCGATGGGCCGTCAGGGTGTCGATCGACCGGCACGCCCGGCGCGGCTCGGCGTGGGAGCTCAGGGTCCGCACGGGTCGGCACACCCTGGTGATCCGCACCCGGATTCGCTGACCACTAGGCTGGGCGCCATGGCTGAGCCCGTGATCAATCCAGCGAACGTGATGTCGACCTTCAAGGCCTACGACGTGCGCGGGACGGTTCCCGAGCAGATCGACGAGGACCTCGCCCACGCGACCGGCCGGGCCTTCGCCAAGGTCGTCGGCGCACCCAGGATCGTGGTCGCACACGACATGCGGCCGAGCTCCCCGGGACTCGCCGCGGCATTTGCCGAGGGCGCCTCCGAGCTCGGCACCGACGTCGTGATCATCGGCCTCTCCTCGACCGACCAGATGTACTTCGCCTCGGGCCACCTGGGCCTCCCGGGCGCGATGTTCACCGCGAGCCACAACCCGGCGCAGTACAACGGCATCAAGATGTGTCGTGCGAACGCCGTGCCGATCGGGTTGGAGAGCGGCCTGGCCGAGATCCGCGACCTGGTCATCTCCGGCGTGCCGATCCCGCCCACCACCGTCCCCGGCGCGATCGAGCAGAGCGACGTCCTCGAGGCGTACGCCGCGCATCTGCTCTCACTGGCCCCGATCACCGGTCGTCGGCTCAAGATCGTCGCGGACGCCGGCAACGGCATGGCCGGCCACACCGCGCCGGCCGTCTTCAAGCGCGTCGGCACGGACCAGATCGACCTGATCCCGATGTACTTCGAGCTCGACGGCACCTTCCCGAACCACGACGCCAACCCGCTCGACGAGGAGACCCTCACCGACCTCAAGGCGCGTGTCCTGTCCGAGGGCGCCGACGCCGGTCTCGCCTTCGACGGCGACGCGGACCGCTGCTTCCTGGTCGACGAGCTCGGCCAGGCGGTCAGCCCCTCGGCGATCACCGCCCTGATCGCGGAGCGTGCCCTCGCCAAGGACCCGGGCGCCCACGTGATCCACAATCTGATCACCTCGCGTGCCGTCCCGGAGATCATCCGCGAGAACGGCGGCACCCCGGTCCGCACTCGCGTCGGCCACTCCTACATCAAGGCCACGATGGCCGAGACCGACGCCGTCTTCGGTGGCGAGCACAGTGGCCACTTCTACTTCCGCGACTTCTGGCGCGCCGACTCCGGCATGCTCGCGGCCCTGCACGTGCTGGCCGCTCTGGCTGAGACCGACCGGCCGCTCTCGGAGCTGATGCGCGCCTACGGGCGCTACCCGAGCAGCGGGGAGATCAACTCCACCGTCGCCGACCAGGGCGCGGCGATCGCCGCGATCAAGGCAGCGTACGAGGGCGCCGACGGCGTCGAGCTGGACGACCTCGACGGCCTGACCGTGAGCCACGAGGACTGGACCTTCAACGTCCGCGCCTCGAACACCGAGCCGCTGCTGCGGCTCAACGCCGAGGGCAGGGACCAGTCGACCATGGAGCACGCCCGAGACGGCGCGCTCGCCATCATCCGGAAGGACAGCTGATGACCGACAACACGACCCTGGGGCTCGACCCGACCCTGCTGGAGATCATCGTCTGCCCGCAGTGCCATGGCGCGCTGGAGCCGCGTGCGGCCTCGGTCTTCGCCGGCGAGCAGGGCGTCGACGGTGAGCTCGCCTGCCAGGGGGAGTGCGGCCTGGTCTACCCCGTCCGCGATGCCATCCCGGTGCTGCTGATCGACGAGGCCAAGAAGTAACCGACTCGGACCAGGGGGAGCGGCGATGAGCTATTTCGACGAGACGCGACTCGACGACGAGCAGGCACTGAACCTCGCCGACATCCGGCTGCGCGGCCTCGCCGAGTCCGGATCACGCGTACGCCGTGAGGTCGGTGCCACCGCGGAGGCCGTCGCCGAGGCGGTCGCGCGACGCGAGGGCGCCGGTCGCCCCCGCGCAGTGGTCGCAGCAGGCCCTGACTCGCGGCTGCTCCGCGCCGTGCTCGAGCCGACCTGCCCGGTGCCCTTCGTGGCGTGGCCCGCACCGGGACTGCCCGGCTGGGTGGGCTCCCTCGACCTGGTCGTCGTGCTCGCCCCGAGCGGTGGCGACCCCGGAGCGGCCGCGGCCGTCGCCGAGGCAGGCCGTCGCGGCGCGCAGGTGGTGGTCGCAGCGCCCCGTGCCTCCCTGGTGGGGGAGCACGCCGCAGGCAGAGACGTCTCCCTGCTCCCTGCCGAGACCACGGATCCGCTCGCGCTCGCCGTCGTGATGCTGTCCTTCCTCGACCAGGTCCAGCTCGGTCCCGCCACCAGTGCCGAGTCGGTCGCCGTGGCGCTCGACGAGGTCGCCGTGGCGTGCTCGCCACACCGTGACCTCGCGACCAATCCCGCCAAGTCCCTGGCGATCGCGCTCGCCGACGCCACCCCCGTGGTGTGGGGAGGCTCCGCCCTGGCCGCGCGCGCGGCGCGCCGGGTCGCGGAGGAGCTGCGCCGTGCCACCGGTCGCTCGGCCATCGCCGGCGACGTGGAGCACCTGCTGCCCGTCATCGAGGCGACCCGCCCCCGCGACGTCTTCGCCGACCCCTTCGAGAGCGCCGGCGAGGCGCGGCCCGGCGTCGTCGTGCTCGACGACCTCTCGGAGGCCGCCGAGCAGGGACACTCACTGGTGGGGGACCAACGTCGTCACCTGGTCGAGACCGCCGACGCGAAGGGCGTCCGCGTCGAGATCGTCACGGCGGAGGGGGAGGGCGAGATGGCCCGGTACGCGTCCCTCCTCCTGCAGGGCCGGTACGCCGCCGAGTACCTGCGCGTCGGCCTCGTCGCCGACTGACCGCCCCGATTTGGCGCTCCCGCTCCCGGGCCGTACTGTTCTCCGAGTCGCCACGAGCGGGGCAGGGATCCGGAAGGGTCCCGGTCCTGCGGATGGCACTTTATCGAAAAGCTCGATCGGGTCCGCCGAATTGGTGGAAACGAGGGGCTGGGATAAAGTTCAGACATAAGCCCCGCAGGGGAGAGCAGCAAGTAGCGGCTCGAGCCACGGTGCGCGTGTGATTCTTGAGAACTCAACAGTGTGTCAAATAGTCGACGAATTAATTTTG
>NZ_JAIWOY010000008.1 GCF_020216525.1 Nocardioides nematodiphilus | reverse complement strand
CGGGAACGTCTCGCGGACCTCGCCGGTGGCGGGATCGGTGACCTGGTACGACGGCGTCTGCGTGCTCACGGGATCTCCAGTTCTGAGGTATCCGGACTGCTTCCCACCCTACGGCGACGGGATCAGGGGCTGGAAGGCTCTCCGGCGACGGATCCGGCCATCCGGTGGATAAATGTTTGGGCACAAACGATATGACGGCGTGGGTGCGGGGTCCAGGGCTGGGAGGATGGGCGCGTGCGTGACGTCGTGATCCTCGGTTCGACCGGCTCCATCGGGACCCAGGCCCTGGAGCTGGTGCGGACCAATCCCGGCCGCTTCCGGGTCGTCGGGCTGACGGCGGGAGGCGGTCACCCCGAGCTCTTCGAGCACCAGGTGGCCGAGTTCGCACCGGCGTACAGCGGGTTGGGGGAGGACGCCTCGATCGAGGCCGGCGGGCTCGACTGCGACGTGGTGCTCAACGGCATCACCGGCGCCGTCGGACTGCGCCCGACCCTGGCGGCGCTCGAGGCGGGCAACACCCTCGCGCTGGCCAACAAGGAGTCGCTGATCATCGGCGGACCCCTGGTCAAGCGGGTGGCGCGTCCGGGCCAGATCGTGCCGGTCGACAGCGAGCACAGCGCCATCGCCCAATCGCTCCGGGCCGGGCGTACGGACGAGGTGCGCCGCCTCGTCGTCACAGCCAGCGGCGGTCCCTTCCGCGGGATGACGCGCGCCGAGCTCGCCGACGTCACGCCGGCGCAGGCGCTGAAGCACCCCAACTTCGCGATGGGTCGCGTCATCACCACCAACTCCGCGACCCTGGTCAACAAGGGCCTCGAGGTGATCGAGGCCCACCTGCTCTTCGACGTCCCCTTCGACCGGATCGACGTCGTGGTCCATCCCCAGCAGCTGATCCACTCGATGGTGGAGTTCACCGACGGCGCCGTGGTCGCCCAGCTCGGCCTGCCGACGATGATGGTGCCGATCGCGCTGGGGATGGCCTGGCCCGAGCGCGTCGCCGACGCCGAGACCCCGATCGACTGGACCCGAGCGCAGGACTGGCGCTTCGAGCCGCTCGACGACGAGGCGTTCCCCGCGGTGCGGCTGGCGCGCGAGGTGGGCCTGCGCGGTGGGACCTTCCCGGCGGTCTACAACGCCGCCAACGAGATCTGCGTCGACGCCTTCCACGACGGGCTGATCGGCTTCACCGAGATCGTGGACACGGTTGAGCAGGTCGTGACTAGGCATACGGACGTACCCTCGTCTGAGACGCTCACCGTCGACGACGTCCTCGCCGCCGACGGGTGGGCGCGTGCCACCGCCACCAGCCTGATCGGCCCTGCACTTAACGGAACTCCCTTGAACGGACACCAGTGACCGCGCTGTATTACCTCCTCGGGGTCGTCGTCTTCGTGACCGCGATCCTCGCCTCGATCGGCCTGCACGAGCTCGGCCACATGATCCCGGCGAAGGCGTTCGGCGCGAAGGTCACCCAGTACTTCGTCGGCTTCGGGCCGACGCTGTGGTCGACGCGCAGGGGCGAGACCGAGTACGGCGTCAAGGGCGTCCCGCTCGGCGGCTACGTGAAGATCGTCGGCATGCTGCCGCCCGGGCCCGCGGCCGCAGGCCACGAGGGTCAGGTCCGCCAGTCCAATACCGGCATGTTCACCCAGCTCATCTCCGATGCCCGCGCGGCCGAGTGGGAGACCATCCGGCCCGAGGACGAGCCGCGGCTCTTCTACCGCCTGACCTGGTGGAAGAAGGTGATCGTGATGGCGGGCGGCCCGACGGTCAACCTGCTCATCGCCTTCGTCATCTTCCTCGGCCTCTTCGGCATCTACGGCTCGCGCTCGATCGTCCCCGAGCCCGGTGCGCCCGTGGTCGACACGGTCAGCCGGTGTGTCCTTCCCTACGCGGAGTCGGGTCGGGCCTGCCAGGCCGGCGACCCGGCGTCGCCCGCGTACCAGGCGGGCCTGCGTCCCGGAGACGAGATCACGTCCTTCAACGGCACCGCGGTGCGCGACTGGGACCAGCTGCGGGAGCTGATCCGCGGCAACCTCGCCGGCCACGCCGTCATCGGCTTCAACCGCGACGGCGCCGCGATGACGGGGGAGACCAACACCACCGTCGAGGCCCGCCCGAGCGGTGACGCCACCGGCACGGGTGCCGACCAGAAGCTCACCCAGGTCGGCTTCCTCGGCGTCGCGCCGACCACCCGGGTCGAGGTCACCCACGGCGGCCCGTGGTTCACCCTGCGGCAGATGGGCACCATGTCGAAGGACGCCGTGACCGCACTGGTCCACCTGCCGACGCGGGTATGGGGCGTCGCGCAGGCGATCGTCGGGGTCAAGGAGCGCGCCGCGGACAGCCCGGTCAGCATCGTCGGCGGCGGCCGGATCGCGGGCGAGGAGATCTCCGCGACCGACTTCCCGATCGCCGATCGGATCGCCGGCCTGCTCTCGCTGGTCGCCGGCTTCAACCTCTTCATCGGACTCTTCAACTTCATCCCGCTGCTGCCGCTCGACGGCGGGCACATCGCCTCCGCGCTGTGGGAGGCGATCCGTCGCGGCCTGGCCCGGCTGCGCCGCCGGCCCGACCCGGGCTACGTCGACGCCGCCAAGCTGCTCCCGATCGCGTACGTCGTGGCCGGCCTCCTGCTGGTGATGGGCGTCGTGCTGATCGTCGGGGACCTCGTGGTCCCGCTCCACCCGCTCGCCAACTGATCGCGGCCGACTGACCGCTCCACCACCTGAATGGATAACCTCCCGACCATGACCTCCCTGGGCATGCCCGAGCTTCCCGCGCCGGTCCTCGCGCCGCGCCGCCAGACCCGCCAGATCCAGGTCGGCAAGGTCGGCGTCGGCAGCGACCACCCGATCTCGGTGCAGTCGATGACGACGACGCTGACCTCGGACGTCAACACCACGCTCCAGCAGATCGCCGAGCTCACCGCCGCCGGCTGCGACATCGTGCGCGTGGCCTGCCCGAGCCAGGACGACGCCGACGCGCTGCCGGAGATCGCCAAGCACTCGCAGATCCCGGTCATCGCCGACATCCACTTCCAGCCCAAGTACGTGTTCGCCGCCATCGAGGCTGGCTGCGCGGCCGTCCGGGTCAACCCCGGCAACATCCGTGCCTTCGACGATCAGGTCAAGGAGATCGCCGCGGCCGCCAAGGACCACGGCACCTCCATCCGGATCGGCGTCAACGCCGGCTCGCTGGACAAGCGCCTGCTGGAGAAGTACGGCAAGGCGACCCCCGAGGCGCTCGTCGAGTCGGCGATCTGGGAGGCGGGCCTCTTCGAGGAGCACGGCTTCCGTGACTTCAAGATCTCGGTGAAGCACAACGACCCGGTCGTGATGGTGCGCGCCTACGAGCTGCTCGCCGAGGCCGGCGACTGGCCGCTGCACCTCGGCGTGACCGAGGCCGGCCCGGCGTTCCAGGGCACGATCAAGTCCGCCACCGCCTTCGGTGCGCTGCTGAGCAAGGGCATCGGCGACACCATCCGGGTCTCCCTGTCGGCTCCGCCGGTGGAGGAGGTCAAGGTCGGCATCCAGATCCTGCAGTCGCTGAACCTGCGCCCGCGCAAGCTCGAGATCGTCTCCTGCCCGAGCTGTGGCCGCGCCCAGGTCGACGTCTACACGCTCGCCGAGCAGGTCACCGCCGGGCTGGAGGGCATGGAGGTCCCGCTGCGGGTCGCCGTGATGGGCTGCGTCGTCAACGGCCCCGGCGAGGCCCGCGAGGCCGACCTCGGTGTCGCCTCCGGCAACGGCAAGGGCCAGATCTTCGTCCGCGGCGAGGTGATCAAGACCGTGCCGGAGTCCAAGATCGTGGAGACGCTCATCGAGGAGGCACTGCGCCTCGCCGAGGAGATGGAGCCGGTCGAGGGCGCGTCGGCCGAGGTCAGCGTCTCCTGATGCAGGCTCCGCGCGCTCGCCTGGTCGTCACGCGGCCACGTGCCGGAGCCCGTGCCTCGCTCGTCTAGAGTCGCGGCATGATCACCACGCGCCAGGGGATCCGGACACTCGGTCCGGCCGACCTGGGCGCGTTCCTGGAGCTCACCGGGCGCGACCCGGTGGTCAACGTCTTCGCCGACCACCGCGCACGAACGACCAGCCTCGATCCACGCTGGCTCGGCGGCGAGGTGTGGGGCCGCTGGGTCGGTGGCGACCTGGCTGCGGCCTGCCACGTCGGCGCCAACCTGGTGCCGATCGGCGCGAGCGTCGACGACGCCCGCGCCTTCGGCGAGCGGGCGCTGGCCCGGGGCCGTACGGTCTCGACGATCGTCGGCCCCGCCGCCCCCGTGCGCGCGCTGTGGGACACCGTCGCCTCGACCTGGGGCCGGCCGCGTGAGCAGCGCTGGGTCCAGCCGCACCTGGTCCTCGATCGCGTGCCGCTGGTCGACGCGGATCCGCTGGTCCGCCGCTCCACCCGAGCCGACTTCGAGACCCTCTACCCCGCCTGCGTCGCGATGTACACCGAGGAGGTCGGCGTCTCGCCCGAGGCCGGCGGCGGGGGAGACCTCTACCGGGCCCGGGTGCTGCAGCTGATCGGCCGCGGATGGTCGTTCGTCCGCGTCGAGGACGGCCAGGTCGTCTTCAAGGCCGAGGTCGCCTGCGCCTCCCCGTACGCCGCGCAGATCCAGGGCGTCTACGTCGTCCCCGAGCGACGCGGCCGGGGCCTCGCGACCGCAGGGATGGCCGCCGTGGCCGACATCGTCCGCCGCGAGATCGCCCCGGCCGTCTCGCTGTATGTGAACGACTGGAACACCGCAGCCAAGAAGGCGTACGAGCGCGTCGGCTTCCGCCAGACCGCCACCTTCGCCACCGTGATGTTCTGAACCGCGGCCGACCTGCCGCTGAGTACACCGAAGTGGCGTTGCGCCCGGTCCGCCCGCGTAGGAGGTGCCGGTCAGAGGGGCTTCGGTGTACCGCGCGGCAGCCTGTGGATAACGGGCGACGGGTTTCCGCGAATTCGGGCACGCTGCTGAGGTGGCTGACCTGACCGAGGACGAGCGGGTGCGGATGCTCAACGCCGTCATCCAGTGTGGTGGTCTGGCTCGGCGCAGCGTTCTCATCGACCGGTTGGGTCGCGGGCTGTTCGAGCGGGCAGTGGCGGGTGGCGCCCTGGTGCGACTCAACAGCCGGCTCTACGGCCTGCCCGATCTCGACGCGGCCAGTCGGCTCGCCCATCGGGTGGGCGGTCTGCTTTGCCTCACCAGCGCCGCGCTCTTCCACCGGTGGGAGGTCAAGGAGGTGCCCGAGATGCCGCACATCCTGGTCGCCCGTGGCAGGAAGATCCCGGACTCCTTGACCACCCAGGCGATCTGGCATCGCGGTACCTGGCAGCGGGACGAGGTCGCAGCCGGCATCGCCACGTCACGCGAGCTCACGTTGGCCCAGTGCGTTCGGAACCTGCCCGAGGACGAGGCGCTCGCGATCGCTGACTCGGCCCTTCGGCACGGTGAGCAGGAGGCCGTGAGACAGCTCATCGCCTCGGTCCGCGGGCCGGGCCGTCCGCGGATGCTCCGCGTACTGCGTGCGGCCGATCAGCGTGCCGAGAATCCCTTCGAGTCCGTCCTTCGCAGCATCTGTCTCAGCGTTCCCCGCCTGAGGGTCGAGCCACAACGTCGGATCACCTCCGTCGAGCCGGCCGTGCGGCCGGACCTGGTCGACGCGGATCTGCGGATGGTGATCGAAGCGGATTCCTTCGCGTGGCACGGTGGTCGCGCCCAGCTGCGGCGCGACGCTCGCCGCTACGACCTGTTGGTCGCGGATCGATGGGTGGTCCTCCGCTTCTCCTGGGAGGACGTGATGTTCGACCCTGCGTTCGTGCGGTCAGTTCTCGCGCGGGTGGTCGCCTGGCGATCCACCGAAGTCCTCGGCTGGACCTCTGGCGCCGCGTAAGAGGCGCCGCGCTGTTGGACTTCGGTGTACTCGGAGGCAGGACTCGGGGCTCTACAGTTCCTCGCATGAGCCTTCCGTGGGACGCGAAGATCGTGTTGGGCGCCTTCACCGTGAGTGGGATCGTGCACCTGGTCAAGCCGGAGGTGTTCGAGCCCCTGATGCCGCGCCGGCTGCCTGCGCACCGCGAGATCATCGTGGGCAGCGGCGTGGCCGAGCTGATCTGCGCCGCCGCCCTGGCCCATCCCGCGACCCGGCGCTGGGCGGGCCTCGGGAGCGCCGCGCTCCTGGTCGCCGTCTTCCCGGGCAACGTCCAGATGGCTCTCGATGTGCGCAGGTCGGACAACGCGGGGCTCAAGGCGGCCGCCTTCGCTCGGCTTCCGCTGCAGCTGCCACTCATCCGTGGCGCGCTGCGGGCCGCTCAGCGCGCCTGACCTCGTACCTCCGCGCATCGGCCCGCGCGAGGAGGGTGTCGGCGTCGTAGCAGGAGCCGAGGCGAGGCCACGCCGACGCCGGCCGGAGTCCGTTTCGCCCCGCTCGCGCGCCCCGTGACGACCGTCAAGCCGACTCCGAGGCGCAACCCGTTCGCCTGTCGCGCGTCGCCGCCGATAGCCTTGCGCCCATGTCAGGGAACCTCAGCCGCATGTCCAGCCTCTTCCTCCGGACGCTGCGTGAGGACCCGGCCGACGCCGAGGTCGCGAGCCACCGGCTCCTCGTCCGCGCGGGCTACATCCGCCGGGCCGCCCCGGGCATCTACACCTGGCTGCCGCTGGGCATGCGCGTGCGCGCGAAGGTCGAGGGCATCATCCGCAAGGAGATGAACGCGATCGGCGCACAGGAGGTCATCTTCCCCGCGCTGCTGCCGCGCGAGCCGTTCGAGGCGACCAACCGCTGGACCGAGTACGGCGACGGCATCTTCCGCCTCAAGGACCGCAAGGACGCCGACTACCTCCTGGGCCCGACCCACGAGGAGATGTTCACCCTCCTGGTCAAGGACATGTACAGCTCCTACAAGGACCTGCCCCTGAGCCTCTACCAGATCCAGACCAAGTACCGCGACGAGGCGCGTCCGCGCGCCGGCCTGCTGCGCGGTCGCGAGTTCACCATGAAGGACTCGTACTCGTTCGACATCGACGAGGCCGGCCTGGAGGCGTCCTACCAGGCGCACCGCGACGCGTACGTCCGGATCTTCGACCAGCTCGGCTTCGACTACGCGATCGTCAAGGCGACGGCCGGCGCGATGGGCGGCTCCAAGTCCGAGGAGTTCCTCGCCAAGGCCGACGTCGGCGAGGACACCTACGTGCGCTGCACGCACTGCGACTACGCCGCCAACGTCGAGGCCGTCGCCGTCCGCGCCCCCGCGGCCCGGTCCACCGAGGGCCTGCCTGCCAAGCACGTCGAGGACACCCCCGACACCCCCACCATCGACTCGCTGGTGGCGCTGCTCAACGAGAAGCACCCGCGCGCCGACCGCCCGTGGACCGCGGCCGACACGCTCAAGAACGTGCTCGTCACGCTCACCCACCCCGACGGCACCACCGAGCCCCTCGCGATCGGCCTGCCGGGCGATCGCGAGGTCGACACCAAGCGGCTCGAGGGTCAGCTGGAGCCGATCGAGGTCGCCCCGATGAGCGAGGCCGAGTTCCAGAAGCACGCTGGGCTCATCAAGGGCTACATCGGCCCGGAGGTCCTCGGCGAGGAGTCCGCCACCGGCATCCGGTACGTCGTCGACCCGCGCGTCGTCGCGGGCACCGCCTGGGTGACCGGCGCCAACGAGGCCGGCAAGCACGTCCTCGACCTGGTCGTCGGTCGCGACTTCACGCCCGACGGCACCATCGAGGCCGCCGACGTGCGCGACGGGGACCTGTGCCCCAACTGCGCCGAGGGCGTGCTTGAGACCGCCAAGGGCATCGAGATGGGCCACGTGTTCCAGCTCGGCAAGAAGTACGCCGACGCGCTCGGCCTGCAGGTCCTCGATCCCAACGGCAAGCTCCAGACGGTCACGATGGGCTCGTACGGCATCGGTGTCACCCGCGCCGTGGCCGCGATCGCCGAGGGCACGCTCGACGAGATCGGCCTGTGCTGGCCGCGCAACATCGCCCCCTACGACGTCCACGTGGTCGTCGCCGGCAAGGACGCTGCCCTCTTCGAGGGTGCCCGGAGCCTGGTCGACGAGCTCGTCGCCGCCGGGATCGACGTCCTGTTCGACGACCGCGAGGGCAAGGTCAGCCCCGGCGTGAAGTTCAAGGACGCCGAGCTGATCGGCGTCCCGACGATCGTCGCGGTCGGCCGCGGCCTGGCCGACGGCCTGGTGGAGGTCAAGGATCGCGCGACCGGGGAGAAGCAGGACGTCTCGCTGCCTGACGCGGTGGCGCACATCGTCGCGCTGGTGCGTGGCGACGAGTACGAGGGCTGAACGAGATGGCCTCTGCGCGGATCACCTGCCCGACCCTGTCGACGAAGGTGGTCTCCGCGCAGGAGGCCGCCCGGCACATCCGGCCCGGCCACCGGGTCGGGATCAGCGGCTTCACCGGCGCCGGCTATCCCAAGGCGGTGCCGCAGGCACTGGCCGAGCAGATGCGTGTCGCGCACGCCGCCGGCGAGGAGTTCCGGATCCAGTTGTGGTCCGGCGCCTCGACGGCGCCCGAGGTCGACGGTCTGCTCGCCGAGGTGCACGGGCTCTCCAAGCGGCTTCCGTACAACTCCGATCCCGACCTGCGCCGGCTGATCAACTCAGGTGAGGTCGAGTACGTCGACGCGCACCTGTCGCACAGCGCCCAGCACATGTGGTTCGGCTTCTACGGACCGCTGGACGTCGCCGTCGTCGAGGTCGCCGCCATCCTGCCCAACGGTCTGCTGGTGCCGGGCTCCAGCGTCGGCAACAACAAGACCTGGCTCGACCGGGCCGACAAGGTGATCCTCGAGGTCAACAGCTGGCAGCCGCGCGGGCTCGAGGGCTTCCACGACATCTACAACGGCACCGCGCTGCCGCCCGACCGGCGCCCTGTCCAGATGGTCCACCCGATGCAGCGCATCGGCGACCCGTACCTGCGCGTCGACCCGGCGAAGGTGGTCGCCGTCGTCGAGACCGACGCCCCTGATCGCAACAGCCCCCTCAAGCCGGTCGACGAGGACTCGCGCGCGATGGCCGACCTGCTGGTCGACTTCCTGCGTCACGAGGTCCGTGCCGGGCGGATGCCGGCGAGCCTGCTGCCGCTGCAGTCCGGTGTCGGCAACGTCGCCAACGCGGTGATGGCGGGCCTGCTGGACGCGGAGTTCGAGGGGATGACCTCCTACACCGAGGTGATCCAGGACGGGCTCCTCGACCTGCTCGATGCCGGCAAGGTCACCGGTGTGTCGGCGACCAGCTTCGGGCTGTCACCGGCGGGCGTGAAGCGCTTCATGGAGAACGTCGACACCTACAAGGGCCGGATCCTGCTGCGTTCCGAGGAGATCTCCAACCATCCCGAGGTGGTCCGGCGCCTGGGCATCGTCGCGATCAACGGGATGATCGAGGCCGACATCTACGGCAACGTCAACAGCACCCATCTGATGGGCTCGGCGATCATGAACGGCATCGGCGGCTCCGGAGACTTCGCCCGCAACGCCTTCCTGAACTTCTTCGTGAGCCCGTCCACCGCGAAGTCCGGCGCGATCTCCTCGATCGTGCCGTTCGCCAGCCACGTCGACCACACCGAGCACGACGTGCACGTCCTCATCACCGAGCAGGGCCTGGCCGATCTGCGCGGCCTCTCGCCGAGCGCCCGCGCGGAGCGGATCATCGCGCACTGCGCCCATCCCGACTACCGGGAGGCACTGACCGACTACGTGGCCCGGGCGCGGGCGGCGCGGCCCAACTCCCAGCACACGCCGCACCTGCTCACCGAGGCGCTCGGCTGGCACGAGCGCTACGTCGAGACCGGGACGATGCGCCCCTGACCCGACGACGTGCCTAGAGGCCGGGCAGCTCGGCGGGGGAGCCGCCGAAGGAGAGCTGTCGGACCGCGGCGGCGCCGAGCCAGCCGATGGCGGCCACGCGATCGGCGCCGGTGGTCGCGGCGACCTGGTCGCCGTAGCCCGAGCAGGCGCGCTGCTCGATCGCCAGCGCAGCGGCCCGTACGCCCGAGTCGGTGCCGAGACCGGCCGGGAGGTCGTACGCCGGCGCGGCACCCGGCGGCGTGGCGTCGCCGAGCGCGCTGAGCCGCTCGATCAGCGCATCGCGGACGGCGCGGTGGGCGGTGTAGGAGTCGGCCAGGGCATCGGCCAGGGCGCCCGGCGCGGTGCGGCTCGCGAGCACGCCCAGCAGGTAGACGGCCGCGTGCTCCGCGACCAGACCGGTGCGCAGCGTGGAGATCGGCGTGCTCATCAGGCCTCCAAGCCGGCGACCCGCTGGGAGATCGCAGCGCTCATCGCGGCCAGCAGTCGCGCCAGCGGGCCGCTCTCGACGGTGCCGGCGTGCTCGGCGTACAGGGTGGCGAGCGCGGCCTCGTGCGACCGCACCTGGGCGCGGGAGCCGCCCAGGTCCGGCGCAGCCGCGGCGACGGGCGTCGATGCGGATCCGAGTCGGGCGAGATGTGAGGTGTGGAGTGTGATGAGGTCGGCGAAGGCCGGGTCCGTGTCCCGGAGCGGCCGCAGGGCCGACAGCAGTCCCGTGGTGGCGCCGATGACGGCGTCGACGGCCGGCTGGTCGGGGTTCGGGGGCGCCGGGGGAGTGCTGCGCGGGGCCTCCAGCCGGTCGACTGCGGAGCTCGAGCAGGCTGCCAGCGCGACCGCCACCGGAGCCAGCGCGACCAGCCGCAGCGCGGCCCGGCGGGAGGCGCCCGTAGCAGGGTCTGGAGTCGGGCGCGTCACGGCGCCGACCATATCGGTTCAGCGCCGGTGACCCGCTAAGGTGAGGCCCACAACTGCACCCCACAACTGGATCCAGGAGGGACGTCCTATGGCCGGACCCGGCGCTACCGAAGCACGTATCGACGACGCCATCGCACAGCCGCTGCGAGACCTGGGCTTCGACATCGAGGCGATCGAGCTGACCCCGGCGGGCAAGCGCCGCGTGCTGCGGATCGCGGTCGACAAGGACGGTGGGATCACGCTCGACGACGTCGCCGACGCGACCCGGGCGATCAACGACATCCTCGATGACGAGACGTCCGACGTGATGGGCCAGCTGCCGTACACGCTCGAGGTCACCTCGCGCGGTGTGGACCGGCCGCTGACCCTGCCGCGCCACTGGCGCCGCAACGCCGACCGGCTGGTCAAGGTGAGCCTCGTCGAGGGCGGTGCGGTCACCGGCCGCATCGGTGCCTCGGATGAGGAGCAGGTGACTCTCGAGATCGACGGTGAGGAGCGGTCGATCCGCTACACCGACATCGAGAAGGCCCTGGTGCAGATCGAATTCAAGAAGAGGCGCGACGACGAGACGCGCGACGACGAGGCGGAAGAGGCCTGATGGACATCGACCTGAGCATCCTGCGATCCCTGGAGCGGGAGCGGGAGATCTCCTTCGACGTGCTCGTCGAGGCGATCGAGCAGGGCCTGCTGACCGCCTACCACAAGACCCCGGGCGCCAACCCCAAGGCGCGCGTCGAGCTCGACCGCAAGAGCGGGCACGTACGCGTGCTCGCCGCGGAGCTCGACGACGAGGGCAAGCAGATCGGCGAGTACGAGGACACCCCGGACGGCTTCGGCCGGATCGCGGCGACCACCGCGCGCCAGATCGTGCTGCAGCGCCTGCGCGACGCCGAGGACGAGATCAAGTTCGGTGAGTTCTCCGGCAAGGAGGGCGACATCATCTCGGGCGTCATCCAGCAGGGCCGCAACCCCGACGACGTGCTGGTCGACCTCGGCAAGATCGAGGCCTCCCTTCCGGTCAGCGAGCGCGTCCCCGGCGAGAAGTACGAGCACGGCACCCGGATCAAGTGCCTGGTGATGAGCGTCCGCAAGGGGATGCGCGGACCGCAGATCACGCTGTCGCGCAGCCACCCGACGCTGGTGAAGAAGCTCTTCGCGTTCGAGGTCCCCGAGATCGCCGACGGCACCGTCGAGATCGCCGCGATCGCTCGCGAGGCCGGTCACCGTACGAAGATCGCGGTGAAGGCGACCGCCCCGGGCGTGAACGCCAAGGGCGCCTGCATCGGCCCGATGGGCCAGCGCGTGCGCCAGGTGATGGCCGAGCTGCACGGCGAGAAGATCGACATCGTCGACTGGTCCGAGGACCCGGCCAAGATGGTCGCCAGCGCGCTGTCGCCGGCCCGGGTGACCTCGGTCGAGATCGTCGACGAGGCCACCAAGTCGGCCCGTGTCGTCGTGCCGGACTACCAGCTCTCGCTGGCGATCGGCAAGGAGGGCCAGAACGCCCGCCTCGCTGCCCGGCTGACCGGCTGGCGCATCGACATTCGCAGTGACGAGGAGCAGCCGGAGGCCTGAGGCCCACGGCGCGGAGGCCGGGTGCGAAGCGCCCGGCCCCGGCCGACGAGGTGCCGGTTCGATAAGGACCGGCCCTAACCGGTAGGATGATGAGCAGTGGCACACCCTGATGATTCGACGCTGACCGGACCCGTCCGGACCTGTGTCGGCTGTCGCGGGCGGGCCGCAAGAAGCGAGTTGTTGCGGGTGACCGCGGGTCTCGTCGACGGCCAGCCGGCCGTCGTCCCTGATCCTGCGGGCACCGCGCCCGGTCGTGGAGCGCACCTGCACCCCACGACCGAGTGCTTTGACCTCGCGGTCCGACGAAGGGCGTTCGGCCGAGCACTGCGGTGCGAGGGCGGGCTCAGTGCGGCTGCGGTGAGGACCTACCTCGACTCGATCAACCCGATGGATACGACCAGGAACTGGAGCAACAGCTCATGAGCACTCGATGAGTACTTCGCGATGAGCGTGTCCCACCCCTAAGGTCGCAGTCACCCCGGAAACGCCGGGTCTGCGGCCGCATCACAAGGAGAGAAGTGGCTAAGACCCGAGTTTCCGAACTCGCCAAGCAGTACGGCATCACCAGCAAGGATGCGCTGGAGAAGCTGAGCGCTATCGGTGAGTTCGCAAAGACCGCCTCGTCCAGCATCGAGCTGCCCGCGGTGAAGAAGTTCGAGGCGACCTACGGCGCCGAGCTCGGCGCCGGTGCGGCGTCCGACAAGGCCGCCGAGAAGCCGGCGGCGCCGGCTGCCAAGGCCGCCCCCACGACCGAGAAGCCTGCCGAGTCCGCTCCTGCGGCCCCGGCGGCTGAGGCCCCCGCGGCTGCTGCCGTGCGCCCGTCGGGCCCGCGCCCCGGTCCGAAGCCGGCCCCGAAGGCCCCGGTCGCGGAGGAGCCTGCTGCTCCCGCCCCGGCCGCGACCCCGGCCCCCCAGGCGGAGAAGCCGGCCGAGTCCGCTCCGGCGGCCCCGGCGGCTGCTGCGGCTCCGGCTCCTGCCACCCCGAAGGCTCCGGGCCCGAAGGCTCCGGCCCCGGGTCCGCGTCCGGTGGGCAAGCCCGGCGGCACCCCCCGCCCGGGCAACAACCCGTTCTCCTCCAGCCAGGGCATGGGCCGCAAGCCCGCCCCGGCTCCGCGCCCCGAGGGTGGCGCGGCCGCGCCGGGTCCGGCCGGTACGCCCGGCGACCAGCGTCCGCCGCGTCCGCCGGCTGCGCGTGACGGTGGCGCCGCTGGCGCCCGTCCGGGCATGCCGCGTCCCAACCCGGCGATGATGCCGAAGTCCCCGGCCGCGTTCGGCGCCCGTCCCGGCGGTCCCGCCGGTCGTCCCGGTGCTCCGGGCCGTCCGGGTGGTCCCGGCGGTGCCGGTCGTCCCGGTCCCGGCGGCGCTGGTCGTCCCGGCGGCGGTGCCGGCGGCGGTCGCTTCGGCGCTCCCGCTGGTGGCGGCGCCGGTGCTCCCGGTGGCGGTGGCGCCCCGGGTCGTCCCGGTGGCGGTGGCGGCGCCGGTCGTCCCGGCCAGCGTGGCTCCACCCAGGGTGCGTTCGGTCGCGCCGGTGGCCCGTCGCGTCGTGGACGGAAGTCGAAGCGCGCCCGTCGCATGGAGTTCGAGGCCATGGAGGCCCCGACGATCGGCGGCATCCGCGTCCGCAAGGGCAACGGCGAGACCGTTCGTCTGCCGCGTGGCGCCTCGCTGACCGATTTCGCCGAGCGCATCAACGTCGACGCCGCTCAGCTCGTCCAGATGCTGTTCAGCCTCGGCGAGATGGTGACGGCTACGCAGTCCGTCGGTGACGAGACCTTCGAGCTGCTCGGCGAGGAGCTCAACTACGTCGTCGAGATCGTCTCTCCGGAGGACGAGGACCGCGAGCTGCTCGCAACCTACGACATCGAGTTCGGTGACGAGGGTGACGAGGCCGAGTGGGTCGTCCGTCCGCCGGTCGTGACCGTCATGGGTCACGTCGACCACGGTAAGACCAAGCTCCTCGACGCGCTGCGCAGCGCGAACGTGGTGGCGGGCGAGGCCGGTGGCATCACCCAGCACATCGGTGCGTACCAGGTGACGACCGAGGTGGGCGGCGAAGAGCGTCGGATCACCTTCATCGACACCCCTGGTCACGAGGCGTTCACCGCCATGCGTGCCCGCGGTTCGCAGTCCTCCGACATCGCGATCCTGGTGGTCGCGGCCGACGACGGTGTCATGCCGCAGACGGTCGAGGCGCTCAACCACGCCAAGGCCGCCGGCGTCCCGATTGTGGTCGCGGTCAACAAGATCGACAAGCCGGACGCCGACCCGACCAAGGTCCGTGGCCAGCTGACCGAGTACGGCCTGGTGCCCGAGGAGTACGGCGGCGACGCCATGTTCGTCGACGTCTCGGCCAAGTCGAACCTCAACCTCGACAAGCTGCTCGAGGCCGTCGTCCTCACCGCCGACGCCTCGCTCGACCTGCGGGCCAACCCGACCCAGGACGCTCAGGGCATGGTCATCGAGGCGCACCTCGACCGCGGTCGCGGTCCGGTCGCCACGGTCCTCGTCCAGCGCGGCACCCTGCGTGTCGGCGACTCGATCGTCGCCGGCCCGGCCTTCGGTCGTGTCCGTGCGATGCTCGACGAGTTCGGCAACGAGCTCACCGAGGCGTCGCCTGCGCGTCCCGCGATGGTGCTCGGTCTCTCCGCCGTCCCCGGCGCCGGCCAGAACTTCCTGGTCGTCGAGGATGACCGGATGGCCCGCCAGATCGCCGAGAAGCGCGAGGCGCGCGAGCGTGCGGCCATGCAGGCCAAGCGTCGCGTCCGCCGCACCCTCGAGGACTTCATGGCCTCCATGGAGAAGGGCGAGAGCCAGGAGCTCAACCTCATCCTCAAGGGCGACGTGTCCGGCTCGGTCGAGGCCCTCGAGGACGCCCTGTCGAAGATCGACGTGGGTGGCGACGAGGTCTCCATCCGGGTCATCGACCGCGGCGTCGGTGCGATCACCGAGACCAACGTCGACCTGGCCGCCGCCTCCGACGCGATCATCATCGGCTTCAACGTCCGCCCGCAGGGCAAGGCGACCGAGATGGCCGACAAGGAGGGCGTGGAGATCCGTTACTACACGGTCATCTACCAGGCCATCGAGGAGATCGAGGCCGCGCTCAAGGGCATGCTCAAGCCGGAGTTCGAGGAGCGGTCCCTGGGTCGCGCCGAGATCCGTGCCATCTTCAAGTCGTCGAAGGTCGACAACAAGGAAGGCACCATCGCCGGTTGCTACGTCACCGACGGCGTCATCCGCCGCAACGCCAAGGCGCGTCTGCTGCGGAACAACGTCACGGTGGTCGAGGAGCTCACGCTGGCCTCGCTCAAGCGCGAGAAGGACGACGTCACCGAGGTGCGCGCCGGCTTCGAGTGTGGTGCGGTGCTCCGTGGCTACGGTGGCATCAAGGAAGGCGACGTCATCGAGTCGTACGAGATGGTCGAGATCCCGCGCGGCTGATAGCCGTCAGCGAGTCGGCGCGTCCCTCTGGGGCGCGCCGACTCGGTATTTGAGAGAGTGAGCAACATGAGCAGCCCGCGCGTTCGCAAGATCGCCGACCGGATCAAGGTCATCGTCGCCCAGATGCTGGAGCGCCGGATCAAGGACCCGCGTCTCGGCTTCACCACCGTCACCGACGTCCGTCTCACCGGTGACGCCCAGCAGGCCACGGTCTTCTACACCGTGCTCGGCGCCGACACCCCGGCCGAGCTCGCCGAGACCGCCGCTGCGCTCGAGTCGGCCAAGGGCCTGATCCGCTCCGAGGTCGCCAAGCAGCTCGGCATGCGCCATGCGCCGACGATCGACTTCATCCATGACGCGTTGCCGGAGACGGCGCGCCACCTCGATGAGGTGCTGGCCCGTGCCAAGGCGCAGGACGACGCCGTCGCCGCCGCGCGCGGCACGGAGTTCGCCGGCGGCGAGGACCCGTACAAGAAGCCCCGCGAGGAGGGCGACGACCTCGACGAGGACGACGTCGTCTGGGATGAGGACGAGGACTGATGCCGGCTGAGCCCAGGCCCACCGTTCCATCGGGCCTGGTCGTGGTCGACAAGGCCGGCGCGATGACGTCGCACGACGTCGTCGCGCGCGTCCGCCGCCTCGCCGGCACCCGCAAGGTCGGCCACGCCGGCACCTTGGACCCGATGGCGACCGGGGTGCTGATCATCGGGATCGAGCGCGCCACCCGCCTCCTCGGGCACCTGATGCTGACGGAGAAGGCGTACGACGCCACGGTCCGTCTCGGCATGACCACCACCACCGACGACGCCGACGGCGAGTTCGTCGGCCACTGGAGCACCGCGTCCCTCGACGAGGACCAGATCCGGGCCGCGTTCGCCGAGCAGGTCGGCGCGCTGCTGCAGGTGCCGAGCGCGGTCAGTGCGATCAAGGTCGACGGCAAGCGCGCGTACCAGCGCGTCCGCGAGGGCGAGGAGGTCGAGCTCAAGGCTCGACCCGTGACGGTGCACGAGCTGACCGTCCGCCGGCTCCGCCGCGACCCCGGAGGCCCGGGCGGCGAGCTGTTCATCGACGTCGACATCTCGGTCCGGTGCTCGAGCGGCACCTACATCCGGGCCATCGCCCGCGACGTCGGCGCGGCGCTCGGTGTCGGCGGCCACCTGACCGCCCTGCGGCGCACCGCCGTCGGTCCGTACGGCCTCGACGTCGCGCACACCCTCGACGAGCTCGGCGAGGACTTCCAGGTCCTGCCGATCGCCGAGGCGGCTCGCCGGGCCTTCCCGGTCGTCGAGCTCGACGAGCAGCAGGCCGCTGACGTCCGGGTCGGTCGCAAGCTGGCCATCTCCGTCGAGGTCCTGTCCGCGGTCTTCGCGCCCGACGGCGAGTTCCTCGCGCTCTACGAGCCGATCGGCTCGGCGCTCGCCAAGCCGGTCGCCGTCTTCGTCTGACCGGGGGCGGCGCGCTCTGTGCGCTGCCTCCTCCGCGGGCCGCTTCACTGCCGGCTCCCGTGCTCGCGGCCGACACGAGCTCGTGCCCGGCTCGCCTCGTCGCGCACGTGGTCGCGACGTGGACGGTGCCTGAACTCCTACCTCGCTCGCACTGTCGCTCGCTCGGTCGTCTAGGGTGACGCTCGTGGTGAAGCTGTGGCGAGGCCTCTCCGAGGTCCCAGACGACCTGGGTCGTACCGCCGTCGTGATCGGCAACTTCGATGGGGTCCACCTCGGTCACCAGCACGTCGTACGCCGTGGGCGCGAGCTCGCCGACGGCCGGATCCTGGTGGCCGTCACGTTCGAGCCGCATCCGATGGCGGTGCTGCGTCCCGAGCACGCCCCGGTGATGCTCTCGACGCTGGAGCAGCGGGCCGACCTGCTCGCCGCGGCCGGCGCCGATGCCGTGCTCGCGCTGCCGTTCGACCGCGAGATGGCCGACTGGACACCCGACGAGTTCGCCGAGCGCGTCCTCGTCGACTCCCTCCATGCCGCCGTGGTCGTGGTCGGCGCCAACTTCCGCTACGGCTGCCGGGCGGCCGGCGACGTGGCATGCCTGGGCGACTTCGGCTCGGGACATGACTTCGAGGTCGAGGGCATCCCGCTCGACGGTGGTCCGCAGGTCTGGTCGTCCACCTACGTCCGCACCTGCATCGCCTCGGGCGACGTCGCCGGTGCGGCCGAGGCCCTCGGCCGTCCGTACGCCGTGCGGGGCACCGTGGTGAAGGGCGACCAGCGCGGCCGCGAGCTGGGCTTCCCGACCGCGAACGTGCCGGCCTCCGGCGCCTGCGCGATCCCGCCGGACGGCGTCTACGCCGGCTGGCTCACCCCGCGCGAGGGCGCTCATGCGGGGGAGCGCCTCCCGGCCGCGATCAGTGTCGGCACCAACCCCACCTTCGAGGGCGTCGTCGGCCGCCGGATCGAGTCGTACGTGCTCGACCGGACCGACCTCGACCTGTACGGCATCGAGGTCGAGGTCGCCTTCGTCGAGCACCTGCGCGGCATGGTCGCCTACACCGGTGTCGAACCGCTGATCGAGCAGATCCGGGACGACGTCGTGCAGACGCGGGAGATCCTGCACACAACCTGACCCCCACCTGTGCCGCGGTTAGGGTCGCCTCACTTGGCCCCGGTTAGGGTGTGCGCATGTTGCTGCGCACCTTCGGGTGGTCCTTCGCCCTCACCGTCGTCGGACTCATCGCCGCCCTGATCTACGGTGGGCCGAGCGCGCTGCTCATCACCGCGATCCTGGTGGTCCTGGAGGTCTCGCTCTCCTTCGACAACGCCGTGGTCAACGCCCGTGTCCTGGAGCGGATGTCGGCCTTCTGGCAGAAGCTCTTCCTGACCGTGGGCATGGTCATCGCCGTCTTCGGCATGCGGCTGGTCTTCCCGCTGCTCATCGTCGGCGCGACCGCACAGATCTCGCCGTGGAAGGCCTGGCAGCTCGCGCTCGAGCGCGGCGATCAGCACGACCCCGGCAGCTACTCCTACCTCCTGCACGACGCCCATCCGCTGATCGCGGCCTTCGGTGGCGTCTTCCTGCTGATGATCTTCCTCGACTTCCTGATCGACCAGGACAAGGAGCTGCACTGGCTCCGCATCGAGAGGGGCATCGCCCGGGCCGCCCTGCTGCGCTTCGCCAGCATCCTGATCGCCCTGCTCGTGGTCGGCGTCTTCGCGCTGGTCTACGACCGCCACACCGGCGAGGTGCTCGGCGCCGGCGCCGTCGGCCTGGCCACGTACGTCCTGGTCAGCCAGGCGGCGAACCGCTTCGAGCAGGGTGTCGAGGACGACGGCACGGGGACGGTCATGCTCGCCACCGGCAAGGCGGCGTTCTGGCTGTTCATGTACCTGCAGGTCCTCGACGCCAGCTTCTCCTTCGACGGCGTCATCGGTGCCTTCGCGATCACCACCGACCCGATCACGATCGCGCTCGGTCTCGGCATCGGCGCCCTCTACGTCCGTTCGCTGACCGTGATGCTGGTGCGCCAGGGCACCCTGTCCGAGCTCGTCTTCCTCGAGCACGGCGCGCACTGGGCGATCGGCGCGCTGGCCTTCCTGCTGCTGATCAGCGTCGAGCACGAGGTGCCCGAGGTCGTCACCGGCCTGATCGGCGTCGGCTTCATCCTGGCCGCGCTGGTCAGCTCGCTGCGCCACAACCGCCGGCACGCCGAGGAGAACAGCGGCGACGCGGCGCAGATCGACGCTTGACCTGAGCGGGTCGATCAGACCCGGAGCCAGGCGAGCACCGCCCGTACGCGGCGGTGGTCGTCCTCGTCGACAGGCAGGTCGAGCTTGGTGAAGATCGCGTTGATGTGCTTGGCGACCGCCTTCTCGGTGACGACCATCCGCTGCGCGATCGCGGCGTTGGAGCGGCCCTCGGCCATCTGGGCCAGCACCTCCCGCTCGCGCGGTGTCAGCCGCTCCAAGGGCTCCTCGTGGCGGCGCGCCATGACGGCGGCGACCACCTCGGGGTCGAGCACGGTGCCGCCGGAGGCGACCCGGCGCACCCCCTCGGCGAACTCGGCGACGTCGGAGACCCGGTCCTTCAGCAGGTAGCCGACCGCGCCGGTGCCGGAGGCGAACAGCTCACGGGCGTAGAGCGCTTCGACGTACTGCGACAGCACCATCACCGGGAAGCCCGGACGCGCCTCGCGGGCGGTGATCGCCGCCCGCAGGCCCTCGTCGGTGAAGGTCGGTGGCATCCGTACGTCGAGCACGGCCGCCTCGGCGGCGGGATCGGCGAGCGCCTCGTCGAGCGCCGCTGCGTTGTCGACCGCGTGCAGGATCTCGAAGCCCCGGCTCTCCAGCAGCTGGGTCAGTCCGACACGGAGGAGGGCGCTGTCTTCGGCGAGGACAAGGCGCACGGAACCTCCAGGGTGACGATCGTCGGGCCGCCGACAGGGCTGGCCACGGTCATCGTCCCGTCGAAGGCCGCCAGCCGGCGCATCACGCCTAGCATGCCGGTTCCGGCGCCCGGATCGGCGCCACCCGCGCCGTCATCGCCGACGATCGCCTGCAGGATGCCGTCGCGGTGCCTCATCAACACCCACGCGTTGCCCGCTCCGGAGTGCTTGCCGATGTTCGCCAGGCACTCCGCGATCGTGAAGTAGAGCGCCGACTCCACCGGTGCCGGCGGCCGGCCCGGGAGGCTCGCCTCGACCTCGACCGGGAGGGGGAGATCCAGGGCGAGCGCCTGGACGGCGCCGGCCAGGCCGCGGTCGGCGAGCACCGGCGGGTGGATGCCGCGGACCACGTTGCGCAGGTCGGTCAGCGCAGCGGAGGTGGTAGTACGGGCATCGTTCACCAGGGCCCGGGCCCGCTCGGGATCGGTCGCGAACGCCTCCTCGGCCAGGCCGAGGCTCATCGAGAGGGCCACCAGCCGGGCCTGGGCGCCGTCGTGCAGGTCACGCTCGATCCGGCGCAGCTCGGCGGCGGCATGGTCGACGACGTCCGCGCGGGTCTCGGTCAGCTCCGCCACCCGCTGCTCGAGGCGCTCGGTGCGGCCGTACGCCAGGAACATGAGGTCGAGCCGTGCCCGGCCCCGCATGATCGGCTCGGTGCCGTACCACCAGACCAGGCCGGTGACGATGCCGAGGAAGAGCACCAGGAAGGCGAGCGACACGGTGAAGCCGATGGTGATCGAGGCCAGCGCCCAAGCGAGCTCGCGCCACGTCATCGGATCGCGGGCCCACAGCATCAGTCGGCCGTACAGAGGCTCGCCCGGAGGGGTCCGGCGCGGGCCCGGTGGCACCTCGATACCGAGGCAGCGAGCCGCCATCACGCGGTGCCGCTGCGCGGTCCAGCGCAGCAGCGGCATCCCGATCGCGAGCAGGGGGAGGCCCAGCACGACCAGGCTGAGCGCGCCGCCGACCGCGCAGAGGACGAAGGCGAGCAGCGTCGGCACGAACAGCAGGACCTGCAGCGCTGCGTATCCGGTCATCCGCAGACGGGAGGCCGACCGCGCGGTCGGCGCGCGGGGTGCCGGCTCGACCGGCATCGGCAAGGTCACGAGGGTCACCTTCCCATCTTTGCCTTCGGCGGGTGTGTCCGCAGTGGTGCTAACACCACCATCGTTTCGGGATCGTGCACCACCGATTTCTGATCGCGCTCTCACAAGGCTGGGGACACCCCTCAACCAAGGAGCCTGAGATGAGCACCGAGATGCACGCCGCACGTTCCGGACTGCCGCTGCGGATCGCCCGCTGGAGCGCCACCCACCCCTGGCGGGCCATCGCCGCCTGGTTCGCCTTCGTCGTCCTCGCGGTCGGCCTCGCCGTCGCGATCCCCGCCACCCAGACCACCGACGCCGACTACGACACCGGCGACTCGGGCCATGCCGCGGCGCTCGTTCGCGGTGCCGGGATGGAGGCCCCGGACGCCGAGCACGTGCTCGTCACCGGCGGTACGGCCGCCGAGCGGGCCGGTGCGACCGCGTCGCTCGCGAGCAGCCTCCACGGCCTCGCCGGCGTCGCCCAGGTCCAGGACCCGGTGACCAGCCCGGACGGGAAGGCGTCGCTGGTGAGCATCGACCTGCGCAAGGACACCGACGACGTCAGCGCACTCCAGGCGGCGACCGACGCGGCGCAGGAGGCGCACCCCGAGCTGACGATCCGCCAGACCGGCGACGTGTCGCTCGACGACGCCATCAACGCGCGGGTCAGCGACGACCTGTCCTCGGCCGAGACGACGAGCCTGCCGATCACGCTGATCCTGATGCTGCTGACCTTCGGCGCGCTCATCGCGGCCGGTATCCCGGTCGTGGTGGCGCTGACCAGCGTCGCGGCCACCATGGGCCTGATGGCTCCGATCTCCCACCTCATCCACGCCGACTCGTCGGTGAACAGCATGATCGTGCTGATCGGCATGGCGGTCGGCGTCGACTACTCGCTGTTCTACCTCAAGCGGGAGCGCGCCGAGCGGGCCGCCGGGCGCACGCACGCCGACGCCATCGAGATCGCCGCGGCCACCTCCGGGCACTCGATCCTCGTCTCCGGCGGCGCGGTCATCGCCTCGATGGCCGGGCTCTACCTCATCGGCGACGTCACGTTCAGCTCCCTGGCCAGTGGCGCCATCGTCGTGGTGGCGGTCGCCGTGCTCGGCTCGCTCACCGTCCTGCCCGCCCTCCTCGGCGGCCTGGGCCGCTGGGTCGACCGGCCGCGGATCCCGCTGCTGTGGCGCCTCACCCGCCGGGTGGGCACCGGTGCGATCAGCTCGCGCCTGCTCGGCCCCGTGCTGCGCCGGCCCGTGGTGGCGCTCGTCGCCGGTACGGTCGTGGTGCTCGGCCTGTCCGCCCCGGCGCTCGGGATGAAGATCCACACCTCCAACCTCGCCACCCTTCCCGCCGACATCGCGTCGGTGCAGACCTACCGCGCGATCGAGTCCGCCTTCCCCTCGCAGCTGGCCGGCGTCGACGTGGTCGTACCGGT
The DNA here is from genome assembly GCF_020216525.1 of Nocardioides nematodiphilus. GTDB lineage: Bacteria > Actinomycetota > Actinomycetes > Propionibacteriales > Nocardioidaceae > Nocardioides > Nocardioides nematodiphilus. The sequence goes on along the minus strand of NZ_JAIWOY010000008.1, from coordinate 179,524 downwards.
GTCGGCGTCCAGCCAGACCGACGCGGTCCGCGCGGACCTGGAGGAGCTCGCGGCCGCGGCGGGCAAGACGTCCGACTTCGAGGCCGCCCCGGCCGACATCCGGATCGCGAAGGACGGCAGCGTCGCGGTGCTCGGCCTCACCACCCGCTACGCCGATGACGACCCGCGGGTCGACGACGCGGTGCTGCACCTGCGTGACCGGATCGTCCCGGCGACGATGGGCGCCCGGACCGCGTACGTCGGTGGCGGGGCCGCCCAGGACCACGACACCACCCAGCGGCTGCACGACCGGATGCCGTGGGTGATCGGGATGGTGCTGCTGCTGACGGTGCTGATGATGGGTCTGGCCTTCCGCAGCATCACGCTGGCGCTGCTGACCTGCGTGCTCAACCTGGCCTCGGTCGGGGTGGCGTTCGGCGTGCTGACCCTGGTCTTCCAGCACGGCTTCGCCTCCGGGCTGCTGGGCTTCGAGTCACCGGGCTTCCTGGTCAACTGGCTGCCGCTGTTCGTGATGGTCGTGCTGGTCGGGCTCTCGATGGACTACCACGTCTTCGTGCTCAGCCGGGTGCGTGAGCACGTCGCCGCCGGCCTCCCGCCGCGCCTCGCGGTGCAGCGCGGGATCGCCGACACCTCGGGCGTCGTCACCAGTGCGGCAGCGGTGATGGTCTCGGTCTTCGCGATCTTCGCGACGCTGAGCATGCTGGAGATGAAGACGCTGGGCGTGGGCCTGGCCGTCGCGATCTTCCTCGACGCGACCCTGGTGCGTCAGGTGCTGCTGCCGGCCGCCCTGGTCCTGCTCGGCGAGAAGGCCTGGTGGCCCGGCAGGATCGCGGTCCCCGCGGGCGTACGGGTCGAGGAGCCCGAGCTCGTCACGGCTGTCGGCGGGACCGTCTGAGGGGCCTCTTTACCGGTCCTGCACGATGCGCGGGTTGGCCCCTGGCCTCAGCCAGCGGGCCAACCAGTGCATCGACCTCGGGTCGCCGACCTGGGTGCAGCCCTGCGTCGGTTCCCACCGGTGTCCGGGCTTGGAGGTGTGATAGAAGATCCCGCTGCCCCTGCCGGGCACGGGCGCGGAGCCGACGCCGGGCGTGAGGCGGGGGTTGTTGTAGCTCGTCCACCACCCCCAGCGCATCGAGGGGCGGTTGCCGCTGGTCACGCCGGGGACGTTGATCCAGGTGTTGTAGTTCCGTCCGGCCGCCGACGAGACGATCGAGGTCGGCGTGCGCCGTCGCCACGGCATCGCGCCGGGCCGCTTGCTGGTGGAGAACGTCACCACGACCGAGAGGACGCCGACGGGGGAGCGCAGGTCGCCCTCGTGGGTCTTGCCCCAGCCGCGTACGCCGATCGTGGAGCGGAACTGACGCCGCAGCGTCCACTCCTCGCCCCGCCTCTCCCACGCCTGGGTGACGGTGCACCAGACCTGCTTGCACCAGCGGTGGGAGGAGATCGTACGGACGACCTGCGTCGTGCTCGCCGGCACGAGGCTCGTGAAGTCGGCCTGCCGCGGATGCACGACCCGGGCCGACGCGGTCGTCGGTGTGCCGAGCAGGGGCAGCAGGACGGAGAGGAGGACGGCGATGAGCCCGAGACGTCTCATGCCTGGCATCGTGCCACGCGATTCGGTCCGCACGGCACCGCGCTGTTAATCTCTTCCGGTTGCCGTCCAACGGCCGCGGATAAAGAGTGCCCCGGTGAACAGGCCCGGGCGCGCCGCGCAACGAGTCGAGAGGAGCCCCGTATGTCGATCGGTACCGACGCGGAGACCAAGAAGAAGATCATCGCTGAGTACGGCAAGTCTGAGGGCGACACCGGTTCGCCGGAGGTCCAGATCGCGCTGCTCTCGCACCGCATCTCGCACCTGACCGAGCACCTCAAGCAGCACAAGCACGACCACCACAGCCGTCGTGGTCTGCTCCTGCTCGTGGGCCAGCGCCGTCGTCTGCTCAACTACCTGCAGAAGTCGGAGATCGAGCGCTACCGCTCGATCATCGAGCGTCTCGGCCTGCGCCGTTGATCTCTGCTTGATCGCAAGCGTCTGGACAGGCGGTTCCCCTTCGGGGGAGCCGCCTGTTCTGCATTGTCGCCGGATGTCAGTAGTCTGGGGGTGTACACGACTAATCCATTACGGAGGCGCGACGCCTCCGACGTAGGACAAGAGAAAAATCTGTGACTGAACCCGTCATCTCTGCCGTCGAGACCGTTCTCGACAACGGCAAGTTCGGCAAGCGCACGGTCAAGTTCGAGACCGGTCTGCTCGCTCGCCAGGCCGCCGGCTCCGTGACCGCTTACCTGGACGACGACACCATGCTGCTGTCGGCCACCACCGTCTCGAAGCAGCCGAAGGACCACTTCGACTTCTTCCCCCTGACCATCGACGTCGAGGAGCGGATGTACGCCGCGGGCAAGATCCCCGGCTCCTTCTTCCGTTCCGAGGGTCGCCCGGGCGAGGACGCCATCCTCGCGTGCCGCCTCATCGACCGCCCCCTGCGCCCGACCTTCAAGAAGGGTCTGCGCAACGAGGTCCAGGTCGTCATCACCGTGATGGCGCTCAACCCGGACACCCCGTACGACGTGCTCGCGATCAACGCCGCGTCGATGTCGACCCAGCTCTCCGGCCTGCCGTTCTCCGGTCCGGTCGGTGGCGTCCGCGTCGCCCTGATCGAGGGCCAGTGGGTCGCCTTCCCGAACCACAGCCAGCTCGAGAACGCCGTCTTCGACATGGTCGTCGCCGGCCGCGTCACCGACACCGGTGACGTCGCCGTCATGATGGTCGAGGCCGAGGCCACCGAGCAGGTCTTCGACCTCATCGCCGCGGGCGCCCAGGCGCCGACCGAGCCGGTCGTCGCGAGCGGTCTCGATGCGGCCAAGCCGTTCATCAAGCAGCTCGTCGAGGCCCAGGCCGAGCTCGCCAAGCAGGCCGCCAAGCCGGTTGCCGACTTCCCGATCTTCCTGGACTACCAGGACGACGTGTACGCCGCCGTCGAGGCCGCCTGTGCCGCCGACGTCGCCGCCGCGATGCAGATCGGCCCGAAGCAGGAGCGCGAGGCCAAGCTCGACGACATCAAGGCCGCTCTGCTCGACAAGGTCGCCGGTCAGTTCGAGGGCCGCGAGGGCGAGATCGGCGCTGCCTTCCGCAGCGTCAACAAGTCGGTCATCCGTGAGCGGGTCCTGCGCGACAAGATCCGCATCGACGGCCGTGGTCTGGCTGACATCCGCCCGCTGCACGCCGAGGTCGACGTGATCCCGCGCGTGCACGGCTCGGCGCTGTTCGAGCGTGGCGAGACCCAGATCCTGGGCGTCACGACCCTCGACATGCTCAAGATGGAGCAGCAGCTCGACACCCTGTCGCCGGAGAAGCACCGCCGGTACATGCACAAGTACATCTTCCCGCCGTTCTCCACCGGCGAGACGGGCCGCGTCGGCTCCCCGAAGCGTCGCGAGGTCGGCCACGGCGCCCTGGCGCGTCGCGCTCTCCTGCCGGTGCTGCCCTCGCGCGAGGAGTTCCCCTACGCGATCCGCCAGCTCTCCGAGGCGATGGGCTCCAACGGCTCCACCTCGATGGGCTCGGTCTGCGCCTCGACGCTGTCCCTGCTCCAGGCCGGTGTCCCGCTGAAGGCTCCGGTCGCCGGCATCGCCATGGGTCTGATCTCCGGTGAGATCGACGGCAAGACCGAGTACGTCGCGCTGACCGACATCCTCGGCGCCGAGGACGCGTTCGGCGACATGGACTTCAAGGTCGCCGGCACGCCGGAGTTCGTCACCGCGCTCCAGCTCGACACCAAGCTCGACGGCATCCCGGCCGAGGTCCTCGCTGCGGCCCTCAACCAGGCCAAGGACGCCCGTACGGCCATCCTCGGTGTCATGAACGAGGCCATCGCGGCCCCGGAGGAGATGTCGGTGCACGCGCCGCGCATCATCACCGTCAAGGTCCCCGTCGACAAGATCGGCGAGGTCATCGGCCCGAAGGGCAAGGTGATCAACCAGATCCAGGACGACACCGGCGCGACCCTCTCCATCGAGGACGACGGCACCGTCTACATCGGCGCGACCAACGGCGAGGCCGCCGAGGCCGCCCGCCAGGCGGTCAACGCCATCGCCAACCCGACGATGCCCGAGATCGGCGAGCGCTACCTCGGTACCGTCGTGAAGACGACCAACTTCGGCGCCTTCGTCTCGCTGCTCCCCGGCAAGGACGGCCTGCTTCACATCACGAAGCTCAAGGCTCTCAACGACGGCAAGCGCATCGAGTCGGTCGAGGACGTCGTCGAGGTCGGCCAGAAGATCCAGGTCGAGATCGTCGAGATCGACGACCGCGGCAAGCTCTCGCTGGCTCCGGTCGTCGAGGGCACGGACGCTGAGGTTTCGGCTGAGGGCGCTGTGGAGTCTGGCGACGAGTGACCGAGCATGACAGCGTCATCCGGGCGGCCGGTCAGCAGGCAACTGCTGGCCGGCCGTCCGGCTCTGGCCACCCCGACCCGCGTGACCTGAGCGACTCCGGCGCGGCCCAGCCCGCCGGGACCACCTGGGAGCTCGAGCCCGGCGTGCGTCGCACCGTCCTGGCCAGCGGCCTGCGCATCGTCACCGAGGAGATGCCCACCGTCCGCTCGGCCGCCGTCGGCGTCTGGGTCGGCACGGGCTCGTGCGACGAGACGACCGCCGCGGGCGAGCCGACCACGCACGGCTGCTCGCACTTCCTCGAGCATCTGCTCTTCAAGGGCACCGGCGAGCGCAGCGCGCTCGACATCTCGGTCGCCCTGGACGCGGTCGGCGGCGAGTTCAACGCCTTCACCGCCAAGGAGTACACCTGCTTCCACGCGCGCGTCCTCGACGAGGATCTGCCGCTGGCGGTCGACGTGCTGGGCGACATGATCACGTCCTCGCTGATCACCGACGAGGACGTCGAGGCCGAGCGGGACGTCATCCTCGACGAGATCGCCATGCACGACGACGATCCGGACGACGTGGTGCACAACCTCTTCGCCGCTCAGGCCTGGGGTCTCGACTCGCCCCTGGGCCGGGGGATCGCCGGCACGGAGGAGTCGATCGAGGGGATGACCCGCGATCAGATCGACGCGTTCTACCGCGCGCACTACCGCCCCGAGAACATCGTCATCTCGGTGGCCGGCAACCTGCGCCACGGCGAGGTCGTCGAGCAGGTGGAGCGCGCCTTCGCCCGCGGCGGCTTCCTCGACGGGACCGCCTCGCCGATCCCGCCGCGCACCGGCTCGCCTCTGGCCGTGCACCCGGGCGAGGTGCGGGTCACCAAGCCGTACGAGCAGGTCAACCTGGTCCTCGGGATGGAGGGCCTGTGGCGCGACGACGACCGTCGCTTCGCGCTCGGGATCGTCAACGCGGCCCTGGGCGGTGGCACCTCGTCGCGCCTCTTCCAGGAGGTCCGCGAGCACCGGGGCCTGGCCTACTCGGTCTACTCCTTCGCGGGCGCGCACGCCGAGAGCGGCGTCGTGGGCGTCGGGGTCGGTTGCCTGCCGAGCAAGGTCGACCAGGTCCTGGACGTGGTCCGCGCCGAGCTCCGTACGGTCGCCTCCGGCGGCATCACCCCCGAGGAGCTCCTGCGGGGCAAGGGCCAGCTGCGTGGCGGACTCGTGCTGGGCCTCGAGGACCCGGCCTCCCGGATGTCGCGGCTCGGCAAGGCCGAGCTGGTGCACGACACCCTGATGACCATCGACCAGGTGCTCGACCGGATCTCCGGCGTCACCGTCGAGGAGTGCCAGGCGGTCGCGGAGATCTTCGCCCGTCCTGAGATCCTGGCGGTCGTCGGCCCCTGATCGGGTCGAGAGGTCACTTCTCGCAGTGCGAGAGGTGACCTCTCGTCGTCTCCGCTACGGCCGGGTGACGTGCAGGTAGGCGATGCTGCGGATCGCGGCCGGCCGCTGCACGTGGACGGGGTGCTTGAGACGCTTGCCGTGCACTGTGCTGTGTGCGGTGAAGCGCAGCACCACGTGGTACGTCGTCACGATCCGGTACCAGCCGGGGCCGTGCAGCAGCTCCAGGGGCATGTGGACGCGCCGCTGACCGTGCTGGACCGTGACCGTGTCGTGGCGGTGCCAGCGGGCGCGGTGGGAGCGCGCCGCGCTGGTCCGTCCTACCGCGATCCGGTTGCAGTACATCTTCGTGGGCGGGGGCGCCGCCGCCGTCGGCGACTGCTTCACGCCCGGACCCTTGGTGTCGATCGGGTCCTTGGTGTCGCTCGCGGTGACGATCCCGGCGCCGACGCGCCGCACCTCGCAGTCGACGCCGGCCGGCTTCGTGGCCTTGGTGGTGGCAGTGGTGACGCTCTGGGTGAACGCCGGCGGCGGCAAGAACAGCAGGCCGGGGTTGGACGGCAGGATCACCGGCGGCGTCTGGGCGGTCGGGACGAAGCCGAACTGTCCGGCTGCGAACACCTGGGAGCCGCCGGTGTTGGAGACCGAGATGATCCCATCGAGGACCGACAGGTAGAGGCCCGGCGCCCTGTTCGGCGGTGAGCTCACGTTCGCCGAGATCGTCGGTCCGCTCTGCTGGCCGCCCGACTGCGTGATGGCGAGGCCGATCTCGTTGGCGAGGGCCTGGTTGACCGCGTTCTGGTCCTTCGGGACGGGCTGCGGCAGGCCGAGGGACGCAGCGCCGTAACCCGTCGTGGGTACCACCGCGATCGGTGGGAAGGCCGGCAGGCTCGGCGTCAGGACCAGGCTGGAGGGCACCTTGGTGATCGGGACCGGCTCGAAGGACGGCGGGGTCGATGGCAGCGGCGTCTTCGTCGGGGTGGGCGACGTGCTCGGGGACGGGCTCGGGCTGGCTGAGCTCGACGGGGTCGGCGACGGATCGGCCGGCGGCACGTAGACGACCGGCGGCGGGGTGTGCCCGAGGGCGACGTCGATGTTCGGATGCGACGAGCTGGTGAGCGCTAGCCCGAAGGAATCGTCGGTCGGGGGAATGGTGTCCCAGGCCTTCACCTGGCTGCCATCGGAGAGGTAGAGGTGATCGTCGGCCCCGGTCCCGTGCAGCGTGACCGCGTACGTGCCGGACGGGAGACCCGTGAACTGCTGAGCGCCTGTGATCGCGTTCAGCGTGGGCGCGACGTTGAGGTTCGTCCAGCCTGGCCCGTCGCCCTCATCGATCAGCGCGTAGAGGCCGAGGCTCGGCGACGGGATAGCGACGCCGTCCGCATCCGTCACGCCGCTGACGGTGAGGGAGGCGGTGAGCTGCGGGAACGGGAAGTCGAGGACGGCCCCCTCGATGTCCGGGACCGAGACGCCCGGCTGAGCATCACGTGGCCGACCGAGGGCGCCATCAGCATTGATGTTGTGCTCGCCGAGCTGAGCGTCGTCGAAGGTGACCGCGTAGGTCCCGCCGACGGGAACGGCGGCGGCGTAGTCGCCGTCCGCGTCGACGTCGGCGAAGCCGTATTGCGTCCAGGTCGTAGCGACACGCTGCCAGACCGCCATCACCCCGCCGGCTGCGGCTGGGGACGCGCTGCCCATGAGTGTCCCGGTGACGACCGGAGTCTCGTCCGCATTGGCCGCGATAGCGGGCAGGGCGAGGCTGAGGGCAGCGATCCCGCCGACGATCACCGCTCTGATGCGCCTGGAGTGCTGGCGGAGGCGTACGGGGACGGTGGATCGAGGCATCGCGGTAGTCCTTTGCCGGCCGGGCGTGACCGCGTGACTCTAGGGCCTCACCGGTGCTCCGCGCAGCGTCCCAGGAGATCCCGGGACGGTCCCGCAGGGGCTCAGCGCTTGCCGATGATCCCGACGGCGGCCGGCTGCTGCGAGTCGATGATCGAGACCCGGAAGCCGGCCGCGACGAGCTGCTTCGAGGTCTTCTCGATCATCTCGGGGACCTGCTCGCGGCGGGTCGCCTCGAAGAAGATGAAGACGCTGCCGCCGGGCAGGATCCGCTCATGCAGCAGGGCGAGCTCGGCGCTGGCGTCGCGCACCCAGAAGAGGTTGACGTTGAAGGCGAAGACCTTGTGCAAGCGCTTCACCGGCACGCGCAGGGTGGCGAGGTCGATCTGGCGGACGGTCAGTCGGCCGGCCTCGATGTACTTGGCGCAGCGGCGCTTCGTACGGTCGACGCCCGACTCCGAGCGATCGATGGCGAACAGCTTGCCGGTCACCAGACGGCTGCAGATCAGCTCCGCGCCGGCACCCGGACCACACCCGATCTCGAGGATGTGGTCGCTGGGCTGGATGTCCATGAAATCCACCGCCCAGCGGATCCGCGCCGGAATCGTCTGCACCACCATGGGGGCAAGCCTGCCAGATCACCCGGCGCGATGCGCGCACAGGTCCTAGAACTGGGCGGCGCACGGTCCCGGTAGGTTAGGGCGGGTGATCAAGGTAGGCGTGCTGGGTGCACGGGGCAAGGTCGGTTCGGAGATCTGTACGGCCGTCGAGGCGGCTGAGGATCTGCAGCTCGCGGCGGGCGTCGACGCTGGGGACGCGATCACGGGCCTGTCCGACGCCGGTGTCCAGGTGGTGGTCGACTTCACCCATCCCGACGTGGTGATGGGCAACCTCGAGTACTGCATCAAGAACGGCATCCATGCCGTCGTCGGCACCACCGGTTTCACCGACGAGCGGCTCGACACGCTGCGCGGCTGGCTGGCCGACGCGCCCGGCGTGGGTGTGCTGATCGCTCCCAACTTCTCCATCGGCGCGATCCTGATGATGCGCTTCGCCGCCATCGCGGCGCCGTTCTACGAGTCGGTCGAGGTCATCGAGCTGCATCACCCGACCAAGGCCGACGCTCCGTCGGGCACCGCCCGGCGTACGGCCGAGCTGATCGCCGCCGCCCGCCGCGAGGCGGGCGTCGGTCCGGTCCCGGACGCCACCATCGACGGCGCCAGCCTGGACGGCGCTCGTGGGGCGGTCGTCGACGGCATCCACGTCCACGGCCTGCGCATCCGCGGCATGATCGCGCACCAGGAGGTCGTGCTCGGCGGGCCGGGGGAGACCCTGACCGTCCGACACGACTCGATGGACCGGGCGTCCTTCGCCCCGGGCGTCCTGACCGGCGTACGGGCGATCGCGGAGCACCCGGGCCTCACCGTGGGTCTCGAGCACTTCCTCAACCTGGACTGACCCGCCAGCAACGCACGAAGCCCCGGCCGGTGGCCGGGGCTTCGTCGCGTCTGGGTCAGCGGTACGTGTCGGGCAGCTGCTCGCCCGGGCTGCGCTGCGGGCGCGGCTGGCGGATCCAGCGCAGCTGCAGGGCGCGGGCCAGGAGGTACCAGGTCAGCCCACGGGTGCTCTGGCCCGGGAAGCGCTTGGCCAGCTGCCGGCGCAGCTGGAAGCTCAGCAGCATCAGGTTGATCGCGACCACCAGGATGTAGATCGTGGTGAAGGTGCTGATCGCCTGGGCGACGCGGGTCGAGGAGACGAAGCCGCCGGCCAGCGTCAGGATCACGATCGGCAGCGCCCACTCCGAGAAGGTGATCTTCACGTCGATGAAGTCGCGCACGAAGCGCCGCACGGGGCCCTTGTCCCGGGCCGGCAGGTAGCGGTCGTCCCCGGTCTTCAGCGCCGTGCGCATCCGCGCCATGTTCTGGGCGCGGGCGGCACGGTCGGGAGCGGCACCCTTGGCGCCCTTCGCGGACGCCTTGGCGCGGGCCTTGGCGGCGGCCTCGGCCTCCTTGCGCGTCGGCGTGCGGCGGCCCTTGCCGCCGCCGGCGGTCGGGTCGGTCGAGATGCCCTCGACGGGGTGCGTGGCGGCGGTCTTGCGACGGAACAACTCAGGAGCCTTCTGCTACGGGACAGGTTGCCGTGCAGCCTAGCCGCGCAGCGCCGAGATCCGGTGGTCCCCGCTTGTGTTCCGGAATAGGGTCAGGGGCATGAGTCTGATGAAGCGGATGAGCCTGATCTTCAAGGCGAAGGCGAACAAGGCCCTCGACAAGGCCGAGGACCCGCGTGAGGTGCTGGACTACAGCTACCAGAAGCAGCTCGAGCTGCTCACCAACGTGCGCAAGGGCGTCGCGGACGTGGCGACCAGCCGCAAGCGCGTCGAGCTCCAGATGAACCAGCTGCAGCAGCAGGCCGACAAGCTTCAGGGCCAGGCCCAGCAGGCGATCAACGTCGGCCGCGAGGACCTCGCTCGCGAGGCGCTCACCCGCAAGTCGGCGCTCGCCCAGCAGATCACCGATCTGCAGACCCAGCACGCCAACCTCCAGGGCGAGGAGGAGAAGCTCGTCCTGGCCCAGCAACGGCTGCAGGCCAAGGTCGAGGCCTTCCGCACCAAGAAGGAGACCATCAAGGCGACCTACACGGCCGCCGAGGCGCAGACCAAGATCAACAGCGCCGTCGCCGGCATCGGCGAGGAGATGGGCGACATCGGCCTCGCGATGCAGCGTGCCGAGGACAAGACGGCCGAGATGCAGGCCCGTGCGGGCGCCGTCGACGAGCTGCTCGCCTCGGGCGCGCTCAGCGACCTCACCGCCGCTCCGGGCGACGACATCGCCCGCCAGCTCAACGAGCTGAGCAGCCAGTCCGACGTGGAGGCGGAGCTCGCCAAGCTCAAGGGCCTCAACGCCCCGGCCGCTCCGCAGGCGATCGGGCAGGGCGATGCAGCCGCCGCGCCGATCGACGTCACCGCGACCGAGGTCAAGCCGGAGACGCAGCCGTGATCGTCCGGATCCTGACCGAGGGCCAGTACGACGTCTCGGACGCCGCGCTCGATCAGCTCAACGCGCTCGACTCGACAGTCGCCTCCGCGATCGAGGCCGGCGACGAGAGCGCCTTCCGTACGGCCCTCGCCGCGCTGCTCGACGGCGTCCGCACCGTCGGCGCCCCGCACGCGGAGGACGACCTGGCCGAGTCCGACCTGATCCTGCCGCCGGCGGACGCGACGATGGACGAGGTCCGCGAGATGCTCGCCGATGACGGTCTGATCCCAGGCTGACATGGCTCGTACCCGCTTCGCGCCCGACCACGGGCTCACCGCCCGGATGACCACGGTGATGTTCCTGATGGGACTCGTCTTCGTCGTCCTGATCGTGGGCCTGATGGGCATCTTCTGGCAGAGCAGCCCGGGCATCGCCGTGCTGATCGCCATCGGTGGCCTCGGCGTGGTCTGGTGGCAGTGGTACAACTCCGACACCGTCGCGATGAAGGCGATGCGCGCCCGGGAGGTCACCGCCCAGGAGGCGCCGGAGCTCTACGGCATGGTCCAGCGGCTCTGCACGCTGGCCGACATGCCGATGCCGCGCGTCGGTGTCGCCGACACCGACCTGCCGAACGCGTTCGCCACGGGCCGCTCCCCGTCGCGGGCGGTCGTCGTCGTCACGACCGGCATCATGCAGCGCCTTGACGCCGAGGAGCTCGAGGGCGTGCTCGCCCATGAGCTGTCCCATGTCGCGCACCGCGACGTGCTGGTGATGACGGTGGCCTCCAGCGCCGGCATCATCGCCGGAGGGCTCACCCGCGGGGCGCAGTACGGGATGTGGTTCGGCGGCGGCAACCGCCGCAACAACAACAGCGGGGTCCCGATCTGGCTCCTCGTCCTGGTCTTCTCGATGGTCGTGTACGCCGTCAGCTTCGTGCTGCTGCGGCTGCTGTCTCGCTACCGCGAGCTCGCCGCCGACCGCGCCGGCGCACAGCTGACGATGAAGCCGCGGGCTCTGGCCAGCGCCCTGCAGAAGATCGCCGGCGAGATCAACCGGATCCCGCAGCAGGACCTGCGCGCCGCCCAGCACATGAACGCCTTCTTCATCGCCCCGGCGATCGGCGGCGTCTCGATGGCCACGCTCACCTCGACGCATCCCTCGCTCGAGCAGCGCCTCGCGCAGCTCGCCCGGATCGAGGCCGAGCTCGGTCGGCCCAACGCCTAGGACGAGCATGGGGTTCTGGGACAGCATCACCGGTCGTACGAAGCCGAAGCAGGCCAACCTCGACGCCCTCTTCGGCGTGCCGTCCGCGGCGTTGACCCTTCAGGCCTCACTCGGCTTCGTGCCGACCGGCGACGGCGCGGTCTGCTACCGCGCGGCGGCGGGTGCCGGCTTCGCCGACGCCCAGCAGGACCTGGTCGCGCTCATCGGGCAGGGCGAGGGAGCGCCGCGGGTGAGCACCCAGACCGACACGTTCGGCTTCACCTGGCTGCTGGTCGATCACGACCAGATCGACCCGGCCCATCCCGACCTGACCGGGCTGTGCACCGACCTGCACGCCGTCAACACGACCTTGGAGATGGACGGCTTCGGGCCGGGGCTGCTCTGCTCGCTGATCCCGTTCCAGGACTCCGCCGGCCGGAAGGTCGCGCTCGTCTATCTCTACAAGCAGGGCACGTTCTACCCGTTCGCCCCTTCGGGCACGGATCAGCGCGACAACCTGCTCGAGATCCAGATCCGCGACACCCTGAAGAACGAGCTGCCGTTGGAGGGCGACCTCGGCCGCTGGATGGCGCTGTGGGGAGGCCCCGGACTCTGAGACGTCTAGACCACCAAGTCTCAGTCAGGTCTGTGTCAGCCGTACCCGCTTTTCTCAGGTCCCGTCACGAGTGTTCTCGTCGTGAACAAACCCATGGTGAGACCCGGGAAGAGGGGCTGGGCGATCCTGATCGCGCTGCTCGTGATCGTCGGCAGCGGCGGAAGCTGGCTGCTGCTCCACGGTGACGACGCCGCCACGGCGACGCCGCTGACCGCGCAGGCCAGCTCCGGGACCGTCAAGCAGACGGTCAGCGCGACCGGCACGATCGAGCCGGCCAGGACCGCCGACCTCGACTTCGCGGTCGCCGGCACGGTGACGAAGGTCTATGTGAAGGCCGGTGACCGGGTGGCCGAGGGCCAGGCGATCGCCGCGGTCGACGACAGTGCGCTGATCGCCTCCCGTACGGCCGCCCGGGCGTCCTACGACGCCGCGCTCACCCAGCACGCCACCGATGTCGACGCCGATGCCTCCGACGTCCAGCTCGCCGCCGACCAGACGGCCGTCCTCTCGGCGAAGGCGCAGCTCGACGCTGCGATCCAGGACGTCAAGGACGCCGTGTTGCGCTCGACGATCAAGGGCACCGTGTCATCGATCGACCTCGCCGTCGGTGACGTCGTCAGCGGCTCCGGCTCGTCGTCCGGCGGCTCGGGGTCCGGCGGCGCCGGCGTGTCCAGCGCTGCGAGCACCGGGAGCACCACCTCGAGCACCGCGGTGACGGTGACCTCCACCAACGCGTTCGTCGTGTCAGCCACCGTGTCCGCCGATGATGCCGCCACCGTGAAGAAGGGCATGCAGGCCCAGATCACGCTGACCGGTGCGAGCGCGCCCATCTACGGGACCGTGTCCTCGGTGGGCCTGGTCGCCCAGACCAGCAGCAGCGGCGCGGCGGCGTTCCCGGTCGAGATCGCCGTCACCGGCGCGCAGCGGAGCGTGTACGCCGGCACCACCGCCACGGCGTCCATCACGGTCAAGCAGACCGACGACGTCCTCACGGTCAGCAGCCGGGCGATCCGGACGGACGCGGCCGACGACAACGCGACCTATGTCATGAAGATGGTCGGCGGGAAGGCGGTCAAGACTCCGGTCGAGGTCGGCACCGTCTACGGCTCGACCACCGAGATCACCTCGGGGCTCGCCGACGGGGACACGGTCCAGATTCCCGGCATCACGATCCCGAGCGGCTCCGGCAGCGGCTCCGGTGGCTCCCGGACCGGCAACGACGGCGGCTTCCCCGGCGGCGGCCTCCCGGCCGGCGGCGCGTTCCCCGGCGGCGCTCCGGGCGGTGGCCAGTGAGCACGGCGGTCGTCGAGCTGGACGCGATCCGCAAGACCTATCGCGGCGGGAGCCTCGAGTTCGAGGCGCTACGCGGCATCGACATCCGGATCGACCAGGGCGAGTACGTCGCCGTGATCGGCCCCTCCGGATCGGGCAAGTCCACCCTGATGAACATCCTCGGCTGCCTCGACATCCCGACCGAGGGCACTTACCACCTCGGCGGCGAGGACGTCTCGACGATGTCCGAGGCGCAGCTGGCACATGTGCGCAACCGCCGGATCGGCTTCGTCTTCCAGCAGTTCCACCTGCTGACCTCGCTGCCGGCATGGCGCAACGTGGAGCTGCCGCTCATCTACGCCGGGACCGGCCGGGCCGAGCGTCGCTCTCGGGCGGTACGGGCGTTGGAGCGGGTGGGGCTCGGCGACCGTATCGACCATCGTCCCGGGGAGCTCTCCGGTGGCCAGCAGCAGCGCGTCGCGGTGGCCCGGGCCCTGGTCACCGAGCCGGACATGATCCTGGCCGACGAGCCGACCGGCAACCTCGACTCCGCCTCGACGGACGCCGTCCTCGGTCTGCTCGACGAGCTGCACCGAGCGGGGCGCACCATCGTGCTCATCACCCATGAGCACGAGGTCGCCGCGCGCGCGGAGCGAAACCTGGTGATCCGCGACGGCCAGATCACGGCCGACACCCTCGTCGCATCAGGAGGTGCGGCGGTATGAACTGGCTCGAGACTCTCCGGGCCGGCGGCGACGCGATCCGCGCTCACCGGCTGCGCAGCATCCTGACGATGCTGGGCATCGTCATCGGCATCTCCTCGGTGATCCTCACCGTCGGCCTCGGCCAGGGCGCCCAGGACCAGGTGAAGAGCCAGATCAGCGCGCTCGGCTCCAACCTCCTGATCGTCTCCCCGGGCTCGTCGACGAGCTCGACCGGCGTACGCGGCGGGTTCGGGTCGGCCTCCACCCTGACGCTTCAGGACGCCGAGGCGATCGGCGACGAGACGGCCGCCCCCGACGTCAAGCAGGTCGCTGCGCAGACCTCGACCAACGCGTCCCTGGTCAACGGCACGACCAACTGGACGACCTCCGTCGTCGGGACGACGACGACCTGGCCGGAGGTGCGCAAGCGCACGCTCTCCGCGGGCCGGTTCTTCACCGAGTCCGAGGTGACGAGCGCGGCGCACGTCGTGGTGCTCGGCTCCGAGACCGCCAGCGAGCTCTTCGCCGGACCGGTCAGCCCGGTGGGCCGGAGCGTGGCGGTGGACGGCACCCAGCTGACCGTGATCGGCGTCCTCGCCGCGAGCGGCGCCTCGTCCAACGGAAGCGACGAGGACGACCAGGCGATCACGCCGATGACGACGGCGAAGCGGCTCTCCGGCGCGACGAACGCCTCGGTCTCGACGATCTACGTCGAGGCCAGGAGCGAGAGGTCGCTCTCCGCCGCCTACCAGGAGATCACCGGGCTGCTGGACAACCTGCACGGCGTGACGGCGTCGGCGGCCGACTTCTCGATCGCGAGCCAGCAGTCGTTGGTCGCGACCGCCAACTCCACCAACAAGACCATGACGGTCCTGCTGGCCGGCATCGCCGCGATCTCGCTGCTGGTCGGCGGCATCGGGGTCATGAACATCATGCTGGTATCGGTGACCGAGCGGATCCGCGAGATCGGGCTGCGCAAGGCGCTCGGCGCGGCACCGAAGGTGATCCGTCGCCAGTTCCTGGTCGAGGCCTCCCTGCTGGGACTCGCCGGGGGCGTCGTCGGTGTCCTGATCGCCGTGGCGGGCGCCCAGGTCCTGCCCGGGCTGATCGACCAGCCGGTCTCGCTGTCCCTGCTCGCCACGACCGGTGCGCTCCTCACCTCCTTCGTCCTCGGCATCGGCTTCGGCGTCTATCCAGCCAGCCGCGCCGCCCGCCTCACCCCCATCGACGCCCTGCGTTCTGAGTAAGGAAACCGCCATGAACCTCCGCCACCACGTCATCACCGGGGCCGCCGCCACGACGGCCGCCGTCGCCCTCCTCTCGCTCTCGGCCTGCGGCTCGGGCTCCGACACCACCTCGGCCGCGGGCCAGCCGGCCACGTCGGCCAGCACCAGCACCGGTGCCACCGGCTCCGGTGCGAGCGGATCGGGCGGCGCCACCCAAGGCCGGATGCCGGGCGCCAGCGGCAAGATCGCCGCCAAGCAGGGCAGCACCCTGCAGGTGCAGAACGCCACCGACGGTCAGGTCGCGGTGACGTTCACCGGCGAGACAGCGGTCAGCGCGCAGGTCGCCGCCGCGCTCACGGACGTCACCGTCGGCAGCTGCGTCAGCATCACCCCGGCCCGTACGGACTCGGCCGCCTCCGGCGACACCGGCACCCAGACCGCGGTCACCGCGGGCACGGTACGGATCAGCCAGCCGGTCGGCGGCCAGTGCACCTCAGGCTTCGGCGGCGGTGCCGGTGGCGGATTCCCGGGCGGTGCGCCCAGCGGCCGCCCCACCGACCTCGGCGGTCCGGCCCAGGGCGGCGCGATGCCGAGCGGCGGCCCCAGCGGTGCCCCGGGCCGTCCCGGCGGCCTCGGCGCCAACGGGTCGGTCACCGCCGTGCACGGCACCAGCCTCACCGTGAAGTCCAGCCTCCCGGGCAGTGACGGCACCACGACGGACACCACCGTCACGGTCGACGGCTCGACCACGTACACCACGACGAAGTCCTCGGACGCCTCGGCGCTGAAGGTCGGTCAGTGCGTGGTCGCCACCGGCCAGGCCGACGACACCGGCACGGTCGCGGCCTCGCAGCTGATCGTGAGCGCACCGGTCGACGGTGAGTGCAGCGTCGGGTTCGGCTTCGGGCGCTCGGGCACCGACAACCAGGGCGGCGCGGCATGAACCAGCCCACCGCCGCCAGCCCGAGCCGCTGGCGTGCTCGCGTCGTGCGGGTCGGCGCCGGCATCGCCGTCATCGCCGTGGTCGTGGGTGGTGGCGTCGCCGCCTATGCCGCGCACAGCGACGCACCCGACGAGTACCGCACTGCGCGCGTCACCCGCGGCGACGTCGACCAGATCCTCGCCCTGTCGGGCACGGTCGACCCCTCCGGGCGCTCCGACCTCGCCTTCGGCGCTTCCGGGACGGTCGCCAGGCTGGCTGTCGGCGTGGGGGACAAGGTCACCCGCGGCCAGCTCCTCGCCGCGCTCGACACCACCACGCTCAAGACCGCTGTCACCCAGGCGAACGCACAGCTCGCCGCCGCGCGGGCGCAACTCGCCCAGGACGAGGACGCCCAGGCGAGCACGGTCACCAGCACGTCCACCACCAGCACCGGCGCGACGGCCACGACACCGACGGCCACGACACCGACGGCCACGACACCGACGGCCACGACACCGACGGCCACGACACCGACGGCCACGACACCGACGGCCACGACACCGACGGCCACGACACCGACGGCCACGACACCGGCGGCCACGGCCGGCAAGGTCCTGACTCAGCTGGCTGCCGGTCAGCACGCTGTCGAGGTCGCCCAGAAGGCGGTCGACACGGCGATCGCCGCCTCCCAGGAGGCGCTCACGCAGGAGCAGTCCGCCTGCGCGGCCCACACCGCCTCGTCGGCATCGGCGGATCCGTCCTCGGCGCCGAGCGCCGCCGTAGAGGCGTCGGACACCGACGCCTGCCGGGCCGCGATCGAGGCCGTCCAGGCAGCCCAGCAGGCCGTCGCGGCCGCGGAGTACTCCGGGTCGGGCAACCTCAAGGACGCCCTCGCCGCGCTGTCGACGACGCTGACCGACGCCGCCAAGTCGGCCGGCACCTCGAGCGCCCCGGCGCCGTCCGCCGCCGGCCAGCAGAAGGGCACCACGAAGACGGGCGCGAAGTCCGGTACGAAGACGGGCGCGACCACCACGCAGGCGAGCCAGGCATCGACCCAACAGACCCAGCAGACGGTGTCCGGCGCCCAGTCGGGCGCAGCGAGCACGAGTGGCTTCAGCGGTGCGCAGAGCGTCACAGCCGCCACGCTCGCCAAGGACCAGGCGTCGATCGACGCCGCGCGGGCGAGCCTGATCAAGGCGGCCCAGGCGCTGTCCGGGGCCACGATCAAGGCGCCGCACGGCGGCACCGTGGCACAGGTGTCCGTCACGAAGGGCGGATCGGCGAGCACGGGCAGCGCCGCGGTCGTGGTGATCGCGCCCGGCACGACCACCGTCGAGCTCAGCGTGAGCAGCACCCAGGTCACCCAGCTCGCGGTCGGTCAGAAGGCCCACGTGACCGTGGCCGGCGCCGACGATGTCCACCCGGGTACCGTCACCCGGATCAGCCGGATCCCCACCACGTCGTCCAGCGGCACGACGACGTACCCGGTGACGGTCACGCTGGCGGCGCAGGGACTCGACGCCCTCGCCGGCTCGACCGCGGCGGTCGACATCACCCTCGGCTCGGCCAGCGACGTGCTGACGGTCCCCACCTCCGCGGTGAGCAACGGCGCGGTGCAGGTCTACGCCGACGGCGAGGTCAGCCGGGTCCGGGTCACGACCGGCCTGGTCGGGCGCGCCCGCACGGTCATCACCGACGGCCTCACAGCGGGCCAGCAGGTCGTCCTCGCCGACCTCTCCGCGGACCTGCCGACGAGCGATGGGCAAACCGGCACCACCCGCGGATTCGGGAGCTTCCCGAGTGGCGGACTCCCGAGCGGAGCGTTCGGGGGAGGGTCCAGTGGCCGAGCCGGCTGACCGCTCTCGAGGGCCGCTCGCACAGGTTTTACATAGCCCGATGCGGGAACCTGGGGGCCATGACCGCTGCTGTGTCCGAGCTGACCCGACCGGACGGCACGCCGCTGCGCGTCCTCGTCGTCGATGACGAGGTCAACATCGCCGAGCTGATCACGATGGCGCTGCGCTACGAGGGCTTCGAGGTGCGCTCGTCGCAGAGCGGCGCCGAGGCCGTACAGACCGCGCGGACCTTCGAGCCGGATGCGATCGTGCTCGACATCATGCTGCCCGACATCGACGGGCTCGAGGTGATGCGCCGGGTGCGCCGCGAGGATCCGGAGGTCCCGGTCGTGTTCCTCACCGCCCGCGACGCCGTCGAGGACCGCATCGCCGGGCTGACCGCCGGCGGTGACGACTACGTCACCAAGCCCTTCTCGCTCGAGGAGGTCGTGGCCCGGCTGCGTGCGCTGATGCGCCGCGCGGGCGCGCGCCGTACCGAGGCCCGGCCGGTGCTCACCGTCGGCGATCTCGAGCTCGACGAGGACAGCCGGGAGGTCTTCCGCGGAGGCGACGAGATCAGCCTGACCGCCACCGAGTTCGAGCTGCTGCGCTACCTGATGCGCAACCAGCGCCGCGTGATGAGCAAGGCACAGATCCTCGACCGGGTCTGGAACTACGACTTCGGCGGTCAGGCCAACGTCGTCGAGCTGTACATCTCCTACCTGCGCAAGAAGATCGACGCCGGCCGTCTGCCGATGATCCACACCATGCGCGGTGCCGGCTATGTCCTCAAACCCGCCCCCGCGAACGGTCCTGGCACGCAAGACTGACCCGTGTCCACCCTCCCGCCGGCCGCGTCGCACTCCCGCGGCTGGGTGTCGCTGACCTCGCGGCTGGTCGTCACGGCGGTCACCCTGGTCGCAGTCGTGTGCCTGCTCAGCGGGGTGCTCACGGTGGTCGCGATGCGCGGTTTCCTGATGGACCGTCTCGACGACGACGTACGGCGTCTGCCGACGAGCATCAGCTCGCCCGACACGCACAACCACGGCCCGGGCACGTTGCTGGCGCTCATCCCGCTCAACTCCTTCACCCCGGCCCAGGGGGGAGTACTGACCGACGTCTCGGGCGAGTTCCGCGGGCTCTCCGACACCGCCACGGACGCGTTGCTCACGGTCCCGCGCGACGGCCGGGTGCACACCCGCCGGGTACCCGGCTTCGGTGGCTACCGGGTGATCGTGCGACGCGGCACCTCCGGGCAGACCGAGTCGATGCTGCAGGTCTCGGGGCTGCCGACCGCCGACGTCGAGTCGACCCTGCACAACCTCGTCGGCTGGGGGGCGCTCCTGACCCTGCTCA
Organism: Nocardioides nematodiphilus; assembly: GCF_020216525.1. Lineage (GTDB taxonomy): Bacteria > Actinomycetota > Actinomycetes > Propionibacteriales > Nocardioidaceae > Nocardioides > Nocardioides nematodiphilus. Next base: position 159,790 of record NZ_JAIWOY010000008.1, on the reverse strand, counting down.
GCGTCGCGGTCGCCGGCGCGATCGGCGTGGTCGTGGTGCGGCGCCAGCTGCGCCCACTGCGGGAGGTGGCAGGCACGGCCCACGCCGTCGCTGCGCTCCCGTTGGCGTCCGGCGCGATCGAGATGACCGTACGGGTGCCGGCGCATCTGACGGACGAGGAGAGCGAGGTCGGCCAGGTCGGCGCGGCGCTCAACACCCTCATCCAGCACGTGGAGGCATCCCTGCGGGTGCGGCATCGCAGCGAGCAGCAGGTCCGCCAGTTCGTCGCCGACGCCTCGCACGAGCTGCGCACGCCGTTGACGACGATCCGCGGCTACACCGAGCTCGCCGCCGGCCGCCCGGACGATGAGCAGGCCACGAAGACCGCGCTGGCGAAGGTGCAGGAGGAGGCGGGCCGCATGTCGGCGCTGGTCGAGGACCTGCTGCTGCTCGCGCGTCTCGACTCCGGTCGTGCCCTGGAGCGGCATCGGGTCGACCTCACCCAGCTGTGCTTCGAGGCGGTCTCCGATGCGCGTGTGATCGGGCCGTTGCATCGCTGGCGGCTCGTGCTGCCCGCCGACGGCGACCCGGAGGAGCCCGCGCCGGTGCACGTCACCGGCGACCCCTTGCGCCTGCACCAGGTGATCACCAACCTGCTCACCAACGCCCGCAAGCACACCCCGCCCGGGACCACCGTGACCGTGTCCGTGCAACCGGGCGGCTTCAGCGTCCACGACGACGGGCCCGGCTTCCCGCCGGAGCTCATCGACCACGCCTTCGAGCGCTTCAGCCGCGGCGACCAGTCGCGCCACCGCGAGCACCGCGACGGCGGCGCCGGGCTCGGTCTGTCGCTGGTCCAGGCGATCGTGACCTCACACGGCGGCATGGTCACCCTCGACTCCCGCCCCGGCAGCACGACCCTCGGCGTACACCTCCCGGACTGAACATCCGCGTGCAGCGAGGCCGGCCGGGCCGCCGTGTCGCCCGCCCGTCGCGCACGTGACGGGTCCGACCCGTCGACCGGGCTGACGGCCCGCGACCCGGGCGTCGAGCAGCTCAGCGGGCCGTGTCAGGCCTTCCGGACCACGCTCGACTTGAGCTGCATCGAGCCGAAGCCGTCGACCTTGGCCTCGAGGTCGTGGTCGCCGACGCCCTGGATGAGGCGGATGCCGCGGACCTTGGTGCCGACCTTGATCGTGCCACCGCCGGCGCCCTTGACCTTCAGGTCCTTGGCGATGACGACGTCGTCGCCGTCCTCCAGGACGGTGCCGTTGACATCGCGGATCGCGGCGGCGGCAGCGGCGTCGGCCTCCTCGGCGGGCGACCACTCGTGGGCGCATTCCGGGCAGACCAGCAGGTCGCCCAGCTCGTAGACGTACTCCGAGGCGCAGCGGGGACAGGCGGGCAGCGCGTCAGTCATGGTGCGCGATCTTGCCGGGCAGGTCGAGCATGCGCTGCAGCGCGAGCTTGGCCTCGGCCGTGGTCTGCTCGTCCACCTCGATCTTGTTGACCACGTTGCCCTCGACGAGGGACTCGAGCGCCCAGACCAGGTGCGGGAGGTCGATGCGGTTCATCGTCGAGCAGTAGCAGACCGTCTTGTCGAGGAAGACGATCCGCTTGTCCGGGTGGGCCTTCGCGAGCCGCTGCACCAGGTTGAGCTCGGTGCCGATCGCCCACGCCGATCCGGCCGGAGCCTCCTCGATCGTCTTGATGATGAACTCGGTCGAGCCGACCAAGTCGGCCTTCGTGACCACGGAGTGCTGGCACTCCGGGTGGACGATGATGTTGATCTCCGGGATCTCGGCGCGCAGCGCGTCGATCGTGTCGGGGGAGAAGCGGCCGTGCACCGAGCAGTGGCCCTGCCACAGGATCATGGTGGCGTCCTGGAGCTGCTCGTCGGTCAGCCCGCCGTTCGCGGCGCGCGGGTTCCAGACGACGTTCTTCTCCAGCGGGATGCCGAGCTTGAGCACGGCGGTGTTGCGCCCGAGGTGCTGGTCGGGCAGGAAGAGCACCTTGGAGCCGCGCTCGAAGGCCCAGTTGAGCACCGTCTCGGCGTTGCTGGAGGTGCAGACCACGCCGCCGTGACGGCCGCAGAACGCCTTGATGTCGGCCGAGGAGTTCATGTACGTCACCGGGACGACCTGATCCGCGATGCCAGCGGCCTCGAGCGCCTCCCAGGCGGCCTCGACCTGCTGCAGGCGAGCCATGTCCGCCATCGAGCAGCCGGCGGCCAGGTCCGGCAGCACGACCTGCTGCCGGTCGCTGGTGAGGATGTCGGCGGACTCGGCCATGAAGTGCACGCCACAGAAGACGATGTACTCGGCGTCGGGACGCGCAGCGGCGTCCTTCGCCAGCTTGAAGGAGTCGCCGGTCACGTCGGCGAACTGGATGACCTCGTCGCGCTGGTAGTGGTGACCCAGGACGAAGACCCGCTCGCCCAGCTTCTCCTTGGCTGCGCGGGCGCGCTCGACCAGATCGGGGTCCGAGGCGGGCGGCAGGTCGCCGGGGCAGTCGACGCCACGCTCGGAGTCAGGATCGACGCCGCGGCCCAGCGGCAGCAGCGGAAGGTCCACGGTGCTCATGGAGTCATCCTAGGTGGCGCCACCGTGACCCCTAGTGTGTGCCCATGCGCGTGCTCATCGCCCCGGACAAGTACGCCGGCACCCTGACAGCCACCGAGGCCGCCGAGGCGATCGCGACCGGGTGGCGCCGCACCGCCCCGCACGACGTGCTGGACCTGGCGCCGCTGTCCGACGGCGGCCCCGGATTCGTCGATGCGCTGTACGCCGCGCTCGGCGGTGAGCTGCAGGCCGTCACCGTCCGCGGCCCCTTCGGCGACCCGACCCCCGCCACGGTGCTGGTCGTCGGTCGCACCGTCTACGTGGAGAGCGCTCAGGCCTGCGGGATCGACCTCACCCGCGGCGAGCGGGGCGAGAGGGCGAGCACGTACGGCGTCGGCGAGCTGCTCCTCGCCGCCCTCGACACCGGTGCCGAGCGGATCGTGATCGGGCTGGGCGGCAGCGGCACCAACGACGGGGGAGCGGGCCTGCTGGCCGCCCTGGGAGCCACCGCGGACGTACCGCTCGACGACGGCGCGGAAGGATTGGCCGGCATCGCCGCGCTCACCCTCCCCGACCCGTCAGCGACGGCGGGCGTGGAGATCGTCGCCGCCAGCGACGTGGACAACCCGCTGACCGGCCTCTTCGGCGCGAGCAAGGTCTTCGGTGCCCAGAAGGGTCTCGACGAGGACGCGCAGCAGCGCGCCGATCTGGCGCTCACCCAGCTGGCCGCGCTGGCCGGCCGGGTCAAGGCCCTGGAGAAGGGCGCCGGGGCCGCCGGCGGCCTCGGCTACGCCCTGCTCCTGCTCGGGGCCACCCGGGAGCCCGGCCTGGAGGTCATCGCGTCGGCCGCCGCCCTCGGCGACCGGATCACCGAGGTGGACCTGGTGATCACCGGCGAGGGATCCTTCGACGCGTCCAGTCGCGGCGGCAAGGTGCCGGTGGCGCTGGCGGCGATGGCGGCGGCGCGGGCTCGCCCCACGGTCGTCCTGGCCGGCCATGTCGGCCTCGGCTCGCGGGAGACGCGCGCACTCGGCATCGAGGCGGCGTACTCCCTGGTGGACGCGGTGGGTGAGGACCGTGCGCTCGGTGATCCGGCGCGGGCGCTGGCCGATCTCGCCGAGCGTGTCGCGCGGACCTGGAGCGTTCGCGACCACGGGGAATAACCACCCATGTGCGAGACTTGGGCCTGTCGTACGACGCTGAAATCCTGACTTTGGAGGTCCTCATGGGCGACGCATGCTGCGGCGGCGGTCACAACCACAGTGCTGAGAGCGCGAGCGCTCCGGCTGCCACGGCGCCGGTCTCGGTGGCTCTCGGCACCCGCACCGACCAGATCAACCTGAGCGACATCGCTGCCGCCAAGGTGAAGAGCCTGCTCGAGCAGGAGGGTCGCGATGACCTCAACCTGCGCATCTCGGTGCAGCCGGGCGGTTGCTCGGGCCTGCGCTACCAGCTCTTCTTCGACGAGCGCAGCCTCGACGGTGACGTCATCACCGACTTCGACGGCGTCGGCGTCGTCGTCGACCGGATGAGCGTTCCGTACCTCAACGGCGCGACCATCGACTTCGTGGACACGATCGAGAAGCAGGGCTTCACGATCGACAACCCGAACGCGACGGGTTCCTGCGCCTGCGGCGACTCGTTCCACTGATCTGAGACACCTGGCACGCACGCTCGCTGCGTTGTCGGCCCTCAACGGCCGCTCCGCTCCAAGGCCGCCATCGGGCCTCCGCCTTGCGATCGCACGTCCCAGGCGCCGCAGATAGTTAGCGACAACGTAAGAAGCCCCCGCCATTGGCGGGGGCTTCTTGCGTTCGAGGGGACTCGAGGTTCTGCCGCGCTCGTCAGCCCTTGAGCGTGTACGCGTTGTCGATGTCGGCGAAGGCCTGCGACGCCTTCGTCAGGTAGGTGGACATCTCCTCGAGGAGGCCGACGCTCTTCTTGTTGGCGTCGGTCCAGTCCGTGTAGGTGGTCTGGAACGAGCCACCGGCGGAGCCCTGGAAGCCGCCGTCGGCGATCAGGCTGTCGACCTGACCCTTGGTCGTGTCGAGCAGCTGCTCGAGCTGGTTCTTGAGGTTGGCCAGGTTCTTGGCCTGAGCAGCAATGCTGCCGTGGTCAATGGAGATGCTCTTCTCAGCGCCCATGAGTCCGTACTCCCAATAGAGGTTTGGTGCCTGTCGGAGGTACTTCTGCCCGTGGGCGACGCACCCTAAACCTGACGGATTCCGGGCTCAGCCGCACAGCGGGGTCTGCACCGGGATCTGGTCGCCGGTGCCGTCGAAGAGCACACCGCGTCCCGGGGTGAGGCGCGCGACCAGCGACATCCGCCCGACCCTGCCGCCGAAGACGTCAGCTGCGAGCGCCTCCATCGGCGAGAGCACGACACCCTTGCGGCCCTTGCGGGCCTCGGTGATCCAGCCGGAGTAGCCGGCCGCGAGCTCGTTGGCCCCGCCCGCCACCAGGACGTGGAAGTCGCGGTCGCGTGCCTGTCGTACGAGCGCCATCAGCACCGGCGCCATCTCGGCCTCGCGCAGCCGCTCAGCATCGTCGATCAGGACGAGCGCGCCGTCGCCCAGCGCCTGCAGCCGCTTGACCACGTCGTCGGGTCCGGCGGAGGTGCCACTGATGCACTCGGCGCCGGCCTGCGCGAGCAGCTGGGTGAGGGCGTTCTCGGCCGGGGTGAACCCCAGGATCTGGCGCTCCTGGGCCAGCGCCCAGCGCGCGGCGAAGAGCAGCGAGTTGGTCCGGCCGCTGCGCGGCGGGCCGACCACGAGCGCGGGGCTCTGCACCGCCTCCACGGTGAGGAGGCCCAGGTCGTCGCCGCCGACGCCGACGGGGATCGTCCCGGCCGGGACGGTCGCGCCGACACCACCGGCCAGCGCCTGGTCGGCATTGACCGCGCTCGGCAGCGCGGCCAACGAGAACGGCCGCAGCTCAGGCGGGGTCACCACGCCGGCCGCGCGCAGCCGCTCGCCGAGCTCACGGACGTACCCGCTCTGGGCGGCGCCCGAGGTGTCGTCGACGAGCACCGCGACCTGGCTCTCCAGGCCGGAGTCGGACCACACGCCGCGGCCCTCGGCCATGTTCTCCGGGACGTCCTTCACCTTCAGCCCGGCCAGGCTGTAGTCGGTGCGGTCGGGCAGGCGCAGCAGCAGCTTGGACTCGACCAGACCGGCGACGCGGCCGCTGAGCAGGCTGCGGTCGCCGGTCATCACGACCTGGAGACCGACCGAGGCACCTTCGCGCAGCAGGGTCAGCATCGCATCGTTGAGCCGGCCCAGGTCGACCTCGGAGAGGTCGGAGACGAAGCCCTCCCAGCGGTCGAGCAGCAACAGCACGTACGGCAGGCGCTCGCCGGGCGAGGCCGCCCGGCGCTGCTCGTCGATGTCGGCGAACCCGTCGCGCCCGAGCACGTCCTGGCGCCGCTTGACCTCGTCGAGCAGCCGGTCGAGCAGCCGGCCGGCGCGCTCGACCTCGGTGCGCTGCACGATCGCACCGGTGTGGGGGAGTGCCGAGAGCGGCAGCAGCGCGCCGTTGCCGCAGTCGAGGCCGTACAGGTGCAGGTCGCGGACCGCCGTGGTCTCGGCGAGCGCTGCCGCGATGGTGCGCAGCGCCGTGGACCGGCCGCTGCGGGCCCCGCCCACGATGTAGAGGTGGCCGGAGCCACCGAGGGTGAACCGGCGCGGTCGCTGGGCCTGGTCCTGCGGGACGTCGTCCATCGCCCAGGGTGCGGAGAAGCCGATGACCTGCTCGGTCGCGTCCTCGCGGGTGGACTCGCGAACACCCAGCCCCGGGACGGTGACGGTGGTGGGGAGCGAGGCGAGCCAGGGGGAGTGCATCGGCGGCAGGCCGAGCGCGTCGTTGGCGCCCTGGATCGCCTCGACCAGGACCTTGAGGTCGGTCTCGCCCTCGTCGGTGGTGCCGCCCTGGACCTTCGGGCGCGCGGGCGCCGGCAGGCCGATGTCGGTCCACGGCAGCGCCCACGCGAGAGCGGGCGGGAGCTCCGCCTCGCTGGTCCTCACGGAGGGGCGCGCCCCGCCGACCCGGCCGGACTGGAACGGCAGCAGCGAGGAGTGGCCCAGGCGGGCGTAGCCGCGGCCGGGCTGGTGGGCGCCAATGGTCGCGGCGTCGGGTGCGTCGATGACATCGCGCGACTCGGCGTCGTCGGTGACGCGCAGCGCGATCCTGAGGTTGGTGTTGGCGCGGATGTCGTTGGAGATGACACCCGAGGGGCGCTGGGTGGCGAGCACCAGGTGGATGCCGAGCGAGCGGCCGCGCTGGGCGATGGTGACCAGGCCGTCGACGAAGTCGGGCAGCTCGGACTTGAGCGAGGCGAACTCGTCGATCACGATCGCCAGTCGCGGGATCACCGGCAGTGACGGGTCATGGCGCTGCAGCGCCCAGTAGTCCTCGAGGTCCTTCGCGCCGGGGACGGCGAGCAGGTGCTCGCGGCGGCGCAGCTCCGCGCCCAGCGACGTGAGCGCGCGACCGACCAGATGGGTGTCGAGGTCGGTGACCATGCCGACGGTGTGTGGCAGCTGCGCACAGTCCTTGAACGCCGAGCCGCCCTTGTAGTCGACCAGTACGAAGGTCATCTGCTCGGGGCTGTTGGAGATCGCGAGCGAGGCGACGACCGTCTGCAGGAACTCCGACTTGCCGGAGCCGGTGGTGCCCGCGATCAGTGCGTGCGGGCCGTCCTTGCGCAGATCGAGCCGGAACGGGCCGTCGAAGCCCTCGCCGATGACCACCTCGGTCTGCGCCTCGGGACCCCAGCGGTGCCGGATCTGGTCGGGTGTCGGGTCGGGCATCCGGACCGAGTCGAGCAGGCGGGCACTCGCCGGCAGACCGGAGACCTGCTCGTCGGGGGTGGTGTCGCGTACGGGCGCCATCGCCCGGGCGATCCGCTCGGTCCAGGCCTGCTCGACCAGGTCCGGGCTGATCCGCGAGACCGCCTCGCTGCCCGTACGGCGCAGCTCGACCAGCCCCTCGGAGACCTGGAGGATCGCCCGGCACTCCTCCGGCAGGGAGCGGGCGTCGTCGTCGATGCAGAGCACGTGGACCCCGACCGCGGGGCCTTCGCGGAGCAGCTGGACGACACCGGGCAGGGTACGCAGGCGCCGGGCGCCGTCGAGGACGACCAGGAAGTCCGGGCGCGGCGGCACGTCGCCGCCCGGCGGGACCATGCCGTCCTTCATGCTGCGCTCGGCGATGACCTGACCCAGCTCGCCGACCCGGCGCGAGACGGAGCCCTGCTCCGTGCCGATCACCGCTCCGACGGGCTCGCCGGTGACGCGGCAGTGCGGGAGCCAGCGCAGCCAGCCCCACTGCTGCTCACGCTCGGAGCCGGTCAGCACCACGATCCGCAGGTCGTCGGGGGCGTGCAGGACCGAGGCCTGGCCCAGGAGCCAGCGGCCGAGCGCGTCGACGCCCGAGCCGTCGCCGCACAGACCGACGACGCCCTCGGCCCGCATCCGGATGCCGACCGGGACGTCACCGAGCTCATGCGGCGCACGCGGCTCGTCGGTCTCCTTGCGGGCACGGTCGTTGATCGTGAGCGCGGAGGGCCGATCGGCCACCCCGATGCGCAGGGTGAGGTAGTCGGGGTCGCGCCGGCGGCGCACCCACAGGTCGTGCCCCGGGCCGACCGCCTGCAGGAGCAGGCCGGCCGCGTCGGGCTGCTGGCGGCGCAGGTCGTCGCGCTCGAGGGTCCACGCCCGGGCGATCCGGCGGCGTACGGACCGGTCCTCGTTCTTGTACTCGATCATCCGCTCGCGGTGCTCCTGCGCGCCGCTGCGCCGGTTGAACACCCAGTTGAAGATGGCCATCACCGGTGAGAGACCGGCCATCACCAGGTAGCGCGGGCTGCCGAAGAACATCGCCATCGGACCGGCCATGATGATCGGGGCGATCACCATCGCCCACGGGATGCCCTGGCGTCTCGGCGCGCTCGGCTCCGCGGGGATGGTGAAGGCGCCCTCCCGTACGGGCGGCAGCATCCGCGGCGGGCGGTTGAAGTCCAGGCCGAGCCGCTCGGTGCTCGGCGTCGCGTCCGCGTCCGGCTGCCAGACGTGGTGCCACTGCAGCACGGTCTGCCCGATGCGCAGATCGGCGCCGCGCGGCCACGCCAGGGGAGCGGGGCCGGTGTCGGCGTCGGCCGTTCGGCGGGCGCGCTCGGCGCGCTCGCGCCTGGTGAGCAGGTCGTCGGGGAGGTTGTCGACGTCCTCGGCGGGGTCCTCGAGGACGACGTCGTCGGGGGCGTCGGGGTCGACGCCGTCGATCCGCACGGGCACCGTCACGGCGAGGATCGACAGCTCGCCGTCGGTGCCCACCGACACGGTCAGCGCGTCGACCGGCAGCAGCAGGTCGGGCAGCGACATGCCGGAGCCGCCACACCCGATGACGTGCTCGCCGAGGCCGAGCCGGTGGATGCGTCCGGCGCCGGGACCCGAGACGACCCGCAGCTCGACGACGCCGGTGGGCAGGGAAGGCTGCCAGGAGTCAGGCTCGTGCACGGCGATCCGTACGCCGGCACGCAGCCCCGCGTCCCGCACGGTCTGCTCGACCGCGACCGGGCGGCCGTCGACGTAGACGGCCAGACCCGACAGGAAACGCGGATGCACCGGCTCCCCGAGCACGCCGAGCAGCGCCGGCAGGACGTCGGACACCCGCTGCTCGGGCAGAGCATCCAGGAGCACGTCGGCACTGCGGCCGCTCGCGCCGTCGATCGCCGTCACGCTGAATCGCACAGAAGACCCCGATTCTTCTTGTTTGGCAGGCAGCGTATCGGGGCAGTACTGACACAGTGACCACTGATTCCAGCACCAGCCTGGCCGACCAGCAGCGCAGTCGCGCGTTCCGTGGGCTGGCCGCCAACGGGCGGGCCCCGGGTGGGTCCGCCCGGCCCGTCGTGAAGCCGCCCCGCCAGCGCCGCCCCGCCCTCGCCGCACTCGCCGTCCTCCTGGTCGTGGGCGGAGCCCTGATCGCCGGGCTGCTCGCCGTACGGATGGACTCGCGCACCTCCGTGCTGGTCGCCGCCCGGGAGATCGTGCCCGGGTCCCGGATCACCGCCGAGGACCTGCGCGCCGTCAGCGTGTCGGCCAGCGGACTGTCGCTGATCTCCGCCGACGACGCCGCCCAGCTCGCCGACGGCAGCTGGTACGCCGCCCAGGACATCCGCCCCGGCACCCTGCTCGACCGCAACCTCGTCAACCAGACGGCGCCCTACGGCGACGACAAGGTGATGGTCTCGATGTCCCTCAGCGCCGCGCTGGCCCCGTCCTCGACGCTGCGCGGCGGCGACCTCATCGAGGTCGTGCGCACCGCCGGAGACAAGAGCAGCTCGGCCGCCGCGGCTCCGCAGGTGATCAGCCAGGCGCTCGTGATGGGCATCTCCACCGGCGCGAGCGACTCGCTCAGCAGCGGCTCGACCACCGCCGTCCTGCTCGTCCCGAGGAGCGTCGCGCCCCAGATCATCGACGCCTCCGCCGCCGGCCAGGCCGGCGCCGCCCTGCTCAAGCGCGGCCAGCCCACGACGGTGAAGCTGGAGGTCGCCGAGTGAGCGTGATCGCCCTCGTCTCGGCCAAGGGCTCACCCGGGGTCACGATGACCGCGCTCGCACTGGCCTCGGTGTGGCCCGAGCGGGTGGCGCTCGCCGACATCGACCCCGCCGGCGGCGACCTCATCTGGCGCACCCGTACGGAGGGCGGCGACCCGCTCGACCCCGACCGCGGCCTGCTCGCGCTCGGCGCGGCGACCCGCCGCGGCGCGGGTGAGACCGCACTGGTGCTGCACCTGCAGGAGACGTCCCAGGGCGTCCCCGTCCTCGTCGGCGTGCCCTCGCCGGAGCTGCTCTCCGGCCTCGGCGCCGTCTGGGGCCAGCTGCCGGCCGTCTTCGCGGCCCACCACGGCGACGTCATCGTCGACTGCGGCCGGGTCGTGCCCGGCTCGTCCGTCCTCCCGGTGCTCGCCAAGGCCGACGCCGTCGTCTTCGTGGTCCGCCCCGACGTGGAGGGGATCGCCCAGCTCCGCGAGCGGCTCGCCTCCCTCTCCGGACAGCTCGAGGCCGGACGGGTCGGCGTGATCGTCCGGACGACCTACCGCGACACCCGCTCCGGCGCGGACCTGCAGCAGCTCCTCGACGCCCACGGCCTCGGCGCCGTCGTGCTCGGAGTGGTCGCCGAGGACGAGAAGGGCGCCGCGGTGCTCTCCTCGACCCGGATCGGCTCGGTGCGGCGCTCGCTGCTCGGCCGCTCCGCGGTCACCCTCTCCGCCGCTGTCCGCGATCTGGCCGGCTTCACCGCTGCGGTGGAGGTGTCGGCATGACCGATCAGAACCTGGTCCGCCGCCTGCGCGAGGAGGTCGCCGACGTCCTCGCCCGCCAGCGCCGCGAGGACGCCTCGAACGGCCTGCCGCCGATGACCGCGGAGGACGAGCGGCAGTTCGCCCGCGCGGTCGTCACCCGCGTCCTGGACGCGTACGCCCGCGAGGAGATCCGCGCCGGTCGTACGCCTCCCGCCCAGGACGAGGAGGCCCAGCTCGCCGACGGCATCCACGCCGCCCTCTTCGGCGTCGGCCGGCTCCAGCCCCTGCTGGACGACCCGGACGTGGAGAACATCGACATCAACGGCTGTGACCAGGTCTTCATCGGCTACGCCGACGGTCGTGAGGTCATCGGCGAGCCGGTCGCCGACAGCGACGACGAGCTGGTCGAGCTGGTGCAGACGCTGGGCGCCTACTCGGGCCTGACGTCGCGTCCCTTCGACACCGCCAACCCGCAGCTCGACCTGCGGCTGCCGGACGGCTCGCGGCTGTCGGCGGTGATGGGCGTGTGCCAGCGGCCGTCGCTGTCGATCCGTCGCGCGCGCCTCTCCCGCGTCAGCCTCGACACCCTGGTCGGCTACGGCTCGATGTCGCCGGAGGTGGCGGCCTTCCTCTCCGCCGCTGTCCGGGCTCGCAAGAACATCATGATCGCCGGTGCGACCAACGCCGGTAAGACCACCCTGCTGCGAGCCCTCGCCAACGAGATCGAGCCGCACGAGCGACTCATCACCGTGGAGCGCGCGCTCGAGCTCGGCCTCGGGGAGTTCCAGGACCTGCACCCCAACGTGGTGGCGTTCGAGGAGCGGCTGCCCAACTCCGAGGGCCAGGGTGCGATCCACATGGCCGAGCTGGTCCGCCGCTCGCTGCGGATGAACCCCAGCCGCGTCATCGTCGGCGAGGTGCTCGGTGACGAGATCGTGACCATGCTCAACGCGATGAGCCAGGGCAACGACGGCTCGCTGTCGACCATCCACGCGAACTCCTCGGCCGAGGTGTTCAACCGGATCTGCACCTACGCCATCCAGAGCGCGGAGCGGTTGCCGGCCGAGGCGGCGATGATGCTGATCGGCGGCGCCATCGACTTCGTCGTCTTCTGCGAGCGGGTCAACCTCTACCACGACGGCGGCACCCTGCGACGGATGGTGACCTCGATCCGCGAGGTCAACGGCGTCGACGGCCGGGTGCTGTCCAGCGAGGTGTTCGCCGTCGGGCCGGAGGGCAACGCCGTGCCGGCCGCGGCGATCTCGTGCCTGCGCGAGCTCGAGGCGGTCGGGTACGTCCCGGGTGCTGCGCCGACCTGGATCGAGACCGAGGGAGTGCGGGTGTGAACGGCGACCTGAGCGTCCCGCTGATCATCGTCGCCGGCGCGATCATCGGCGGGGGCCTGGCGCTGCTGGGCTACGCCCTCATCCCGCACGAGCCGTCCGGCGTGGTCAAGCGACCCACCCGCCTGCTCGAGCAGATCCGGACCCAGGGCCGGCTGCTCCCGCTCGGGATCCTGGCCGGTCTCGGCGTCCTGGTGGTGACCCGCTGGGTCGTCACCGCGATCGCCGTCGGGCTGCTGGTGACCTTCTGGAGCCGTCTCTTCGGCGGCACCCGCCGCGAGAAGGACGGCGTTGCCAAGATCGAGGGGCTGGCCGCGTGGACCGAGTCGCTGCGCGACACCGTCGCCGGTGCCGTCGGTCTGGAGCAGGCGATCCCCGCGACCGCGTACGCCGCGGCGCCGGCGATCCAGAGCAGTCTGATGACGATGGCCGACCGGCTCCGCGTACGGGTGCCGCTGCCCGACGCCCTCGAGCGATTCGCCGAGGACATGGACGACGCGAGCGCCGACCTGATCATCGCGGCGCTGATCCTCAACTCGAAGCTCCGCGGCCCCGGTCTGCGCGACGTGCTCTCCTCGCTCGCCCGCTCCGCGCGCGCCGAGCTCGAGATGCGTCAGCGCATCAACGCCGGACGGCGCAGCACGCAGCGCAGCGTGCAGATCATCATCACCGTCACGCTCGCGTTCGTGCTGGGTCTGGCGGTCTTCAACCCGACCTACCTGGCGCCGTACCGGACCGCCGTCGGGCAGCTGGTGATGGTGCTGATCATCGCGCTCTTCGGCGCCGGCATCATGTGGCTGCGGCGGCTGTCGCGCTTCGAGCAGCCCGAGCGCTTCCTGCTCTTCCGCGGGGAGGTGGCGCGCTGATGATGCTCGTCATGCTCGCGGGCGGCCTCGTCGGCGCCGGCCTGCTGCTCGGCGCCTGGCTCGTGCTCCAGCCGCCGCCCAGCGGCGCGGCCCAGCTCGCCCAGCTCGACGCCCGCATCGCCCGCGGGCGTCGCGACCACGGCCTGACCCGCGATCGCCGCCACCAGACGGAGTCGCAGCGGCTGCGCCGGCTCGGGGCCGACGTCGCCCAGGCGATGGACAAGCGCGGCCTCGGCCTCCCGCGAGGCCTGGCCGCCAGCCTCAGCATGGTCGGCATGTCCCAGGAGATGTTCCTGGCCCGCTCGGTCATCGGCGCGCTGATCGGCTTCTTCGTCCCGCTGGTCGTGCTGATCCCGCTCACCGCAGCCGGGGTGACCACTTCGGTGCTGCCGCTGTGGGTGCTGCTCATCGGCGCGCTGCTCGGACTCGTCTGGCCCGCGTTGGCGCTCTCCCGCGAGGCCGAGGAGAAGCGTCGCTCCTTCCGGCACGTGGTCAGCTCGTTCCTCGACCTGGTCGCGATGAACCTCGCCGGCGGCCGGGGCGTCCCGGAGGCGTTGCAGGCGGCCTCCGGCATCTCCGACGGCTGGGCGATGACCCGCATCCGCGACACCCTCGAGGCAGCCCGGCTGCAGGGGAACACCCCTTGGGCCGCGCTCGGCTCGCTCGGCGACGAGGTCAACGTCGACGAGCTGCGCGACCTGGCCGCCGCCCTCGCCCTCGTGGCCGAGGACGGCGCCAAGGTACGTGACTCGCTGACGGCGCGCGCGGAGTCGATGCGCCGCCGTGAGCTCGCCGACGCCGAGGGCCGCGCCTCGGCCAGGTCCCAGTCGATGCTGGTCGCCCAGCTGCTGTTGTGCGCCGGCTTCCTGGTCTTCCTGATCTATCCCGCTCTCGCCCGGATTGCGGGCACGTCGGGCGTTTGACCGCCCCCTCGATCGGGAAGAGTCCGATCGAATGCACTACCCGAGAGGACACCCCTTCCCATGACCGTCTCCCAGGTCCAGTTCCTGGCCACCATGCTGCGCGGCCGGATCGCCAAGGCGCAGCGTCTCGAGCGCGGCGCCTCCGCCGTCGAATGGGTGGTCATCTCCGCGATCCTGATCGCGATCGCCGCCGCCATCGGCCTCATCCTGATGAACAAGCTCAAGGGCAAGGCCGACAGCCTCGACCTCAACAAGGAGCCCGGTGGCGGTGGGGGCGGCGTCAACTGATGATCCGTCCCCCGCGCCGTGACGAGCGCGGGGTGTCGAACGTCGAGCTCGTGCTCTACGCGCCGCTGCTGATGGTCGTCATCCTCTTCGCCGTCCAGTTCTGCTTGGTCTACCTGGGCAACCAGGAGGCCAACGCGGTCGCGCGCGAGACGGCCCGGGTCTACCGCACCACCCACGATCGGGCGGCCGCCGCCAAGGCGGGGATGGACTACGCGCGCACGATCGGCGCCGGCACCCTGGAGTTCTCCGACGCCTCCGACGGCGTGACCATCGAGGACAAGACGGACGGATACGTGGAGGTCGTCGTGCGCGGCCGCGCCCAGCAGTACCTCCCCGACTTCGTCGTGCCTCAGGTCGTTGAGCGCGTCCTGGCGCCGCGCGAGCAGTTGGTGGTGGCGCAGCCGTGACCACGACCATGAGGTGCCGTGGCTGCCTGCTGTCGCGGCGCAGCCGGTCGGACCGGGGCTCGATGGCCGTCGAGATGGTGCTGATCGTGCCGGTGATCTTCGCCTTCGTGCTCTTCATCGTCTTCTGCGGCCGGCTGGTCTCCTACCAGGGCGATGTCGACGCGACCGCGCGCGACGCCGCACGTGCCGTCACCCTGACCCGCACGCTGGACAGCTCCGCGATGGACCGGGTCGTCGCGGCCTCGCTGGAGAGCCGCTGCGACCCGGCCAGGCTGATTCCCACGCAGACCACCGTCCGCGTCGACCTGGTCTGCCACGTCCCGCTCAGCGATCTCGGTCTGGTCGGCCTCCACGGGACCAAGACCATCCGAGCGAGCAGCACCGTGCCCCTCGACACCTACCGGAGCTACCAGTGAGCCGCCTCCGCCGCGGTGAGCGGACCGAACGGGGAGCGGCGACCGCGTTCTTCCTGATGCTGGTCGTCGTGCTCTTCGCGTGCGCCGGCCTCGTCTTCGACGGTGGCAGCGCACTCAACGCCCGGATGCGGCTCGCCGACGTCGCCGAGCAGGCCGCCCGTGCCGGTGCCGACCAGATCGACGTCGAGGCGCTGCGCAACAGTGGCGCGCTCGAGGTCAACACCGAGGCGGCGCGGCAGGCCGCGAGCGACTGGATGAGGGCAGCCGGCTATCCCGACGCCCAGGTCCGCATCGACGACGACGGACGGGTCTCGGTCACCGGCTCCGCCACCGGCGACACCCAGATCCTCGGGCTGGTCGGATTCTCGACCTTCACCGTCCACGCCACCGCCACAGCAGAGGAAGTCACGCAGTGAACGAGCGGAGCGAGATCACCATCCAACACAGCGCGCGATGGGCCTCCTGCGCGCACGGAGCGCTGGGCCAGCGAGCATCGGGAGTACGTGCATGAGCATCGTCAACACCACCGGGCCGGTCCGTGGACCGGAGCGGTTCGCCGGCCAGGCCGGGCCGAGCCAGGAGCGCCCCAGCGCGTTGCAGGCCCTGGGCGCGGGGCTCGCACTTCTCGTCCTCGTGGCAGGGATCCCCCTCGCCCTCATCCTGCTGACCGGTCCGCCGCCGGTGCCGCACAGCCTGCCGACGCGCGACACCCTGACCCAGCCGATCACCACCGACACGCTCATCGGCGTGCTGCGCGTCGTGGTGTGGCTCGCCTGGCTGCAGTTCACCGCGTGCGTCCTGGTCGAGGCGGCCAGCCTGGTCCGCGGGGGAGGCCTGCCCCGGCCGGTGCCGCTGTCGGGCCGCTCCCAGGCGCTGGCTCGCGCGCTGGTGGGCACGTTCCTGATCGGCGCCTCGTTCCTCGGCACCTCCGGCGCCGCACAGGCCGTCGCCCCGGCGGCACCGGTCGCCGCCACGGCGGTCTCGCACACCGTGGTCCAGGACCAGCGGGACGACGCCGCTCAGGCCGCCGACCAGGCTCAGGCGCCCGCCTCGCACGAGACGCAGCGGATGGAGCACGTTCCGGGCGTCCCCTCGGAGATGACCGACGTGATCGGCCACAAGGTCACGATCGTGCAGCCGCCGGAGGGTCGCCACCACGACAACCTCTGGGACATCGCCGAGCGCACCCTGGGCGACGGCCGGCGCTGGAAGGAGATCTACGAGCTCAACAAGGGGCGGGTCCAGCCCGACCAGGGTCAGCTGGTCCTCGGCCGGCTCATCCAGCCCGGCTGGGTCCTGATCCTGCCCGGCGACGCCAGCGGCGCCACGGTCAATCGCGTACACGCCGTCGCCGACGGCAGCGTCGCGCCCCACCAGGGTGGCGACCGGGCCGAGCAGAGCGGACACGAGCGGCAGGGCGACTCGGCCGCCGAGGAGACCCGCAGCGATCGCGGCATCCTTCCGGTCGTGGGCGGGGGGCTCTTCGGCGCGGTCCTGCTCGGCGCGCTGCTCGCGGAGCGGCGCCGTCGCCGCGGCCGGACCCCCGATGACGCCGAGATCGAGACCGAGGTGGCACTGCGGGTCGGTGCCGACGTGGACCGTACGGACTGGCTCGACCAGGCCCTGCGCGGACTCTCGGCCGCCTGCCGCAGCGAGCGCACGCCGCTGCCGCAGGCGTACGCCGTGGTGCTCACCGACGACGCCGTCGAGCTCAAGATCGCCCCGCCGATGCCGCAGGCCGTCACTCCGTGGTCCGCCCACGACGGCGGTCGCACCTGGCGGCTCGAGCGGGCCTCCTTCACGCCGGGGGAGAGCGGTCACGCCCCCTACCCGGGTCTCGTCTGCGTCGGTCGCGACGACAGCGGCGCCGACGTGCTGGTCGACCTCGAGGCCGCGGGCGGCATCGTCTCGATCTCCGGCTCCTCAACCGTGGCCACCGAGGTCGTCTCCGCCCTCGCCGTGCAGCTCGCCACCTCGCCGTGGGGCGACGACCAGGTCGTGCACGGCTACCACCTCGCCCCGGCCCTCGCCGAGATCGCGGGCGCCACGATCGAGACGGTCGACGACGTCGACGCTCTGGTCGCCCGGTGGGCCGCGAACGCGCCGCGCGCCGCCGAGGACGTCCTCACCGGCCGCCTCGGCCGCCACCCGGGCGTCCCGCCGGAGTACCTCGTGCTCGGCAGCACCGTCGGCGATGCCGAGACCGGGGCCCGGCTCGGCGAGCTCGCCCGCGGGGGCAGCCGCGGCATCGGCGTCCTGGCCGCGCAGCCGCTCGACGGCGCCCGCTGGCGCCTCACCGTCGACGAGGCCGGCCGGATGACCATCCCGTTGCTGGAGATCGAGGTCGACGCCGTCCGCCTCGGCGCCTCCGCTGCCGAGGAGATCGCCGCGCTCTTCGCCCGAGCGCGCACCGAGGAGCCGTACGCGCCGGGCCGGGCGACCCTGCCGACGACGAGCCGCGGCTCGGACGACGTCACCTGGAGCACCGCCTCGGTGCGGATCGGTGTCCTCGGTGCCCTGGAGCTGCGCACCGAGGGGCGCCTCGACGCCAGCCGGCTCGAGCTCGCGACCGAGGTGGCGACCTTCCTGGCGCTGCAGCCGGCTCCGGTCCACGCCAGCGTCGTGGGCGCCTCGATCTGGCCGCGCGGCGTCACGCCCGAGGTCCGCGACGCCACGATCGAGCGGGTCCGTGACTGGCTCGGCGCCGACAGCTCGGGCGGCTATCTGCTGCGTCAGACCGACGACGGCCGCCTCTTCCTCGCCGATGAGGTCGGTGTCGACTGGCACGCCTTCGTCGCGCTGGTGCAGCGCTCCCGCGGCGCTGCGGTACGCGAGGAGCGCGACCTGCTCGGCCGGGCGCTCCGGCTGGTGCGCGGTCCGTTCCTGTCCCGGCGCCCCACCCAGCGCTACGCCTGGCTGCCGCGCACCCGGCTCGAGCAGCAGGTGGCCGACGTGGTCGTCGACACCGCCCACCGGCTCTTCGAGATCACCGTCCAGGACGACCCCGGCGGGGCCGCCCAGGCGGCCCGCGCCGGCCTCCGGCTCGCGCCGATCGCCCAGGTGCTGTGGCGCGACCTGCTGCGCGCGGAGCACGAGGACCCCGATGGCCCCGACGCGGCTGCGGTCGTGGAGGAGATGGTCGTGAGCCTCGATGCTGCAGGCGCGGCGCTGGAGTCCGAGACCGAGGCGCTCATCGCCGAGCTCCTTCCCGAGCACGTCCAGGAGGCCTGATGCGCTTCCCCCGTCGCGCCCTCGCTCTCGGAACGGTCGCGCTGCTCGCTGTCCCGCTCGCGGCCTGCGGGTCGAGCGACGACGCGGCGCCGACCACGGTGCCGCTCTCGGTCACGCCATCGGCCAGCGCCAGCGCGGCCGCGCCGGTCGTGCCGGCCGGCGTGCCGACCCAGTTGCCACCGGCGCCCTCCGGCGCGGCGAGGACGCAGGAGTCGGCCAACGCCTTCGCGACCTACGTCGCGATGCTCGACTACCGGGTGATCTACACCCGGGACGCGAGCCCGCTGTTCGCGCTCGTCCCGCCGGGGTCGCGCTGCAGCGCATGCGAGAAGGTCCGGCAGGCGATGAGCGATGCGCAGCAGAAGGTCTTCGGCGTGCCGCAGCGTGACCCGAAGATCCTCGGGGTCGTCCCGCGCTCGACCAAGGGCGACGAGTACGTCGTGGGGGTGGCGTTCGAGACCGCTCCGGTGAAGGTCCTCGACGCCTCCGGCAAGGGTCTAGGGACGTTGAAGGCCTACCCGGACAACTTCACCGAGGTCCACATGAAGTGGGATGACGCCTCCGCGGGCTGGCGGCTCCTGGACTTCCAGGCTCAGATCGGGGATGACGCGTCGTGAGGAGACTGGCGCTGACTCTGGTCGCTGGGTCGATGATGCTGGTGGGCATGGTGGTCGGCTCCGCCCAGCCGGCGTCAGCGGGCAAGGTGTGCGGCTGGGCCGCGACCTCGGACGGCATGGAGTGGCGCTGCACCGACACGGCGACCCAGACGCAGGACGGCAGCCAGGGTGGCACCCAGGGCACCTGGACCCCGCCGACCGAGTGGAGCGAGACCCGTTACATCCCGACGTGCTCGACCAACGGTCCCGAGGACGGCGCCGACGTGCTGTGCGGGGCGGCGGTCAACACCTGTGCGGAGGACGGCGCGATCCGCTTCTGGGTCTACGTCAGGACCGTCTTCGCCGATCCTGACAAGAAGCCGACCGATTGGGAGATGAAGGGCTCGGAGTGCCGGGGTCCGGACGCGCCGACCGAGGTGGTCCCGAAGATCACCCGCCAGAACGTCATCGACGCCGCGAAGGCCCTCGCCCCGAAGGCGACCTTCGCCATGCAGCCGGCAGCGCAGAGCTACGTCAACATCCCGAACAACTTCTACGCCACCGCCCCCGACGAGACGGTGCCGATCACCCTCTTCGGCAACACGATCCCGGTGAGGTTCAGCGCGGGCACGGTCCGCTGGGACTTCGGTGACGGCTCGACCGGTGAGGGCGTCGGCATCGAGAGCGCAGGCGTGGGACAGGCCGGAGCGGTGGAGCACGCGTACGTGACCACGGGGGCGTACGACATCACGGTGACGACCTCCTACCACGTGGTGTTCGACCTGCTGGGGCAGCACGTCGAGACCGACCTGGTCGCCGCGACCAGTGCCCCGCAGACCCTCGAGGTGGGGGAGATCCAGACGCTGGTCACCGACGCCCGCTAGGTGTGCTGATCGGAGATCGGCTACTTCGCCCTGAGACGGTCACGGGTGGCGCCGATGATGTCGGTGTAGCTGCCAAGGCGATCCGCTGCGGCACCGCCCACGTCCAGCTGGTGCCTGAAGTAGCGGTTCTGCGCGTCCGGGTGCCCCTTCATGTCGGGGCGGTTGAGATAGCTGTCGTACCCGGGTGGCTTGCCGTCGGCGTGGAGGTAGGTGTCCAAGGCGAGCCGGTCGTTGAAGATCCCATCGGACTGCGAGCGCAGCGAGGCCTTGTCGCGGTCCTGCGGCATCGGATCGTCGGTGGCCGCGATCAGCGTGCCGACGTCGCGGGCGATCGCCTCACCGTCGCTCTTCTGGGCGCCGATCCAGGCCGTCATCGCCTTCAACAGCGAGGCGCCATCGGCAGGGAAGACACCTTGGAGCACCGCGTGCCGATCGCCGACGGACGAGAGCGTGAGCACGCAGTCCCACGGCGCCGACGCCTCGAACGCCTTGCGGCGGGCCTCGAAGGTGTCGAGAGAGCTGGTCGAGACCCCCGCCTCGCGCAGGCAGGATCGGAAGCCCGCGTCGTCGGGCAGGGGCGCCGGCTTGGCACCACCGCAGGCGGCGAGGGCGGCCGTCAGGGCGGAGGCGCCGACGAGCAGGGCGCTGAGATGGTGACGTCGCATCAGTTGTCGTCCCGGGTGCCGTTGATGATGTCGGCGTAGTCGCGCAGCTCGTCGGCGGTCTTCCCGCCCTCGTCCATCAGGTGCTCGTAGTACCGGTTGATGGCGTCCGGCTGGCCCTTCATCTCGGGTCGGTTCATGTAGTCGCTGAAGTCCTTCGCGAAGGCGCCGTCGTCGGCGTGCGCCTTGATGTAGAGCGCCACGGCCAGCTGGTGCTGCGTCATGTCCTTGATCTGGGCGTCGTTCCAGCCCTTGTAAGCCTGGTCGATCTTCTCCTGCTGCTCGCTCAGGTCATCGAAGACCGCCTTCAGGGGGCCGTAGACGGCGGCGATGGCCGGGTTGGTCTCGGCGAGCGTCTCGACGCCCTTGCCGATGAGATCGTTGATCGCCTCCTCCACCCCCTTCATCCCGGCGCCCTTCCAGTCCAGCCCCATCTTGGCGAGGTCGTCGTCTCGCATCAGGTTGCCGATCAGTGTCGCGATCTGCTTCGGATCGCGGTTGTGGCCGAGCTCGGAGACGATCAAGGAGTTGATCATCTTCTTGCTGTCGGCGTGCGTGTCGTGGATGAGATCGGCGAGCAGGGTCTTCGGGTAGTCCGCCGAGCGCAGCGACTGATCGATGTAGGTCCGGACGAAGTCGCCGTCGTTGATGATCGAGGTCAGCTCGGCGAGCATCTTGGCGTCGAGATCGTCGCGCTGCATGATGTCGTCGGATCCCCAGTGGCCGTCCTTCGCCACCTTCAGAGCGTGAACCAGCGCGACCGACGGCACGCCGTCGCTGTCCGACGTGCTGATGAAGCGGTTCTTGAGGACCTCGAGCGTCTTGCTGAACAGCCCGTACTGGATGTTGGCCTCGTCGTCGGTCATGTTGCGATCGCCCCGGGTGACCAGCGTGAGCGACTGCAGGATGAAGTCGAGCTTGCTCGGGTCGACGTTCTCGAGGTCGGTGGCGAGCGCGCTGGCGTTCGAGCGCGCGCTGAGGATCTTGACCATGTCCTGGGGCGGGTCGTAGGCGTACTGGAACATCTCGGGGAAGAGCTCCCGCGAGCCGGACGGGTAGTGGTACCACCGGCTCTGCAGCGCGAGTGCGCCGCTGGTCTGGCGCGCGTCGGCGCGGCCGGACGAGGCGATCAGCGCGAGCTGCGCGGCGCCTTGGTCCATGTCGCTGAGCGTGCCGTAGAACTTCCCGTAGTCGGCGTCCTGGTACTGGCTCAGGCCGTCGGCCAGGCCGTTGGTCAGGGCCAGGATCTGGTCCTTCTGGTCATACGGGTTGACCTCGTTCCTGCGCACCGCCCAGTCGAGGTTGTTGTAGAGCGAGTTGACGGCCTTCGCGACGGCTCCGGGGTCGTTGCCCAGCGCATCGAGCATCGCCTTGGAGTAGTCCGAGCCGTACGGGCCGTTGACGTGGCCCTGGATCGCCTTGAGTGCCGCGTCGATCGCGGAGGGGTCGTCGCCCTTCAGAGCGTCTTGGAGGGCCTTGATCTCCGGGGCGGCCGCATCGACCGTCTTCTGGTCCTCCTCGGCCGCCTTCTCGAGGTCCTCGTAGTCGGCGACCATCGTCAGGTCGGTGAGCAGGTTGGAGTGGTCCAGGCCGGTGGGGTGGTCGGCCGTGCACATGCCCAGGTTCTTCACCGGGATGTTGGCCGAGAGCGTGGTCCCGCAGGTGGTCGTCTGCGTGGTGAGGTGCTGCTTGAGGCTCGTGAAGTCGGTGTCGAGCGCACTCTGGGCCGCCTGGCGCGTGGTGTACGCCGAGCTCTTGGCCGAGCTGCGGGTGTCGTCGAGGTCCATCGTGATGCCGCGGTTGGGCATCGCGCCGCCGTTGGCCTCGCGCAGGTCGCCGACCGACTTGTTGTAGGCCTTGTCGGCGTCGTCGCACGCCGAGTTGTAGGCCGACTCCGCGTTCGCCCACTTGGTGTTGAGCTCGGCGAGCGTCGTCTGCGCCCTCTCGTAATGCCCGGCCAGCGTGGTCAGGGCGTCGCTGCAGTGGAGCAGCTGGGTCGCGAAGGTGCTGAGGTGGCCGCCGACAGCGGTCATCTCACCGGTGACCGAGGTCGCGGCGGAGCCGGTCCACTTCTTCCCGATGGCGGCAGGCTCGTTGCTCGCGGTCTTGGCGTGCTTGGCGAGGTTCTCCCGGATGGTGTCGAGGGAGTGCGCCGCCATCCGCAGCTGGTGCGGATGGATGTCGAGGGTGAAGTGGTCGGCCATCAGGGCACCTTGACCTGGGGCACGATGCTGATGTCGATGCTGCCGCCGCGGTCGACCTTGGTCAGGTCCAGCGACAGCTGGTTGGTGTTGTGGGCGATCAGCCCGGCCGACGTGGACAGGACGTCGAGCCCGTCGCTCCAGCCCGTCGAGAAGATGGTGGCCTCGGCGCTCAGCGCACTGGAGAACTCGCCGGCGCCGGCCACGATGTCCGTACGGGCGCTGCTGATCGACGTGGAGTGTCCCTGCAGATCCGCCGCCATGGTCTGGAACGTCTGGTGCACGGATTCGGCCAGCGCCGGGTCCATGCGCAGTTGCGGCGATCCGCCGCCATCAGCTGGGAAGTTCACGTGTGGACACTTCCCGCGATCCGGCCCGGTAAACACATGATCCGCGACCGCCTGCGTGAGGCGACCGCGGACCGTGTCAGAAGGTGGGCCCGAGGTCAGTCCAGGTCGAGGCCCAGTGCGCCCGAGATGCGCTGGGCGGCCTCGAGGAGGTCGATGTCGCGCTTGGGAAGGCCCTGGCGCTGGTCCTCGAAGCGGATGCTCGGTGCGGGACGGAGAGCGTCGCGAGCAACGCTCGTGAACGCGAGACGGCGCTCGGTCTCGCGGCAGTCGGCGACCATCTCATCGGTGGTCGACAGGTCGTCGTAGGCGGTGAGGCTGGAGGTCATACCAGAGACGCTAAGCGTTACCGATAGGTACCCCAAGGCATACCGCTCGGTAGTGTTTCGTGTCATGGGCACCCTCCTGATCGCGGGATCGATCGCGACCGACCACCTCATGACCTTCCCCGGCACGTTCGCCGACTCCCTGGTCGTCGAGCAGCTCGACAAGCTGTCGGTCAGCTTCCTGGTCGACGACCTCGAGATCCGCCGTGGCGGCGTCGCCGCCAACATGAGCTTCGGTCTCGGTCGGCTCGGCCTGCGGCCGGTGCTGGTCGGCGCCGTCGGCGAGGACTTCGCCGACTACCGCTCCTGGCTCGAGCGCCACGGCGTCAACTGCGACCACGTCCGCGTCTCCGAGGCACGCCACACCGCGCGCTTCGTGTGCACCACCGACCAGACGATGGCCCAGTTCGCGAGCTTCTACCCGGGCGCGATGGCCGAGGCCCGGCTGATCGAGCTCGGACCGATCGTCGAGGCGGTCGGCGAGCCCGACTACGTCCTGGTCGGCGCCGACGACCCGGACGGCATGCTGCGCCACACCCAGGAGTGCCGCCAGCGCGGCTACCGCTTCATCGCCGACCCGAGCCAGCAGCTCGCCTTCGGCTCCGGCGAGCTGATCCGCGACCTCATCGACGGCGCCGCGATCCTGTTCTCCAACGAGTACGAGTCGCACATGATCGAGCAGAAGACCGGCTGGTCGGCCGAGGAGATCCTCAAGCGCGTCGGCATCCAGGTCACCACGCTCGGCAAGGACGGCGTTCGGATCACCCGCCAGGACGGGGCCCCCATCGTGCTCCCGGCCGCCACCGGCGTGACGCCGGTCGAGCCGACCGGTGTCGGCGACGCGTTCCGTGCCGGCTTCCTCGCCGCGACCGCGTGGGGCCTCGGCCTCGAGCGTGCCGCCCAGGTCGGCTGCGTCCTGGCCGCCTACGTCGTCGAGACGGTGGGCACCCAGGAGTACGCGTTCACCACCGCAGAGTTCGTCGCCCGCCTCGAGGCCTCGTACGGCGCCGAGGCCGCGGCCGACGTCGCCCCGCACCTCGCCTGAGGCTGCGCCTCAGCTGAGGCGGCGGACCACGTAGACCGGGACGCCGTCCTCGGCGGCCCGCTCGCCGAGGTACTCCTGTCCGCGCATCCGCGCCCAGGCCGGGACGTCGTGGCGTGCGGCGGGGTCGTCGGCGGCGACGGCGAGCAGGTCGCCGATCGCGACCGACCCGAGCGAGCGCCCGAGCGCGATGATCGGCGCCGGGCAGAGCATGCCGCGGCAGTCGAGGGTCTCGCGAGGCTCGCTCACAGGCCGTCGCCGTTCGCTCACAGCCCGGCCCGCTCGCGGATCGTGTGGACCACGCCCGGCAGGACGTCGAGGAAGCGCTCGACCTCGGCCGGCGTTGTCTCCCGGCCCAGCGAGAGCCGGACGTTGCCGTGGGTCAGCGCGCCCATGGCGGCGAGGACCCGGGAGGGCTCGCGGGTGTCGACGGCACACGCGGAGCCGCTCGCGACCGCGAAGCCGAGCCGGTCCAGCTCGGTGACCAGCGCCTCGCCGTCGACGTACAGGAAGGAGAACGTCACCAGGTGGGGGAGGCGCTCGACCGGGTCGCCGACCACGTCGACGTCCGCGATGTCGGCCACGCGGGCCCGGATCCGGTCGATCAGTGCCCGCTGGCGGCTGCCGATCTGGTCACGCTCGGCGACGACCGCCTGGAGCGCGGCCGCGGCGGCGAGCGCCGCGGCGATGTCCACCGGCTCGTCCGTACGGGCGAACGGGTCGCCTGCCGGGAACGGATCGATCCAGCGGGCCCGGTGCCGGATCAGCAGCACGCCGATCCCGCTCGGGCCGCCCCACTTGTGCGCGGAGCCCGCGAGCGCGTCCCAGCCATGGGGGAGGGGGACCCGTCCCATCGACGCGCAGGCATCGACGAGGAGCGGCACTCCGCCGGCGATCTCGGCGGCCTCGGCGACCGGCTGGAGGGTGCCCACCTCATGATTGGCGCTCTGGAGCGCGAGGGCGGCGGTGTCGGGCGCGAGCGAGCGCACCGCGTCGAGGTCGAGGCGCCCGTACGCGTCCACGCCCAGCTCGCGGGGCGCACCCCACCACGCCGCGGCGTCGGTGACCGCCTGGTGCTCGACCGCGCTGTGCGCGATCGGCCGGCCACGCTCGGCGCGGGCACCGGCGAGCCCGAGCAGCCCGCGCTGAACCGCCCGGGATCCGGACGAGGCGAACGTCACCTCGTCGCGCCGTACGCCCAGCGCGCCGGCGATCGCCTCGCGGGCGTTGTCGAGCAGGAGCCGGGCGGTCCGACCGGGTCCGTGCAGGCGGCGGGGATCCGCGTAGCCGTGATCGAGCGCGGCCAGGAGCGTCTCGCGGGCCGCAGGATGAAGCGGCTCGGAAGACGCGGTGTCGAGGTAGACCGCCGCATTTGCCACTCGCGGAGCCTACCGACCGGTCATCGGGGCCGCCCCGGCCTGACCTGTCCGAGCCGATTCCGATAGTCTGCGGCATATCCGTGACTGGTCGTAGAGAGAGAGGCTCGTTCGTGGGTCTGCAGATGCCCGGATCGCCCGGGTCCAAGCGCAAGGGGATGGCCGCAAGCGCGCGCCGCTTCGCCCTCGCCGCTGGGCTTGGCGCCAGCGCCGTCCTGCTGGGAGGCTGCTCCACCGCCGCCAAGAACTTCGGAATGCCGGAGCCTGCCACCACGCAGGGTGAGCACGTCCTGAACCTGTGGCAGGGCGCCTGGATCGCCGCCCTGGTGACGGGCGCCATCGTGTGGGGACTGATCTTCTACGCGATCTGGCGCTTCCGCCGTCGCAGCGAGGACGAGGTGCCCGTGCAGACGCGGTACAACCTCCCGCTGGAGATCTTCTACACGATCGCGCCGGTGCTGATGGTGATCGTGTTCTTCTTCCACACCGTCAAGGCGCAGGACGCGATCCTCGACGACAACGTGAAGGTCGACAACACGGTCGAGGTCACGGGCCAGCAGTGGACGTGGACCTTCAACTACGGCGTCGGTGACATGGACGCCGCGGCGAACGACAACGCCGCCGACCTCAAGTTCCCGTACAGCAGCTACGTCTACGACGCGGGCACCGCCTCGCACATCCCGACGCTGGTCCTGCCGGTCGACGAGACCACCCGGTTCAACCTCCACTCGCCCGACGTCATCCACGACCTCGGCGTCGACCACTTCAACATGAAGATGGACGTCGTGCCGGGCCGAGTGAACCACTACGACGTGACCCCGACCCGGAAGGGCACCTATCGCGGCGCCTGCTACGAGCTGTGCGGTCTCTACCACTCGCGGATGCTCTTCAACGTCAAGGTCGTCTCGCAGGCCGACTACCAGTCGTACCTCGAGGACCTCAAGGCGAAGGGCTTCACGTCCGACACGCCGCTCATCGGCGGTGCCGACGCCTACACGCAGGCCGGCCTCCAGTCTGAGGGAGACGCAGAGTGACCACCACGGCAGCACCCGCTACCACTGTGAGCGGCCGCAAGCCGCTCGGTCAGCAGCTCTACGCGCTGCTCACCACCACCGATCACAAGCTGATCGGCAAGATGTACGCCGTCACCTCGTTCTGCTGGTTCCTCGTCGGCGGCGTGATGGCCCTGCTCATCCGCTCCGAGCTGGCCTTCCCGGGTCAGCAGCTGGTCAACGACGAGCTGTACAACCAGCTGTTCACGATGCACGGCACGATCATGCTGCTGCTCTTCGCGACGCCGCTGTTCTTCGCCTTCGGCAACCTGATCATGCCGCTGCAGATCGGCGCCCCGGACGTCGCGTTCCCGCGTCTGAACATGTTCAGCTACTGGCTCTTCCTGTTCGGCGGCATCATCGCCGGCTCGGGCTTCCTCACCCCGCAGGGTGCGGCCGACTTCGGCTGGTTCGCCTACACGCCGCTGTCCAACGCGGTCCGCTCGCCCGGTGTCGGCGGTGACCTGTGGATCATGGGTCTGTGGATGGCCGGCCTCGGCACCATCCTCGGCGCGGTCAACTTCATCACCACCATCATCTGCATGCGCGCACCGGGCATGACCATGTTCCGGATGCCGATCTTCGTGTGGAACACGCTGGTGACGTCGCTGCTCGTCCTGATCGCGTTCCCGGTCCTCGCCGGCGCGCTGCTGATGCTCGAGGCGGACCGCCAGTTCGGCACCCACGTCTTCGACGCCAGCCACGGCGGCCCGATCCTGTGGCAGCACCTGTTCTGGTTCTTCGGCCACCCGGAGGTCTACATCATCGCGCTGCCGTTCTTCGGCATCGTGACCGAGATCCTCCCGGTGTTCAGCCGCAAGCCCGTCTTCGGCTACATCGGCCTGGTCGGCGCGACCCTCGGCATCGCGATCCTGTCGGTCGCCGTGTGGGCCCACCACATGTTCGTCACCGGCGCCGTCGACCTGCCGTTCTTCTCCGGCATGACGTTCCTGATCGCGGTCCCGACCGGCGTGAAGTTCTTCAACTGGATCGGCACCATCTGGGGAGGGTCGGTCAGCTTCGACACCCCGATGCTGTGGTCCATCGGCTTCCTCACGACCTTCCTCTTCGGCGGCCTCACCGGCGTCATCCTGGCCAGCCCGCCGCTCGACTTCCACGTGTCCGACTCCTACTTCGTGGTGGCGCACTTCCACTACGTCGTCTTCGGCACCGTCGTCTTCGCGATGTTCGCTGGCTTCTACTTCTGGTGGCCCAAGATCACCGGCAAGATGCTCAACGAGCGCCTCGGCAAGGTCCACTTCTGGCTGCTGTTCGTCGGCTTCCACACGACCTTCCTGGTGCAGCACTGGCTCGGTGTCGAGGGCATGCAGCGTCGTATCGCCGACTACCTGCCCACCGACGGCTTCACCGGTCTCAACCAGCTCTCCACGGTGGGCGCGTTCCTGCTGAGCCTGTCGATGATCCCGTGGTTCATGAACCTCTACGTCTCTCGGCACGCGCCGAAGGTCCTCGTCGACGACCCGTGGGGCTGGGGTCGCTCGCTGGAGTGGGCCACCTCGTGCCCGCCGCCGCGCCACAACTTCCACACCCTCCCGCGGATCCGGTCGGAGTCCCCGGCCTTCGACCTCCACCACCCGGAGATCGCCGCGCTGGAGCTCGAGTCCGAGCAGGAGCTGGCGGCTCACGTGCCCGGCATGTCCGTCGAGAATGAGGGAGACGCCCGATGAAGGCTGAAGCCTGGATGTTCGTCGCCTGCACGGTCTTCCTCGTGCTGGTGACGCCCACCTACTGGTTCGTGACCGCGGGCTCCGAGCACGGTGGCGACTGGACCGGTACGTCCGCTCTGGTCATGTGCACGCTGCTGCTGGCCATGATCTCGGCCTACCTCGGATTCCACGCGCGTCAGATGGACGACCGTCCCGAGGACCGCAAGGACGGCGAGATCGCCGACGGCGCCGGGGAGCTCGGGTTCTTCCCGCCGTTCTCCTGGTGGCCGCTGTGGGCCGCGCTGTGCCTCACGACGATCACGTTCTCCCTCGCGATGGCGGCCTGGTGGCTCGCGATCATCGGCGGCGTCGTCGGTGCGATCGCGCTGTGCGGCTGGATCTTCGAGTACTACCGCGGTGAGTTCAGCCACTGACCTCACCGCCTGAACGACGCCCCGGACCCCGTGATGCTGGACACCCAGCACGCGGGGTTCGGTCGTCTGTGGGTCCGAGCGGTTACGCTGGACATCGGATTCGCCATGGGGGTCGGATCCGATGTTCCTCGATCTGGGAGTCTGTATGCCGTCATCCGTACCGTCGTCGCGTCGTGCCCCCCTGGGGACGCGCCTGCGGATGGGGAGCAGTGCTGCCCTGGCGATCGCCGCACTGGCCCTGACCGGCTGTTCCGGCGGCAACGGTGGCGCCGGCCCGGACAGCGCGGCCAACGTGGGCGGCGCGACTGCGGCGAGCGACCCCAGTGCCTCGGCGACCCCGATCAAGATCAGCGCCAACATACGGCCTGCCAAGGCGGTGAAGGTCGACACGGCGGTGACCGTCTCGGCGACCGGCGGCGCCCTCCAGGACGTCGTCGTGCGCGCTGTGGGCGGCAAGAAGCTCCAGGGGACCCTGAGCGCCGACGGGTCCGGCTGGACCGCTGACGGCGGCGCGCTGGAGCCGGGCACCTCGTACGTCATCAACGCGACGCCGGCCGATGGCGGCGCGAAGTGGACCCGGAGGTTCCACACCGAGGACCTGAGCCTGGACCAGCAGACGTACGCCTCGATCTCGCCCTCCGGCGGCACCGTCGGCGTCGGCATGCCGGTGGTCATCCACTTCGACGTCCCGGTGACCGACAAGGCGTCGTTCGAGAAACACCTCAGCGTGCAGTCCACGCCGGCCCAGAAGGGCTCGTGGCACTGGTTCTCCGACACCGAGGTGCACTGGCGGCCCAAGACGTACTGGAAGGCCGGCAGCACCGTCACGGTGAACGCCGACGTCAACAGCGTCGCCGCCGGCGGCGGCATCTACGGCCAGAGCGACAAGACGGCGACCTTCAAGGTCGGTGACAAGCACGTCTACCGGGTCAACATGGACACCGACCAGATGAAGGTCTACTCCAACGACAAGCTCGTCCGTACGATCCCGGTGACCACCGGCCAGCCCGGGTTCATCACCCGCTCCGGCATCAAGGTGATCATCGAGAAGGACGAGAAGCACACGATGAACTCCGAGACCATCGGCATCCCCAAGGGCGACCCCAACTACTACAACATGAAGGACGTCCAGTGGGCCATGCGGATGACCTACTCCGGTGAGTTCATCCACGCCGCCCCGTGGTCGGTCGGCTCGCAGGGTCACGCCAACGTCTCGCACGGCTGCACCGGCATGAGCACGGCCAACGCCGACTGGCTCTTCCACTTCACCCAGATCGGCGACGTGGTCAACGAGTTCGGCACGGACCGGCCCATGGAGGTCACGAACGGCTACGGCGACTGGAACATGTCGTACGCCGACTACAAGGCGGGCTCCGCTCTCTGAGCGACGGCCCGCTCAGGGGGCGAGCAGCTCCTTGACCCGCGGGATGACCTCGGTCCCGTAGAGCTCGATGCAGCGCATCAGCTGCTCGTGCGGCATCGCGCCGTTGCTGTACTTGAGGTCGAAGCGGCTCAGCCCGAGCGTGCGCACCGTCGTGGCGATCTTCTGCGCCACCGTCTCCGCCGACCCGACGAAGAGCGCGCCGTGGTCCGCCTCCTCGTGCAGCTCAGCGATCGTGCTCGGCGCCCAGCCACGTTCGCGGCCGATCCGGTCGCGGCTCGCCTTGAAGTGCGGGAAGAGCAGCTCGCGGGCCTCGGCGTCGTCGTCCCAGACGAAGCCGGGGGAGTGCACGCCGATCGGCAGTCGCGGCTGCTCGGGGTGGAGCTGGTCCAGAGCGCGGTGGTAGAGGTCGACGTACGGGGCGAACCGCTCCGGCGCGCCGCCGATGATCGCCAGCATGAGCGGGAAGCGGTGCCGCGCCGCCCGGACGACCGACTCGGGAGAGCCGCCGACCCCGATCCAGGCGGAGACGCCGTGCTCGGTCTTCGGGAAGACCTCGCCCTCCAGCGGCGGCCGGGTGGTGCCCTGCCACCGTACGGGTCCCTCCGCGCGCAGCGCGGCGAAGATCTCCAGCTTCTCCTCGAAGAGCACCTCGTAGTCGGCCAGGTCGAAGCCGAAGAGCGGGAAGCTCTCGGTGAACGAGCCGCGCCCGAGGGTCACCTCGGCGCGGCCGTGGGAGAGCGCGTCGATCGTGGCGAACCGCTCGTAGACCCGGACCGGGTCGTCCGAGCTGAGCACCGTGACAGCGGTCCCGAGGGTGATCCGCTCGGTCTGCGCCGCCAGGGCCGCCAACACGATGTCGGGGGCGCTGATGGCGAAGTCGGGCCGGTGGTGCTCGCCGACGCTGAACGCGTCGATGCCGACCCGGTCCGCGAGCACTCCCTCAGCGACGACGTTGCGCAGCACCTGGGCGTGGGGGAGGGGGGTGCCGGACGCGTCGCCGGTGACGTCACCGAAGGTGGCGAGGCCGAGCTTCAGGGCGTGCATGGGCTGCCCTTGCCCCGAAATGGACCGAGGCCCCGGGAGCAGTGCTCCCGGGCCCTCAGTATGTCGTGCTGGTCGATCAGTGGCCGTGGCCGCCCTCGAGCTCGTGGGCGTCACCGTGGTCGGCGTGGGCCAGGTGGGCCTGGGCCTCGTCGTACTCGTCGACGGTGGGCTTCTGCACGTCGTCCTCGTAGTAGAGGGTGCGGAGCTTGTCGCGGAGGGTGAGCTTGCCGTTGGCCTTCGGGCCGTCGGCAAGGCCGGCACCCTCGGTGCCACGGTCGCGGACCGTGATGGCGTACGCCTTGCTCTCGCTGATCGGCTTGTGGATCTCGGCGTAGCCACCCTGCGCGGAGCGCATGATGACGCCGGACTCGTAGCCGTGCAGCAGGACCTCGTTGTCGTGACGCTGCAGCGCGATGCACCAGCGACGCGTGATGAAGAAGGCGATCGCCGGACCCACGAACACCAGCACGCGCAGGGCGTAGGTGATGTTGTTGATCGAGGAGTGCAGCTGCGTGGCGATGATGTCGTTGCCACCGGCCAGCCAGAACATCGCGTACCAGGTCATCAGCGAGACGATGAACGCCGTACGGGTCGGCGCGTTGCGCGGGCGCTGGAGGAGGTGGTGCTCACGCTGGTCGCCGGTGATCCAGTTCTCAAGGAACGGCAGGATGGTGACGAGGAGCCACGAGAGCATCGGCATCAGGATGACGGGGATGAAGATGTTCCACGACCACGTCGAGCCCCAGAAGTGCGACTCCCAGCCCGGCATGATGCGCAGCGCGCCGTCGGGCCAGCCCATGTACCAGTCGGGCTGAGCGCCCGCGGTGACCTTGGTCGGGTCGTACGGGCCGAACTTCCACACCGCGTTGATCGACAGCAGCGCACCCATGAGGGCGGCGACGCCGAACGTGATGAAGAAGAAGCCGCCCGCCTTGGCGGCGTAGACCGGGAGCATCGGGTAGCCGACGACGTTGGTCTCCTTGCGGCCCGGGCCGGCCCACTGGGTGTGCTTGTGGTAGACGAGCAGCAGCATGTGGGCGGCGACGAGACCGAGCAGGATGCCCGGGATCAGCAGCACGTGGATCGTGTAGAGGCGCGGGATGATCGAGTCACCCGGGAACTCGCCGCCGAACAGGAAGAACGTGATGTACGTGCCGACGATCGGGATCGCCTGCATGAAGCCGGCGGCCGCGCGGACACCCGTACCCGAGAGCAGGTCGTCGGGCAGCGAGTAGCCGGTGAAGCCCTCGATGGTGCCGAGGATCAGCAGGGTCGAGCCGATGACCCAGTTGAGCTCACGCGGCTTGCGGTACGCACCCGTGAAGGCGACGCGCAGCATGTGGATCATCATCGCCGAGACGAAGAGCATCGCGGCCCAGTGGTGCATCTGGCGCAGCAGGAGGCCGCCGCGGACGTCGAAGGAGATGTGCAGGGTGCTGGCGTACGCCTGCGACATCGAGACGCCGCGCAGGTTCGGGTAGGCGCCCTGGTAGGTGGTCTCGGCCATCGACGGCTGGAACCACAGGGTCAGGAAGACACCCGTGATCAGCAGGACGACGAAGCTCCACAGCGCGATCTCACCGAGCATGAAGGACCAGTGGTCCGGGAAGATCTTGCGGAGGTTCTTCTTGCCCATGGCCGCAAGGCCGAGACGCTCGTCGGACCACGCCGCGATGGCGCCGACCTTGGTCGGCTTGCTCGCGGTCGCCGCCGAGGTGTTGCTCGCGGCAACCTTGCTCGTGTCGACGCTCACTGGGCGTTCTCCTTGTTCCACTCGTTGAAGACCGCGCCCGGCGACTTCGTCTCACGCTCCCAGAAGCTGGGGCCGACGGGCTCGGGGTAGTCGCTCAGCGCGACCAGGAAGCCCTCGTCGTCCAGACCCAGCGGAAGCTGGGGCAGGTGCCGGCCGGCGGGACCGAAGATGACCTTGCCGGAGTCGGCCAGGTCGAACGTGGACTGGTGGCACGGGCACAGCAGGTGGTGCGTGGTGCGCTCGTTCAGCGAGATCGGGCAACCGACGTGGGTGCAGATCTTGGAGTAGGCGACGATGCCGCTGACCGACCAGTTGCGGGTCGCGTCGGAGACGATGTCGTCGGGGTCCATCCGGAGCAGGACGGTCGCGGCCTTGGCCTTCTCGACCTGCAGCTCGGTGCCCTCGATGACGTCGGCCTCGGGGACGGGCTGGCCCTTGTCGGTGCCGAAGAGGATCTCGGCCGAGGAGTTGACCAGATCGCCGATCTCCAGGTCCGCCGGGCGGATCGGGGTGCCGACGACGTCACGCACGACGCGCATGTTCTTGGCCCACACCGTGTGGCGCAGCCTGTCGCCCGGGAGCGGACCGAGGTCGCGCAGCATCACGACGGCGGGGGCGACCAGGAGGCCGACCGAGCCGATCAGGGTGTTACGGATCAGGGGGCGACGGGCGATGCCCGACTCCTCCAGGCCGGCCTGCAGCGCGGCGACGGTGGCGGAGCGGTCGGCCTCGGAGGAGGACGCCGGGTGGCGCTCCTCGACGAGCTCGACATCCGCCATCAGCTTGCGGGCCCACTGGATGACGCCGATGCCGATGAACAGCAGCGCGCCGCCCAGGGAGAGGCCCAGCGCCAGGTTGGAGGCGCCGAGACCCATCACGGTCGGGCCGCCGATGCCACCCTCGATCGTCACGTAGAAGACGACGAAGAGGATGGTGCAGAGGATCGAGAGACCGAAGAGCGAGGCGACCTGGCGCTCGGCGCGGCGCTCGGCCCTCGGGTCGACGTCGGTCGGACGCCAGTGGTGCTCCGGATGCCCCGGATCCGGCAGCAGCGCGTCGGTGTGCGCCTGGATCTCGTGGGAGTCGCTCACTTGGCCGTTCCCTTCTTCTTGTTCGTACGGGCGGAGTGGGCGGCGATCCAGACGGCGAAGGCCACCAAGGAGCCGAGGCCCACGATCCACGCGAAGAGGCCCTCGCTGACCGGGCCCAGGTTGCCGAGGCCGAAGCCGCCGTAGCCGGGCTGGGTCTTCATCGACTCGATGTAGGCGATGACGTCACGCTTCATCTCCGGCGTGATGTTGCCGTTGGAGAAGGTGTCCATCGACTGCGGGCCGGTGAGCATGGCCTCGTAGATGTGCTTGGGGTCGGTGTCGAGCAGCTTCGGCGCGAAGCCACCGCGCGGCATGGCGCCGCCCTCACCGGTGAAGTTGTGGCAGGCGGTGCAGTTGGTCAGGAAGATCTGGCCACCGCGGACGATCGCCTCCTGCTTGGCCTGGTCGCTCATGCCGTCCGTGCTGTAGTCCTCACGGGTCGGGATGGCGGGGCCGGGGGCGAGCGAGGCGACGTAGGCAGCGAGCTGCTCGATCTCCGTCTCGCTGAAGTTCGGCCGCTTCTTCTGGACCTGCGCACCGGGCTGGACCATCGGCATGCGGCCGGTGCCGACCTGGAAGTCGACCGCGGCGGCGCCCACGCCGGCGAGGGCGGGGCCGATCAGCTGGCCGTCCTTGGCCGTCAGGCCCTCGCCGTTCTGCCCGTGGCAGAAGGCGCAGCTGACGAGGAAGAGCTGGCGGCCCTTGGCCGCCATCGCAGCCTGGTCCTGCGCCTCGTCGGCGGAGGAGGACGGCGAGAAGGTGGCGTACAGACCACCGGAGAGGGCCAGGCCCACGAGCAGCATCACCAGGCCGGCGATGGGGCCGCGACGGTGCCGCGAGAGGCGACCGGCGGAGCGGTTCAGGAGACGCACAATCAGTCCTTGATCTTCGCTGGCAGTCGGGCTACTTGATGAGGTAGATGGTCGCGAACAGACCGATCCACACGACGTCGACGAAGTGCCAGTAGTACGACACGACGATGGCGCGAACCGCCTGCTCATGGGTGAAGCGACGGGCCACGAAGGTGCTGGCGATCACGAAGAGGAACGCGATCAGACCACCGGTGACGTGGATGCCGTGGAAGCCGGTCGTCAGGTAGAAGACCGTGCCGTATCCGGAGCTCGGCATGGTGATGCCCTCGTGGATGAGGCTCGCGTACTCGGTCGCCTGACCGGCGACGAAGACCGCACCCATGATGAAGGTCAGCACGAACCACTCGCGCAGGCCCCACTTGTTGATCTGGAGCAGCGAGCCGCTGCGGCCCACCTGCCCGCGCTCGGCGGCGAAGACGCCCCACTGGCAGGTGAAGGAGGAGAGCACCAGGATCGTCGTGTTCACCGAGGCGAACGGGACGTTGAGGTGCTGCGTCTCCTGCGCCCACAGATCGGGACTGACCGCACGGATCGTGTAGTAGGCCGCGAAGAGGGCCGCGAAGAACATCAGCTCGCTGGAGAGCCAGATGATCGTGCCCACGCTGACCATGCTGGGCCGGTCGTGCTGCCCGTGCAGACGGGAGGCCGGAAGAGTCGAAACTGTCGCCACGAGCGCCATTATGTCGGTGTCCGAACCATGAGGGCACCCCGACCCCCTGTCTTGGCGATAGTTTTCCGTCCTGTGAGGCTCATCGACCGGCTGCCGTGGTGGCTGGCCCCCCTCGGAATCTTCGCTCTGACACGCCTCGCCGACGTGTTCGTGATCGCGCATGCCTCCCAGCATCAGGTCGCGATGGACGGCTCGTACGGCATCCATGTGGAGACCCCCAAGCCCGCGGATCCCGGCTATTTCCCCGTGCTGAGCAACTGGGACGGCCAGTGGTACGAGACCGTGGCACGGCACGGCTACCCCCGGGACCTGCCCCTCACCGGACCGGTCCCGCAGACCGCCTGGGCGTTCTATCCGCTCTATCCGGCCATCGTGCGGCTCGTGATGATCATCACGCGACTCGATTTCGCGCCGGCCGCCTCGCTGGTGAGTCTCGCGTGCGCGGGCGCGGGGATGGTGCTGCTCTACCGGATGGTCCTGGACCGCGGCGGCGCCTTCGCCGCCGCGATCACGGTGCTGGGGCTGTGCGCGCTGCCCTCGGCGCCGATCCTGCAGGCCGCCTACACGGAGGGCCTCGCGCTCCTGCTGATCGTGCTGCTGGTCTGGTCGCTGTCGCGACGCTCGTACGACATCGCGCTCGTCACGCTGCTCGGACTCGCGCTCACCAGGCCGCTCGTGATCGCCGCCGCGCCGCTGCTCCTCGTGCACGGCCTGCTCCGCTGGCGCTCGTCGACGGTGCGGCAGCGCTGGTGGATGGGCGGGCTCCTCGCCGCCTCAGGTGTGCTCGTCCTGCTGTGGCCCGGGGTGGCGGCGGTCGTGACCGGTCGCCGCGACGCGTACTTCGCCACCCAGCGGGCCTGGGGCAACCAGCTGGAGCTGAAGCACAGCTATCTGGGGTGGCTCTTCGGCGGCGGGGCCGACGGATCGAGTCGCGACACCGCGGTGACCGCGGTCCTGGTCCTGCTGGTGCTGCTGGTGACCGTGGTCGTGCCCGCTGCTCGGGTCTGGCCGCTCGAGCTGCGGCTGTGGGCGCTCGGCTACGCGCTCTACCTGATGCTGGCGCTGCGCCCGACCTCCTCGATCGAGCGGTACATGCTGCTGGTCGCGATCCCGTGGCTGCCGCTGACCGCCCTCGCGCCCGCGGGCACGCGCAGGTGGGTGCAGGCCTTGGTCTTCGGCGTCGTGCTGGCCCTCGGGATCCGGGTGCAGGTCGGGTGGGTCGGGCACTACCTCATCCCAACCTCAGGATCGATGCTCCCGCCGTAGGCCGCTCGCGAGTAGAGTCGCCGCCGTGACCGCCTCCACGAAGCCGCTCAAGGTGCTCGTCTACAGCGACGACGTCAACGTCCGGAAGCAGGCCATCCTGGCTCTCGGACGCCGACCGCACCCCGATCTCCCCGAGGTCGAGTACGTCGAGGTGGCCACCGAGCCGATCGTCGTGCAGAACTTCGACGCGGGCACGATCGACCTGGCGATCCTGGACGGCGAGGCGGTCCCTGCGGGCGGTATCGGCATCGCCAAGCAGATGAAGGACGAGATCGCGGCCTGCCCGCCCATCGTCGTGCTGACCGGTCGCCCGCAGGACGCCTGGCTGGCGACCTGGTCGCGTGCCGACGCCGCGGTGCCGCAGCCGATGGACCCGATCGTGCTGGCCGAGACCGTGACCGGTCTGCTGCTCGGCACCGCTGTGCCCGCCTGATCCCCGGATGACCACCATCACGTGGCCCGACGTGCTCGGGTCCTTGGTCGCGCGCGCCGACCTCAGCTCCGAGCAGGCCGCCTGGGCGATGGGCGAGATCCTCGCCGGCGCAGCGTCCGACTCCCAGATCGCCGGCTTCGCAGTCGCGCTCCGAGCGAAGGGCGAGACCAGCCACGAGCTCCGCGCGCTCTCCGACGCGATGCTCGCCGTCGCCAATCCGATCAGCGTCTCGGGCCGGCTGCTCGACATCGTCGGCACGGGCGGGGACCGCTCCATGTCGGTGAACATCTCCACGATGTCGGCCATCGTCGCCGCGGGCGCCGGTGCGAAGGTCGTCAAGCACGGCAACCGCTCCGCGTCCTCGCAGTCAGGCTCCGCCGACGTGCTCGAGGCCCTCGGCATCCGGCTCGACCTCCCGATCCCGCAGGTCGCGGCGCTCGCCGAGTCGGCCGGCGTCACCTTCCTCTTCTCGGCCGCCTTCCACCCGGCGATGCGCTTCGCGGCCGTGCCGCGGCGAGAGCTGGGCATCGGCACGACGTTCAACTTCCTCGGCCCGCTCAGCAACCCCGCTCGGCCTCAGGCCAACGCCATCGGCTGCGCTGACGCCCGGATGGCCCCGGTGATGGCCGGCGTCTTCGTGGAGCGCGGCATCGACGCGTGGGTCTTCCGCGGGGACGAGGGCCTCGACGAGCTCACCACCACGACGACCTCGTCCCTGTGGGCCGTGCGCGGCGGTGAGGTCACGCAGCACACCATCGACCCCACGCGGCTCGGCATCGCCCGGGTCAGCGCGGCGGACCTGCGCGGTGGCGACGTCGCGTACAACGCGGACGTGGTGCGGCGGGTGCTCGCCGGCGAGACCGGGCCGGTCCGGGACGCCGTCGTGCTCAACGCCGGTGCGGCGCTGGCGGTCTACGACGACGCCGAGGGCGCGGTCGAGGACCGGCTCGCCGCGGGAGTCGAGCGCGCCGCTGCGGCGATCGACTCAGGTGCTGCGGCGGCCGCGCTGGAGCGCTGGGTCGCCGGCTCGGCCGGCTGACCGGCCGCGGACGGATCCGTCACCCGACCGGGACGGATCCATCACTCGCGCTGCTGCTCGCGAGGTCGCCTAGTCCAGACCGATGGCGAAGGCCGCCTCGAGGTCGTGGCGGGAGTAGGCGCGGAACGCGATGTGCGTCTCGGTGTCCTTCACGCCGGGCACCTTGTTGAGCTTGTCGGCGACCACCGTCGCGATGTCGTCGTGGCTGCGCACCCGGACGAGGACGATCAGGTCGATCGGGCCGGTGACGGAGTAGACCTCGCTGACGCCGTCGATGGCCGCGATCGCGGTGGCGACCTCGGGGATCTGGGAGACCTCGGCGGAGACGTGGACGATGGCGGTGATCACGGGGGCGACGTTACCGGGTCGGGCGGTGCACCGGGGTGAGGTCGCGACGCTCGTCGAAGGGGACCAGGTCGCGGCGGGAGGACTCGACCGCGTCGTGCACGGCCAGGTGGCGGGTGGCGCCGGCGACCGGGCAGGTCCACTCGCCGTCGATGTCGATCAGCCGGATGCCGGGGGACTCGAGCCAGCGCAGCACCAGCTCGCTCTCCTCGGCGCTGGCCGCCGGCACGGGACCGGGAGCGGGCAGCACGGTCTCGGCCGAGGCGCGCAGCTGCTCGACGTAGCCGTGGGCGTCGCCACCCGGCGGCATCGTGCCGGCGGCGGCCAGGCGTCCGCGGCGGACCACGTGCACCTCCCAGCGTCCGTCGTCGCCGCGGCGAGCCGCGACCATCTCGGCGCAGCGGGAGAGGGCGGAGAGCCGCTGGGTGCGGGACGCGGCGCGCAGGAACGCGGCCAGCCGGTCGCGGTGGACACCGGCCTCCTCGAAGCGCTCGGCGGCGGCGAGTGTGCTCATCCGCTCGCTGATCGCGTCGATCACCTCGTCGGGGCGGTGCAGGAGCGTGTCGCGCAGCTGGCGCACGACGGTGTCGTAGGCGGCCTCGTCCGCGCTGCCGTCGCAGGGGGAGAGGCAGCGGCCCATCTCGGCCAGGACGCACGGCGTACGGGCGGCCTTGCGCGCGAGCCGGTCGGAGCACTGCCGGACCGGGAAGGTGTCGTGCAGCACCTGGAGCGCCTTCTCGGCGACCTTGCGCGAGGAGAAGGGCCCCAGGTAGTCGGCCTGGTCGTCGAGGACCCGCTTGACCAGCGAGAGACGGGGCCAGGGCTCGCGGGTGAGCTTGACGAAGTGCATCTTCTCCGGGAAGCGCGAGCGCCGGTTGTAGCGCGGCTTGTGCTCGGCGATCAGCCGGAGCTCGCGGATCTGCGCCTCCAGGGTGGTGGCGCACTCGATGCCGGTCACGGTGGCGGCCAGCCCGACCATCTCGCCCATCCGCGAGCGCGTCTCGGAGGCGGTGAAGTAGGAGCGCACCCGGGTGCGCAGGTCGCGTGAGGTGCCCACGTACAGGACGCGCTCCCGGTCGTCGCGGAACAGGTAGACGCCCGGCGCGTGGGGGAGGGTCTCGGCCAGGTGGCGCTTCTTGCGCTGCGCGGTGGAGACCCGAGCGGAGAACGTCTGCAGCTCCTCCAGGGTGTGGACGCCCAGACCGCCGAGGCGCTCCATCAGGCCGTGCAGCACGTCCACGGTGGCCCGCGCGTCGGACAGGGCCCGGTGGTTGGGCTCCGTGCCGGCGCGGAAGAGCACGGCGAGCGAGGAGAGCTTGCAGTTGGGGGCGTCGTCGCGGGTGATCACCCGGCGGGCGAGCTTGGCGGTGTCGACCACCTCGAACGCGGGCCAGGGCCGGCCCTGCTGGGCGGCGAAGTGTTTGAGGAAGCCGACGTCGAACGGCGCGTTGTGGGCGACCAGCACACACCCCTGTGCGAACTCCAGGAACGCCGGCAGCGCCGACTCGATCCCGGGGGCGTCGGCCACCATCGTGTTGCTGATCCCGGTGAGCACCGCGATGAACGGCGGGATCGCGGTGTGCGGGTTGACCAGGGTCTGGAACTCGCCCAGGATCTCGCCGCCGCGGACCTTCACCGCGCCGATCTCGGTGATCATCGAGCCGCCCTCGGCCGACCCGCCGGTCGTCTCGAGGTCGACCACGCAGAAGGTGATGTCGCGCAGCGGCCGGCCGAGCTCGTCGAAGCTGCGCTGGGTCTCCCATGCGCTCGACGACCGGGGCCGCACAGGTGCTGCGACACTCACCCCCGTACTCGCTTCGCTCCGTGCGGACGCGAGGCACGAGGGGCGTTGCGTTGGATGATTCGCTCGCTTCGCTCTCTCATGCTCGTGACCGTAGACGGGCCCACCGACAATTCCGGGAGGGCACGCGGCGTGCGGCACCTATCCTTCTCCGGTGAGCACCCTGGCAGAGCTTCCGGAGCCGGTACGAGCGCGGATCGCCGCGCTC
Organism: Nocardioides nematodiphilus; assembly: GCF_020216525.1. Lineage (GTDB taxonomy): Bacteria > Actinomycetota > Actinomycetes > Propionibacteriales > Nocardioidaceae > Nocardioides > Nocardioides nematodiphilus. Next base: position 118,982 of record NZ_JAIWOY010000008.1, on the reverse strand, counting down.
GCGGCCGCGGTCCTGCCGCAGGTCCCCGACCTTCCCGCTCCGCTGCGGCGCGTCGCGGCGTTCGCGCCCGCACGCCGCGCCAGGAGCGGCGGCACGGCGATCCTCGCCGTGCTCGACCAGGAGACGGAGTCCGAGACCGGACTGCGCGCTCAGGTGGCGGCGCAGCTGCGCTCCGCGGGCATCGAGGCCGGCGCCGAGCCGGCTGACGCCGCCGCGTACGCGTGGCTGAGCCGGCCAGACGGCTGGTCCGACCAGGTCGGCGCCGCGGTCGAGGCGCTCGAGGCCCGGCCGAGCGTGGCTGAGCAGGACCTCGTCCGGCTGCAGAGGCGCGTCGAGGTGCTCGAGGCCGACCTGGCCGAGTCCCGCGAACGCCGCCGCTCCGAGGCGGCCGCGGCCAAGCAGGAGCACACCGTGCTGCGCCGGCGCCTGGGCGAGGCCCGGGCGAGCGGCAAGGAGGCTCTGGCCGGCGTCGAGGAGACCATCGCCGCGGCCGAGGCCGCGCGGGCCGAGGCGGAGGCGAGCGCGGAGGCACTGGCCCGCGAGGTGCGCCAGCTGCGTGCCCGGGTCGCCCAGCTGGAGTCGGAGGCCGGGGAGGACCGCCGCGCGGCTCGTACGGAGCGCGAGTCCGCGACCCTGCGTACCCGCCTCCTCCTCGACACGCTCCTGGAGGCCTCCTCCGGCCTCCAGCGCGAGCTGGGCCTGCCGCCGGCCAGCAGCACGCCCGGGGAGGCCGCCGAGGCCGGCTATGCGGTGCTCGAGGCTCCCGAGCCGGGTCGTATGCGGGGCGTGGCGAGCATCGGGGAGCTCGAGGGCTACCTCGCGATGCCCCGGGCCCGCCTGATCATCGACGGCTACAACGTCACCAAGCAGGCCTGGCCGAGCTCGGCGCTGGACGCCCAGCGGATCAGGCTCATGCAGGCGCTCGCGCCCCTTGTCGCGCGCACCGGGGCCGAGACCACCGTCGTCTTCGACGCGGCGACCGTGCCGGGCGCGGCCGCGCGCCACGTCGCGGGCGCGCCGCGAGGCGTACGCGTGCTCTTCAGCCCGCCCGGCGTGATCGCCGACGACGTCATCCGCGACCTGGTCGCCGCCGAGCCGGCCGGACGGGTGCTGCTGGTGGTCAGCGACGACCAGGCGGTCGCCCGCGACGTCGCGCTCAGCGGAGGTCGGCCGGTGCCGACCGGTCTGCTGCTGCGGGCCGTGCGCTGATCGCCGCCGGCCGTCGCTCGAGGCGGCCGACCACGGCATGCACGGCGAGCGCCAGCGCGATGCCCACGGCCTCGTCGAGCACGTAGTGCTCGGCGTAGAGCAGGAGGGTGAAGCACATCAGCGCGGGGTAGAGCAGCGCGAGCCAGCGCCACCAGCGGGTGCTGCGGTGGATCGCGAAGAGGGCGACCAGCATCGCGGTCGCGGCGTGGAGCGAGGGCATGGCGGCGACCGGGTTGGTCAGCGGCCCGTCGAGCACCCGGGTCAGCTGCAGCCCGATCCCCGACCAGCCGCGGGTCGGGGCGGCCCAGATCGGGGTGGAGACGAGCCCGTCGCGGGCGGCCATCCACGGCGGCGCCATCGGGAAGAGCAGGTACCCGACCAGGCCGGCCAGGTTGAGGGAGACGAACCGCGTCATCCATTGCTTCCACGCGGCGCGGTGGCGCATCCAGAGCATCCACGCGAGGACCCAGGCGGTGAGGAAGTGGGAGAGGTACGTGGTGGTGAGGATCGCGTCGAGCCAGGTGGCGCCCTGCGGCCCGCACGGGCCGTCGCAGATGGCGTACTGGAGGCGCTGGGCGAGGATCTCGCCGCCGCCGAGCCAGCGGTCCACCGCGATCGCCGGCTCGAAGTGCACCGGCAGGCCGAGCAGGTAGATCAGGCCGTAGCTGTAGCTGTACGCCAGCAGGAACAGCACCGGCAGTGACCAGTCGCGGGCGAACGCCACGTGCGAGCGCAGCGGCGCACCGGCGCGGCACGCGATCGTCGCCGCCCACAGCGAGACGAACAGGCTGAGCGGGTCGGAGGGGATGCCGACCAGGGCGGTCCACAGCGCCAGGAGCCCGAGGTAGACGAGGATCGCCGCCGCCCGCAGGGCGACGAGGCGACGATCCAGAGCGGGCATGGCGCCCAGTCTGGTGCACGACGCGCCGTACGACACGCGGAAGTCGGCGCGCGGCCGAAACTGTCAGGGGTGCCTGCGAACGTCCCTGACATGAGCACAACGATCGACTGCGGCACCTGCGTGGTGCGAGGGCTGGAGTGCCACGACTGCGTGGTGACGGTGCTGCTCGGGATGCCTCCCGAGCTGACCATGGGGGAGGACGAGCGTCTCGCGCTCGAGATCCTCGCCGACGGCGGCCTGGTGCCGCCGCTGCGTCTCGTCGAGCCGACGGAGGGCCCGATCGTGGAGTCCGCCTGAGAAAGGTGAGTCGGAAGTGGCCACTGTGACCAATGAGGCACAACACGCGCCCGGAGCGATTGGCACGCCCCGGGAGGCCTCGGTTATGGTCTAGGACACTTGGTGCCCGAGGCAGTGGATCAACAGATCCACGCGGGCACCGCGCTGAGTCGTGAGTCGCCTCCGGGTGGCCCACGAGCCGGGGAACCATCGACGGCCTGGCCGTCATCTGGGGTGAATCTTCCGCGAGGCGTGCCCACCCAGGGCGCGAGGAGCGGAGGTAGGACATGTCGTGTCCGAATCCGTCAGCTCACCCGGTAGGCGTACGACAGAACAAGGGAGAACGCCCGCTCGTGACCCACGGCCGGAACCGACTCATCGCTGCTGGTGTTGCGACGCTCGCCGTCGCCGGAGTCGTCGGGATGCTGCCCAGCACGCCCGCACAGGCAGCCCCCTCCATCAAGGACGTCCAGGCGAAGGTCGACGACCTCTACCGCCAGGCCGAGGTCGCAGGCGAGCGCTTCGATGCCGCCAACCTGCGTCTCAAGCAGCTCCGCGCCGAGCTGGAGGACCTCCAGGCCGACCAGAAGCACCAGGGCGAGCAGCTCAGCGGCGTGCGCGACCAGGTCCGCGACTCCGTGCTGAGCCAGTTCGAGGGCTCGAACATGTCCGCGGTCGGCCAGGTCGTGACCAGCGAGGACCCGAAGGTCTTCCTCGCCGGGCTCTCCACGATGTCGGCCTACGACGGCATCCAGAACAGCCTGCTCACCGACTACGCCAACCAGGTCAACGCGCTCGACCTGCGTCGCGAGGCCACCGCCCACCGCACCGATCAGGTCGCGGACACCGAGGCCGACCTCAAGAAGGCCAAGGCCGAGATCGACGACAAGCTCGCCGAGGCCAAGAAGGTGCTCGACGGCCTCCAGGCCGATCAGCGCGAGGCGCTCCTGTCCCGTGACTCGACCCGCGTCTCGGCCGCCGACATCGGCGCGAGCGGCAGCGCCGCCTCCGCGATCGCGTTCGCGATGGCGCAGGTCGGCAAGGCGTACGTCTACGGCGCCGCCGGCGACAGCGCGTACGACTGCTCCGGCCTGACCATGCGCGCCTGGGGTGCCGCCGGCGTCTCGCTGCCGCACTCCTCGGCCGCGCAGTACAACTCCGGTCGCCACATCTCCGAGTCCGAGCTCCAGCCCGGCGACCTGGTCTTCTACTACAGCCCGATCAGCCACGTCGGCATGTACATCGGCAACGGCATGATCGTGAACGCCGAGAACCCGAGCGTCGGCGTGAAGGTCACCAGCCTGCACGAGATGCCGTACGTCGGCGCCGTCCGCCCGGGCTGAGCGACCGAGCCTGTCGACAGACCCGACCACGGGTCTGATTGACTCGGCGCCATGACTGCCACGGACCGTTCCTCCTCGCGAGGGGCGGTCCGCAGTCGTCTCTGGCCCGGTGTGCTCGTGGGCCTGGTGATCGTGGTCCTCGTGGCCGGCCTGCTCGTCTGGCGGGCGCGGGACGACACCTACGTCGTCCCGGCCGCCGGCCGCAGCGCCGAGCGGCCTGCCGCCGAGCAGCCGACGGCCGCCGCCGCGGCCCTGGCGGCCTGGGGCAGGTCCATCGCCGACCACCGGCCCGGCGAGGCTCCCGGCTCCGCTGCGAGGACGGCCGCGGAGAACGCGGACCGGCTCCGGGTACAGCACTTCAGCGCTCGCTACCTCGCGGTGGACGGCGCGGTCGCCGCCGACGGGTCCTGGACGGCCGACGTGGCGCTGACCTGGCGCTTCGCCGGATTCGACACCGCCGACGCCAGCGAGGAGGTGGGGGTGACCTTCGCGCCCTCCGACAGCGGTGACGGCGTCGAGATCACCAGGTTCGGCGGTGGCGGCGCTCGACTGCCCGTGTGGCTCAGCGGCCCGGTGCAGGTGCGGCGTACGGGCGAGACCATGGTAGTGCTCGCCGGATCGGACGCGGCCGCCGGGCAGCGTGCCGACCGCTTCGACGCCCTCGCGGTCCGCGCTGTCGCGACGGTCCGCCGGGTGCTGCCCTGGCCCCACCCGGCCCTGGTGCTCGAGGTGCCGGCCGACCAGGCCGGCCTCGAGCAGATGATGGGCGCCGAGACCGACAGCTTCCACGGTGTCGCCGCGGTGACCGCGACCGTCGACGGCAGCGCGTCCGGCCCGGTGCACGTACTGGTCAACCCGCAGGTGATCGGCGGTCTCAACACCGAGGGCGCGCAGATCGTGCTGAGCCACGAGGCCGTCCACGCCGCCACCTTCGCCGCCGATGCGGCGGTCCCGTCCTGGCTGCTGGAGGGCTTCGCCGACTACGTGGCGCTGCGCGATGTGCGGCTGCCGCTCAGCACCACCGCCCGCCAGATCATCGCGGAGGTACGCGCGGACGGGGTGCCGCACCGGCTGCCCGGCGCGGCGGAGTTCAACGACCAGTCCGAGACCTTCGGGGCCGAGTACGAGGCCGCCTGGCTGGCCTGCCGTCTCCTCGCCCGGATCGCGGGGGAGCCGGCGCTGGTCCGCGTCTACGACGACGTCCGGGACGGCGCAGCCATCGATGCCGCGCTGCGCCGAGAGACCGGGCTCAGCGTCGCCGCCTTCACCGCACGTTGGCGGCAGGAGCTCACGGAGCTCGCTCGATGACGAGCACGGTGCGGCGACTGCCGGTCGCGATGACCGCCGCAGCGGCCATCGCGTTCATCGTCCTCGCGATCGTCCTGGTGCCGTGGCATCCCTACCCGGGTGGTGCGCTCCGGGCCCCCGGCGTCGACACCGTCTTCACCGCCGAGCAGCTGCAGCGCGCCACCACGTACTCCCACGTCGCCCGCTGGGTCGGCCGTACGTCGCTCCTGGTCTCGCTCGCCTTCGCCTGCGTGCTCGGCTTCACCCGCTTCGGCCCCGCGGTGGCACGGCGCCTGCCCCGCCCGTGGTGGCTGCGCGCGCTGGCGCTCGTGGTGCTGGTCACCGTCCTGGGCAGGATCGTCACGCTCCCCTTCGGGGTCGTGCTCCAGCACCAGCAGCGCCGCTACGGCCTCTCGCGGCAGAGCTGGCCGTCGTACCTCCAGGATCTGGCGCTCGGCACCCTGGTCTCGGTGGTCGCGACCTCGATCGCGATCCTGGTGCTGCTCGGCATCATGCGCCGCTGGCCTCGGGTGTGGCCCGCCATCGCCGGCACCGTGCTCGCGGCGCTGGTGCTGATCGGGTCGTTCGTCTATCCGGTGCTCGTGCAGCCGTTGTTCAACGACTTCCGCTCGCTGCCGGACGGCACGTTGCGCACGCAGGTCATGCAGATCGCGGCCCAGGAGGGTGTGCGGCTCGACGACGTCCTGGTCGCGGACGCCTCGCGGCGCACCACCCAGATCAACGCGTACGTCACCGGCTTCGGCTCGACCCGCCGGGTCGTGCTCTACGACAACCTCATCGACTCGCTGCCGCGCGGCGAGGTGCTGTCGGTGGTGGCGCACGAGCTCGGCCACGCCAAGCACGACGACGTGCTCGTGGGCACCCTGCTCGGGGTGGCTGCTGCCTTCTTCGGCGTCGGTCTGCTGGGGCTGCTGCTCGGGCCGCTGACCAGACGATGGGCAGACCCAAGTGCAGACTCGGCGGTCACAGGTGCCGACTCAGCGGGGCTCGTCCCACTCCTGCTCGCCCTGTTCGCGATCGGGTCGGTGCTGTCGCTGCCGGTGCAGAACACGATCAGCCGGCAGATCGAGACCCGGGCCGATGTGACGGCGCTGCGGGTGACGCAGGACGAGGCGTCGTTCGTGGCGCTGCAGAAGCGGCTCGCGATCAGCTCGCTGGCCGATCCGACGCCGCCGGCGTGGTCACAGTTCGTCTTCGGTTCCCATCCGACGGCCCTGCAGAGGATCGCTTTGGCGGGGCGGGTGCTGGGCGGTCGGTGAGCCGGACGAGCGGTGGGTGGTCTAGCAGGCGGCCTGGCTGGTCTGCGCTGCGACGGTGTTGCAGGTGTTGTGGAACATGTTGCTGACCTTGCCGCCGAAGGTGAAGACCACCAGCGCGATGAGGGCCGCGACGCCGGCCGCGAGCAGTGCGTACTCGACGGCCGAGGCGGCTCGGTCGGTACGCCGTGACGTTCTGGTCATCCTCATCCCTCCCGATGATGTGGCGATCGAGGTGAGGCGCCGCAGCGGGGCTGCGGCGCCTCGTGCTCCCTCGGAATCACGTGCTCAGGTGCAGTTGGTGCCCGCGGCCGGGGCAGTGCCGTTGGCGGCGATGGTCTGGCAGGTGTCGTCGAAGATGTTCTTGATCTTGCCGCCGAAGGTGAAGACCACCGCGACGATCACCGCGGCGATGCCCGCGACCAGCAGGCCGTACTCGACGGCCGAGGCGCCGCGGTCGTTGTCGCGGCGTCGCATCGTGAACATGTTGTTCAGGTAGTTCAGCATGGGAAGCCCCCCTTGATTCGTTCCCCCACCGGCGAGGCTGCTGCACCGCCGGACACGACAATGGTGAGGGGTGGAGGGTGTCTCCCGGATCGGGCGAAGGTGCCTGAGGCCCTAGTCCTTTCTGACTAGTGTCAGGACCTCGCTGACGACTCAGGCGCCGTTGGGCCTGATGCTGGAGAGGAGGCCGGTACGCATCGCGGTGACCAGCGCCTGGGCGCGGTTGGCGGCGCCGAGCTTCTGGTAGATCCGGGCGATGTGCGACTTCGCGGTCGACTCGGAGAGGTAGAGCCGCTCGCCGATCGCGGCCGCACCCAGTCCGTCGGCCAGCAGCAGGAGCACGTCGTGCTCGCGCTCGGAGAGCCGGGTCGACTCGCTGCTCTGGCGGCGCATCATCGCCCCGACGAGGCCCGAGCACACGAAGGATCGCGGCGAGACCGCGGCGTGGCGCGCGGCCCGTACGACCTCCTGGGAGGGGGCGTCCTTGCCGACGAAGCCGGACGCGCCGCCCTCCATGGCGGCGAAGATCTGGTCGTCGCCCGAGTGCATGGTCAGCACCACCACGCCGGTCTTGTCGCTCTTGGCCCGGATGGCGCGCAGGATGTCGAGTCCGGTGCCGTCCTGGAGCTGCAGGTCGACCACGACGACGTCGGGCGAGATCCGCTCGTAGGTCGCCAGCGCCTCGGCGACCGAGCCCGCCTGCGCCACCACATCGAGGTCCTCCTCGAGGTTGATCACCCCGGCCAGGCCCTCGCGGATGAGCTCGTGGTCGTCCACCAACAGCACCGTGGTCATGCGAATCTCCTCTGTCATGTCCCGACGATCTCGACCGTGACGCTCAACCCGCCACTCTCACGCCCCACGATGTCGAGGGAAGCGTTGATGAGCAAGGCCCGTTCCCGCATGATCGACAGACCATGCGAGTCCTGGCGGGGCGCCTGCATCCCGCGGCCGTCGTCGCTCACTGTGATCCTGGCGTGGGGTGCGCGCACCTGGCAGTGCACCTCGATGGCGCTGGCGCGGGCGTGCTTGATCGCGTTGTTCATCGCCTCCTGGGTGATCCGGAAGAGCTCGGCCTCGACCTCCGGACGCAGCCGGTCGGTGGTCTCGTCGAGGATCACGTGGATCGGCACCCCCGAGACCTCGGTCAGATTGCGCGCGATCGAGCCGATCGCGGCGCCCAGGCTCTCGCTGGTGCCGACCGAGGTGCGCAGGTTGACCAGGGAGCGGCGGATCTCGGCGACCACGGCGGTGATCCGCTCGCGCAGCACCGCGATGCGCTCGGTCTGCTGCGGGGTGGTGGCCGTGCCGGCGAGGGCGTCGACGAGGTAGCCGAGCCCGGCGATGTCCTGCGCGACGCCGTCGTGCATCTCGCGGGCGAGGCGGCGGCGCTCCTCGGCGGTGGCCGAGTCGCGGAAGGCGGCGAAGAGCAGGGCGGTGTCCAGGTGGACGGTGCTGGCCTGGAGGTGCCGGTGCAGCTTCGTCAGGCGCCCGTACAGGTCCAGCCCCTCGGCCGAGACTCGGCCGGAGAGCTCGCCGACCACGACCCCCGAGACGGTCGCGTCGTGTGTGGACGTCAGCGGGATGGCGAAGAGGTTGCCGCGACGGTGCACGGCGGCGGTGTTCCAGGCGGTCACCGCGGCGCTCTCGGCGCCGTCGTTGAGCGGGATCTCGTGCTCGTGCGAGACCAGGGGGATGAGCGCGTCGCCGCGCGGGATGTAGAGCGAGAGCGCCCCGGTCGGCAGCTCGTCGGTGACCTGGGCGAGGATCCCGCCACCGAGGGCCATCGCGTCCAGGCCCTCGTCGAACTCGTCGCTCAGGTCGATCAGCCGGCGCAGCAGGGACTGTGCGTAGCGGTAGGGCGCGAGCGGATCGGCCCGCTGCTGCAGCGCCGTGTGCAGGAAGCTGCCGATCATGCCGACGCCGATGCCGGCGAAGCACCAGCTGAAGATGTTGTAGCCCTCGTCGGTCGTGATGCCATGGGCGACGGCGAGGGCCGCTGTGATCACCGCGAACAGCGAGGTCGAGAGGGCCAGCACCGCCCCCCAGATGCCGCGGTAGACCCCAGCGGTGAACGGCACGACCGCGAGTCCCGCCAGCACGACCGGCTGGTGGTCGATCACCGTGCCTGAGATGAGCCCGATGCCCGCGGCCTCCAGACCACCGAGCACGTCGATGCCGACCCTGCTGCGCCACTCCAGCACGGTCACGACGGTCCACATCACTGCGATCGCGCCGAGAGCCACCAGCGCGCCGCCGTCGCGGGCCCAGAGGAGCGGCACGATCATCGCCGCGACGGCGAAGGCGCGCGCGAGGGCCGCTGCCCGTCGGTGGTGGAGATCGACCGTCGGAGCGGACTGATCGGACGCGAGACTGTTGGGCATGGGTCTTAGAAGTGGGCGTTCATGATGTTGAGGACGGCCGGGCCCATCACCGGGATGAACAGGCACGGCAGGATGAAGAAGATCAACGGCACCGTCATCTTCACCGGCACCTGCTGCGCCTTCGCCTCCGCCCACTGGCGGCGCTTGACCCGGATCTCGCTGGCCTGGACCCGGAGGACCTGACCGACCGGGATGCCGAAGCTGTCCGCCTGCACCATCGCACCGACGAACGTCCGCACGTCGTCGACGTTGCACCGGTCGGCGAGCCCGCGCAGGGCGCCGGAGCGGCCGTTGCCCAGCTGCATCTCCCGCAGCATGCGCATGAACTCGTCGGCGAGGGGCCCCTCGGTCTTGGTCGCCACCTGCTGCACGGCCGCGTCGAAGCCGAGGCCGGCCTCGACGCTGATCGTCATCAGGTCGATCGCGTCGGCGAGGTCCCGCTGGATCCGCTCGGCGCGGTCGTAGGCGCGCTGGTAGAGGTACAGGTCGGGCGCGAAGAATCCCAGCACCAGACCGATCACGGCGATGACCACGCCGGTGAGGAAGGTGCGGTCCAGCAGCACGCCGATCAGCGCTCCGAGAGCGAGTCCGACGCAGGCCCCGAGCACCTTGCTGGAGACGACCCGGTCGACGGTCCAGCCGGCCGGATTGCCGGCGGCGTCGAGCCGTCGCCGAATCCGGTCGGCGGCGCCCGCGCCGCTGATGCGGCGACCGACGGTCAGCGCCCGTGCCCGCAGGGGCTCGATCACGCGGTCGGCGAACGGCAGGTCGAGCTCGCGGGTGAGCTCCTTGGGCGCGCCGCCCATCGCCTCGAGCACTGCGAGGGATCGGTTGACGCCCGCCGACTCCTCGTCCGTGCGCAATGCCAGGGTGAACAGCACCAGCGCGGCGATCAGCAGCAACACCGCCAGGACCAGGATCAGGACCACTTCACACCTCCACCTTGACGATCCTGCTCATCCACCAGACCCCGATACCCAGCCAGACCACGCCGAAGAGCAGCATGACGATGCCACGTGGGTCGTGGAACAGCGGATGGAGGTACGCCGCATTGGTGAGCAGCAGGTAGAGCATGAAGACCGGCGGTAGGCCGCCGATGATCCATGCCGACAGCCGCCCCTCGGCGGAGAGCGCACCGACCTGGCGTCGCAGGTACTGCCGTTCCCGCAGGGTCGCGGCGACGGTGTTGAACAGCTCGGCGAGGTTGCCGCCCACCTGGCGCTGGATCCGGATCGCCATCACGACCCAGCCGAAGTCGGGGCTGTCGAAGCGGGCCGCGATGCCCTCGAGGGCGTCCTCGACGTCGACGCCGAGCCGGGTCTCGACCAGCGCGCGGCGGAACTCGCCGGCGATCGGCTCCGCGCCCTCGCGGACGACGGTGTCGACCGTCTGGGGGAGCGAGAGCCCGGCCGAGAGCGAGCCGGCCATGAGCTGGAGCGTGTCGGGCAGCGCCTCGGCGAAGCGCCGGCGACGCTGGCTGCGGCGCAGCGAGAGGTAGAGCCACGGGCCGACGAGCCCGAGGGCCAGGAAGAGCAGCCCGACCACGACGCCACCGCGACCGAGCAGCAGCCCGAGCAGGGTGACGCCGACCGCCAGCACGATGTGGAGCAGCAGCCACTCGGCCGGCTTGAGGTCGCTGCCGGCGCCGTCGAGTGCCCGCGCGATCCGGGCCTCCATCGAGGCGTTGCGCTTGAGCAGGTCCGCGGCGGCCGTACGGGCCGAGGAGAGCACCTGCTGCGCCTCGATCCGGGCGCCGCCGGGCGCCGCCTCCGGATGCGTGCCGCTGGTGCGCTCGGTGTAGGTGGTCACCAGCGCCTCGGCGGGTGAGGTGGTGGAGCGGGGGAGGAGGGCGACCACGATCCCGAAGAGGCCCACGGCGATCGCGGCGCCGCCCGCGTAGAGCGACCAGCCCGGCAGAGTCCGGCCGTGCTCGGGGGTCGCCTCCGCAGGGGCGGAGGTGGGCGCGGCCGCCTGCAGATCGTTGTCGTACGCGGAGGCGCTCAGGCTGTCGCCGTCGCTCGTCGGGAGGGTGACCGAGACGGTGCCCTGGGTCGCGGTCAGGCCGTCGGGGATGTCGGCGGTCACCAGCACCTGTCGGGCCAGCGCGCTCGCCTGGTCGGCGAACGCGGTGGCCAGCGCGGACGTGTCGGACGCGATCACGGCGCCCTTGCCGGCCGCAGCGAGCTGCTGGAGCGCGGCGTTGGCCTTGCCGCCGTGGTCGACGGCGACCACCTGCACCAGCGCGTCGACCTGCTTGATGGCGGCGGCCGTCCTGGTGAGGGAGGCGCCGCTGCGGGTGTCGGCGCCGTCGGAGAGGACCAGCAGGGAGCGCTGGCCCTCGGAGCCCGCGTCGTCGAGCGCTGTCCGTACGCCGTCGTAGAGCAGGGTGCCGCCGCTGAGCGTGAGCCCGGCGAGGGTGCTGGCGGCGTGGCTGCGGTCCTGGGTCGGTGGGAGCGCGGTGCGCACCGCGCCGCCGAAGGTGACCACGCCGAGGTAGACGTCCTTCGGGAGGGCGGCGATGAAGGCGGCGGCGGCGCTCTTCGCGGCCGCGAACTTCGCGCCGGTCATGGACGTGCTGGTGTCCATCGCCAGGATCGCCGTGCGCCGGATCTCGCCGGAGTCCCCGGCCTGCGCGGTGGCGGGAGCGTCCTGGCCGGCGATCGACACGGTCACTGCGCCCAGGTCGACGGCGCTGTCGGCCGGGACCGAGACCAGCAGCGAGACTCCGCCGGGGCGCTGCTCGAAGTGGCTGATCCGGGCCCCGCCGTCGGCGGCGTACGCGGGCGTGAGACCCACCAGCGCCAGCAGGACCACGGCGCAGGCGAGCAGCAGCCGCCGGATCATCGGTAGCGGTCCGTCGCGAAGAGCAGCGGGTCGACGGTGACGTTGGCGTACGACATCTTGTCCAGGACCTTGGGGCGCAGGCCGGTTGGGCGCAGGTGGCCCAGTGCGCGCCCGTCCTTGTCGAAACCGGCGGCGGTGTCGAAGGTGAAGATGTCCTGGAGGGTGATCACCTCGCCCTCCATCCGCTCGACCTCCGTGATGTGGGTGATCCGGCGCGAGCCGTCCTTGAAGCGGGTCTGGTGCACGATCAGGTCGACCGCGGAGGCGACCTGCTCGCGGATGGCGCGCACGGGCAGCTCCATCCCGGCCATCAGCACCATCGTCTCCAGGCGCGAGAGCGTGTCGCGGGGGCCGTTGGAGTGCAGGGTGCAGATGGAGCCGTCGTGGCCGGTGTTCATCGCCTGCAGCATGTCGAGAGCCGAGGCGTCGCGGACCTCGCCGACGATGATCCGGTCGGGGCGCATGCGCAGGCTGTTGCGGACCAGGTCGCGGATCGTCACGGCGCCCTTGCCCTCGATGTTGGCCGGGCGTGACTCCAGGCGGACCACGTGGGCCTGCTTGAGCTGGAGCTCGGCGGCGTCCTCGATGGTGACGATCCGCTCGTCGTCGGGAATGAAGCCCGACAGCACGTTGAGGGTGGTCGTCTTCCCGGCGCCGGTGGAGCCGGAGACGATGATGTTCAGCCGCCCACGCACCGCCGCCTCGAGGAAGTCGCGGGACGCGTCCGTCAACGAGCCGAAGCGGACCAGGTCGGCCACCGTGTACGGATCGGTGGCGAACTTGCGGATCGTCAGCGCCGAGCCGTCGATCGACAGCGGGGGGACCACGGCGTTGACGCGGGAGCCGTCGGCGAGACGGGCGTCGACCATGGGGGAGGACTCGTCCACGCGCCGGCCGATCCGGGAGACGATCTTGTCGATCGTGCGGCGCAGGTGGGCCTCGTCGGTGAAGTGGGCGTCGGCCCTCTCCAGCCGACCGTGCCGCTCCAGCCAGACGCTGTCATGGCCGTTGACCATCACCTCGGAGACGTCCGGGTCGCGCAGATAGGTCTCGATCGGGCCGTAGCCCAGGATGTCGTCGGTGATCTCCTGCGTCACCCGGGCCCGGTCGCTGGTCGACAGCGGACGCTCCTGGCTGCCGAGGACGTCGGCGAGGACCGTACGGACCTGCCGGTCGAGCTCCTGCTGATCCATCTCCACGTCGTAGAGGTGCGGGCCGAGCTGCTTGAGCAGCTCGGCGTGGACGCTCGCCTTGAGCTCCTCGGTGCGCTCCTGCTGCTGGGCGACGAGCGAGCGGCGCTGCGGGATGTCGCTCGTCGGGGTGCTCGCGGGCGTACGGACGGGACCCTCGGCGCGGCGCTTGCCCGGAGTGGACGGGGTCGCGGCAGGACGCGACTCGGCCTCGGCGGCCGCGTCCTCCAGCGCCGGCTCGACGCTCTCGCCGGGGGTCGTGTCGGGAGCGGTGGTGTCGGCGGGCGCGGGCTCCTGCGTCGTGGGGCGGGCCGCGGCGGCCTGCGCCGCCTCCTGGCGGGCCGCGGCCAGCCGCTCGGCGAGGCTGGTCACGCGATCACCTGCGCTTCCAGAAGCCGCGCGCCGGAGCGGCGGTGGCCGGAGCCGCGACCGCCTCGCCGCGCGGCGGGGCGACCCGCTGGCCGGCGAGCTGCGAGGCCATCTCGGCCACGGCGAGACTGATCGGGTGGTGGGGGTTGCGCACGACGATCGGCTTGCCCGCATTGGTGGCGGCCGCGACGTCCATCGAGGTCGCGATCCGCGCCTCGGGTCGCATCCCGAGGATGCCCTCGACGCGGTCGGCGCTGATGCCGACCTCGTCGTCGGCACGATTGAGCAGCAGGTGGCGGTGGTCCGGCGCGATGTTCAGCATGTCGAGGGTCTCGAGGGCGACCTTGACGTTCTTCAGGGTCGGCACGTCGAGCGTGGCCACGATGCAGATCTCGTCGGTCTCGTCGAGCGCGGTCAGCGTCTGCTCGTCGAGCGCCGGCGCCGTGTCGACCACGATGAAGTCGAACGTCTGGCGCAACGTGCGGATGACCTGGGAGATCAGTGTCGCCGAGATCCGGTCCCGTACGTCGGGGTGGGACGGCGCCGCCAGCACCATCATCGAGTCCTGGTGCGGGGTCAGCAGGCCGTCGAGGAGCGCGGTGTCGATCGCGTCCTCGGAGCCGATCGCGTGCTCGATCGAGTGCGTCGGGAAGAGCTGCATGGTGATCGAGACGTCGCCGAAGGCGAGGTCCAGGTCGACCAGGCAGACCCGCCGGGCACCCTTCTCGGCCAGGGCGAGGCCCAGGTTGACCGCCATCGTGGTCTTCCCGACGCCGCCCTTGGGCGACCACACGGTGATCACCTTGCCCTCGTTGGGGCCGGCGGAGGCGGCTCCGCGCAGGGCGGAGAAGAGCCGGTACGCCCGGTCGACCGCGGCGGCGACGTTCTCCGGTGATCCACTCGGGACGACCTCGCGGGCCCCGGCGGCGACCGCCCGGGCGAAGGTGTCGGTGGAGACCTCGTCGCGCACCAGCACGACCGAGGCGGCCGGGCGCGTCAGGCGCAGGCCGTCGCAGGCCTCGAGAGCGTCGGAGAAAGGCACGCTGGGCCCGATCAGCATCACGTACTCGTCGGGGTGCTGGCTCATCCAACCGTGCACCCGGCCCGTGTCGGGGACGGCCTGCGTGCCCGGGGGCAGGCTGCGCAGCAGCGCATCAGCGATCACGTGATCGGGCTCGACGACGACAGGCATGGCAGTCCGTTACCCGAACAGGTTGGCGAGTGTCGTGGCCGGACCCGGCGTCACCTTGGTCGTCCCGGTCGTGAGGGAGACGGCCAGCTGGCCGTTGCCCTGGGCGAACAGGATCTTCTGGGCCTCCTGCTGCGTGACGGCCAGCGTGATCAGCGTGGCCGGGAGCTGCTCGGTGTTCGCCGGGGCGCTGTCGGCGCTGGCGCCACCGGCGGCGGTCTCGGCGGTCGCGCCGACGCCGATGACCGTCACCTTGGGCAGGAGCAGGCGGGTGAACGGCTGGCCGCCGGCGGTGCCGCTCATGAAGACGGCGATCTCGGACCCCGGGTTCACGAAGCCGGCGACGCGCGCCGGGTCGCTGAGGCTGATCGAGATCGCGGTCTTGCCGTCGGGGATGGGCAGTGCCGAGACCGGCACCGCGCTGGTGCCGAACTTGCCCGCGATGATCTGCTCGCCGGGGTAGATCGTGGCGAGCGCGACCTGGCCGGCCAGCGCGGTGGTCGCGGTCTGGTAGCCGGCGAGCAGCTCGCCGCGGGTGACCGGCCTGAGCGCCAGCTTGCCGCCGGTGGAGGCCTGGTCGATCGACTCGCCGGGATTGATCTGGGCGGTGGCGGTGAGGACCTCGACGGTGTCGTACTTGTCCTGGGCGCGGTTGTCGGCGCCCTTCGCGTAGATGAGCACCAGCACGACCCCGAGCGCGGCCACGATCGCGGCAGCTACGACGAGAAGCTTGCGTCGGTCCATCTCGGCCTTCCGTCCATCGGTCACTCGTGACGACTGTAGGGACTGCGGGGGGTGTGTGGTAGCGCTTTCAGATCTTCTCTTCGGGCGTGGAACACCTGTCCTGAGGACGACCACGACCGAGGGCCAGAGCGATCGCTCCGGCCCTCGGCTGTGTTCTGCCTGTGTGACGGGTGTGGCCGAAGTGGTCTGTGCGCCTCCGGCGATCCCCTGATCAGCGCCGGTACAGCGCGTCGACCTCGTCCTTGAACTCGCGCATCACGACGTTCCGCTTGAGCTTGAGGCTCGGGGTGAGCTGGCCACCCTCCTCGGTCCACGCGTCCGGCAGGATCGTGAACTTCTTGATCGCCTCCGCCTGCGAGACGGCCTTGTTGGCGTCATCGACGGCCTTCTGGATCTCGGCCCGCAGGTCGGCGTCGTGGTAGAGCTCCTCGACGCCGCCCTGCTTGCCGTGGGTGTTCGCCCACGTCGGCAGGGACTCCGGGTCGATGGTGACCAGCGCGCCGATGAACGGCTCGCCGTCACCGACGACGATGCACTGGTCGACCAGCACGTGGGCGCGCAGGCGGTCCTCGAGGACGGCTGGGGCGACGTTCTTGCCGCCCGCCGTCACGATGATCTCCTTCTTGCGACCGGTGATCCGCACGAAGCCCTCGTCGTCGACCTCGCCGAGGTCGCCGGTGTGGAACCAGCCGTCGACGATCGCCTCGGCCGTCGCGGTGGGGTTGTTCCAGTAGCGCTCGAAGACCTGGCCACCCTTGAAGAGCAGCTCGCCGTCATCGGCGACGCGGACCGTCGTGCCGCCGATCGGACGGCCCACCGAGCCCACCTTGATCGCGTCGGGCAGGTTCACGGTGACCGCACCGGTGGTCTCGGTCAGGCCGTAGCCCTCGAGCACGGTGAGGCCGATGCCGCGGTAGAAGTGACCGAGGCGCTCGCCCAGCGGCGCGCCGCCGGAGACGGCGTACCGGCAGTTGCCGCCCAGGGCGTTGAGCAGCTTGCCGTAGACCAGCTTGGCGAACAGGGCGTGCTTGGCGCGCAGCACCAGCGGCACCCGGCCCGCCGCCTCGGCGCGCGAGTAGGCGATCGCGACGTCGGTCGCGAGGTTGAAGATCTTGCCCTTGCCGTCGGCCGCGGCCTTCTGCGAGGCGGTGTTGTAGACCTTCTCGAAGACGCGCGGCACCGCGAGGATGAACGTCGGCTGGAAGGCGCCCAGGTCGTCCAGCAGGTGCTTGATGTCGGGGGAGTGGCCCAGGCGCGTCCGGGAGCGGATGCAGCCGATCTGGATGATCCGGGCGAAGACATGCGCCAGCGGAAGGAAGAGCAGCGTGCTGCCGTCCTCGAGCTTGAAGAGCGTCTCGAGCTCCTCGACGACCACGCCGAGCTCGACCATGAAGTTGCCGTGGGTGAGCACGACGCCCTTCGGGCGGCCGGTCGTGCCGGAGGTGTAGATCAGCGTGGCCGGGTCGGCCGAGGTGACCGACGAGCGGCGCTTCTCGATCTCGTCGTCCGAGACGTCCGTGCCGAGCGCGGTCAGGGTCGAGATCGCGTTGTCGTTGAACGACCACACGTTCGTGACGTCGAGACCGTCGCGGGCCTCGTTGACGCGGGTGACGTGGTCACCGCCCTCGGCGACGACGGCCCTCACGCCGCCGTCCTCGAGGATCCAGCGCACCTGCTCGGTGGAGGAGGTCTCGTAGATCGGGACGGTCACGGCACCGGCGAACCAGATGGCGTAGTCGAGCAGGGTCCACTCGTACCGCGTCTTGGAGAAGATCGCGACCCGCTCGCCCTGCTGGATGCCGGCCGCGACCAGGCCCTTGGCGACCGCGATCGCCTCGGCGTGGAACTGCTCGGACGTGACGTCCTCCCAGGCCCCGGAGGCGCTGGGGCGGCTGAAGACAACCGTCTGCGCGAAGTCGCGGGCATTGCGCACCACGTCGTCGGTCAGATTGCCCGCGGCCTGGAGCTCGAAGGTTGCCGGGGTGGAGAACTCGCGCACTACTTCCTCCGCACATACTGCTGGTAGGTGAACTCGGGCACACTACCGCTCGGTAACCAGCCCCCGGGAACGGGGCATCGACATCCGGTAGGCTGCCAGTCTGTCCGACCCCCGTCGGCGCCCGTCAAGCGAGCCCGCCACCAGGGCCCGAAATGCGAAGGCATCCCATGGCCGATCAGACCACCTCCTCCATCATCGTGCAGGCGTCCCCGACGGCCGTGATGGACGTGATCGCCGACTTCCCGGCCTACCCGCAGTGGGTGAAGGGCATGGCCGTCGCGCAGGCCAGCGGCAGCACGCCCGAGGGTCGCGCCGAGAAGGTCCGCTTCGTCCTCGACGTCCCCCCGATCAAGGACGACTACACCCTCGCCTACACCTGGGACGGCGACCGCAAGGTCTCCTGGACCCTCGTCGACGGCACGCTCCTCAAGACGATGAACGGCGCGTACCTGCTGCGCGACCTGGGCGACGGGACCACCGAGGTCACGTATCAGCTGGCCCTCGACCTGGCGATCCCGCTCATCGGGATGCTGAAGCGCAAGGGCGAGAAGATCCTCATCGAGACCGCGCTCCGAGGGCTGAAGACGCGCGTCGAGTCCCTGTAGATGCGCGTCCTCCTCTTCACCGGGAAGGGCGGCGTCGGCAAGTCGACCGTCGCCTCCGCCACTGCCGCGCAGGCGGCGGCCTCCGGTCATCGCACACTGGTCATGTCGACCGACGCCGCGCACTCGCTCGCGGACGCGTACGGCGCTCCGATCCCGGACGGCTCGCCCACCGAGGTCTCGCCGCTGCTCTTCGTCCAGCAGATCGACGCCCAGCGCCGCTTCGAGGAGTCCTGGGCCGATATCCAGGGCTACCTGCTGAGCGTGCTCGAGGTCGTCGGTGTCGACCCGGTCGCGGCTGAGGAGCTCACCGTCATCCCCGGCGCGGAGGAGGTCCTCGCCCTCCTGGAGCTGCGCGAGCAGGCCCGCTCGGGTCGCTGGGACGTCATCGTCGTCGACTGCGCCCCGACCGCCGAGACGCTGCGGCTGCTCGCCCTGCCCGAGGCGCTCGGCTGGTACATGCAGCGGATCCTGCCGATGCAGCGCCGCCTCACCAAGGCGCTCAAGCCGATGCTGACCAAGGCCGCCGGGGTGCCGATGCCCGGCGACACCGTCTTCGACGCCGTCGAGCGGCTGCACCACGAGCTGCAGGAGGTGCGCCAGCTGCTCGCCGGCCCGGACGCCTCGGTCCGGCTCGTGCTGACCCCTGAGCGGGTGGTCGCCGCCGAGGCGCGCCGCTCCTTCACCACGCTGTCCCTGTACGGCTACCGCGTGGACGGCGTCATCGCCAACCGCGTCTTCCCGGCCGAGGGCGCCGACGACTGGCGCGCCGGCTGGGTGCTCGCCCAGGACGAGGTGCTCGCCGAGGTCGAGGCCTCCTTCCCGGGGCTGCCGGTGTGGCGCTCGGTCTACCGCTCCGGTGAGCCGGTCGGCGTGCCCGCACTCCGGGCGCTCGCCGCGGAGGTCTACGCCGACTCCGACCCGCTCGCGGTCCCCACCGGTCCGGGCCCGTTCCGCGTCACCCGCACGGCCGAGGGCGCGATCGCCCACCTGGGGCTCCCGGGCGCCGAGCGCGACCAGGTGCACCTGGGCCGCAACGGCGACGACCTGGTCGTCACCGTCGGCTCGTACCGGCGACTGCTCACACTCCCCGCGGGCCTGGCTCGTCTCCAGGTGCAGGGTGCCCGTGTGGAGCAAGGTGAGTTGCAGGTACGGTTCCGCGAGCGGATCAGCGATCCGCGGCGACCGGTGTCTGATGCAGGGGAGGATCGGCCGTGACCGAGGGTCAGGACCCTTCCCACCCGTACGACGTCGGCAGCGCGGCCGAGGAGGCCGCCAAGCTCTTCGGCGCACTCGGCGACTGGGCCAAGCATCACAGCGGCGACGTCGCGAACAATCTCGCCGTCGGCTTGACCGCGGGTCTCGCCGGGCTGGCCAGCCATTCCCAGGCCGCGGCCTCCGACGCCGGGCAGGCGCTGAACGAGAACCTCGCGACCGGTACGCCCGAGTGCACCTATTGCCCCATCTGCCGCACCGTGCACATCGTGCGCGAGGCCTCGCCCGAGGTGCTCGCGCACCTCGCGACGGCCGCAGCCTCGTTGCTGCAGGCCGCCTCGGCGGTCCTCGCGGCCGCCGGCACCCCTCATCAGGGCTCGCGCCGTGAGCCGTCCGTCGAGAAGATCGACCTCGACATGGATCACGGGTGGCCCACCGACGAATCAGACGACTGGCCCGACAGCGGGCGCAGTGATCGACAGGAGAACGAGCAGTGACCGCACTCGCGTGTGGCGTGGACGTCGGCGGGACCAAGATCCTCGGCGGCGTGATCGACGACCACGGGACCATCGTCGAGGAGGTCCGGGTCACCTCGCCCGCCACCGACCCCGACGCGATCCAGGACGCGATCGCCTCGGTCGTACTCGAGCTCAAGAGCCGTCACGAGATCGCCACCGTCGGCGTCGGCGCGGCCGGCTACGTCGACAAAGCCCGTCGTACGGTCATGTTCGCCCCCAACATCGCCTGGCGCGACGTCGACCTCGCCGACCGCCTGGAGAAGAAGATCTCCCTGCCCGTCGTCATCGAGAACGACGGCAACGCCGCGGCCTGGGGCGAGTTCGCCTTCGGCGCCGGCGCGGACGTCGATGACATGCTGATGGTCACCGTCGGCACCGGCATCGGCGGCGGCCTGGTCCTCGACGGCGAGCTCTACCGCGGCGCCTTCGGCGTCGGCGGCGAGATCGGCCACATGCGGGTCGTGCCCGGCGGCATCGTGTGCGGCTGCGGCAAGCTCGGCTGCTTCGAGAAGTACGCCTCCGGCAGCGCGCTGGTCCAGCAGGTCCGTACCGCCGCACCGGGCGACCCCCGCGCCGCCGCGCTGATCGAGCGCGCCGGCGGAGTCGTCGACGCGATCACCGGCCCGATGGTCACCGACCTCGCCCGTAGCGGCGACGCGTTCTGCGTCGACGCGCTGGCCACCCTCGGCACCTGGCTCGGCGAGGGCATCGCCTCCCTGACCGCCGTCCTCGACCCGGCCGTCGTCACGATCGGCGGTGGCGTCGCCGATGCCGAGGCGCTCCTGCTCGACCCGACCCGTGCGGGCTTCCAGGCGCAGCTCACCGGCCGCGGCTTCCGCCCCGAGCTGGAGATCCGCAAGGCCTCCCTCGGCAACCGCGCCGGCCTGGTCGGCGCGGCGGACCTCGGTCGGCACTAGGCGAGCGACATGACTGCGAGCGGGACGGACGACGGCGTCCACATCGGCGTCGACATCGGCGGCACCAAGGTGATCGCCGCGACCGTCGCCGCCGATGGCGAGGTCGGCCCGCTGGCCCGCCGCTCCACCCCGGGGCGGCGCGTCGAGGTCTCGCTCGTCGAGGACGCACTCACCGAGGCGATCCAGGAGGCCGCCGGCGGCCAGCCGATCGCTGCGGTCGGCATCGGCGCGGCGGGCTTCGTCGACGCCGCCGGCGAGCGGGTCATGTTCGCTCCGCACCTGCCCTGGCGCGACGACCCGACGCGCTCCCGTCTCGAGGCGCGCTGGCAGGTGCCGGTGGTGCTCGACAACGACGCCAACTGCGCGGCCCGCGCCGAGATCGCGCTCGGCGCCGCCAAGGACGCCTCCGACGTGCTGATGGTGACCATGGGCACGGGCATCGGTGGCGCCGTCGTGCTCGGCGGCACCCTGCTGCGCGGCCGCAACGGCATGGCCGGCGAGTTCGGCCACATGCAGGTCGTCCCCGACGGCCGCGGCTGCGAGTGCGGCGGCGAGGGCTGCTGGGAGCAGTACTCCTCGGGCAACGCCCTGGTCCGCTACGCCCGCGGCCGGATCATCCAGTCCTACGCCGGGACCACGCTCCTCGAGGAGCTCACCGGCGGCAAACCGGCCGCCCTGACCGGACCGATGGTGACCGAGGCCGCCCATGGGGGCGACCGGATCGCCCTCGACGCGTTCGACGAGGTCGGCGTCTGGCTCGGCGTCGGCATCGCCAACCTGGTGGCCGCCTTCGACCCGGAGCTGGTCGTCATCGGCGGTGGCGTCTCGTCCGCCGGCGACCTGCTGCTCGACCCGGCCCGTGCCGCGCTCGAGCAGTCCCTGGTCGGCGCCAAGCACCGGGTGATCCCGCCGATCGTGCGCGGCCGCTTCGGCCCCGAGTCCGGGATCGTCGGGGCCGCCACGCTGGCCCGTACGGTCCACTGATCGGCTGCTTCTCCCTGTCGATAGGGTCGCCCTGTGAGCATGCCTGCCGCCGCTGCGGACCGCGGCGTCCCCTACTCGTCGTCGGCGCGGTCGCAGTGCGAGTGAACGGAGGGCGTCGGTGACCTGGTCCGAGCGCAACACCCACCACGGGCGCGAGTGGACCCTCGACTCCCTGGTCGCCGCCAAGGCCGGTCACCGCGTCAGTCTGGTCGTGCCGGCCCGCAACGAGGCCGCGACCGTGGGCGCCGTCGTCACCCGCGCCCGTGAGGCACTGATGGAGACGGCTGCCCTGGTCGACGAGATCGTGGTCATCGACTCCGACTCCACCGACGCGACCGCGCGGATCGCCGCCGAGGCGGGCGCCGCAGTCCACGCCTCCGCCTCCATCAGGCCCGAGCTGGGGACCTTCCCGGGCAAGGGCGAGGCGATGTGGAAGTCGCTCTTCGTCACCGAGGGCGACCTCATCGTCTTCATGGACGCCGACCTGGTCGAGTGGGACACCCACTTCGTGCCCGGTCTGCTGGGGCCGTTGCTGACCCGTCCCGAGATCGACCTGGTCAAGGGCTTCTACCGCCGCCCCGGCGAGCACGGCCTCGACGGCGGCCGGGTCACCGAGCTGGTCGCACGCCCCCTGATCGCGCTGCACTACCCGGAGCTCGCCGGGCTCGTGCAACCGCTCGCGGGGGAGTGGGCCGTACGACGCTCGCTCTTCGAGACGCTGCCGGTGCCGGTCGGGTACGCCGTCGAGATCGCGGCCCTGGTCGACACCCTCGCCGGCCCCGGCGTCGACGCGATCGCCCAGGTCGACCTCGGCCGGCGCGGCCACCGCCACCAGGACCTCTTCGACCTCGGCCTGATGGCCACCCAGCTGCTCGCCGCGGTCGCGCGCCGTCAGGGCGGCACCGCCGCCGCGGCCGTCGACGGCGTCGACCGGATCGGCGTCCAGCAGTTCCTGCCCAGCGAGACCGGCATCGCGCGCACGCCCCGCGAGGTCGGCATCCACGAGCGCCCCCCGGCCCTGGAGGTCCGATGACGCTGCGCCTGCGCAAGCACCGCTTCGCCGATGACGAGACGCTGATGATGGCGATCGTGAACCGCACGCCCGACTCGTTCTTCGACAAGGGCGCCACCTGGGCCGAGGACGCCGCCTTCGAGCGGGTTCGGCTGGTCGTCGAGCAGGGCGCCGAGATCGTCGACATCGGCGGCATCAAGGCGGCACCCGGCGTCGAGATCGGGGCCGCGGAGGAGAAGGCCCGGGTGGTGGACTTCGTCGCGCGCGTCCGTGAGGAGTTCCCGGGGCTCGTCATCTCGGTCGACACCTGGCGCGCCGAGGTCGGCGCCGCGGTCTGCGAGGCCGGCGCCGACGTGCTCAACGACGCCTGGGGCGGCGCCGACCCCGAGCTGGTGGACGTCGCCGGGCAGTACGACGCCGCGATCATCTGCACCCACACCGGCGGGGTCACGCCCCGCACCCGCCCGTACCGGATCCAGTACGACGACGTGATGCGCGCGGTGCTCGACGACACCCTCGCGTACGCGGAGCGGGCCCACGCCGCCGGCGTCGACCGCGAGTCGATCGTCATCGACCCCGCCCACGACTTCGGCAAGAACACCTTCCACTCCCTCGAGGTCACCCGCCGGCTGGGGGAGATGGTCGGGACCGGCTGGCCGGTCCTGGTCTCGCTGAGCAACAAGGACTTCGTCGGCGAGACCCTCGACCGCCCGGTGGGCGAGCGCCTCCTCGGCACCCTGGCCGCCACCGCCATCTGCGCGAGCGCCGGCGCCAGGATCTACCGCGTCCACCAGGTCGAGGAGACCCGCCAGGTCGTCGACATGGCCTGGACCATCGCCGGGCGCCGCGCGCCGGCCCGCGCCATCCGGGGGATCCAGTGAGAGTCGTCCTGATCCCCGGTGTGCTCGCGCTGCTGCCCCAGCACGCGTCGCTGCACGACCCCGTCGCCGAGCTGCGCGCCGCCGTGAACGATGCGGTCTCCCGGCTCGGGGAGAACGTCGAGATCATCGCCACCGAGCAGGGCAGCCCGGTCGCGGAGGCCGTGCTCGCCGCGGTGCGGCCCGCGGCGACCGACGAGCGCTCGGTGCTCGTGGTGGCCAACGGCTCCGCGTGTCGTACGGAGAAGGCGCCGGGCTTCCTCGACGAGCGTGCCGCGGCGTACGACGACGCCCTGCGCCGTGCCCTCACCGAGGACCCGGCGGCCCTCGCCGATCCCGACGCGGCCCTGGCCGCTGAGCTGTGGGCCGACGTCGCCGCCCTGCCGGAGCTCGCCGCGCTCGTCGATGGCGCCCGTGCCGAGGTGCTCTACGACGACGCGCCCTACGGCGTGCAGTACTGGGTGATGTGCTGGCAGGTCGAGGAGTAGCGCGATGGGTGCCGGACTCGACAGTGTGCTCGGCCGGGCGGTCGCGCTGCTGCGCGCCTTCGGCCCCGAGGAGCCCGTCCTGACCCTGGCAGAGCTCGCGCGCCGCACCGCGATCCCGAAGGCCACCGTCCACCGGATGGCCGCCGACCTGGTCGAGCTGCGCCTGCTCGACAAGGTCGAGGGCGGCTACCGGCTCAGTGGCGGCCTCTTCGAGCTGGGCCTGCGCGCCTCGGCCGAGCGCAGCCTGCTCGAGCTGGCCATGCCGTTCCTGCAGGACCTGTACGAGCGCACCCACGAGACGGTCCACCTCGGCGTGGCGGAGGGCCGCGAGGTCGTCTACGTGGCCAAGATCGGCGGCCACCGGCAGGTCGCCGCCCCGTCGCGTACGGGCGGGCGGATGCCGATGCACTGCACCGCCATCGGCAAGGTGCTGTTGGCGCACGCCGACCCCGCGACCCAGCGCGCCGTGCTCACCGGGCCTCTCGAGCGGCGCACGCCGCACACGGTCGTCGCGCCGGGCATGCTGCGTCGCCAGCTCGACGCCGTCCTGGAGCAGGGCGTCGCCTTCGAGCAGGAGGAGTCGACCGTCGGGCTGCGCTGCGTGGCGGCCCCGGTCCTCGACGTCTCCGGCCGAGCCGCCCTGGCCGCGATCAGCGTCACCGGGCCGGTCGGCAGGTTCCGTCCCGAGCAGCACGTGGCGGCCGTACGGGCGGCGGCGACCGGGCTTGCGAGCGTGCTGCTGAGGACGGCGCGCACGGTCCCCGAGGGGTCACCGGATCTTCCCTGATTCTTTTCTTGACTCTTTCAAGATTAGAGAGAAGACTGCGGAACATGTCGTCCCGGCCGCACTACGAGCAGATGCTCCGGGGCGCCGAGTTGCGGGTCACCCGCCCGCGGCTGGCCGTCCTCGACGCGGTGCACCAGCACCCGCACTCCGACACCGACTCGATCCTGAGCGCGGTGCGCGTCGCGCTGCCCGAGGTCTCCCACCAGGCGGTCTACGACGGTCTCAACGCGCTGACCGAGGCAGGCCTCGTCCGCCGCATCCAGCCGCGCGGCACCGTCGCCCGCTACGAGTCCCGGGTCGGGGACAACCACCACCACGTCGTGTGTCGCGTCTGCGGAGCCATCGCAGATGTCGACTGCGCGGTCGGGCACGCGCCGTGCCTGAACGCGAGCGATGACAACGGCTTCCACATCGACGAGGCCGAGGTCATCTACTGGGGCACCTGCTCCGACTGCTCCACCGCACGCATCTGACAACCCGCACGGACCCATACGAAGGGATTGAACATGACCGAGGAGAGCCCCCAGGGCATCGACCGCAAGGCGGAGGGCGGCTGCCCCGTCATGCACGACGGCGCCACCGGCCAGGGCAGCGAGAGCGAGAACCCCGGCCTGGATTCCCCGCAGCCCAAGACCGGTGGTCGCCCGCACACCAACAAGGACTGGTGGCCCAACCAGCTCGACCTGAGCGTGCTGCACGCGCACAACAAGACCGGCAACCCGCTGGGCGAGGACTTCGACTACGCGGCCGCGTTCGCCACGCTCGACCTGGCCGAGCTGCGCCGCGACGTCGTCGAGGTGCTCAACACCTCGCAGGACTGGTGGCCGGCCGACTTCGGTCACTACGGCGGTCTGATGATCCGGCTCAGCTGGCACGCCGCCGGTACCTACCGCATCTACGACGGTCGCGGTGGCGCCGGTGACGGCGCCCAGCGCTTCGCGCCGCTCAACTCCTGGCCCGACAACGGCAACCTCGACAAGGCCCGCCGCCTGCTGTGGCCGGTCAAGCAGAAGTACGGCCAGAAGATCTCCTGGGCCGACCTGCTCGTCCTGGCCGGCAACGTCGCGCTCGAGGACATGGGCTTCACCACCTTCGGCTTCGGCTTCGGTCGCGAGGACGTCTGGGAGCCGGAGGAGATCTTCTGGGGTCCCGAGGACACCTGGCTCGGCGACGAGCGCTACGCGACCGCCGAGGAGCGCCGTCTCGACGACGCGCTCGGCGCGGTCCAGATGGGTCTGATCTACGTGAACCCCGAGGGCCCGAACGGCAACCCCGACCCGCTGGCCTCGGCGCTCGACATCCGCGACACCTTCGCGCGGATGGCGATGGACGACGAGGAGACCGTCGCCCTCATCGCCGGTGGTCACACCTTCGGCAAGACGCACGGAGCCGGGGATGCCGCGCTCGTCGGCCCCGAGCCGGAGGGCGCGCCGCTCGAGGAGCAGGGCCTGGGCTGGAAGTCGTCGTACGGCTCCGGCAAGGGCGCCGACGCGATCACGTCGGGCCTGGAGGTCACCTGGACCACCACGCCGACGCGCTGGAGCAACGACTTCTTCAAGATCCTGTTCGGTTACGAGTGGGAGCTCACCAAGAGCCCCGCCGGCGCGCACCAGTGGGTCGCCAAGGACGCCGAGGACATCATCCCCGGTCCGGCCGCCGACTCCCCGAAGCGCAAGCCGACCATGCTCACCAGCGACCTCGCGCTGCGCTTCGACCCGATCTACGAGCCGATCTCGCGCCGCTTCATGGAGAACCCCAACGAGTTCGCCAAGGCGTTCGCCAAGGCCTGGTACAAGCTGCTCCACCGCGACATGGGCCCCGTCAGCCGCTACCTGGGCCCGTGGGTGCCCGAGCCGCAGCTGTGGCAGGACCCCGTCCCGGCCGTCGACCACGAGCTCGTCTCGGACGCCGACGTGGCCACGCTCAAGGCCAAGGTCCTCGAGTCGGGCCTGACCGTCTCCCAGCTGGTCAACACCGCCTGGGCCTCGGCCGCGAGCTACCGCTCGACCGACAAGCGCGGCGGCGCCAACGGCGCCCGCCTGCGCCTGGAGCCGCAGCAGAGCTGGGAGGTCAACGCCGGCACCGGTGACGTGATCGCCAAGCTCGAGCAGATCCAGGCCGAGTTCAACGCCGACGGCGCGAAGATCTCGCTGGCCGACCTGATCGTGCTCGCGGGCTCCGCGGCCGTCGAGAAGGCCGCTCAGGACGCCGGGGTCAGCGTCACCGTGCCGTTCCACCCGGGCCGCACGGACGCCTCGCAGGAGCAGACCGACGTCCACTCCTTCAAGGTGCTCGAGCCGCGCGGCGACGGCTTCCGCAACTACGTCCGCCCGGACGAGAAGCTGCCGGTCGAGACGCTCCTCCTCGAGCGCGCCTACTTCCTGGGTCTCTCGGCCCCCGAGATGACCGTGCTGGTCGGCGGCATGCGCGCCCTCGGCGCGAACACCGCCGGCAGCAAGCACGGTGTCCTCACCGAGCGGGCCGGCGTGCTGTCCACCGACTTCTTCACCAACCTGCTCGCCCCGGGCACCCAGGTGAAGGCATCGGCCGACGAGGCCAACGTCTACGAGATCCGCGACAACGCCACCGGCGCGGTGAAGTGGACCGCCACCGCCAACGACCTGATCTTCGGCTCGAACTCGCAGCTGCGGGCGCTCGCCGAGGTCTACGCGGCGGCTGACGCGTCGGAGAAGTTCGTCAAGGACTTCGTCGCCGCGTGGGTCAAGGTCATGGAGAACGACCGCTTCGATCTGAAGTGAGCGAGCGCGCGAGCTTGCTCGTGGCGCGAGCGAACAAGGACCGAGGTGCGAAGCACCGATCTGAAGTGAGCGAGCGCGCGAGCTTGCTCGTGGCGCGAGCGAACAAGGACCGAGGTGCGAAGCACCGATCTGAAGTGAGCGAGCGCGCGAGCTTGCTCGTGGCGCGAGCGAACAAGGACCGAGGTGCGAAGCACCGATCTGAAGTGAGCGAGCGCTCGAGCTTGCTCGTGGTGTGAGCGAGCGAGGACAACGGTGCGACGCACCGATCTGACGTGAGCGAGAAGGAGCCGGTTCCTCGGAGGAGGCGCCGGCTCCTTCGCACGTCCGAGCGCCGACGGCGGGCGTCGCTCAGTCGGGGATGACGGTGGTGACTCGCCAGAGGTCGTGCTCGCCGGCGAGGCCCTTGAGCTCGGTCGTGGCGACGAGGTCGGTGGCGAGGGCGGGGGCGTGCACGACGGCCTCTCGTACGGCGTCGCTGATCAGGACCTCGTCCGCGGAGGCGTGCGCGGCGACGCGGGCGGCCATCGCGACATTGCGACCGAAGTAGTCGCCCTCGTGGGAGAGGACCCGGCCGGTGTGGAGGCCGATCCGCACGTGGATGTCGGCCAGGCGCAGCCGGCGGCTTGCCGGCAGGCACTCCTGGATGGCGAGCGCGGCACGTACGCCGGCCAGCGGGTCGGGGAAGACGACCATGTGGCCGTCGCCCTGGGACTTCACGATGTGGCCGCGGCGGCTCCCGACCTCGCGGCGGATGACGTCGTCGTGCGCGCGCAGGACCTTGAGCCAGTCCTTGTCGCCGAGGCGCTCGTTGGTCGCGGTGGAGTCCACGATGTCGGAGAAGAGGATCGTGATCGTGCCGTCGGGGGTGGCGATCCGCTCGATCTCGACGCGGTCCTCGGTGACGAACCGGGCCAGATCGTCGAACGAGGCGCTGACGAGGCCGCCCACGCCGCCCTCGCGCAGCCGGCCGGTCGCCACCACGGCGGCACGGGCCGCACCGCGTGCGACGCGGGCCGTACGGCTCTCGGGCCGCTCGCCGAGCGCATCGGCGGCGATCGTCTCCAGCCGGTGCACCGCCGCCTCGAGCTCCAGGACCCGCGAGCGCGCGGCGAGGAGATCGGCGCGCTGGCGGAGGTGGAGGACGCCACCACTCACGAGCACCACGGCGAGGACGGCGAGGACGATCCAGGGCACGGCTCTCCTCAGCGCTTCGGCGGCAGCGAGGACGCGAAGTCGACCCCGATGCGCACCCAGCGCGCGAAGGCGGCCTCGTCGATCTCCGCGTCGTCGACGCGGAGCCAGCCGTCCATCGCCCGCCCGCGCATCACCATGGTCTCGGCGCCGGGCTCCTCGAGCAGCCGGTCGGTGTCCGCCGGCGAGCAGCGCAGCATGATGCCGCCGTTCCCGCTCGCGGCGACCGCCATGTTGCCGCCGATGAGGAACGCGAGACCGCCGAACATCTTCTGCTCGGCCGCGTCCGGAGCCAGGTCGAGCACGTGGTCGCGGATCCGGGCAGCGAGGGCCTCGTCGTACGCCATGGGCTCAGTGTCGACGCTTCGGCCGGGCCGGTCCAGCAGCCGGCCCGGCGATCT
The DNA here is from genome assembly GCF_020216525.1 of Nocardioides nematodiphilus. GTDB lineage: Bacteria > Actinomycetota > Actinomycetes > Propionibacteriales > Nocardioidaceae > Nocardioides > Nocardioides nematodiphilus. Next base: position 89,714 of record NZ_JAIWOY010000008.1, on the reverse strand, counting down.
CGGTCACGACGCGAAGGCCACCAGAGCCACCGGGTCGGAGGTGGGTCGCGGGGACCCGCCCGCCGGCTCCACGGTGATGCCGGCCGCGGTCGCGCTCGCCGCCTCGCCCGACAGGGCGACCGACGCGCTGGACCCCGGCTGGAGGAAGCCTGCCGGCACCATCGCGCCGGCCGGGTTCTGCAGCCAGACCTGGTAGACCTTGCCGTCCGGGGCGGCCCCCACGTCACGGGAGACCAGCGCAGCACGGTCCAGGCTGACGGAGCGGTAGACGGTGACCGTCCCACCGTCCAGGTGCGTGGTGAAGTGCTGGGCGTCCGGCGCCTGCTGGACCTGGGCCACCGCCGTGAGCTGGGTCGGTGACGGCGACGTCCAGGGGTGCCAGGCCACGGCGCCGAGCGCGATCACCGCGGCGGCCGCGACCAGCGCGATCCAGCGCCGGCGGGCGCGGATCGGGTGGGCGGCGGGCTCGACGACAGGGGGGAGGGGGCGGACCGTACGGATCTCGGCGAGCAGGCGCTCGCGCAGCGCGGCCGGCGGCTCGACCGAGGTGGCCTCGGCCAGGGCGGCGGCGGTCTCGCGCAGGTCGTCGACCTCGTCGCGACACGTCGGGCATCCGGTCAGGTGCCGCTCGAACTCGGCGCGCTCGATGTCGTCCAGGGCGTCGACGGCATAGGCCCCCGACAGGGCGTGGATGTCGGCTCGCGTCGGATCAATGCTCATCGGAGGCTCCCCACTCCCATCGTGTCTCGTAGTCGGATCAGGCCGTCCCTGATCCGGGTCTTGGCGGTGCCGACCGGTAGGTCAAGCATCCGTGCCACCTCGCTGTGCGTATAGCCCCGCAGGTAGGCCAGCTCCACCGCCTCGCGCTGCACGGGCGTCAGCGTCGCCAGTGCGGAGCGGACCCGGTGCGCCTCCAGCGAGGCGGTGGCCGCCTCGGCGGTCTCGTCGTGGCTGACCGGCTGGTTGCGGTCGTGGTACGCCGCGTCGCGGCGGGTGGCCGACTCCGCGGAGCGGACCCGGTCGACCGCGCGACGATGCACGATGGTGAGGATCCAGGCAGCGGCGCTGCCACGGTCGGCCTCGTAGCGCGAGGCCATCCGCCAGACCTCGAGGAAGGACTCCTGGACGACCTCCTCGGCCTGGGCCGGGTCGCGGACCACCCGCAGAGCCAGGCCGTAGGCCTTGGCCGAGAGGGCGTCGTAGACGGCGGCGAAGGCCTGCTCGTCGCCGCGAGCCGAGCGCTGGAGCAGGGCTGCCAGGTCGGCGCCGGGAGGCGCCCCCTCCTCGGGGGCGCCGCCCGGGACGGGCCGTAGGTCGTTCATGGGTCCTCGATCCCCGTCAGGTCGTGCTCACATGCCCTTCGGCATGAGAACGGTGTCGATCACGTAGACGGTCGCGTTCGCAGTGGGGATGTTTCCACACAGCACCTTGGCGCCGTCGACGCTCATGCCGTTCGTGTCGCCGCTGACGGTGACGCCGTCCTTGTTGAGCGTGGTCTGGGCGCCCACGACCTTCGTCGGGTCGAGCTGGCCGGCGACCACGTGGTGGGTCAGGATCTTGGTGAGCGTCGCCTTGTCGGCGAGCACCTTGTCGAGCGTCGCCTTGGGCAGCTTCGCGAAGGCGTCGTTGGTCGGGGCGAAGACGGTGAGGCCGTCGGCGCCGTTGAGCGTGTCGACCAGGCCGGCCTTGCCGACGGCGGTGACCAGGGTGCTCAGCAGCGGGTTGTTGCTGGCGGCGGTGGCCACCGGGTCCTTGACCATGCCGTCGAAGGAGCCGGCGCCGCTCTTCGGGATCGCCGAGCAGGCCGGGCCGAAGGTCTGGGACGCGGCGCCCGACATCGCGGCCGCACTCGTCGGGCTGGAGGCGGACATCGGGGTCGAGTCGCTGCTCGTGTCGCCGGCGGTGTTGTCGCTGCTGCCGCACGCGCCCAGGCCGAGGGTCAGGGCGGTGGCGGCGACGACGACGGCGCTGGAGCGACGCAGGGTGGTGATCTTCATGGCGATGCCTTCCGGTGGTGAGTCAGGGTGAGGTGTTGTTCCTCTGCTGGTGATTCGGAGTGGTACGACCACTGGATTGGTCGAATCTCAGACGACGTCGACCGAGATGCTCTGCACACCGCTCGAGCCCGACGGGAAGGGCTCCGCGCGCATCGGCGACTGGGTGTGGCCGGCGCCGTCGATGACGCGGCAGGCGAGCTGGTGCGAGCCCGGCGTCGCATGCCACGGGGCGTACCACTGGCGCCAGTAGTCGTTGCCGGCGCTCGGCCCGAGGTGGGCCGCGGTCCAGGGGCCGCCGTCGATGCTCACCTCGACGCGGGCCACGCCGCCGTTCTCCTGCGCCCAGGCGATGCCGCCCATCACCTGGTCGCCGGCCTTCACGGTGGCGAGCGGGCGGGGCGTGTCGATCCGGCTGGAGATCCTGATCGGCGCGTCGGTGGCCCATCCGCGCCGGGTCCAGTACGCCCGCTTCTGCGCATAGGTGGTCAGGGTGAGCCGGTTGACCCACTTGGTCGCGCTGATGAAGCCATAGAGGCCGGGGATCACCATCCGCACCGGGAAGCCGTGCTCGCGGGGAAGTGGCTCGCCGTTCATCCCCACGGCCAGCATGGCGTCGCGGCCGTCGGTGGCCAGCGCCAGCGGCGTGCTGATCGTCATCCCGCCGACGTCGGTGCTCAGGATCTGGTCGGCGGAGCCGCCCACGCCGGCACGGTCGAGCAGGTCGGTGAGACGCACGCCGAGCCAGCGGGCGCTGCCGACGTACGGGCCGCCCACGCTGTTCGAGACGCAGGTCAGCGTGATGTCGCGCTCGATCATCGGCATGGCGAGCAGCTCGCGGTAGTCGATCTCGTACGGATGCGCGACGTCGCCGTCGATCCGCAACGACCAGCTGCCGCTGTCGACCACCGGCACGTCGAGACGGGTGTCGACCCGGTAGAAGTGGTCGATCGGGGTGCGGAACGGCGTGATCCCCGGGACCATCCGGTCGATCCCCGCGGGGAAGGGCGCCGCCGGGTCGGAGGCCGCCGGCAGCGTGACGTCCTCGGCGCGGGCCCGGCGACCGATCACGCGGCGACCGGTCTCTCCGAGGGTCGCCGCGGTGGCGACGACAGCGCCGAGCGCGAGCGCGGTGCGACGGGTGGTTCCGGTGCCGGAGGTCGGGTGGCCCTCGCCAGGCGCGACGTCGACCGTCTTGTGCCGCTGCGTGCCGACGACTGCGGCCAGCGCCCCGATCGCCACCGCGCCGGTGACCAGGCTCGGGACGACCCAGCCCGGGTGCGCGGCCGGCCGGTGCAGCGCGCAGGCGGCGGCGACCAGCGTCAGCACCCCCAGCGCCCCTGCGCCGTACACCAGGCGGCGGCGTGCGAGCGGCCCGACAGCGGTGGCGAGCAGGAGCACACCGACCAGCACCGAGCCGATCAGGATGGTCTTGTCGTGCGTCCCGAAGTGGGCGATCGCCCACTCCTTGACCGGCGTCGGAGTGTGGTCGATCACCGTCGATCCCACCGCCAGCACGGGCGATGCGGCGGGCGTCGTCAACGCGGCGGTGAGGTGGCCCGCGGCCAGCCCCAGGGCACCGACGGCCGGCCCGATGGTGAGGCGCACGGCGAGGTGGAGGGCCCGAGGGCCGGGGCGAGTGCTCATGAGGACTGTTCGGAGCCGAGCCCCGGATCGGATCGCGACCCATCCGATCGCGCATCGGCTCCGAATCACCCGCATGCACACCGAGGAGACCCACGACCCGCGGCCGCGCCTGGCCGTGATCGGCTCCGGCGTGGCCGGCCTGGTCGCGGCGCACAGCGCCCGTACGTCCGCGCACGTCACCCTCTACGAGGCCGACGACCGGCTCGGCGGCCACGCCGACACCCACGAGGTCCACGAGGACGGCCGGACGCTGCGCATCGACACCGGGTTCATCGTGCACAACCTGCGCACGTACCCGGTCCTGACGCGGATCTTCGACGAGCTCGGGGTCGCCACCCAGGAGTCGGAGATGTCGATGTCCATCGCCGACCCGCGCCGCGCTGTGGAGTGGGCCGGTGCCCGGGGCCTCGGCGGCCTGTTCCCCACCGGCCGACGCCTCGCCGATCCGGGGCACCTGCGGATGCTCGCCGAGATCCCACGCTTCCACCGCCGCGCCCGTGCCCTGCTCGCGACGCCGCACGAGCAGGACGTCGACCAGACCCTGGCCGACTTCCTTGCCGTGGGCGACTACTCCGAGCGGTTCGTCCGCGACTACATGGAGCCGCTCGTCGCGGCGGTCTGGTCGTGCGACCCGACCGTCGCGACCACGTATCCGGCGCGCTACCTCTTCTCCTTCCTCGAGCACCACGGGATGCTCTCGATCACCGGCAGCCCCGCGTGGCGCACCGTCACCGATGGCTCGCACGAATACGTCCGCCGCATCGCCGAAGGCCTCGACGAGGTCCGGGTCGGCGAGCCGGTCGTGGAGGTGCGGGAGGACGAGAACGGCGTCCGGGTGCGCACCGCCGGAGGATCCGAGGAGCACTACGACGCCGTCGTTGTCGCCACCCACCCGCATCAGGCACTCGCGATGCTGCCCGAGGCCACCCCGGCCCAGCAGAAGGTGCTCGGTGCGATCAGCTACTCGCCCAACACCGCGATCCTGCACACCGACACCTCGCTGCTGCCCTCCGCGCCGCGGGCCTGGTCGTCATGGAACTTCCGGCGCGTCCGCGACGACGCCGGCCCCGTCGTGGTGACGTACGACCTCACCCGACTCCAGCGACTCGCCACCGACACGCGCTACCTCGTCACCCTCGGCGGCGAGGACCTGATCGACCCGGCGCTCGTCATCGCGCGCCGGGAGTACGAGCACCCGCTCTACACGCCCGACTCGGTCGCGGCGCAACGCCGGCTGGCCGAGATCGGGACCGAGCGGATCGCGTTCGCCGGCGCGTACCACGGGTGGGGGTTCCACGAGGACGGGGCGCGCTCCGGCCTCGAGGCCGCCCGCCGGCTCGGGCTGGGTCCGACGAGGACCGGCGCGTCCGGCACAGTCACACGGGTCGCACCGGCCGCGCCGACGGCACCGCAGGTCTACCGCACCACCGTGCGCCACCTGCGCCGGACGCCCTGGCGCCGGGAGTTCGAGCATCGCTCCTCGCTCTGGCTGGCCGACCTGGACGCGCTGCCCGCGACACGCGGCTGGCGCGCGCTCTGGCGCGGCAGCATCCAGGCCCGCGACCACCTCGGCGATCCGGGCCTCAGCGTCCGCGAGAACCTCGCGCGCTTCCTTTCCCGGCACGGCGTCGACCTCGGCGAGGGCCGTGTGCTCCTGGCCGCGCACCCGCGCGCCCTCGGGTTCTGCTTCAACCCGATCAGCGTCTTCTGGTGCGAGCGACCGGACGGCAGCCCGCTGGCCACGGTCGTCGAGGTGCACAACACCTACGGCGACCGGCACGTGTACCTGCTCGATCCGGAGCATCCGGCCCCGCTCGCCAAGCAGATGTACGTCTCGCCCTTCCACGGCGTCGACGGCGAGTACGACGTACGGGCGCCGCTCCCCGGCGAGCGCCTCGACATCGCGGTCCGTCTCCGGACGGCCGACGGCACCGTCTTCAACGCATCGCTGCGCGGCCGGCGGGTGGGGCGCGGCAGCGTCACCGCCCGGACCGCCGGCCTCACCGGGCTGCGTGACGCGCTGCTGATCCGCCTGCACGGGCTGCGGCTGTGGCGCCGTGGCCTCCCGATCCGACCCCGTCCCGTCCACCACCAGGAAGGCGTGTCATGACCACGACCGACTGCCCCACGGCCCCGTCCCGAGAGACCTGGGCCCACCTCGACCGCGTCCCCGGCGGCGCGGCCACGGCGCTGAGCGCCCGCATCGCCCGGCGGGTGTTCCTGCGCGCCGTCGAGCGCCTGGACGTCACCGTGCGCCTGAGGGGCGACGGCGGGACGTACGGCCGCGGCGGACCCGAGATGGTCGTCCACCGCCCCGAGGAGCTCTTCGCCCGGCTCGGCCGCGACAAGCTGGTGGGCTTCGGCGAGGCCTACCTGACCGGGGCGTGGGACGCCGAGGACCTGGCCGGCTTCCTCGCCGTCCTCGCCGCCGACGTCGAGCACCTCACCCCGCGTTGGATGCGGGCCGCCCGGGCGATCACGAGCCAGCGGACCCCCGTCCAGGACCGGGGCGGCCGGGAGGACACCCAGCGCAACATCGCGCACCACTACGACCTGTCGAACGACTTCTTCGCCCTCTTCCTCGACCCGACGATGACCTATTCCGCCGGGTGGTTCGCCACCGACGCCCTCGGGGACCCGATGCCGGGCGACGACCTGACGACCGCCCAGCACCGCAAGATCGACGCCCTGCTCGACCTGGCCCGCGTCGGGCGCGACTCGCGGGTGCTCGAGATCGGCACCGGCTGGGGCGAGCTGGCGATCCGGGCGGCCCGGCGCGGCGCCACCGTGCGCACGGTCACGCTCTCGGTGGAGCAGCAGGAGCTCGCTCGTCGCCGCATCGCCGCGGCCGGGTTCGCGGATCGTGTCGAGGTGGAGCTGTGCGACTACCGAGACGTCGAGGGTCAGTACGACGCCATCGTCTCGGTGGAGATGATCGAGGCGGTCGGGTGGCGGCACTGGGGCGACTACTTCGGCACCCTGGAACGCCTGCTGGCCCCGCACGGCACGATCGCGCTGCAGGCGATCACGATGCCGCACGCCCAGATGCTCGCCACCCGTGACACCTACACCTGGATCAACAAGTACATCTTCCCGGGCGGCTTCCTGCCCTCCGAGGAGGCGCTCGCCCAGGAGGGGCGGCGCCACGCGCTGCGGCTGACGCACCGCACCTCGCTCGGCCCGCACTACGCCGAGACGCTGCGCCAGTGGGACGAGCGCTTCCGGGTCGCGGCCGACGAGGTCGCGATGCTGGGCTTCGACGAGGTCTTCGCGCGGATGTGGCACTTCTACCTGGAGTACTCCCGGGCGGGCTTCGCGGCCGGATACCTCGACGTCCTCCAGCTGCGCTTCGAGCGTGGCAGCCTCACGGAGCGGGAGAGCCGATGACCACGGCGTGGGCCCTGGTCGCGACCACCCTGGTCGCGGCCGGTGCGGTGATGACGGCCGCGGCACTGTGGTCGCGGCGGCTGCAGCGCTTCATGGTCGTCGACGCCGCCTGGGGGATCGCGTTCGTGACCGTCGCGGTGGCGGCGGGCGTGGTCGCCACGGCGCTCGATGCCGGGGGGCCGATCAGGCGGTGGCTGCTGGTCGCCCTGGTCGCGGTGTGGGGGCTGCGGCTGAGCCTCCACCTCCTGCGCCGGGTCACGACCGCCGAGCATGACGATCCTCGCTACGAGGAGATGCTCGGCGGCCCGTACCGGGAGGTCCCCTTCGGCACCATCGTCCGGCGGGTGTTCGTCAACCAGGGCGCGGCGGCTGCCTTCGTCTCGGCACCGGTCGTGGTCGGTGTCGCCACCGCGACCCGGTGGCCCTGGGCGGTGTGGCTCGGGGCGGCCGCGTGGCTCCTCGGGGTCGCCTTCGAGGCGGTCGGCGATGCCCAGCTGGCGGCCTACCGGCGCGACCCCGAGCGGGGCCCGGTGCTGGATCGCGGGCTGTGGGCCTGGACCCGGCACCCGAACTACTTCGGCGACGCCTGCGTCTGGTGGGGCCTGTGGCTCGCCGGCGGGGTGGCGACCGGTCCGATCGCAGCCCTGGCGACGCTGCCCGCGCCGATCGCGATGACCTGGTTCCTCGCGGAGGTCACCGGGGTGAAGCCGACCGAGAGACGCATGCAGGGACGACCCGGGTGGGCCGACTACGCCGCCCGGACGCCGAAGCTGGTGCCGCGCCCGCCGAAGCGCTAGGTGCTTCGCGCCTGGCTCCCGCGCTCGCGGCCAGCACCTGAGCTCGTCCCTCGCTCGCGCTGTCGCTCGCTTGGTCGCCTAGGTGCTTCGCGCCTGGCTCCCGCGCTCGCGGCCAGCACCTGAGCTCGTCCCTCGCTCGCGCTGTCGCTCGCTTGGTCGCCTAGGTGCTTCGCGCCTGGCTCCCGCGCTCGCGGCCAGCACCTGAGCTCGTCCCTCGCTCGCGCTGTCGCTCGCTTGGTCGCCTACCCGCGGCGGCGCAGCTCCTCGTACGCGGCCAGGGTCTCGGCACGCTGCTCGCCGTGGTCGACGATCGGCGGCGGGTATCCCGCCGGCGGGCCCTCGACGCGTCGCCAGGGCTCGTGCACGTCGCGCCCGGCCAGCCCACGCAGCTCCGGCACCCAGCGTCGGATGTAGGCCCCGTCGGGATCGAACTTCCGCGACTGCGTGACCGGGTTGAAGATCCGGAAGTACGGCGCCGCGTCGGTCCCGCTGCCCGCGACCCACTGCCAGTTGTGCTGGTTGCTGGCCAGGTCTCCGTCGATCAGGTGTCGCAGGAAGTGGCGAGCGCCGTGCTGCCACTCGATGTGCAGGTCCTTGACCAGGAACGACGCCACCAGCATCCGCACCCTGTTGTGCATCCACCCCTCGGCCAGGAGCTGCCGCATCCCGGCGTCGACCAGCGGATAGCCGGTCCGGCCGTCCTGCCAGGCACTCAACCGCTCACGGAGCTCCTCGCCGGTGACGTACGGCAGCCCGCGCAGCTGCGGGCGGAAGTAGTCCCGCGCGCTCGCCGGCCAGGCGTGGAGCACGGCTGCGTAGAACTCGCGCCACGCCAGCTCCCGACGGAAGACGTCGTCCTCCGGGCCGAGGTCGGCCAGGAGGGTGCGCGGGTGGATGCTGCCGATCTTCAGATAGGGCGAGAGCCGCGAGCTCCCGTCGCGGTCGGCCCGCTCCCGGTCCTCGGGGTAGTCCGCGAGCTGCTCGCGGAAGGCGGCCCAGGCCGCCAGCGCCGCGGCCTCGCCGGGCTCCGGCAGGGCGATCCCGGCGACGTCCGGCTCCACGGGCAGGGGCTCGCTGCGTAGGTCGCCGGAGGGTGAGTACGCCCACGCGATCGCCTTCGGGTCGCTCGACGCGGGCGCCCGCCAGCCGTGTGCCATCCAGGCCCGGTAGAACGGCCCGTAGACCTGGAAGGGCTTGTCGGTCTTGGTGTGCACCCGCCCGGGCGCGACCGCGTACGGCGAGCCGGTGGCGATCAGCGGCACCGGCTCGGGCAGCGCGGCGAGCGCCGCCCGGACGCGTTCGTCGCGGCGCTTTCCGTACGGCGCGAAGTCGGCGCTGACGTGCACGCTGCCGGCTCCGGTCTGCGCGACCACGTCCGGCACCACGTCCTCGGGTCGCCCGTGCCGGACCAGCAGCCCGCAGCCGTGGGCGCGCAGATCCCGGTCGAGCGCGGTCAGTGAGCGCAGCACCCACGCGGTCCGGGCGGGGCCGGAGGCGCGCAGCAGCGCGTCGTCGAGCACGAACAGCGGCACCACGCCGCGGTCCGCGGCCGACTCGGCCGCGGCAGCCAGAGCCGGATGGTCCCCGAGCCGCAGGTCGCGGCGGAACCAGAGCACCGATGCGCTCACGCCTGAGCCCTCCGTCATCGCTGAGCGCGCCGCAGCAGCGCCGGGTCGTGGGCGTTGACCAGCAGCAGCCCCGGGTCGCGCTGGGCCCACAGCTCGGCGAGCCGGCCGTGGTTGCGCTGCACGAGGCGCCACTCGTGGGCGAACGACCGCTCGGAGAGCAGGATCGAGGCGGGCGTACGGCCGCCGGAGAGCTGCCGCTCGTCGTAGAACGCGTCCCCGGCGTGCAGGACCCACCGCTCTCCGGCGTCGACGGCGACGGCGGCGTGCCCGCGGGTGTGGCCGGGCAGCGCGACGAGCACGATGCCCGGCGAGATCTCGGTCAGCTCGCGGGCCGCGGCGAAGCCCCGCCAGGCCTCGCCGGCGACGGGGGAGTGCTCGACCAGATGCGGGCGGTGGGCGAGCTGGGCGGCGCGGTAGCGCGTCCGCTCGAGCCGGCTGCGCGGCTGCTGGGCGGCGCGCGCCTCCGAGGTGGTCAGGTGGACCCGAGCCTCGGGGAAGTCGGCGAGACCACCGATGTGGTCCATGTCGGCGTGCGTCAGCACGATGTGCCGTACGTCGGAGCCGGCGAAGCCGAGCGCCTCGACCTGGCGCAACGCCGTCTCGGTGGGGTCGAGGACCGGCCGGATCAGGTGCCGGCCGGGGCCGAGGCGGGCACCCGGGTCCGCGGCGTCGGCGAGGCCGTACCCGGTGTCGACGAGCACCAGCCCGGCCCGGTCGGTCTCGACGAGGAGCACGTGGGCGACCAGCTCCGGAGTCAGGGGCGGCCGCATCGTGCCGCAGTTGAGATGGTGGACCCGCATGAGCCTCATCTTTGCGTACGTGACGAACAGCACGGTAGCCACGTGAGGTAAGGCAAACCTAGTCTTCACCCCGTGAGCTTCTCCGAGACCCTCCTCCTGGGCCTGATCGCCGGCGCGACCATCGTGCTCGGCCTCCCGATCGGCCGCCTGACCAAGCCGGCACCCGTGCTGCGCCAGCTGCTCTCCGCCATCGCGGTCGGTGTCCTGGTCTTCCTGGTGTGGGACGTCCTCTCCGCCGCGTGGGAGCCGATCGACGGCGCGCTCGGCGCGCTGCACGAGGGCGACGGCGGTCTCGGCAAGGCGATCGGGTACGGACTGCTGATGCTCGTCGGCGTCGGCGTCGGCCTCCTCGCCCTGGTCGGGTACGAGCGCCGCCTGCCCGGCATGGAGCTCGACGGTCGCAAGCTGGCGATGATGATCGCGATCGGCATCGGGCTGCACAACTTCGCCGAGGGGCTCGCGATCGGGCAGTCCGCCGCGTCCGGCGAGATCGGTCTCGCGGTGCTGCTGGTCATCGGCTTCGGGCTGCACAACGCCACCGAGGGCTTCGGCATCGTCGCGCCGCTCGGCGCCGAGGGGGAGCGGCCCAGCTGGCCGTACCTGCTGCTCCTCGGCCTCATCGGCGGGGGTCCGACGCTGCTCGGCACGGTCATCGGCCACGGCTTCACCAGTGAGCCGGTCAGCGTCGTCTTCCTCTCCCTCGCCGCCGGCTCGATCCTCTACGTCGTCATCCAGCTGATCGGCGTCGCGGCCCGGGCCCGTCGCACGGACCTCCTCTCCGTGGGTCTGCTCATCGGCCTGACCGCCGGGTTCCTCACCGACGCGATCGTGACCGCCGGCGGCGTCTGAGCAGCTCAGTCAGGTTGTCGGCACCCCGCCGCCGCCACGGTGGGGCCATGACGACGAACATTGCCTCGCCGCCGGCTCGGGTGGCGCTGCTCAACAAGGTCCCTGAGGTCACCGTCTACTTCTGGGTGATCAAGATCCTGTGCACCAGCGTCGGCGAGAGCTTCGCCGACTACATCAACGAGACCCTCGGCTTCGGCCTGGTCAACACCACGGTCCTCTTCGGCGTGGCCCTGGTCGCGGCGCTCGCCTACCAGTTCCGCACCCGCGCGTACACGCCCTGGATCTACTGGCTCACCGTCGTGCTGGTCAGCGTCGAGGGGACCCTCCTGACCGACAACCTCACCGACGGTCACGACGTGCCGCTGTGGATCAGCAGCACCGTCTTCACCGTGCTGCTGATCGCCGTCTTCGGGGCCTGGTACGCCCGCGAGCGGACGCTGTCGATCCACGCGATCAACACCACCTCGCGTGAGGGCTGGTACTGGCTGACCATCCTCGTCACCTTCGCCCTCGGCACCGCCCTGGGTGACTGGACCGTCGAGCTGACCGGCTGGTCCCCGGGGGCCTCGATCCTGCTGCCGCTGGGCCTGATCGCGCTGTGCCTGGTCGCCTGGAAGGCTGGCATCAACCCGGTGCTGACCTTCTGGGTCGCCTTCGTGCTCACCCGCCCGCTGGGCGCCAACATCGGCGACTACCTCGCCTCCGAGAGGTCCGAGGGCGGCCTCGGGCTGGGCACGCTGTGGCCGAGCGTCGGCTTCCTGGTGGCGATCCTCGCCGTCGTGGTCTACCTGACGGCGACGCGGATCGACCGGATCGAGGCCGTGCCAGACTCGGCGGCATGAGAGCCGTCACCACGCACGAGGGCCGGCTGGAGGTCGCCGACGTCGCCGATCTCCAGCCCGGTCCCGGCCAGATCCTGCTCGACGTGACCCGCTGCGGCATCTGCGGATCCGACCTCCACGCCCGTACGCACGGGGACGTGACCGCCGACGCGCTCGCCGAGATGGGCTACGACGCCTTCATGCGCTCGGGCGACAGCGTCGTGCTCGGCCACGAGTTCGTCGGGACCATCGCGGCGTACGGTCCCAAGACGCGGCGAGCCTGGGCGAAGGGGACGCGGATGGTGGCGCTGCCGATGCTCGGCACCCGCGAGGGCGTCCACCTGACCGGCCTCTCCCCGAAGGCGCCCGGCGCCTACGCCGAGCAGGTGCTGGTCTCGGAGGCCTTCGCGTTCCCGGTGCCGGACTCCGTGCCTGATGATCACGCCGCGCTGGTCGAGCCGCTGGCGGTCGCCCACCATGCCGTGCGGCGCGCGCAGATCGGCACCCGCGAGGTCGCGGTCGTGGTCGGCTGCGGCCCGATCGGGCTGGCCGTGATCCTCATGCTCAAGGCCGCCGGCGTGCGGACCGTCGTCGCCTCCGACCTGTCCGGCGCCCGCCGCGACCTGGCGGCGCGGTGCGGCGCCGACATCGTGGTCGACCCCCGCGTGACCGACCCGTTCGACGCGTACGGCAAGCGTCGCGGGCACATCCGCAGCGCGACCGAGCTCTTCGACCTGGCGCTGGGCAGCATGCGGGGCCTGCGCTCCGTACCGCTCCTGCCGTGGGCGCGGGCCATGCGCCTGGCCGAGCGGGCCGGGCAGGTCCCCCAGGGCCCGGTCGTGTTCGAGTGCGTCGGCATCCCCGGGATGATCGACCGGATGATCGCCGACGCGCCGCTGCGCTCGCGGGTCCTGGTCGTCGGCGTCTGCATGGAGCCCGACCAGATCCGCCCGGCCGTCGCGATCGGCAAGGAGATCGACCTGCGATTCGTCTTCGGCTACGACCCGGCCGAGTTCCACGAGACCCTGCAGTGGATCGCCTCCGGCCGCGTCGACCCGGCGCCGCTGGTCACCGGGACCGTCGGCCTCACGGGCGTCGCTGAGGCGTTCGACCAGCTCGCGGATGCCGGCGAGCACGCCAAGATCCTGATCGACCCGTCCCGGGGATGAAAGGACGCCGCTGACCCGGCAGTGGCCCTGACGAAATGGGGGGGTCTTCGCCTGGGTCACGCAGCAGGTCAGCGGCGCACGGACATCTTCACACGTGAGGTACACGTCACCAAATCATTCGGTGTCGAACATTTCTGGTCAGGTGGAGGGATTTCACGCCTGTCTAGACACGGAAACCGGGACCTTCAATGACCCGTCGGATTCGTACCCAGGGACGCGTTCGCGGGGTTAGGGTTGCTGCTCGGGGGGTTGGCCGCTGATTGGAGTTCACCATGGTCGCGAGTAGCGCTGCCGCCGAGGAGGGCGTGGTCCTTCACCCACGCCGAAGCACCGAGGACAAGCACCAGACGCGCCGCGACCAGCTCGCGGAGTCGGCGCTCGTCACCCTGGGTGAGCTGGGCTATGCCCGTACCGGTCTGCGCGACATCGCCGCGAACTCCCCGTTCAGCCACGGCGTCGTGCACTACTACTTCCGCGACAAGAACGAGCTCATCGTCTACTGCGTGCGGTTCCACAAGTCGCGCTGCGTGCAGCGCTACGACGACATCATCGCCCGCTCCACCACCGCCGAGGAGCTCGTCGAGGGCTTCATCGCCAAGCTGCGCCTGACGCTCAGCTCGGATGCGCCGATGCACCGCCTCTGGTACGACCTGCGCTCGGCGAGCATGTTCGAGGAGCCGCTGCGCGAGACCGTCGACCTGATCGACGGCTGGCTGCTGGACATGGTCTGGCGGGTCGTCTCGCGCTACGCCGAGCTCGCCGGCTGCGAGATCGCGGTCTCGCCGCAGATCGCGTACGCCATCGTCGACGGCCTCTTCCAGCAGGCGCTGCTCAGGATGCACGACCGCCCGACGCCGGCGCTGGACCAGATCGAGCTGTCGCTGCGCCAGCTGCTGCCCGCCCTGCTGCTGCCCGCGTAGGCACCTGTGAGCGGAGAGCGCTAAGGCGCACTGCGTAGGAGTCTGACCCCTCGGTCTGGGATGATCGTCCAGGTTTCACCGGACGGTAGAGGGACGAGGGCGATGACGCAGGAGCAGCACGAGGCCACGACGTACGACGTCGAGGCGCTGCAGGAGAAGTGGCGACCGGTCTGGGAGCGGATCGATCCGTTCAAGGCGGGGCTGCTCGGGGGCGCCGAGAAGCGTTACGCGCTGACGATGTTCCCCTACCCGTCGGGTGACCTGCACATGGGCCACGCCGAGGTGATGGCGCTGCACGACGTGCTCGCGCGCTACTGGTGGCAGAAGGGCTACGACGTCCTCAACCCGATCGGCTGGGACTCCTTCGGCCTGCCGGCCGAGAACGCGGCCATCAAGCGCAACGAGCACCCGGCGCAGTACACCTACGCCAACATCGAGACCCAGGCGGAGTCCTTCCGCCGCTACGGCGTCTCCTTCGACTGGTCCACGCGCCTGCACACCTCCGACCCCGAGTACTACCGCTGGACCCAGTGGCTCTTCCTGAAGTTCCGCGAGTGGGGCCTGGCCTACCGCAAGAACTCCCCGGTCAACTGGTGCCCCAACGACCAGACCGTGCTCGCCAACGAGCAGGTCCTGGCCGACGGCACCTGCGAGCGCTGTGGCGCGGTGGTGACCAAGAAGGAGCTGACGCAGTGGTACTTCAAGATCACCGACTACGCCCAGCGCCTGCTCGACGGCATCGACCAGCTCGAGGGCAACTGGCCTGACCGCGTCGTCGCCTCGCAGCGCAACTGGATCGGTCGATCCGAGGGCGCTCACGTCGACTTCGTCATGCGCCTCGCCTCCGGCGAGGAGCGGACCGTCACGGTCTTCACCACCCGCCCCGACACGCTGGCCGGCGCGACCTTCATGGTCGTCGCCGCCGACGCCGCCCTCGCCGCCGAGGTCGTCGCCCCCGCGCAGGCCGGCGTGCTCGAGGCGTACGTCGAGGAGACCCGCAAGGCCTCCGACATCGATCGCCTGGCCACCGACCGCCCGAAGACCGGCGTCGACCTGGGCATCACCGCGACCAACCCGCTGACCGGTGAGCAGATCCCGGTCTGGGCCGCCGACTACGTGCTGGCCGACTACGGCACCGGCGCGATCATGGCCGTGCCCGCGCACGACCAGCGCGACCGCGAGTTCGCTGAGAAGTTCGACCTGCCGATCGTGCCGGTCTACGACGACTCCGAGGACGCGCCCCCGTACGACAAGGCGGCCGCGGTCGCCGAGGCGATCGCCAAGCTCGAGGCCGCCGGCACCGGGCAGGGCACGGTCAACTACCGCCTGCGCGACTGGCTGCTCTCGCGCCAGCGCTTCTGGGGCGCCCCGATCCCGATCATCCACTGCGAGACGTGCGGTGAGGTCCCGGTGCCCGAGTCGGAGCTGCCCGTCCGGCTGCCCGACGACGTGAAGGGCGAGGAGCTCAAGCCCAAGGGCAGCTCCCCGCTGGCCGCGATCGAGTCCTGGGCGAACGTCGAGTGCCCGCAGTGCGGCGGTCCCGCCAAGCGCGACTCCGACACGATGGACACCTTCGTCGACTCGTCGTGGTACTTCCTGCGCTACGTCTCCCCGCACCTGGACACCGCGCCCTTCGACGTGGAGGCGCTCAAGCAGTGGGGCCCGGTCGACCAGTACGTCGGCGGCGTCGAGCACGCGGTGCTCCACCTGCTCTACTCGCGCTTCTTCACCTACGTCCTGCACGACAAGGGCTACCTCGAGTTCGAGGAGCCCTTCACCCGGCTGATGTCGCAGGGCGTCGTGATCAACCAGGGCAAGAAGATGTCCAAGTCGCTCGGCAACGGCGTCAACCTCGGCGAGCAGCTCGACGAGTTCGGCGTCGACGCCGTCCGCCTGACGCTGGTCTTCGCCGGCCCGCCGGAGGACAACATCGACTGGGCCGACGTCTCGCCGGCCGGCTCGGTGCGCTTCCTGCAGCGTGCGCTGCGGCTCGCGACCGACGTGACCTCGGCCCCAGGCGTCGACGCCGCCGAGGGCGATGTCGCGCTGCGTCGGGTCACGCACAAGACGCTGCACGAGGTCGAGGGCCTCATGGAGAGCTACCGCTTCAACGTGGTCGTGGCCCGCACGATGGAGCTGGTCAACGCGACCCGCAAGACCATCGACTCGGGTGCCGGCGCCGCTGACCCCGCCGTACGGGAGGCCGTCGAGGCCGTCGCGATCCTGCTGTCTCTGGTCGCGCCTTACACCGCGGAGGAGATGTGGGAGCGGCTCGGCCGCAACCCGCAGCTCGACACCACGGTCGCCCGCGCCGGCTGGCCGGCGATCGACGAGGCGCTGCTGGTCGACGACACCGTCACCGCGGTCGTCCAGGTCAAGGGCAAGGTCCGCGCCCGTCTCGAGGTCCCGCCCTCGATCTCGGAGGGCGACCTGGAGGCGCTCGCGCTGGCTGCGGTCGACCTCGGTGGTGAGGTGCCGAAGAAGGTCATCGTCCGGGCGCCGAAGCTCGTCAACATCGTCGTCTGAGTCGAGAAGTCACTTTCTGCGGCCCGAGAGGTCACTTCTCGAGGCGTGCGTGGTCGTCGGCAACCCGGTGTCGGCGCCACGAGCCCGGCCGGGCTGACATCGCCCGGCCGGGCTGACATCGCCCGGTCGGGCATCGAGCACGCCGGAATCGTCGCGCTCCTCCACGGCACCGTCGCTGGTCCTCGCCCAGGTCGTCGCGGACGTACGCGTTCTGCGGGGCGCGCCGGTCTTCTGATCGTGCGGCTGTGTCCTAGGTTCAGATCGTCGCGGGGCAGAGGGGCCGGCGCGCCGACGACGTCAGAGGCTGAGCCAGCAGATCAGCGTCAGGATCGCCACCAGGCTGACGAGCAGGATGACCCCGGGCAGCTCAGCGGCGTCGGGGGACTGCCCACGTTCATTGATCTCGATGGTCATGACGTGCTCTGTACCCATGTCTGAGGTCCACTGTCACGAACGTGGACGATGTGATCGGCGTGACGCCGATCTCGACCCAGCGAGTGGCGACCGTCACCCGCTAGGGTCTAGGCCATGGCATCGTCGATCGCAGTCGTCACCGACTCGACCGCGCTCCTTCCCACCGGGGAGATGCCCGCCGGCGTGACGGTCGTGCCGTTGCAGGTCGTCATCGACGAGGAGTGCTTCGCCGAGGGCGACGAGGAGGCCTCGCCGAGCGCCGTTCTGGCCGCCTTCGCCGCCAAGCGCAAGGTCAGCACGTCACGCCCGTCGCCGGCGACGATGCGCGACGTCTACGCCCGGCTCGCCGCCGAGGGCCACGACCAGATCCTCTCGATCCACCTCTCCGCAGAGCTGAGCGGCACTCTGGAGTCGGCCCAGCTGGCGGCGCGTGAGGTGTCGATCCCGGTGACCACGCTCGACACCCGGGCCGTCGGACCCTCGGTCGGCTTCGCCGCAGCAGCAGCCCTGCAGGCCGTACGCGGCGGCGCCTCGATCGAGGAGGCCGCCCGGATCGCGAAGGCGCGCGCCGAGGCCACCCGCACCCTGATGTACGTCGACTCGCTGGAGCCGCTGCGACGCGGCGGGCGGATCGGCACTGCGGCCGCTCTCGTCGGCTCGGCGCTCGCGGTCAAACCCCTGCTGACGTTCGAGGACGGCCGGGTGGTGGTGATGGAGAAGGTGCGCACATCGCAGCGGGCGCTCGCCCGGATGGAGGAGCTCGCGCTCGTGGCGGTGCCCGAGGGTCAGGTCGAGGTGGCCGTCGGCCACCTCGCTGCCGCCGAGCGGGCCGAGCGGCTCGCCGAGTCGCTCACCGCCGGCCTGGGGGAGCGCCTCGCGGTCCCCGTGCACGTGGGCGAGGTCGGCGCCGGCCTCGGCGCGCATGTGGGTCCGGGCATGCTCTCGGTCGTGGTGGCGCCGGCGCTCTAGCGCTGCCCGCGCTCGGTGGCCAAGGCGTCGCGCTCGCTCCTCGCTCGGCGGTCGCTCGGGTGCCGGAGGGTGCGGTTCGAGCCACTTCCCGTCCACAGGGTGGCCCGCGGGCATCGTTGTCCCCAGGACGTCTTCGGGCGGCTGCGGCGGTCGTCGGTCCGGCCTAGCGTCGCGGCATGCGAACTCGACCCGACGTGCAGCAGGAGACCCTGAGCAGGCGGCTCGCCCTGGTGCGTGCCGAGACCGCTGCCGAGGGCACTCCGGAAAAGAGCGCGTGGTGGACGGCGCACACCGCGGCGGTGGCGTGGCCCGGCGTGGAGGCGGCGGAGGGGGCGTCACCTGCGGTGCCGGAGTCACCGGTGGTGGCGCTGGTCCCGGAGCCCGGGCGCCATGCCGCACGCCGTTCGCTCACGATGCGGCCGCGGCTCCCGGAGGCCCTCCAGGGGCGCGCTCGGCTGGGGCCCTCCCAGCTCACCGTGATCGCGCTCGTCCTCGCCGCCGCCCTCGCGCTCACCTGTTGGTGGCTCGCCCGTGGTCGGGCCACCGATCTGTCCCCGGTCTCGGCGCCCACCGCGGCCGCATCGCCCCTCGTACCGCTCGCTGCCACCGGAGGTGGCGCCACCGCGACCGCTGTGGTCGCACCGAGCGCGACGTCAGCGGCCGCGATGGTGACCGTCGACGTCGAGGGCAAGGTCCGCCGACCGGGGATCGTGATCCTGCCGACCGGCTCGCGGGTCACCGATGCCCTCAAGGCGGCGGGCGGTGTCCCGCGCCGCGGCACGCTGCGAGGTCTCAACCTCGCGGCGGTGCTCGCCGACGGCCAGCAGGTCGTCGTGGGTGCTCCGGTCGCTGCCTCCAGCCTCGGATCGGGAGTGCCGCTGCCAGGCGCCACGGGCGACGGTGGGTTGGTCAACCTCAACACCGCGACCGCCGAGGAGCTGGACACCCTGCCCGGCGTCGGCCCGGTGACCGCCCAAGCGATCCTCGAGTGGCGCGAGCAGAACGGCGGCTTCACGTCGGTCCAGGAGCTGCTCGAGGTGGATGGCATCGGCCCCGCGACGCTGGAGAAGCTGACCCCGCACGTCACCGTCTGACGCTGAGTGATGGCTCCGTCCTTGTCGGGTGATGGATCCGTCGCCACGCGCGACCTCCGGCTGCCGCTGATCGGCCTGTGCGCCTGGGCGGGCGGACTTCTCGCGGCGCTGGCCGCCCATCAGGCGGGGGCAGCCGTCGCCGCGGGCGTCGTCGCCCTGGGCGGCGCCACTGCGATGGCCGTTCGGCGACCCGCGCTCCGCGCGACCGCGGTCGGCGCGATCGCGGTCCTGCTCGCGGTGCTCGCCGTGGCCGGCTTCCGGACCCTGCAGATCCGGCACGACCCGGTGGCGAGGCTCGCGCAACGCGGTGCAGAGGTGCAGGTCGTCGCGGTGGTGACCTCGGATCCGCGCACGATCGTCGAGGCGCACGGCACGCGGCAGCTTCTGCGCGCGCAGGTGCGTGTGGTGACGGGCCGCGGCCACACCTTCTCGGTCCGGGCACCCGTCGTGCTGCTCGGTGACACCGCCTGGGCGCACGTGCCGCTCGGGGAGACCGTCGCCACCTCGGGACGCCTGGTCGTGGCCGACGAGCCCGACACCGCAGCGCTGGTGTTGGCCGATGCCGATCCGCGGCGCCTCGACGGTCCCGACGTGTGGTGGCAGGCGTCCGCACAGCTGCGTGCCGCCGTACGAGCATCGGTGGCAGGCCGTCCCGACCCGGAGCGCGGGATCGTGCCGGCGCTGGTCGATGGGGACGAGAGCGGGGTCGACGATACGATCAGCGATGACTTCCGGACGACCGGGCTCACTCATCTCCTGGCCGTCTCCGGCACCAACCTGACGCTCGTCGTCGGCTTCCTGCTCATCGTGGCGCGCTGGGTCGGGGTGCGTGGGCGCTGGCTGCCGGTGGTGGCGACCCTGGGCATCGTCGGCTTCGTGGTGCTCGCCCGGACAGAGCCCAGCGTGCTGCGCGCCGCCGCCATGGGCGCCGTCGGACTGCTGGCGATGGGGCACAACGGCCGGTCCCGCGGGTTGCGCGGACTGGGTGGCGCCGTCCTGGTGCTGATGCTGCTCGACCCGACCCTGGCGACCTCGATGGGCTTCGCGCTCTCGGTGCTGGCGACCGCCGGGATCCTCCTCCTCGCCCCGTCGTGGCGGGATGCTCTCGCCCGCTGGCTGCCCCGGTGGCTCGCGGAGGCCATCGCCGTCCCGGCCGCCGCCCAGCTGGCCTGTACGCCCCTGATCGCGGTGATCTCCGGACAGGTCAGCATCGTCGCGGTGCTGGCGAACCTGCTGGCCGAGCCGGCGGTCGGCCCGGCCACCGTGCTCGGACTCCTCGGCGGTCTGCTCGGGCTGGTGTGGCCCTGGCTGGGGAGGTGCGTCGGCTGGCTCGCCTGGTGGTGCGTCGCCTGGATCGTCACGGTCGCCCAGCGCACCGCGGCGTTGCCGACCGCGGCGATCGGCTGGGGGACCGGGGCGATCGCGATCGGCGTCCTCACGCTGCTCGTCGTCGTGATCGCCTTCTGCATGCCGCGCGTGCTGCGGCGTCGCGGCACCGGGGCCTTCTGCTGCCTCGGTCTGGTTGTCGTCACGGTCATCCGTTGGCCGGCGCCGGGGTGGCCACCGCCGGATTGGGTCTATCTGGTGTGCGACGTCGGGCAGGGCGACGGGACGGTCCTGCGCAGCGGCCCGCACGCCGGCGTCGTCATCGACGCCGGTCCCGATCCGCGGCCGATGGACGACTGCCTCGACCGCCTCGGCATCCGGGACGTGCCGCTGCTGGTGCTCACCCACTTCCACGCCGACCACGTCGGCGGGATCGAGGCGGTCGTCGAGGGCCGCCGCGTGGGCCGGATCTGGACCACCCGGCTGCAGGACCCGCCGGAGGGGGTGGCCGAGGTCCAGCGCGCGGCGCGCCGGGCGGGCGTGGTGCCGCTCCCGGCGCCGTACGGGGCGACCGTGCAGGTGGGGGAGGTGACGCTCCAGGTGCTCTGGCCGACCGCAGACTCACCGACGACGGGGCCGGGCGACGGCTCCACCGCCAACGGCGCCAGCGTCGTGCTGCTCGCCCGTACACACGGGCTCTCGATCCTGCTCACCGGCGACGTCGAGCCCGACGGGCAGGAGGCGATCGCGCGCAGCGTGCCGGGCCTGCACGTCGACGTACTCAAGATCCCGCACCACGGATCGCGCTACCAGGACGAGGACTGGCTCCTCGGCCTCCACCCCCGGCTCGCGATCGCCTCGGTCGGCGCCGACAACGAGTACGGCCATCCGGCTCCCTCCACCCTGATTCCGCTCACCACCGACGGTGTGAGGGTGCTGCGGACCGACCAGGACGGCTCCGTCGCGGTCACCGTGGATGGCGCCGGAATGGGCTATGAGACCCGCTGACTCGGCCCTCCCGCACCGCCGACTCGGCCCTCCCGCACCGCCGACTCGGCCATCCCGCACCGCCGACTCGGCCATCCCGCACCGCCGACTCGGCCCTCCGGCCGATGTGGCAGGCTGACGCCATCATGACGAGCACACCGAGCGCTGCCGACGTCCTGGGCCGGGTGATCCTGGTGACGGGCAAGGAGGAGTTCCTCAGCGAGCGGACCGTGCGTTCGGTGCGAGCCGCGGTCAAGAAGTACGACCCGGAGGCCGAGCTCGCCGATACTCTCGCCAACGACCTCACCCTCGGCACCCTCGGCGAGCTCAGCGCGCCCAGTCTCTTCTCCAGCGTGCGCTGCGTCGTCGTACGCGCCCTGGAGAACCTCCCCGATGAGTCCGTCGCCGGCCTCGTCGACTACGCCACCCAACCGGCTGAGGAGGTCGCGCTGGTCCTGGTGCACGGCGGCGGCCCCAAGGGCAGCGGCACGTTGGCCAAGCTTCGCAAGCTGCCCACCGTGACCGAGGTGAAGTCCGAGTCGATCAAGACCTGGGACCTGCCGAAGTACGTCACCGCGGAGGCGAAGGCACACGGCGCCCGGATCGAGCCGGACGCGGCCGCATTCCTGATCCAGGCGGTCGGGGAGGACCTGCGGATGCTCTCCTCGGCGCTCGAACAGCTGGTCAGCGACTTCCCGGGCACGACGATCGGCGAGCAGCAGGTGGCGCAGTACTTCGGTGGCCGCGCCGAGGTGAAGAACTTCGAGATCGCCGACGCGCTCCTGGCCGGTCAGCGGCTCGAGGCGATGGAAGGCGTGCGATGGGCGATCGAGTCCGGCACCAGCGCCGTCTACCTGCTCAGCAGCATCGCGGGACAGCTCCGCACCTTGGCCAACTACGTCGGCGGCAACCGCAAGTCGATCAATCCGTACGCCCTCAAGAAGCTGCCGTCCGTCGCCCGCGGCTGGGACGAGGCGGGGCTTGCCGCGGCGATCCGCGCGGTCGCCCAGGCCGACGCCGACCTCAAGGGCGCGGCGAGCGATCCCGAGTACACCCTCGAGCGGCTCGTGCTGACGATCACTGGTCTGCGCCGCTGACGGACGGCCGACTCAGCCGTGCCGCAGGGCCGAGTCAGCGGTGCGGGAGGGCCGAGTCGGCGGTGCGGGAGGGCCGAGTCGGCGGTGCCGGAGGGCCGACTCGGCGAAACGACGAAGGCCCCGCCTCTTGCGAGACGGGGCCGACGAGATGCTCAGAAGATCAGAGCGAAGAGGCCTTCTTGGCGACCGACGACTTGCGGTTCGCGGCCTGGTTCTTGTGGATGACACCCTTCGAGGCGGCCTTGTCGAGCAGGCGGGTCGCGGCGCGGCCCAGCTCGGCGGCGTTCTCGGCGCCGGCGTCCGCGGCCTCGCGGAACTTGCGGATGGCGGTCTTGAGCTCGCTCTTGACGGCCTTGTTGCGCTCGGTCGCCTTGATGGCCTGCTTGTTGCGCTTGATCTGCGACTTGATGTTCGCCATGTGCTTCTTTCAGTCCTTGGGGTTCGGCTCAGTTAGGTCTTCGGTGCGATCCGCCCGGCCCCTCGGGGAAATCAGAGGGGAGAGGCCCAACTGCGAACACGCGACTACCGAGATTAGCAGCGGCGCGGGAGTGCCCTCAAATCCGCTCATGCCCCACGATCAGACCCGCCAGCCCCGCCGCTCGGCCAGCCAGTCGTGCAACACGTCTCGATGCCAGGCCGCCATCGTGCGCAACCAGGGGGAGTTGCTCACCCGCGGCAGGTCCGCGGCGACGGTGAAATAGCCCAGGTGGAGCGCGAGGACGGTGTCGATGTCCTCGGCTGCGACACGGCTCAGCAGCGGGTGCGCCGCGAGGTGCGCCTCGACGTCGAGGCCGTCGCCGCGCGGCCCGATGAGGAGCAGCAGCGAGTCGATCCAGGCCGCGCCGCGCGAGGGCCAGGCCCAGTCGCACAGCCACGCCTGCTCGCCCGACGTCGACAGCAGGAGGTTGTCCTCGCGCAGGTCGCCGTGCACCAGCGTCGCGCCGGCGGCCACCTCGTCGATCCGCGCAGCGAGCGCGCCGCACTCGGCCGCGTGCGGCAGGTGGGAGAGCTGGGAGTGCCACAGCCCGGCCCAGCTGCCCACCTCCTCGGCGAAGGACGGCGTGCCGATGCCCGGTGCCGGAGTCAGTGCCTCGGCGGCGCGAACGAGCATGGCCGAGCACGCCGCGAGATCAGCAGGAGCCCACGGCCGGGCAGGCGAGACGGCGTCGACGTGCTCGATGCACAGCACCACCCACTCCTCGACCTCCATCGACCACCGCAGCCGGGGAGCCGGCGCGGAGGGCGGCAGCGCGCGCAGCTGCGACACCTCGCCGCGGTACGCGTCGGCGACGACCTTCTGCGCCTTGGTCGAGGCCGCCTTGAGGAAGTGCCGGGAGCCGTCGGCACAGGTCAGCACCGCGGCCAGGCCCGGCGTGAAGCCGGCCTCGCTGGACCGGTCCTCGACGACCGCCGAGCCGAGTCGACGCTCCACCTCGGCCCGCACGCGCGGCGGGAGGTGCACCCAGCCGAGACGGCGGGCGGTCCGCCCGACGGGATAGTCGACGGGGATCACACCACTCACCCGCGCCATCCTGCCAGGACCGCGCTCCCAGGATCTGTCCAGGTGCGGTGGCGCTTGCCCGGGTCGCCTGCCGGGTACGGCGTCTCGTGCTCAGATTCCTGGTCCTCGGCGTGCTGGCGGCGCTGTCACTGGTCGCCGTCCTCGCCGCCGCGATCGGCGGGTGGGGCTGGCTGCTGCTGGCCGCCTTCGTCGTCGCGCTCCTGGTGCTCGGTGTCTACGACCTGGTGCAGCGCAAGCACTCGATCCTGCGCAACTACCCGGTCGTCGGGCACATGCGCTACCTGCTCGAGTCCATCCGCCCCGAGATGCAGCAGTACTTCATCGAGCGCAACTACGACGGCCGCCCGTTCGACCGGGACACCCGCTCGGCGATCTACCAGCGCGCCAAGGGGATCAAGGAGGAGCAGCCGTACGGCACCGAGCGCGACCTCGACGAGATCGGCTACGAGTACCTGCTGCACTCCACCGTCCCGGTGGATCCCGCGCCCGAGCCGCCGCGGGTGCGGATCGGCGGGCCGGACTGCACCCAGCCGTACGACATGGCGCTGCTCAACGTCTCGGCGATGAGCTTCGGCTCGCTCTCGGCCCGCGCGATCGAGGCGCTCAACCGCGGCGCGGCGATGGGCGGCTTCGCCCACGACACCGGTGAGGGCGCGATCAGCCCGTACCACCGCAACGGCGGCGACCTGGTCTGGGAGATCGGGTCCGGCTACTTCGGCGCCCGCACCAAGGACGGGGGCTTCGACGAGCAGGAGTTCGCCGCCAAGGCCGCCGACGACCAGGTCAAGATGGTCAGCCTCAAGCTCAGCCAGGGAGCCAAGCCCGGGATCGGCGGGGTCCTGCCCGGGGCCAAGGTGACGCAGGAGATCGCCGACACCCGCGGGATCCCGGTCGGGGAGAAGTGCGTCTCCCCGGCGTACCACCAGGTGTTCTCCACGCCGCGTGAGCTGGTCCGCTTCCTCGCGCGCTTCCGCGAGCTGGCCGGCGGGAAGCCGGTCGGCTTCAAGCTCTGCGTCGGCTCGCGGGTGGACGTCCTCGCGATCTGCAAGGCGATGGTCGAGGAGGGCATCACGCCCGACTTCATCGTGGTCGACGGGGCCGAGGGCGGCACCGGCGCCGCCCCGCTGGAGTACGAGGACCACGTCGGCATGCCCCTCACCGAGGGACTGATGACCGTGCACAACGCCCTGGTCGGCGTCGGCCTGCGCGACCGGATCAGGATCGGGGCCAGCGGCAAGGTCTCCAGCGGCGTCGACGTCGTCAAGCGGATCCTCCAGGGCGCCGACTACACGAACGCCGCCCGCGCGATGATGCAGGCGGTGGGCTGCATCCAGTCGCAGCGCTGCCACACCAACCACTGCCCGGTGGGGGTCGCGACGCAGGATCCCAAGCGGATGCGCGCCCTCGACGTGCCGTCGAAGTCCGAGCGGGTCTTCAACTATCAGAAGGCGGTCGTCGAGCAGGCCGCCCAGGTCGTCGCCTCGATGGGGCTGAGCTCGTTCGAGGAGCTGCGGCCGCACATGCTGCGCCGGCGCGTCGACCACCAGACGATCCTCGGCTACGACGAGATCTTCGACCACCTGAGCCCCGGCCAGCTGTACACGTCGCCGCCCCCCACCTGGGTGCGCGACTGGGAGCTGGCCGACCCCGACCGCTTTCGCCCCTGATCGATCCGCCGATCCGTCGGCCCCGAGGAGGACCATCGTGACCACCGTTGCCGAGCTGCTCATCGAATCCCTCGCCGAGCATGGCGTGACCCATGTGTGGGGTGTCGTCGGCGACGCCCTCAACCCCGTCACCGACGCCATCCGGCAGGAGGACCGGATCACCTGGATGGGCGTACGTCACGAGGAGGTGGGCGCCTTCGCCGCCGGCGCGCAGGCGCAGCTCACCGGCCGCCTCGGCGTCTGCATGGGCACGGTCGGCCCCGGCTCGATCCACCTGCTCAACGGCCTGTACGACGCCAAGAAGTCCCATGCGCCGGTGCTCGCGATCTGCGGACAGGTGCCGCGTCCCGAGATCGGCTCGGACTTCTTCCAGGAGGTCGACAACGAGGTTCTCTTCTCCGACGTCGCGGTCTTCCACGCGACCGTCACCGACCCCGCGCAGCTGCCCAACCTGATCGAGCGGGCCGGCAACGCGGCGCTGCAGCACCGCGGTGTCGCGGTCCTCACCCTGCCGGGCGACGTCGGCGGCCTCGACGTCGCCAAGCACACCCGTACGCCGCGCTTCGTCACCGACAACCCGCCGCTGCCGCCGAGCCCGACCTCCGTGCAGGAGGCGGCCGAGGCGATCAACGCGGCGGGCTCGGTGACGATGCTGGTCGGCCAGGGCGCGCGGCATGCGCGCGCGGAGGTGCTGGAGGTCGCCGAGCGGCTCAGCGCGCCGATGGTGATCACGCTCAAGGGCAAGGAGGGTCTGGAGCGCGACAACCCGTACGAGGTCGGCCAGTCCGGCCTGCTCGGTGGGCACGCCTCGGCAGTCGCCTTCGAGGGCTGCGACCTGCTGCTCATGGTCGGCACGGACTTCCCGTACAAGGAGTTCTATCCCAGCGGGAAGACCGTCGTGCAGCTCGACATCGACGGTGGCTCGATCGGTCGGCGCCACCCGGTCGACCATGCGGTGGTGGGCGACAGCCGCCTGACGCTGCAGGCGCTGCTCGCCCAGCTCAGTCCCAAGGACGACACGGCGCACCTCGACAAGGCCCGCGAGGCGTACGCGTCGTGGCGCGAGCGTCAGGACGCCATCGCGGACCCGGCGTACGAGAGCAAGCCCGTCGGGCTGCTGCGCCGCAAGGTGGACAACCCCGACGGCCGGGTGCGCCCCGAGGTCCTGGCGGCAGCGGCCGATCGGCTCGCCGCTGAGGACGCCGTCTTCACCACCGACACCGGCATGGCGACCACCTGGCTGGCCCGCTACGTCCGGATGCGCGGCGAGCGGCGCCTGCTCGGGTCGTTCAACCTCGGCTCGATGGCCAACGCCATGCCGCAGGCGCTCGGCGCCCAGGCGCTCGACAAGGACCGCCAGGTGATCGCGTTCTGCGGCGACGGCGGCCTGACGATGCTGCTCGGCGATCTGATCACCGCCGCGACCCACGACCTGCCGGTCAAGCTGCTCGTCTTCGACAACGGGCGTCTCGGGATGGTGAAGCTGGAGATGGAGCAGGTCGGCCTCCCGGAGTACGGCACGGTGCTGCACAACCCGGATCTCGCCGCGGTAGCGGAGTCGGTCGGCGTGAAGGGGATCCGGGTCACGGAGGCCGGGGCGGTCGACCGGGCGCTCGCCGAGGCGCTGGCCCACCCCGGTCCCGTCCTGGTCGACGTGCTGACCAATCCCGACGAGGTCGCCGTTCCGCCCAAGCCGACAGTGCAGCAGGGCTGGGGCTTCGCCATCGCCAAGACCCGGGAGTTCCTGGACAGCCCCGAGTAGGGGAGTGCGGGCCTTTGGCTCGACGGGACCTGGCAAGGGATGATGGCCGCACCATGACCGCACCTGTGCCCGGATCCACTGATCCCGCGATCATCCGCAACTTCTGCATCATCGCCCACATCGACCACGGCAAGTCGACGCTGGCCGACCGGATGCTGCAGCTGACGGGTGTCGTCGGCGAGCGTGAGGCCAAGGCGCAGTACCTCGACCGCATGGACATCGAGCGCGAGCGCGGCATCACGATCAAATCGCAGGCCGTACGGATGCCGTGGACCGTCACGCCCGAGGCGGCCGCCGAGCACGACATCGAGGCCGGCGCCGGCACGTACATCCTCAACATGATCGACACCCCGGGCCACGTCGACTTCACCTACGAGGTCTCCCGCTCGCTGCAGGCGTGCGAGGCCGCGATCCTGCTGGTCGACGCCGCCCAGGGCATTGAGGCCCAGACGCTGGCCAACCTCTACCTGGCGATGGGCGCGGACCTCACCATCATCCCGGTGCTCAACAAGATCGACCTGCCGAGCGCCAACGTCGAGAAGTACGCCGAGGAGCTCGCCAACCTGGTCGGCTGCGACCCGTCGGACGTGCTCCTGACCAGCGCGAAGACCGGCCTCGGCGTGACCGAGCTGCTCAACGAGATCGTCAAGCAGGTGCCGGCCCCGGTGGGCGACCCCGACGCCCCGGCGCGCGCCCTCATCTTCGACTCCGTCTACGACACCTACCGCGGCGTGGTCACCTACGTCCGGGTCTTCGACGGCAAGCTCACCCACCGCGACCGGATCAAGATGATGTCCTCCGGTGCCACCCACGAGATGCTCGAGCTCGGCGTGATCAGCCCCGAGCCGCTCAAGTGCGACAGCCTGGGCGTCGGTGAGACCGGCTACCTCATCACCGGGGTGAAGGACGTGCGCCAGTCCCGCGTCGGCGACACGGTCACCAGCCAGCACAACGGCGCGATCGAGGCCCTCGGCGGCTACTCGCACCCCAACCCGATGGTCTTCGCCGGCCTCTACCCGATCGACGGCGACGACTACCCGACGCTGCGCGACGCCCTGGAGAAGCTGCAGCTCAACGACGCTGCGCTGACCTTCGAGCCGGAGACCTCCGGCGCGCTGGGCTTCGGCTTCCGGATCGGCTTCCTCGGCCTGCTCCACATGGAGATCACCCGCGAGCGGCTCGAGCGCGAGTTCAACCTCGACCTCATCTCGACGGCTCCCAACGTGATCTACAACGTGAAGATGGAGGACGGCACCGAGATCGAGGTGACCAACCCCTCGGAGTACCCCGACGGCAAGGTGAACGAGGTCCGCGAGCCGATCGTGAAGGCGACGATCCTGTCGCCGAGCGACTACATCGGCACGATCATGGAGCTGTGCCAGATGAAGCGCGGCACCCTGCTCGGGATGGACTATCTCTCCGAGGACCGCGTCGAGATGCGCTACATCCTGCCGATGGGTGAGATCGCGTTCGACTTCTTCGACCAGCTCAAGTCGAAGACCAAGGGGTACGCCTCGCTCAACTACGAGTTCTCCGGCGACCAGGCCGCCGACCTGGTGAAGGTCGACATCCTGCTCCAGGGCGAGCCGGTCGACGCGTTCTCCGCGATCGTGCACCGCGACGCCGCCTACGCCTACGGCGTGATGCTCGTCGGCAAGCTGCGTGAGCTCATCCCGCGCCAGCAGTTCGAGGTCCCGATCCAGGCCGCCATCGGCGCCCGCGTGATCGCCCGCGAGACCATCCGCGCCATCCGCAAGGACGTCCTTGCCAAGTGCTACGGCGGCGACATCAGCCGTAAGCGCAAGCTGCTCGAGAAGCAGAAGGAGGGCAAGAAGCGGATGAAGATGGTCGGCCGTGTCGAGGTCCCGCAGGAGGCCTTCGTCGCCGCCCTCTCCACTACCCAGCCGGCGGAGAAGGCCAAGAAGTAGTCGAACGCCGGGCGGGCCCGAGCGCGTGGTGCGCCCGGACCCGCTGGTGGGAGGTTGAGATCGTCGCTCAGGCGGCGAGCTCCTCCGAGAGGTCGACGTCGAGCTCGACGTCCTCGCCGGGCTCCTGCCGGCGCTGGACCAGCCCGAGCAGGGCGATGACAGCACCTGCGATCGCCACCGCTCCGGCGAAGATCAGGCCCGGTCGGAAGCCGTCGAGCACCGCCTGCGGCGATGCGTCGCCGCTCGGGGCCGAGGCGACGATGGCGGTGGTGATCGCCAGGACGATCGCCGAGCCCACCTGCATCGAGGTCTGGAGCACCCCGGCCGCGAGGCCCTGCTCCTCGTCGTCGATGCCGCTGGTGGCCTGGATGTTGATGGCGGGGAAGCCGATCCAGCCCACTCCGATCAGGACGACAGCGGGCAACAGCATCGTCCAGTACGACGGCGCGGTGTCGATCCGCAGGAACGCGAAGTAGCCGACCG
The DNA here is from genome assembly GCF_020216525.1 of Nocardioides nematodiphilus. Classification (GTDB taxonomy): domain Bacteria; phylum Actinomycetota; class Actinomycetes; order Propionibacteriales; family Nocardioidaceae; genus Nocardioides; species Nocardioides nematodiphilus. The sequence continues at coordinate 59,927 of NZ_JAIWOY010000008.1, read as the reverse complement.
CCATCACGGCCATCGTCACCGCGATGATCCGACCGGTGCCGAAGCGGTCCACGAGTCGACCGGAGACGAACGCCGAGGCGGTGACCATCAGCCCCACGGGCAGCAGTGCCATGGCGAGGTGGATCGGCGACCAGCCGAGCGTGTCCTGCAGGTAGAGCGTCACCAGGAACTGCCAGCTGAAGTAGGAGCCCGCGATCGCGATGATCGCCAGGCTCGCCCGGGCGAGGGTCGGCTTGCGCAGGATGCCCAGGCGCACCAGCGGGTGCTTGACCCGCTGCTCGACCAGGACGAACGCCGCGAACAGGACCGCGACGAGGGCGAAGGAGCCGATCGTCCGTACGGAGGCCCAGCCGTGGGTGGGCGCCTGGACGACCGTGTAGACGAGCAGGAGCATCGGCGCAGCGGACAGCAGCGCACCCCACAGGTCGTGACCGCCCTCCTCGGCGGGCCGGTCGCGAGGCACCAGGACGATGGCCGCGGCGAGGGCGATCAGGGCGACGGGCACGGGCAGCAGGAAGGTCCACCGCCAGCCCACGTTCGTCATCAGGCCGCCGAAGATCAGACCGGAGGAGTAGCCGCCGGCGCCGAAGACGGTGTAGATCGACAGGGCCTTGTTGCGGGCCGGGCCCTCGGCGAAGTTGGTCGTGATGATGGAGAGTCCGGTCGGGGCGGTGAAGGCCGCGGCCAGGCCCTTCACGAACCGGGTGAGGATCAGCAGGGGGCCGGTGCTCACCAGGCCGCCGGCGAGGGAGGCGACGGCGAACACGGCCAGGGCGATCAGGAAGACCCGCCGGCGCCCGAGCAGGTCGGCCGTACGCCCGCCGACGAGCAGGAGGCCGCCGTAGCCGAGGACGTAGCCGCTCACCAGCCACTGCAGCGTCGAGGTGGAGAGATCGAGCTCCTTGCCGATCGAGGGGAGCGCGACGCCGATCATCGAGACGTCGAGTCCGTCGAGGAACAGCACGATGCACAGGGTGATCAGCATGGCCCAGGTGCGTGCCTGCCAGGAGATGCCGGTCGCCTGGATGTGCTCATCGGGTGGTGTTGTGGAGGACATGACCATGACGATTCCATGCATGTGCATTGAATGCAAGCACAAATAATGCAGGTGCAATCTTCCGCAAAGTCGGCTAGGATGCGCGATATGGCAACAGGTTCGGCGGCTCCTTCGGCGGTGGCGACGCCGTCCGGTTGTTCACGGGAGAGGCTCGACGAATGGCGGGCCCTGCTCGACCGGCACGCGGTGCTCAGCGCGGCGCTCGAGAAGGCGCTGCAGGACAAGCACGGCATCGGGCTCAGTGAGTTCGAGACCCTCGATCGGCTGGTCGACGCCAACTGCGGCAGCTATCGCATGCAGGACCTCGCAGGCGACAGCCACCTGAGCCAGAGCGCGCTGTCGCGCGCTGTCGCCCGTCTGGAGAAGGCGGGCCTGGTCCGTCGCGACATCTGCGCCGACGACCGCCGCGGCGTCTTCGTCTGCCTCACCTCGGCCGGTGCGATGATGCACCGCGACGCACTCCCGACGCACCGCGCGATCCTGACCGAGACCTGGGACCACGTCGGCTCCTGAGGGCCCGAGTAGGGTCTGCCCATGTCCCGCTCTGCTGATATCTCCGTCGTCGTCCGCCGCTCGGCGGCGCTCGCGGCCTGCGGCCTCGCCGCCCTCGTCATGCTCATCACCGGCCACATCGGCTGGGCGATCCTGAGCTGCGCGGCGACCGTCGGTGGCGCTATGGTCGCGGCCGGCTCGATCGGCGAGCTGCGCTCGGGCAAGGCCCGGGCCGCCGTCGCGGTCCCCGCAGTCGTCACGGTGCTGGGGCTCATCGCCGCCTACTGACCTCACGAGGTGTCGCGAGCATGCAACCTCAGGGGCAGGGGTAAGCGTCCTAGGGACGACCCGTCCTCTCCGCTGGAGGTTTTCCGTGCGCGCGATCCTGACCGCTCTGCTGCTCATCACCGGGCTGGCGGTGACCGTCGCCCCGCCGACGTACGCCGCCTCCTCCGACCGCGCGACCGCGTCCGGACCCGTGACCGCGATCCGGGTGGTGCGGCCGGTGACGGCGGCCGGCACGCCGGCAGCGGGCTGGACCGTGCACCGCGAGCGCGGCCGCGCGTCCTGTGACGGGGCGGCGGTCTCGGCCGTACGCGCGGGCATCGTGTCGTGCTCCCCGTCGGCGGCCTATCTCCCGGCCTGCTGGCGATCGGCCCACCACACCGTGCTCTGCCTGCGGAACCCGCTGGAGCACACCCTGGTCCGGATGCGGTACGTCGGCGCTTTCCCGCAGGTCGCGAAGCCCGCCACGCCGACCCCGCTGGCGATGAGACTCTTCGACGGCCACACCTGCCGGCTGCGCGTCGGCGGTGCCTGGGCCACCCCGAAGGACCACCCGCGGTGGGTCGGCTACTACTCCTGTGACGACGGTGGCGACGTGTACGGCCCGCGCCGCGACGACGGCGTGATCCGCACTCACCCGCTGTGGTGGGTGCGCGAGGTCTACGACCTCACGACCGTGCAGCACCGCGCCCTCCGCACGGCCTACCTGGTCGGCACGGCGCACTGACGCTGGCTAGGGTCACGGTGTGACCGCCCTTCCCGAGTCCCTGCTGGCGTACGCCGAGCGCGGACCGGTGTGGGCGGCGTGGATCGAGCGGCTCCCTCGGCTCGTGCGCGAGCTGGTCGAGGAGTGGTCGCTGACCCCGGACGGCGCGGCGATGCACGGTCACACCGCGCTGGTCCTGCCCGTACGCACCACGGGCGGGCGGCCCGCCGTCCTCAAGATCGGCTGGCCGCACCCCGAGGCCGAGCACGAGGCGCTCGCGTTGCAGCACTGGCACGGCCGCGGCGCGGTGCAGCTGCTCCGGGCCGACCCGCACCGCTGGGCGCTGCTGCTGGAGCGGCTCGACACCGAGGACCTCGTCGACCTGTGGGACCTGGACGCCTGCGGGATCGTGGCCGGGCTCTACCGGCAGCTGCACGTGCCGGCGCCGCCGCAGCTCCGGCTGCTCTCCGAGCAGGCGACCCGCTGGGTCGGCGAGTTCGGCGCGCTGCCCAAGGACGCGCCGCTGCCCCGCCGGATGGTCGAGCACGCCCGGTCCCTCGCGCAGGACTTCGCCTCCGACCCGGCGTGCGACGGCACCCTGGTCCACACCGACCTGCACTTCGCCAACGTCCTGCTCGACCGCGCCGGCGACGTCTGGCGTGCGATCGACCCCAAGCCGCTCTCCGGCGACCCGCACTACGAGCTGGCGCCGATGCTGTGGAACCGCTTCGACGAGTACGCCGGCCGCGAGCGCGAGGCCATCCGCGACCGGTTCTTCGCGCTGGTCGACGGCGCCGAGCTCGACGAGGACCGCGCGCGCGACTGGGTGATCGTGCGGATGCTGGTCAACATCAAGGACGAGCTGCTGACCAACGCCGCGCCGGATCGCTCCTGGACCTCGATGATGCTGACGATCACCAAGGCGGTGCAGGGCTGAGGACCCGGCCTCACGAAGATGGCGGGGACCCACACGGAGAACCCGTAGGACACGAGGCCCTCCGGCACGGCAGAATGCCGCCCATGCCTCGCGTCATCTCCGTCAATGTCGGTCGCCCCAAGGACGTCGAGTGGGCCGGTCTGGGCTACACGTCGATCGACAAGCGCGCGGTCGACGGCGCGGTCAAGGTCCACCACAGCGGCCTGGTCGGTGACGTCGTCTCCGACACCAAGCACCACGGCGGCCGCGACCAGGCGGTCTACGTCTTCGCCCGCGAGGATCTCGACGCGTGGGGCGAGAGGCTCGGCGTCGAGCTGCGCAACGGCCAGTTCGCCGAGAACCTCACCACCGAGGGGATCGACGTCAACGAGGCGCTGGTGGGGGAGCGGTGGCGGATCGGCTCGGTGGAGCTCGAGATCTGCGCGATCCGCACCCCCTGCAACGACTTCAAGAACTGGATGGGCGTCACCGGGCACGACAACACGGCCTGGGTGAAGCGCTTCATGCAGGAGGGTCGTCCGGGCCCGTACCTGCGCGTGCTCCAGGAGGGCTCGCTGCAGGCCGGCGACGAGATCGAGATCCTGCACAGGCCCGACCACGGGCTCACCGTCGCCCACCTCTTCCGGGCGATGAACCTCGACCGCACCCTGCGTCCGCAGTTCGCCGCCCCGGAGGTCCTGGCGGTCCTCGGCGCCTCCGAGCGGGCCGGCGTCGAGTCGTACGTCGCCGCGCTCGTCTGATGCGCGCCTGAGACCTTCGGGGACCCTCCCCGCCACTTGCGTTGTTCGAACAAATGTTCGAACATGGATGAGTGCCGAATGTAGTCCTCGCCGATGGTGGCAACCGGGTCGATCTCGACCAGTTGCGCGAGCGCATGCGTCGGATGGAGGGCGGCCTCGGCAGCGCCGGCGGAGGGGCGGGGGAGTTCGCCCGGCCCGAGCTGGAGTCGCTGCCCGGCCTGGCCCAGGTGCTGCGGCTGCGGGCCGGCGGGAGCTACCAGGTCGAGGGGCACAGCCTCGCGCTCGCGCTGATGGCCGGACCCTCACGCGGGGGCGCCTGGTGCGCGGTCGTCGGGGTGCCCGACTTCGGTGCCGAGGCCGCCGCCGAGCTGGGCGTGGTGCTGGAGCGGACCATCCTGGTCCCCGACCCCGGGCCCTCCTGGCTGGAGGCGACCGCCGCGCTGGTCGACGTCGCCTCGCTGGTGCTGGTCCGGCCCAGCGACCGGGTGGCGGAGGCGGTTGCGGCCAAGATGTCGGCCCGGCTGCGCAAGCGGGGAGCGGCCCTGGTCTCGCTCGGTCCCTGGCCGCGCGCGGAGGCGACTGCCCGGCTGGTGACGCCGCGCTGGGCGGGGCTCGGTCGCGGCGAGGGCCACCTGCGCTCGCGCGAGGTGGTGGTGGAGGTACGCCGCGGGGCGGCCCCGCCGCGGCGTACGACCCTGCTCTTCCCGGGCCCCGACGGCACCCCGGTCGCTACCACCTCCGGTCCGGTCGTGCTGCGCGAGGTGGCGGTCTGATGCGCACGCTCGTCGTCTGGTGTCCCGACTGGCCGGTCGTCGCCGCGCTCGCGGAGCGCGACCTGCCCACCCACCTGCCGGCTGCGGTCTTCGTCGCCAACGCGGTGCACTCGTGCAACGGCGCGGCCCGTGGCTTCGGCATCCGCCGCGGGATGCGTCGCCGCGACGCCCAGTCCCGCTGCCCCGAGCTGGTGCTGCTCGACGAGGTCCCCGAGCGGGAGGTGCGCGCCTTCGAGCGGGTGCTGGCCGCGCTCGAGGAGCTGCGCCCGGGGGTGGCGCCGCTGCGTCCTGGCTTGGCCGCGCTGCGCTCGCCGGGAAGGTTCTACGGCGGTGAGCCCGAGGCCGGTGCCGTGATCGCCGAGTGCCTGGTCGGGCTCGGCATCCGCGACGTCCGCATCGGCGTCGCCGACGAGCTCTTCACCGCCGAGCAGGCCGCCCGGCGCGCGGCGGTGCAGGAGACGCTGGTGATCCCCGAGGGTGGGTCGGCGACCTTCCTGCGGACCCTGCCGCTCGACGTCCTCGACGAGCCGGAGACGGTCAGCCTGCTGCGCCGACTCGGGCTCACGTCGCTGGGCGACCTGGCCGGACTGCCGGCCGCGACCGTACGCGCGCGCTTCGGGGAGCGGGCCGCCTGGGTGCACCGGGTCGTGCACGGGGGAGGAGCGCGCCCGCTCGCGGCCCGTACGCCTCCACCCGAGCTGACCTGCGAGATCGACTTCGAGCCGGCGCTCGACTCCGCCGAGACCGTCTGCTTCTCGGCGCGCCAGACCGCGGAGCGGTTCGTCGCCCAGCTCGGGCAACGCCAGCTCGTCTGCACCGAGGTGGTGATCACGGTGGAGGCCGACGGCGCGCTCGCCTCCGAGCGGCGCTGGCTGCACCCGCGCTGGTTCTCCGCCATCGACCTGATCGACCGGCTGCACTGGCAGCTGGTCGGGTCGCTGCGGGTCGGCGACATCCGGGCCGCGATCACCCGCGTCCGGCTCACCCCGGAGACCGTGGTCTCCGAGGCCGACCACGCCGACGGCCTGTGGGGCGGGACCGACGCCCGCGTCGAGCGCGGCGTCGCCCGGGTGCAGGGGATGCTCGGCCAGGAGGCTGTGGTGGCGCCCGTGCTCCAGGGCGGTCGCAGCCCCGCCGACCGGCAGGCGCTGGTGCCCTGGGGCGAGCGCTCCGTGGGTCTGCGCTCGCGCGGACTGCCCTGGCCCGGCTCGATCCCGGCGCCGGCTCCGGCCCGGGTCTTCCCGACCCCGTGGGAGGCCGGCGTCCTCGACTCCGCCGGCCGCTCGGTGACCGTGCTCGACCGCGGTGCGATGACCGGCGAGCCGGCCCGCTTCCGCCCCGGGGCCGGGGAGCAGTGGCAGCCGGTCGCCGCCTGGGCCGGCCCCTGGCCGGTCGACGAGCGCTGGTGGGAGCCCGGCGAGGCCCGCCGGCCGATGCTGCGCTTCCAGATGGTCGGCGTCGACGGCCGCGCCTGGCTGGTCACCTTCGACGGCACCGCCTGGGTCACGGAGGCCGCCTATGACTAGCAGGGACGGGGACGATTGATGGGCTGGAACAACCCGCCGATCCCGTGGAAGGAGCTGGAGCGCCGGCTCTCCGGCAAGCCCGCCCCGAAGGACCCGTTCGGCGACGCCCCGATCTCGCGGCGCAAGAAGCGGATCGAGACGCTCGACGTACAGCGTCCCGAGGGTCCTGTCACGCCGTACGCCGAGCTGCACGCGCACTCGACCTTCAGCTTCCTCGACGGCGCCAGCGACCCGCGCGCGCTGGTCACCGAGGCGGTCCGGCTCGGGCTGCACGGGATGGCGCTCACCGACCACGACGGCTTCTACGGCGCACCCCTGTTCGCCGAGGCCGGCAAGGCGGCGGCCGGTTTCCGCACGGTCTACGGCGCCGAGCTCTCGCTCGGTCTGAGCGCACCCCAGCTCGGCGTGCCGGACCCCGAGGGCACCCACCTGCTCGTCCTGGCGCGCGGCGTCGAGGGCTATCACCGGCTCTCGGCGGCGATCACCGACGCTCAACTGCGCGGGGACGAGAAGGGCCGCCCGATCTACGACCTCGACGAGCTGACCGAGCGCGCGCAGGGGGAGTGGCTGATCCTCACCGGGTGCCGCAAGGGCTTCCGTACGCGCGCGGCGGTGGCGTCGCTGGTGGATCGCTTCGGACACGACAACGTCGTCGTCGAGCTGAGCGGTCACGGCTCGCCGGCCGACTCCGCGACCCACGACGCGCTGGCCGGGCTCGCGGCCGACCTCCGCCTGCCGATCGTGGCCACCGGCAACGTCCACGCCGCCCGTCCCGAGCACACCCGGCTGGCCGCCGCCATGGCCGCCGTCCGGGCCCGGCGCAGCCTGGCCGAGATGGACGGCTGGCTGCCCTCGTCGCCCGCGTACCTGCGCTCCGGGGCGGAGATGGCCCAGATCTATCGGCGTTTCCCGGGTGCGGTGGCGCGCAGCGTGGAGATCGCGGACGCCTGCGCCTTCGACCTGCAGAAGGCCAAGCCCGAGCTGCCCAAGCGGGGCATCCCGGCCGGTCACGACGCGGCCTCCTGGCTGCGGGCGCTGACCGAGAAGGGCTTCGTGGAGCGGTACGAGAAGCCGTACGCCCACGACCCCGCCTTCGTCGCCAAGGCCCGCCGGCGGGTCGAGGACGAGCTCGAGACCATCATCCGCAAGGACTTCCCGGGCTACTTCGTCATCGTGCACGACATCGTGCAGTTCGCCCGCTCGGAGAACATCTTGTGCCAGGGCCGGGGGAGCGCGGCGGCGAGCGCGGTCTGCTACGCGCTGGGGATCACCGCGATCGACCCGGTCTACTACCACCTGCCGTTCGCCCGCTTCATCTCCGAGCACCGCCTCGAGGAGCCCGACATCGACGTCGACTTCGACTCCGACCGGCGCGAGGAGGTGATCCAGTGGGTCTACGACACCTACGGCCGGCGCAACGCCGCCCAAGTCGCCAACATCATCACCTACCGCCCGAAGTCGGCCGTACGCGACGCCGCCAAGGCGCTCGGCTACTCACCGGGTCAGCAGGACGCCTGGTCCAAGGGGCTGCAGAGCTGGAGCGGCATCGACGAGGAGTCCGACCTGCCGGCCCAGGTGCGGCAGCTGGCCGAGGGGTTCCTGGCCGCACCGCGCCACCTGGGGATCCACTCCGGCGGGATGATCCTCACCGAGCGCCCGATCGGCGAGGTGGTGCCGATCGAGCGCGCCCGGATGGAGAGGCGGACCGTCCTGCAGTGGGACAAGGACGGCTGCGAGTACATGGGGCTGGTGAAGTTCGACCTGCTCGGCCTCGGCATGCTCTCCGCGCTGGACCACATGATGAACCTCGCCCGGGAGCACTGTGGGGATCACTGGGAGCTGGCGACCATCCCCAAGGAGGAGCCGGCCGTCTTCGACATGCTCTGCCGGGCCGACTCGATCGGGGTCTTCCAGGTGGAGTCGCGCGCGCAGATCGGCACCCTGCCGCGGCTGCGGCCGCGCTGCTTCTACGACCTGGCGATCGAGATCGCCCTCATCCGGCCCGGCCCGATCCAGGGCGGCGCCGTGCACCCGTACGTGCGGCGCGCGACCGGCAAGGAGCCGACCACCTTCGCGCACCCGCTGCTCGCCCACAAGGAGGTGCTCGGGCGTACGCGCGGGGTGCCGATCTTCCAGGAGCAGCTCATCGAGATGGGCCGGATCCTGGGCGACTTCAGCGCCGACGACGCCGACCTGCTGCGGCGCGCGATGGGCTCCAAGCGGGGCGTGGAGCGGATCGAGTCGCTGCGGGCCAAGCTCTTCGAGGGGATGGCCGCCAAGGGGCTGGACGCGGTGCAGCAGGAGGCGATCTACACCCAGATCATCTCGTTCGCGAGCTTCGGGTTCGCGGAGTCGCACGCGCTCTCCTTCGCCAAGCTGGTCTACGCCTCGTCGTGGTTCAAGCTGCACTACCCGGCGGCGTTCCTCGCGGGGCTGCTGCGCGCCCAGCCGATGGGGTTCTACTCGCCGCAGTCGCTCACCCAGGACGCGAAGCGTCATGGGGTGGAGGTGCTGCGGCCCTCGTTGATCCACTCCGCGGCGGTCGCCGACCTCGAGCCGATCGGTACCCGCATCGAGACCCCGTTCCGGCCCGAGTGCCTGCACGACGGCCCCCAGCAGGGCGTCCCCTGGGTCCCCGGCACCCCCGACCCGACGCCGGTGCACCGCCGCGACACCGCGTTCGCCGTACGGCTCGGGCTCGACTCCGTGCGCGGCATCGGCGCCGACGTCGCCCGGCGGATCGTCGAAGCGCGGGGTGAGCGCCCCTTCCGCGACCAGCTGGACCTGTCGCGCCGCGCCGGCCTGGAGCGCGCCCAGCTGGAGGCGCTCGCGACCGCCGGCGTCTTCGCCGAGGCGTTCGGCGGCCAGGACCGCCGCCAGGCGCTGTGGGCGGCGGGCTGGACCGAGCGACCGGACCAGCTCGAGGGGGTCGGGCTGGCGGTCGAGGCCCCCGAGCTGCCGGCGATGGACGCCGTCGAGGAGACCCTCGCCGACCTGTGGGCGACCGGCGTCAGCCCCGACGGGCACCCGTTCGCGCACGTCCGGGCACGGCTGGGGGAGTTCGGCATCCCGGCGATCAACGAGCTGCCCTCGTACGGCACCGGACGCACCCTGACCGTCGCCGGGCTGGTCACCCACCGCCAGCGTCCCGGCACCGCCGGCGGCGTCACCTTCCTCAACCTCGAGGACGAGACCGGCATGCTCAACGTCGTCTGCAACGAGACCGTCTGGGCCAAGCACCGCACGCTGGTGACCTCGGTCAACGCGCTGCTGATCGAGGGTCGCCTCGAGCGCAGCGCGGGCGCCACCAACCTGATCGCGATCCGGATCGGAGGCCTCGCGCAGATCTACCCCGAGGCCGCCCGCGCGCTCGCGGAGCGGCACCGATCGCGCGACTTCCGCTGACCCGGCCCTCCGGCACTGCTGACTCGGCCCTCCGGCACCGCCGACCCGGCCCTCCGGCACCGCCGACCCGGCCCAAACCCCTGGGCGGATCAGGGGAGTTCCCGATGGAGTCATGACCGGATGGCGGGCACAGTGGTGTCATGACCACGAACTCGCTCACCCGCCCCTCCGACGACCGCTGGATCGCGGGCGTCTGCGCCGGCCTCGGGCGCCGCTTCGGCATCGACCCGAAGGCGGTCCGGATCGCCTTCGTGATCTCCTGCCTGCTGCCCGGCCCGCAGTTCCTGATCTACATCCTCCTGTGGATCCTGATGCCCAGCGAGGACTGAGGGGTTCCGCGCCTCAGCGGCGACAATGGGCACATGCCCTCCGCCCTGCCCGTCGGTGACCCCGCACCTGCCGACGGCAGCCTGCCTCCCTCAGCGTTGAGCACGCTGGGCGACCAGGGCCTCGGGTTCTACGTGCACGTGCCGTTCTGCACGGTGCGCTGCGGCTACTGCGACTTCAACACCTACACCGCCACCGAGCTCGGCCCGGGCGTCTCGCGCCAGACGTACGCAGACCAGGCGATCGCCGAGATCCGCCAGGCCCGTACGGTCCTCGGCGACACCGACCGTCCCATCGAGACGATCTTCTTCGGCGGCGGCACCCCCACCCTTCTCCCGGCGCGGGACCTGACCCGGATCGTGACCGCGATCCGCGACGAGTTCGGGCTCGCCGCCGACGTCGAGATCACCACCGAGGCCAATCCCGACAGCGTCGACCTGCGCTACTTCGACGAGCTGCGCGCCGGCGGCTTCACCCGGCTCTCGCTGGGCATGCAGAGCTCGGTGCCGCACGTGCTCGCCGTCCTCGACCGCACCCACGACCCGCTGCGCGTCCCCGCCGTCGTGGAGTGGGCTCGCGCCGCCGGCTTCACCTCCGCCGACAGCGGAGGCGTGAGCCTCGACCTGATCTACGGCACTCCCGGCGAGTCGATGGCCGACTGGGAGCGCTCGCTCGACGACGCCCTGGCGTGCGGCCCGGACCACATCTCCGCCTACAGCCTCATCGTCGAGGACGGCACCGCCCTGGCCCGACGGGTGCGCCGGGGCGAGCTTCCGATGCCCGAGGAGGACGACTTCGCCGACAAGTACGTCGTCGCCGACGAGCGCCTGCGCACGCGCGGCCTGGGCTGGTACGAGGTCTCCAACTGGGCGACCGCTCCCGAGCACCAGTGCCGGCACAACCTGCTCTACTGGCGCGGCGGCGACTGGTGGGGCGTCGGGCCCGGCGCGCACAGCCACGTCGGCGGCGTGCGCTGGTGGAACGTCAAGCACCCCGCCGCGTACGCCGACCGGATCCACGCCGGCGTCAGCCCGGCCCACGGCCGCGAGACCCTGAGCGACGAGGACCGCCGCGTCGAGCGGGTCATGCTCGAGCTGCGCCTGCAGGAGGGGATGCGCCTCGACGCCCTCGACGAGGACGGTCGCGCGGCCGTCCCCGAGCAGGTCGAGCGCGGGCTGGTCACGGTCTCGGACGACCGGATCGTGCTCACCGATGCCGGCCGGCTGCTCGCCGACGGCGTGGTGCGCGACCTGCTGGTCTGAGACCGCCGCGACACGTCGGGCGGCGCGGTCAGCCGACCGTGACGAAGTCGATGAGCTCCTCGACCCGGCCGAGCAGCGCCGGCTCGAGGTCGTCGTACGACTTCACCTTGGACAGGATGTGCTGCCAGGCGCGGGCGATGTCGGCCTGGTCGCGGTGCGGCCAGCCGAGGTGCTGGCACACGCCCTTCTTCCACTCGATCGAGCGGGGGATCGTCGGCCAGGCCTGCAGCCCGAGCCGGTCGGGCTTGACCGCCTGCCACACGTCGATGAACGGGTGCCCGACGATCTTGACGCTCTTGCCGTGCGGCCCGCGCATGATCGCCTCGGCGATGCGCGACTCCTTGGAGCCCCGTACGAGGTGGTCGACCAGGACGCCGACGCGGCGCTCGGCCGACGGCTTGAAGTCCTTGAGGTGGTCGGCGAGGTCGTCGACGCCGCCGAGGAACTCGACCACGACACCCTCGATGCGCAGGTCGTCGCCCCAGACCCGCTCGACGAGCTCGGCGTCGTGCCGGCCCTCCACGAAGATCCGGCTCTGGCGCGCCACCCGCGCCTTGGCGCCCTCGACCGCGATGGAGCCCGAGGCGGTGCGCTTCGGACCGGTCGGCGCCGCCGCCTTCGGGACGGGCGCGGTGAGGATGACCGGCTTGCCCTCGAGCAGGAAGCCGGGGCCGAGCTCGAAGGTGCGCCGCTTCATCCGGCGGTCCTCGAGGGTGACGGTGTTGAGCTGGCGGTCGACGGCGACGATCTCGCCGACGAAGTCGGTCTGCACCTCCTCGACCACGGCGCCGATCTCGGCGGGCGCCGGGACGGCGCGGCCGTTCTTGGGGGCGCGCCAGTCGGTGGTGAGGACGTCGGTGGTGTAGCGGTCGACCATGCGGACATCATCCCAGCAGCCTCACCACGCACAGGCGTCACACGCCGGTGCGTGGTGAGGAAGCGGGCTCAGCAGGTCGCGGAGCCCATGTCCGCGTACGACGACATCGTGGAGGCGTCAGCGCCCGACGGCATGGCCGAGGGCTCGAAGTCCCACGAGTAGTGCCCGGTGCCGTCCTGGCTCAGGGTCATCCTCATGGCGCCGAAGGCGCTCGCCTCCCCGACCTCGAGGTTCGTCCCGTCGACATGCCCGGGCGCGTACGTCCCGGTCGCCGGATCGGGCGTGAACTGGTTGACGTCGGCGGCTCCCGTCTTCAGCGCGTCGAGCGCCTCGCCGCCGGTGCCGACGGTGAACTGCCGGATTCCCTTCACCGGGTCGGCGTTGCCGTCGGGGTCCTGCGGCGCGAAGCGGGCGTACAGGTGCTCGTGGCCGTTGAGGACGATCGCGTGGCCGTGGGCGTAGAGCAGCCGCCACCACGCCTTCCCGAGCTCGCTGCCCTCGAGCGAGCCGCCGGCACTGGCGGTGAAGGTCGGCTGATGCCAGTACGCCACCGTGCAGCGTCCCTGGTCGGCGGCGAGATCGGTCTTGAGCCAGTCCGTCTCGGCCTTCGCCAGCCCCTGGGTCGGGTCGCAGTTGGCCGTCGTGGCGGCGCTGCCGTTGCCTCCGAACGCGGGCGCGCCGCACTCGGCGTTGAGCGAGATGAAGTGCCACTGGCCGATGTCGTAGGAGTACCAGCCCTGGTCCTGCGGGCTGTCGCCGCCGGCCTGTCCCTCCGCGCGGACGTCGCCGTCGGCGTCGACGCCGTTGAAGTAGCCGAAGTAGCCGGCGCCGTTCTGCGGCAGCTCGGCGTCGCCCTTCTTGGAGTAGCCGTAGAACTCGTGGTTCCCGGGTGCGGGCTTGAGCAGGTACTTGATGGCGCCGTACGTCTTGTCGAAGGACTGCTGGAAGTCCGAGAGCTTGCCGACCTGGTACTGCTCGTCGCCGACCATCGGCACCGCGACCGGGTGCCAGCCCTCGATCTCGTCGACGGTCGCATACGCGCCGGCCACGCCGAGGGTCTGGCTGGTCGGACCCGTCGCGGGGTTCTCGCCGATGCTGGCCCCGTCGCACTTGATCGCCTGCGGGTTGCCGTCGTTGTCGGCCGTGTCGGGCTCGCACGCGGTGTCGCCGACGACCGCGATCACCGACGAGGGGAGTGCCGGCGGCGGGGCGACCACGGTCTGGGTGACGGTCGCGGTGGCCGTCGCGGTCACGGTCGCCGTCACGGTGGCGGTCGGCGTCGGGAGGGAGCCCTGACACGAGATCACCGCGGACTGGGCTGCGGCGAGACCGCGCTGATCGGCGATCAGCGCGGCGGTCGCCTGGTCGATGGCGGCGGCCTTCAGCGCCCGGGCCTTCGCCGTCCTGGCCTTCTTCTTGGCGGCCTCGACCAGGGCGGCGTGGTCGCTGCCGACCTTCTCCTGAGCGCCTGCGGCTGCCCGGAGCTGAGTGGCGCACGCCGTGGCCGTCGAGTTGCCGGAGGCGAACGCGCCGAGGGGGATGAGCACGCCGGCGAGGGCCGTGACACCGATCGCGGCGAGGGTGATGCGGCTGGTGCGGTGCACGGGTGCTCCTCCTGTGGGGTCGGCCGCGCGTCGTCAGGCGGCGCAGGCAAGCCAACCGGGAGCGGGTGAAACCTCGGCGACGTCGACGCGACGCGGGCGCGACCGGAAGGCGCACGCTCAGGGATCACTAGTAGGATTGGCACTCACCGGATCTGAGTGCCAGAGTCGGTGGATCGACGACGAGGAGGCGAGATGCAGAACGAGCGACGGCTGGCCGTCCTGCGCGCGATCGTCGAGGACTACGTCGCCACCGAGGAGCCGGTCGGCTCCAAGTCGCTCGTCGAGCGACACGGCCTGGGCGTGAGCCCCGCGACCGTACGCAACGACATGGCCGCGCTGGAGGAGGAGGGGTACATCACCCAGCCCCACACCAGCGCCGGCCGCGTGCCGACCGACAAGGGCTACCGGCTCTTCGTCGACCGGCTCACCACGGTCAAGGCGATGAGCAGCGCCGAGAAGCGCGCCATCACCAGCTTCATGGCCGGTGCGGTCGATCTCGACGACGTCGTCGGCCGCAGCGTGCGCCTGCTCAGCCAGCTGACCCGCCAGGTCGCGGTCGTGCAGTACCCCACGCTCAGCCGCAGCACGGTGCGCCACGTCGAGCTCGTCGCGCTCGCGCCGATGCGGCTGCTCGCCGTGCTCATCCTCTCCACCGGCCGGGTGGAGCAGCGGGTCGTCGACCTGCCCGCCGCCATCGACGACGACACCCTCGCCAACCTGCGGGCCAGCGTCAACGGCGCCGCCGCCGGCGAGCTGATCGCCCAGGCCACCACGCGGCTGCGCGAGGTCGCCGAGCGCGCCCCCGAGACCACCTCCGCCATCACCGGCGCCGTCGTCACCACCCTGGTCGAGGCGATGAGCGACCACCGCTCCGACCAGCGCGTCGCCGTCGGCGGCGCCAGCAACCTGGCCCGCTACGGCGACAGCTTCGACACCGCGGTGCGTCCGCTCCTGGAGGCGCTCGAGGAGCACGTCGTGCTGCTCAAGCTGATGGGCGAGGCGACCACCGGCGGCCTGGTCACCGTCCGGATCGGCGCCGAGGGCCCGTACGAGCAGCTCGCCCAGACCAGCGTCGTCGCCACGGGCTACGGGCCGAGCGACGAGGCCTTGGCCTCGTTGGGCATCGTGGGCCCGACCCGCATGGACTACCCCGGGACGATGGCCGCCGTACGTGCCGTCGCCCGCTACCTCAGCAACATCCTTGACGAGGCATGAAAGCAGGAGAGTTGGACCCCTACGAGCTCCTTGGCGTCGACCGCGATGCGGATGACGCCACCATCAAGAAGGCCTACCGCAAGCTGGCCCGGCAGTACCACCCGGACGTCAATCCGGACCCCGCCGCCCAGGACCGGTTCAAGGAGGTCTCGCACGCCTACGAGATCCTCTCCGACCCGCAGAAGCGCGCGGCGTTCGACCGCGGCGGCGACCCGTTCGGCGGCGGCTTCGGTGCGGCCGGTCAGGGCTTCTCCTTCACCGACATCATGGACGCCTTCTTCGGCGGTGGTGGCCAGAGCGGCACGGCCAGCGGTCGCGGCCCGCGTCCGCGCACGCGTCGCGGCCAGGACGCCCTGATCCGGCTCGACATCGACCTGGCCGAGGCGGCGTTCGGCGTCACCCGCGAGCTCAAGGTCGACACCGCGGTCCTGTGCGACACCTGCCACGGCGCCGGCGCCGCCGCCGGCACCCAGCCGAAGGTCTGTGAGACATGCCGCGGCGCAGGCGAGGTCGCGCACGTGCAGCGCTCGTTCCTCGGCGAGATCCGCACTCTGCGCCCGTGTGCCGCCTGTCGCGGCTTCGGGTCGATCATCGCCGACCCGTGCCGCGACTGCGGTGGCGACGGCCGCGTGCGCTCGCGCCGCACCCTGACCGTGAAGATCCCGGCGGGCGTCGACACCGGCACCCGCGTCCAGCTCACCGAGCAGGGCGAGGTCGGCCCCGGGGGCGGCCCCGCCGGTGACCTCTACGTCGAGATCGAGGTCGCGCGGCACGAGACCTTCACCCGGCACGGCAACGACCTGCACTGCACGGTCACGATCCCGATGACCGCGGCCGCGCTCGGGACCACGATGACGCTGCCGACGCTCGAGGCGGACCTGCCGGAGGAGGACACCGCGGATCCCGCGGCTCGCAGCTTCGAGCTCGAGATCAAGCCCGGCACCCAGTCCGGTGCCGAGCAGGTGCTGCGCGAGCGCGGCGTCCCGGGCCTGCGCGGCGGTCGTGGCAACCTCGTCGTCACCATCCAGGTCGAGACCCCGACCAAGCTCGACGCCGCCCAGGAGGAGCTGCTGCGCCAGATCGCCACCCTGCGCGGCGAGGAGCAGCCGGAGGGCCACATGCGGGCCTCCACCAAGGGCGTGTTCGGTCGCTTCCGCGACGCCTTCAAGTGATCCGGTCTGTGAGGACGAGCGCATGAGCGAGTGGAACGGGCGGATCATCCGGCACCGCGCGCTGCGCGCCTCGTCGGCGCCCGGAGCGCGGCCTCGTTCGAAGCAGGGAGTGCGTCGATGAGCCTTCCGGTCCATCTCGTCCCGTCGCTGGACGGCGTCGCCCTGGGCGACTCCGTCACGGTCGAGGGCGACGAGGCCCACCACGCGGTGGCCGTGCGCCGCCTGCGGGTGGGGGAGTCGGTCACCCTCACCGACGGCGCCGGCGCCGCAGTGACCGGCGAGGTGGCCGGGACCGGCAAGCGGGTCTTCACCGTCACCGTCACCGTCCGTACGGACGACCCCGAGCCGGCGCCGCGCGTCACGGTCGTGCAGGCGCTGCCCAAGGGCGAGCGCGGCGAGCTGGCGGTCGAGGTGCTCACCGAGATCGGCGCGGCCCGGATCGTCCCGTGGGCCGCGTCCCGCTCGGTGGCGATCTGGAAGGGCGAGCGCGCCGAGAAGTCCCTGGCGAAGTGGCGATCGACCGCCCGCGAGGCGGCCAAGCAGGCCCGCCGCGCGCATTTCCCGGAGGTATCCCCGATGGCCTCCACGGCGGAGGTGGCCGCGCTCGTCGCCGGCGCCGCCGGATCCGTCACGGTCGTCCTGCACGAGGAGGGCGCCCAGCGCCTCGGCGACGTCGCGCTGCCCGCGACGACCCAGGAGATCATCGTCGTCGTCGGCCCCGAGGGCGGTCTGGCCCCCGACGAGATCGCCACCTTCGAGCAGGCGGGCGCGATCACCGTGCGGCTCGGCGCCGAGGTGCTCCGCACCTCCACCGCCGGTGTCGCCGCAGTCAGCGCCCTGCTCTCCCGTACGCCGCGCTGGTCCTGAGGAGGCTGCTCGTCCCGGCATGCGCCGTGCCCGCACCTCCCGTGGCGCGCTCCGCCGGTGGCGTCGGCTCGACGGACTCCTCGACGGACCGAGGTCGGATGTCCGGCATGCGTCAATTCGGTGGCTGACCGCAGCGGTTCGGCGACGATCGGCTCATGATCTCGTTGACGGCGGCCCTGGGTGTCGCGGCGATCGCGTTCGGCATGGTGATCACGCCCGGACCGAACATGATGTACCTCGTCACCCGCTCGCTGACGCAGGGCCGGATGGCGGGACTGCTCTCGCTGGCGGGCGTCGTCACCGGGTTCGTCGTCTACCTCGTCGCGACGGCGGCCGGCCTCTCGCTGTTGTTCGCGGCGGTGCCCGAGCTCTTCATCACGGTCAAGCTCCTCGGCGCCGCCTACCTGCTCTGGCTCGCCTGGGGGATGGTCCGCGGAGGTCGCCTGCCGTTCGCGCCCGGCGCCGATCTGCCGCGGCACTCGCCCCGGCGGCTCTACCTGATGGGCATGACGACTTGCCTGCTCAACCCGAAGCTGGCCCTGCTGTACGGCGCGCTGCTCCCGCAGTTCGTCGACCCGCATGCCGGATCGACCGCACTGCAGCTGGTCGAGATCGGCGGTGTGCAGATCGTCGTCGCCACGATCATGAATGCCGCCTGGGTCGTGCTGGCGGCCCATCTGGCTCTGCTCATCCGGCGCAGCCGCCGCTGCGAGCGGGTCGTGCGCTGGGCGTCCGGCAGCCTGCTGGCCTTCTTCGGCATCCACCTCGGAACGGCACGGCTCAGTGCCTGAGCGTCCGCCGAATGATTGTTGTTGTACAATAGTTGTATGGCAACAACTGAAGTGACGCCCGTCGAGGTCTGGCTCGCCATGTCGGACCTGGTCATGGACCACAAGAGCCACTGGGCCGCGGCGTTCGCCGCTCACCTCGACGTGCCCTTCAGCCGCTACCGGGCGATGCGCCGGATCGTCGTGCGGCCGTGGAGCCAGCGCGACCTGGCCGAGCAGCTGCACATCGACGCACCGGCGGCATCGGTACTGGTCACGGACCTGTCCGAGCGTGGCTGGGTCACCCGCTCGCCCGATCCCGAGGACGGCCGCCGCAAGGTGATCGAGGCGACGGATCTGGGCCGGGCGTGGGTCGCGGAGGTGCGGCAGCTGCCGACCCCGCCGCCGATGTTCGAGGTGTTGAGCGCTACGGAGCGCCAGCAGCTCATCGGACTGCTCGACAAGCTCCGTCAGGCGGCCGCCTCGTGAGGGTCACCAACCGTTGGCTGGTGCTGGCGATCTGCTGCCTGAGCCTGTTCATCGTCGGCATCGACGTCACCGGTCTCAACCTGGCGCTGCCCAGCATCCAGCGTGACCTCGACGCCAGCTACGCGCAGCTGCAGTGGGTCGTCGACGCCTACAGCGTGGTGCTCGCCGGCCTGCTCATGCTGGCCGGCTCGAGCGGCGACCGGTGGGGCCGGCGTCGCGTCTTCCAGACCGGCCTGCTCCTCTTCGGCGTCGGCTCCCTGTTGTGCTCGCTGGCGCCGACGATCGAGGTGTTGATCGCCGCCCGCGCCGTCCAGGCGGTGGGCGGATCCATGCTGAATCCGGTCGCGATGTCGATCCTCACCAACACCTTCCACGAGGCCCGCGAACGAGCCCAGGCGATCGGGATCTGGGGTGCGACCGTCGGGCTCTCGATGGCCCTGGGCCCGGTCGTGGGCGGAGCGCTCGTCGACGCGAGCGGCTGGCGCGCGATCTTCTGGCTCAACATCCCGGTAGTGGTGATCGCCCTCGTCCTCACCGCGCTCTTCGTGCCCGAGTCCCGGGCGCCCCACCCCCGGCGGTTCGATCCGGTCGGCCAGGTCAGCGTGATGGTGCTGCTCACGGCGCTGACGTTCGGGATCATCGAGGGCGACGGCCGCGGCTGGACCTCGGCTGTCGTCCTGGGCTGCTTCCTGCTCGCGGCCGCGGCAGGCGTCGTCCTCGCGCGCTACGAGCGGCGCCGCGCGGAGCCGTTGCTCGATCCGCGGCTGTTCGCCAGCGTGCCGTTCACCGGCGCCGTGCTCAGCGCCGTCGTCGGGTACGCCGCCTTCGCCGGCTTCCTGTTCCTCAACACCCTCTACCTCCAGGACGTCCGCGGGCTCTCACCGCTGGACGCCGGCCTCCTGACGCTCCCGATGGCGGGCGCGACCGCGGTGCTCTCGCCGATCAGCGGCCGGCTGGTCGGCAAGCACGGAGCGCGACCTTCCCTGCTGCTCGCCGCGCTCGGGATCACGGTCTCGGGCATCGTCCTGCTCGGCATCGCCAAGGACACGCCGTACGGGCTGCTGGTGGTCGCCTACCTGGCCTTCGGGGCCGGCTTCGGGATGCTCAACCCGCCGATCACCAACACGGCCGTGTCGGGCCTGCCGCGCGCCCAGGCCGGCGTCGCCGCCGCGGTGGCCTCGATGAGCCGTCAGGTCGGCGCCTCGCTCGGGGTGGCGGTCTACGGCGCCGTGGTGTCGGCGCGCCTCGTCGGTCCGATCAGCACGGGGCTGCCGGACGCCAGCCGGGTCGGCTGGTGGCTGATGATCGCGGCCGGCCTGTGCCTGGGCCTGCTTGCGCTGTGGACGACGACCGCCCACGCCCGGCGGACGAGCGAGCGGGCCGCCGCGGCGATCACTTCTTGATGAAGGTGATCGTCGCGCTCGGCGGCGGGGTGCCTTCCTTCTTCGAGTCGTCGTCGACGCGCGCGGTGAAGGTGTACGTGCCGGGCTGGAGTGCGCCGACGTCGATCGAGGTCGACCAGGGGTAGGCCTTGTCGAGCCAGCCGTCCGCGGTCGCGAAGCCCGAGACCAGCACGCCGTCGGTCGGTGAGTCGATCTGCCAGGGCACGTTGGCCTCGGGGGAGTTGGCCGTGCCTGAGACGCTCAGGGTGGAGCTGACCTGCTTGCCGCTCTCGGGTGAGTCGATCGTGATCGAGGCCGGCGCGGCGCCATCGCCGGGGTCGGTGTCGCTCGCCGTCGCGCCGGGAGTCGGCGGAGCGGCCGGGTCGGACGCGGCGGGGGAGGCGGTCGTGTCCGGTGAGGAGGCTGCCGCGGGCGTCGGGTCGGGATCGCTCGCGGTGTTGGTGGAGCCGCACGCGGTCGTACCGGCGAGCAGGAGGGCGCCCGCAGCGAGCCCCATGGAGGCGCGACAGCGGCGCGACAGCACGGTCATGGTCACGAGTATGGCGTGGACTGGGTTCGCAAGGCGGGGATGCGGGAACATGGCAGGTGTGCCGTGTCGTTGCATCAAGGCGCACACTGAAGCGTCGACCACCGAGGAGAGGGCCCGTCCAGGGCGTCCATGACAGACCAGCAGATCCAGCCGGAGCCCCACGATCAGGGCCAGCGTCGTCCCACCACCAAGCACACCGTCGTGGTGCCCAACAGCGTCGACCTGGTCAGCGTGCTCGGCCCTGCCGATGAGTACCTCGGCATCATCGAGAGTCACTTCGACACCGACCTGCACGTGCGCGGCAACCGCATCACGTTGCACGGCGACGCCGCCGAGGTCGCGCTCATCGAGCGCATCCTGGAGGAGATCGTGCAGATCATCCGTACGGGTCAGGGCGTCTCCGCCGACACCGTGCAGCGCGTCATCTCGATGCTCAAGGACGAGGAGGCGGCCAAGCCCGCCGACGTCCTCTCGCTCAACATCCTGAGCAACCGCGGTCGCTCGATCCGCCCCAAGACGCTCAACCAGAAGCGCTACGTCGATGCGATCGACAAGCACACCATCACCTTCGGCATCGGCCCCGCCGGCACCGGCAAGACCTACCTGGCGATGGCCAAGGCGGTCCAGGCCCTGCAGAGCAAGCAGGTCAACCGGATCATCCTGACCCGCCCCGCAGTCGAGTCCGGCGAGAAGCTCGGGTTCCTCCCGGGCACGCTCACCGAGAAGATCGACCCGTACATGCGCCCGCTCTACGACGCACTGCACGACATGCTCGACCCCGAGCTCATCCCCAAGCTGATGACCGCCGGCACGATCGAGATCGCACCGCTGGCCTACATGCGTGGCCGGACGCTCAACGACGCCTTCATCGTGCTCGACGAGGCGCAGAACACCACCCCCGAGCAGATGAAGATGTTCCTCACCCGGCTCGGCTTCGGCTCCAAGGTCGTCGTCACCGGCGACGCGTCGCAGAACGACCTGCCGACCTCGCAGAAGTCCGGCCTGAGCGTGGTCGAGGGGATCCTCGGCGAGGTGCGCGACATCAGCTTCAACAAGCTGACCAGCCACGACGTCGTACGGCATGCGCTCGTCGGGCGGATCGTCGCCGCGTACGACGACTACGATGCGGCCATCCAGGCGCGCATCGCCGCCCGCAACGCCGAGAAGAACGAGGAGACCAGGTGAGCATCGAGGTCCTCAACGAGTCCGGGTACGACCTCGACCTCGACCACCTCGCCCAGGTCGCGCGCTTCGTGATGGACCAGATGCGGGTCCACCCGCAGGCCGAGCTCTGCATCAAGGCCGTCGACGAGGACACCATCGCCCAGCTCAACGAGCAGTGGATGGACAAGGAGGGCCCGACCGACGTGCTCGCCTTCCCGATGGACGAGCTGCGCCCCGGCCTGATCGACGAGGACCCCGAGGAGGGCGTCCTCGGCGATCTGATGCTCGCCCCGAGCGTCGCGGAGCGCCAGGGAGCGGAGACCGGGCACGGTCTGGTCGCCGAGCTGGAGCTGCTGACCACCCACGGCATCCTGCACCTGCTGGGCTACGACCACGCCGAGCCGGAGGAGCACCGCGAGATGTTCACCCTCCAGGCCGAGCTGCTCAAGGCGTTCGGCTCGCAGGCGACCGCGCCGTCGGCGGACTTCGCCGTCGGCAACCCCGGTCACTGACCCGGGACGCCCCCATGACCGATGCGACGCTCGTCGTCGCGGCCACCCTGCTGGTGGTCCTGGCCGGGCTGTTCTCCTGTGCCGACGCGGCCCTCGGGCCGTTCTCCCACGCCCGCGCCGAGGAGCTCGCCGAGGAGCGACGCCCGGGAGCCAAGCGGCTGGTGATGCTGCTCGCCGACCCCTCCCGCTACGTCAACACCATCCTGCTGCTGCGCCTGCTCTGCGAGATCTCCGCGATCGTCATCGTCGCGCTGTTGATCGAGCACTGGTACGACAGCGCGGGCCTCGCCACGTACGCCACCGCCATCGCGGTGATGCTGGTGATCTCCTTCGTCGCGATCGGGGTCGCCCCGCGCACCGTCGGGCGCCAGCACAACGAGCGGGTGGCGCTGGTCGCGGCCGCTCCGATCGTGCTGGTCACCCGCGTCCTGGGCCCGATCCCGCAGCTGCTGATCCTGCTCGGCAACGCGCTCACCCCCGGCAAGGGCTTCCGCGAGGGCCCGTTCTCGACCGAGACCGAGCTGCGTGAGCTGGTCGACCTGGCCGAGGCCTCCAACGTCATCGAGGACGACGAGCGCTCGATGATCCACTCGGTGCTCGAGCTCGGCGACACCGTCGCCCGCGAGGTGATGGTGCCACGCGGCGAGGTGCTCTTCGTCGAGCGGCACAAGAACATCCGGCAGGCGCTCTCGCTCTTCCTGCGCAGCGGCTTCTCCCGGATGCCGGTGATCGACGAGAGCCTCGACAACGTCGTCGGCATGGTCTACCTCAAGGACCTGGTGCGGCGGGACTTCGAGGCGCCCGAGGTGGAGTTCACCCAGCGCGTCGACGAGCTCATGCGCGCGGTGATGTGGGTGCCGGAGTCCAAGCCGGTCGACGATCTGCTCGCCGAGATGCAGCAGCTGCGCCAGCACGTCGCGGTCGTCGTCGACGAGTACGGCGGCACCGCCGGCCTGGTCACGATCGAGGACATCCTCGAGGAGATCGTCGGCGAGATCACCGACGAGTACGACACGGACCTGCGCGAGCCGGTGCAGCTCGAGGACGGCGCCTGGCGGGTGCCGGCGCGGTTCCTCGTCGACGACCTCAAGGACCTGTTCGGCTTCGAGGTCGAGGAGGAGGACGTCGACTCGGTCGGCGGCCTGCTCGCCAAGCACCTGGGCGTCGTGCCCATCCCCGGATCGCAGGTCGACGCGTACGGCCTGCGGTTCATCGCCGAAGCCACGGCCGGGCGGCGCAACAAGCTCGGCACCGTGCTGATCACCCCGCTGGAGGAAACCCCATGAGCGCCCTGCCCGACCTCGCGAACCTGTCCGCCGAGGACAAGAAGCTCGTCACGCTCGCCCGCGCCACCCGCGCCCGGGTCGGCGCCGCCGAGGGCGCCGCGGTCCGCGACTCCGACGGCCGCACCTACGCCGCCGCCACCGTCGCGCTGCCCTCGCTGCAGGTCTCCGCGATCGGCGTCTGTGTCGCGATGGCGGTCGCGTCCGGCTCGCGCGGTCTCGAGGCCGTCGTCGTCCTCGGGGAGGCCACCCAGGTGGATGAGAGCGATCTCGCCGCGGTCCGCGACTTCGCCGGCGCCGGTGTGCCGGTGCTCCACGGCGATGCCCGCGGCGTGCTCGACAGCGCCGCGATCTCCTAGGCGCCGCACAGTCCAGAACCCCTTGCCAGGACGAACCGGACAAGGAGTACGTTTACCGTGTGACTGGTTCGAGTGAGCAGCACGAGGAGGCTGTGCGACGGCTACAGGCGTCGTACCAGGCCATCCCGGCAGGAGCGCCGGTGCGACTGGCGAAGCGGACGACCAACCTGTTCCGCGCCCGCGCGGCGAGCACCGCCCCGGGCCTGGACGTCAGCGGCCTCAACGGCGTGATCTCGGTCGACGCCGAGGCGCAGACCGCCGACGTCCAGGGCATGTGCACCTACGAGGACCTGGTCGACGCGACCCTCCCGTACGGCCTCATCCCGTACGTCGTGCCGCAGCTGCGCACCATCACCCTCGGCGGCGCGGTCACCGGGCTGGGCATCGAGTCGACCAGCTTCCGCAACGGCCTGCCGCACGAGTCGGTCGTCGAGATGGACGTCTTCACCGGCGCCGGTGAGGTCGTCACCACCCGGCCCGGCGACGACCTGTTCGACGCCTTCCCGAACTCCTACGGCTCGCTCGGCTACGCCACCCGCCTGCGGATCAAGCTGGAGAAGGTGCCCGCGTACGTCGCGCTGCGCCACGTCCGCTTCGACGATGCCGGCGTCATGGCCAAGACCATCAGCGCGATCGTCGAGAGCCGCACCTACGACGACCAGCAGGTCGACGGGCTCGACGGCGTCGCGTTCGCGCCGGGGGAGTACTACCTGACCCTGGCCCGCTTCACCGACGAGCAGGGTCCGACGTCGGACTACCACTCGGGCCAGGACATCTTCTACCGCTCGATCCAGCAGCGGGAGACCGACCGCCTCACCACGTACGACTACCTGTGGCGCTGGGACACCGACTGGTTCTGGTGCTCGGGCGCCTTCGGTGCCCAGAACCCGAGGATCCGCCGGCTCTGGCCGAAGCGCTGGCGCCGCAGCGACGTGTACATGAAGCTCCTCGGCCTCGACCGTCGCTTCGACATCGCCGACCGGCTCGACCGCCGCGCCGGCCGGCCGCTGCGCGAGCGGGTGGTCCAGGACATCGAGGTGCCTCTCGAGAACGTGCCGGCCTTCCTCGCGTGGTTCGACGAGCACGTCGGGATGCGACCGGTGTGGTTGTGCCCGCTGGTCGCGCAGCGTCCCTGGGCGTCCTACCCCCTGGAGCCGGGGGAGATCTACGTCAACGCGGGCTTCTGGGGCACCGTCCACGTGGGTCCCGACGCCCCGAACGCGCCCATCAACCGGGCCATCGAGACCAGGGTGCACGAGCTCGGCGGGCATAAAAGCCTCTACTCCGAGGCTTTCTACGACCAGGAGACGTTCGACGCGCTCTACAACGGCGCGAACCTGGCTGCGGTGAAGCAGCGCTACGACCCGGACGACCGACTGACGAGTCTCTACGACAAGGTGGTGAAGCGGCGATGAGTGGGCCCAACAAGCAGGGGATCGCGGAGATCATCAATGGTTTCTTCGATGGCGGCCTCCCGATCAGGCTCTCGGCCTACGACGGTTCCGTCGCGGGCGACGCGAGCTCTCCGTACGGCATGCGGATCCTGAACCGGCGTGGACTCTCCTACATCCTGACCGCGTCGGGCGACCTCGGGCTCGCGCGCGCCTACGTCAGCGGTGACCTCGAGCTCGAGGGCACGCATCCGGGCGACCCGTACCCGCTGCTGAAGCTCATCGTCGGCAACACCGACTTCGCCCGTCCGAGCGTCGCCGAGCTCGCGACCATCGTGCGGACCCTCGGCATCGGCAACTTCGTGCCGCCCAAGCCGCCGCCGCACGAGCACCTGCCCGTGTGGCGCACCGCGGTCGAGGGGCTGCGCGCCGCCGGTCTCAAGACCCTCAAGCGGCACACCCCCGAGCGCGATGCCGACGCGATCCACCACCACTACGACGTCTCCAACACGTTCTACGAGCACGTGCTGGGTCCGTCGATGGCGTACACATGTGCGGTCTTCCCGACCGAGGACGCCACCCTCGAGGAGGCGCAGGCCGAGAAGTTCGACCTGATCTGCCGCAAGCTCGACCTCAAGCCGGGGATGCGTCTGCTCGATGTGGGCTGCGGCTGGGGCTCGATGGTCCGGCACGCCGCCAAGCACTACGGGGTCAAGGCGCTCGGCGTCACGCTCTCCCGCGAGCAGGCCAACTGGGCCGCGGAGGCGATCAAGCGCGACGGTCTCGACGACCTCGCCGAGGTGCGCTTCTCCGACTACCGCGACGTGGTCGAGCGCGACTTCGACGCGATCAGCTCGATCGGCATGACCGAGCACATCGGCGTGAAGAACTACCCGGCGTACTTCGGCTTCCTGCACGGGCTGCTCAAGGACGAGGGCCGGCTGCTGAACCACACCATCACCCGCAACGACAACACCAACAACGGCCCCGCCGGCGCCTTCATCGACCGCTACGTGTTCCCCGACGGGGAGCTCGCCGGGTCGGGCACCGTCGTCGCCACGGGCGAGGACGCCGGCTTCGAGCTGCAGCACCACGAGAACTTCCGCCTCCACTACGCGAAGACGCTCGCCGGGTGGAACAAGAACCTCGTGGACAACTGGGACGCGTGCGTCGCGGAGACCGACCTCGGCACCGCCAAGGTCTGGGGCCTCTACATCGCGGGGTCCCGGGTCGGCTTCGAGCACAACGAGATCCAGCTGCACCACACCCTCTTCACCAAGACGGTCGGCGGTCGCTCGGGTTACCCGCTGCGCCACACCTTCTGAGAACCTAGGAGGGATGAGCACCAAGGCCCGGCAGTACGAAGCGCAGGTCCTGCGCCGCGAGCAGTTGAGCGCCCACTTCGTCCGGGTCGTCCTGGGCGGAGCGGGCCTGGTGGGCTTCGAGTCCACGGGCATCCCGGACGAATGGGTCGGCCTGATCGTGCCGGGGCAGTTCCAGAGCCGCTACTACACGGTGCGCTCCTGGGACGGCAGCGAGCTCGTCCTCGACATCGTGGTGCACGACGTCGGTCTGGTCACCGAGTGGGCCCGTACGGACGTCGTCGGCCAGACCGTGACGATCACCGAGCCGAAGGGCTCCTTCGCGCTGCCCGACTCGGCGGGCTGGCTGCTGCTGGTCGGCGACCTGACCGGGCTGCCCGCGATGGCCCGGATCCACGAGGAGATCACCGCGTCCGGTGGCCCTCCGGTCCGGATGTGGGTGGAGGCGCCCGACGTCGTCGAGGGGTACCTGCCCGCCGACGCGGAGGTGCAGTGGTCGACCCCGCCGGGCGACGACGCGTCCGTGCTCGCGGCGATCGTCGAGGGCATCGAGTGGCCCGAGGGCGAGGGCTACTTCTGGATGGCCGGCGAGTCCTCCCAGATGCGCGCCATCCGCAAGCACCTGATGCGCGAGGTGAAGCTGCCCTCGACCGCGTACGACGTGATGGGCTACTGGCGGGGCGGTGCCGTCCGGCAGCCGCGCGCGGTGGACCCGGGCCCGATCTATCGCGCGGGCAAGGCGGCAGGCAAGACTGACCAACAGATCTGGGCCGACTACGACGCTGCGCAGCAGCGGGCGGCTCAGGAGCACACCGGCGCAGCCGGTGACGAAGGAGCACAGCAATGAGCGAGCACGATCGCGACTTCGACGTCCAGGGGGTCGCGCCCGCAGGGCCGCTCTACGGGGAGCGCACCGAGGGCTATCGCAGTGGCTTCGCCTCCTTCGTCGGACGTCCCAACGCCGGCAAGTCGACCCTGACCAACGCGCTGGTGGGACGCAAGATCGTCATCACCTCCGACAAGCCCCAGACCACCCGGACCGTGGTACGGGGCATCGTGCACCGGCCCGACGGCCAGCTGATCCTGGTCGACACCCCCGGCATCCACCGCCCACGCACGCTGCTCGGCGAGCGGCTGAACGACCTCGTCGAGGCCACCTGGACCGAGGTCGACGTGGTCGCGATCTGCTTCCCGGCCAACGAGAAGATCGGTCCCGGTGACAAGCGGATCGCGGAGAACGCGAACAAGCTGAAGAAGTCGATCAAGCGGGTCGCGATCGCGACGAAGACCGACCTGGCCGACCCGGAGCGGATCGCCGAGCACCTGCTCGACATCACCCGCCTCGGCACGGAGCTCGGCATCGAGTGGGCCGAGATCATCCCGGTCTCCAGCGTCGGCGAGTCCGAGAAGGACAAGGCGCAGATCGAGCTGCTCTCCGACCTGCTCCTCGGTCTCCTGCCGGAGGGGCCGCCGCTCTACCCGGAGGGCGAGCTCACCGATGCCCCCGACCAGATCCTGGTCGCCGAGCTGATCCGTGAGGCGGCGCTGGACGGCGTCCGTGACGAGCTCCCGCACTCCATCGCGGTGGTGGTGGAGGAGATGGGTCTGCGCGAGGGCCGCGACGAGGACCGCCCGCTGATGGACATCCACGCCAACCTGTACGTCGAGCGCGACTCCCAGAAGGGCATCGTCATCGGCCACAAGGGCTCGCGCCTCAAGTCGGTCGGTCAGCGCGCCCGGCTCCAGATCGCCGAGCTGCTGGGCGTCCCGGTCTTCCTCGACCTGCACGTGAAGATCGCCAAGGACTGGCAGCGCGATCCCCGCCAGTTGAGAAAGCTCGGCTTCTAGGTCGAGAGGTCACTTGTTGTGGGTCGAGTGTCCACTCGGTGCACCCGACCCACAGGAACTGACTCCTCGACCCGCAGGAACTGACCTCTCGAGCCGCGAGAAGTGACCTCTCGGGCGGGTCAGGTCGTCGGGGCCCAGCAGATGCCGTACGTCTGGCCGGTCGCCCACTGGTCGGCCGTGGGCCACTCGTAGCCCCACTGGTAGTCGAGGGCGTCCTTGGCGACGTCCCGGCCGGCCTGCTGGCAGGGCTTCTGCCCGGCCTCCTTGACCGTGGCCTCGCCGGGGTAGGCACCTGGGGGCAGCGCGACGGTGGACAGCGCCTTCCAGGAGTGGTGATCGCGGCACGGCACGCGGCGGAAGCCCGCCGCGCCGGGCTGCGCGGTGCCGCACATGGCCCAGTCGCCGGCCCGGTCGGAGTCGAGCACGCCCTTGAGGGTCCCGGTCAGCGTCTCGAGGTCGGCGTCCCCGGTCGGGACGACCACGTCGCAGCGGTACCAGTCGGCCCCTGCGGCCGCCTGCTCGAGCGTCGGTCGGAACCAGGTCGCGTGCAGCATGCTCAGGCGTCGCGCCTCCGCATCGCCGCCGACGAAGTCGCCGAGAGCCGCGGGACAGCGTGCGGCGAGCTGGGCCCGTACCCGGTCGGAGTCGACCGCGAGCAGGTGCCCGGAGGCGAGCGTGTCGAGCGCGCCGACGGCGTACGTCTGGGCCGTGTGGCTGGCGCCGCACGGCACGCTGACGTCCTGCGGAGGCAGGGTCGACGCGAGCGCCTGATCGTGGGTCAGGGTGTGGCATCCCGACGCCGCCGGGCGCGGCACGGCGCTGGCGACCGGCGGAGGAGGCGTGGTGGCCGGAGCCGTCGGCTCGTCCGAGCCGCCGCAGCCGGACAGCGCGGCCAGGGCGGCGAGACCGGCCACCGCGCCGGCCAGCGACCGGGTCATTCCGAGGTCCTCGCCCAGCAGACCGAGCGCCGGTTGCCGGCCGCCCACTCCCGGGCCCCGAACCAGGTGTAGCCGTAGCCGTAGCTCGCGGGGTAGCCCAGCCAGGCGTCGACCGACTCCGAGCAGTAGGACCTCGTCTTGGCCTTCACGCTCACGTCACCGGGGTAGGCGTCGCCGGCCTCGCCGAGCTTGATCGTGGTCGCGGCGCGCCAGTCGTGCGGCATCGAGCAGGGCACCGTGGTGCCGGAGGCGACTGTCTTGCCCCTGGCGCAGGCCATCCACGGGTCGGCGGGCCGACCGCTCAGCAGGCCCTCGGTGGTGGTCGGCAGGTCGACGTACGAGTGCTGGGTCGCCGATCCGCCGAGCACATCGCACCGGTACCAGCGGGCGCCGGCCTCCCAGGCGGCCTTGGAGGGACGGAACCAGATCCAGGTGAGCAGCGAGCGCATCGCCGTGCTCTGATCGGAGCCGAGGAAGGTCGGGAACGCGGCGGCACACGTCTGGTAGGCCCAGGTGTCGATGGCGGGGTCGTCGTACGCGGCGTCGGCGAACTTCTCGTCGAGGTCGCCGACGGCGTACGTCTCGCTGTCGTGCGGCTCGCTGCAGGAGACCGCGGCGTCGGCGTTGCTGGGGCGCGTCACGTCGCCCGCGGTGAGCATGCGGCAGATGCCGGCGGACGGCGGCTTGGTGGAGGCCGCGTCGGCCTCCGCATGCGCGCCACACGCGGTGGCCGTCATCAGGACGGTCAGGACGAGCGCGATCACACGGGGCACGGGGCCCAAGGTTAATCGCGGGGTGGTGGGTTCCTGCGATCACCGGGCTCGGCGCTCAGGCGGCGACCCCCAGGGCGCTGCGCAGGTCGCGCAGGATCCGGCTCAGCAGCCGCGAGACCTGCATCTGCGTCACGCCGAGCTCGGCGCCGATCTCCTCCTGCGTGCGGTCCTGGAAGAAGCGCAGGAAGATGATCTGCTTGTCCCGCTCCGGCAGCTCCTTGATCACCGGCGCCAGCGCGGTCCGAGCCTCGGCCGCGTCCAGATCCCGGACGACACCGGTCTCGTCGGGCAGCAGGTCACCGACGGTGGCCGCCCCGTCGTGGGAGATCGGCTGGTCGAGCGAGGCGGGCGTGAAGCAGCCGAAGGCCACGATCGCCTCGTCGTACTCCGCCGGGGTGATCTCCATCGTGCTGCGGACCTGGTCGTCGCTCGGCTCATGACCCAGCTCCTGGGTCAGGTCCTCGATGCAGCGGTTGACCCGCCACTGCAGCTCCTGCACCCGCCGGGGCGGGCGCACGGTCCAGCTGTGGTCACGGAAGTGACGCTGCAGCTCGCCGCGGATGGTCGGCACCGCGTAGGTGAGCAGGTCCTTGCCGAGGCTGGCGTCGAAGCGGAAGACCGCCTTCACCAGTCCCTCGTACGCGGCCTGCTGGAGGTCCTCCATCGGCACCCCGCGGCGCCGGTAGCGAGACGCGACCGCCTCGGCGACGCCTCGATTGATCAGGACCACCTGGTCCAGCAGGCGGTGGCGCTCGTCCTCGTCGGCGGTGCGATGTGCGCGATCGAGCAGGTCCTCGGTCGCGCTCGCCCGCTCTGCGCGGGTCAGGCCGCGGTCGCCGTCGCGTACCGGCGACGGTTGACATGTCGGCCGTGCGGTCTCCGGCGTCAGGGCAGGGGTCATCGGTGCTGCCATGTCCAGCCTCCATCCCGAGTTGGTGGTGGTTGTGCAGGTGACTCGACCCTAGCCCTGGTTGTCTAGACCATCAACAGGCTGGCGAGCGTGCCGCCGAGGTCGTACGCCCGCTCGCGCTCGGCTTCGCCGACGTCTCCGAGCACCTCGAGAACGGGTGCCGACTGCTGCCAGGCGAGTGCCTGGACGATGCTCTGCACCGAGCGCACCGCGCCGGTCGTGTCGTAGCGGCCGTGCACCCACAGCCCGTACGGCTTGCGACCGCCGGAGGCCTCGCGAGCGCTGCCGTCGTCCGACAGGGCCCCGCCGGCCTGGAGGAAGATCGTGTCGAAGAAGTGCTTGAGCGCTCCCGACATGTAGCCGAAGTTCGCCGAGGTGCCGAGCAGGTAGCCGTCGGCGGCGAGCACGTCCTCGGCGCTCGCCTCGAGCGCCGGGCGCACGACGACCTCGACGCCGGTGATGGCGTCGTCGCGGGACCCGGCGACGACCGCCTCGGCGAGGGCCTGGGTGGTCGGCGTCGGGGAGTGGTGCACGACGAGGAGACGCGCCATCGTGGCGTGCCTCAGCTCACTGCGAGGTGAGGCGCTTGCCGGTGACGGTGTCCGCGCTCACCCGGATCCACAACGGGCGGTGGTCGCCGGCCCAGGCGCGCAGCGAGGTGACCTCCTCGGGCACGTCGCTCTCGTGGTAGATCGCCTCGGCGCGCCCGTGGACCACGATGCTCCAGCCGACGTGGGTGGCGGGGTCGATGTCGTCGATCTCGATCGCGACCGGGCTCTCGTCGATCTGATCGGCCATCGAGGAGTGGGCGGTGGTCCGCAGCCACACCGCGCCGTCATGGGTCACGAAGTTGACCGGCAGGATCTGCGGGCCGCTGCTGGCGGTCCAGGCGATCCGAGCGAGGGCGCCGCTCTCGAGCTGGGTCCAGATCTCGGCGTCGGTCAGGTCCGTGAGGTGTGCCATGCCACCAGTCTGGCAGATCAGCGCAGTCGCAGGCGGTGGTCCGACTGGGTGCCGATGACCCGGAATCCGATCCGGTCCAGGATGGTCGTGATGTACGGGTCGGCGGCCGGGCTGCTGACCTGGATCGTCCGCACCTTCTTCGACTTGGCCTGCACGAACGCGATCAGCTCGAGGGCCATCAGGGTGCCGAGGCGGGTGCCGCGGTGACGGGGGTCGACCTGCACCGTGCCGTTGACGGCGAACTCTGGGGCGCCCTCGGCGACGCTCAGCTCCGCGGAGCCGACCACGGCACCGGTGATGAGGTGGGTGGCGAGGACGCGGTAGACCGTCGCGCCCTGCTCGAGCTCCTCCTCGCTGGTGCTCAGCTCGTACGAGGCGCCGTAGCCGGCCGTGTCCTCGCCGATCCGCCGGCGGCGCTCGGCCGTGGCGTACAGGTCCTGGCACCGGACGGCGTGGGGCTGGGGCCGGGCCTCGAACCCCTGCTGGCGCAGGAAGGTCTCGCTGGGGGAGTCGGTCCAGGTCGAGCAGGTGATCGCGGCGTAATCCTGCTCGCCGGCGTAGGCGAGCACCTCCTTCATCAGGCGGCTCGCGACGCCCTTGCGACGGTTGCGGGTGCTCACGGTGCCGTGCAGCACCGCGCCCTCCGCCGGCGTGGTCAGGGTCGCCCAGCCGACGGGGCTCTTCGGCGGCCCGGCGACCCAGAGCGCTCCGGACAGGGTCTGCAGCTTGGTGAGCAGCGCGCGGGCGTTGACGACCGCGAGGTTGCGCCCGGAGGCGACCATCTCGGAGCGGTCGAGCGCGGCGAGCCGGTTGGCGAGGTCCTGGGTGACCTCGGCGGGGTCCACCGCCGTGACGACGATCTGCTCCCCGGGCGGGACCTCCTCGGGCTCCTCCGCCTCCGCCTCTGACTCAGCCTCCGCCTCTGGCTCGGGCTTCGCCTCGGGATCCGCGGCGTCGTCGGTCGCGGACGCCGCCTCGACGTCAGGCTCCGCGGACGACTCGTCGCCGGCGCGCGGCTCGGGGACGGCGACCTCGTCGAGGGGGCCCCGCTGAGCCAAGCGCGCAAAGAACCTCACACCCGGACTTCGGCGGGGGACCGCCGTTGCTGAGGGGTACCTGTGACGAGCATGGGCGGTGGGGATCGGGGTCCCTCATCGCGAGTGCCGTGGGGTATGGTGGCCGAGTCATGATGTGCGCGCTGCTGCTTCTTAGCTGCCGCGGCGAGGTCTGAGAAAGCCGGACCCCTCGCCGCGGAGTCCGTGTGTGCGCCGGCACCCGACACCCTCAGCTGAGCGAGAGACCATGACCAACCTGAGCAACGCCCGCAACTCCCAGCAGCCGTCGCCGATGCCGATCGGCCGCTACACCGCCTTCGTACCCGTCGACGTCCCCGACCGGACGTGGCCGTCGAAGAAGATCGCCAAGGCACCGCGCTGGCTGTCCACCGACCTGCGCGACGGCAACCAGGCGCTGATCGACCCGATGACCCCGGCCCGCAAGCTCACCATGTTCGAGCTGCTGGTGAAGATGGGCTACAAGGAGATCGAGGTCGGCTTCCCGTCGGCGAGCCAGACCGACTTCGACTTCGTGCGCAAGCTGATCGAGGAGGACCGCATCCCCGATGACGTCCAGATCTCGGTCCTGACCCAGGCCCGCGAGGACCTGATCGAGCGCACCGCCGAGTCCCTGGCCGGCGCGCCCCGCGCCACGATCCACATGTACAACGCGACCGCCGAGCTCTTCCGTCGCGTCGTCTTCGGCGTCACGCCCGAGGAGTGCATCGGCATCGCCACCCGCGGCACCGAGCTGGTGATGAAGTACGCCGAGAAGTACGTCGGCGACCTCGTCGGCACCCAGGACTTCGGCTACCAGTACAGCCCGGAGATCTTCACCCAGACCGACACCGACTTCGCGCTGGCGGTCTGCGAGGCCGTCTCCGACGTCTGGCAGCCCGAGGCCGGCCGCGAGATCATCCTCAACCTGCCGGCCACCGTCGAGATGTCGACGCCGAACACCTACGCCGACCAGATCGAGTACTTCGGCCGCGGCCTGACCCGCCGCGAGCACAGCGCGATCTCCCTGCATCCGCACAACGACCGCGGCACCGCCGTCGCCGCCACCGAGCTGGGCCTGATGGCCGGTGCCGACCGCGTCGAGGGCTGCCTGTTCGGCCACGGCGAGCGCACCGGCAACGTCGACCTGGTCACCCTCGGCATGAACCTGTTCAGCCAGGGCATCGACCCGCAGATCGACTTCTCCGACATCGACGAGATCCGTCGCACGGTCGAGTACGCCACCCAGCTGCCGGTCCACCCGCGCCATCCCTACGCGGGCGACCTGGTCTACACCGCCTTCTCCGGCTCCCACCAGGACGCCATCAAGAAGGGCCTGGAGGACCTCGAGCGGATCGCCGCCGAGCGCGGTGTGCCGGTCGGCGAGATCCCGTGGGAGGCCCCCTACCTGCCGATCGACCCCAAGGACGTCGGCCGGACGTACGAGGCGGTCATCCGGGTCAACAGCCAGTCCGGCAAGGGCGGCGTCGCCTACGTGCTGAAGTCGGAGCACAAGCTGGACCTGCCGCGTCGCGCGCAGATCGAGTTCAGCCGTGTCATCCAGCAGCACACCGACGCCGAGGGCGGCGAGGTCGGCCCGGACAAGATCTGGGACATCTTCCGCACCGAGTACCTGGAGAAGACGGCCCCGCTGGAGCTCAACTCCGTGCACACCTCGAGCGCGGCCGGCGAGAAGGACGCGCTCAGCGTCACCATCCGCGTCGACGGCCAGGAGCAGACCCTCGAGGGCACCGGCAACGGCCCGATCGCGGCGTTCGTCGACGCGCTCAACACCGTCCGTGAGGACTGGGACATCCGCGTCCTCGACTACGCCGAGCACGCCCTGTCGGCCGGCGGTGACGCCGTCGCCGCCGCGTACGTCGAGTGCTCGGTCGCCGGGGTCATCTACTGGGGCGTCGGCATCGACGCCAACATCGTGACCGCGTCGCTCAAGGCGGTCGTCTCCGCGGTCAACCGCGCCGGCTGAGGTCTCGGGTCTCGGTACGCCCGCGAGCGGGCGTACCGAGACCCCTCAGAGCACGAGCTTGGCGTGGTACTCGCGCCCGTGGTCGGTGGCGCCGGTGTGCACCGAGCGGTAGGCGTGGGGCTTCAAGGCGGGGCTGGCGTACATCTGGTCGATCGCCTTGATCCGGCCGCAGTGCGCGCGGGAGAGGAACGCGCTCGCCATGCCGATGTGCGCGAACGCGCACGCGGAGGGACCGGCGGCGTTGAAGTCCCCGGCGATCACGATCCGCCACTGCGGGTGGGTGCGGCGCAGCTGCTTGATCTTGGCGATCTCGAGGCGGATCGACATCGCGCGCCACGGCCCGACGTTCCACTGCGGGTTGTGGACCGGGATGACCGCGACCTGCGTGCCCGTGACGTTGTCGCGCAGCACCGGGATGGTGACGTGGATGCGCTGGCCGCGGTTGTAGCGCGTCGTCATCGACGCGTGGGCCACCTGGGTGAAAGCCGTCCGGCGGTAGACGACGACGTTGTCGATCGCGTTGCCGCCCGTGACCATGGCCCAGCGCGGCCCGGTGAGCCTGCGGAAGGCCGTGCGCTGGTCGGCGGCGACCTCGGCGAGCACGGCCAGATCGGTGCCGCTGGCGCGCATGTGAGCGACGTCGGTGCGCATCCGGCTCGACGCGGTCGCCCGCGCCCGCCGGTCGAGGTTGGAGCGCATCGCGTTCATCCAGAACATCGAGCGGACCACGTGGGGCTGCTGGGGAGCCTGATGGGAGGCGACGGGGAGCACGGTCGTCTCCGCCGCGTCGGCCGCGGCCGGGGTGGCCCAGGGGAGGGCCACGAGGAGAGCCGACAGGGCGGCGAATCGCATCGTCGTCGTACGGCGCAGGTCCATGATGATTCCCATCCAACCAGCGCCCGGTGACCTGAGGACGACCGGCGTAAACCGCGCGGGGAAGGAGAGGTTAATCCTTCGCACGCACGGCCTGACGCAGCTGCGCGGCGGAGTTGCGGATCACGTCGCTGATCAGCTCGGTGGTGCGCGGGTCGTCCAGCGCGCCGTCAACGATCCGCAGCACCGTGTTCGCGGTCATCTGCACGATCTCGTCGTGGAACGGCACGTAGCGCAGCTTGCCCGTCGTCGGGTCGTTGCGGACCAGGTCGAGCACCATCGACTCGAGCTCGGCGCGGTTCTCGTCCAGAGCGGCCTTGACGTTCGCGGCGTACGTGCCGGTCTTGATCACGTCGATCACCTCGTCGAGGACCGCGACCGTGATCGGCTTCTTGATCGCCTCCACGATCGGGTTGGAGAAGTGCGTGACCAGGACGGCGGTGATCTGGTCGCCGAGGTAGTTGTCCGTACGGTCGATGACGCGCACGACGCGGCAGACCAGCACGAGTGACAGCACCCAGTGCGCCTCGGTCAGCCCGGGCACGGCCAGCGGGACCAGGGCCGGGATCTCCCACAGCCGCGACCTGAGGTACCGCCGCCCGATCCGGAAGCGCAACCAGCGCCAGCAGATGGTCAGCGCCAGCAGGCCCGACAGTCCCCAGTCGGTGTAGCGGACGCCGTCGTGCCAGCGCGTCGAGGCCGGATCCCAGAACAGCAGCCAGAGGTTGGTGGCCAGCAGCAGCCAGGTCAGCAGGACCAGGAACCACGATGCGAAGCTGCGCTGCTTGCCGGCGATGCGCAGGTAGAGATCGTCGGCCTGGATCGAGGCCAGATCGACCCGGTCGGCCACGACGTCGACGGCGTTGTACGCCGCCACACCGGCCCGATCGGCCAGATTGCGCGCCGCGCCCGTCACGCCGGCGGCCGCTCCGCTGATCGGCCCGGTCGGTGCAGCCGGTGCGCCGTCTCTCCTCGTCGCGCTCACGCAGGCAGAATAGGGGAGTGCCCCTCTACCGCGACGAGGCGATCGTGCTGCGCACCCACAAGCTGGGTGAGGCCGATCGCATCATCACCCTGCTGACGCGTCAGCACGGGCGGGTGCGCGCCGTCGCCAAGGGCGTACGCCGGACCACCTCGAAGTTCGGCTCCCGGCTCGAGCCGTTCACCCACGTCGATCTGCAGATCGCGGAGGGTCGCAACCTCGACACCATCACCCAGGCCGAGACCCTCGACCTCTTCCACGCCGGCATCGGGCTCGACTACGACCGCTACACCGCCGGCACCGTGATGCTGGAGACCGCGGAGCGGCTGGTCACCGAGGAGCGGGAGCCCGCCGTGCAGCAGTACCTCCTGCTGGTCGGCGCCCTGCGCGCCCTTGCCGCCGGCGATGCGCGGCGACCGGGCCAGGTGCTGGACTCGTACCTGCTCCGCTCGCTGGCGGTGGCCGGCTACGCGCCCAGCTTCGAGCACTGTGCCCGCTGCGGTGTCGAGGGCCCGCACCGCTGGTTCAACCCCTCGCTCGGCGGCGCGGTCTGCAGCACCTGCCGCGTCCCCGGCTCGGCCTCGCCGGCCGAGGCGACGCTGGCGCTGCTCGCCGCGCTGCTGACCGGCGACTGGGAGACCGTGGCTCTCAGCGACGAGCGCCAGCGCCGTGAGGCCAGCGGCCTGGTCGCGGCCTATCTCGCCTGGCACCTGGAGCGCGGCCTGCGCTCGCTGGAGTATGTCGAGCGATGAGCAATCACCACGGTGGCCGCCGCCGGGCGGCGCGCACGTCGCGCCTGTCCCGCGCGGGTCTCGGCATCGGCCGTCACGAGACGGCGCCGGCCCGCGCGCTGCTGACCGTGCTCGCTCTGCTCGGCGTGCTGGCGCTCGTCGCGGTGGCGCTGCTGTGGCCGGACCGCAGTGGGCTGCAGGCCCTGCAGGACAAGGCCGCGTTCGCCCCGAACGGCACGACGTACGTGCACGCGCGGCTCACCGACCGCACCCGTGCCGACGACTCGGGCAACGAGGCCGCCGTGGTGGTCCTCACCGACGGCCCGGACAAGGGTCACGAGCGCACCATCCAGCTCCCGCGTCCCGACCAGCGCTCGGCTCTGCGGGCCGGGGACACGCTGGTCCTCGCCCGCACACCGGCGGCCGGAGGCGCCACGTACGGCTTCTTCGCCGTCCAGCGCGGCACCTCGCTGTGGCTCCTCACCGCGCTCTTCGTCGTGGTCCTGGTCGCCGTCGCGCGCTGGCGTGGCGTGATGGCGCTGGTGGGGCTCGCGGTCGCCGGTGCCGTGCTCTGGTGGTTCGTCATCCCGGCGATGCTGACCGGTCATCATCCGGGGCTGGTCGCGCTGTCGGGAGCGAGCGTCATCCTCTTCGTGGTGCTCTACACGACCCACGGGCTGCGGCCCACGACGAGCGCCGCGCTCGCCGGGACCCTGGGTGGGGTCGCGATCACGGTCGCGCTGGCCACCTGGGCGGTGCACGCCAGCCGGCTCAACGGCGTCACCGGCGACGCCGGCGGTGCCCTGATGTCGTACGCGCCCGCGGTCGACTTCCCGGGGCTGCTGGTCGCCGGAGTCGTCATCGCCGGTCTCGGCGTGCTCAACGACGTCACCATCACCCAGGCCAGCGCGGTCTACGAGCTGCGGGCCGCGTCGCCCGACGCGAGCCGGCTGCAGGTGCTGCGCGCCGCGATGCGGATCGGTCGCGACCACATCGCCTCCACCGTCTACACGATCGTCTTCGCCTACGCCGGCACCGCGCTGCTCACCTTGCTGGTGATCCGGCTCTACGCGCAGCCGCTGTCGCTGCTGGCCGGCACCGAGGACCTCGCCGAGGAGGTGGTGCGGACGCTGGTGAGCTCGATCGGGCTCATCGCAGCCGTCCCGCTGACCACCGCGATCGCGGCGCTCGTCGCCGACACCGCGGGCGACCCACACGGGCACAGCCATGGGCACAGCAACGGGCACGGCCACTAGCCTTGCCCGTTGTGACGCACCGCAAGCCCACGCCACACCCCTCCGGCGCGACCCCGCCGCCGATCCCGGCCGAGCTGGTCCCGCAGCACGTCGCGGTGATCATGGACGGCAACGGCCGCTGGGCCAAGGAGCGCGGGTTGCCGCGCACCCGGGGCCACGAGGCCGGCGAGTCGTCCCTCTTCGATGTGGTGGAGGGCGCCATCGAGCTGGGTGTGAAGGCGATCAGCGCGTACGCGTTCTCCACCGAGAACTGGTCACGCAGCCCCGAGGAGGTCGCCTTCCTGATGGGGTTCAACCGCGACGTCATCCGTCGCCGCCGCGACGAGATGCACGAGCTCGGCGTCCGGGTGCGCTGGGCGGGTCGCACTCCGCGGCTGTGGAAGTCGGTGATCCGTGAGCTGCAGGTGGCGGAGGAGCTGACGAAGGACAACACCGTCTGCACCCTGACGATGTGCGTCAACTACGGCGGGCGCGCCGAGATCGCCGACGCGTCGCGCCGGATCGCCGAGGACGTCGCCGCGGGGCGGCTCAAGCCCAGCAAGGTCGACGAGAAGACCTTCGCCCGCTACCTCTACCTGCCCGACCTCCCGGACGCCGACCTGGTCTGGCGGACGTCGGGGGAGCAGCGGCTGTCCAACTTCATGCTCTGGCAGGCCGCCTACTCCGAGATGGTCTTCACCGACGTGCTGTGGCCCGACGTCGACCGGCGCCACCTGTGGGCGGCATGCGAGACGTACGCGCGCCGTGACCGCCGCTACGGCGGCGCGATCCCCAACTCGGTGGTCTGACGCCTCTCCGGTTCGGCAAGGGGTCTGGGCGTCACGGCTCCTCGGCGCGAGGATGGGCCCATGACCGAGCCGTCATTCTTCGAGGCCGTCGAGACCACCCTCGGGCCGCTCAGCGCCGCGTGTGGACTGATCGGGCTGGTCGACGGCCTGGCCGGCTCCGGCCTCCTGGGAGCACTGCGCGAGCCCGTGCGCTGGCAGGACGCCGCGGCCGGAGCAGGCATGTCCGATGAGGTCGCCACCGCCGTCCTGGCGGCGCTCGTCGCCGGCGAGGTGGTGACCGCGCAGGACGGCCTGGCGCGCCTCACGCCGCCGTGGCGGGCGTTGACCGCGCCGACCGCGTACGCGCCTCTGGACGTGGTGCTCGCGGGCGACGCCGTGCAGGCCCGCCAGCTGCGGCGGTCGGGGCCGGCGACACCTACTGGACCATGCCGTCGCAGGACCGGATCGCCTTCGCCCTCTCCGTCTCGCCCGACCCGGCGTCACCGGAGCGCGTCGCGGGCTTCCGGGCGAGCGCCGAGCAGCACCCGGTGCGGGCGCTGATGCGCGACGGCGCCCGCGTGCTGGAGCTCGGCTGCGGGGTGGCGGGGCAGCTGGTGACCTGCCTGCAGGCCTTCCCGGCGATGACCGCGGTGGGCGTCGAGCTCAGCGACGACCTGGCCGACATCGCCGAGCAGCGCGCCGCCGCACTCGGCGTCGGCGATCGCCTGCGGGTCGTGCGCGGCGACGCGGCGGACTTCGTCGATCCCGAGCCGTTCGACGTGGCGCACTGGAGCCAGTTCTTCTTCCCGGCCCCCACCCGTGCGGGTGCCGTACGGGCGATGTTCGGCGCCCTGCGGCCCGGCGGGCTGGCCTACCTCCCGCTGCCGTGGGACCTCGAGGAGTACGACGCGCGTCCCACCTCCGGGGCCACCCGCGACTACCGGTTGATGCGGGTGGTGCTCGCGTCCTGGGGCGTCCCGGAGGCGCGGTACGAGGATCTCGCGGCGGAACTCACCGCGGGCGGCTTCGTGGACGTCGCGCTGATCCGCCCGGCGGCCGACGTGCCGCGGGTGATCGCCCGGCGCCCCTGATCCGGGCGGTCCGTCAGCGGCAGTCGCGGCAGGTGCCGAAGATCTCCAGGGTGTGGGAGACGTCGGCGTAGCCGTGCTCGGCGGCGATCGCGTTGGTCCAGCGCTCGACCGCCGGCCCCTCCACCTCGACGGTGTGTCCGCAGCTGCGGCAGACGAGGTGGTGATGGTGCGTGCCCGAGCAGCGGCGGTAGATCGCCTCGCCGTCCTCGTTGCGCATCATGTCGACGTCGCCGGCGTCGGCCAGCATGGTGAGGGTGCGGTAGACCGTCGCGAGCCCGACGCTGCCACCGAGCTGCTCGTGGATCTCCTGGGCGGAGTGGAAGCCGGCGGTCGCCTCCAGCGCTGCCGCGACCGCGAGGCGCTGCTTGGTGGGCCGAACGCCGCTCTGCTGGGCCTGGGGCTCAGTGCTCGTCATAGTGGCGCTCTCCGCTCGCTTCGACGTGCACCGCGTGGCGGTGGCCGTCGTGGACATAGTCGACGTGGTCACCGTGCTCGATCGCGAGGTGACCGCAGGCCGGGCCGTGCTGGTGGTCGTGCTCGCCCGGGCAGGCCCCGTACAGCGCCTCGACCTCCGGATCGACCGGGAAGGGCTCGACCAGCCGGCGTCGCCGGCGAAGCAGCGACCCGATCGGCCAGGCGACGGTGAAGCAGGCCAGGGCGAGCAGCACGATGGTGGGCCCGGGTGCCACCGTCGCCTTGAACGAGGCGAAGGCCGAGATCACCAGGCCGCCGAGGGAGGCGATCGTGCCGATGACCATCGCACCGAGGAGGGTGGCGCGGAACGAGCGGGTCAGCTGCTGGCTCGCGGCGACCGGCACGACCATCAGCGCGCTGACCAGCAGGAGGCCGACGGTGCGCATCG
Organism: Nocardioides nematodiphilus; assembly: GCF_020216525.1. Lineage (GTDB taxonomy): Bacteria > Actinomycetota > Actinomycetes > Propionibacteriales > Nocardioidaceae > Nocardioides > Nocardioides nematodiphilus. The sequence goes on along the minus strand of NZ_JAIWOY010000008.1, from coordinate 18,430 downwards.
CGACGGTGACGCTCACTGCGGCGAGCACCGCGACGAGCAGGTTGTAGAAGCGCACCCGCAGCCCGGAGACCTTGGCGAACTCCTGGTCCTGGGCGACGGCGAAGAGCTGGGGCGCGAGCCCGATACCGAGGACGATGACGACCGCGGAGAGCGCCATCGTGACGATCAGGTCGCTGATCCCGATGGTCAGCAGCGAGCCGAACAGGTACTGCCCGAGGAAGGCCGCCGACTGCCCGCTGATGCCGGTGAGCAGGACGCCGCCGGCGAGGCCGCCGTAGAAGAGCAGTGCCAGGGCGACGTCGCCGTTGGCCGAGCCGCGCTCGCGGATCAGCTCGATGATCGCCGCGCCGAGGACGGCGACGATCACCGCGGTCCAGGTCGGGGAGGCGCCGGTGAGCAGGCCGAGGGCGACACCGGTGACCGCGACGTGGCCGAGGCCGTCGCCCATCAGGGCGAGCCGGCGCTGCACGAGGTACGTGCCGACGACCGGCGCAGCGAGGCCGGTGACGACGGCCGCGATCAGCGCGCGCTGCATCGCAGGCAGGGCGAAGAGGTCCGCGGGGGTCATCGCATGCCGTCCTTCGGGTGGGTGATGGATTCCAGGGGCGAGGCGACCCGTGGGGCGTGGTCGACGTGTCGCTCGTCGTGGACGTGGTGGGGCCCGTGGACGTCGGCATGGTTGAGCGGCGGCCCGTCGTAGACGAGCCGGCCATCGCGCATCACGACGGCCCGGTCGACGAGCGGCTCCAGCGGGCCGAGCTCATGGGCGACCAGCACGATGGTGGCGCCGCGCGCCTTGAGCCGGCCGAGCGCCTCGGCGAGGGCCAGCTGGTTGGGCAGGTCCACGCCGGCGGTCGGCTCGTCGAGGAAGAAGAGCTCCGGCGCGCCTGCCAGGGCCCGGGCGATGAGGGCGCGCTGCTGCTGTCCGCCGGACAGGGTGCTGACCCCGTCACGTGCCTTCTCGCCCAGCCCGACGATCTCGATGGCGTCGTCGATGGCGGCCCGGTCGGCGCGGCTCAGCGGCCGGAAGAGCCGGCGGTGGGTGAGGCGCCCGGAGGCCACGATCTCCCAGACGCTCGCCGGTACGCCGGAGGCGGCGCTGGCACGCTGCGGCACGAACCCCACCCGCTGCCAGTCGTCGAAGTCGTCGAAGGCCGTGCCGAAGAGCGAGAGCTCGCCGCCGGCGAGCGGGCGCAGGCCCGTCAGGGCGCGGACGAGGGTCGACTTGCCGGAGCCGTTGGCGCCCATGAGGGCGACGAACTCGCCGGTGCACACCGTGAGGTTGATGTCGCGCAGGACGGGGCGGCCCTCGATCGCGACGGCGCCGTTCGTCAGCTCGATGGGGTGGGGCTCGATCGCGGTCACGGGCATGAGTTCGCCTTCTCCAGCGCCGTCAGGTTGGCGCGCATCAGGGACAGGTAGTCGTCGGTGGAGGTCTCGTCGGTGAGTCCCTCGATCGGGTCGAGGACCGCGGTCCGCACCCCGGCGTCGGACGCCAGGGTCGCGGAGAGCTCCGCGGGGGCGAGCCGCTCGCCGAAGACCGTGGTGATGTGGTCGGAGGCGATCAGCGCGTGCAGCCGGCCGAGGTCGGCCGGGGTCGGCTCGGCGTCGGGGGACAGGCCCGCGATCGGCTCGATGTCGAGACCGTAGCGGCTGAGATAGCCGAACGCGTTGTGCGAGACCACGATCGTGTGGCGCGCGCAGTCGGCGAGGCCGGTCGCGTACGCGTGGTCCAGGGCGGTCAGGTCGGTGCGCAGGGCGGCGGCGTTCTCCAGGTACGTCGAGCGATGCGTCGGGTCGAGGTCGCCGAGCCTCGCGGCGACCGCGTCGCCGACGGCGGCGAGCTTCAGCGGGTCCTGCCAGAAGTGCGGGTCGAGGTCGCCCGCACCCTCCTCCTCGCCGTGGTCGTGCCCGACGTCGTCATGCCCGTCGTGCGACATCGGCTCCAGGCCGGCGACCCGGCCCGCGTCGACGAGCTCGGCGCCGGACTGGGTCGTCGCCGCGTCGACGGATGCCTGCAGCCCCTTCTCGTAGACGACCAGGTCGGCGAGTGCCACCTGCGCGGTCTGCTTGGGCGAGAGCTCGAGGTCGTGCGGTTCCTGGCCGGGCCGGGTGACGTCGGTGACTGTGATGAGGTCCCCGCCCACCCGTTCGGCGACGTATTGCAGCGGGTAGAACGCCGCGACCACGTCGATCGAGCCGTCGTGCGGCCGCGAGGGTGCGTCGGAGAAGGCCGCGCAACCGCTCAGGGCGACGACGGCCGCGAGTCCTCCTGCGGCGAGAGCGCTCCTTCTGAACATGACAATCATTCTCACTCAGCATGAGAACCATTGTCAAAAGTGTTGAGCACGTGCCCGGCTCCCTGCCGGCCACCCGACCGCCCTGGATAGGGTGGTCCCACGCACCACAGCCGGTGGCGCGCTCACCGATCAGAAGGAATCTCCCGTGGCCAAGGCCCCTGCCTCCACCGTCGATCACGTCGTCTCGCTCGCCAAGCGTCGAGGCTTCGTCTACCCCTGTGGCGAGATCTACGGCGGTACGAAGAGCGCGTGGGACTACGGCCCGCTGGGCGTCGAGCTCAAGGAGAACATCAAGCGCCAGTGGTGGAAGTCCATGGTGCAGACGCGTGAGGACGTCGTCGGCCTCGACTCCTCGATCATCCTGCCGCGCCAGACCTGGGAGGCCTCGGGTCACGTCGCGACGTTCTCGGACCCGCTGATCGAGTGCCAGTCCTGCCACAAGCGCCACCGTCAGGACCACCTCCAGGAGTCGTACGCGGAGAAGGCGGCCAAGAAGGGCAACCCGATCAACCCCGATGACGTCCCGATGTCGGACGTCGTCTGCCCCGACTGCGGCACCCGCGGCGCCTGGACCGAGCCGAAGCAGTTCTCCGGCCTGCTCAAGACCTACCTCGGTGTCGTCGACGACGAGTCCGGGCTGCACTACCTGCGCCCCGAGACCGCGCAGGGCATCTTCCTCAACTTCGCCAACGTGGTGACCTCCCAGCGGATGAAGCCCCCGTTCGGCATCGCCCAGATGGGCAAGTCGTTCCGCAACGAGATCACCCCGGGCAACTTCATCTTCCGCACCCGCGAGTTCGAGCAGATGGAGATGGAGTTCTTCGTCAAGCCGGGTGAGGACGAGGAGTGGCACCAGTACTGGATCGACACCCGTCTCCAGTGGTACGTCGACCTCGGCATCAACCCCGACAACCTTCGCCTGTACGAGCACGCCAAGGAGAAGCTGTCGCACTACTCCAAGCGCACCGTCGACGTGGAGTACCGCTTCAACTTCGCCGGTTCGGAGTGGGGCGAGCTCGAGGGTGTCGCGAACCGTACGGACTTCGACCTCTCCACCCACGCCAAGCACTCGGGCGCGGACCTGTCGTACTTCGACCAGGCGAACAACGAGCGCTACGTCCCGTACGTGATCGAGCCGGCAGCCGGCCTGTCCCGCTCCCTGATGACCTTCCTGGTCGACGCGTACACCGAGGACGAGGCGCCCAACACCAAGGGCGGCGTCGACAAGCGCGTCGTGCTCAAGCTCGACAAGCGCCTCGCGCCGGTCAAGATCGCCGTCCTGCCGCTGTCGCGCAACGCGGACCTGTCGCCGAAGGCGAAGGACCTGGCCGCCGAGCTGCGCCGCAACTGGAACGTCGACTTCGACGACGCCGGCGCCATCGGCCGCCGCTACCGCCGCCAGGACGAGATCGGCACGCCGTTCTGCGTCACCGTCGACTTCGACACCCTCGAGGACCAGGCCGTCACGGTCCGCGAGCGCGACACGATGGCGCAGGAGCGGGTCTCGCTCGACCGCATCAGCGCCTACTTCGCGGAGAAGTTCCTGGACTGATCGTGACGACCCGCACCGCATCCTCTCTGGCGCTCGCGCTCGCCGGCCTGGTGGCCGGCGCAGCGCTGGCGGGGTGTGGTGCGGACTCGCCTAAGGCCGGCCCCTCTGGGGTGGCCACGACCGGCAGCCCGAGTCCGGGTGCCGTGCCGTCGGGCTACCCGAGCGGGGCCGCCTCGGAGGCGCCGAAGGGGACCGCCCTCACCGCCCCGGGCACCGAGCTCGGGCTGGGGGAGCGCGCCACCGTCGCGTGGGCGCCCAGCCAGCAGACCGTCGGCGTCCTCGACATCACCGTCGGAGCACTGCACCGGACGACCTTCGCCGACTCCTTCAAGGGCTGGCAGCTCGACGCGAAGACCAAGGCGAACACGCCGTTCTTCGTCGAGGCGACGGTGAAGAACGCCGGCACCTCCGACCTGAGCGGCCAGCAGGTGCCGCTCTACGGCGCGGCCAGCTCCGGCGCGCTGGTCGAGGCGACGAGCTTCGCCAGCTCGTTCAAGCCGTGCGAGCCCGGCACGCTGCCGACGCCGTTCCCTGCCGGGGCCAGCGTGGACGTCTGCCTGGTCTACCTGGTGCCCGGCGGCGGGTCGCTCGACGGCGTCATGTTCCGGCCGACGCAGGAGTTCAACCCGATCTCGTGGAGCGGGTCGCTCACGCCGATCTCGCCGGCGCCCAAGCCCTCGGCATCCGCCACTTTGGGATCCGGCACCCCCTCGCCGGACAATCGGGGGCATGAACCCGCTACGCCTCGGTGACCTCGAGATCTCGACGCCCGTCGTGCTCGCGCCGATGGCGGGCATCACCAATGCCGCGTACCGCCGGCTCTGCCTGGAGATGATGCGCGCCGAGGGGGCCGACGGCCTCTTCGTCTGCGAGATGATCACCTCCCGCGGCCTGGTCGAGGGCGACGAGCACACCAAGGACATGCTGGTCTTCGACGAGATCGAGACCCGTCGCAGCGTCCAGCTCTACGGCACCGACCCGGTCTATGTCGGCAAGGCGACCGAGATCCTCTGCGCCGAGTACGGCGTCGCGCACGTCGACCTCAACTTCGGCTGCCCGGTCCCCAAGGTCACCCGCAAGGGCGGCGGCGGCGTGCTGCCGTGGAAGCGCACCCTGCTCGGCGAGATCCTCAAGGCCGCGGTCACGGCCGCCGAGCCGTACGGCGTGCCCGTGACGATGAAGACCCGCAAGGGCATCGACGACGACCACCTGACGTACCTCGACGCCGGGCGGATCGCGGCCGACAGCGGTGTCGCGGCGATCGCGCTCCACGGACGTACGGTGTCCCAGGCCTACTCCGGCGTGGCCGACTGGGAGGCCATCGCCGAGCTCAAGGCCGCCGTCGGCTCCATCCCGGTGCTCGGCAACGGCGACATCTGGGAGGCCGCCGACGCGCTGCGGATGGTCACGGAGACCGGGGTCGACGGCGTCGTCGTCGGCCGCGGCTGTCTCGGCCGGCCCTGGCTCTTCCGCGATCTCGCCGCCGCGTTCCGGGGCGACCAGGTCGCGACCCTCCCGACCCTGGGCGAGGTCGCCGCGATGATGCGCCGCCACGCCGAGCTGCTGTGCAGTCACATGGGCGAGGAGCGCGGCTGCAAGGAGATCCGCAAGCACGTCACCTGGTACCTCAAGGGCTTCCGCGCCGGTGGCGACATGCGCCGCGACCTCGGCCTGGTCAAGGCCCTCGCCGACCTCGACCGGCTGCTCGCCGAGCTCGACCCGAGTGAGCCCTTCCCGGCCTCCGAGCTGGGTGCTCCGCGTGGGCGCCAGGGCGCCCCGCGCTCGAAGGTCGTCATGCCCGACGGCTGGCTCGACGACACCGACGGCGTCGGCTGCGCCATCCCCGAGGACACCGTCTCCGGCGGCTGAGCCGGAGCGACACGGGGTTAAGGGATTCGGTACCCGCCCCCGTATGTGTTCTACTCGTTCGGCCCTGTCAGCAACAGCAAAGGATCAGCGCCGTGGCCGGTAGCCACAAGCGGGACACCGATGCCCGCCCGTCGTTCGTGCGAAGGCTCAGCCTTCCCCTCTTCGCCGCCTCGACGGCTCTCGTCGTGACCGGTGGCGCCGTTGCCGTCGGCGTCGCGACGCAGGGCGGTGCCGGTGTCGGGACCGTCGACATGGCCCAGGACCTCGGCAAGGTCGCGCCCAGCGTCTCGGCGAGCGTCACGGCCAGCGCCCCCACCAGCGCCACCGCCGGACCCGCCTCGAGCTCGCCGGCCGCGGTGGTCACGCCGACCGGCGTCATCAAGCGCGCGCCGATCGCCTCGCGATCGCTGAGCCGCACCACGATGTATGCCGACGCCGACCTCAATCTCTGGACCGCGCCCGGCGACAGTGCCACCCTCGACGGCGAGCTCGCCGCCGGTGACACCGCCGTGGTCACCGGCCTGAGCCGCAGCGGTCGCCAGCAGGTCCTCGTCGACGGCGCGATCCGCTGGGTCACCTCCGGCCACCTCTCCGCCGACAAGCCCGAGCTGGATCCCGCCGACGGCCCGCTCTCCGACCAGCCGTGCCCCGACAGCAGCGTCGAGAACGGTCTCAAGCCGCAGACGATCCGCGTCTACCGTGCCGTCTGCCACGCGTTTCCCCAGATCACCTCGTACGGGGGGTGGGCCAACCGCTCCGAGCACAACACCGGCAACGCGATCGACGTGATGACCGGGGACAAGGAGCTCGGCGACAAGATCGCCGCCTGGGCCCAGGCCCACGCCGCCGACTTCGACCTCTACGACGTCATCTGGTGGGACCGGATCTGGACGCCCGTACGTGCCTCGGAGGGCTGGCGCGCCTACGGCGACCACGGCTCGCCGACCGCGAACCATATGGACCATGTCCACATCGGCACCAACTGAGCGCCGCCCGGCACGCACGCTGGCCGCGTTGCGGCCGCTCGCCGACCGCTCCGCTCCCCAGGTCGGCTTCGCGGCCGCGCCTTGCCATCGCACGCACCGGACGACGCTCAGCCTGGAGCCGCTTAACTGCCTTCGAGCTCCGTGATCGCTGCGAGGTCGTAGTTCAGGAGCTCATCCAGCGTGGCGAGGAGCTCAGGGTCGTCGCCGGCCACGGACGTCTTCGCGATCAGGCCCAGGATGCTGACCGTGTTCTGGTGGTGGCACGCGAGCAGCTCGGCGAGGTTGCCGGCGAGCTCGGGGTCGTAGTCGGTCGAGGCCGGGTCGGCCGCGCTCGCCGGTGAGGGGAGAGGCACCACGTCGGCGGGACCGGACCTCTCGATCGTGTCGACCATGTCCTCGAGCGAGGCGAGCATGTCGGGGTCGGTGTCCCCGCACAGCGCGTTGGCGAGGGTGCCGCGGGCGCGGGCGAGACTGAGCCGGTGCCGCGCCAGACCGTTGGCCCGCACCTGCTTGAGCTGGGTCTCGAGCATCTCGACGGCCTCGTCCTCGCTCAGCCCGGCCACGCTGGCCGCCACGTCCTTCAGCCGTCGGGCGAGCTCGTGGTCCACATTCTCCGACATGGTGCCCAAGCCTAACGGCGCACTTTCATGAAGACTTCATGCTCGCCCGCCTAGCGTGATCACACCATGGACACGACCCCCGGCTTCGATCGCTCGCTGTACTTGCACGTGAACGCGTTCGCGCGGCACACCGGATGGCTGCACGAGCCGGCGCGGCTCTACGCGGACTACGGCGTGGTCCTCTTCGCGCTCCTGCTGCTCGTGTCCTGGTGGCGTGCCCGCGGGCTGGGCGAGCGCGCCGTCACCCGCGCCCTCTGGTCCCCGGTCGCCGTCCTGATCGCGGTCGGGCTCAACCAGCCGCTTGTCCACCGGATCGGTGAGGCGCGCCCGTTCACCGTCTTCCCGGCCGCCCTCGTGCTGGTACACCGCTCGACGGACGGCGCCTTCCCCAGTGACCACGCGACCATGGCCGGAGCGGTGCTCGCCGCAGTGCTGCTCAGCACCTGGCACGGTGAGCGGGGACGCGGCGCACGGACCCTCGGGATCGTCACGGCCGTGCTGGCCGTGCTGATGGCCTTCGTGCGGGTCTACGTCGGCGTGCACTTCCCGCTCGACGTCGTCGCAGGGCTCGCTCTCGGCGCACTCGTCGCCGTCCCGGTGGTGCTTGCGATGGGCGCCCTCAGCCGGCCGCTGGTCCGCCGGCTCGAGCGCACGCAGCTGCGGCCGCTGTTCACCACCGCCGCCTGACGGACAGCACCGCGCCGCTGCTCCCCGGCGCGCTGCGCGCACCGTGCTCCCTCGCTCGGCACCCACGAGCACGCTCGGCGACCTCGGTCGCTTCGTCTAAGCGCGCTGCGCGCGCCGTACTCGCTCGCTCGGCACGCACGAGCAAGCTCGGCGGCCTCGCTCGCTTCGTCTAGGGTGCCCACCGTGGATGCCCTCTATGACGCGCACGCCCGTGAGCGGGTGGTCGCCGAGCCGCCCAAGCGGGTGGTGGCGCCCGAGCGCACCCCGTTCGAGCGTGACCGCGCCCGGGTGGTGCATGCCGCGTCCTCGCGCCGCCTGGCCGCCAAGACGCAGGTCGTCGGGCCCCAGGCCGACGACTTCGTCCGCAACCGCCTCACCCACAGCCTCGAGGTCGCACAGGTCGCCCGCGACGTCTCCCGCGCGCTCAACCCGGCTCAGCCGTCGGTGGCCGATCTGGCGGAGACCGCGGCGCTCGCCCACGACCTCGGGCACCCGCCGTTCGGGCACAACGGCGAGGACGTCCTGGCAGGGATCGCCGCGGACGCCGGCGGGTTCGAGGGCAACGCCCAGACGCTGCGGATCCTGACCCGCCTCGAGGCGAAGACGTTCGACGGGGCGGGGGAGTCGGTCGGGCTCAACCTCACCCGCGCCACCCTCGACGCCTGCACCAAGTACCCCTGGCAGCGTGGCGACCGTCCCGGACCCAAGTTCGGCGTCTACGGCGACGACCTGCCCGTCTTCACCTGGCTGCGCGACGGTGCCCCGGCCCAGCGCAAGTGCGTCGAGGCCCAGATCATGGACCTGGCCGACGACGTCGCGTACTCGGTGCACGATGTCGAGGACGGCGTCGTCGCCGGCCGGTTGAGCCTCACCACGCTCGACGCCGCCGCCATCGGCGCGGCCGTACGCTCCGGCTACCGGGCCGACCTGAGCGACGACGACGTCACCCAGACCCTCGCCGGGCTCGCCACCATCGGCTCCTGGCCCGCGCGTCCGTACGACGGCACGCGGCGCGGCCTGGCCGCGCTCAAGAACCTCACCAGCGACCTGATCGGTCGTTTCTGCGGCGCGGTCCAGCAGGCCAGCTTCGACGCGGCCGGACCCGGGACCCCCTTCACCCGCTACAACGCAGATCTCGTCGTGCCCGAGCAGACGCTGCGCGAGATGGCGGTGCTCAAGGGGATCGCGGCGCACTACGTCATGCAGAGCGACGACCGGGTCGCGCTGATGGCGCGCCAGCGCGAGCTGCTCGCCGAGCTCGTCGCCGTCCTGCTCGATCGCGGCCCCGACGCCCTCGACCGGCCGTTCGCCGACGACTGGGTTGGTGCGGGCGACGACGCGGCGCGTGTGCGCGTCGTGCTCGACCAGGTCGCCTCGCTGACCGACCCCACTGCCGTCGCCTGGCACCGGCGACTCGTCACAGGAGCACGAGGATGAAGAAGAAGCCACTGGTCTGGCTGCCGTTCGACCCGAGCGAGCTCGGCGAGCCGCCCACCGCCCTCCGGTACGAGGTGGTCGACCCGATGGTGCGCGTGCCCGACTCGGTCGCCGAGGTGCAGTTCTACGTCACGCCCTACAACATGGGCCCCGCCGTCGCCGAGGTCCTGCCGCGGATGACCTCGCTCGACGTGGTGCAGACCCTGAGTGCCGGCGTCGACAACATCCGTGGGCGCGTCCCGGACGGGGTGACGCTGTGCAACGGCCGCGGCATCCACGACACCTCGACCGCGGAGCTGACGGTGGCACTGATCCTCGCCTCGCTGCGCGAGCTGCCCCGTTTCGTACGCCAGCAGGAACGCGGCGAGTGGATCCGTGATGGCTTCACGCAGTCGCTGGCCGACAAGCGCGTGCTGATCGTCGGGTACGGCGCGATCGGTGCCGCGATCGAGGCACGGCTGCTTCCGTTCGAGTGTGAGGTCGTCCGGGTGGCCCGTACGGCGCGCGCAGGCGTTCAGGCCATCGGTGAGCTGCCGACCCTGCTGCCGGAGGCCGACGTCGTCGTGCTGATCGTGCCGCTGACCACCGAGACCCGCGGCCTGGTCGACGCCGACTTCCTGGCCCGGATGAGGCCGGGCGCGCTCCTGGTCAATATGGCCCGCGGCCAGGTGGTCGAGACCGAGGCGCTCGTCGAGGCGCTGCATGCGGGCCGCATCACCGCCGCCGTCGACGTCACCGATCCCGAGCCGCCGCCCGCCGGCCACCCGCTGTGGAGTGCGCCCGGCCTGCTGATCAGCCCGCACACCGGGGGAGCGAGCAGCGCGATGTGGCCGCGCGCGTACCGCCTCGTCCGAGCCCAGCTCGAGCGCTACGCGACCGGCGAGCCGCTCGCCAACGTGATGAGCGGCGACTATTGATGAGCCTGCTCCGCGTCGCCGCCGTCCAGGCCGAGGCCGTCCCCGGCGACGTCGCCGGCAACCTCGCCGTCGCCGTGCACTGGACCGAGCGCGCCGCCGCGCACGGAGCGCGCCTCGTCGTCTTCCCCGAGGCCTTCACCACCGGGTACGACGAGGCGGTCTTCGACGGGCCGCTGCCGAGCTCCGACCTCGTCTGGTGCGCCCCGGTCCAAGCCGCCGTCGACGCCGCCGGAGCGACCGTCCTGCTGAACACACCGCTCGACCATGGGACCCGGCGCACGCTGAGCACCGTCGTCCTGCGGCCGGGCAGCGCGCCGACCGCGGCCTATGCCAAGCAGCACCTGTACGACGCCGAGCGCACGCACTTCACCGCCGGGGAGCACGGCACGACGATCGCGGTCGAGGGCCACGATGTCGCCCTCTCGGTCTGCTACGACGCCAACTTCCCCGAGCACGCCGCCGATGCGGCCGCGGCGGGCATCGACATCTATGCCAACAGCGGCGCGTACTTCCCCGGCGGTGGGCACCGCCGGGACCTGCACTACCGGGCACGGGCTCTCGACAACGGCGTCTATGTCGTCTTCGCCGGGCTGATCGGGAGGCCGTACGACTTCATCGGCGGCTCCGCGATCGTCGACCCCGAGGGCCGCATCCTCGACCAGGTGGAGCCGGGCGTCGAGGGCCTCGCCGTCGCTGACATCGATCCCTGGCGGGTCGCGGAGGTACGCGCCGCCCAGCGGATGTGGGCCGACCGGCGCCCGAGCTTGGGGGAGCGACGGCGGATCTCCCCGGCGCGACCGTAGGCGCTGCGCGCCTGGCTCCCGCGCTCGCGGCCAGCACCCGAGCTCGTTCCTCGCTCGCGCTGTCGCTCGCTTGGTCGCCTAGTATCTGCCCGTGGCCGGCCGCATTCTCGACAAGAGCATCCAGGAGGTGCGCGAGCGGGCCCGGATCGACGACGTCATCAGCCAGTACGTCACGCTGCGCAACGCCGGCGGCGGCTCGATGAAGGGCCTGTGCCCGTTCCACGACGAGAAGTCGCCCAGCTTCCAGGTCACGCCCGCCCGCCAGATGTTCTACTGCTTCGGCTGCCAGACCGGCGGCGACGTGATCAGCTTCGTGATGAAGATCGACGGGCTGGGGTTCGGCGAGACCGTCGAGCGGCTCGCGGAGAAGTACGGGGTGCCCCTCGAGCGCGAGGAGGGCGACGGCCAGCAGGATCGTCCCCGGGGTCCGCAGCGCGGCAAGCTGATCGAGGCGCACAAGATCGCCCAGGAGTTCTTCGCCGAGCAGCTGATGACGCCCGGCGCGGTCAAGGGCCGCCAGTTCCTCGCCGAGCGCAGCTTCGACCAGGCCGCCGCCCTGCAGTTCGGCATCGGCTTCGCGCCCACCGACGGGCGCTCGCTCCACCAGCACCTGCGAGGCCGCGGGTTCTCGGACGAGGAGCTGGTCGTCGGCGGTCTCACCCGGCAGAACGGCTGGGATGTCTTCCAGGGCCGAGTGCTCTGGCCCATCCGGGAGTCGAGCGGTGACGTGATCGGCTTCGGCGCGCGCAAGCTCTTCGACGATGACCGGATCAACGGCAAGTACATCAACACCTCAGAGACGCCGATCTACAAGAAGAACACCGTCCTGTACGGCATCGACCTGGCCCGCGAGGGCATGCGCAAGACCGGCCAGGCCGTCGTCGTCGAGGGCTACACCGACGTGATGGCCTGCCACCTGGCCGGCATCACCACCGCCGTCGCCACCTGCGGCACCGCGTTCACCCCCGATCACGCCAAGGTGGTCCGCCGCTTCATGGCCGACCACACCCAGTCCTCGGGCGAGGTGATCTTCACCTTCGACGGCGACGCGGCCGGCCAGGCGGCGGCGATGAAGGTCTTCAACGGCGACTCCGAGTTCACCTCGCAGACCTACGTCGCGGTCGCGCCCGACGGCCTCGACCCGTGCGACCTGCGGATGCAGCAGGGCGACGAGGCCGTACGCGAGCTCATCGCCGGCCGCCAGCCGCTGTACCGGTTCGTCCTGGGCAACGTGCTCGCCAAGCACGACCTCGACCGCGCCGACGGACGTGTCGACGCCCTGCGTGAGGGCGCCCGGCTGGTCTCCAGCGTCCGCGACAAGTCCAAGGTCGACGCGTTCGCGCACGAGCTCGCGGCGATGGTCGGCGTGGAGCCGGACCAGGCCCGAGCGGAGGTACGCCGCGCCGGCGCCCGCGACAACCGCGTCGTCGCGAGCACCGCCCCGGCGGGTCAGCGCCGTGACGCCCCGGTGGCCGTCGCCGAGCAGGCCGCCCCGCCGCGCCCGCCCGTACCGGATCTGCGCGACCCGCGTTTCGCGATCGAGCGCGCCACGCTGCGCGTCCTGATCCAGCACCCGGTGGCGGTCGGTCGCCTCACCGCCGACATCACCGCGGCAGACTTCCAGCACCCCGCCTACCAGGCGGTCTGGGGCCTCATCGCCGCCGCGGGCGGGCCGGGCGCAGGGGCCGGCGACAAGGCCTGGGCGACCAAGCTCGCCGGTGCGGCCACCACGCCGCAGCTCACCTCACTCGTCAGCGCGCTCGCCGTCGAGCCGTTGACCTCCCACCGCGAGCCCGACGCCGGCTACGTCACCGAGCACGTGATCCGGCTGCGGGAGGCCTCACTGCAGCGCCGGATCTCCGACGTCCACAGCCGCCTGCAGCGCACCAGTCCGGCGGAGGACCCGGCGGGCTACCAGGCGCTCTTCGGCGAGCTGGCCACGCTCGAGCAGCAGCGCCGCTCGTTGCGCGAGCGCCTCATCGGCTGATCTCACAGTTCTCCCACAGGGGGCGCGATGCGCCACTATCTTCGGCACCATGATCTCGTCGCGCCGGCGCCGGCGCCTCCGTACCCTGTCCGTCGTCCTTCCCGCTGCCGCGCTCGCCGCCGCCTTCAGCGCCCCCGCGGCGGCGGACACCGTCGTCCCCGGCAACCAGGACATCCAGGGCTCCCAGTGCCTCGGCGCGTGCGTCGACGGCGACGCGCTGACCGGCACCAACCTGTACCTGCTGATCAAGGGATCCGACACCCCCGGCCTGCGCCTGGCCCAGACGAACGCAGGGGGGTTCACGCCGCAGACCTGGGACGTCGCGGGCAACGAGGCCAACTTCTTCGTCCGCGATGTCACCGGAGGCAGCCGGCTGCCGTTCCGGATCCGCCCGGGCGCGCCGACGAGCTCGGTGGACATCCGCGCCGACGGCAACGTCCTCAATGGGGGCCTCGTGGAGCAGAACGGCGACAACATGGCCTCGGCGACCGAGGCCGACGGGGCATCCCTCCTCGACACGCTCTCCTCAGTGGCGATCAACACCTACACCTACGCCGGAGCAACGCACATCGCGCCGAACCCGCCGGCGTTCTACGCCGCGTTCGGGATCGGCTCGGACGACAAGTTCCTCGCGCCGCAGGACGTCGCAGGTGTCGCCCTCGCCGCGGTGAAGGCGCTGAACGACAAGGTCGACGCGCTCCCGGCCCCGGGCAGCGGACCCCAGGGTGCCACCGGTGCCACCGGTGCGCAGGGTCCGGCGGGTGCGCAGGGTCCGGCGGGTGAGCAGGGCCCCGCCGGAGCGGCAGGCTCCTCCGCGGACGTTGCTGCGCTGGAGGCTCAGGTCGCCAGCCTCACGTCGCAGAACGTCAAGCTGAGCGCCTCGGTGAAGAAGCTGTCCGCACAGATGGCCTCGGTGCGGCGCCTCCTGAAGAGGCACTGACGCCGATCGGGAGCGCTGGGGCCAGCCACTCGTACCGGCGTCGCACCGGCCGTCGGGCCAGGGCCGGTCCGGCGATCAGGGCCAGCGCGCCCGCGATGCCCCGACCGGGTCGGTACCGGCGGCCGAGAGCGTGTACGCGCCGTCCGAGAGTGTGCTCGGGCCGAAGGACCAGTCGCCGGTGGTCGCGACGGTGGCGTTGCCCTGGGCGACGATCGCTCCGCTGTCGCCGGTGATGGCGACGTGCACGGTGGTCCTGGGCTGGGTGGTGCCGGTGACCGGTGCCTCCGTGCCGGCAAAGGACCCGGCGGGCTACCAGGCGCGCTTCGGTGAGCCGGCCACGCTCGAGCAGCAGCGCCGCTCGTTGCGCGAGCGCCTCATCGGCTGAGGCAGGCGACGGCTCGAGCGCACCCCGATTTGGAGGTGTCGGGCGTGGCGTTGCTATGGTTTCGCCCGTCGCTCGGCAACGAGTGGCTGATCCCCGATAGCTCAATTGGCAGAGCTTCCGACTGTTAATCGGACGGTTGTTGGTTCGAGTCCAACTCGGGGAGCGAGCAAGAGGCCTGTGGCCTGCGGACATCGCAGGCCACAGGCCTTTTTTGTCGTGCGGGAGCGGGGTCGCGAGCCGCTCAGGACCCGGGTCGGGCGACCGGCCGGCGGAGCTGCCATGCCAGCGGCGGACCGTGGCCAGGACCGCGATGGCACCGACCACGACACTGAGCGCTGCGTAGGTCCGGAGGTCGACGAACGGCAGGCGCGGACCGAGCAGGCCGAGGTCGACGCCGATGACGGCGGGGATGCTGGCCAGCGTGGCGATCACCCACGCCGTCACGGCGGCGATCCCGGCCTCCCAGGTCCCCATCGCGAGCAGCTGGCGCCGGGTCGCCCCGGTGCGGCGGAGCAGCGCGATCTCGGTGCGGCGCGAGGCCGTCGTCATGGCGAGTGTGTTGGCCGCGCCGAGCGCGATGAACGCCAGCAGGGCGAGCAGCAGGACGAGCGAGAGGCGCTGCTCGCCGGCGGCCGATGTCGTCGCCGGGGCGACGTACCGGGCCCTGTCGAGCGAGACCAGCCCGCTGGCGTCCAAGGCCCTCCGCACCTGGCCCGCGGCTCCCGGCGTGCTGCGCCCC
Source organism: Nocardioides nematodiphilus (assembly GCF_020216525.1). Lineage (GTDB taxonomy): Bacteria > Actinomycetota > Actinomycetes > Propionibacteriales > Nocardioidaceae > Nocardioides > Nocardioides nematodiphilus. The sequence goes on along the minus strand of NZ_JAIWOY010000008.1, from coordinate 3,208 downwards.
AGGGCGGTGTCCGCTTGGGCCAGGGGCTGGCCAGCCGCGCCCAGACGGTCGTGCTCGCCTACGAGAGCGACCTGGTGCACCCCGGTGTCTCCACGGACCGATAGGGTCCCGGCGGGCCGTTAGCTCAGTCGGTTAGAGCAGAGGACTCATAATCCTTGGGTCGCGGGTTCGAGCCCCGCACGGCCTACTCATCAGCTCGCGGCGATCCTCAGCCGCCCGCCGTCGTCCACGAGCCGCAGCTGGACGTTCTCGGTCCGCTTCCCGTCTCCGCGCAGCGTGTACGAATAGCGGTACGAGACGCCCAACGGATCGAGCGAGGGCTGCACGTCGGTGACGTCGTGGATCTTGCGCACCTTCCCCCAGAACCGCAGGTAGCCGGCGAGCCCACCGCTGCGCCGCTGGTAGTCCGGGGTGAGCATCGCGAACCCTCGGGGCGGGTCGCTGCTCGCCGTCTGGAGGTACGTCGTGACGAACGCGCGGATGCGCTCCTGCATCGCGGCGTCGCTCGCGGAGGCGGAGGCGGTCGGCGACGGCGTCGTGGCGCCGGCGGGAGTTGCGCCGGTGGAGGCGCCCGTCGAGGTGCTGGCCCGACCGCTCGCGGCGTTCGCATCACCGTCATCGCCACCGCCGTGCAGCAGGATCCCGCCCAGCACCGCGGCGGCGGCGGCCAGCGCTCCGGCGGCCCAGAGCCAGCGCGGGCGCCGTTCTGGCGGACGGGCGGGCGCCGGCGCCACGATGCGCGGCATGGTGCGCGTCTGCTCCCAGGCGATGACCGGCCGTCCGTCGAGGAACCGCCGCACCTGATCGAGCGTCCAGCGCTGCTCGGGATCCTTGGTCATCATCCCGGCGATCAGCGGCGCCAGCCGACCGGCGCGCTCCGTACGCGGCGGGTCCTCGTGCACGATCTGGAAGAGGGTGCTCACCACGTTCTCCCCGACCTCGTAGGGAGGGCGGCCGGCGAGCGCGCTGTAGGCGGTCGCCCCGAGCGACCAGACGTCGCTGGCCGGCGTGGTCGGCTTGCCGTGGGCCACCTCCGGCGCGATGTACGACGGCGATCCGGTCAGGAAGCCCGACTGGGTCATGGTGGCGTCCGCGTCGTCGCTGCGCGCGATGCCGAAGTCGGACAGCTTCGCGGTGCCGATCTCGTCGATGAGGATGTTGGAGGGCTTCACGTCGCGGTGCACGACGCCGGCGTCGTGGGCCGCCGCGAGCGCGTCGGCGATCTGCTTCAGGATCGGTGCCAGCTCATCGGGGGAGAGCGGCCCCTGGGCGGCGATCCGCGCACTCAGGGTGGTGCCGGCGACGTACTCCATCACCAGCCACTGATCCGCGCCGTCGGTGACCAGGTCGTAGACGCCCACCACGTGGGGGTGGCTGACGCGCGCCGCGAGCCGTGCCTCCCGCTCGGCCCGGGCATGGGCCGGGTCGTGCACCAGCGCAATCTTCTTCAGGGCCACGGGCCGGCCCAGGACCTCGTCGGTCCCCAGCCAGACGGCGCCCATCCCTCCCCGTCCGAGCTCACGCCCGAGCGCGTATCTCCCTGCGATCACCCTCTTGACAGTATCCGCGGCGCGAGAACCGAATCGCGGTGAGTGCCTCCGATACGGCACCCTTGGGGCGACGTTCCGTGTGCAGAAAGGCCCATCGTGACCATCGATCCCACCCTCCTCGACGACCTCGAGTGGCGCGGTCTCATCGCCGACTCGACGGACCGCGACGCGCTCCGCGACGCGCTGGCCGGCGGGAGCGTACGGTTCTACATCGGCTTCGACCCGAGCGCGCCCAGCCTGCACATGGGCAACCTGCTGCAGATCGTGACCGCGATGCGCCTGCAGCGCGCCGGCCACACGCCGTTCGCCCTGGTCGGCGGCGCCACCGGCATGATCGGTGACCCGAAGGACTCCGGCGAGCGCACCCTCAACTCCCTCGACACCGTCAAGGAGTGGGTGGAGAACCTACGCCGTCAGCTCGCGCCGTTCTTCGACTTCGAGGGCGACGAGGGCTTCACCGGCACGAACGGCGCCACCCTGGTCAACAACTACGACTGGACCGCCTCGCTCTCCACGATCGACTTCCTGCGTGAGGTCGGCAAGCACTTCCCGGTCAACCGGATGCTCGCCCGCGACACCGTGCGCAACCGCCTCGAGAGCGGCATCTCCTACACGGAGTTCTCCTACGTCCTGCTCCAGTCGATGGACTTCCTCAACCTCTACCGCGACTTCGGCGTCACGCTGCAGCACGGTGGCTCCGACCAGTGGGGCAACATCACCGGCGGCGTCGAGCTGATCCGCCGCGCCGAGGGTGGCCACGCGCACGCCTTCACCACGCCGCTGGTCACCAAGGCGGACGGCACCAAGTACGGCAAGACCGAAGGCGGCGCCCTGTGGCTCGACCCCGAGATGATGTCTCCGTACGCGTTCCACCAGTTCTGGCTCAACGTCGAGGACGTCAAGGTGGGGGAGATGCTGCGGTTCTTCACCTTCCTCACCCGTGAGGAGATCGAGGCCCTGGATGCGGAGATGGCCGAGAAGCCCTTCCTCCGCGCCGGCCAGAAGGCCCTCGCCGACCACATGACGACCCTGGTGCACGGCGCCCGCGAGACCGAGCAGGCGAAGGCGGCTGCGGCCGCGCTGTTCGGCGGTGGCGACCTGACGGTGCTCGACCCCTCGACGCTGGCCGCGGCGCTGCGCGAGGCCGGCACCGTCACCGTGGACCGCGCCGACGGCCTCGGCGTGGTGAGCCTCCTGGTCGCGGCGGGTCTCGCGACCAGCAACGGAGACGCGCGCCGGACCATCTCCGAGGGTGGCGCGTACGTGAACAACGAGCGCGTCGAGGACCCGGACGCGATCGTGCCCGAGGCCGACCTCATCGGCGGCAGCTGGCTGGTGCTGCGGCGCGGAAAGAAGCGCTTCGCCGGCGTCGAGGTCCGCTGAGCCAGGCGCATCGCGCCCGATTTGGCGCAACCGGCCCGGAGGCGTAGTGTTCTCCGGGTCGCCACGAACGGGGGACGGAGCCGCAAGGCGCCGACCGGCAGTCGTGTGTGATGAGGAAACTGAAGCGAATCCGCCGAGTTGGTGGAAAGCGAAAGTCTCCGATAAAGTACGGAAAAGCCCCGCAGGGGAGAGCAGCAAATAGCGGTTCGAGCCACGGTGCGCGTGTGATTCTTGAGAACTCAACAGTGTGTCAAATAGTCGACGAATTAATTTTG
>NZ_JAIWOY010000007.1 GCF_020216525.1 Nocardioides nematodiphilus | reverse complement strand
CTGACCGCCTGACACCTCATCGAGGAGAACGCAGCGCTACACCACTACCTGGGACTTGACCGGGGCATGTTCTTCGCGTACCTCAGAAACCTTTGGGTAATCATCGATAACGCACTCGCGTTACGACGCCACCAACGCGTCGTCGGGCAGCCGGCAGGTCGTGATCCCCACGTTCTTAGCCCTGTGCCGCCTGGGTTAGCTCCGACAAAGCCGGTCCTTCGACGCTTCGTCCCAGTCGCGGCGACAACTGTGGCCGTCGGCCTGCTCGTCGCGTGGGCTTCGGCGGCTGCGGTCGCTCCCGATTCGCCAGCTCCGACTGACGTGCCGCCTGCGGATCGACCGACTCCCGCGGTGGCCATAGGTGAGTGCTTCACCCGCGCCGGTTTTCAGATTGCCTGCGATGACCCAACGGCTGCCGTCATCGTCATAGGGCAAGTGCTGGCCGCCTCCGCGTGCACAGCTCCGCAGCAGGCCGTGACGGTGGAACAGAACACGTATTGCGTGCTGGTTAAGAACTGATGGCGCCGCCGTCGAGATCGTCAAGCTTGTGCGAGGAGCGGCCGAGGCGCCACCGAGGCTGAGCAGCACCGGCCAACTCGCCTCCAAGGCCGCGTCCGGAGCGCGGCGGAATGACTCACGTCTCGACACGGCTCATCGCGGCAGATCCGTGTGAACGAGTTGTGCCAATAACGGCAGGCACGACGTGACACGGACCGTTACGCCAGAGGTCCGAAGATCCCTTCACCGACCGGCTCATCGAAGGCGATGTCGAGATACTCGACGATCTCGGCCGGCTCTCCGCCGACGAGCTTGGCGATCCGCATGAGCGTTGACGTTTGCTGGTCGACGCAAAGCATGAAGTCTCTGCCTCCGCTGGTCATGTCGAAGACCTCCGCCCCGGGGAGTGTCTCGTCGTAAGCAGCCGGATCCTTAGGGGTCGCGACGACCAGGTCGCAGAGGCGCCCCGCGACCGTCTCGGTTGTGCCCGTAGCGCTCAGGTCGAAGCCGTCCGGGACGGCGTTCGGCCTGAGTAGAAGCACGAAGTCGGCTCCTCCATGAGTCGAACGGGGGTCGCCGTCGTTGGTCAGGACGTCGTCGTCCTTGCGGGCCCAGAACCACGGTTCGTCGACGACCACCACATCCGCCATCCACTGCTCGCCTGTGCGGGAAATGGCTTCGGCGCGGCGGCGTCGACCGTGTTCGGCGGCGCAGACGCGCAAAACGTGCTCGACCCCGGACTCGTCACCGGCTCCCTGGTCTTCACGACCAGCGGTGACCACGAAGGACGTTGCGCCGTTCTGCCCGGTGTCGGCCGCTTCATCGATGTGGTGCCAGTCCATGAACGCCTGGGTGACGAGCGCTTGGTCTCGCCAGGTTCGGAAGACGCCGCGCACGGTGCTCCACCGGCCGTCCGCAGCTCGCAGACGTGCAGCGACCGCCTCCTGTTCGACCATGGCCCGAGAATAAGACAAGCGATCCGAGGAACTGCTCCGTTCCGACGCTGCACGTACCCCGACGGGCCGCGACGAAGGCGTCGACGACTGACGTGGTCGTCGGGCCGGCTTAACCCGCGCTTTTGAGCCTCCGGCAGCTCGAGGCTGCCGCTGCCCGCTCGCGGCGGAATGACGCACTCGCAAGGCGCTACGTCGCCGCAGGTGTAGTCGGCTTTGGTCGGCGCTGGATCTCCCGCGGTGTTGTCGTCGGCGGCGAGCTAAGGCGTCAGATACTTGAAGAAGGGCTCGTTTCGCAGCCAGGTGTTGATGGCTTCCGCGTGAGGGGCGGCGACTTCGTCGGCCTCCGGACCGCCGGGAGCGGTATCGGCCCAATGTCGGGCGACCCATTGGGAGGCCTCGCCACCAGGGTCGCTCCGGGGATTGAGTCCGTCCCAGCGTTTGCGTAGCAGTCGGACCAGGAACGGGAGCCTGCCTGGATCGCCTTCCGCATGTCGGAGAAGGTAGACCAGCATGGTCAGTGTGTCGGAGGGGACGCTGCCTCGCCGACCTGGCCGCTTCATCGTACTTGCGAGACGTGCAGCCATCTCGTCCCAAACTCCGTCGCGACCGCATGCGGCCAGTACGACGATGGCTGAGTCGCGGGTTCCGGCATCAGTTGAGTGGAAGCCGCGCACGAAGTCCTCATGTGCTGCTTCACCGCATCGACGGGCCAAGCCATGTAGGGCGGAGCACCGCAGATCACTCGTGCCAGGTCCCGACGCGTCGAGCGCACGGCGGAGCGCCGCATCCCCGTCGGGCCCAGACACCTGACCCAGTGCGGCCGCGACGAGGACCTTCTCCCACGAACCGTCGCGGGATTCATCAAGCATCTGAGCCAAAAGCGAATCCGCGTGCGGGTCACGCTGGGCGTCATCTATAGCCTGTTCTCGACCGGCCTCCGATCGTCGGCGCAATCCGGTGAAGATGGCCGCGTGATCGCAATCGGTACTCACGTACGCAGCATGCCTTAGTCGCGTGAGCCGTACATGCATCTGATAGCCGGAGACGGGATGCCCGCCGGGGCGCCGATCGCGGCGAAGCGACGCACGCGTACCGGGGCGGGTCCGCGATGTGCGCAGTCGCCCGGTGTCGCGCCCACCGACGGTTGCTCAGCCTGCGTGGCTCTCCTGGTGCAATGCCCAGGACCCGCGGCGGGCGGCCTTCGCTCGGTACATCGCGTTGTCCGCGTCCCGGAGGAGCGCGGCGCCGCTGGCGCGGCCGGGGAGCGCGATGGCGATGCCGACGGTCGCGGTGACGCCGACCGGTCCGCCCGGGAGCAACACCGGCTGGGCGATCGCCTGCTGGATCCGCTCCACGATGCCGAGGACCGTCGGGAGGGAGCCGGTCTGCAGCAGGACGACGTACTCGTCCCCGCCGAGGCGGGCGGCGGTGTCGTGCGGGCGGATGGCGCCGCGCAGTCGATCCGCGACCGCGACGAGGACGGTGTCGCCTGCGTCGTGCCCGCGGGAGTCGTTGATCTCCTTGAAGCCGTCGAGGTCGAGGAACAGCACCGTCACGCCGTCGTCGCTCGGGGCGCTCAGCTGCCGCGGCGTCGCGTCGAGCGCTGCCGCGAGCCGTTCGGCGAGGAGCGCTCTGTTCGGCAGGCCCGTCAGCGCGTCGTGCAGCGCGTTGCGGCGCAGCTGCTCCTCCAGCACCTTCCGGTCCTCGATGTCCGAGAGCGAGCCGACGATCCGATGCGCTGCCTGACCAGCGGTGCGTACGGTGATCGCACGGCAGTTGATCCAGCGGTAGCGGCCACTCGACGACCGCATCCGGAGCTCGACCTCGACGGGGGTGTCACCCGCTCGGTCCGGAGACAGGGCGGTGCGCGCCAGGTCGCGATCGTCCGGGTGAACGGCGTCGAAGAGCAGGTCGACCCCCTCCTCGTCAGGACCACACCCGAGCATCTGGCGGCACCGGGCCGAGTAGTACGACGTGTCCTTCTGCAGGTCCCACTCCCAGAGCCCGTCGTCGGTGGCGCGGGCCGCCACGGTGTAGCGCTCCTCGCTCGCCCGGACCTGCTCCACCAGCCGCTCCTGCTCGAAAGCCACGGCGAGCAGCGCAGCCCAGTGGTTGTACGAGCCCCTCGCATCGATCGACTTCGAGTCGATCCAGCCGATCACCGCGAGGACGCCCCAGTCCGTGTCTGCGGTACGGACCGGGATCACGAACGCCACCTCGCCGGCGGGGGCATCGGGCAGGCCGAGCATCTCGCGGCTCGGGAAGTCGCTCACCGCGACGGCGGTGCCGACAGCGACCGTTGACCCGGACAAGGAGCCGGCCGGGTCGTAGACGCCGGCGATGCGCAGCGGGCTGCTGCCCGGCGCACCGTCCCACAGGGCGAGGCAGCCGACGCGTACGGGCGTCGCGGCCATCCAGGCCAGTGACCTCGGGTCGACCCCGCGACGGTCCAGGAGGCTCATCCCCACGGCGTACTGCTCGAGGATCGTGTGCTCGAGCCGGGCGCTCTCCTCCATGCGTACGCCCGTGTGGGCGAGCCAGAGCGCCGAGGTCGCGCGCAGGACCATCCGCTCGGCTCGGGCCCGCCCGGTCGCGTCGAGCGCCGCTCCTGTCGGATCCTGCAGCTCCTCGAGGCGCTCGCCCAGCGCAAGGACGATGCGCTGCAACGCCTCCGGCGTCGGGCTCACGGCCTGCAGCCGGGCCACCGCCTCATCGAGCGCCGTGGTCACCGTGTCCTCCGCACCCGACAGGGCGGCGTCCAGCGCCCGCTTGAAGGCGAGTGCACCCCGCTCCAGCTCGAGCGTGGACCCGGCGGCGCGCTCCGCTGGGGACTGGCCGGGCCAGAGGGCCTCGTGCAGACGCGCGACGAGCCGCGCGGCGCTGCTTCCGGTGACGTCCTGTGGCCCACTCTCCGCGGTGCGACAGCCGCACGAGGTGCGTACCACCAAGTGGGCCGGCGCGACCTGCCGGCCTGCCGGCATCGGCTCGCCCCGCACCTCGGCGAGGATCAGGCGTGCCGCGAGCGCGCCGACGCCGTCGGACCCCTGGTTCACCGTGGTGAGGACGGGATGCGTCGTCGAGGCGGGCTCGATGTCGTCGAACCCGACGACCGCGAGCGACCGCACCGCCGGGTCGGGGGAGTCGCGCAGCTCCTCGAGGAAGCCCAGCGCGTTGCGGTCAGTGGCGACGACGACGGCCGTGACCGGCACGCCCGCCTCGACCAGCAGGCGTGCCGCGGCAGCGCCTCCGGACTCGCCGTTGTTGCCGGCCGCGAAGACGTGATCGGGGTCCGGATCGATCCCGTGAGCACGGAGAGCCTCCTGGTACGCGGCGAACCGCTCGACCATGTCGGTCTGCTCGAGGCTGCCGACGAAACCGATCCTCGAGTGGCCATGGACGCCGACCAGGTGCTCCACCGCGGCGCGGATCCCGCCGGCGTTGTCGGACATGGCCGAACGGCAGTCGAAGCCCTCGATCTGGTAGCCGCCGAGCACGACCGCCTTGCCCGCGGAGCGAAGCGTCTCGAGGAAGGGGCGGCGTACGGAGGCGGCCAGAGCGATGACGCCGTCGACGTGGTCCATGGCCGACGGCGTCGCGAACGCCGGAGCGCCCAACGCCTCGTCGCCGCTTCTGCCTGCGTCGAGCGTCTGCAGCAGCACGACCTGGCCGCCGGCCGCCGCGACCTCGCGGGTGATGCCGCTGAGCACCCGGCCGAAGTAGAAACCGCCCGTGACCGGCGACAGCACCGCGATCGTAGGCCCGGGGCCCCAGGAAGCCCGGTCCACACTCATGTGACGAGTATCTCAACCGAGGGGCGTCGGCGCGGCGATTACCCGAATCCTGAGCACGTTCGGCGACAAGACTCGGGGACACGTGTGAGGTCAGCGCTCAGCGGCGCAGCGCCCACTGGGTGACGGCACGGGCGGGCGTCCAGCCGGTGAAGGTGCCGACGGGTGCCGTGGTCTCGACGGAGATGCGGGTGAGCTCGCCGCCGTGCTCCTGGTACAGCCGCGCGAGCAGCTGCTCGGTCTCCAGGGTCACGCCATGGACGACCAGTCGGCCACCGGGGCCCAAGGCGGACAGGCACGCATCGATGACGCCGTCGCGGGTGGCGCCGCCGCCGATGAAGATCGCGTCCGGCGCCGGCAGCTCGGACAGCGCGGCGGGTGCGCGGCCCTCGACCACCATCAGACCCGGCACGCCGAGACGTGCGGCGTTGCGCCCGATGCGCTGGGCGCGCTCCGGCGACGACTCGATGGCGACGGCCGTGCACGTGGGGTGGGAGCGCAACCACTCGATGCCGACCGAGCCGGCGCCGGCGCCTACGTCCCAGAGGCGCTCGCCGGGCACGGGCGCCAACCGGGCGAGGGCGGAGGCGCGCAGGTCGCGCTTGGTCAGCTGGCCGTCGTGCTCGAAGCAGTCGTCGGGCAGGCCCGCGACCCAGCCGCCGAGCGCCGGACCGACACACGAGATGGTGACGATGTTCAGCCTCGGGAACTCGTGGCGCAGCACGGTGTTGACCACTCGCGCCGCCTGGTCGAAGTGCTTCGTGGTGTGCTCCGGCCCGCCGAGGTCGCCGTGCACGGTGAGGGCGCTGTCGCCGTACCCGCTCTCGTCCAGGATCGCCGCGATCTGTCGCGGGGTCTCCTCATCCGAGGACAGCGCGATGATCCGCCGGCCAGGGGCGAGCTCGCGGCGCAGCAGGTCGACCGGGCGCCCGACGAGCGAGACGACGGCGCACGACTCCGACGACCACCCCATCTCGGCGCGCGCCAGCGCCACCGACGACACGCCCGGGATGACCTGGACGTTCTCGCGGCCGAGCAGCTCGGTGAGCGTCGTGCCGATGCCTGAGACGTACGGATCGCCGGAGGCCAGCGCGACGACCTGTTGCCGAACGCCCAGCGAGCTCAGGAACGCGGGCAGCGCCTCGCGCAGGGGCGTGGGCCACAGCTCGCGGCGCTGTCCCGCGACCTCCGGCAACAGGTCGAGCTGGCGTTGCGCGCCCACGACGATCGGCGCTGTCTCGACGACCTCGCGCATCCGATCCGGGAGCCCGTCCCAACCGTCAGCGCCGATACCCACCACGATGATCACGCGGCCAGACGCTATCGTGACTGGCGCAAGGCGAGAGGTGCCCCAACGGCTCAGCCATCGGAAACGGTGGTGAAGGCGGGAGGGGAGAATCTGGGAAGCCGGTGAGACTCCGGCACAGGCCCGCTGCGGTAAGCCCGGCTCTGATCCGTCAGAGACCGAGTAAGTCCGAAGACCGGCCTCCCGCCTGAACCATCCGACATCAGGTCGGCTGGTCGAATCGAGCGGGAGCCTCACCTATGCCACTGCATTTCCCCTTTTCTGCCGTCCTCGGCTGCGATCTCGACGCGCCGGACGGACTCGATGACATGGGCCTCGCGCTCGTGCTCACCGCGATCGCCCCGGAGATCGGCGGCGTCCTCGTCCGCGGTGAGAAGGGCACGGCCAAGACCACCACCGTACGAGCGCTGGGCGCGCTGCTGCCGCCGCTCGTCGAGCTGCCCATCGGTGCCACCGAGGATCGGGTGATCGGCTCGATCAAGCTCGAGTCGGCGCTGGCGCACGGCACCGTGGAGGTCGAGCAGGGATTGCTGGCCCGCGCGCACGGTGGGTTGCTCTACGTCGACGAGGTCAACCTGCTGCACGACCACCTGGTCGACCTGCTGCTCGACGCCGCTACCTCGGGTCGGGTCACCGTCGAGCGGGACGGCATCTCGGTCGAGCACGACGCGCGCTTCGTCCTGATCGGCACGATGAACCCCGAGGAGGGCGAGCTGCGCCCGCAGCTGCTCGACCGGTTCGGGCTGACCGTCGAGGTCGCCGCGCCGCGCGACCCGGCGTCACGGATGGAGGTGGTCCGTCGCCGGATCGCCTTCGACGCCGAGCCGGCGAGCTTCATTGACCGCTATGCGGCCGCCGACAAGGAGCTGCGCGAGCGGATCCTCGAGGCCCGGGCGCAGATGGGCGACGTGCTGCTCGGCGAGGCCGCGCTGCTCACAATCGCCGAGGTCTGCGCGGCCTTCGAGGTCGACGGCCTGCGTGCCGACATCGTCACCGCCCGCACCGCCGTCGCGCACGCCGCCTGGGCCGGTCGGGCGTCGGTGACGAAGGCCGACATCCGGCGCGCTGCGCTGCTCGCGCTGCCGCACCGGCGACGCCGCAACCCGTTCGACGCGCCCGGCATCGACGAGGAGCTGCTCGACCGGATCCTCGGCGACGACGAGCTGCCGCCGGAGCCCGAGCCGGATCCGGGACCGCCGATGGACGGGCCGACAGACGCCCCGACGGACGGCCCGCCGGATGGCTCACCGGATGGGCCGGCGAGCGGGCCGGGGGAGACGCCCCAGCAACCACCTGGCCAGGGCGCGGACGAGGGCCTCGATACAGGCGATAGCGCGCCTCACTCGGCCAACGAGGCCCCGGCCAACGACGCCCCGTCCACAGTCGCCTCGTCCGCTACGCCGTACCGCCCCCGGCTCCTGAAGGTCGACGGCCTCGGCAGCGGGCAGGCCGGGGGGCGCAGCCGCGCGATCGGCAGCACCGGACGTCGGGTCGGCGCCCGCCCCGCCACCACCGGGAGCCTGCATCTGGTCGAGACCCTCAAGGCCGCGGCCCAGCACGGACGCCGCACCCTCCAGGTCGAGGACCTCCGCGTCGCGGTCAAGGAGGGCCGCGAGGCCAACCTCGTGCTGTTCTGCGTGGACGCGTCCGGCTCGATTGCTGCACGCAAGCGGATGTCGCAGGTCAAGGCCGCCGTCCTGTCCCTGTTGATGGACGCCTACCGCCGCCGGGACAAGGTCGGGCTGGTCACGTTCCGCGGCGACGGCGCCGCCCTCACGCTCCCGCCGACGCACTCGGTCGAGATCGCCGCCGCGCGCCTGGACGAGCTGCCCGCAGGTGGTCGTACGCCGCTGGCCGAGGGCCTGCTCGAGGCGGCCCGCGTCCTGCAGCGTGAGCACCTGCGCGACCCGCGCCTGCGACCGCTGCTCATCGTGGTCACCGACGGGCGCGCCACCGCCGGCAGCGGTGCGGTCGCGCGCAGCCGACAGGCGGCGCAGTACGTCGCCGGCCTCGGCGTCACCACCGTGGTCGTCGACTCGGAGTCCGGGCCGATGCGGATGGGCCTGGCCGCCCAGCTCGCCGCCCTCCTCGAGGCCGAGCACCTGCCGATCAGCGACGTCAGCGCCGAGGCCCTGACGAGCGCCGCTCGGACGCGGAAGGTGGCCTGAGCATGCCGCAGGGAGTCCCGGCCACCGTCCCCGACGACGGCCTCACCACCCGACAGCGGCGCAACCGGCCGTTGCTGATCGTCCACACCGGCGAGAACAAGGGGAAGTCGACGGCGGCCTTCGGGCTCGGGCTGCGCGGCTGGAACCAGGGCTGGAACGTCGCGGTCTTCCAGTTCGTGAAGTCCGCCAAGTGGAAGGTCGGCGAGGAGAGCGCGTACGTCGCCCTCAACCGGATCCACGAGGAGACCGGCCAGGGCGGCCCGGTGCAGTGGAACAAGATGGGTGACGGCTGGTCGTGGTCCCGCAAGAAGGGTGACGACGAGGACCACGCCCAAGTCGCGCGCGACGGCTGGGCCGAGATCAAGCGGCGGATGCTGGCCGAGGAGCACGACCTCTACATCCTCGACGAGTTCGCCTATCCGGTGAAGTGGGGCTGGATCGACGCGGCCGAGGTCGCCGACTTCCTCGCGCACCGCCCCGGGCATCAGCACGTCGTCATCACCGGGCGCAACGTCGCGCCCGAGATCATCGAGGTCGCCGACCTGGTCACCGAGATGACCAAGATCAAACACCCGATGGACGCCGGCCAGAAGGGTCAGCGAGGCATCGAATGGTGACCCGGCTGCCTCGGCTGGTGATCGCCGCGCCCTCCACCGGGCAGGGCAAGACGACGGTCGCGACCGGGCTGATGGCAGCGCTGCGCGCCGACGGCCTGGCTGTGAGCGGCCACAAGATCGGGCCCGACTACATCGACCCCGGCTACCACGCGCTCGCGACCGGGCGCCCGGGTCGCAACCTCGATCCGCACCTGGTCGGCGAGGAGCGGATCACCCCGCTCCTGCTGCACGGAGCCCGCGACGCCGACATCGCGATCATCGAGGGGGTGATGGGGCTGCACGACGGCCGGATCGGCACCGACGGCTTCTCCTCCACGGCCCACGTCGCCCGCCTCACCCGTACGCCCGTCGTGCTCGTCCTCGACATCGGCCGGATGTCGCGCTCGGCAGGAGCGATCGTCGCCGGCGTCGCTGCCTACGACCCCTCGATCGAGGTCGTCGGCGTGATCCTCAACCAGGCCGGCTCGGCACGCAACGTCGAGGAGGTGCGCCGCTCCATCCGCGGCCTGCCCGTCCTCGGGGTCATCCCGCGCGACCCGCACCTCGCGACCCCATCGCGCCACCTCGGGCTGGTGCCCGCGGCCGAGCGCGAGCAGTCCGCGGCCACGATCGAGCGCCTCGGCGCACAGGTCGCCCAGCATGTCGATCTGGACGCGATCAAGGCGCTCGCGCAGCGTGCGCCCGCTCTGGGGTCGGCGTCCTGGGAGCCGACCGACCACGTACGCCCACCGGCGCGCGCCGGCGAGCACCGTTCCGTCGTGGCCGTCGCCGGCGGTCGCGCGTTCACGTTCCGCTACGCCGAGACCGAGGAGCTGCTCGTCGCTGCCGGCTGCGAGGTCGTCGCCTTCGACCCGCTCGTCGACGCCGCCCTCCCCGCCGGCGTTCAGGGGATCTACCTCGGGGGAGGCTTCCCCGAGGTGTACGCCGCCGAGCTCGCCTCCAACCGGGCACTGCTCGCCGACCTGCGGGCAGCGGTCGCGGCCGGCGTGCCGACGGTCGCCGAGTGCGCCGGGCTGCTCTACCTGGCGCGCTCGCTGGACGGCGTGCCGATGGCCGGCGTCCTGCCGATCGAGGCGGCGATGAGCAGCCTGACGCTGCGCTACCCGGTCGCGAGATCGGTCGGCGACACGCTGCTCACCCGCGCGGGCGAGCAGGTCAGCGGGCACGAGTTCCACAAGACGCAGACCAGCGCGGCCACGGACACGGACGGCAGCCCGGCCTGGGAGATCGACGGTGAGCGGGTCGGCTTCGCCACGCCGACCCTCCACGCCTCGTACCTCCACACCCACTGGGCCGGGGCTCCGCAGCTCGCGCAACGCTTCGCCGATGCGGTCCACGCCGCCGCGCCACACCGCCGGGTGCCGTTCGCGCCCGAGGCGACCGCGCCGACCGACGCATTCCGGGACCCGCTGCGCCACCACGGCGACACCGAGACCGGTGAGGCGATGCTCGACTTCGCGGTCAACGTCTTCGACGGCCCCCGGCCGGCATGGCTCGAACGGGTCCTGCACGAGGCGATCGACGCCTCCGCCAGCTATCCCGACGCGCTGCTTGCAGCCCGGGCGATCGCCCAGCGGTACGGCCGCCGCCTCGACGAGGTCCTGCCGACGGCAGGCGCGGCGGAGGCGTTCACCCTCATCGCCCGATCGCGCGACTGGCAGCTGCCGGTGGTGGTGCATCCGCAGTTCACCGAGCCCCAGGTCGCACTCGAGCAGGCCGGGCACAAGGTGACCGAGGTGCTCTGCCGGCCCGAGGCCGGGTTCGCGATCGAGCCGGCCGCCGTGCCCGACGAGGCGGACCTGGTCGTCATCGGCAACCCGACCAACCCCACCGGCGTGCTGCACCCACGCGAGACGATCACCGCTCTGTTGCGACCCGGGCGGGTCGTCCTGGTCGACGAGGCGTTCATGGACGTCGTCGCCGGTGAGACCGCGTCGCTGCTGCGCGAGCGGCACCGTGGCCTGGTCGTTGTGCGCAGCCTGACCAAGCACTGGTCGATCCCCGGCATCCGAGCCGGGTACGTCGTCGGCGACCCCCAGGTCGTCGCCGGCCTCCGCGCCCAGCAGACACCGTGGTCGGTCTCCGGGCCGGCGATCGCCGCGACCGTCGCCTGCCTGCGCGGGCAGGCCGCCGACGAGGCCCGCTCCCGCACCGACGCCATCGTCCGCTGGCGTGCCGAGCTGACCCGTGGGCTCGACGCGCGGGGCATCGAGCACATCCGGTCGCAGGCATCCTTCGTGCTGGCCCGGCTCGGTGCCGGCACCCGCGAGCGGCTGCGGAGCCACGGCATCGCGGTCCGCCGCGCGGACACGTTCCCCGGTCTCGACGACACCTGGGCACGGATCGCCGTACGTCCGCCCGACCGCACCCGGAGGCTGCTGACCGCGCTGGACGCTGTCGCACCCACCGGAGCGACGCGGTGAGGGCGGCACGGAGCACGGGGCTGCTGCTCGGCTTCGCGGCGGACCGATGGCTCGGGGACCCGAGCCGCCTGCATCCAGTGGCCGGCTTCGGCACGATCGCGGCCGCGCACGAGCGGGCGATCTACGCCGACGACCGCCGCCGTGGCGCCGTCCACGCGGCCACGATGGTCGGGGGAGCGGTCGCCATCGGCGCCCTGTGCGAGCGCACGACGGCACGGCACCCGCTGGCCCGGACGACGCTCACCGCGATCGCCACCTGGGCCGTGCTCGGCGGGCGCAGCCTCGAGCGCGAGGCCGACGCCGTGCACGCCCATCTCGCGCGCCCGGACCTGCCGGCCGCCCGGCAGCGGCTGACCCATCTCGTGGGTCGCGACATCGACGCTCTCGACGAGTCGCAGGTCGCGCGGGCAGTGATCGAGTCGGTCGCGGAGAACACCTCCGACGCCGTCGTCGCGCCGCTCGTCTGGGGTGCGGTCGCGGGCGTCCCGGGCCTGCTCGGCTATCGCGCGGCGAACACCCTCGACGCGATGGTCGGGCACCACAACGCCCGCTACGAGCACTTCGGCTGGGCCAGCGCGCGCCTCGACGACCTGGTCAACCTGCCCGGGTCGCGGCTCGCCGGTCTGCTGGCGAGTGCTCTCGGGGGCGACGCCCGTACGGCCCTCCGCGCGTGGCGGCGCGATGCGCGCCGGCACCCCAGCCCCAACGCCGGCGTGGTCGAGACGACCTTCGCCGGCTCCCTCGGTGTCCGTCTCGGCGGCACCAACACCTACTACGGAGCCAGTGGTGCGCCCCGGGTCGAGGAGCGGGCGGTGATGGGTGACGGCCGCGCACCCGCGCCGTCCGACATCCCCCGCAGCACCCGGCTCGCGCGGCGCGTCGGCTGGGGCAGTGCCCTGGTCCTCGCCGCGACCGTCGCTCTCATCGAGGAGATCCGCTCGTGACGCTCTCATCCTGGAAACGGCGCGACTGGCTGCAGGCAGCCGGCCTGCTCGGCGTGGTCGCCCTGCTGCACCTGGTCGGCTTCGGCATCCTGCTCGGCGCGGTCGGGCCGCATCACTACACGCTGGGCGGGCAGGTCTTCGGCGTCGGCCTCGGCGTCACCGCCTACACCTACGGCATGCGGCACGCCTTCGACGCCGATCACATCGCGGCGATCGACAACACCACCCGCAAGCTCCGCGCGGATGGCCACCGGCCCAAGTCGGTCGGCTTCTGGTTCGCGATGGGGCACTCGGCGACCGTCTTCGGGCTCGCCGTGCTGGTCGCGGTCGGCGCCCACGCCGTCAGCACGCTCTCCGACGACGACTCGCGCACCCACGAGACGCTCAGCCTCGCCGGCACGCTCAGCTCCGGGCTCTTCCTGGTCCTGATCGGGCTGCTCAACCTCGCTGCGCTCGGCGGCATCTGGCGGGTGTGGCGCGGCCTGCGCCGCGGCGAGTACGACGAGTCGCAGCTCGAGGCGCACCTCGACGGCCGGGGGCTGATGGCCCGGGTGCTCAGCGGTGCGACCCGGGCGATCCGGCGCCCCTGGCAGATGTTCGCCGTCGGCCTGCTCTTCGGCATCGGCTTCGACACCGCCACCGAGGTCTCGCTGCTGGTGCTGGCCGGCTCCGGTGCCGCGACCGGCGTGCCCTGGTACGCGATCATCGTCCTGCCGCTGCTGTTCGCGGCCGGGATGAGCCTGCTCGACTGCCTCGACGGGCTCTTCATGAGCGTGGCGTACGACTGGGCGTTCCTGCGTCCGGCGCGCAAGGTCTACTACAACCTCACCATCACCGGACTCTCGGTAGCGGTCGCGCTGCTCATCGGCCTGATCGAGCTGATCGCGGTGCTGCACGACCGCGCCGGCTGGGAGAACTGGTTCACCGACCCGATCAGCGAGATCAACCTCAACAACGTGGGCTTCATCGTCGTCGGGATCTTCGTGGTGGTCTGGGCCGCCGCGCTCGGCTACTGGAAGCTCGCCCGCGTCGAGGAGCGCTGGCCGGCCTGAGCGGTCAGCGCCGCTCGCGCACCCAGGCGTACGCGGCGTCGACGTCGTCGACCGTCTCGGGCGCGTTCGCGTCCAGCGGACGACGGACGACGACGGCCGGGAGCCCGAGCTCGGCGGCCGCCTGCATCTTGCCCCAGGTGTAGGTGCCGCCGGAGTCCTTGGTGATCAGGACATCGATGCGGTGCTCGCGCATCAGGGCGAGCTCGCTCTCGATCGGGTACGGGCCGCGGCTGGTCAGCAGGGTCCAGGGCTGCGGCAGCTCGATGTCGGGTCGGTCCACGACGCGGGCCACCGCGGGCAGGTGCCCGAGGGCCGGTACGAAGCGCGCCAGCTCCTGGCGGCCCACCGTGATGAGCGGTCGTTCGCCCAGCTCTGCTGCGGCCTCGGCCGCCTGATCGTGCGAGTCGACGTAGGTCCACGACGGATCCGGCGTCCAGCCGGGCCGCTCGAGCCGGAGCAGCGGCGTCCCCGTCCGGGCGCAGGCCGCGACCGCGTTGGCCGACATGCCTCGGGCGAACGGATGGGTCGCGTCCACGACCACGTCGTGGTCCGCGAGCGCGGCGGCCAGGCCCGGCACGCCGCCGAAGCCGCCGATCCGCACCGGGCCCACCGGCAAACGAGGGTCGGCGACCCGTCCGGCGAGCGACGACAACACCTCGATGCCCGCGTCGACCAGCAGGACAGCGAGTGCCCGGGCCTCGGCGGTGCCACCGAGCAGCAGGACCCTCACCGCATGCCGCCGGGAGCGAGCACCGGCAGGCCGGCAGGCGCACCGGACAGCGCCAGCTCGAGCAGCGCATCGACGTCGAGATGCTCCTCGACCAGGTCTCCGAGCCGGTCGAGGCGGGCATCGCGGGCGGCCGGGAAGGAGGCGCGCGAGGTCACCCCGAGCGCCTCACGCAGGAATGCGGCCCGATGGGCGTCGTCCTCCAGCCGGCCGTGGACCATCGTGCCGGCGACCAGGCCGTCCTCGGTCGTGCCCGTGACGCGGCCGTGGTGGATCTCGTACCCACCGCGCTCGTCCAGCCGCAGCACCTTCTCGGCGCCGAAGACGGTGGTGTGGGGGAGCAGGCCCAGCCCCTGGACCTCCGCGCCTGCCTCGCCCTCGGTCCCGTCCGGGTCGGCGATGCGGGTGCCGAGCATCTGGCAGCCGCCGCAGATCCCCAGCACCGGCCGGCCGGCCTCGGCGTGCGCGACGACGGCGCGATCGAGACCGCGGGAGCGCAGCCACGCCAGGTCGCTGATCGTGGCTCGGGTGCCGGGCAGCACGACCAGGTCCGCGTCGGCGAGATCGCGCGGCGAGGAGACGAAGACGACGTCGAGATCCGGCTCCAGGCCGAGGGCGTCGAGGTCGGTGAAGTTGCTGATCCGGGGGAGCCGCACGACCGCGACCCGCTTGGCGCCCGCGCTCGACGCACGGCGCCCGTCGAGGTCGAGCGCGTCCTCCGAGTCGAGCCACAGCGACGGGTCCCAGGGCAGGACGCCGTACGTCGGTCGTCCGGTCGCGCGTTGCAGCATCTCCAGGCCCGGGGTGAGCAGGCCCAGGTCGCCGCGGAACTTGTTCATCACGAAGCCGGTGATCAGCGCCTGGTCCTCAGGGGCGAGCAGCGCGACCGTGCCGAGCAGGGCGGCGAAGACGCCGCCGCGGTCGATGTCGCCGACGACGATCGTCGGCAGGTCAGCGTGCCGGGCCAGACCCATGTTCACGTAGTCGCCGGCACGCAGGTTGATCTCGGCCGGGCTGCCCGCCCCCTCGGCCACGATGACGTCGTAGCGCGAGGCGAGATCGTCGTACGCGTCGTGCGCCGCCCGCGCCAGGTGCGCGCGACCGGCCTCCCAGTCGGAGGAGGACACCTCGCCCGCCGGTCGTCCCATCAGCACGACGTGGCTGCGCCGGTCGCTGCCGGGCTTGAGCAGGACGGGGTTCATCGCCGCCTCGGGGGTGGCGCGCGCGGCCAGTGCCTGCACCCATTGCGCCCGCCCGATCTCGGCGAAGCCGTCGCCGGCCGCGACCACCATCGAGTTGTTCGACATGTTCTGCGCCTTGTACGGCGCCACCTTCACCCCGCGGCGGGCGAACGCCCGGCACAGTCCGGTGGTGAGCACCGACTTCCCGGCGTCGGAGGTGGTGCCGGCCACGAGCAGCCCGCTCACGCCGCCTCCGGCGCACGCAGCAGGTAGAGGTCCATCACCCAGCCGGCGGCCGCCTTCGCCCGCGCGCGAGCCTCGTCGATCTCCACGCGCACCGTGGTGACGCGGCCGGCGACCAGCTCCTCTGAGGGGTCGCCCAGGTTGGCGCCCCACCAGATCGACCAGTCCTCCAGCCCGTCGAGCTCGAGGTCCGCACCGAGCATGACGACGAGGTTGCGCTGGCCGGTCGCGACGTCGTCGCGCAGCCGGCGGGCGGTGGTGACGTGGATCGGCTGTCCGACAGGGTGCAGCACGATGCGATGTCGCGCGGCGAGCAGCTGCGGTGCGCTGATCCCGGGCAGGACGTCGTAGTCGTCGGTGAGCTGCGAGACGACCCGGATCGTCGAGTCGTAGAGCGAGGGGTCGCCCCACACCAGGAACCCCGCGGTGCCGCGTCGCTCCTCCAGCACCGCCCGGTAGGCGGCGACGCGGGCGGCGTGCCAGTCGCGCACGGCGGTCACGTACCCGGCGTCGCCCGCCGGATCGCGGTCACGCTCCGGGTCCGGGACCACGACGAGCTCCACGCCGTACGCCTCGCAGACGCGGCGCCGGACCGCGAGCAGGGGGTCGTCGTCACTCTTGGCCGCGGCGACGACGTAGTCACAGCCGCGCAGCGCCTCGGCGACCTCGGGAGTGACGTGCTGCGGGCCCATCCCGATGCCCAGGATCCGGATCACGCCTGATCCTCGAGGTCGCCTTCGACGTCGAGGTAGACCTGCTGCATCGCCGCGATCACGTCCGCGTCCGGCTCGGCCCACAGACCGCGCTCGGCGGCCTCGCTGAGCCGTTCGACGATGCCGCGCAGCGCCCACGGGTTCGACCGCTTGAGGAACTCCTGGTTGGTCTCGTCGAGGACGTACTCGTGGGCGAGCTTGTCGTACATCCAGTCGTGCACCACGCCCGCGGTGGCGTCGAAGCCGAAGAGGTAGTCGACGGTGGCGGCGAGCTCGAAGGCGCCCTTGTAGCCGTGCCGCTGCATCGCCGAGATCCAGCGCGGGTTGACCACCCGCGCCCGGAAGACGCGGGCGGTCTCCTCGGCCAGGGTGCGGGTGCGGATCGCGTCCGGTGACGTCGAGTCGCCGACGTACGCCTTCGGGTCCGCGCCGGTCAGCGCCCGGACCGTCGCGACCATGCCGCCGTGGTACTGGAAGTAGTCGTCGGAGTCGGCGATGTCGTGCTCGACCGAGTCGACGTTCTTGGCCGCGACCTTGATCCGCCGGTAGTTGGTCCGCATGTCGTCCGCGGCCGGAGCACCGTCCAGGCCACGTCCGTACGCGAAGCCGCCCCAGGCCGTGTAGACCTCGGCGAGGTCCTCGTCGCCGCGCCAGTTGCCCGCTTCGATCACCTGCAGGATGCCGGCGCCGTAGGACCCCGGCTTCGAGCCGAAGATGCGCGTAGTCGCGCGGCGCTCGTCGCCGTGCTCGGCCAGGTCGGCCCGCGTGTGGGCGCGGACGAAGTTCCGGTCGGCCGGCTCGTCCAGCTCGGACACCATCCGCACCGCGTCGTCGAGCATGGCGACCACGTGCGGGAAGGCGTCGCGGAAGAAGCCGGAGATCCGTACGATCACGTCGATCCGTGGCCGGTCGAGCTCGTCCAGCGGGATCACCTCGAGGCGGGCGACGCGGCGTGACTGGGCGTCCCACTCCGGTCGCACGCCGAGCAGCGCGAGCACCTCGGCGATGTCGTCGCCGGAGGTCCGCATGGCCGACGTGCCCCAGACGGAGAGCCCGACGGACTCGGGGTAGGAGCCGGTCTCCTCGAGGTAGCGCTGGATGAGCGAGTCGGCCATCGCCTGGCCGGTCTGCCACGCCAACCGCGACGGCACCGCGCGCGGGTCGACGGTGTAGAAGTTGCGCCCCGTGGGGAGCACGTTGACCAACCCGCGCAGCGGAGAGCCCGAGGGCCCGGCGGGGACGTAGCCGCCCGCCAGCGCATGCAGGACGGCATCCAGCTCGTCGGTCGTCCGGGCGAGCCGCGGGACGACCTGGGTCGTGGCGAAGGTGAGGACGCTGCGGACCTCAGGGGAGTGGTGGAGCGTGTCGACGACGCCGGGATCCCAGTCCGCCTTCTCCATCGCCTCGACGAGCGTGCGCGCCTGGTGCTCGACGGCGTCGACCTCGGTGGTGGCGGCGCCCTCGCTCAGCCCCAGCGCGGTCCGCAACCCGGGCACGGCGTTGCCCACGCCGCCCCAGACCTGCCCGGCCCGCAGGATCGAGAGCACCAGGTTCACCCGCGCCTCGCCCTCGGGCGCGGCGCCGAGGACGTGCAGGCCGTCGCGGATCTGGGCGTCCTTGATCTCGCACAGCCAGCCGTCGACGTGGAGCAGGAAGTCGTCGAACTCCTCGTCGTCCGGGCGCTCCTCCAGGCCGAGGTCGCGGTGCAGCTCGGCGGCATGCATCAGCTGCCAGATCTCGCCGCGGATCGCCGGCAGCTTGGCCGGGTCCATCGTCGCGATCTTGTCGTACTCCTCCAGCAGCGCCTCGAGCCGCGCGATGTCTCCGTAGGACTCCGCGCGCGCCATCGGCGGCACCAGGTGGTCGACGATGGTGGCGTGCGCGCGGCGCTTGGCCTGGGCGCCCTCGCCGGGGTCGTTGACCAGGAACGGATAGATCAGCGGCAGGCTGCCGAGCGCCGCATCCGGCCCGCAGGCGGCGGAGAGGGCGGCGTTCTTGCCTGGCAGCCACTCCAACGAGCCGTGCTTGCCCAGGTGGACGACGGCGTTCGCCCCGAAGCCCCCGTCCTCGACAGCGCTGCCGAGCCAGCGGTACGCGGCCAGGTAGTGATGGGTGACCGGCAGGTCCGGGTCGTGGTAGATCGCGACCGGGTTCTCCCCGAAGCCGCGCGGCGGCTGGATCATGATCACGACGTTGCCGACGCGGAGGGTGGCGATGACCAGCTCACCGGCGTCGTTGACGAAGAGCGAGCCCGGCGCCTCGCCCCACGCCTCGGTCATCGACGCCCGCAGCTCGGCGGGCAGGTCCGCGGTCCAGGCGGCGTACTGCTCCGGCGTGACCCGTACGTGCGCGTCGGTCAGGTCGGCCGACGTCAGCCACTCCTCGTCCTGGCCGCCCGCCGCGATGAGCGCGTGGATCAACGCGTCCCCGGCTGCGGTGTCGTCGTCGAGGTCGAGGAGCGGAAGCACGGGGTTCGCCTCGGGCGTGCCGAGGTCGTAGCCCTCGTCGCGCAGCCTGCGCAGCAGCCGGATCGCGGAGACGGGAGTGTCGAGGCCGACCGCGTTGCCGATCCGGGCGTGCTTGGTCGGGTAGGCCGAGAGCACCAGCGCGAGGCGCTTCTCGGCGTTCGGCACGTGCCGCAGCCGGGCGTGGTTGACCGCGATGGCGGCCACGCGGGCGCACCGCTCGGGGTCGGCGGCGTAGTGCGGGAGGCCCTGCTCGTCGATCTCCTTGAAGGAGAACGGCGCGGTGCTGATCCGGCCGTCGAACTCCGGGATCGCGATCTGGTTGGCGTAGTCCAGAGGCGTGACGCCGTCGTCGGAGGCCTCCCACTCCTCGCGGCTGCTGGTCAGCGCGAGACCCTGCAGGACGGGGATGTCGAGGGCGGCCATCCGCTCGACGTCCCACGCCTCGTCGTCCTCACCGGCGCCCGCCGTGGCCGGCACCGAGCCGCCAGCGGCCAGCACGGTGACGATCAGCACGTCCAGGCTGCCGAGCGCCTCGTAGAGGTCGTCAGGCGCTGAGCGCAGCGAGCCGGCGAAGATCGGCACGCCGACGGCCTGGCCGCCCCCACCCACCGCGTCGATCGCGTCGGCGAGGGCGTGCGCGAACGCCGTGTTCCCGCTGGCCTCATGGGCGCGGTAGTAGAGCACGCCGACGCGCAGAGGCGCAGGGGACTCCCCGGTGGTCGAGGTGCGAGCCTCGAGGCCACCCGGTCGCGAGGCGAAGCCCCAGGCCGGGAGCTCGGCGGGCGGCTCGAAGCCCTCCCCGGTGAGCAGCACCGTGTCGGACAGGAACGCGTGCAGCTGTGCCAGGTTGGCCGGGCCGCCCTCGGCGAGATAGCGGTGCGCCTCGGCGGCGACGCCCATCGGGACGGTCGAGAGCTCCATCAGGTCGGCGCTGGGCTGCTGCTCACCGCCGAGCACCACCACGGGCGCCGTGACGCCGCTCAGGTCGACCGGCAGGTCGTGCGGCGAGCCGAGGAAGCGCACGACCACCAGGTCGGCTTCGGGCACACCGTCGCGCCGGGTCGGATTGGCCCAGACCCAGTCAGCGCCGCTGGCGCGGGCCGAGAGCAGGTCGGTGTCGGACGTGGACAGCAGCGCGATCCGCATGGGCAGCGGCTCCTCCTCGGGGTTCTCGCCCCGTTGATCGGTCGGATTCACCTGCGGCCAGTGTCTGGCTGCCTCACGCTGGGCCCAGAAGATCGGGCTCAGGGAAGGACACAGTGGCGGAACCGCCCCGGACTCTCACCGGGTTCCTGCACCACAGGCATCACGAACAGTACGGGAGGATGGGCGCGTGGATCACCAGGGGCACGCACACGGACACACGCACGCCGTCGGCAGCGACGCCCGCCGTGGCTATCTGGTCGCCGCCTTGATCCTGATGCTGGCCTTCATGGCCGGCGAGGTGGTGGTGGCGTTCATCGCCGACTCGCTGGCGCTGCTCTCCGACGCCGGCCACATGCTCACCGACGCCGGCGCCATCGCGGTGGCGCTGTGGGCGATGACCCTGTCGGCGCGTCCGGTGAGCGAGCGGTGGACGTACGGCCTGAAGCGGGCCGAGATCGTCGCGGCCGCCGGCAACGGCATCACCATGCTGGTGGTCTCCGGGATCGTGCTGGTGGAGGCGATCCGGCGGATGGTCTCCACGCACCCCGACGTGGCCGGCGTGCCCGTGCTCGTCGTCGCGCTCGCCGGCTGCGTGGTCAACGTCGCCGCCGCATGGCTGATCGCGCGCGCCAGCCGTGCCAGCCTCAACATCGAAGGCGCCTACCAGCACATCCTCACCGACCTCTACGGGTTCATCGGCACGGTCATCGCCGCCATCGTGATCCTGACGACGGGCTGGTCGAAGGCCGACTCGGTCGCCTCGCTGATCGTGGTGGCGCTGATGGTGCGGGCCGCGTGGGGATTGCTGCGCGACTCCGGCAAGATCCTGCTCGAGGGTGCGCCCGGCGGCGTCGACCTGGCGCAGGTCCGCGCCCACCTGCTCGGCGTCGACCACGTCCGCGACGTGCACGACCTACACGCCTGGACGATCACGTCGGGCATGCTGGCGCTCTCGGCACACGTGGTGGTCGACGACGAGTGCTTCCTCGACGGCCACACCCCGCGTCTGCTCGACGAGCTGCAGGAGTGCCTGGGCGGGCACTTCGACGTCGAGCACTCCACCTTCCAGTTCGAGCAGGCCAGCCACACCGAGCACGAGCACGGTGCGCACGGCTAGAGTCCCCGAGGTGAGTGAGACACGCGCGCCGATCCCGTTCGAGATCTACCGCGAGGGTGCCTATCTGCACGGCACGAAGGCCGCGCTGGCGGTCGGCGACCTGCTCGTCGCGGGCCGCGAGTCCAACTACGAGGCCGGCCGGCTGATGAACTACATCTACTTCACCGAGACCCTCGACGCCGCGGTGTGGGGAGCCGAGCTCGCCCAGGGCGAGGGCCCGGGCCGGATCTACCTCGTCGAGCCGACGGGGGAGTTCGAGGACGACCCCAACGTCACCGACAAGAAGCTCCCGGGGAACCCCACGCGCTCCTACCGCAGTCGCGAGCCGCTGCGCGTCGTCGGAGAGATCACCGACTGGACCGGCCACGACCCGGAGCGGCTCCGGGCGATGCACGACGGCCTGGCCGCCCTGCGGGCCCGTGGTGAGGCCGTCATCTACGACTGATCAGGGCAGCGGCCATCTGGCCGCAGGTGTGCTCTCACCCTGCTCGATCGTGCACCTGCGGGATCTGTCCCGCGCCGGCACCCTCCGGGGCGCGGACCACGTCGACCGAGACCTCGACGGCGGGCTCCGTACCGCGGTTTTCCAGCCAGTGCGTGGTGGCGTGGTCCTCGGGCCAGCCCAGGCCGGGACCGTAGTCGCGAGCGACGCCGTCGCGATGGTCGGTGATGGTGCCGCTCAGCACGTAGACCGTCCCGGGGCGTCCGACGTGGTCGTGCAGCGGGCCGAAGACCGCGCCCGGGGCGAAGATGAAGAGCCGGGTGCGCAGCTGGTAGCCGGCCATCGAGGGGATCTCCGCGCCGAGGTCGATCACCCCCAGCAGCGATGACGAGACGCCCTGCGTCTCGGGTACGACCTGGTCAGCGCTCATCGGAGCCTCCTGGTGGTGGACCCCTACTGTGCGCCGGTGCGCGCCGCGGCCGCCAGTGTCGCCTGTGCCGCGAGGACCGGCGTCGCGCGCGGGCCGGTCGACGACGCTGGCCCTCAGCGCACGGGAACGGTCCGCTCCGGGCCGATCCGCTTCATCACGATCGTCGAGGTGAGCCGCTTGGCGCCCGGCAGGTGGCTGAGCGCGCGGTCGTAGAGCTCCTGGTAGCCGGCCAGGTCCCTGGTCAGCACCCGGATCATGAAGTCCGGCTCACCGAAGAGCCGCTCGGCCTCGACCACGTTGGGCAGCTTCGTCACCGCCTCCTCGAACTCCCCGATCGCGTGCACGTCGGAGCGGTCCAAGGTGATGAAGACGATGGTCTCGAAGTCGAGCCCGACGGCCTTCGGGGAGATCACGGCGCGGTAGCGCTGGATGGCGCCGGTGGTCTCCAGCTCCTTGAGCCGGCGGTGACAGGCCGAGAGGCTCAGCCCGACCTGCGAGGCGAGGTCGGTGACGCTCAACCGGCCGTCCTCCTGCATCAGAGAGAGAATCTCCCGGTCAAGTGCGTCCATGCGAGCAATCCTTCCACTGGATCGTGCAAATGGCGATCAGACGCGAAGCACATTGCGCGGAATTCCTCGTACATTTCCGCCCATGGAGATGTCGGCCGTCCTCGGCTTCGCAGCGATCGCTCTGACCATGATCGCCGTGCCCGGTCCGGACTGGGCCTACGTCCTCGGCGTCGGTGCCCGCGACCGCGTCCTGGTGCCGGCCGTCGGTGGCCTGATGGTCGGCTACGTCCTCATCACGCTGGTCGTCTCCGTCGGTGTCGGCGGTCTCATCGCCGCTCAGCCGATCGCCCTGATGGTCCTCACCGTGGCCGGTGCGCTCTACCTGATCCGGCTCGGCATCGGCACCCTGCGCGCCGCCCGTACGGCCGCCTTCGGCGCCGGCGAGGTGCTCACCGTGTCCCCGCGCGGCACCTTCACCCGCGGCATCGCGGTCAGCGGCCTGAACCCCAAGGGCGTGCTGATCTTCGTCTCGATCCTGCCCCAGTTCGCGCACGCCCAGGACACCTGGCCGCTGCCGGCCCAGCTCGCGCTGCTCGGCACCGTCTTCGTGCTCCTCGCCGGCTCGTTCTACCTGCCGATGGGCGTCGTGATGGAGCGCGTCCTGCGCGCCCGGCCCAGCATCGCGGGCCTCGTCACGCGTATCGCCGGCACTGCGATGATCCTGGTCGGCGTCTCCCTGCTCGCCGAGCGCGTCGTCGTCGCTCTCGGCTAGCGGCGCCGCCGTCGGCTACGGTCGGCGCATGCCCGTGATGTCGGTCGTCGAGCGCACGTTCTGCCGGAGCCTGCCGTGGTGCGCCTTCGCTGAGCGGGTCGTGCTGCCCTGGGCCCTGTCGGGCGACGACCTGCACGGCGACGTCCTGGAGATCGGCGGCGGCACCGGCGCGATGGCGGCCGGTGTGATCGACCGCTTCCCGGATCTGCGACTCACCGTGACCGACATCGACCCGGTCATGGTCGCGGCCGCGCGCAGGCGTCTGGCCTCGCTCGCGCAGGTCAGCGTCGAGCAGGCCGACGTCACCGCGCTGCCGTTCGCGGACGCGACCTTCGACGTCGTCACCTCGTACCTCATGCTCCACCACGTCGTGGACTGGCGTCCGGCGCTGACCGAGGCGCTGCGGGTGCTGCGTCCCGGCGGGCGGCTCGTCGGGTACGACCTCACCGACTCGCTCGCTGCGCGGCTGGTGCATCGCGTCGACGGCTCACCGGTGAGCATGATCGGGTCGGTGGAGCTGCGGGTCGCCCTGCGCGATGCGGGATTCACCGGCGTCGCGGTCGCCTCGACGGCCATCGGGCACGTGATGCGCTTCGAGGCCACCCGCCCCTAGCCGCGAAGAGGTCCCTCGGGCTGGGAACCGAACACGGGTCCCGCCGCGTCGTACTGTCAGCCGAGGCAGACGTGCTGCCCGCGCAGTGACCGGGGGAGCGAGCGGGATGGTGGATGAGGCGGAGTACGCCGCGTTCGTGACCGAACGCTGGTCGGCACTGCTGAAGGCAGCCGTCTTCCTCGGCGCCAGGCCGCACGAGGCCGAGGACCTCGTCCAGGCCACGCTGCTGACGTGCTACCGCAAGTGGGACCTGGTGGCGCGCGCCGACGATCGTGAGGGCTACGTCTTCCGGATGCTGCTCAACACGCTGCGCTCCGAGCGGCGTACGTCCTGGTACCGCAGACGCTCGCACACCCCCGTCGACGAGGCGCGCGGCGATCTGCCGGTCGCCGACGGCACCGAGGCCGCAGCCATCGCCGACGCGGTCCACCGGGCGCTCGGCACCCTCAGCAAGGAGCAGCGCGACGTCGTCGTGCTGCGCTACTTCGTCCAGCTGAGCGAGGCCCAGACGGCGTCGGTCCTCGGACTGCCCGCCGGCACGGTGAAGAGCCGACTCTCCCGTGCCCTGGCCAAGCTCAGCGCCAGCCACCATCTCGCGGATGTCACCGGAGGCACGTCATGACCGATCTCGAGGAGCTCTGGGAGAGCTACCCGGAGGGCAGGCCGCCCGTCGCCGAGCTCCTGCGCGCGGCTCGCGCCGAGGCACGCGCCCGCCGCCGTCGTCATCTCGTACGGCCCCTGCTGGTCGGGGCGACCGCCGCGGCGGTGGCCTCCGGCTTCGTGCTCGGCGGCCACGTCGGGGACGGCGGCGGCGGGAGTGCCTCGACCGCTGACGGCGGCGCCGGTGGTGACTCGGCGGCGAACGGGGTCGTCTCGCCCGAGCTGCGGCACAGCGCCTTCCAGGCGTCGCTCAAGCCCGCCGACTCGTGCGCGCAGCTGCTCGCGAGCTACCAGGACCGGGCGCGGCAGCAGGTCGGCGCGTACGGGTGGAACTGGGGCGGCTTCGGCGCGTACGACGAGCTCCGTGGGACCAGCTCGCTGAAGGCACCGATGGCGGCCGCAGGGCAGGCGGCGAGCGCGGACGGCGCGTCCATCGGGGGCGTCGCCAACGACCCCTCCGGGACCAACAACCAGGAGGCGGGCGTCGACGAGCCGGACCTGGTCAAGACCAACGGCACCCTGCTCGTCCGCGCCACCCGCGAGAACACCATCAAGGTCTATGACGTCTCCGGCGATCAGGTCCGTCTCGACGCCTCCCTCGACCTGCCGCACCTGAGCGCCCCCGAGCTGCTGCTCGACGGCGCCACCCTGGTCGCGCTGGGGACGGACACGCTCCGTGCGGGCAATCGCGACGGGTCCGGCACCCGGGTCGACACGGTGTCGCTCGCCGACCCGCAGCACCCGGCGATCACCTCCCAGGTGCGCTACTCCGGCGGCCTCGACACCGCACGCCTGCAGGGCAGCGACGTGCACCTGGTGCTCGCCGACGGCCTGCCGGAGCTGCCGTTCGTCTACCCCCACGACGCGAGGAAGGGCGATCTCAGCCCGAAGGAGGCGCTCGAGCGCAACCGTGCAATCGTCAAGGAGACCACCCTCGACGACTGGCTCCCGCGCGTCGACGACGGCTCCGGCAGCCGGCCGCTGCTCGCCTGCGACCACGTCGCGATGCCACCGGACGGCGTCTCACTCGGGACCGAGAGCGTCGTCGGCTTCTCCACCGCAACCCCCACCGAGCCGGCGGCTATCGGGATCGCCGGCACCACGAGCATCTCGTACGAGTCCGCCGACCACCTCTACCTCACCACCGGTGGACTCGGCGGCTGCATCGACTGCGTCCGACCCCTGGGCGGGACGGTCGACGACGTGGCGGGGAAGGTCGTGGGTGGGATGCCGTACGGCGGTGACGGGAAGACGACGATCTTCCAGTTCGACCTCGCCGGCACCAGCGCCACGCATGTCGCCACCGGCACCCTGGAGGGCTCGATCGCCGACCGCTGGTCGATGGACGAGGCCGGTGGCGTCCTGCGTGTCGCGACGACGTCGATGACGCGGTCCGGCCATCAGGGCAGGCAGCAGAGCTCGGTCGTCACGTTGCGGCCCGAGGGCGCCAAGCTCACCGAGATCGGGCGCCTCGACGGCCTCGGCGTGGACGAGACCCTGACCGCGGCGCGCTGGTTCGACGACCTCGCGATCCTGTCCACCGCCCGTGAGACCGACCCGCTGTTCACCGTCGACCTCGGCGACCCGGAGCACCCGAAGCTGCTGGGCGCGCTGCACATCCCGGGGTTCTCCTCCTACTTCCACCCGCTCGGCGACGGCCAGCTCCTCGGCATCGGCCAGGAGGTCGCCTTCTCCTCGAGCGGCGAGCAGGAGAAGGCGCAGGTCGGGCTCTTCGACATCCGCGACCTGACCGACGTCAAGCAGGTCGCCGTCGACAGCCTCCGGCAGTGGACCTGGCCGGTCGCCGCCGACGACACCCACGCCTTCACCTGGCTCCCGGACCGCCACACCGCCATCACGACCTTCCGCACCCGCAACGACTCCATGCTGCTGGGCGTGTACACGGTGGACGGCTCGACCCTCGCCCAGAAACTGACCCCCCTCGAGGGCCGGCGGTACGACATGGTCGTCCGGACGATGGAGCTCCCGAACGGCAAGGTCGTGCTGATGGCCGGCGACCGCGTCTCCTTCCTGGAGATCTGACCGCCTTCTCGGCCTTCGGAGGCTAGCGCCGCCGGTGAGCCGATGGGGAGGGTCCAGGCATGGGATGCTCTGCCCGTGGCGAAGCAGAAGACCTCCTCCGGCACCCCGGCGACCGTCGCGCTGAGCAAGGCGGGCATGACGTTCACCGTCCATCCCTACGAGCACGCGGACGAGAACACCGCGTACGGCGACGAGGCCGCCGAGCAGCTCGGCGTCGACCGCAACCGGATCTTCAAGACCCTGGTGGCCGACGTCGCCGGCCGACTGACCGTCGCCGTCGTCCCGGTGGCCCACCAGCTCGATCTCAAGGCGCTCGCCCGTGCGGCCGGGGCGAAGAAGGCCGAGATGGCCGATCCCGCCGCCGCGCAGCGCAGCTCGGGCTACGTCCTGGGCGGCATCTCGCCGATCGGGCAGCGCACGCCCCTGCCGACGGTGGTCGACGAGAGCGCGCTGGCGTACGACACCGTGTTCGTCAGCGCCGGCAAGCGCGGCCTGCAGGTCGAGCTCGCCCCGGCCGACCTGATCGCGGTCACCCGCGCGATCAGCGCTCCGATCGCCACCACCTGACCGTCTCGTGCCGTTCGCGCTCCGCGCTCGGGGCCCCTCGTCGCCTAGGGTGCGGATCGTGCAGATGCCGATCCTCGCCTGGACGCGCCGCTATCAGCGGAGCTGGCTGTGCGGGGACGTGCTGGCCGGCCTGACCGTGGCCGCGTACCTCATCCCGCAGGTGATGGCGAACGCCGAGCTGGCCCGGCTCCCGGCGCAGGTCGGCCTGTGGGCCGCTCTCGGCGCCCTGTTCGGCTACGCGCTGATCGGTGGCTCCCGGCTGCTCTCGATGGGCCCGGAGTCGACGGCGTCCCTGATGACGGCGACCACGCTCGGCTCGGTGGCCGCGCACGACCGCCCGGGCACGGCGATCGCGCTGGGTCTGCTGGTGGCGCTCTTCTGCGTGCTGGGCTGGGCCTTACGGCTGGCGGCGGTGGCCGAGCTGCTCTCCAAGCCGATCCTGGTCGGCTACATGGCCGGCATCGCCGGCGTCATGGTCGTCTCACAGCTCGACGACCTGCTCGGCTTCCCGATCCACGCCGACGGGTTCGTCCGGGAGTTCTGGTACGCGATGCGGCACATGGGGGAGACCCACGCGCCGACGGCGATGCTGTCGCTCTCGCTGGTCGCGGCGTTGCTCATCACCAGCTGGCTGTGGCCCAAGGCCCCGGTCGCGCTCGCCGGCATGCTGGCGGCGACGGCCGTCTCCGCCGCCCTCCACCTGCCCGACCACGGCGTCGAGACCGTCGGCCACATCGCCCGCGGGCTGCCGGACCTCCACCTCCCGGCGCTGGCCGCCGGCGAGTGGTGGAGCCTCACCGGCCCCGCCCTGGCGATCGCCTTCGTCACCTTCACCGACACGATCCTCACCGCCCGCGCCTTCGCCGACGACGACCGCCCCGACGCCAAGCAGGAGCTGCTCGCCCTCGGCGCCTCCAACCTCGGTGCGGCCGTGATGCAGGGCTTCCCGGTCAGCAGCAGCGGCTCGCGTACGGCGATCGCGCACGCGGTCGGCGGCAGATCTCAACTGACCGGCGTGGTCACGCTGGTGGCCACCGCAGCAGCCGTGTTCTTCGCCCGCCCGGTGCTGGAGGCGTTCCCGACCGCGGCGCTGGCCGCAGTCGTCGTCTACGCCGCCGTCCGACTCGTCGACGTGCCCGAGATGGTCCGCTTCTGGCGGTTCCGCCACTCCGAGTTCGTGCTCGTCATCGCCACCACGATCAGCGTGCTCACCATCGGCGTCCTCGAGGGCATCCTGGTCGCGATCGGGCTCTCCGTCCTGGACCTGCTGCGCCGCGTGGCGCGCCCGCACCACGCGGTCCTCGGCCTGGTCCCGGGTCTCGCCGGGATGCACGACGTCGACGACTACGACGACGCCGAGCCGATCCCCGGCCTGATCGTCTTCCGGTACGACTCGCCGCTCTTCTTCGCCAACGCCGAGGACTTCCGCAGCCGGACGCACGCCGCGCTGGACGACTACCCGGACGCCGAGTGGATGGTGATCAACATGGAGGCCATCAGCCGCATCGACGTCACCGCCGCGGACATCCTCGAGGAGGTCCGCCTCGATCTGGCCGAGCACGGCGTCGAGATGGGACTGGCCCGGATGAAGGACGACCTGCGCCGGCGCCTGCAGCCGACCGGCTTCCTCGACCGGATTGGCGCCGACCGGATCTTCCCGACCCTGCCGACCGCGGTCGACGCCTTCCGCGCCTGGCAGCAGGACCACGTCCACTGAGGGCCTGTAGCGTCGGGGGCATGGGCGAGCTGGAACCAGGCCACGCAGTCGACGCGGAGGTCGTCGAGATCTGTCGCGACCTCATCCGGATCGACACCTCCAACTACGGCGACGCCTCCGGGCCCGGTGAGCGCAAGGCGGCCGAGTACGTCGCCGGCCTCCTCGACGAGGTCGGCATCAGCTCGCGCCTGCACGAGTCCGCTCCCGGGCGCACCTCCCTGGTCGCCCAGTGGGGCGACACGTCGAGCGACGAACCCGCGCTGCTGATCCACGGCCACCTCGACGTCGTCCCGGCCGAGGCCTCGGACTGGCAGGTCGACCCGTTCTCCGGCGAGCTCCGCGACGACTACGTCTGGGGCCGTGGAGCGGTCGACATGAAGGACTTCGACGCGATGGTGCTCAGTGTCGTGCGGGCACGCCAGCGCGCCGGCCGTACGCCCACCCGCCGGATCGTGCTCGCCCTCACCGCCGACGAGGAGGCCGGAGGGCACCTCGGCGCCCAGAAGCTGATCGAGGAGATGCCTGAGGAGTTCGACGGCGTCAGCGACGCGATCGGCGAGGTCGGCGGCTTCTCCACCACCATCCGCGGCCGCCGGCTCTACCTCATCGAGGCCGCCGAGAAGGGGATGGCCTGGATGCGGCTGACCGCCCGCGGAACCGCCGGGCACGGCTCCATGATCAACCGGGACAACGCGGTCACCCGGCTCGCCAACGCGGTCGCGCGGATCGGCGCCCACGAGTGGCCGGTGCAGCTCACCCCGACGATGCAGACCCTGCTCGCCGCGGTCGCCGAGCTCGTCGGCACCGAGGCGACCCCGGAGAACGCGGAGTCGCTGATCGAGGAGTTCGGCCCCGCCGCCCGGATGATCGGCGCGACCCTGCGCCACGTCACCAACCCGACGATGCTCGGTGCGGGCTACAAGGTGAACGTCATCCCGACCGAGGCGAGCGCGCACATCGACGGTCGCTTCCTCCCGGGGCACGAGGACGAGTTCTTCGCCGAGCTGGCCCGCCTGTGCGGCGAGGGCGTCGACATCGACTTCATCTCCAACCAGCGGTCGTGGGAGAGCCCGTACAAGGGCGACCTGGTCGACGCGATCTCACGCTCGCTGCTCGCGGAGGACCCCGGTGCGGCGGTCGCGCCGTACCTCATGTCCGCCGGCACCGACGCCAAGCACTTCACCAAGCTCGGCATCCGCACGTACGGCTTCGCGCCGCTGCGGCTGCCGGACGACCTGGACTTCACCGGGCTCTTCCACGGCGTGGACGAGCGCGTGCCGGTGGACGGCCTGCAGTTCGGTGCCCGGGTGCTGGACCGGTTCCTCGACGAGACGGGCCGGCGGCCCAGCGCCTAGCGTCCTCTTTCCGGTGCGGTGCGGTGCGGGCGGCGTCAGGCGGCGACGATGCGGTCGCGGCCGTGGCTCTTCGCCGCGTACAGCGCGTCGTCGGCGCGCTGGATCAGCTCCACCGTGGCCTCGCCGGGGCGGTGCTCGGCCATCCCGATCGAGCAGGTCTGCGCGAGCGGGACGCTGGCCCGGATCGCGTCGGCGACCGCGCGCGCCTCGACCCGGTCTCCGACCGCGACCGCGAACTCCTCGCCGCCCCAACGGGCCGCCAGCGCCGTCTCGGGGAGCGCGTCCTCGATCGTCCGGGCGAAGGCGACGAGCATGTCGTCCCCGGCCAGGTGGCCGTGCGCGTCGTTGAAGTGCTTGAAGTGGTCGAGATCGATCAGCAGCACCACGCCGGAGGGGCCGGCCTCCAGCACCTGGGGGAGCCGTTCGTCCCAGTGCCGGCGGTTGGCGAGCCCGGTCAGCGGGTCGGTGGCGGCCAGGCGCTCGGTCTCGGTCCGGGCGGCCCGCAGGTCGCCGGCCAGCCATGCGGGGGCCTCACTGACCGCCACCCACACCACGGCGGAGGTCGCGAGCTTGACGCTCAGCTGCGAGACCGGGAGATCGGCGAAGACCAGGAGGTACGTGAACACCGCGGGCGGCAGCATGATCAGCGAGATGCCGCGGGTCTGCGTCAGGCCGGCGAAGAGGAAGGCGACGAACATCGTGCTCATGCACAACGTGGCGGCCATCGGCGCGACGAACGAGGCGCCGGCCATGCCGAGCATCACCGCGAGCGGCCAGGCCAGGAGGACGGGCTGGTGGCGGGAGCGTCCCACCAGGGCCCACAGCACGATCACGGACGCCACGCTGACGACGTAGTAGATCGGTACGAAGCCGTCGGCCTCGTGGGTGGAGAAGCACGCCAGCAGACAGCAGGTGGCGATCACGAGGACGCCGATCGCGCCGCGACGGTGCCACAGTGGAAGGTTGCTCACTGCGGGTCCGGGGCGGCGTCCGACAGCTGTGGGAGTGCTGGTGGGCGCGGGCATCACCCCACATCGTAAGGACCGGCGGGGCGTTACCGGCGAGTACGGCGCAGACCGGCGCGTCACGCCGTCCGAACGGCCCGGATGATCTTGCGTCGCAGAATGACGCGGCGGATGCCGTCGTTGCCGATCCGGAGCCGGTCCAGCTCCCAGCCGCCGTGCTCAGCACGCTCGACGAGCATCTTGGCGACCGCGCTGCGCGACAGATCGCGATCGAAGACGATCTTGTCGAACTCCCACTCCACGCCGGGGCGCGGAGCCCGCCGCTCGTGCCTGCTCATGCCTGACCCATCGGGCCGACGCTCAATCGGCTGAGACGTCGTCGAGGGCGGCGACGATCTCGATCGGCAGGATGCGCTCGACCACCCCGAGCGCGCTCTGGAGCTGGGCGACGGTGCGGGCGCCGAGGATCGGGGCGGTCACTCCCGGGCGATCACGGACCCAGGCGAGCGCGACCTGCTGGGCCGTCCAGCCGAGGCCGTCGGCGGCTCGGGCCACCGCCTCGACGATGCCACGACCGCGCTCGTCCAGGTAGGCGTCCACGCGGCCGGCGAAGTCCGACCGTGCGCCGCGGGAGTCCGAGGGGGTGCCGGTGCGGTACTTGCCGGTGAGGACGCCGCCGGCGAGGGGCGACCAGGCTAGGAGCCCGAGGCCGAGCGCGTCGGCTGCCGGGACGACGTCGTACTCGACCTCGCGGGCGAGCAGCGAGTACTGCACCTGCGTGCTGACCAGGTGCGAGCGGCCGGTGACGGCGCGCTGCCAGGTCGCGGCCTGTGCGGTCTGCCAGCCGGAGTAGTTGGAGATGCCCACGTAGCGGGCCTTGCCGCTGGCGACGGCGTGGTCGAGGGTCGCCAACGTCTCCTCGAGCGGCGTCTCGTCGGACCAGACGTGCACCTGCCACAGGTCGACGTGGTCGGTGCCGAGGCGGCGCAACGAGCCCTCGAGACTGTCCAGCAGTCCGCGGCGGCTGGTGTCGACCTGGCGCGAGCCGCTGCGGCGCGAGATGCCGGCCTTGGTGGCCAGGACGAGCTCGTCGCGTGACATCACATCGCCGATGAGACTGCCGAGGAGCTGCTCCGAGGCGCCGTCGGCGTAGCCCGCGGCGGTGTCGACCAGGGTGCCGCCGGCCTCGGCGAAGGCGATGAGCTGGTCGCGGGCCTCGTGCTCGTCGGTGTCCCGACCCCACGTCATGGTGCCGAGACCGAGGGAGGAGACCTTGAGCCCGGAGGCCCCGACGGCGCGCTGCTGCATGCGGAAGAAGATAGTCGGCGCGCCGACGAGGTGGCGTCCAGGCTCGCCGCAGGTCGGACGCCCTAGGCTTCTCGGGACCTGCCGCTGAGCTGAGAGCGACTGATGAACTACCTGGAATCCGTGGTGCTGGGCGTCGTCGAGGGACTCACCGAGTTCCTCCCGGTGTCGAGCACGGGCCACCTGACCATCGCCGAGAAGATCCTCGGTCTGCCGATCGACGACGACGGCGTGACCGCGTACACCGCCGTCATCCAGATGGGCGCGATCGCGGCCGTCGTCCTGTACTTCATCAAGGACATCGTCGCCATCGTGCGCGGCTGGTCGGTCGGGCTGTTCCAGGCCACGCGACGCGGCACGTTCGAGTACCGGATGGGCTGGTACGCGATCGTCGGCACCATCCCGATCGGCATCGTCGGCCTGCTGGCCAAGGACCTGATCTCCGGCCCGCTGCGCTCGCTGTGGTGGGTCGGCGGCGCGCTGATCGTGTGGAGCGGCGTGATGCTGTGGGCCGAGCGTGTCGGCAAGCAGGAGCGTGGCGAGCGCCAGCTCACCATCAAGGACGCGATCGTCGTCGGCCTGGTGCAGTGCATCGCGCTGATCCCGGGCGTCTCGCGCTCCGGTGCCACCATCTCCGCGGGCCTCGTCCAGGGGCTCGACCGCGTCACCGCGACCCGGCTGAGCTTCTTCCTCTCGATCCCGGCGCTCACCGCGGCCGGCCTCTACGAGCTCAAGGACGTGCACGGCATCTCGGTGGGCGTCACCCTCGTCGGCACGCTGGTCTCGTTCGTGGTCGCCTACGCGTCGGTCGCGTGGCTGCTCCGCTTCGTCAGCCACCACTCGATCGGCAGGTTCGTCCCGTACCGCGTGGTCCTCGGCACGACCGTCCTCGTCCTGGTCGCCACCGGCGTCGTCAACGCGACCTGAGCGTGCTGACGGCGCGGCGACGTGCCGCTGGGTACCACGAACTCTGCTCGCCCGGCTCGCGCTGAGTGTCTGCGCGGGCGGGTGCCCTGACTTCGGTGGACCGCGGGGCAGCCCAGCACGCCGGACGACTGTTCGACGCCGCATGGCCGGCCCCGAGGACAGAACGAATGTCCGTTCTGCCCGGCGAACGTCTGCGCGCGCTACCTCGACAACGCCGGATCACTACTCATTCGGCGCAGCAGTCGAGCGTGGGATCGACTGCAACGCCATCACAGCCAGCCGGACTTGCGGAACCACCACCACAGACCGGCGACGGTGAGCCCCATCATCGTGAGGGCGTACGCGTAGCCGTAGTGCCAGCCGAGCTCGGGCATGTTCTCGAAGTTCATGCCGTAGACGCCGGCGATCAGGGTCGGGACGACGATGATCGCGGCGCCCGCGGAGATCTTGCGCATGTCGTCGTTCTGCTGGACCTGGATCCGGGCC
Source organism: Nocardioides nematodiphilus (assembly GCF_020216525.1). GTDB lineage: Bacteria > Actinomycetota > Actinomycetes > Propionibacteriales > Nocardioidaceae > Nocardioides > Nocardioides nematodiphilus. The sequence goes on along the minus strand of NZ_JAIWOY010000007.1, from coordinate 178,958 downwards.
AGGTGGGCGTCGAAGGCCGAGGACAGCAGGGACTCGAGGCCGTCAACGGCCTCCGCACCCTGATTGAGGTGATCGAGGACGTCGCGGAAGAACGGGCGGATGTCCGCGTCGATGTCGCGGTCGTCGTGCTCGGCGGTCGTGAAGCGGCGGATCGGATCGCGCAGCGGCATCACCGCACGGCGCACCTCGACCAGCTCGCGCTTCAGCTTGTAGATCCGCTCGGAGTCGTTCGTCCGCGCCTCGGAGAAGACGGACGTCTCGACCTCGTCGACGTCCTTGGTCAGCTCGCTGATCACCGAGGAGTAGCCGTCCACGACGAAGTCGGCGACCGCGTAGATCGCCGCCGACGGTCCCTGCGTCAGCAGCCGGCGCTCGTCGTCCTCGAGGAAGTGACGCGCCGGCGCGAGCTGGGAGCCCCGGCCGTGCCGCACCGTGACGACGAAGTCGCGCCCCATGAAGAGGTTGATCTCGCCGGTCTCGACCGCGTCCTCGGCATCCACGTACCAGAGCGTCTTGAGCACCAGGAAGAGCACATCGCCGTAGCGCTCGAGCTTGGGACGCTGGTGCGCCTTGAGCGCGTCCTCGACCGCGAGCGGGTGCAGGCCGAACGCGTCGGCGACCTCGGCGAGCTCACGCTCGCTGGGACGATAGAGGCCGAGCCAGACGAAGTCGCCCTCCCTCTCCACGCCCTCGCGCATGACCTGGAACTCGTGCGGGTGGCAGGCGAGGTCGACCCGCGCGCCGTTGCGGTAGAGGGCGGAGTCGACGATCACGACCCTGAGCCTAGGCGAGCGAGCCGGCCGCGCCGGGGACGGCTCGTTAGAGTGGCGCGCATGGCGACGCTCATCCTGGTGCGACACGGCCGCACGACCGCGAACGCGAGCGGCACCCTGGCCGGGCGGACCCCCGGCGTACGGCTCGACGACCTCGGCCGGGAGCAGGCGACCAAGGCGGGGGAGCGGCTCGCCGGCGTCCGGCTGACGTCGGTCGTCTCCAGCCCGCTGGAGCGCTGCCAGGAGACCGCGCGGGCACTGCTCGCAGCGCGTCCGGTCGCCGACGAGCAGTTCCCGGTGCCGTTGCACACCGATGAGGCGATCACCGAGTGCGACTACGGCGCCTGGCAGGGTCGCGCCCTCAAGGAGCTGGCCTCCGAGCCGCTGTGGCGGACCGTGCAGACCCAGCCGTCAGCCGCGACGTTCCCCGACGGCGAGGCGATGCTCGCGATGCAGGCCCGCGCGGTGTCGGCCGTACGGCGCCACGACGCGGCGATCAGCGAGGCGTACGGCGCCGACGCGGTCTGGGTGGCGGTCAGCCACGGCGACATCATCAAGTCGATCCTCGCCGACGCGCTCGGCATGCACCTCGACCTCTTCCAGCGCCTGCACGTCGACCCGGCCTCGATCTCGGTCATCCGCTACACGGAGTCACGTCCGTTCGTGCTGGCCACGAACACCCATGACGGGGACCTGACCTGGCTGAACCCGAAGGCCCCGGCGAGCGCGGACACGCCGGACGACGTGGCGGATGACGCAGCGGTCGGTGGCGGCGCAGGGCCCGGCAAGTAGGTTTACGGGTATGCCCGTCGTGCACTCCTTCGACCCGCCCGAGCGCTTCGTCACCGGGACCGTCGGCGAACCCGGCGACCGGACCTTCTTCCTGCAGGCCCGCGCCGGCGCCCAGATGGTCAGCGTCTCCCTGGAGAAGCAGCAGGTCGCGATCCTGGCCGAGCGCATCGACGAGCTCCTCGACGAGGTGATGCGCAACACCAACCCCGACACGGTCGTGCCCGCGGTGGCGCCGTACGGGCTGGACGACAACGCTCCGCTGGAGCAGCCGATCACCGAGGAGTTCCGGGTCGGCACCATGACCCTGTCGTGGGATCCGGAGGACGAGCGGATCGTGCTGGAGATCTTCCCGATCGACGAGGAGATCGCCGTCGAGGCGGTGCCTGCGGACGAGCCCGAACCCGAGGAGATGCTGCTCGTCCGGCTCGACGCGGCCCACGCCCGCGCCTTCGTGAAGCGCGCCGGGCTGGTCATCGAGGCCGGGCGGCCCTCCTGCCCCTTCTGTGGCGGTCCGATCGATCCCGAGGGCCACCTCTGCGTCCGCGCCAACGGCTTCAAGCGGCGCCTCAGCGAGGACTGAGCGTGCCGGATCGTGTCGCTGAGCGGCTGGACGGCGAGCTGGTGCTGCACGGCCGCATCACCAGCGCCTCCAACGCCACCTTCCTCGGCTCCATCGACGGCACCGCCGTCGTCTACAAGCCGATCCGCGGCGAGCGCCCGTTGTGGGACTTCCCGGACGGCAACCTGGCGCACCGCGAGGTCGCCGCGTACGTGCTCTCCGAGCTGACCGGCTGGGACATCGTCCCGGAGACCTGGCTGCGCGACGGCCCGCACGGCACCGGCATGGTGCAGCGCTGGTGCGAGACCGATCCCGCTCAGGAGGCGGTCACCCTCATCCCGGCCGGACCGGTCCCGGTCGGCTACCTGCACGTCTTCGACGGGATCGGCGGCGACGACCAGCCGGTCTCCCTGATCCACGAGGACACCCCCGAGCTGCGCCGGATGGCCGTCTTCGACGTGCTCGCGAACAACGCCGACCGCAAGGGCGGGCACGTCCTCGAGATGGAGGGCGGTCACCGGTACGGCTGCGACCACGGCCTCACCTTCCACCGCGAGCCGAAGCTGCGCACCGTGCTGTGGGGCTGGACCGGCATGCCGCTGACGGACGAGGAGATCAAGGTCGTGCGCCGCGTACGGGCAGCGCTCGACGGCCCCGAGGGCGAGCCCCTGAGCGAGCTGCTGGCCTACTGGGACCTCGAGGCGCTGGCCGCTCGCTGTGATCGGCTGCTCGCAGCAGGCGCGATGCCCGAGCCCACCGATGACTGGCACGTCATCCCCTGGCCACCGTTCTGAGTCGCGGAGCCACCTGCACGGCACGTGGTGGACTCCCTTAGAGTTCTGAGCATGCGCGCCTGGTCTGCACCTGACGTCCCCGCTCTGCCGGTCACGGCCCCGGCGGTCCGGCTCTTCGACACCGCCCGTCAGGACCTCGTCGAGGTGGGGCTGGACGCCGTCGGCAGCAACGCCTCGCTCTACGTCTGCGGCATCACCCCGTACGACGCGACCCACATGGGCCACGCCAACACGTACGTCACCTTCGACCTGCTGCACCGTGCGTGGCTCAATGCCGGCCTCACGGTCAACTACGCACAGAACGTCACCGACGTCGACGACCCGCTGCTGGAGCGCGCCACCAAGGTGAAGATCGACTGGCGGGAGCTGGCCGAGCGCGAGATCGAGCTCTTCCGCAAGGACATGGAGGCGCTGCGCGTCATCCCGCCTGCCAACTACACCGGCGCCGTCGAGTCGATCCCGCTGGTGATCGAGCTGATCAAGCAGCTCGAGGCGGCCGGCGCGGTCTACAAGGTCGAGGAAGACCTGTACTTCTCCATCTCCGCCGACGACGCGTTCGGCGGCGAGTCGCAGTACAGCCGCGAGCAGATGCTCGAGATCTTCCCCGAGCGCGGCGGCGACCCGGACCGGCCGGGCAAGAAGGACCCGCTCGACCCGCTGGTGTGGCGCGGCGAGCGTCCGGGCGAGCCGAGCTGGGACTCACCGTGGGGCAAGGGCCGCCCGGGCTGGCACATCGAGTGCGCCGCGATCGCCCGCGAGCACCTGGGCGCCGGCTTCACCGTCCAGGGCGGCGGCTCGGACCTGATCTTCCCGCACCACGAGATGTGTGCCGCGCACGCGCAGACGATCGACTCCTCGGCCCCGTTCGCGCAGGCGTACGCCCACTGCGGCATGGTCGGCTACCTCGGCGAGAAGATGTCGAAGTCGAAGGGCAACCTGGTCTTCGTCTCCGCGCTGCGCAACGCCGAGCTCGACCCGATGGCGATCCGCCTGGTGCTGCTGCGCCATCACTATCGCTCCGACTGGGAGTGGACCGACGAGCTGCTCTTCGACGCCGTCGACACCGTCGGCCAGTGGCGCAAGGCGCTCGCGCTCGGTGCCGGTGCCCCCGCCGAGCCGGTCGTCGCCGAGGTGCTCGCGGCCATCGCCGACGACCTCGACGCCCCGCGCGCCGTGGCCGCCGTCCAGGCCTGGGTGGACGCCACCCTCGGTGGCTCGGGCCACCTCGCCCAGCACAGCGACGAGGACGCCGCGGCCCAGGTCAGCAAGGTCCTCGACGCCGCGCTCGGCCTCAGCCTCTAGCCGAGAGGTCACTTCTGGTGGCTTGAGAGGTCACTTTCCGTGGCTCGAGATGGACACTCGAACCGCAGGAAGTGACTTCTCAACTCTCCTCGCCCCGGCGCTTGAGGTACTTCTCGAACTCCCGCGCGATCGCCTCGCCCGAGGCCTCGGGGAGGTCCGCGGTGTCGCGGGTCTCCTCGAGCGAGCGGACGTAGTCGGCGATGTCCTCGTCCTCCTCGGCGAGCTCGTCGACGCCGCGCTCCCAGGCGCGGGCGTCCTCGGGCAGGTCGCCCTGGGGGATCGAGCAGCCGAGCAGCTCCTCGAGCTGGCCGAGCAGCGCCAGCGTCGCCTTGGGGCACGGGGGCTGCGCGACGTAGTGCGGCACCGCCGCCCAGTAGCTCACCGCCGGGATGCCGGCCTCGCCGCAGGCGGCCTGCAGGACGCCGACGATGCCGGTCGGCCCCTCGTACGTGGGCAGGTCGACGTTGAGCTTCTCCGCCAGCGTGGGGTCGCTGGCGCTGCCGTTGACCGGGATCGGGCGGGTGTGCGGCGTGTCGGCCAGCAGCGCCCCGAGGGTCACGACCAGCCGGCCGCCGAGGGACTCGATCGCGCCCATCAGCTCACCGCAGAACGAGCGCCAGCGCATCGACGGCTCGATGCCCCGGATCAGGATGACGTCACGGCCCAGGCCTGGCGGGGAGGCCACCGCGATCCGGGTGGTCGGCCAGGTGATGTGGCGCGTGCCGGACTCATCGGCGCTGACCCGCGGGCGGTTGACCTGGAAGTCGTAGTAGTCCTCGGAGTCGAGCTCGGCGACGATCCGGGCGTTCCACATGTCCAGCAGGTGATCGACCGCGCCGGTGGCCGAATCGGCCGCATCGTTCCAGCCCTCGAAGGCGGCGATGACGACCGGGTCGACGAGGTCGTGGGTCTGCTCCAGCTCGATCACCTCCCCAGCCTAGGCGAGGGAGCGAGGCCGCGCCGAGCCTGCTCGTGCCTGTGCCGAGCGACTGAGCCGGCGAGCCGAGGCCGCTCGCCGGGCCACGATCCGGGCAGATGTGGGTTCTCGGCGCAGGGACCCCGTAGAATTCACGACGCCGAGAGGCGTTGCAACGGACTGTGCCGGTTCATCCCGCAGTCCGCCACGCTCGGCTGGTCGCGATCATGCTCGCGGGGATCCAAGGACGCCTTCCATTCTTGGAAGGATTGCCATGACTGCGGAGAAGAACCTGCGGCCCGACGCCACCGACGCCCTGACCAGCGCGTTGCGTGAGCAAATTCTGATCATCGACGGCGCGATGGGCACCGCCATCCAGCGGGACCGTCCGGACGAGGCCGGCTACCGCGGAGAGCGCTTCGCGGACTGGCCCTCCGACCTGCAGGGCAACAACGACCTGCTGACCCTCACGCAGCCCGACATCATCGGCGGCATCCACCGCGAGTACCTCGAGGCCGGCGCGGACATCATCGAGACGAACACGTTCAGCGCGAACGCGATCTCGATGGCCGACTACGGCATGGAGGAGCTCGCCTACGAGCTCAACTACGAGTCCGCGAGGCTCGCGCGCACCTGCGCCGACGAGTTCGCGACCCCCGAGCGCCCGCGCTACGTCGCCGGCGCGCTCGGCCCGACGACCCGTACGGCCTCCATCAGCCCCGACGTCAACGACCCCGCGGCGCGCAACGTCACCTACGACCAGCTCGTCGCGGCGTACGCCGACGCGACCCGCGGTCTGGTCGACGGCGGTGCGGACATCATCATCATCGAGACCATCTTCGACACCCTCAACGCGAAGGCGGCGATCTTCGCCGTCGAGCAGGTCTTCGCCGAGTACGACCGGCGCTGGCCGATCATCATCTCCGGCACCATCACCGACGCGTCCGGCCGCACCCTGTCCGGCCAGGTCACCGAGGCCTTCTGGGACTCGGTGCGTCACGCCCAGCCCATCGCGGTCGGCCTCAACTGCGCGCTCGGCGCCCAGGAGATGCGCCCCTACATCGAGGAGATGGCGCGCGTCGCCGACACGTTCGTCTCCTGCTACCCGAACGCGGGCCTGCCCAACGCGTTCGGCGAGTACGACGAGGGTCCGGACGAGACCGCCGGCTACGTCTCGGAGTTCGCGCGGGCGGGCTTCGTGAACATCGTCGGCGGCTGCTGCGGAACCACTCCCGAGCACATCAAGGCGATCGCCGACTCGGTGTCCGGCCTGGGCGCCGAGCGCGCGCCGGCCCACCCCGCGCCGGCCCTGCGCCTGTCGGGCCTGGAGCCGTTCGCAGTCACCCCCGAGAGTCTCTTCGTCAACGTCGGCGAGCGGACGAACATCACCGGCTCGGCTCGCTTCCGCAACCTGATCAAGGCCGGCGACTACGACACCGCGATCAGCGTCGCCGCGCAGCAGGTCGAGGCCGGCGCCCAGGTCATCGACGTCAACATGGACGAGGGCATGATCGACGGCGTGGAGGCGATGGACCGCTTCCTCAAGCTGGTCGCGTCCGAGCCCGACATCAGCCGGGTGCCGGTGATGATCGACTCCTCCAAGTGGGAGGTCATCGAGGCCGGCCTCAAGGTGGTCCAGGGCAAGTCGATCGTCAACTCGATCTCCCTCAAGGAGGGCGAGGGCCCGTTCATCGAGCACGCGCTGAAGTGCAAGCAGTACGGCGCCGCGGCGGTCGTGATGGCCTTCGACGAGGAGGGCCAGGCCGACTCCTACCAGCGCCGCATCGAGATCTGCGAGCGCGCCTACCGGATCCTGGTGGACCGGGTCGGCTTCGACCCCGAGGACATCATCTTCGACCCCAACGTGTTCGCGGTCGCGACCGGCATCGAGGAGCACGCCACGTACGGCGTGGACTTCATCGAGGCGACTCGCTGGATCAAGCAGAACCTGCCCGGCGCGAAGGTCTCCGGCGGCATCTCCAATGTGTCGTTCTCGTTCCGGGGCAACAACCCGGTCCGCGAGGCGATCCACGCCGTCTTCCTCTTCCACGCGATCAACGCCGGCCTGGACATGGGCATCGTCAACGCGGGCGCGCTCGTCACGTACGACGAGATCGACCCCGAGCTGCGCGACGCGATCGAGGACGTCATCCTCAACCGCAACCCCGACCCGACGGCCGCCACCGAGCGGCTGCTCGAGCTCGCCGAGCGCCACCGGGGCTCGGGGGAGGCGGCGGAGGCCAAGACCGAGGAGTGGCGCGAGCTGCCCGTTCGCGAGCGGATCACGCACGCCCTGGTCAAGGGGCTGGACGCGCACGTCGAGGCGGACACCGAGGAGCTGCGCGCGCAGATCAAGGCCGACGGCGGTCGGCCGATCGAGGTCATCGAGGGCCCGCTGATGGACGGCATGAACGTCGTCGGCGACCTCTTCGGCGCGGGCAAGATGTTCCTCCCGCAGGTCGTGAAGAGCGCGCGCGTGATGAAGAAGGCGGTCGCCTACCTCATCCCGTTCATCGAGGAGGAGAAGGCGGCGTTCAACGACGCCAACCCCGAGCTCGCCAGCACGGGCCGGGAGAGGGAGACCAACGGCACCGTCGTGATGGCGACCGTGAAGGGCGACGTCCACGACATCGGCAAGAACATCGTCGGCGTGGTGCTCCAGTGCAACAACTACGAGGTCATCGACCTCGGCGTGATGGTGCCGGCGCAGAAGATCCTCGACGCGGCCGCGGAGCACGAGGCCGACATCATCGGCCTGTCCGGCCTGATCACGCCCTCGCTCGACGAGATGGTCCACTTCGCCTCGGAGATGCAGCGCAACGGACTCACGATCCCGCTGCTGATCGGCGGGGCGACGACCTCGCGCGCCCACACCGCGGTGAAGGTCGACCAGAAGTACGACGGCCCGGTCGTCTGGGTGAAGGACGCCTCGCGCTCGGTGCCGGTCGCGGCGCAGCTCCTGGGCGACAAGCGCGGTGAGCTGATGGCCGCGATCAAGGAGGACTACGACGCGCTGCGCGCCCGGCACGCGGAGAAGCACGACCGGCCGATGCTGACCCACGTCCAGGCGAAGGTGAACGCCACCCCGATCGACTGGTCCTCGTACGTCCCGCCCGCGCCGAAGCGGCTCGGCGTCGAGGTCCTGGCCGACTACCCGGTGAGCGAGCTGCGCGAGTACATCGACTGGCAGCCGTTCTTCAACGCCTGGGAGATGAAGGGCAAGTTCCCCGACATCCTCAACTCGCCCGTCACGGGCGAGGCGGCCTCCAAGCTCTATGCGGACGCCCAGGAGATGCTCGACCGGATCGAGGCTGAGGGCTGGCTCAAGCCGCAGGGCGTCTACGGCCTCTTCCCGGCCGCCTCGACCGGTGAGGACGTCACCGTCTTCGCCTCGGAGGCCCGCGACGAGGTCAAGGCGACCCTGCACCAGCTGCGCCAGCAGGGCCAGCACCGCACCGGGATCCCGAACCGATCGCTGGCCGACTTCGTCGCTCCCGTTGACGCCGGGCTCGACGACTTCGTCGGGGCCTTCGCGGTCACCGCCGGCGTCGACCTGCCCCAGCGGGTGACGGCCTTCAAGGAGGCGCTGGACGACTACAACGCCATCCTGCTGGAGTCGGTCGCCGACCGGCTCGCGGAGGCGTTCGCTGAGCGTCTGCACCAGCGCGTCCGTACGGAGTTCTGGGGCTACGCCACGGACGAGACCCTGAGCAACGACGACCTCATCGCCGAGCGCTACAAGGGCATCCGCCCCGCGCCGGGCTACCCGGCGTGCCCGGAGCACACCGAGAAGCAGACCATCTGGGAGCTGCTCGACGTGCAGGCCAACACCGGCATCGAGCTGACCGAGTCGATGGCGATGTGGCCCGGCGCCTCGGTCTCGGGCATCTACTACAGCCACCCGCAGGCGCAGTACTTCGTGGTCGGCCGCCTCGGCCAGGACCAGGTCGCGGACTACGCCAAGCGCAAGGGCTGGACGCTCAAGGAGGCCGAGCGCTGGCTCGGCTCGAACCTCGCGTACGAGCCGGAGGACTGAGCCCCGATGACTGATCTCAAGAGCCGGTACGGCAGCGACAACACCGCCGCGAAGATCATGTTCGGCCTGGTCGCCCTGGCGCTGATCGTGCTCGGCGCGATCTGGACCTTCGGCACGACCGGGACGACGCGCGACTTCGGCCCGGTCGTGGGCGGCCTCGGCGTGGCCCTGGGCTACGTGGTCCTGATCCAGAAGCGAGGCTGACCCGGGGTCGGCGACCAGGAGCGCCACGCTCGCTCTCGACCACGACAGCGATGGTCGGGTCAGCGCGGTGCTCGCCTACCTCCGGGGCTGACGCGAGCCCGGTCTGGTCAGCGGCCGAGGAGGCGGGCGAAGAGGCCGCCCGTACGCTCGGCCTTCTCGTGACCGTCGCACCAGCGGTCGGCGGGGACGGTCATCTTCACACCGGCGATGTGCTGGCCGCATCCGGCCCAGGTGGTCTTGCCGCAGGTCTGACAGGCGACGGGTCGGCACATGGTGGCTCCTTCGGAGTCGGGGGATCGGGGGAGTGTGAGCGATCTGGGGGGGTGCGGGCGATCAGGACGGCTGCTCGCCGGCCTCGAGGGCGTCGGCGAACTCGCAGAAGGCGTCGTAGGCCCGGGCGCCGTACACGGTCGCCGGGCCGCCGTGCATCAGGAACGTCACGCCGATCGCCTCAGCCGCCTCCTGGCGGGTCGCACCGGCGCGGACGGCCGACTGACTGTGCGAGGCGATGCAGCCGTCGCAGCCCTCGACGACGCCGATGGCCAGCGCGATGAGCTCCTTGTACTTGCGGTCCAGCTCGCCGTCGGCGAAGGCCGCCTTGGAGAGCTCACCGAAGCCCTTGTACACGTCCGGGATCGCGTGCCGCAGGTTGCGCCCCAGGGGTGCGAGCTCGGTGAGGACCTGCTTGCCGTGCGAGGAGTGGTCGGCCATCGGGCTTCCTTCCGGTAGAACCCCCGAGGGGGATGTGGTGACGATCCGAGCATAACCCCCCTGGGGGATATATACTCATCCACGACGAAGGGAGGCTCCATGCGACTCGAGCCCGAGGACACCAAGGCGATCATCACGCGACTCAAGCGCGCCAACGGCCATCTGACATCCGTGATCCGGATGCTCGAGGACGGCTCGGAGTGCGAGGACGCGCTCACCCAGCTCGCTGCGGTCAACAAGGCGATCGCGCGCGGCGGGTACGCGCTCGTGGCCACCGGCCTGCAGCAGTGCCTGGCGGAGGGCGGCCCCGAGAGCGTCGACAGCAAGAAGCTGGAGAAGCTCTTCCTCGCCCTGGCCTGACCGGCCGTGTTGCAGGATGGTCCCGTGAGTCTCCTTGGGACCGACCTGCCCCTGGTCGCCGCGCCGATGGCCGGCGGCGCCACCACGCTCGACCTGGTCGCCGCAGCGGCGTCCGCCGGCTGCTTCGGGTTCCTCGCAGCCGGATACAAGAGCGCTGATGCGATGGCCTCGGACATCGCCGCGGCGCGCGAGCGCGGTCTTTCAGAGCTCGGCGTCAACCTGTTCCTGCCCGGAGCGTCGGGCCTCACGGAGCCGGACTTCCGTCGCTACGCCGGCCTTCTGCAGCCCGAGGCCGATCGCTTCGGCATCGATCTGGGCGCCGCGCCGCTGCGCGAGGACGACGACGACTGGCCGGCCAAGGTCGACCTGCTCGTGCGCGATCCGGTGCCCGTCGTGTCGATCACGTTCGGCCTGCCGGCAGCGAAGGACGTGCGGGCGCTGCAACGCGTCGGCACGCGGGTGCTGGTCACCGTCACCACGGTCGAGGAGGCGCGGGCCGCCGCCGCGCTCGACGTCGACGGCCTGATCGCGCAGGGGAGCGCGGCCGGCGGGCACAGTGGCACGCACGACCCGCGCCGGCCCATCCACCCGATCGCCACCGAGGCGCTCGTACGGGACGTGGTCGCGGCCACCCGCCTCCCCGTCATCGCCGGCGGCGGCGTCGACGGCCCCGACGCGGTCCGGACGATCCTCGCGGCCGGTGCCGACGCGGTCGCTGTCGGCACGCTGCTGCTGCGCACCGACGAGAGCGGTGCCTCGCGCACCCACCGGGACGCACTCGCAGACCCCCGCTTCACCGAGACGGTCATCACCAGGGCGTTCACCGGTCGGCCCGCCCGCGGCCTGCGCAACGCCTTCATCGACGCGCACGAGGCCGAGGCGCCGTACGGCTATCCCGCCATCCACCACCTCACCCGGGGCCTGCGCCGCGCGGCGGCCGAGGCGGGCGATCCGGACCGGGTCCACCTGTGGGCGGGCACCGGCTCCCGCAACGCGACGACGGGGCCAGCCTCCGACACGCTGCGACGCCTGGCGACGCAGCTCTGAGACAACTGGTTACTCACCAGTATTCCTGCTGCTAGCGTCGGCGCCATGAGTGCCGACCGCGAGCTCACCGCGTCCGTCCAGATCGCTGCGCCCGTCGAGAAGGTCTGGGCCGTCCTGACCGACTTCCGCAACCTCGTGGACGCGAGCCCCGAGCTGCTCACGATGAGGCCGATGCTGCGCGGCGGCCTGCGGGTGGGCCAGCAGTACGTCGGCGTCAACAAGCGCGGCTGGGTCTACTGGCCGACCACCAACGTCATCGTCGACCTCAAGCCGAAGCGCTCGATCGCCTGGGACACGCCGCTCAGCGGGGCCCGCTGGATCTTCGAGCTCAGCGAGGAGGACGGCGGCACCCAACTCACCCAGCGCCGCCCCGTCCCGAAGCGGCTCCACCCGCTCGGCCGGGCGTTCGCCGCCACGCTGCTCGGCGGCAGCGAGGGCCACGCGGACGAGCTCGAGCAGGCGCTCGGCACCACGCTCACGCACCTCAAGGCCGTCGCCGAGGCGTAGCCCAGTCGGTCAGCTGCTCGGCAGGATGACCGTGACGGTCATCCTGTCGTCGTGCGTGCACGGGACACCCGAGGCGACGCCGTGGCTGACGTGGTGACCTGCGCTGCACAGCCGCAGCTCGCCACCCGCGCCACCGACCAGGTGCTCCACCAGCGCCAGCCCCAGGCCCACACCCGGCCGCGCGCGGGCGTCGTCGGAACGGGCGAAGCGCTCGGTCGCGCGCTCGAGGAGATCCGGTGCCATCCCCGGCCCCTCGTCCGAGACCTGGAGCACGGTCCACGCGCTCAGCGCGCTCACCCGGACGGCGACCGGCTCGGTGCCGTGGCGCAGCGCGTTGGTCACCAGGTTGACCAGGATGCGCTCCAGGACCTCCGGTGGGCACGCGACCAGAGCAGGGGAGTCCGGCAGCCGCAGGTGCAGCGCCGCGTGTCCAGCGGCTCGATGACGCTGCGCCACGGCTGAGACGACAGCCGCTGCGTCGGCGGTGCCGGCCGTGACCGGGGCACCCAGGTCGAGGAGCTGCTCGGAGAGCGTGACCAGGCGATCGGTGTCCACGGCGAGCTCGTCCAGGATCTGCTCGTGCTCGGCGACGGTGCGGGCGCGCCGGCGGGCGAGCTGGAGCCGGCCGCGCAACAGCGTCAGGGGAGTGCGCAGCTCGTGGCTGGCCTCGTCGACGAAGCGCCGCTCGCGCTCCAGGGCACTCTCAAGACTGCCGAGCATCTCGTTGAGGGTGCGGCCCAGCCGGGTGACCTCGTCGTCGCGGTCGTCGGGCACCTCGAGACGCAGGTGGGGCGCGCCGGCGCTGATCTCCTGGGCCCGGATCCGGTAGCGCTCCACCGGGCGCAGGGCGAGCCGCGCGAGCAGGTCACCGACCAGGGCGGTGACCAGCAGCGCGCCGAAGCCGGCGATGAGGAGCTGCACCAGCAGCTCACGCAGCGACTCGTCGCGGTGGTCGCGATTGACCGCGAGCACCAGGTACTCGGTGCTGGGCGCGGCCAGCCACGTCACCATGACCCGCAGGGGCGCGGGGGAGACGGGCAGGATCGTGCCGACGTCGAACAGGTGGGTCCCGGGGCGGAGCGTGCCGACCGGCACCCGCGTACGGCCGGCCAGGAGTCCCCCCGAGGCGACCACGTCTCCGTCGGTGGTGAGCACCTGCCAGCCGACACCGGTCGCGTCGGCCCGGGTCGCGTCGCTCGGCACGCCGTCGGCGCCGAGCAGCGGCTCGATGGTCTGTGAGGCCTGGGTGAGGGTGGCGTCGAGCTGCCGGTCCAGGCCGTACTGCACCCGCCAGTACAGGAACGCCCCGGTGCCGCTCAGCACGACCAGCATCGCGGCCACGAAGCCCGCGACCAGGCGCACGCGCAGCGGCAGCGACCGCAACCGTCTCACGAGGTCTCCACCCGGTAACCGGCCCCGCGCAGCGTGGTGATGGTCGACGTGCCCCGAAGGGGCGGTCGATCTTCGCCCGGATCGAGGCGAGATGGACGTCGATGACGTTGCTGCGCAGGTCGGTCTCCCCGTCCCAGACCTCCTCCAGGATGTCGAAGCGCGACACCGCCCGGCCGGCGTTGGCCATCAGCAGCGCCAGGATGTCGAACTCGCGCGCACCGAGCGCGATCTCGACCTCGCCGCGTCGCACGCGTCGTGCGGCGGTGTCCAGCACGAGGTCGCCGACGGCGTGGATCGACGAGGGCGCCTCGAAGCCCGAGCGGCGGTGCAGCGCCCGTAGCCGCGCGAGCAGCTCGTCGAGGTCGAAGGGCTTGGCCAGATAGTCGTCGGCGCCGGCGTCGAGGCCCTCGATCCGGTCCCGGACGGCGTTGCGGGCGGTCAGCATCAGGGTCGGTGTGGTGACGCCCAGGTCGCGCAGCCGCCGGCAGACGGTGACACCGTCCTGGCCCGGCAGCATCCAGTCGAGCAGCAGGACGTCGTAGCCGCCCTCGAGCGCCGAGGCATACGCGGTACGACCGTCGACGACCAGGTCGACGCGCCAGCCGGCCTCGGTCAGGGCATCCTCCAGAAGCGTCCCGAGCCGGGGGTCGTCCTCGGCCACCAGCACCCGCATGCAGCACCCTCTCGCCCGCTCCGAGTCGACTTCATCGTCGCTTCATGGAGTGATTCCTACCGTCCTGTCCATGAATAGTGCAGCACTGGCAGTAGACGCTGAAGGCGTCGTCAAGTCCTTCGGGGCGGTGCGCGCGGTCGACGGGATCACGATCCGGGTCGCCCCAGGCGAGGTGTACGGGGTGCTGGGGCCCAACGGCGCCGGCAAGACGACCTTCCTCCGGATGCTCTTCGGGCTCATCAGGCCCGACGAGGGCACCCTGCGTGTCTTCGGACGCAGCTGGGACGACGATGGCACCCGCGTGCTCGAGGGCGTGGCCGGCTTCGTCGAGGCTCCGCGCTTCTATCCCTACCTGACCGGGCGGCAGAACCTGGTCGCGCTGGCGCGCCTCGACGGCGGCGTGCGGCCGGGGCTGATCGAAGAGGTGCTCGACACGGTCGATCTGGCCGACCGGGCCGACCGCAAGGTCGACGGCTACTCGTACGGCATGCGCCAGCGCCTCGGCGTCGCAGCGGCGCTGCTGCGCGAGCCGCGCCTGCTCGTCCTCGACGAGCCCGCCAACGGCCTCGACCCCGCCGGCATCCGCGACATGCGGGCGCTGGTGAAGCGGCTCGCCGACTCCGGCCTGACCGTCCTGCTGTCCTCGCACAACATGGACGAGGTCGAGGAGATCTGCGACAACGTCACGATCATGGACCGCGGCGCCGTCGCCTTCCACGGCAGCATCGCCGACCTGCGCGCCATGGCGCCCGACCCGGGTCACCTGCTCGACACCACCGACAACGCGAAGACTCTCGAGATCGCCGCCCGGCACCAGGTGAAGACCGAGGCGGACGAGTCCGGTGCGCTGCACGTCGTCGGTCCGCACGACGCGGTCTCAGGCTTCGTCGCCGACGTCGTCGCCGCCCAGGTCCGCCTCAAGCAGTTCACCCCGACCCAGACCCCGTTGGAGGCCTTGTTCTTCATGCTCACCAACACCGAGGCGGTGGCCCGATGAGCGCCACGACCGCCCCCGCCCGCGGGACGACACCCCGTGTGCGGACCGCGCGTGCCGGCTTCAGCGCCACCCTCGGCTTCGAGCTGCGCAAGCTGCGCGCGCAGTGGCGTACGCGCGCCGTCCTGCTCGGCGCCCTGCTCCTGCCCATCCCGGTCGCCTTCGCGATCCACGCACAGGGAAACCCGCCGAAGGACTCGCTCTTCGGCCGCTACGCCACCACCAACGGCTTCGCGCTGGCGCTGCTCGTGCTCGGCTACGCCGGACAGTGGGTGATGCCGTTGCTGACCGCCATCGTCGCCGGTGACATCTTCGCCAGCGAGGACCACCACGGCACCTGGAAGACGATCCTGACCCGGTCGGTGTCGCGCGGGTCGTTCTTCGGCGCGAAGACCGTCGCCGCGATGGGGTTCGCGATCCTGGTGCTGCTGATCCTGAGCGCATCCACGATCGTCACCTCGGTGCTGGTCGCCGGGCACGGCGACCTGATCGGGCTCTCCGGCCAGCTGATCCCCGCCTCGCAGGCGTGGCACCTCGTGGCGATGAGCTGGCTGACCGCGATCCCACCGACGCTGGCCTTCACCGGTCTGGCGATCCTGCTCGGGATCTGGTCACGCAGCGCTGCCGTCGGCATCGCGGCCCCGGTCGTCATCGGCTTCGTGCTCCAGCTGGTCGGCTCGATGGGCAGCGCCGAGGCGCTGCGCCCCTATCTCCCGACCAGCGCCTACGAGGCCTGGCACGGCTTCCTCGCGTCACCGTCCTTCCACGGGCCGTTCGTCACGGGTCTGATCGCGAGCGCCGTCTGGGCCGCGATCACGCTCGGACTCTCGTGGACCCTGCTCCGTCGTCGCGACATCACAGGAGGCTGACATGCGACGCATCATCCTGACCTTCGCCGCCGCCGTCCTGGTGGCGGTCGGCCTCGGCGGCGTCGCCGTCGCCACTAGCGGCGGCAGCACGATCACCGTGCCCCGCCTCGACCGCGCGGTCGCCACGTCCTTCTCGAACGTCTACGCCCAGGAGTCCGCGATCGAGGGGCACACGGGCATCACCCCGTCCTCGCTGCAGGCCAAGGCCATGTGCGACCGCGGCCCCAACGTGACCCAGTCCGGCCCGGGCGCCACCTGGAACTGCCTGATGTCGTGGTCCGACCCGAACACCCCGATGCCGCCCACCGGCTATGGGAAGTTCGAGCTCAACGTGCACAGCAACGGCTGCTTCACCGTCGGCTCACCGTCCTCGCTGATCGGCTACCAGACCATCACCGACCGGCGCGGACGTACGGTCAACAACCCGGCGTACGAGTGGGACTCGTGCCTCGACCCGGCGTCGGACGACACCCCGACCGGCACCACGTTCCCCTCCGCGCTCACCGTCACCAGCACCACCGTGAACGTCACCGCGGACGGCACCGTCGGGGTCGACCTGGCCTGCGGCGTCGGTGCGGGTGGCTGCCGGGGCAGCGTCGCTGCCGTGACCGACACCGGCGTCAAGCTCGGCACCGTCCCCTTCACGATGACCGAGCAGGCGACCACGCACCTGAAGTTCCCCACAGCGCTGCCGGCCGGCGCCAAGCAGGTCACCTTCACCGCGACGACCACGACCGGCTTCGCCCCGCCGAGCCCCGCCACGCTGGCGGTGCAGGGCTAGGCGGCGCCCGCAGGACCCGGACCGCTCGGGTGCGGCGCCGCGGCGGCGACGTCGAGCGCCGGCCACGGGGCGAGGAGGATGCGCCTCCTCCTCGCCCGCCGTGCCGTCCGTGATGGTGCTCGTGACCTCGGCGGTGGACTCACCTACGCGGCAGCTCCAGCTGGGGGCTGATGCCCATCAGCTGCAGGCTGTTGCCCCAGAGCGCGTCGAGCTGACCGGGGTCGTTGAAGAGCTTGGCGAAGAGGACGAGCCCTTCGAGCTGGGCGACGATCGCCTTCGCGGTGGCCGGGACGTCGTCGACCGTGAGCTCTCCGGAGTCCACCGCCGCACGGAGATGGTCCGAGAGGATCGCGACCTGCTCCTCGAAGATCTCCTGCAGGCGCCGCTGCATCGGCGTACTGATCGAGCTGACCTCCAGTGCCAGGTTCCCGAAGAGGCACCCGGTCACCGACCCGGTGCCCTTCAGGGCGTCCTGCTGGACCTTCGCGGTCGCGTCGAAGATCCCGCGCAGCCGATCGAGCGTGGTCCCGCCTCCGGCCAGGATGCCCTGCCACTGCGCCCGCTGGGCGACCCAGTGCTCATCGATCGCCGCGATCGCCAGGGCCTCCTTGGATGCGAAGAAGTAGTAGAACGAGCCCTTCTGCACGCCGGCGTGGGCACAGATCTCGGCGATGCCGACCGAGCTGTAGGCCCGCTGCGCGAAGAGGTCGAGGGCGGCGGCGATGAGTCGCTCGCGCGCGTCGGAGGTTCGTCCCATGCCTCCATGGTAGACCGGTCATCTATAGGAATAGTTGACCGAACGTCTACGTTCCTCGGACATGACTGCACAGAAAGTCGCCGTGATCACCGGCGCATCACAGGGAATCGGCGCGGCGCTGGTCGCCGCCTACCAGGACCTCGGCTACGCCGTGGTCGCGAACTCGCGCTCCATCCAGCTGCCGGAGACGGCCTCCTTGGCCGCGGTCGCCGGCGACATCGGCCAGCGAGCCGTCGCCGAGCGGATCGTGCGGACGGGCATCGAGCGGTTCGGTCGCATCGACACGCTGGTCAACAACGCCGGCATCTTCGTGGCCAAGCCCTTCACCGAGTACACGGCCGAGGAATACGCGGCGGTGAAGTCGACGAACATCGACGGTTTCTTCCACGTCAGCCAGCTCGCCATCGCGCGCATGCTGGAGCAGGGCGAGGGCGGCCACGTCGTCAGCGTCACGACCACGCTCGTGGAGAGCGCGATCGCGAGCGTCCCCTCAGCGCTGGCCTCGCTGAGCAAGGGCGGTGTCGCCGCGACGACGAAGGCGCTCGCCGTCGAGTACGCCGGCCGGGGCATCCGGGTCAACGCCGTCTCGCCGGGCGTCATCAGGACGCCGCTGCACCCGGAGGAGAACCACCCGTTCCTCTCCACGCTGCACCCTGTCGGGCGGATGGGCGAGATCGACGACGTGACGAGGGGTGTGCTCTACCTGGAGCAGGCGCCGTTCGTCACGGGCGAGTTCCTGCACATCGACGGCGGTCAGAGCGCGGGCCGCTGATGAGCGCGGGACAGACGGCCGGCGAGGTCGTCAGGGACCTGCTCGATCGGTGGGCGGCGAGCCTCGCGGCAGGCCGCGCCGACGAGATCGGCGCCCTCTTCACCGAGGACGGACTCGTCCAGGGCTTCGACCCGGTCCCCGCCTTCGGGCCGGCTGCGGCAACCGCCTACTACGCCAAGCAGCCGCGCGGGCTGACCGCGGAGTACGAGCTGCTCTCGGCGCGATGGCTCGGTGAGGACGCGATCGTGGCGTACGCCGGGGTGCTCTTCCACCGGCCCGACGGTGACGTGCCGGTCTACCTGACCATCGTCGCCGAGCGCGGAGAGCGCGACTGGCAGCTCGGCCACTATCACGCCTCGAAGCTCATCGAGGCCTAGGCGAGCGCCGCTCCGGATCCCGTCTGCGCGGGTGTCCACGAGGACAGGATCCGGAGCGCGTCGTCCGAGGGGGAGCCGGCGGCAGCGGTCAGCACCATGAGGCGCTGGCCGTTGCCGTCCGGGCTCTGCCAGGTGTCGCAGTCCAAGGTCAGCTCACCGACGACAGGATGGCGATAGCGCTTCGTCCCGTACGTCGCGGTGATCACCCGGTGCTCGGCCCACCAGGTCCGGAAGGAGGCGTCGCGCATCGACAGCTCCCCCACGAGCATCGCCAGCTCGGGGTCGTCGGCGTCCTTGGCCGCCTCCATCCGCAGCGCCGCCACCGCGTCACGCGCGTCGTGCTCCCACTCCAGGTGCATCCCGCGCGCCCCGGGGTCGGTGAAGAGCAGGCGTACGTAGTTGCGCTCCGCAGGCCTCAGGGCCGCGAAGTCGGTGAAGAGCGCCGCCGCTGCGGCATTCCAGTCCAGCACCTGCAGGCGCTTGCCGGGCACGATCGCCGGCGTCGAGCCGAGCTGCTCCAACAGCCGCCGTACGGGCGGGCGCACCTGCTCGGCGCTACGGCGCCGACGCGGCAGCGCGTCGACCTTGCCGGCTATCTCGTACAGGTAGGCCTGCTGGTCCTCGTCGAGCCGCAGGGCTCGCACCAGCGTCGACAGCACGGAGGCGGATGCCTTCACCCGGCCCTGCTCGAGACGGGTGTAGTAGTCGACGCTGATCGCGGCGACGGAGGCGACCTCCTCGCGGCGCAGCCCGGCGACCTTGCGGTAGCCGTCGCGCTCGGGGAGGCCGACCTCAGCCGGCGTCAGGCGTGCCCGGCACGCCTTGAGGAAGGCGCCGAGCTCGTGCGCATCGGAGGGGTGGCTCATGGCTCACATTCTGCTGGCTGGGCACCACGTCGTGGGAGGGACAGATCCTTCCCCGGCACAGACTCGTCTCTTTTGCGGCCCGGCCGGCGCAGGGAGGTTGGTGACACGCCACAACGGCGCAACCCCCACCTGAGACGGAGAAGCCACCCATGAGCACCACCACGATCACCACGACCGACGTCGCCTTCCAGAGCAACGGCATCACCCTCGCCGCGCATCTCTACGCCCCGGCCGACCTCACCACCGCGCGTGCTGGCATCGTCGTCGGTCACCCCGGGACCAGCGTGAAGGAGCAGACCTCGGGCCTGTACGCCGCCCGCCTGGCCGAGCGCGGCTACGTCACCGTCGCCTTCGACGCCGCGTACCAGGGCGCGAGCGGCGGCTTCCCGCGCGGGCTCGAGGACCCTGGCCAGCGGATCGAGGACTTCAAGGCCGCCGTGTCGTACCTGACCACGCGTCCCGAGGTGGACGCCGAGCGCATCGGCGCCCTCGGCATCTGCGCCTCGGGCGGCTACTCGCTGGCGGCCACCGCCAGCGACCACCGGATCAAGGCGCTGGCCACGGTCTCCGCGGTCGACGTGGCCCGTCAGTTCCGCCTCGGCGCCGACGGCGCGCAGGACCCGGCGGTCTTCCAGGGGCTGCTGACCGCGGCCGGGGCCGCCCGTACGGCCGCCGCGCGTGGCGAGGACCCGGGTGCGCTGCCGATCTTCCCCGAGAGCCTCGAGCACGCTCGCGCGATGGGCGGTGAGCACGGCGCTGAGGGGTTCGAGTACTACTGCACGCCGCGCGCGGCCCACGAGCGGTCCGCCCGCTCGCTCGACTGGACCAGCGTCGACCGGCTCGGCACGTTCGACGCGTTCGCCCAGGTGCCGCTGATCGGGCAGCGCCCGCTGCTGATGGTGGTCGGAACCCGCGCGGTCACCTCGTGGATGAGCACCGAGGCCTTCCAGAAGGCGGTCGGGCCGAAGGAGATGTACTGGATCGAGGGTGCCAGCCACGTCGACCTGTACGACGTGGAGCCGCACGTGACGAGCGCCGTCGAGCGGATCGACGCCTTCTTCAGCGAGGGTCTCGGCGCCTCCTGATGCGGGCGGCGTCAGCGCTGCGCGTCCTCCTGGATGAAGGTCGCGCAGCGCTCGCCGATCAGGATCGCCGGGGCGTTGGTGTTGCCATGGGTGATCTCCGGCAGGGCACTGGTGTCGGCGACGCGGAGCCCCTTCACCCCGTTGACCCGCAGCCGCTCGTCGAGCACGCGACCCATGCCGGCGGTGCAGGCCGGGTGGTAGGTGTGCAGCGTGGTCTCGCGGATGAAGGTCTCCATCGCCTCGGGGGACCGGATGTCCGCGCCCGGGTTGATCTCGCGGGCGATCATCGTGTCGTACGGTGCCGAGGCGATGATCCGGCGGGTGAGGTCGATGCCGCGCATCAGCGCCTCGACGTCCTCCCGGGCCGAGAGCATGTTCATCAGGATCTCCGGGGCCGCCGCCGGGTCCTTCGAGGTGATCTTCACGTGGCCGGTGCTCTTCGGCTCCCAGTAGGACTGCATCACCGAGATCGCCGGCTTGGTGTGGGTCGCCTCGCCGTTCTCCCAGAAGAAGGCCGGCGCGAAGACGAGCTGCATGTCCGGCACCTCGAGCCCCTCCCGCGTACGCACGTGGGCGATCGCCTCGGCGACGTTGCTCGCGATCGGGCCCGATCCGTTCCGCAGCCAGTTGACGATGTGCATCGGGTTCTTCTCGACGCCGAAGAGGCCCTTCCAGGGCCCGTCGGCGAGCTCGAAGTTGGTGAAGCTGAAGGGGTGCTCCTTGAGGTGCGCCCCGACCTCGGGGTTGTCGACCACCACGTCGACGCCGAGACTCCGCAGGTGTGAGGCGTCCCCGATGCCGGAGAGCTGGAGGAGCTGCGGCGTGTTGTACGCACCCGCGCTCAGCACGATCTCGCCTCGGACGCTCAGCGTCCGCTTGCGACCCCGCGTCGAGACCTCCACGCCGACGGCCTGGCCGTTGGTGATGAGGATCCGGTCGACCAGCGTCTTGGTGATGAGGTCGAAGTTGGGCTTCTTGACCACGGCGTCGAGGTAACCGCGCGCGGTCGACCAGCGCCGGCCGCCGACCGTCGTGGTCGGGGCCAGCGAGACCCCGTCGAGATCGGGGCCGGAGAGGTCCTCGTTGGCGGGGATGCCGGCGTTGACGGCGGCGTCGACGAAGGCGACCGCGGTCGCGTCCGGTGTGGTGAGCCGGTTGATCCGCATCGGCCCGTCCTGGTTGTGACCGGGCAGGAAGTGGCCCTCCATCCGGTCGTAGACCGGCTCGACGTCCTTCCAACCCCAGCCGTCGAGGCCCCAGGAGTCGAAGTCCCGGTCGCTGCCGCGCACCCACAGCATGGCGTTCATCGCCGAGCAACCGCCGACGACCTTCGCGCGCGGCAGGTGGATCTCGCGGTTGGCCGCGGCCGGCTCGGGGGCGGTGAAGTAGTCCCAGTCGCCCTTCTTGTGGAACTGCTCGCCGAAGGCGGCCGGGGCGCGGGTCGCGAGCGTGAAGTCGCTGCCACCCGCCTCGATCAGCGCGACGGTGACGTTCGGGTTCTCGGCCAGGCGGGCGGCGACGGCAGAGCCACCGGAGCCGGCTCCGACCACGATGTAGTCGTAGACCGTCCGGGCGGGGCGCTTCTTGAGCAGCGACATGCCGCGACACTCCCATATCGGCAGGAGTGCCGACAAGAGGTGAGATATCCGGTCCATACCCGTGGGTACAGGCAGCGCATGGTGATCGGATACTTCCTCTCGACCGAGGAGTACGGCCCCGACGAGCTGCTGGAGCAGGCGGTGCTCGCCGAGGAGGCCGGCTTCGAGGCTCTCGCGATCAGTGACCACTTCCATCCGTGGAACGACGAGCAGGGACAGAGCGCCTTCGTGTGGAGCGTGATCGGAGCTCTCGCGAAGGTGTCGCGACTGCCCGTCACGACCACGGTGACGTGCCCGACCGTACGGATGAGTCCGGTGATCACCGCCCAGGCGGCGGCCACCAGTGCGGCACTCCATCACGGCGGCTTCCGGCTCGGCGTCGGCTCCGGCGAGGCCCTCAACGAGCACATCCACGGCGACCGCTGGCCGACGGCCGAGATCCGCCTCGAGATGCTCGAGGAGGCCGTCGACGTGATGCGGCGGCTGTGGACCGGCGAGCGCGTCGACCACCACGGCAAGCACTACACCGTCGAGGACGCGCGGATCTACACCCTGCCCGAGACGCCGCCGGAGATCTACGTCAGCGGCTTCGGCCCGGCGGCGACCAAGCTCGCGGCGCGGATCGGCGACGGATATGTCACCACCACCGCGGACGCCGAGCTCCTCGACCTCTTCCGCACCGAGTCCGGCGGCAAGCCCGCGATCGCGACCATCAAGGCGGCGTACGCGCCGACCGAGGAGGAGGCCGTCGGTCACGCGCACCGGCTCTGGTCGACCTCCGGCCTGCCCGGCGAGCTGGCCCAGGTGCTGGCGTCACCCAAGCAGTTCGAGCAGGGCGCTCAGCTGGTCACCGAGGAGATGACCCGCAACGCGCACGTGTGCGGCCCCGACCTCCAGCGTCACGCGGAGGCCTTCGACGACTACGCCTCCTTCGAGGAGGTCTACGTCGCGAACATCGGCCCGCACTACGCCGAGATGATCCGGCGCTTCGGCGAGGAGGTCCTGCCGGCCGTACGCAAGACCCGCGCGCTCACCCGCGACGGCGGCGGCGGATGAGGCCTGCCGGGCCCGGCCTCGACGACTTCGTGGCCGGGCACGACTACCCGGTCTTCGTCGTCACCGCCGCGTCCGGTGATGAGCGCGACGGCTGCCTCGTCGGCTTCTCGACGCAGACCACCTGCTCGCACCCGTGGGGGGCGTCGATGCGGCCGAGGACGAGAACGGCGACGCCCTGAGCCTCCAGGACGTCGCCGACATCGAGGCGGGCCACTCCGCCTGAGTGATCCGTCAGTGCGCGTGGGAGATCGCGTCGCGGGCGCGATCGATGAGGGCGGCGAACGGCCCGACCATCCGCTGGTGCATCGAGCCCGGCTCCATCGACGGGTGGGGGTGGGTCGGCGCGATCATCTCCGCGGCCTTGATCTTGCGGCCCATCGTCTGACGCTGGTCGACGTCGCACTCGGCCAGGATCCGTGGGAACTCCTCGCTCTCCTCGGCCTCCGCGTGCTTGTCCACCGCCGCCTCGAACTCGGCGAACTGCGCCGCGAAGTCAGGGTCGTCCAGCGACATCTTCTCCAGGTGGGCCAGGAAGGCGTTGGCCGCCATCTCCTCATGGTTGCGGGCCACGGCGACGTCCTCGCCGACCACCTTCTCGGTGACCGGGCGGAGCACCATCTCCTCCGCGGTCTCGTGCACGGCGAGCAGAGCGCGCAACGCATCGAAGGCCGACTCCTGCTCCTTGCCGGTGTGGTTCTTGACCTCGCTGAAGAGGTCCCGGATCTGCGCGTGCTGCTCCAGCAGCACCCGGATCACATCGCCTTCGGGCAGGGCACGGGCCTTGGCCCGGTCTTCCATCGCGTCACCCATGGTGGGTCCTCCTGGGTCGTCGGGGCGGCTATACGGACCTTGGTGCGTTACCCACAGGCCCGCACGTCACACCGCCTGTCGCCGATCTGCGGTCATGGGGTCGCGCGTTCCCGTGCGTTGGTGGCGAGGGGAGCGGTCAGCGCGCGGGGGAGACGGGCGACGAAGCTGGCGCCGGGCACTGTCGCGTCCTGGACGAGCCGGAGTCCGCCGCCGTGCTCGATCATGAGTCGGTGAGCGATGTGCAGTCCGAAGCCCTCGCCGTGGGAAAGTGTTCCTCGGTGGCCCCGGAGAAAGATGATCTCGGCGAGGGCGGGATCGATGCCTGGGCCCCGGTCTGTGACCCGGATCTCGATGCCGTCGCCGGTTCTGGCAGCGGTGAGGGTCGCCGCAGTCCCGCCATGCCTGGCGACGTTCTCGAGGAGGATGTTGACCACCTGGGCGATGTCGTCGGCACGACATCTGACGTGCAGTCCACTGGGCCGCCAGTGAACGACTCTCCCGCGGATGCGATGAGCGGCGACGAGCGGGTTCAGGACGCCGTCGAGGTCCAGATACTGCGACACGACTGCCCTTCCGGGGTCCATCAATCGCTGGAGTCGCGCCGCTTCGGCGTCGAGCATCGTCTCGAGGTCGCGGCGGCGATCCTCGGTCAGCAATATCGGCGAGCGGAGGAGGTGGATCCCGTTCGCGATCCCGGCGAAGGTGCTTCCGACCTCGTGTCGGTGCTCCTGCTCGACGCGCGCGTCAGCCTCAAGGTGATCCACCCGGTGGTTCAGCCCGACGACGGCGTCGCCGCTGCGCTCCAGCAGCACCTCGAGGAGGGCGAAGCTCGCCGCGAGGAGCAGCATGGCACCCAGGAGCCCCGCGGCCACCGCGAAGCCGCCGCCGACCTCACCGAACGGGCCTGCGGACACGAGGAAGTGGCTGAGACCCAGGAGGCTCAGCGCCCCCGCGACGGGAGCGCGGAACCAGTGCGGCAACCACGCGGCTCGCAGCAGGAGGACCGCGGTGCCCACCTGCGCCGTGAGCGCCAAGGCCGCGAGGAGGCGCACAGCGACCGGGGCGAGGCCCGTGGAGGGCAGCGCGAGGACGGCCGCCCGGGCTGCTACGAGCACGACGGCGCCGGCCACGCTCACGGCGACCGGGTCGGCGAATCGGCGGTCGGCTCGGAGCTGGCGGCCGACGAGCACCGTCAGCAGCAGGAGCCCTACCTGGAACGACACGTCGATACCGGTCGACCAGTCGCGGTGCTCGATGGCGGCCACGGGCCGAGCGACACGGATGGCCGCAAGGCCGACGCCTTGAGATCCGAGGAGGACGATGCCGGCGGCAAGCCGACCGTGGCCGGCGTCCCCGGCGATGCGCTGGCAGAAGTAGAGCGTGATGCCCGCCAAGAGAATCAACGGGTAGGCGGTCAGGTCCTGGGCGCGCGCGACGCCGTCCACATTCCGCGCCTCAGGCACCAACGCGAGGGCGAGGGTGAGCGGCAGCAGCACCAGCACCGCTGCGCGGGGCAGCGCGACCAGCATCCCTGCCCGCGGCACGACCAGCGAGGATCGCTCGAGTTCGTACGCGCCATCGCGTGCGCCGCCCGGCCGACACGAGTGATTCAAGGACGTCGCCACGACGCCCGCCTCTCGGTCCTGCCCTGGAGGCTCGAAGAGCGCTGGCATGGCAAGCTGGTTGACTTCCACTCTACGGCGCACCGCAAATGTTGCCGCGTGCGGTGGCGCACCCGTACGCGGGTTCGGCCCCTGACGTGACACCTGCGGGACAGGACACCTGCGCCACCAGGTCGAGTGCTCGATGAGCACGGTGCCAACGCGCGAAGAAGACCAACGGACGGCCGGTGTTGGAATACCGGCGTATGATCGAAGAAGACTGCAATCGCTCGACTCCACCGCGGGACGGCCGATGCAGCAAGGGACAGGCGGTGGCACTCATGGCCACTGATGATCGGACGGGGCGATTCGCAGTCCGCCCCATGTCGGAGCCGGGCATGGCGTCGGGCGCCTGGTGGCCGCACAGCCGCAACCTGAGCGAGGAGCTCGGCGGCCTGTTCGCACTGTGGCCATCCAGCTCCGGGCGCATCGCGCGGGTCCTCTACTCACCGCCGGACTGGGACGACCGCCCCCGTTCGGTCGCCGTTCCTGGGCGGCGGGTGAAGACCGGCTCCTTCCCGAGGGACGACACCCGTCAGCTCGTCCTCACCATGCTCGACGGCCGTCGGCTGGCTATCGACGTCATCGCACCCGAGACCCCGGCGGACGAAGCCGCTGCGCTCCTCCTCGACGCCGGCGGGCGGCGGAGTCCCGCCGTCCCGGTCCGCGCGACGACTGATGCATGCGAGACGAACGAGGCCCGCTCCGCCTGGGACGACGATGGCGGGCACCCGTAGCGGGACCCCTCGTGAGCGGGCCGCGCACGGCCCATCCACCTGCGGGTGACCAGGACCGCCCTCCTGGCCCGTCCTTCCCAGGTCGGCCAGCCCTTCCGGGCGATGCCGGCATCGCAGCCAGGAGTTCGACCGTGAGCCTCGATGACGTGAGCACCACCCCCGCTGCGCAGTCGGAGCGGTCCGAGGTCACCGCTGGCGCCGCACAGGGAGGGTACGGCGATCTCGCTCGGCGCGTGCGCGACGCCGGCCTGATGCGCCGGCGACCCGTCGCCTTCACTCGGAACGCCTCGGCGGTGCTGGCTGCCCTGGGGATGGTCATCGCGGTGATGCTCACGCACCGTCACGCCTGCTGGTTGCTCGCAATGACTCCGGTGCTCGCTGTGCTGGCCAACCGGACCAGCTTCCTGGGCCACGACATCGGCCACCTGCAGGTCACTCGCAGCTCGAGAGGCAGCCGGGTCCTCGGTCTGGCCTTCCGCCGCGCTCAACCACTCCTACGCGACTTCTGCGACGAGCACCAGATCCCCTACCTCGAGTGCAGCGCGCTTGCCGCGTACGCGGCGGCGGTCAAGCACATGCATCGCGTCGGGGCCACGTTGCGCGGCTAGCCTTGGCAACGCAAGGGGGTTGCGGCCCCGAACACCTCCTGCGTTGCCTCGGAGTCAACAACGGCGCTCCTGGGACGTGGTGAGCTTGAAGCGAGCGTCGCCCAGACCTTCCATGACCCAGCCGTCGGCCGTGACGTCGATGGTGAGCCGGTGGCCGTCGACCCGGATCCCGTGCACCCCGAGAGGGAGGTACTGCTCGGGGACCGATGGCGCGCACGCGATCTGCCCGCGCGGCGAGTCCGGGTCGAAGCGCAGCAGGGTGCGCAGGAACGACAGTGGAGCGGCTGCGGCCCAGGCCTGGGGCGAGCACGCGGTCGGGTACGGGACTGGTGACGCGAAGTCGGCGCGGTCGAAGCCGCTGAACAGCTCGGGTAACCGGTGACCGAAGTCGTCGGCGGCGGCCAGGAGACCGGTGATGACCCGCTGGGCGTGATCCACGAACCCGTAGCGCATCAGACCTGCCGCGCACAGGGCGTTGTCGTGAGGCCACACGGAGCCGTTGTGGTAGCCCATCGGATTGAAGCGAGCCATGCTCGACGCCAGGGTGCGGATGCCCCAGCCGGTGAACAGGTCGGGTGACAGTAGGTGGTCCGCTACGGCAGCGGCCTTGTCGTTGTCGACGATCCCGGTCCACAGGCAGTGCCCGATGTTGGACGTGAGGCTGTCGATCTGTTGCTTGTCGCCGTCAAGCCCGACGGCGAACCACCCACGGTCGGGGATCCAGAACGCCTCGTTGAACCGCCGCTTGAGGTCGGCCGCCTTGACGCTCCACATGTGGTGAGCGTCGTCGTCGCCCGCAGCCTGAGCAAGTCCCGCGCGGGCCAAGAGGGCGGCGTAGGTATAGGCCTGCACCTCGGCCAAGGCGATAGGGCCGGTGGGAAGTCGGCCATCGGCGAAGCTGATGCCGTCCCAGGAGTCCTTCCAGCCCTGATTGACCAGGCCGTGGTCGGTGCCGCACTGATACTCCACGAAGCCGTCCCCATCGCGGTCGCCGGCGTTCTCGATCCAGTCCAGCGCTCGGTCGGCGTGGGGGAGGAGGTCGCCGATGATCGCGGGGTCCCCGCCCCAACGGGAAAGCTCGCCCAGAAGCATGACGAACAGCGAGGTCGCGTCAGCGGTGCCGTAGTAGACCCTGCCCCCGCCCAGGGTGAGGTCGACAGCGGTGAGGCCGAACCGGATCTCGTGGAGGATGCGTCCGGGCTGCTCCTCGGTCACGGCGTCGGTCAGAGTGCCCTGATGGTCGGCGAGCGTTTGGAGGGTGCCGACGGTCATGCTGCTGTCTAGGGGCAGCAGCATCCACGATGTCAGGATCGAGTCGCGCCCGAACAGCGCCATGAACCATGGGGCGCCGGCTGCGACCACGGCGCGGTCGGGGTGCTGGTCGTCGAAGATCCGCAGCGCGCCGAGGTCCTCGACACTGCGTGCCAGGACGGCGGACAGTCCCGCGTCCCCGCTCGTCAGTTCCGGGATGCCGTGGCGCCATTCGTGGAACCGGCGGGCCGGTTTTGTGCACCCGAGCGGGTGGCCGACATCGTGGCTGCTCGTGAGCCGGACGCCGTCGAGGACTGGCGCGACGTGCACGACGACGGTGCACTCGCCACGGGACGGGACGACGAGGTTCCAGCTCAGCGCCTGCGGCGAGAGGTCGGGAGTGCCGTCAGCTCGGATGTGCACGGCGGGATGATGGACGCCGCGCGTCCGGGAAAGGCCGATGCCCTCGTCGTCCACGACCCGCACAATGCGACTGGCAGTCGGTGTACGCCCGTCCTTGACCTCGAACAGATCGGCGAAGTCCGCATCGACGCCTAGGCGGAGCACGCCGGAAGCCTCGGTGCTCGTCAGGTTGCGCAGTGTGATCTGCTCCCTCATGCCATCACCGACGTGTCGGTCTCGGACCACCAGCATCGTCGTGCTGTCACCCTGGCCGGCGGCCGCAGGTATCCGGCTGAGATAGGTCGCGCGGTAGGGCTCGGTCCGTTGTGCGTCGAGCACGATGGGGGCGTCTCCGTTGAAGGTCAGCGTCCACCGTGACAGCACCCTCGTGTCCCGGGCGAAGAGACCCTGGGCACCGGAAGCGCGAATGTCTCCGCCCTGCTCACTGATGCAGAACGTGGTGCCTTCGAGCAGCGTGACGGTATCGGCCACGCCCGAGTCGCTGGCCGGCTCGGAGTCCGACGACCAAGGCGACCTCGGAGGGGAGAGCCCCGTCATGCGACGACCTCGGCCTGCGGGCGGACCCCGAGGTGCAGCTCATGCGCCGACGCAGGGTTCGACAGGACGCGCTCGTAGAGCTCGACGTGGTCGTGAGCCATCCGGGCTAGTGAGAAGCGCCGTTCCGCGGCTGCGCGGCACGCACCCCGGTCGAGGAACCGGATCCGACCGACGGCTCTGCTCAGGTCGTCTTCGTCGTGGCACAGCAGCCCGGTGGATCCGTGGTCGACGATCTCCGGCGCGGCCCCGGCGCCGTAGCCGATCACCGGCGTGCCGCTAGCCAGGGCTTCGGCCATGGCCAGCCCGAAGGGTTCGGGCCACGCGATGGGGTTGATCAACGCCTCGGCGTGCTGCAAGAGATCCAGCCGTGTCTCGATCGTGGGCTCGAGGAGCAGTTCGTCGTCGTCGGCGAGCATCGGTTCGACGACCGTCGTGAAATAGTCGGTCTCCGAAGGGTCGCGCATCTTCGTCACCACCTTCAGACGCCTGCCCGTGCGATGGGCCACGCGCAGGGCTGCAGCGATGCCCTTCTCACGAGACATCCGCCCCAGGAACAGCAGGTAGCCGCCGTCGCCCGGGCCGGGCCGGTACGTTGCCAGGTCAATGCCGTGGTGGATGACGGAGGCGATCGGGATCTCGGGGGCTCTGGATGCCTGGTCATGCGAGATGGCGATGACAGCCGCGCGGCGCGCGACTTCGCGGACGATCCGGCGATTCTCGTCGGTGAACGCGCCGTGGTGGGTACTCACCACGGGCGGTATGCCGTGTCGCGGCCACGGCGCCAGCAGCGGCCCAAGGACGGTGTGGTCATGGATCAGGTCGACCTCGGCCATCGCCTCGTACGCCGCGAGGACGTGCGCCGCCTCCTCGACCGTCGTGCCGATGGGGCGAGGCGCGGTGCCGTAGAGGCTGGACGTCGGCACAGGGCAGGTCGAGTCGCCGACGGTGAACAGCCGGACGTCGTGGCCGAGCACCTGCAGACCGCGGGCGAGATTGTCGACCACGACCTCGGTCCCGCCGTAGCCGACCGGGGGAACGGGCGCCCACGGAGGAGCGATCAGACCGACTCTCATCCGAGAGGTTGGATGTCGTCGGCCCGACAAGGCCCCGGCACCGGATTCAAGGAGTCGACGAGCCTGTCGCCGCGGGCGTGGTCGCAATCGAGTCGGGTCATCGCTGTGTCCTTCTGGTCAAGGGTCGTAGGGTCGCGTCGGACCGCTCGGGTGTTGTGATGGATGGGACGGGCGCTGCTCGTCCGGGGCCTCGAGCCCTACCTCGCACCGGCCCCATTGACGTTCGGGACCGGCGAGGCATCGACCGGTGGCGCCACGGCGGTGGGGGACGCGGCCGCGGCGCTCTCGTGGGCTAGGAAAGAACCGAGTTCGGCGATCGTGCTCATCAGCGGCGCGGGGAACACGACGGTGGTGTTCTTGTCGACGCCCAGCTCCACGAGGCTCTGCAGATTGCGCAGCTGCAGGGCCAGGGGGTGGGCCATCATGATGTCGGAGGCGTCGCCCAGGGCCGCCGCGGCGAGTGACTCGCCTTCGGCATTGATGATCTTGGCTCGCTTCTCGCGCTCGGCCTCGGCCTGTCGAGCCATGGCACGCTTCATGCTCTCGGGCAGCTGGATGTCCTTGAGCTCGACCAAGGTCACCAGCACACCCCATTCGACAGTGGCGACGTCGAGGATGGCGCGAATGTCGAGATTGATCTTGTCGGTCTCGGAGAGCGTCTGATCCAGGGTGTGTTGCCCGACGACCTTGCGCAGCGTCGTCTGGGCGATCTGATCGATGGCGGAGTAGACGTTCTCGATGGCGACCACGGACTTCACGGCGTCGACGACCTTGAAGTAGGCCACTGCCGAGACGTCGACGCTCACGTTGTCCTTGGTGATGATCCCTTGGGACTGGATCGGCATGGTGACGATCCGCAGCGAGACCCGATGGAGGACATCGACGATCGGAATGATGAGGCGAAACCCGGGTGAGCGTTCTCCGATCACCCGCCCGAAGCGGAAGAGAACGCCGTTCTCGTACTGCTTCACGATGCGTACTGCCAGGGCGAGCGTCAGCAACCCCAGCGCGATGACGACGATGACGAGGACGATGAGAGCTTTCATGGTGGACTTTCCCTAGGAGGCCGGAGCCGCCCGCGACACGATGTCGCGGCCGTATGCGGGCGCGGTGGCGTGCGTGATGAGGACACGCTCAGGTGGAGGGGGTGCCGCAAGCGGCGGCGCCCCGTTGTCGCGAGGCGGCGCGACCGCATGCGGCTCAGACACCGGGTTCGTGCCCGGCGCAGCATTCGGTCGGAACTGGCGCGGCGGGGCGTTCATGGTGCTCCTGACAGGCAGGTAGTCACCGGTGTGTGCGGCGCGGAGCTGTTGCTCTGGGTCCAGCGGCGGACGGCTGAACTGGTACCGAACTGGCTGAGGCTCTCAGCAACTCCTACACTACACCCCGTTCCCGGCGACGCGATGCGATGCGCACAGACGACGCGGTACGGCCACGGTAGACATGGGGTTGTCGGCGCGGGCAGGAGTCAACGACTGGCCGAGTCGGGTGGGTGCAGGCCCGCGACCACCATGGCCGCCGCTGCCGGCAGACCGGTGCCCGCGTGGATGGCTCGGGTCGCGAGGTCGCGCTCGGCCTGTTCCGGTGTTGCGCCCTCCTCGATCAGCACGCCGAGCGCTTGGTTGATCGTCGAGATCGCTTCCAGGAGGGTCGGCTCGGTGTGACCCGAGGCCGGCATGGGGTGGTCGTCTAGGCGGAAGTCGGTGAGGGGCCGCCCGGTGAGACAGGCCAGATCCGCGGCGAGGTCGATGAGGGCGCCTGGGGTAGCGGCGTAGAAGACGAGGGTGACCGAGGCCGGCGACGTCGTCTCATCGACTGCGCCACTCCCTTCCGCGGCCACCGTCAGCGGTACCCATAGGGAGGTTCGGACGTCCCCGGACTCGACGCCTTCGTCGAGCACAGTGAAGTCGAACGTCGCTTCGAACGCGGTGATCGCGACAGACAATCCGAGGTAGGACTGCGCGGCGGTTCGCGCGTCGCCGGTCAAGCGCCTCACCGTTTCGGCCAGATCGACGCCCGGAGCGTCGAGAGCCTGGGTCAGCAGTGCCAGGTCGGCGCCCAGCGCGGCAGAGATGATCATGGGCGGACTGCTCTCCGTGGTGCTCCTGGGAGCACTTGGTCACGAGCATGGACCGAGCGCTGCACATCGCGGCGCGGGGGAGGAGCTGAGGAGACCGCCGGATCCTGGTCCGGCTCTCCTGTCCGCAAGCCTACGGGGCTGTCCTAGGCGCATCGCGCCCCTCATCGGTCTGCGTCGCGGTGGAGCAACGATGTCCTGCCCTGGGTCCCCCTGGGTCAGCCGATGTTCGGGCGGTCGGCGTGCCGCGCACGAGCGCGTCTCACCGCCTCGTCGACGACCTGCTTGGCGACGTCGGCGAGCTTGGTGTGTTCGGACTGGCTGAGCCTGCGCAGCGTGGCGAACGCCTCGTCCGCTGTGCCGCCGGTGCGGCCGCGCAGCAGCCCGATGGCCTGATCGATGACGGGCCGGGTGGACAGCGCGGTCTGCAGCTGGGTCGTCAGTTCGAGGGCGCGGGCCAGAACCTGTGCGTTGTGGACCGCGACCGCAGCCGGCGCGGCGAACAACTCACCCAGCTCGGCGGCATGGTCGTCGAAAACATCCTTGCCGCGGGCGTAGACGTTGATCGCCCCGACAACCTGGCCGGGGAGCAGCAACGGCAGCGACAGCGCACTGTGAATGCCGAGCCGGCCCACCCGCGGGCCGAACCTGGGCCACATCTTCTCGCCGCCCAGCGATCCCGAGCGCACGGTCCGCGCCTCCAGCGCTGCGGTGATGCAAGGGCCTTCGTTAAGCGTCACGTATTGGATCTGGTCGATCTCGGAGACGAACGGGTGACTTGCCGCGAGCGCCTCGACACGGTGATCCGGCCGATCCACCCGCAGTAGCGTCACACCCGCGCCGTCGGCGCCGGGAATCGCGTGCGCTGCGTACATCGCCACGCGCTCGAGCAGCTCCGCCAGCCCCAAGGTCGCGGCCACCAGGCGACCCAAGTCGCTGAGACTGGCCTGGAGATCCGCAGCATCCGCAGCCGCCTGCTGCGAGGACATGGGCGCAAGCGTCATACCTGCATTCTCAGCGTTCTCCAGCTCGCCCATTCCCGCCCTCGTCTGCTGCAAGGCCCGCTCGACAAGCCGCCCAGCGATCCACCTGCGGCGGCGGCCGACCCGCGGTCCAACTCACTGTAGCCTCACCCCCCCCCCCCCCCTCGTCACATCTGGATGCTGAACTGCCCGAGGGGCTGCGCGACCTGGCCTGCTCTCGCGTGCCGCCGGTCCGCGCGTGGGGCTCGGTTGGCGCGTGTAGTGTCGAGTGTGCTGAGAACCACAGCCAGTTCGGAGCAGTTCAGCCGCCCTCGCCGCTGAACTCGTTGGGCCTACGCTCGCCGCCGTACGTCGTCCTCGGATGGGACCCCGCGGGCGAGGACCCCCTCGCCGGGCGAAGAATGCCCTCGAACATGAGCAATCGGCAGCCAGAGTTCGCCTGCGGCCAGCCGGACGTCGCCAGCGGCACGACCGACGAACTGGTCACCCGGCCGAGCACGGAGGCGCGGTCGTGACGAGTGGCGCGTCGGTCCGGTCGCGCACATCGTCGGCGTCGCTCGACGTCGGTGCCGCTTCGCATGTCTCTACGGCCGAGGTGCTGGAAGGTCTCGCCGTCAGTGACCTGAACGGCCTGTCGAGCACCGCGGTGAGCGAACGGCGGGACCGGTGGGGACCCAACGCGGTGTCCTCTCACCATGCTCGGTTCGGGCCGGTGCTGTGGCATCAGCTCCGATCCCCGTTGCTTGCATTGCTCCTGACCGCAGCGCTCGCGTCCTACTTCGTCGGTGAGAAGAGCGACGCCGCCATCATCGGGGTGATCGTGGCGCTGTCAGTCGGTCTCGGGTTCGTCAACGAGTACCGCGCCGAGAGGGCGGCCGAGGCGCTCCACGACCAGATCCGTCACGAGTGCGTCGTCACGCGGGACGGGAGGCCTGCCACGGTGGATGCTACCGAGCTCGTTCCGGGAGACCTCGTGGACCTTCGTCTGGGAGACGTCGTGCCAGCCGACATCCGGCTGATCGCCGCGACCGGGCTCGCCTGTGACGAGTCGCTGCTGACCGGGGAATCGCTGCCGGTGGACAAGAACACCGAAGCAGTGCTGGCCGGGGCGGCGTTGGCGGAGCTGACGGGCTGCGCCCTGATGGGGACTGTCGTGAACTCTGGTAGGGGACGCGGTGTCGTCGTCTCGACCGGTGCCCGCACCGAGTTCGGCAAGATCGCGGCCGGCCTGTCCACCCACCAGCTCGACACCGAATTCCAGATCGGGCTGCGTAAGTTCTCGATGCTGCTGGTCTACGTGGCCGGAGCATTGACCACGTCGATCTTCGTAGTCAACGTGGTGTTGAACAAGCCGATCATGGATGCGCTGCTGTTCTCCCTGGCGATCGCCGTCGGCATCACCCCTCAACTGCTGCCTGCGGTGGTCTCCAGCAGCCTCGCCGCCGGATCGCGGCGGATGAGCAGGCACAAGGTCCTGGTCAAACGCTTGGTCTGCATCGAGGACCTCGGCAACGTCGACGTGCTGTTCACCGACAAGACCGGCACTTTGACGGCGGGCCTCATCGACTACAGCCGCGCCGTTCCCGCCCACGGCGCATCGAACGGCCGCGAGGCACAGGCCTTGCTCATGTGGGGGTTGGTCGCGACCGAGAACATCGCGGTCGACGGTACGGCGGTCGGCGGTAACCCCTTGGACCGAGCACTGTGGGCCTCGCCCGAGGTGGCCGCTCAACTCGCTGCTGCCGCCGCCTATCACCGGGTAGGCGTTCTGCCCTTCGATCACGAGCGCAATATGGTGTCCGTCCTCGTCCAAGGCAGCGACCAGCGTTTGACGCTGGTGACGAAAGGCGCGCCGGAAGCCGTGCTAGAACGCTGTATCGACGTGCCCGCGTCAGCCCGGACCGCTCTGGCGTCCGAGTTCGGCGCCGGGAACCGGGTCATCGCCGTCGCCACCCGCTCCGTCTTCGCCGACCGCCCACCCGCGGCCGCCGACGAACGGGAGCTGGACCTGATCGGTTTCCTGGTGTTCCTCGACCCGCCCAAGCTGGACGCGGCCGAAGCGCTCGAGAGGCTGGCCGCGCTGGGCATCGCCGTCAAGGTCGTCACCGGGGACAACCCTGCGGTGGCGGTCAAGGTATGCCACGATCTCGGTCTCTCCGGCGATGTGGCGCTGACCGGTGCAGACCTCGGAGCCCTCGATGATGTCACCCTGGCCCAGGCCATCGCAGGCACCACGGTGTTCGCGCGGGTCAGCCCCGAGGACAAGGCCCGCATCGTCCGGATCCAGCGTCAGTCCGGCGGCGCGGTCGCGTTCCTCGGCGACGGCGTCAACGACGCCCTGGCCCTCCACGCAGCCGACGTCGGCATCTCCGTCGACTCGGCCACCGACGTCGCCAAGGACGCGGCCGACGTCATCCTGCTCGAGAAGGACCTCGACGTACTCGCCGACGGCGTCGCCGAAGGAAGAAGGATCTTCGCCAACACCATCAAGTACGTGCTGATGGGAACCTCGAGCAACTTCGGCAACATGTTCTCAGCCGCCGGCGCTTCTCTCTTCTTGTCGTTCCTGCCGATGCTGCCGAGCCAGATCCTGCTCAACAACCTCCTCTACGACTCCAGCCAGCTGGCGATCTCCTCCGACCGTGTCGACGAGGAACAGTTGCGGCAGCCCTCTCACTGGGACCTCGCGTTCATCCGCCGCTTCATGATCTTCTTCGGCCCGCTCAGCTCCGTGTTCGACTTCGTCACCTTCGGCGTGATGCTGTGGATCTTCCACGCTGGGGCCGTGGAGTTCCGCTCGGGCTGGTTCGTCGAGTCGCTGGCCACCCAGACGCTTGTCATCTTCGCGATCCGTACCCGGCGTATCCCGTTCTTCCGCAGTCACCCCAGCCTGCCGTTGGCCGGTGCCGCCGTCGGCGTCGTCGCGATAGGCACCGCGCTGCCGCTGACGCCACTGGCTCACGCGCTCGGGTTCAGACCGCTGCCGACGGCGTTCTTCGCGGCATTGGCCGCGATGGTGGTCGGCTACCTCGTCCTCATCGAGGTCGGCAAGCACATCTTCTACCGGGCGACGTCCGGCCACCCCCGGCCGCGACGTCGCTACACCATGGAGCGTGCGCTGCGACACCGTGCGGCCCGCTTCAGCACCGGCGACCTGCTCAACCCCGCTGGCAGCTTCCCTCGTCACGGTCGTCGAAACGCCGATCGGCGTGATCCCACACCAGGAGGGACCCCATGACAGATCCGAGCCGCCTCGACCGTCACGAACTGGAGTTGCTGGATGCGTACTGGCGAGCCGCCAACTACCTGTCCGTCGGCCAGATCTACCTGATGGACAACCCGCTGCTGCGCGAACCGTTGCTGGCTGAGCACATCAAGCCCCGCCTGCTCGGCCACTGGGGCACGACGCCTGGGCTCAACCTGATGTACGTCCACATGAACCGCGCGATCAGGGAACGCGACCTGAGCGTGCTCTACGTGACCGGCCCTGGGCCGGTGGACCGGGACTGGTCGCGAACGCGTACCTCGACGGCACCTACAGCGAGGTCTCCTCGGCGGTCGGACAGGACGTGGCAGGCATGCGAGCGTTGTTCCGCCAGTTCTCGTTTCCCGGTGGCATCCCCAGCCACCTCGCGCCGGGGACGCCTGGCTCGATCCACGAGGGCGGTGAGCTCGGGTACGCCTTGGTCCACGCCTACGGGGCCGTCTTCGACAACCCCGACCTGCTCGCCTTGTGCATGATCGGGGACGGGGAGGCCGAGACCGGTCCGCTGGCCGCGAGCTGGCACTCCAACAAGTTCCTCAACCCGGTCCTCGACGGTGCTGTCCTGCCGGTGCTGCACTTGAACCGGTACAAGATCGCTAACCCGACGGTGCTGGCCCGCATCCCCGAGACGGAGCTGGCCGAGTTGATGCGGGGCTACGGCTATGCGCCCCACTTCGTCGGTGGCGACGACCCGTTCACCGTCCACGAGGAGCTCGCCGTAACCCTCGACACGGTGCTGGACGAGATCGCTCGCATCCAACACAACGCCCGCACCGGAGCGAATGCCGAACGGCCGACCTGGCCGATGATCGTGCTCCGGACTCCCAAGGGTGGACCGGTCCCACGATCGCGGATGGGCTTCCGGTCGAGGGCACGTGGCGCTCACACCAGGTGCCGTTGGTCGAGGTCCGAACCAACCTCGAGCACCTGGCCCAGCTCGAGGGCTGGATGCGAAGCTACCGACCCGATGAGCTGTTCGACCTTGCGGGTCGTCTCATCCCCGAGTTGCAGGCGCTCGCGCCGGCCGCTGAGCATCGCATGAGCGCCAACCCACATGCGAACGGCGGTCTGCTGGTGCGTGACCTGGTCATGCCCGACCTCCACCACAGTGCGGTGCCGGTTGTGCACCCGGCGACCGGCACGAGCGAAGCGACCCGCGTCCTAGGGACCTTCCTGCGGGAGGTCATCGCTGCTAACCCCGCCACCTTCCGGCTGATGGGGCCCGACGAGACCGTCTCGAACCGGCTCACCGCGGTCTTCGACGGCACCGATCGTGCCTGGGACGCCGAGCGGATGGACACCGACGACCACCTCGCGCCTGACGGCAGGGTGATGGAGGTGCTCTCCGAGCATCTGTGCCAGGGCTGGCTCGAAGGCTATCTGCTGACCGGGAGGCATGGTCTGTTCAACTGCTACGAGGCGTTCATCCACATCATCGACTCGATGTTCAACCAGCACGCCAAGTCGCTCAAGATGACCCCTCAGATCCCGTGGCGCGCACCGATCGCATCGCTGAACTATCTGCTGTCGTCCCATGTCTGACGTCAGGACAACAACGGCTTTTCCCACCAGGTTCCCGGCTTCATCGACCACCTCATCAACAAGAAGTCCGAGATCGTGCGGCTGTACCTCCCCCCGGACGCCAACACGCTGCTTTCGGTCGCCGACCACTGCTTGCGCACCCGCAACTACGTCAACCTGATCATCGCGGGAAAGCAGCCAGCTCTCACCTACTTGACGATCGAGGAGGCGATCGCCCACTGCACTCGTGGTCTGGGTATCTGGCCGTGGGCCAGCAACGACAGCGGCAACAACGGCAGCGGCGAGGGTGGCGGCCTCGGGGAGGACCCCGACGTCGTGCTCGCCTGCGCAGGCGACATCCCGACCCTGGAGGCACTCGCGGCCGCCCACTTGCTCCGAACTCACCTCCCGAACTTGAAGGTCCGCGTCATCAACGTCGTTGACCTCATGCGGCTGGAGCCGGACACGGAGCATCCACACGGACTCTCCGACCGCGACTACGACGCCCTGTTCACCCCGGACAAGCCGGTGATCTTCGCCTTCCACGGCTACCCGTCGGTCATCCACCGCCTGACGTACAGCCGCCACAACCACGACAACCTGCACGTGCGCGGCTACCAGGAGGAAGGCACCACCACCACGCCGTTCGACATGGTCATGCTCAACGGCCTCGACCGCTTCCATCTGGTCATGGACGTCATCGACCGACCCCCCCCCCCCCCCCCCCCCGGCTCGGCAGCCATGCCGCAACGCTGCGCCAGCGGATGTCCGACGCCCGTCTGGCGGCACGCGCCTACACCCGTGAGCATGGCGAGGACGACCCAGCCATCTCGCAATGGACCTGGCCGACGCAAACGCGAACGGAGTAGGTGGTGCGGATCCTTGTGGTCAACGCCGGGTCCTCCAGCCTGAAGCTGCGCCTGCTCGACGAGCACGATGTTCTCGAGCAGAGTGCCGATCTGGTCGTCGGACCGGCCGGGATCGACTCGGCGGCCCTCGGACATGCCATCGCGGCCTGGCCGCGGCCCGGCGTCGTGGGTCACCGCATCGTCCATGGCGGTAGCCGTTTCACCAGCGCCGCCCTGCTCAACGCCGTGGTCCGCCAGCAGTTGGAGGACCTCGTCGATCTTGCGCCCTTGCATCAGCCGAGGTCCCTGGCCGCACTCGACGAGGTCACCGCGGTGCTCCCCTCCGCGCCGGCCGTCGCGTGCTTCGACACCGCCTTCCATGCCACCATGGGCCCGAGGCCACGACGTATGCGGTACCGCGCGAATGGCGGGAGATGTACGGGATCCGGCGCTACGGATTCCATGGGCTCTCCCACGCCTACTCCTCGCGTCGGGCCGCCCAGATCGTCGCCCGCACGCCGGTCGGCCTC
The DNA here is from genome assembly GCF_020216525.1 of Nocardioides nematodiphilus. Lineage (GTDB taxonomy): Bacteria > Actinomycetota > Actinomycetes > Propionibacteriales > Nocardioidaceae > Nocardioides > Nocardioides nematodiphilus. The sequence goes on along the minus strand of NZ_JAIWOY010000007.1, from coordinate 139,413 downwards.
CGGGTGGTGACATGCCACCTTGGGGCAGGTGCCTCGTTGGCGGCAGTGGTGGACGGCAAGTGCGTCGACACCACGATGGGCTTCACCCCGCTTGAGGGCCTGGTCATGGCGACCAGATCCGGGAATGTTGACCCGGGCCTCCTGCTCTGGCTCGAAGAACATGAACATCTCACCGCCCGCGAGATCGCGGTCGCGTTGGAGGAGCGCTCGAGCCTGCTCGCACTCGCCGGCACAGCGGACATGCGCGAGGTGGAAACGGCGGCTGCTCGGCAGGAACCGGATGCGATGCTCGCCCTGGATGTCTACACGCACCATCTCGTAACAGGCATCGCCGCCATGACCGCTGCAGCAGGCGGCATCGACGTCCTCACCTTCTCAGGTGGCGTCGGCGAGCACTCCGCCGGGATCAGGCGGCGAGCGGCCGCCGGACTCGGATTCCTCGGCGTCGAGGTCGACGCTGCGCGCAACCTCGCGGCGGGTCTCGACGCCGACATCGGCACGCACGACGCCCTAGTCCGCACGCTCGTCGTCGCCGCGCGAGAGGACGTGCAGATTGCGGAGGACGTCAGGCGGCTGCTCGCAGGATCGCTACCTGCCGGCGCTACCACCGCGAGCCGCGATTGAGGCAGCAGCCTCGGTTCGCGTCGGTGGCGCCCTGCATCTGGAGGCCCGCGCCTTTGCGGAGGTGGTTATTCGAGTAGCGATGGAGTAGTTGCTCATGCTCGGCACGTGGGCAGGCGGAGCTACTGAAAGGGTCCGTCGGCGCCTGGATGTGCACCTGCGTGGGGCGGCGGGTGGATGCATCGCCCTAGCCCAGTAGGGTCAAACTCCGCATGAATCTCCACATGGAGTTGGTTGGAGGCCATTGTGAATGCCGCGTTTTCTCCAGTTCCTGCAGGTCAGGAGCCGAGTGGCCCTCCAGCAAGACCGGCCGCCGTTCTATGGGACATGGACGGAACCCTCGTCGACACCGAGCCGTATTGGATCGCCACCGAGTACGCGCTCGCCGAGGAGTACGGCGGGGAGTGGAGCGAGGCGGACGCGGCCCATCTGGTCGGGAGCGACCTGCTGGTGTCTGGCGCCTACATCAAGCAGAAGCTCGGCATGCCGCACACGCCCGAGGAGGTCGTCGAGCTGCTGCTCGACGGGGTCTGCGCGCGCCTCGACGCCGACGTGCCGTGGCGACCGGGTGCCAAGGAGCTGCTGGCCGACCTCGTCGCCCACGACATCCCGTGCGCGCTGGTGACGATGTCGTGGCAGCGCTTCGTCGCGCCGATCCTGGCGCACCTGCCGGCCGAGTCCTTCAAGGTCATCGTCACCGGCGAGCAGGTCGCCAACGGCAAGCCGCACCCGGAGCCGTACGAGACCGCTGCCGCGGCGCTGGGCGTCGACCCGTACGACTGCGTGGCGATCGAGGACAGCCCGACCGGTGCGACCTCGGCCGACGCGGCGGGCTGCACCGTCCTGGTGGTGCCCAACCACGTACCGGTTTCGTTGCGGGCCGGGTGGATCGAGCGCGATTCCCTCACCGGACTCGACGCGGCAGGTGTGAAATCGTTGTCATTTCGAGACCGCCCGGAAATCGATCCCGTCTAGCCGGAGCCCCTCACCCTGGGTATCTTCCGGCGAAACAGGTACCAATCAGGGCACCTGGGAAGCGGAGTGAATCGGATGAAGAAGCGCATGCGCAGCGCCATCGCGATCGCCGGCGCGGGTGCTCTCGTACTCGCGATCAGCGCCTGTGGTGGCAACGACAACGGCAGCGGGGGAGGCGCCTCGGGAGGCGGCTGGATCCTCGGCACCACCGACACCGTCACGGCGCTCGACCCGGCCGGGTCCTACGACCTCGGGTCCTCGACGCTCGAGTACAACCTGTACCAGACCCTGCTCACGGTCCCCGCGAACTCGACGAACATCGTCGGCGACGCCGCGCAGAAGTGCGAGTACGGCGACCCGAAGACGCTCACCTGCACGCTCAAGCCGGGCCTGAAGTTCTCCAACGGCGACGCGCTGACGTCCTCGGACGTGAAGTACAGCTTCGAGCGCGCGATCAAGATCCAGGACCCGAACGGCGCCGCGATCTACCTGCTCGGCTCCATCACCAAGACCGACGACAAGTCCGGCGTGGTCACCCTCGACGACAACGCGATCGAGACCCCGGACGACAACACGGTGATCTTCCACCTCAACAAGCCCGACACCACGTTCCAGTACGTCCTGACGTACCCCGGTGCCGCGGCGATCGTCGACGAGGACGTCTTCCCCGCCGACACCAAGCTGGCCGACGAGAAGGTCATCGGCTCGGGCCCGTACAAACTGGCGCAGTACAAGGCCAAGGACCAGGCGGTCCTGGAGAAGAACACCGACTACACCGGGGACAACACCGGCGGCGCGTCGCAGGTCTTCATCAAGTACTACTCCGACAACACCGCGCTCAAGCTCGCCGCCCAGAACGGCGAGGTCGACGTCGCCTGGCGCAGCCTGAGCCCGACCGACATCAGCGCCCTCAAGAGCGACTCCAAGCTCACCGTCGCCACCGGCAAGGGCTCCGAGATCCGCTACTGGACCTGGCGCGTGGACAAGGGCATCGGCCAGAACGCCGCCGTGCGCCAGGCCGCGGCCCAGCTCATCGACCGCGACAAGATCGCCAGCGCGGCCTACGACGACACCGTCTCCCCGCTGTACAGCGTGGTCCCGCCGGGCTACGCCGGCCAGAAGGACAGCTTCAAGGAGGCGTACGGGACGCCCGACGTCGCCAAGGCCAAGCAGATCCTGAGCAAGGCCGGGGTGAAGACCCCCGTCGCGCTGACGCTCGGCTGGACCCCGACCCACTACGGTCCGGCGTCCGAGGACGAGATGAACGAGCTCAAGCGCCAGCTCGAGGCCAGCGGCCTGTTCAAGGTCACGCCGAAGAGCACCGAGTGGGAGCAGTACCAGACCCTCTACAAGCAGGGCGCGTACGACCTGTGGATGCTCGGCTGGTTCCCGGACTACCCGGACGCCGACGACTACCTGTCGCCGTTCCTCGTCAACGGCGGCTTCTTCCAGAACGGCTACAAGAACGCCGAGGTCAACAAGCTCGTCGCCCAGGAGCAGGGCACCAGCGACCAGGGCCAGCGTGAGCAGATCGAGGGCCAGCTCCAGGACATCGCCGCTCGCGACGTCCCGCTGATCCCGAGCTGGGTCGGCCAGAACACCGCGGTGTACGGCAAGGGCATGAGCGGGGTCGAGTCGACCCTCGACCCGTCGTTCATCTTCCGGCTCTGGCTGGTCACCAAGAAGTAGCACCGACCCTGCGAGCGTGGGGAGCGACCGGTGGTCGCTCCCCACGTCCCGCGTAACCCACGTCCTTGCCTCTTCACGGGCTCTGAGAGGAACACGGTGGCTGGAACCGGCAGCGGATCACTGCCCCGCTACATCGCACAACGCGTCCTGCTCGTCATCCCGATGATCTGGGTGATCCTCACCCTCGTCTTCGTGGTGCTGCGGGTCGCACCCGGCGACCCGATCTCGGCAGCGGTCGGCGGCAAGCTCGACGCCGACGCGCTCGCCCAGCGCCGCGAGGCGCTCGGGCTGAACCGGCCGATGATCGCGCAGTACTGGGACTACCTGTCCTCGGTCGCGCATCTCGACTTCGGCACCACCTTCAGCGACAACCAGCCGGTGCTGCGCGTCATCCGCGACAACGGCGGCGCCACCCTCAGCCTCACGATGGCGGCCTTCGCCATCGCGCTGCTGGTCGGCATCCCGCTCGGCCTGGTGGCCGGGCGCTACCGCGACAGCATCGGCGACGTCGTCATCCGGCTCTTCGGCATCCTCACCTACGCCGCACCGATCTTCTTCGTCGGCTTCCTGCTGCAGGTGTACGTCGCGCAGCCGCTGGGCCTGCCCACCGGTGGCGCCTCCAGCCCGATGACCGCGTTCCTGGTCACGCCGCGCACCCATATCCTGCTCATCGACGTCTTCCTCAGCGGCAACAGCGACGCGATCCTCGACGTCCTCAAGCACCTGCTGCTGCCGGCCGTGACCCTGGGCCTGCTGATCTGCGGCGTCTTCATCCGACTGGTCCGGGTCAACATCCTGCAGACCATGCAGGCCGACTACGTCGAGGCCGCCGAGGCGCGCGGGATCTCGCGCGGCAAGGTCACCCGTCACCACGCGCTGCGCAACGCACTGGTCCCGGTCGTGACCGTGATCGGCCTGCAGTTCGCGATGCTGCTCGGCGGCGCGGTGCTCACCGAGTCGACGTTCAACTGGCCCGGACTGGGCCAGAAGCTGGTCGACTACATCAACGAGCGCGACTACGGCGCCGTCCAGGGCATCGTCACCATCTTCGCGATCGCCGTCGTGGTGGTCAGCGTGGTGGTCGACGTCGTCAACGCGCTCATCGACCCGAGGGTGAGGTACTGAGATGCGCACCGTTCTCTCCGCGCTGGCCAAGCCGTTCTCCGAGACCTCCGGCCTGGCCCGGTGGATGCTGGTCATCGGCATCGTGATGAGCGCCGTCTTCGTGTTCCTCGCGATCTTCGCGCCCTGGGTCGCCCCGTACGGCTTCGCGCAGGCCTCGGCCCACGGCACCGACTTCCCGAAGCTCGGCCACCCCGACGGCACGCACTGGTTCGGCACCGACCGGCTCTTCTTCGACGTCTACTCGCGCACCATCTGGGGCGCGCGCACGGCGATCGAGGTCGTGCTGCTCTCGATCCTGGTCTGCATCGTCGTCGGCGTGCCGCTCGGCCTGATCTCGGGCTACTACGGTGGCTGGCTGGACCGGATCCTGGTGCTGGTGATGGACGCCCTCTTCGCGTTCCCGTCGTTCCTGCTCGCGATCGTCTTCTCGTTCCTGCTGACCAACATCGTCGGCGGCTCGGTGATCGCGGTCTCGCTGTCGCTCTCGGCGATCTACATCCCGCAGTACTACCGCGTGGTGCGCAACACCACCGTGAGCGCCAAGGAGGCGACGTACGTCGAGGCCGCCCGCGCGATGGGCGCCTCCGACGGCGTGATCATGCGGCGCTACCTCTTCGGCAACGTCGTGCAGAGCGTGCCGGTCATCGGCACCCTCAACGCGGCCGACGCCATCCTGACCCTGGCCGGCCTCGGCTTCCTGGGGCTCGGGATCCAGTCGACCCAGGCCGCCGAGTGGGGCCACGACCTCAACCGCGCCCTGGCCGACGCCGGCTCGGGGGTCTGGTGGACGGGCCTCTACCCCGGTCTGGCGATCGTCCTGCTGGTCACCGCCCTGACCCTCGTCGGCGAGGGCCTCAACGAGACCCTCAACCCGACCCTGCGCCGGCGCCGTCTGCTGCCGGTGCTGCTGCCCGCACGTGTCGAGACGGAGGAGGTCCGATGAGCGACATGACTGCCGAGCCGGTGATCTCCGCACGCGACGTACGGGTCTGGTACGGCACCACCCGCGGCGCGATCCAGGCGGTCGACGGCGTCAGCTTCGACCTGCGCCCGGGGGAGACCCTGGGCCTGGTGGGGGAGTCCGGGTGCGGCAAGTCCACCCTGGGCCGCGGCCTGATGGGGCTCCTGCCCGAAGGCGCCAAGCGCGACGGCGAGGTCCGCTACCGCGGGCGCGACATCTTCGCGATGAGCGCGAAGGAGGCGTACGGCCTCCGGGGCTCGGACCTGGGCATGATCTTCCAGGAGCCGCTCACCCGACTGAACCCGCTCATGCGGATCTCCGAGCACTTCGAGGAGACCATCACCCAGCACGAGCCGAAGCTGTCCAAGGACGAGGTCCGCACCCGCGCGCTCGAAGCCCTGCGGATGATGGGCATCCCGCCGACCCGCTACCGCTCCTACCCGCACGAGTTCTCCGGCGGCATGCGGCAGCGACTGATGATCGCGCTGGCGCTGGTGCTGCGCCCGGCCTTCGTGGTCGCCGACGAGCCCACGACAGCGCTCGACGTCCTGGTCGAGGCTCAGATCGTGCAGATCCTCAACGACCTGCGCCGCAACTTCGACACCGCGCTGCTGCTGATCACGCACAACGTCGGGATCGTCGCGGAGGCCTGCGACCGGGTCGCGGTGATGTACGCCGGACGCATCGTCGAGCAGGGCACCGTCGCCGATGTGTTCAGCGACCCGCAGCACCCGTACACCCGGGAGCTGCTCGCCTCGACGATCTCGCTGAGCACGACCGGGCTGCGCTTCATCCCCGGCTCGCCGCCGGACCTGGTCGACCCGCCGGCCGGCTGCCGGTTCCACCCGCGCTGTCCCGATGCGATGCGCATCTGCGCGACCACCTCACCCGTCCCGACGACGCGGGAGGCCGGTGGCACCGTCGAGTGCTGGCTGCGTGGCCCCCGCGACCTGACGCCCGCGGAGCGGGCACCCCTGGCCCACGAGGAGCTGAGCGATGCAGACGAGGCCTGACGTGATCGGCGACGTGCTGATGGACGTACGCGGGCTGTCGGTCCACTACGGGCTGCGCGGCGGGACCCTCGGGCGGCTGCTCGGTCGCTCCTCGGGCACCGTCCGGGCCATCGACGGGGTCGACCTGCAGCTGCGCAAGGGCGAGGTCCTCGGCCTGGTCGGCGAGAGCGGCAGCGGCAAGACCACCCTGGGCCGTGCGCTGCTCGGTCTCGCGCCCGCGACCAGTGGCTCGATCCTCTTCCAGGATCGCGACATCGCCACGCTGAGCGGTCGCGAGCGCCGGGGGATCCGGCGCCACATCCAGATGGCGTTCCAGGACCCGAACGCCGCCCTCAACCCGTCCATGACGATCGAGGAGGCGGTCGGCGACGCGCTGCGCGTCCACGGCGTCACCTCGGCTGCCGAGCGGCGCGCCCGGGTGATCGAGACCCTCGAGCGGGTCGGGCTCTCACCGGTCGAGCTGTTCCTGTCGAAGTACCCGCGCGACCTCTCGGGCGGGCAGAAGCAGCGGGTGGTGCTCGCTCGGTCGATCATTCTCAACCCCGACGTCCTGGTCGCCGACGAGCCGATCTCGATGCTGGACATGTCGGTGCGCGCGAAGATCCTGCAGCTCATGCTCGACCTCAAGCAGGATCTCGGGCTCACCTACGTCTACATCACCCACGACCTGGCCAGCGCGAAGTACTTCTGCGACCGCATCGCGATCATGTACCTCGGCCGGGTCGTCGAGATCGGCCCGACCGAGGAGATCTTCGCCGAGCCGCGCCACCCGTACACCCAGGCGCTGCTGCGTGCCATCCCCGACCCCGACCCCTCCCGCACGGTCGCGCGCGACCTGCCCCGCGGCGAGATCCCGGACGCGGCCGCGCCGCCCACGGGCTGCTCCTTCCACCCGCGCTGCCCGGTCGCTCAGGCCGAGTGCGGCTGGGAGGGGCGCGACCTGCGCACCATGCTCGAGTCGCACTGGACCCGCGCCACGCCCGAGGAGTTCGTGCGCCAGGCCCAGCTGATCGGCGACCTGACCCACCTGGACACTCCCGGGGTGCAGTCGGTGACGCTGGGCGTGGGCGGTGCTGCGCCGGTGCAGGACCTCCTCAGCGGCATCCGCTCGGCCGAGGACGACCCGCTGTGGCGTGGCGTCGCCGAGGTGTCTCCCGAGGGCGAGGGCGTCCGGATGCGCTTCCACGACGGGGTCGACCCGGCCCTGCGCCGGGCAGGCGGCGTCGAGGTGGCCTGCGTGCTCTACCCCGAGACCCCCGCGCCGTAGCGGCACCGGTCGGGGTATCCTCGGAGGGACCGGCCCGGAGCAGCGTCGTCACGACCTGCTCTTCTCTGGGGCCGAGGGATCAGAATTCGCCGGGCTTCTGCGCGGCAGGACAGGACGTAGTGTGGCGGCAGAGGGTCGGCGTGCATCCGGGCGCGGTCGGGGCCAGCAGCAGCGCTCCCGTACGCGGCAGCGCGACGAGACCGGGCTGATCCCGGTCCTGGCGAAGGCCGTACGCGACGTGGAGATCAGCGTGCAGCGCGGTCGCCCCGAGGCGACCCGCTTCCAGGTCGTCGCCCTCCTGGTGCGTGAGGAGCGCCAGCGCCTCAAGTCCACGCCGGACCTGACCGAGCCCCAGCGCGCCGCCGAGCTCAAGCGCCTCGACGGCATCGCCACGATCCTGGCCCAGACCGCCGCTCGCGAGCCCGCCCTCTTCGGGCTGCTCGGCGAGGAGGCCGTCGAGACCGACGCCACCCGCCACCTGCGCCGCCAGCTCCTCGCCGCCGCCGGCCGGGAGCCCGAGCCGGAGGTCGAGAAGCCCGAGCCGACCGAGGCCCAGGCGGCCCGTACCGAGCGCCAGGTCGTGCCGACCTCGGTGGCCCGTGCGCAGCTCATGACCCCCTTCATGGTGCCGGACTTCTCCGCGGCGCCGCCGCGGGCCGAGACCCGCCGCCTCATCGGCTGGGACCTGATCAGCCCGCTGCTCAACTCCTTCGAGCACCCCGCGCCGGGCGTCTCGTCCTGCATGGAGCTGCCGGAGGCCCGCCCGGTGGGCGTGCTGCCGGCCGGCCTCACGCTGATGGACCACCAGTCCCGGCTGGTCGCCTCGGTCGTCGACGGCCACCGCACCTTCCTGCTCGCCGACGAGCCCGGCCTGGGCAAGACCGCCCAGTCGCTGCTCGCCGCGCAGGCCGCCGAGGCGTACCCGCTGCTGGTCGTCGTCCCCAACGTCGTGAAGACCAACTGGGCCCGTGAGGCGCAGCGCTGGACCCCGGGCCGCAGCGTCAGCGTCGTGCACGGTGACGGCCAGGACGTCGACGGCTTCGCCGACATCATCGTGCTCAACTACGAGATCCTCGACCGCCACGTGGGCTGGATCGGCGACCACGGCTTCCGCGGGATGATCGTGGACGAGGCGCACTTCATCAAGAACAAGAAGTCGCAGCGCTCCCAGCACGTCCTCGAGATCGCCGACCGGGTCCGTCAGCGGGTCGCGAACCCGCTGATGATGGCCCTGACCGGCACCCCGCTGATCAACGACGTCGAGGACTTCCTCACCATCTGGCAGTTCCTGGGCTGGATCACCGAGCGCTCGCCGCGCCCGCGTCTGATGGCCGCCCTGGAGGAGACCGGGATGACCCCGGCCGACTTCGGCTTCTATCCCGCCGCCCGTCAGGCCGTCGTGGACCAGGGCATCGTGCGTCGCCGCAAGGTCGACGTCGCCGCCGACATCCCCGCGCGCCGCATCGCCGACCTGCCGGTCGAGCTCGACGACGCCGAGGGCCGCTCCATCCGGGCCGCCGAGCGCGAGCTCGCGCTGCGCCTGATGAAGCGCTACGACTCCGCGATCGAGGCCCGCAAGGAGCACCGCGCGAAGATCGGCGGCACCGAGGTGGAGGGCATCGATCACGAGCTCGTCCGCCGCGTCGCGGGCTGGGAGGTCGCCGACGGCGACGAGTCCACCACCGGCGACAACGTCTTCTCGATGGTGCGCCGCATCGGCCGCGCCAAGGCCGGCCTGGCCGCCGACTACGCCGCCCAGCTGGCCCGCAGCGCGGGCAAGGTCGTCTTCTTCGCCAAGCACATCGACGTCATGGACGCCGCCGGCGAGGTCTTCGACAAGCGCGGGATCCGCTACACCGAGATCCGCGGCGACCAGTCCTCGACCGCCCGCACCAAGGCCATCGACGCCTTCGTCAACGAGCCCGAGGTCCAGGTCATCGTCTGCTCGCTCACCGCGGCAGGCGTCGGCGTCAACCTCCAGGTCGCCTCCGACGTCGTCCTGGCGGAGCTGTCGTGGACGGACGCCGAGCAGACCCAGGCCATCGACCGGGTCCACCGCATCGGCCAGACCGAGCCGGTCACCGCGTGGCGTGTCATCGCCGCGCAGACCCTGGACTCACGGATCGCCGAGCTGATCGACTCCAAGGCCGGGCTGGCCGCGGTCGCGCTCGACGGCGCCTCCGCCGACGAGCTCACCTCGACGGTCGACGTCCGGCTCGAGGCCCTGGTCTCGCTGCTCACCGACGCACTGGAGAAGCGGGAGTCGGCTGCGCTGTCGTTCTGAGTCAGCCCTGCTCGGCGGGCGGCTGGGGGAGCGGCGGCGGCGTGCCCCCGAACTCCGGGCACAGCGCCTGGTGGGCGCACCACGAGCACAGCTTGCTGGGGCTCGGTCGCCAGTCGCCCGTGCGCTCCGCGGTCCGGATCGCCTGCCAGATCGCCTCGACCTTGCGCTCGGTGGCGCGCAGGTCGGCCTCGTCCGGCTCGTACCGGAGCACCTCGCCGCTGCCCAGGTAGAGCAGCTGCAGCATCGCCGGGACCTCGCCGCGCACCTTCCACCAGACCAGCGCGTAGAACTTCATCTGGAAGAGCGCCTTGGCCTCGAACCCGGGGCGTGGAGCGCGCCCGGTCTTGTAGTCCACCACTCGGACCTCGCCGGTCGGCGCGACATCGAGGCGGTCGACGAAGCCGCGCAGCAGCAGCTTGGAGTCGAGCACCGCCTCGACGTAGAGCTCGCGCTCCGCAGGGTCGAGCCGGGAGGGGTCCTCGATGGTGAAGTAACGCTCGAGCACCGTGCGGCACGACGCCATCCACGAGGCCCGCTCGGCCTCGGGCAGCATCTCGGCGAGCTCCGGCTCGGCCTCCTGCAGCGCGGCCCAGGCCGGGGCGAGCATCCCCAGGGCGATGTCCGGCACCCGCTCGACCGCGGGGCGGTCGAAGAGGTCCTCGAGCACCTTGTGCACCACGGTGCCGCGGACCGCGTCCGGTGAGGGCGGCTCGGGCAGCCGGTCGACCTGGCGGAAGCGGTAGAGCAGCGGACAGGTCATGAAGTCCGAGGCGCGGCTCGGCGAGAGCGCGCCCAGCACCGTGACGCCGTCGACCGGGGTCGACAGCTGCTCGGCGGGGGAGATGCTCATGCTCAGGACCCTAGAACAGGCCACTGACAATGCCGACGCGATGTCCCGACAAGGCGCTCCGCGCCTGGGTCATCCGCTCACGGCCTGCGCCGGACCTCGTGCCTCGCTCGCGCAGCCGCTGACCCGCTCGCCTAAACTCACAGGGTGTCAGCACCAGAGCCTTCGCCTCAGCGCCCCCGACAGCCCGGAGCGATCCGGATCGGGAGCGTCGCGGGCAGCGACGTCCTCGTCACGCCGTCCTGGTTCCTGGTGGCGGCCGTCATCACGGTGTCGATGGCCCCGGTGGTCGAGTCCTTCGAGCCCGGCCTGGGTGCCCTGCGCTACCTCGCCGCCTTCCTCTTCGCGGTCGTCATCTACGGCTCGGTCCTGCTGCACGAGGCCGCGCACGCGATCGTGGCCAAGCGCCTGGGCTACCCGGTCGGGGACATCACGTTCCACTTCCTCGGCGGCGCCACCGAGGTCGAGGCCGAGGCCGTACGCCCGCGCGACGAGTTCCTCATCGCCGTCGTCGGTCCGCTGACCTCGCTGGTCGTGGCCGCCGCCGCGGCGCTCGCCTGGTGGGCGGGCCCCGACGGCCTGGTCCTGCTGGCCGTGGAGGGTCTGCTGTGGGCCAACGGCGTCGTCGGCGTGCTCAACATGGTCCCGGGGCTGCCGCTCGACGGCGGCCGCGTGATGAAGGCGGCCGTCTGGGGCGCCACCAAGAACATGCACCGCGGCACCCTCGTCGCGGGCTGGATCGGACGGATCGCCGCGGTCTGCGCCGTCGCCTGGGCCTTCGCCGCGGGTCTCGTCACCGGCAACGAGCCGTCGCTGTTCGATGTCCTCTTCGGGTTCCTCATCGGCATGTTCCTGTGGCAGGGCGCCACCGCCGCGATCGTGTCCGCGCGGATGCGCCAACGCCTGCCGCAGCTCGTCGCGCGCAACCTCGCCCGTCGTACGCTCGCGGTGCCCGCGGACCTCTCGATCGCCGAGGCCGTCCGACGTGCCCAGGAGGCGCAGGCCGGCAGCATCATCACCGTCACGGCGACGGGTCAGCCGATCGGCGTGGTGAGCGAGCCCGCCCTGCGCGCGACGCAGGACGATCGCCGCCCGTGGATGCCGATCTCGGCGGTCACCCGCGACCTGACGGCCGGGCTGAGCCTGCCGGCGACGATCCACGGCGAGGAGCTGATCCGCGCGATCGGGCAGACCCCGGCCACCGAGTACCTCCTGGTCGAGGAGGACGGCAGCGTCTACGGGGTCCTCTCGACGACCGATGTGGATGCTGCCTTCCAGAGCACCGGCCGATAACCTCAGCGCCATGTCCGACGCGCTCGACCCGACCCCTGACGCCGGCCCTGTGGCCACCTCCGACGCCAGCACCGACGTACCCGCCGAGGCGTGGTCCGGTGTCCACCGTGGCGTGCTGCGCGAGGGCGAGTGGGTCCGTCTCACCGACGCCAAGGGCCGCCGCCACAACTTCGAGCTCGTCGCCGGCAAGCGCTTCTTCTCCAACAAGGGCCACCTCGAGCACGACGACCTCATCGGTCGCGAGGAGGGCTTCACCATCGCCTCGTCCTCCGGCGGCGAGTACCTCGTCTTCCGTCCGCTGCTCAGCGAGTTCGTCGTCTCGATGCCGCGCGGCGCTGCGGTCGTCTACCCGAAGGACGCCGCCCAGATCGTCGCGATGGCCGACATCTTCCCGGGCGCCCACGTGGTCGAGGCCGGCGTCGGCTCGGGTGCGCTGACCTGCTCGCTGCTGCGCGCCGTCGGACCCTACGGCACGGTGACCTCCTTCGAGCGTCGTGAGGAGTTCGCCGACGTCGCCCGCAAGAACGTCGGGCAGTTCTTCGGCGCCGAGCCGCCGACCTGGTCGCTGCACCTGGGTGACCTCCAGGAGGAGCTCCCGAAGAAGGGCGCCACCGCCGATCGCGTCATCCTCGACATGCTCGCGCCGTGGGAGTGCGTGGACGCCGTCGCCGACGCGCTGCGTCCGGGCGGCATCATCTGCGGATACGTCGCGACCACCACCCAGATGTCCCTCTTCGTCGAGACGCTCCGCGCCCACGGCGGGTTCACCGAGCCGCAGGCGTGGGAGTCGCTCGTGCGTGACTGGCACGTGGAGGGCCTCGCGGTCCGCCCGGGTCACAAGATGATCGGCCACACGGCGTTCCTCGTCACGGCGCGCCGCCTCGCTCCGGGCGCCAAGCCGCCGCGCAAGACCCGCCGCCCGGCTCCCGGCGCGTACGGCGTCGACTACCGCGGTCCGCGCCCGGCCGACATGGCCGCGCCGGAGCTCGACGCGATCGCGGCCGTCGAGGTCTTCGACGACGCTGACACGCCGGAGAGCACCGAGGACTGAGGAGCGGGCCCAGGCGCGGAGCGTGCGAGTTTCACGCGGGGCGAGCGACGAAGATCCGGCGCGGACGCGCCCGGGCTGAGAATCACGCGTTCGTTTGTCCACCTCGCGGGTAAGGTCCCAAGCAGACCTACCTAGGAGGTGCGAGATGTCGACATCCGACGGTTTCAGCGGGTTCGGCTCCGAGGCCAGGCTCGCGGAGGCGGAGCGCTCGCTCGCGGCGTCCAACGCACAGAACGAGCGCCTGGCCTCGACCCTGCGCGACGCGCGTGACCAGATCCTGCGACTGCGCGAGGAGGTCGACCGCCTGGCGCAGCCCCCGGCGGGCTTCGGCACGTTCCTCAACGCCAACGAGGACGGCACGATCGACGTCTTCACCGGTGGTCGCAAGCTGCGGGTGACCGTCTCGCCCACGGTGGAGGTCGGCGCGCTGCAGCGCGGCCAGGAGGTCATGCTCAACGAGGCGCTCAACGTCGTCGCGGCGCTCGCCTTCGAGAAGGTCGGCGAGGTCGTGATGTTCAAGGAGCTGCTCGCCGACGGCGAGCGGGCCCTGGTCATCGCCAACGCCGACGAGGAGCGCGTCGTGCGGATCGCGGAGCCCCTGCTCGCCGACCGGATCCGCGCCGGCGACGCGCTGCTGATGGAGCCGCGCTCCGGCTACGTCTACGAGAAGGTCCCGAAGTCCGAGGTCGAGGAGCTCGTCCTCGAGGAGGTCCCGGACATCTCGTACGACTCGATCGGCGGCCTCGGGGAGCAGATCGAGATGATCACCGACGCGGTCGAGCTGCCCTACCTGTATCCCGAGCTCTTCACCGAGCACGAGCTGCGGCCGCCCAAGGGCATCCTGCTGTACGGCCCTCCGGGCTGCGGCAAGACGCTGATCGCGAAGGCGGTCGCCAACTCGCTGGCCAAGAAGGTCGCGGCCAGGACGGGCTCGGAGGGGAAGAGCTTCTTCCTCAACATCAAGGGCCCCGAGCTCCTCAACAAGTACGTCGGCGAGACCGAGCGGCACATCCGGCTCGTCTTCCAGCGCGCCCGGGAGAAGGCGTCGGCCGGCACCCCGGTGATCGTCTTCTTCGACGAGATGGACTCGCTCTTCCGCACCCGCGGCACCGGGGTGAGCTCGGACGTCGAGAACACCATCGTCCCGCAGCTGCTCAGCGAGATCGACGGTGTCGAGGCCCTCGAGAACGTCCTGGTCATCGGCGCCTCCAACCGCGAGGACATGATCGACCCCGCGATCCTGCGCCCCGGCCGCCTCGACGTGAAGATCAAGATCGAGCGCCCCGACGCCCAGGCCGCCCGCGACATCTTCAGCAAGTACCTCACCGCGACGCTCCCGCTGCACCCCGACGACCTCGCCGAGTTCGGCGGGGACCGGGTGGCCACCACCAACGCGATGATCGACACCACCGTGACGCGGATGTACACCGAGTCGGAGGAGAACCGCTTCCTGGAGGTCACCTACGCCAACGGTGACAAGGAGGTCCTCTACTTCAAGGACTTCAACTCCGGGGCGATGATCCAGAACATCGTCGACCGGGCCAAGAAGATGGCGATCAAGGACTTCCTGGACCACCAGCAGAAGGGGCTGCGGGTCTCGCACCTGCTCCAGGCCTGCGTGGACGAGTTCAAGGAGAACGAGGACCTGCCCAACACCACCAACCCCGACGACTGGGCGCGGATCTCCGGCAAGAAGGGGGAGCGGATCGTCTTCATCCGCACGCTCATCTCCGGCAAGCAGGGCTCCGAGCCGGGGCGGTCGATCGAGCAGGTCGCCGCGACGGGGCAGTACCTCTGAGTGCGTAGGCTCGCAGCATGAGCGTGAGGCGGGTGATGGGCACCGAGGTCGAGTACGGCATCTCGGTGGCCGGCCAGCCGCTGGCCAACCCGATGGTGGCGTCCTCGCAGATCGTCAACGCCTACGCGAGCGCCACCTTGAAGGCGCGGCGTGCTCGGTGGGACTTCGAGGAGGAGTCGCCGCTGCGCGACGCGCGCGGCTTCGACCTGTCGCGTGCCGCGGCCGACCCCAGCCAGCTCACCGACGAGGACCTCGGGCTGGCCAACATCATCCTGACCAACGGCGCCCGCCTGTACGTCGACCACGCCCATCCGGAGTACTCCACGCCCGAGGTGACCACGCCGCTCGACATCGTGCGCTGGGACAAGGCCGGCGAGCAGATCATGCTCGACGCGAGCCGGGCGGCGGCGCGGCTGCCGGGCAATCCCCAGATCACGCTCTACAAGAACAACACCGACAACAAGGGCGCCTCGTACGGCGCGCACGAGAACTTCCTGATGCGCCGCTCGACGCCGTTCCCCGAGATCGTGAAGCACCTGACGCCGTTCTTCGTCAGTCGCCAGGTCTTCGCCGGCGCGGGCCGGGTCGGCCTCGGGCAGGACGGCCGCGCACACGGCTTCCAGATCAGCCAGCGCGCGGACTTCTTCGAGACCGAGGTCGGCCTCGAGACCACGTTGAAGCGCCCGATCATCAACACCCGCGACGAGCCGCACGCCGACGCCGACAAGTACCGGCGTCTGCACGTGATCATCGGGGACGCCAACCTCGCGGAGGTCTCGACCTATCTCAAGGTCGGCACCACCTCGCTGGTGCTGGCGATGATCGAGGAGCGTTTCATCACCCGCGAGCTGGCTGTCGACAAGCCCGTGGCAGCGCTGCGCGCCGTCTCGCACGACCCCACTCTCCGGCACCGGGTCACGCTCAAGGACGGCCGCACGCTGACCGCGGTCCAGCTCCAGCTGGAGTACCTCGACCTGGCCAAGAAGTACGTCGAGGACCGGTTCGGCACCGACGTGGACCCCCAGACCGCCGACGTCCTCGCCCGCTGGGAGTCCGTCCTGGACCGGCTCGAGCGCGACCCGATGCTCTGCGCCGGCGAGCTCGACTGGGTCGCCAAGCTCAAGCTGCTGCAGTCGTACCGCGACCGCGACGGGCTGGACTGGGACGACGCCAAGCTGCACCTGATCGACCTGCAGTACGCCGACATCCGCCCGGAGAAGGGGCTGTACCACCGGCTCGTCAACGCCGGCCGGATCGAGCGGCTGATCGACACGCCCGCGGTCGAGACCGCGATGCACGAGCCTCCGACCGACACCCGCGCCTACTTCCGGGGCCGCTGCCTGGAGAAGTACTCGGACAATGTCGCCGCCGCGTCGTGGGACTCGGTGATCTTCGACCTGCCCGACCACGACTCGCTGCAGCGCATCCCGACGATGGACCCGCTGCGCGGCACGAAGGCCAGTGTCGGCGCGCTGATCGACTCGTGTCGGACGGCCTCCGACCTGTTTCGTGCCCTGACCCAGTAGGTTCTAGGTATGGCACAGGAACAGAAGCAGCCGCGGAAGTCTGACGCCCCCGAGGAGGCCGTCTCGGCCACCGAGACGAGCGATGTCGCCGAGCGCAAGGAAGCGCTCGACAACGACATCGACGACATCCTCGACGAGATCGACGACGTCCTCGAGACGAACGCCGAGGACTTCGTGAAGTCGTTCATCCAGAAGGGCGGCGAATGAGCGACTCGCGCATCCCGACGTCGTACATGACGCCGGGCAACTCGTCCTTCGCCGACTTCCTGGCGGCCAGCGCCCCTGACCTGCTGCCGTCGCGGCGCGCGCTGGCGCCCGGGTCCGCAGCCGAGCTCGCGCCGCACGGCACCACGATCGTGGCGGTGACGTTCCCCGGCGGCGTGGTGATGGCGGGCGACCGCCGCGCCACGATGGGCAACGTCATCGCCCAGCGTGACATCCAGAAGGTCTTCCCGGCCGACGAGTACTCCTGCGTCGGCATCGCCGGCACCGCGGGCCTCGCCGTCGAGATGGTGCGGCTCTTCCAGACCGAGCTCGAGCACTACGAGAAGATCGAGGGCACCACCCTCTCCATGGACGGCAAGGCCAACCGCCTCGCCGCCCTCATCCGGCAGAACCTCGGGATGGCCATGCAGGGCCTGGCCGTCGTACCGCTCTTCGCCGGCTTCGATCTCGAGTCGGGCATCGGCCGGATCTTCTCCTACGACGTCACCGGCGGCCGGTACGAGGAGACGTCGTTCCACTCCGTCGGCTCGGGCTCGATGTTCGCCCGCGGCGCGCTGAAGAAGCTCTACCGCCCCGAGCTCGACCAGGAGGGCGCCGTCACCGCGGTCATCCAGGCGCTCTACGACGCCGCCGACGACGACTCCGCGACCGGCGGGCCGGACCTCACCCGCCGGATCTTCCCGGTGGTCCACATCATCACGGCCGACGGCGGTCAGCGGCTGCCCGACGACGAGGTAGCGGCGATCGCCGACCGTGTGGTCGGGGGCCGGATGCAACGACCCGACGGACCGTACGCCGAGCTGGAGGGTGGCACTCGATGAGCAGGACGGGATCGCTCACGCTCAAGCCCGCCCTCCGGGCCTCGCTTCGCTCATTTCGTCGGGAGGGCATCGCATGAGCATGGGATTCGGGGGCTACGTCAGCCCGGAGCAGCTGATGAAGGACCGTGCGGACTTCGCCCGCAAGGGCATCTCCCGTGGGCGCTCGGTGGTCGGCCTGCAGTACGCCGACGGCCTGCTCTTCGTCTCGGAGAACCCGTCTGCGGCGCTGCACAAGGTCAGTGAGATCTACGACCGGATCGCGTTCGCCGCGGTCGGCCGCTACAACGAGTTCGAGAACCTGCGGATCGCGGGCGTACGACTCGCGGACATGCGCGGCTACTCCTACGACCGGCGCGACGTCACCGGGCGCGGGCTGGCCAACGCGTACGCCCAGACGCTCGGCGCGATCTTCTCCTCCGGCGGCGAGAAGCCGTACGAGGTGGAGCTGTTCGTCGGCGAGATCGGCGACACCGCGGCCGAGGACCAGCTCTACCGGCTGACCTATGACGGCCAGGTCGCCGACGAGCACGGCTACGCCGTGATGGGCGGCGCCGCCGAGGCGGTCGCCGGCTATCTCAAGGACCGCTACGCCGAGGGTGCCCCGCTCGACGAGGCGCTGAGGCTGGCGGTCGCGGCCCTCGGGCACTCGCCGGGCGGCAACGGCACGCCGGGCGCCGACCGGATCATCCCGGTGGAGGACCTCGAGGTCGCGATCCTGGATCGGACCCGCACCCAGCCGAGGAAGTTCTCCCGCTTCAGCCCTGCGCGCCTCGCCGAGATCCTCGGCGACCGGCTCGCGGAGACGGCGCCCGCAGAGGGCACCGACCCGGCGATCGCGCCGGGCGAGGTCAGCGGCCCCGACGCGGGCCACGACGTCGGGGGAGAGCCGCCCATCGCGCCTCCGCTGTGAGGTGCACGCCACGTCACCTGCGGGCGACGTGGTCGTTTGGCAGGTGACAAACTCGGGAAGGCTCCCTGCATGCGCTTCGTCCTGCCCTCATTCGCCGTGCTCGGCGCGCTCATCTCGCTGACCGCCTGCGGCGGCGGGGCGGCGCACACCGAGATCGAGCCGCTCGGCGGCTCGGCGTCGCCGACCGCGGATCCCGGCGAGGCAGCGACGGCTGCGGTGACGGCCTACGTCGCCGCGACGTCGCAGATCGCCGAGCACCCGAGCGAGGCCGCGCTCGACGGCGTGGCCACCCCGGCGTGGGCGTCGACGTTCGTCGGCAACTACCGCAAGAACGTCGCCGCGAAAGGCATGAAGTTCATCGGCACGAGCACGGTGGTCTCCGCAGACCCGACCGTGACCGGATCGACGGCGCGCGTCGACGCATGCGTCGACGGAACGCACACCTTCATCGTGCCCAAGGCGGCCTCGCACAGCGGGCCGCAGTCCCAGTCGGGGCCACGCGCCCGCTACACGTACCGGCTCCTCCTCCAGGACGACCGCTGGCTGGTCGACGACATCGAGATGGGGACCACGCCGTGCTGACGCGACTCCTGGCTGTGACAGGGCTGATCGTCGCCCTCCTGGTGATCGCTCAAGCGCCTTCCACGGCCGGCGTGACGTGCTGGACCGATCCGCAGACCAACGAGTACGTCTGCACCAAGCCCGGCTCCACCCAGCCGGGCGACCCGGGCACCGATCCGGGCGGCGGAAGCGGGCCGGCCCAACCCACCTGTCAGCTTGTGATGTACCCCAACGCCACCTTCTGCGTGGGCGAGAGCGCGTGCTACCAGGAGGACTGGCATCCGCCCTTCGTCCTGCCCGAGGGACCGAAGCCGCAGCCGGACTCCAAGCCGATGGTCCGTCGCTGCTATCCGCCGTATCCGCAGCAGGGCCCGCCCGGCGCAGAGATCTACTGGAGCGACAGCGGCACTCCGCCGACGCCGCCCCTCACCGTCCAGGCCCAGGAGGCGAAGGGGAAGCTGGACCTCGCCCTCCCGGCCCTCAGCACCAGCCCCGTCAACCGCACGCTCGTCACCGTGCCGACGTGGTTCTGGGTGACGGGCGCCCAGCCGACCCAGACCGGTAGCTCGGCCTTCGGCCTGGTCGCGATCGCAACCATCAGGTCGCTGAACATCAGGACCGGTGACGGCGCCACCCTCACCTGCCCGTGGACCACCTCGGCCGAGCAGGCCTCGACGGACTGCCAGCACGCCTATACCCAGGCCTCCTACGACGGAACAGCGAGCTGGGAGGGACGGCCCGCCTACGCGGTCTCGGCCTATGCCAGCTGGGACATCCACTTCGAGATGAACGGTGTCAGGATCGCCATCCCCGGGGAGGCCGGCACGATCGACGGACCCACGTCGACGGCGGTGCTGCGCGTCGACGAGGTCCAGACGATCGTCACCGACGCCCGCTGAGGGCCGCACAGGAGGAGTGGAGATGCCGATCGCCCTGCAGGCGGCATGGTGGGGATTCTTCGCCGGGGGAGCGCTGATCATCGGTGCGCTCATCGCATGGTTCGTCCGGGTGCCGCGGACGGTGATCGCGGCGGTGATGGCCTTCGGCGCCGGCGTCCTCATCTCGGCGCTGGCCTTCGACCTGGTCGACGAGGCCGAGTCGACCGGCGGCCTCACGCCGACGATCGTCGGCTTCCTCGCCGGCGCCCTGGTCTACGTGGGTGCGAACGTGGTGCTGGCGAGACGGGGAGCACAGCACCGCAAGCGATCGGGTGAGGAGCAGCCCTCCGAGGACGACCAGGCGGGCAGCGGCGCTGCGATCGCGATCGGCGCCCTGCTCGACGGCATCCCGGAGTCGATCGTGCTGGGGCTGTCCCTGCTCGGTGGCGGTGGGGTCGGCGTGCCGGTCCTCGTCGCGATCTTCATCTCCAACCTCCCCGAAGGCCTGTCCAGCGCCGCCGGGATGAAGGCCAACGGGCGCAGCGCCCGCTACGTGTTCACGGTGTGGACCGCGATCGCGATCGCCAGCGGGCTGGCCGGCCTCCTGGGTGCGGTCGCACTCGACGGTGCCGCACCCGAGACCATCGCGGTCATCACCGCCATCGCCGCCGGCGCCATCCTCGCCATGGTCGCCGACACGATGATCCCCGAGGCGTTCGACCGCGCCCACCTCTTCGCCGGGCTCATCACCACCCTCGGCTTCATCGCCGCGTTCACGATCCAACGCGCCTGATCCCATCGCCCGCAGGGCGGCTGCGAGTGCAGGGTGCCGAGCCGGCCGCATGACCCGCGCGCCCTCGGTAGCGTCCCGAGGACGAAGCGGATCACTACCCTGCGCGTCGACCTCCCGCAATCTGTGGACGGCGGGTCTAGTGTTTCAACATGGACCGGCGGATCTTCGGGATCGAGAACGAGTACGGCGTCACGTGCACGTTTCGCGGCCAGCGCAGGCTGAGCCCGGACGAGGTCGCGCGCTACCTGTTCCGCAAGGTGGTGAGCTGGGGCCGTTCGAGCAACGTGTTCCTCAAGAACGGCGCGCGGCTCTATCTCGACGTCGGCAGTCACCCCGAGTACGCCACGCCCGAGTGTGACGACGTCGTCGACGTCGTCACCCACGACAAGGCGGGGGAGCGGATCCTCGAGGGCCTGCTCCTCGACGCCGAGCAGCGCCTGCACGACGAGGGCATCGCCGGTGAGATCTACCTGTTCAAGAACAACACCGACTCGGCCGGCAACTCCTACGGCTGCCACGAGAACTACCTGGTCAGCCGCCAGGGCGAGTTCAGCCGCCTCGCCGACGTCCTCATCCCGTTCCTCGTCACCCGCCAGTTGATCGTCGGGGCCGGGAAGGTCACCCAGACGCCGCGCGGCGCCTCGTACAGCGTCTCCCAGCGCGCCGAGCACATCTGGGAGGGCGTCTCCAGCGCCACCACCCGCTCGCGTCCGATCATCAACACCCGCGACGAGCCGCACGCGGACGCGGAGAAGTACCGCCGCCTGCACGTCATCGTCGGTGACTCGAACATGTCCGAGACGACCACCATGCTCAAGCTCGCCACGTGCGACCTCGTGCTGCGGATGATCGAGGAGGGCGTGGTGATGCGCGACCTCACGATGGAGAACCCGATCCGCGCGATCCGCGAGATCGCCCACGACATGAGCGGCCAGCGCAAGATCCGCCTCGCCAACGGCCGCGAGGCGAGCGCGTTGGAGATCCAGGCCGAGTACCTCACCAAGGCCCGCGACTTCGTCGATCGCCGCCAGCTCTCCACACCCACCATCGAGCGAGCGCTCGACCTGTGGGAGCGGGGTCTCAAGGCGATCGAGTCCGGCGACCTCAGCCTGGTCGACCGGGAGATCGACTGGGTGATCAAGTGGAAGCTCATCGAGCGTTACCGCGCCAAGCACGACCTCCCGCTGGGCCACGCCCGGATCGCCCAGCTCGACCTGGCCTACCACGACATCCACCGCGGGCGGGGGCTCTACTACCTGCTGGAGAAGAAGGGCGCGGTCGCGCGCGTGACCACGGACCTCAAGACCTTCGAGGCCAAGTCCGTCCCGCCCCAGCACACGCGTGCCCGGCTGCGTGGCGAGTTCATCAAGATGGCCCAGGAGAAGCGGCGCGACTTCACCGTGGACTGGGTCCACCTCAAGCTCAACGACCAGGCCCAGCGCACCGTCCTGTGCAAGGACCCGTTCCGCTCCCACGACGACCGGGTGCAGCGCCTCATCGACGGGATGTGAGCCGGTTCAGCCATGCCTCAGGCTGAGCCGTTAAGGTTCACCTGCTCCTACCGCCGAACCGAAGGTCCCATCGTGCGTCTGCGTCGTACCGCGTCCCTCGTCGTGCCCGCCCTGCTCCTGCCCGCCCTGGTGGCGTGCGGCAGCACCAAGGTCGGCTACGGCGACGCCACCACCACCGGCTTCGAGGGCGTCACGATCTCCGGCGCGCCGGGCAAGGCCCCCGACGTGAAGTGGAAGAGCGGGATCGCCTACCCGTCCAAGACGGTCGCCAAGACCCTTGTCAAGGGCAGCGGCGCGGCCGTCGCCTCGGGCGACAGCGTCAGCGCCAACATCTGGATCGGCGACGGCACCACCAAGCTCCAGGCCTACAGCGACTACGCCAACGGCCAGCCCGAGACCCTCACGCTCTCCAAGCTGGGCGAGGAGTGGAAGACGATCCTCAAGGGCGCCCACTACGGTGACCGGATCGCGGCCGTCGTGGCCTCCGACAAGCTGCTCGGCGCGGCCGGCAACCCCGAGATGGGGATCGGCACCAAGGACAGCCTCCTGGTGATCATCGATCTCGTCGAGAAGACCACCCCGGAGCCGAGCCCGTCGGCCAGCCCGACCACGCCCGCCGTCCCGGCGCTGAAGGCACCGAAAGGCAAGACGGTCGCCGCCCCGGCGTGGGCGCCCAGGCCGGTCCTGACCGGCGGCCCGACGTCCGCGCCGACCGGGATGAGCTTCCAGGGTGTGCCGAAGCCGAAGAAGAACGGACCGCTCAAGAAGGCGTACCTGATCAAGGGCACCGGCGCGAAGGTCCAGGCGAGCGACAAGATCACGATCAACTACTTCGGCACGCTCTACAACGGCAAGAAGCCGTTCGACCAGAGCTACACGGGCGCCCCGCTGGCGAGCCAGCCGCTGGCCGGGTTCGTGGAGGGCTGGAAGAAGGGCCTGGTCGGGGTGCCGGTCGGCAGCCGCGTCCTCCTGGAGGTCCCGCCGGCGCTCGGCTACGGCGCCCAGGGCAAGGGCTCCGTGCCGCCCAACGCGACCATGTACTTCGTCGTCGACGTCCTCGGCATCGGCTGACGCACCACCGGTTCCTGAGGGTCGTTCAGGGCGCGCTCAGACTCGCGACCTAGCCTGACCAGAGTTCCCCCGCACCCCACCCGAAGGTCCTCTCACGTGTCTTCCCGTCTCCACCGTCCTGCCCTCGCCCTGATCCCGGTGCTCCTGCTCCCGACCCTCGTCGCCTGCGGCGGATCGGACGACAACACCAAGGACGGCGCCACCAGCACGGGCCTGAGCCAGGTCTCCTTCACCGGTGACGTCGGCAAGGAGATCACCGCGACCTGGAAGAAGCCGGTCGCCAAGCCGACGTCGACCAGCGTCACCACCCTGGTGAAGGGCAGCGGCGACAAGATCAC
This sequence comes from Nocardioides nematodiphilus, assembly GCF_020216525.1. Classification (GTDB taxonomy): domain Bacteria; phylum Actinomycetota; class Actinomycetes; order Propionibacteriales; family Nocardioidaceae; genus Nocardioides; species Nocardioides nematodiphilus. The sequence continues at coordinate 115,855 of NZ_JAIWOY010000007.1, read as the reverse complement.
GTCCACCGACACGGTCAACGCCTACCTGTGGATCGCCGACGGCACCACCAAGAAGCAGACCTTCAGCGACTACGACCAGGGCAAGCCTGAGGCGCTGCCGAACAACGGCCAGCTCGGCCCGGTCTTCGACAAGCTCTTCAGCGGGCAGACGTACGGCTCGCGGGTGGTGGCCGTGACCACCCCGGAGGACCTGCTCGGCTCGGCTGACGCGGCGTCCCAGCTCGGCCTGGGCAAGAACGACAGCCTCGTCGTCGTCGCCGACCTCGTCGAGAAGGCGGCGGTCTCGCCGACGCCGACCGACGACAAGGTGCACGACGTCTCGCCGAGCATGATGCCGAGAATCATCAGCAAGAACGGCAAGCCGACCGGCCTCGACTTCAAGGGTCTCTCCGAGCCCGACCTGACCACTCCGGTGCACCGCCTCTTCCTCAAGAAGGGCACCGGCAAGAAGGTCACGGAGAACTCGAAGGTGACGATCAACTACCTGGGCGAGACGTTCAACGCCAAGGAGCCCTTCGACGAGAGCTACAGCAAGACGCCGTACACCAACACCCTCACCAGCCTGGTGAAGGGTTGGCAGATCGGCCTCGAGGGCGTCCCGGTCGGCAGCCGCGTGCTCCTCGCGATGCCGCCCGCCTTCGGTTACGGCGCGCAGGGCAGCGGTGACAAGATCGCCGGCAACGCTACGCTCTGGTTCGTGATCGACGTCCTGAAGGCCTCCTAGCCCTATGGCGGCAGCCAAGACCGAGCGCCTGATGAACCTGCTCATCATGCTGCTCGTCCAGCGTGGCTACGTCGGGCGCGATCGCATCCGCGAGCTGCTCTACAAGGACTCCTCCGACGAGGCCTTCGAGCGGATGTTCGAGCGCGACAAGGAAGAGCTGCGCAGTCTCGGCGTGCCGATCGAGACCGGTTCGTACGACCCACTGTTCGAGGACGAGGGCGGCTACCGGATCAGCCCCGACGCGTTCGCGCTGCCGGCCATCGAGCTCACCGCCGACGAGGCTGCCGTCGTCGGCCTGGCCACCAAGGTGTGGGAGCACGCCCGGCTCGCGGACGCGACCACCGAGGCGGTCCGCAAGCTGACCGCCGCGGGCGCCGAGATCGACGTCGCCGCCCTCGACCTGGTCTCGCCGCGCCTGGCCGCCGAGGAGCCGTCCTTCGACGTGTTCCTCGAAGCGGTCAACCACCGGATCCCGGTCCGCTTCGACTACCGCACGTCAGGCAGTCCCGACGCGGTCGCACGCCACCTCCAGCCCTGGGGCGTGGTCCGGTTCTCCGGCCGCTGGTACGTGGTGGGGCACGACCTGGACAAGGACGACCAGCGCGTCTTCCGCCTGTCGCGCGTCGTCGGCAGCGCCCGTCTCGACGGCACGCCCGGGACCTACGAGATCCCCGAGGGCGTCGACGTGCGCGCCATCGCGCACGCCACCCTGCGTCCCGACCGGCCCGCCGAGCCGGCCACGCTGCTCGTCCGGCGCGGGGCCGGGCACATGCTGCGCCGCCACGCCGCTCAGATCGAGCAGGTCGACGCCGACTGGGAGCGCCTGCACCTGCCGACCCCGCCGGCCGATCTGGCCGACGAGGTCCTCGGCCACGGAGCCGACGTGATCGTCGAGTCACCCGCGACGCTGCGCGCGAGCGTCATCGCCCGCCTCCAGGGGGTGCTGGCGTGAAGACGTCACCTGCGGCTTCGAGCGGGGCCAAGGAGCAGGTCGCACGCCTGCTCACCCTGGTGCCGTTCCTGCACGCCCGCGGGGGAGTGCGCCTCGACGAGGCGGCCGCCGCGCTCGGCGTACCGGAGAAGCAGCTCGTCAAGGACCTGCGCGTGCTCTTCATGTGCGGCCTGCCCGAAGGTCTGCCCGACGACCTCATCGACGTCGATCTCGAGGCCCTGACCGAGCAGGACGGCGACCGGGTCATCCGGATCTCGAACGCCGACTACCTCTCGCGCCCGCTGCGCCTGTCGACCAACGAGGCCACCGCACTGATCGTCGCGCTGCGTGCCCTGCGTGGCGGTGCCATCACCGAGGAGGCCTCGGAGGTCGTCGACCGGGCGCTCGCCAAGCTCGAGCAGGCCGCCGCCGGCGCCACCGTGCCCGTCGAGGTGCCGATCGCCCCCGACGAGCGGGCGTACGCGGCGCGCAAGGCGCTGCTCCAGCGCGCGGTGAGTGAGCATCGCCAGGTCGAGCTCGCCTACTTCGTGCCGGCCCGCGACGAGGAGTCCACCCGTACGGTCGACCCGCGCGGGGTCGTGGCCCACCAGGGCGTCGACTACCTCGACGCCTACTGCCACAGTGCCGAGGCGCCGCGCCTGTTCCGGCTCGACCGGATCCGGGAGGCGACCCTGCTGGACACGCCGATCGCGACCGAGCCGACCACCCCGCGCAGCCTGGCCGAGGGCCTGTTCGCCGCGGGCGAGGACCTGCTCACCGTGACGCTCCACCTGCAGCCGCAGGCTCGCTGGGTGACCGAGTACTACCCGGTCGAGGACGTCCGCCAGCAGCAGGACGGCAGCCTCGAGGTCGACCTCCGCGTGGCCGACCGGCGCTGGCTGCGCCGCCTGCTGCTGCGCCTCGCCCCGTACGCCACGGTGGTGGCTCCGGTCGAGCTCGCCGCAGACCTGCGCGATGCGGCCGAGGCGACCCTGGCGCTCTACGCGTAAGATTTCACAAGTCCCCAACGAACGACGACGAGGTGCTTCACATGTTCCCCCTGATCGACATGCCCGGTGGCTGGGAATGGCTCATCATCCTGGTGATCGTGATCCTCGTCTTCGGTGCCGCCAAGCTGCCGGAGCTCGCCCGCGGCACGGGCCAGGCGCTGCGTATCTTCAAGGCCGAGACCAAGGGCCTGCGCGACGACGACAAGGGCGAGAAGCCGACGCTGACGGCTGAGCAGGTGGCGACGAGCCCGGAGGCTCAGCAGATCGAGCAGGCGAAGATCGCGCAGCAGGCCGAGCTCGACCGTCGCCAGGCCGAGCTGGACGCGGAGCGCGCGCGCCTGCAGCAGCCCGACGCCTGACCCAGGACCCCACCTTGTCCCTGTCGGGCGTCGTCGGCCTCCTCAGTGGCCGACCCGTTCACCCCGTCGGTGCTGACGGCCGGATGGCGCTCTCGGACCACTTCCGCGAGCTCCGCGCGCGCGTCCTCAAGATCGCGCTCATCCTGGCCATCAGCTTCGGCGTGATGCTGTTCTTCAACGACCAGCTCTTCGATCTCGTCGCGAACCCGTACCTCGACGCCCAGCGGGCGCTGGGCAGTGGCAGGACCGAGGCGATCACCGAAGGCGTCGGTGGCGGCTTCCTGCTCTTCTTCAAGCTGCCCGCCTTCGCCGGCCTGGTGGTCTCGGCACCACTGTGGCTCTACCAGATCTGGGCGTTCATCCTGCCCGCGCTGCTGCCCAAGGAGAAGCGCTGGTCGGCGATCTTCGTCGCCTTCGCGGGCCCGCTGTTCCTGATCGGCGTCGCGATCGGCTACCTCACGCTCCCCAAGGGCGTCGAGATCCTGATCAGCTTCAACCACGACGGCGTCAAGAACCTGGTGGAGTTCAACGACTACCTCTCGTTCTTCCTGCGCACCCTGCTCGTGTTCGGCATCGCCTTCGAGATCCCCGTCTTCGTGGTGATGCTCAACCGCGTCGGCGTGCTGCCGGCCCGCGCCCTCAAGGCGACCCGGCCGTGGATCATCATCGGCATCTTCGTCTTCGCCGCCGCCGCCACACCGTCGACCGATCCGCTCACGATGACGTTCATGGCGGTGCCGATGTGCATCCTGTACGGCATCTCCGAGGTCATCGCCCGGGTCCACGACCGGCGCAAGATCGACAACCGGCCCTATGCCGGTCTCGACCCCGATCAGCCCTCGCCGCTGCCGCGCGACTGACATGATCAGCGCATGACCAGCGCAGCCGGCCGTCGCATCGCGTTCCTCTCCAACCCGGCCTCCGGGGCCGGCGAAGGACACGTGGGCCGGGATCGTGTCATCGCGCACCTGCGGGCCGCCGGCGCCGAGGTCACCGACGTCGTCGGGCACGATCCGGCCGAGTCCCTGACGCTCGTCCACAAGGCGATCGCGGACGGGGTCGACACCGTGGTCGTCAGCGGCGGCGACGGCCTGATCCACCTCGCCGTCCAGGCGCTGGCCGGCACCCAGGTCGCGCTCGGCATCCTGCCGGCGGGCACCGGCAACGACGCCGCCCGGGCGCTGGAGATCCCGCTCGGCGACCCCATCGCAGCCGCCGAGGTCGTGCTGCGCGACCGCCGTCGCGCGATCGACCTGGGCCGCTCCGGCGACGTCTGGTTCCTCACGGTCCTGGCCACCGGCTTCGACGCGCTGGCCGCCAGGCGCGGCGGGGAGATGACCTGGCCCACCGGGCCGCTGCGCTACACGGTCGCGGTCGCGGCCGAGCTGCCCCGTTTCAGGCCGCTGCACTACACCTTGTCGCTGGACGGCGTCGAGCGCACCGTGGAGGCGATGCTGGTCTCGGTCGCCAACCTCGACCACTTCGGCGGCGGGATGAAGATCGGCGTCGGCGCGAGCTTCGACGACGGCCTGTTCGACGTGATCATCGTGAAGAAGCTGACCCGTCTGCAGCTCGTCCGGTTCTTCCCGACGGTCAAGACCGGCGCGCACGTGCACAACCCCGCGTACGAGCGTGTCCGGGCGCGCACCGTGAGCATCGCGATCACCCCGCCGGTCACCTCGTACGCCGACGGCGAGCGCTTCGCCGACGTACCGCTGACGGTGGAGTGCGTGCCGGGGGCGTTGACCGTCCTGCACTGAAGGGCCGCCGGTAGGTTTGGGGCATGACCGAGCTGTCGCCGTCCGAGCGCTACGCCAAGTCCAAGCGCGACAGGGCGTACCCCGTCTTCAAGGACTTCTCGGACCTCTACACCTTCCCCCTCGACGACTTCCAGGCACGCGCCTGCCGGGAGATCGAGGACGGCCGCGGTGTGCTGGTCGCGGCCCCCACCGGCTCCGGAAAGACGATCGTCGGCGAGTTCGCCATCCACCTCGCGCTGGCCACCGGCCGCAAGGCGTTCTACACCACGCCGATCAAGGCGCTGTCGAACCAGAAGTACAGCGACCTGGTGCGCCGCTACGGCGCCGACAAGGTCGGCCTGCTGACCGGCGACAACGTCGTGAACGGCGAGGCGCCGATCGTGGTGATGACCACCGAGGTGCTGCGCAACATGCTCTACGCCGGCTCCAGCACGCTGCTCGGGCTCGGCTTCGTGGTGATGGACGAGGTGCACTACCTCGCCGACCGCTCCCGAGGCGCGGTCTGGGAGGAGGTCATCATCCACCTGCCGGAGTCGGTCTCGGTGATCTCGCTGTCGGCGACCGTCTCCAACGCCGAGGAGTTCGGCGAGTGGCTGACCACGGTGCGCGGCGAGACCACCACCATCATCGAGGAGAAGCGGCCCGTCCCGCTCTACCAGCACGTCATGGTCGGGCGCCGCGTCCTCGACCTCTTCGCCTCCTCCGACATCGACGCGTCGGCCGGGTTCGTCAAGGAGGGCGCCCCCGTCAACGGCGAGCTGATGAAGATCGCCCGGGACGACTGGGCCGCCACCAAGATCAAGGACCGCCGCTCGCCGCGAGGCGCCACCAAGACCCCGGGGCGCCGCGATGTGGGCAACGGTCGCCGGGTCTGGATCGCCTCGCGCCCTGAGGTGGTCGGCTCCCTCGACCGGGCCGGGATGCTGCCCGCGATCGTCTTCGTCTTCAGCCGGATCGGCTGCGACGCCGCCGTCACCCAGTGCCTCTCGGCCAACCTGCGCCTCACCACCCCGGAGGAGCGCGACGAGATCTACGCGTACGTCTCCGAGGCCTGCCGTGACCTGCCCGACGAGGACCGCCACGTCCTGGGCTACCACGACTGGGTCGACGGCCTCACCCGTGGCGTCGCCGCCCACCACGCCGGCATGCTGCCCGCCTTCAAGCAGGTCGTCGAGGAGCTCTTCCTGCGCAGCCTGGTGAAGGTCGTCTTCGCCACCGAGACCCTGGCCCTCGGCATCAACATGCCCGCGCGCACCGTCGTGATCGAGAAGCTGACCAAGTGGAACGGCGAGACCCACGCCGACCTGTCACCGGGGGAGTACACCCAGCTCGTCGGCCGCGCCGGGCGTCGCGGTCTGGACGTCGAGGGCCACGGCGTCGTGCTGTGGCAGGCGGGGATGAACCCGAAGGAGCTCGCCGGCCTCGCCTCGACGCGTACCTATCCGCTGCGCTCCAGCTTCCGGCCCTCGTACAACATGGCCGTCAACCTGGTGCACCAGTTCGGCAAGGCACGCTCCCGGGAGCTGCTGGAGCAGTCTTTCGCGCAGTTCCAGGCCGACAAGGCCGTCGTCGGGCTCGCCCGCCAGCTGCACAAGGCCGAGGAGGCCCTCGACGGCTACCGCGAGGCGGCGGCCTGCGAACGCGGCGACTTCATGGAGTACGCCGGCATCCGCCAGCAGATCAGCCAGGTCGAGAAGGCCGCGCTCCGCGAGCGCCGCACCGACCGGCGCGAGGAGATCGTGGCCTCACTCGGCGAGCTCAAGCCCGGCGACGTCATCGACGTGCCGACCGGGAAGTTCGCGGGCTACGCCGTGATCATCGATCCCGGCTACGACGGCGAGAACCCGCGCCCATACGTCGTCACCCTCGACCGCCAGGCCCGCCGCCTGGCCATGATCGACTTCAACCGGCCCGTCGTCGCGCAGACCCGGATGCGGGTGCCCAAGACGTTCAACGGCCGCAACCCGCAGATGCGCCGCGACCTGGCCGCGCACCTCAAGGAGAAGACCCGCGACCTGCGGCCGGTGAACGCCCCGAGCCGCCGGGGCGACAGCGGACGGACCGAGGCCGACGACAAGATCGCCGCGCTGCGCCACGAGCTGCGCAAGCACCCCTGCCACGACTGCCCCGACCGCGAGGACCACTCCCGGTGGGCCGAGCGCTGGTTCAAGCTGCAGCGCGACACCGACACGCTGCGCCGTCGGGTGGAGAACCGCACCAACACCGTCGCCCGGCAGTTCGACCGGGTCTGCGACCTGCTGCATGCGCTCGGCTACCTCGACGGTCCCGACCCGGACCACTGGGAGGTCACCGACCGCGGCCGGCACCTGATGCGGCTCTACTCGGAGATGGACCTGGTCGCCGCGGAGTCCCTGCGCGTCGGGCTGTGGGACAAGCTCAGCGCCTCCGAGCTCGCGGCTGCCCTCTCCGTGCTGGTCTACGAGGCCCGTCGCGCCGACGACGCGCCGCCGCCGCGCCTGCCCGGCGGGCGGCTCAACGACGTCATCGCCGAGATGGTGCGGGTCTGGGCCGACCTGGACGCGCTCGAGCGCGACCACAAGCTGGACTTCCTGCGCCAGCCGGATCTCGGCTTCGCCTGGGCCGCCTTCCGCTGGGCCGAGGGCGACGACCTCGACGACGTGCTCACGGTCGTCGACCTGGCCGCCGGCGACTTCGTCCGCTGGATGAAGCAGCTGGTCGATCTGGCCGGTCAGGTCGCCGACGCCGCCGGCGACTCGCCGGTGCGCAAGATCGCGCGCGAGCTGGTCGGCAAGCTCAAGCGCGGTGTGGTGGCGTACTCCTCAGTCGTGGAGTGATGCCAGCGCCGCCGTGACGCGGGCGACCGACGAGGTCAGGTTGTAGCGCTCGGCCAGCTCAGCGAGACGCCCCGCGTCGGCCGGAGCGTGGGGGAGCGCGAAGCCCGTACGGTCGAGGTCGACGTCCCGCGCCACGGCCACGACGGCGGGTGCCACGTCGAGGTAGGGCTCGCCCGCGAGGATCTTCGCCCGAAGGCCCGGCGTCAGCGTGGCCGCCGGGTCGTGGGCGGCGGCGCGGATGCCGGCCAGGTCGCCGTAGGTCGCGAGCAGGGCGGCGGCGCCCTTCTCGCCGACGCCCTTCACCCCGGGCAGCCCGTCGGAGGCATCGCCCCGCATCGTGGCGAAGTCGGGGTACTGGGCGGCGGACACGCCGTACTTCTCCTGCACCCAGGCCTCATCGACACGCTCGTGGTTGCCCACGCCCTTGGCGATGTAGAGCACCCGCACCCCGGCGGCGTCGTCGACGACCTGGAAGAGGTCGCGATCGCCGGTCACCACGTCGACCGGCATGCCGGCGCCGGCGGCGAGGGTGCCGATGATGTCATCGGCCTCGTAGCCCGCGGCACCGCGGACCGGGAGGCCGAGCGCGGCGAGGACCTCGACGATGATCGGGACCTGCACCTGGAGCGGATCCGGCACCTCCTCGACGTCGGGCCCCACCTCGTTCTCCGCGACCACGCGCTGAGCCTTGTAGGAGGGGATCAGGTCGACGCGCCACTGCGGACGCCAGTCGTCGTCCCAGCAGCACACCAGGTCCGACGGCCGGTACTGCTCGACGAGACGGGCGATGAAGTCGAGGAACCCGCGCACCGCGTTGACCGGGGTGCCGTCGGGCGCCTTGATCTCCGGGACGCCGAAGAAGGCGCGGAAGTACATCGACGCCGAGTCGAGCAGCATGAGGCGGGACGACGGCGCAGGCACGGTTTCAACCACGGAGGCATCCAACCACGCGGGACGTTCGACCCAGGCGGCGCACGGCGTGTTGCCCGCGACACGCCGACGCCAAGGATTTCGAGACTGAAATCCTGTGATGCGAAACACGCTCTGACCTGCGGCTTTACATGTTTCCCCAGGTCAGAGCGGGGTTGACTGTTAAGTAACTAAGGGCGAATCTAGGCCAGTTCGTCCGGACATCCGCAACGCCCCACCCCGCTGTAGACAACGAGACCTCGCCCGGCATCCAGTCGCGAGCAGGCTCGGCCCGAAGCGGAGGAGGGGCGTTGCGCATCTGTACCCCCGGGCATTCCGGGCATTCCTCTAATCTGACCCGGTGCGCCGCCGCCTGTTGATCGCCGTGCTCGCCGGCGCGGTCCTCGCGGCGGCCTTCGAGCCGCTGACCCTCCCGTGGGTCATCCCCTTCACGATCGCCGCCCGACTGCTGTGCCTGCGCGGACTATCGGCCCGAGCGGCGCTCGTGCCCGGGCTCGGCTTCGGTGCCGCCTTCGCGGGGCTGCACGTCTGGTGGCTCCAGGAGTCCATCGGCACCGGCGCCTGGATCGGCCTGTCGGCGGCGATGGCGCTCTTCCTCATGCTTCTCAGCGCCGTCGACGCAGTGCTGCTGCGCCTGCGCGCCTGGCCGCTGTGGACGTCGTTGTCGTGGATCGCGATCGAGTGGGCGCGGGGCACGTTCCCGTTCGGCGGGATGCCCTGGGGGCGATTGTCGTTCGCGGTGGCCGACACGCCGCTGGCGCCCGCCCTGCCCTACCTCGGGACCGGGGGAGTGAGCCTCGTGCTCGCGCTCCTCGGCGCGCTGATCGCCCGGCTCGTGGTCGCACCGCGCCGGCGGCGCGCCCTCGGCGTCCTGGTGGCGGTGTGCGCCCTGGTGAGCGTCCCGCTGTGGCGTCCGTGGAACGGGCACGTCGAAGGGCGCCTCCAGGTCGCCCTCGTCCAGGGCGACGTCCCCGGCGACGGCGACGTCCTGGCCAACTACCGCGCGGTCACCGCCAGCCACGTGGCCCTCACCGAGCAGCTCGCGCGCGACGTCGCCGCGGGGACACAGCGGGAGCCGGACTTCGTCCTCTGGCCGGAGAACGCCACCGCGACCGACCCGATCACCGACACCACGACCAACGACGGCATCTGGGCCGCCGTGCAGGCGATCGGCGTGCCGGTCGTGGTCGGCGGCCTGCCGAACGCGCCGGACAAGACGCACGTGCTCAACCAGGGCATCGTCTGGGACCCGGTGACGGGCCCGGGGGACCGCTACACCAAGCACAACCCGGTGCCGTTCGGCGAGTACCTCCCGATGCGCGGCCTGCTCGGGGACCGGAACTTCAGCGGCCTCAGCCAACTGTCGTACGACATGGTGGCCGGCACCCGGCAGACGCCGCTGCTCGTCGGCACGGTGCCGGTGACGGACGCGATCTGCTTCGACATCGCCTTCGACGGTGTCGTGGACCCACAGACCCGCAACGGCGGTCGGCTGCTGACCGTACAGACCAGCAACGCCAGCTTCATCGGCACCGACCAGGTCGCCCAGCAGTTCGCGATCACGAGGGTCCAGGCGATGGCCGCCGGGCGCTACGCCGTGGTCGCCTCTTTGAACGGGCTGAGTGGGATCGTCGCGCCGGACGGCCACGTCGTCGCCACGGTTCCCACCCGGACCCGGGCCGTGCTCGACCACCAGGTCGCCCTGATCAGCGGCACGAGCCCGGCGATGTGGCTCGGCGGCCTACCCGGTCAGGTCGCTGCCGGGCTGGTGCTGGTTAGGCTGATCCTCAGCGCCATCAACAGCAGGTCGAAGCGGAAGACGGAACGTGAGTACTGATCTGAGCGCCCTCGGGCGGGTCGTCATGGTCGTCCCGACCTACAACGAGGCGGCGAACATCGGCTGGATCGTGGAGCGACTGCGCCGCGCCGAGCCCGAGGTCGACGTCCTGATCGTCGACGACAGCTCCCCGGACGGCACCGGAGCGCTCGCCGACGAGATGGCCGCCACGGACAGCCGCGTGCACGTCCTGCACCGCACCGTGAAGAACGGTCTCGGTGCCGCCTACCTCGAGGGATTCGCCTGGGCGCTGGAGCGTGACTACGACGTCATCGGGGAGATGGACGCCGACGGCTCGCACCAGCCCGAGCAGCTGCACCGCCTCCTGGAGGCGCTGAGGAGCGCCGACCTGGTGATCGGTTCCCGGTACGTCCGGGGCGGCTCGGTGGTCAACTGGCCGCTGTCGCGCCAGGCGCTGTCGCGCGGCGGCAACCTGTACGTACGGATGCTGCTCGGCCTGAGCATCCGCGACGCCACCGCCGGCTTCCGGGTCTTCCGACGCGAGACCCTGGAGAAGATCGAGCTGGCCTCGGTGGAGTCGGCGGGCTACGTGTTCCAGACCGACCTCGCCACCCGTACGGTCCGAGCGGGCCTGGTCGTCAAGGAGGTGCCGATCGAGTTCGTCGAGCGCGTGCGCGGCGCCTCGAAGATGAGCGGTGCGGTCGCCTCGGAGTCGCTCAAGCTCGTCACCCGCTGGGGTCTGCAGGAGCGCCGGGCACAGCTGCGGCACGCACTGGACAAGCGATGACGCCGTCGCCGGCCGAGCGTCCGCGGCGGCGCCGCTGGCCGTGGCTCCTGCTGCTCGCCTTCGTGGTGATGCCGGTCCTGGAGATCTACGTCATCATCCAGGTCGGTCAGGTGATCGGCGCATGGTGGACGGTCCTTCTGCTCATCGCCGACGCGTTCTTGGGCAGCTGGCTGGTCAAGCGCGAGGGTGGCCGCGCCTGGGCGGCCCTGCGCGAGGCGCTGGCGTCCGGCCGGATGCCGGCGCGCGAGCTCGCCGACGGCGTGCTGATCGTGATCGGCGGCACCCTGATGATCAGCCCGGGCTTCGTCACGGATCTGGTCGGCTTCGCCCTGATCCTGCCGTTCACCCGGCCCGCGGCGCGCCGCGTGCTGACCGCGATCGTGGCCAGGCGGCTCGTCGTCGTGCCGTCGGGCGCGGCCGGAAATGCAACTCGCCCCGGAGCCGGTCGGGGACCGGTCGTCCAGGGCGAGGTGGTCGACGACGACCAGCGCTAGTCCACCGCGTAGGGGATCAGACGCCGGCCTTCTTCTTGCTGGGTCGGTGCAGGTGCGCGGGGCCGATCTCGCCGCCGCGGAGCAGGTCGAGGCGCTCCTTGAGGATGTCCTCCAGCTCCTTCTCCGAACGACGCTCGAGGAGCATGTCCCAGTGCGTACGGGCCGGCTTCTCGTTCTTCTCCTCCGGAAGTGCTCCGGAGATGTTGAGCGCCTCAGCACCGCAGCGCGGGCATTCCCACGTCGCCGGCACGTCGGCCTCGTCGGACATGGTGATCTCGAACTGGTGTCCGTGCGAACACTTGTAGCCGACCTGCTGACGAGCGGCGAACTCGATGCCGCGCTCGTCCTCGAAGCTCTGGCCGCCGAGTCGGGCGCCACGCAATGTGCGCTCTGCCATGGGCCACCTCCTTTACTTTCCCCCAAGAGTCAGGGTCGTGTGCCGAACCCTTCGACTCTTTCAACGGTAACCGCGGGCCGAAGATTCCGTCCACGCTATGAAGGGGGTCACATCACTCTTGACTTTTCGGCCCTCACAGGGATGACGGCACGACGTTGCCCGCGTCCTCGATGCCCCGGCGCGGATCCAGGCGCAGCAGGAAGAAGGCGCCGAGCACGAAGAAGACGACGAGCGAGACGATAGCGGGCCGATAGGACCCGGTGATCTGGAAGACGATGCCGAACAGCAGCGTGCCGAACCACGACGTGCCGCGCTCGCAGGCGTTGTAGAGGGCGAAGTACTCGCCCTCGCGCCCACGAGGGATGAGCAGGCTGTAGAACGAGCGCGAGAGCGCCTGGGTACCGCCGAGGACGACGCCGATCGCGATCCCGACGACGAGGAACAGGGTGACGTTGCGCGCCGGCAGGAACATGGCGGCCAGCACGATCACCATCCAGGCGTAGGTGCCGTACAGCAGGCACCGGTACGCGCCGTACCGCTCGGCCCACCGGCCGAAGAAGAGCGCGCCGCCGAAGGCGACGAACTGGATCAGCAGGATCGCGGCGATCAGCACCGCATCGCCGAAGTGCAGCTGCTTGGAGCCGAAGATCGAGGCGCTGTAGATGACCGTCTGGATGCCGTCGTTGTAGAAGAGGTAGGCCAGCAGGAACGGCAAGGTCATCGGGAAGGTGCGGACCTCCTTCAGCGTGGTCCAGAGCTGACCGAAGCTGCGACGCAGCAGCCCACCCGTCTCGGGGACCACGTTGACCGGACCGACGTTCTCGAGGCGGACGATCGGGATGATCGTGAAGCCCGCCCACCACAGCGCCGCGGAGAGCAGCGAGAGTCGTGCTGCCATCTCCTTCTCCAGGCCGAAGGTGCCGTGCAGCTGGACCATGACGAGGTTGATCAGCAGGAGCACTCCGCCGCCGAGATACCCGAACGCCCACGCGCGCGAGGAGGCGCCATCGCGCTCGTCCTCGGTCGAGATGTCGTTGAGCATCGCGTAGTAGCTCACCAGCGAGCAGCCGCCGAGGATCGAGCTGACCACCACCGCGACGGCCGGCAGCTGCCAGTGGTCGCCACGCAGGAAGAACAGCAGCGAGGCGACGAAGGCGCCGGACCAGGCGAACCACGCCATGTGCTGCTTCTTGCGTCCGCTGCGGTCGACGATCGCTCCGACGATCGGCAGCACGAACGCGCTCGCGATGGTCGCGAAGCTCGTCAGGTACGAGGGCAGCGAGCCGGCGGCCAGGTGCAGGCCGATCACGTCGACCGTCCGGGAGCAGGTGTCGTCCGGGCTGTCACCGCAGCCCGCGGCGCGTCCGGCGACCGTGATCATCAGCGGGCCGAGGATCACCGTGAGCACGGTGGTGTAGAACGCCGAGTTGGCCCAGTCGTACCAGTTCCAGGCGTTCTGCTGGCGGCGCCGGTGCACTGCGGCGAAGTCGCCCAGAGCGCTCACGACCCGTCCTCCGCGGCCCACTGGCCACGCTCGACGAGCACCGACTTCAGCAGATCGGTGCGATCGGTCATCAGGCCGTCGACGCCCAGGTCGAGGAGCATCCGCATCTCGTCCGGGTCGTCGATGGTCCACACGTGCACCTGCTTGCCGGCCCGATGGGCGCGCTCGATGAAGGACCGGGTCACGATCGGCACCGTGCGCCCCGCCACGGTCCGGGTACGCGGCACCTGGAAGGCGGCGAAGTCGTCACCCGCGAGTCGGCGCGCCACCCGGACGCTCGGCGAGAGGAGGTAGGCGGCGACCTCGCCGGGGTGCGCACCGGTCGGCACCCGGCCTCCGGTGAGCCGCCGGAACTCGCGCATCCGGCGGATGCCGAACGAGCCGACCATCACCCGATCCTGCGCGTTGCGGGCCTCCAGGAACGACGCCAGCGCCCGGACGGAGCCCGCCGACTTGAGGTCGATGTTGAACGTCGCGTCGGGGAAGCAGTCGAAGAGCTCCGCGAGGGTGGGCACCTGGTGACGGCCGCCGATCCGCGCGGCGCGCACGTCCGAGAACGTGAGGTGGGCGATCGCGCCCTTCTGGTCGGTGACCCGATCGAGGACGTCGTCGTGGAAGGCGAGCAGCACGCCGTCGCGGGTGACGTGCACGTCGGTCTCGAGATGGGTGTAGCCCAGCGCGACGGCGTGCTCGAAGGCGGCGAGGGTGTTCTCCAGCCCCTCGATCTCAGGGTGGTAGGCGCCGCCCCGGTGGGCGAAGGCGAGCACGGTGGGCGAGGTCACGAGAGCAGTATGTCGCGCGGGGGCCGCGTGCCCGCGGCAGCCGGGCAGGAGTGCCCACATGCTGAATGAAACGTTACAGAATCTCGCGGATCGAACTAGTGTCGTACGTCACAGTGCGCGCGATATCGATCGTACGCGCCTCCACCTTCAACGAAAGGTCGATTGTGATTCGTTTCAACTCGCCGAGACGGCGTTCTCGTCTCGGAGCCGCCACAGCTGCGGCACTCGCTCTGTCGGTGATCGCATCGAGCGGACCGGCTCTCGCCGGTGCGGGCGCGCCCCTCGAGGAGGCCGACCGCCCGACCCCCGCCTCCGCGGGCGGCTTCGATGCAGCGAGCTTCGCCGACCCGACCCCCGACAGCCGTCCGATGCTCTACTGGTACTGGACCGGCACCGTCACGCCACAGGTCGTCGACACCCAGATGCGGGAGATGCGCGACAAGGGCATCTACTCCGCGGTGCTCTTCCCCTACGGGGGAGACCAGATGCAGCCGGCCTACTTCACCGACGGCTGGTTCGACATCGTCGAGCACGTCCTTCGCGAGGCCCAGCGCACCGGCATGCACATCTGGCTGTTCAACGACAGCAACTTTCCCAGCGGCAAGGCCGGCGGCCTCATCGCCAACGGCGGCACGGTGGGGGACCGGACCGTGGCGGCGCACCCCGAGATGCGGCTCAAGGCGCTGCAGCGCTCGACGCAGGTGATCACGGGCCCGGCGACGGTCGACCCGAGCATGTCCAGCGGCCTGAGCGTCGCCGATGGTCGCCTCGTCGTCGACGCCAGCATCCGCGAGGGTGCGCACCCGTTCACCCCAGGCGTCCAGTGGACCGACTACACCGCCACCGGCAAGGTGCATCTGACCAAGTCCGGCGCTCAGCTGATGGTCCGCTCCAACGCGGACGGCTCGCAGGGCTACCTGGTCGATGTGGACGTCAAGGGACGCGCCGCCGTCTGGCGCGTCGATGGTCCCGGCAAGGGCCAGCGCAGCCAGCTCACCGCTGGCGTCCCGACCCCCGGCTTCAACCCTCGCTCGGACCAGACCATCACCGTCAAGGTCGCCGGCGACCGGATCACGCCGACCATCAACAAGACCGTCCAGCCGACCGCCGTCGACGGCGCCTACCCGACGGGCGCACCTGCCGTCAGTGCCGAGTACGGCGGCGTCGGCGTGCAGGACGCGATCGAGGGTCTGCAGCGGGTGACCTGGGACAACCTGGTGGTCACCGACCCGAGCGGTCAGGTGCTGCTCTCCCGCAGCTTCGACACCGGCGACCAGGTCGCCGGGTTCGGCGGTCCGCTGGTGAGGATCGAAGGCGCGATGGCAGCAGCGGCCCGCCCGGTCGGCTCGACCGACGCCGCGGACCTCGTCGAGCTCACCCCCGAGCTCGAGAGCGGCACGTGGAAGGTGCCCGCGGGCACGTGGCAACTGGACACCTACGGCACCACCACCCTCAGTGATGACTCCACCGGATACACGCGGGGCTATCTCAACACCCTGGA
The DNA here is from genome assembly GCF_020216525.1 of Nocardioides nematodiphilus. Lineage (GTDB taxonomy): Bacteria > Actinomycetota > Actinomycetes > Propionibacteriales > Nocardioidaceae > Nocardioides > Nocardioides nematodiphilus. The sequence continues at coordinate 100,062 of NZ_JAIWOY010000007.1, read as the reverse complement.
CCCGAAGGTGAGCGACTACCTGTTCGACTTCGCACAGGGCGAGTACGTGCGCCGCTTCGGCTGGGCGATGGGCACCGTCGTGCCGGGCTTCTGGGACGACGAGCCGTTCCTCTCCTCAGCCGAGCCGTGGCCGTTCAAGGCGCTGCCGTGGTCGAGCAGCGTCACCGACCTGATCACGGAGGAGGGCTCGACCCCGGGCGTGGCCTACACCGCCGCCTACGAGCAGCTAGGCCGCACCGGCGAGCAGAAGGCGGGCGACTACTGGCGTGCGGTCAACAACGCGTACGCGACCAACTACTACCAGCGCCAGGCCACCTGGATGGACGAGCACGGCCTCCAGCTGATCACCAACCCGCTGCTGGACGAGAACGGTCCGCAACAGCGGATGCACAGCACCGGCGACCTCTCCAAGGACAACCAGTACGCCCAGGTGCCGGGCACCGACATGATCACCGGTGACTACGTGGCCGGACACCAGACCACGCTGGGCCGCAACGCCTCCTCCGCCGCTCACCTCAGCGGCGCTCAGCGCTCGCTCTCGGAGGTCTTCGGCAACTCGGGGTGGGACGTCGCGCCGCAGTTCATCCATGCCACGGTCGGCGCGCTGACCACCCGCGGGATCAACGACTACGCGCTGCACGCCATGTGGACCGACGAGAATCAGGTGTACTTCGCGCCGCCGTTCGGCCCGTCCAGCACGTACTGGGACGCGATGGGCGACGTCGACGCCTGGATCGGTCGGGTGAGTGAGCTCGCTCGAGGCAGGAACGGCGCCCGGACCGTGCTGCTGCAGCCGCAGCGCGCGGCCGAGCAGACCTGGGCCTCGGAGCCCGCGCACCGGCTGGACGCGGATCTCTCCACAGCGGCCTACGCCCTCGAGCAGGGCCAGATCGACTTCGACATGGTCAGCGACGGCTCGTTCTCCGGCGACCCGCACACCCGGTTCCAGGCCACCTCGAAGGGAGGAGAGCTGCACATCGGGCAGGCCTCGTACCGCACCGTGGTCGTGCCGACGACGCCCGTCATCGACCTGGCGACGGTGCGGACCCTGGCCAGATTCGTGCAGACCGGTGGCCACGTGGTCATCGAGGGCGAGCTCCCCACCCACGAGGCGACCGGCCGCGACCGGGAGCTGACCGACGCGCTGACCGACCTCTTCGGGGGCGCCGGCGCCGACTGGACCCGCCACGGGGCGGGCGCGGTCGCCGTCGTGCCGTACGCGAGCACCCGAGAGGCGCTCGCCGCCGAGCTCACCCCGTTGGCACAGCAGACCGGCGTCGTGGCCGCCTCCCTCTCACCGGCGGCACCCGCGCTGCGCGTCCTTCGCACCGAGCGGGACGGCGACACCTCGTTCGTCCTCTACAACGAGTCGGCCGACGAGGTCACCACCCGGGCGACCTTCCCGGTCGACGGCGTCCCCGAGCTGTGGGATCTCCGTTCCGGCGAGACACGGGTGGCCGGCACGTACGACACCGATGGCCACGGCGCCCGCGCCAGCACCACGGTGCCGCTCACCCTCGAGCCCGACGAGACCATCGCCGTCGTGTTCCGCGCTGGCACCAAGGCCACAGCGCATCTCATCGGCGACCTGATGGCGGAGTCGGTGACGACGTCGCATGGCGGCGCGTTGCAGGCCACGGTGCTGCTCGACCACCCCGGCGCCACGGAGCTGACCGGCACCGACCACGGCCACACGTTCCACGGCAGCGTCACCGTCAGCGACCCGCTCGCGCCGATCGCGCTCGACGGGCCATGGACCCTGCGGCTGGAGAAGGACGGCGCCACGGCCGTCCCGACCACGCTCGGGAGCTGGACGAGGACCGACCCGAACTTCTCCGGTAGCGGCGTCTACCAGACCACGGTGAGCCTCACCCCGGCCGACCTCGCCGGCCGTCGGCTGCAGCTCGACCTGGGTCGGGTGGGCACCATCGCCCAGGTGACCGCGAACGGGACCACCCTGCCGCGCGCGCTGTGGGCGCCGTACGTCGTGGACGTCACCTCCGCGCTGCACGTCGGCACCAACACCATCTCCGTACGGGTCACCAACACGTTGCTGAACAAGCGGACCGCCGCCGGCAAGCCGGTGCCGGACTCGGGCCTGCTCGGCCCGGTGGCCCTTCGCCCCGAGGCCGTCGTCACGGCCCCCCACGGGGGGGGGGGCCGACGCCCAGACCGCCCAGCCGCCGCACCCCCGCGCCGGGGCCTCCTTCTGCTCGTTCGGGCCGGGTGCGGCTCAGATGTCGCGGAAGGGCTCGATGTTGGCACCGAGCTGGTTCAGACGCTCGGCGAGGTCCTCGTACCCACGCGCGATCACGTACGTGGAGCGCAGCACCGAGGTGCCCTTGGCGGCCAGCATCGCCAGCAGGATCACCACGGCCGGACGCAGCGCCGGCGGGCAGACGATCTCGGTGCCGGAGAAGTGCGTCGGGCCCTCGATCATCACGCGGTGCGGGTCGAGCAGCTTGACCTGGCCGCCGAGCTTGTTGAGCTCGGTCAGGTAGATCGCGCGGTTCTCGTAGACCCAGTCGTGCAACAGTGTCTGGCCCTGGGCGACGGCCGCGATCACGGCGAAGAACGGCAGGTTGTCGATGTTGAGGCCGGGGAACGGCATCGGGTGGATCTTGTCGAGCGGAGCGCGCAGCATGGAGCGCTTGGTGACGATGTCGACCAGCCGGGTCTTGCCGTTGAGGGCGGCGTACTCCGCGCCACGCTCGTAGGAGAAGCCCATCTCCTCCAGGGTCGCGAGCTCGATCTCCATGAACTCGATCGGCACCCGGCGGATGGTGATCTCGGAGCTGGTCACGATCGCCGCGGCGAGCAGCGACATCGCCTCGATGGGGTCCTCGGACGGCGCGTACTCGAGGTCGACGTCGATCTCCTCCAGGCCCGTGACGGTGAGCGTGGTGGTGCCGATGCCCTCGACGGTCACGCCGAGCTTCTGCAGGTAGAAGCACAGGTCCTGGACCATGTAGTTCGACGAGGCGTTGCGGATCACGGTGGTGCCGGGGTGCAGCGCCGCGGCCATCAGCGCGTTCTCCGTGACGGTGTCGCCGCGCTCGGTGAGGACGATCGGGCGACCGGGCTGGATCTTCGGGTCGACCGAGGCGTGGTACGAGCCGTCGGTGGCCTTGACCTGCAGCCCGAACGGACGCAGCGCGGCCATGTGCGGCTCGACGGTGCGCTCGCCGAGGTTGCAGCCGCCGGCGTACGGCAGCTGGAACTCCTCGGAGCGGTGCAGCAGCGGGCCCAGGAACATGATCACCGAGCGGGTACGACGGGCGGCGGCCTCGTCGATCGCGTCGAGACGCAGCACCTTGGGCGGGATGATCTCGAGGTCGTTGTCCTCGTTGAGCCAGCGGGTCTGCACGCCCAGGGAGTTGAGCACCTCGAGCAGGCGGTTGACCTCCTCGATGCGCGCGACCTTGCGCAGCGTCGTGCGCCCCTTGTTCAGCAGGGTGGCGCACAGCAGCGCGACCCCGGCGTTCTTCGAGGTCTTGACGTCGATCTCGCCCGACAGGGTGGTGGGGCCGGTGACACGCAGGTGCGTCGGACCGGCGCCGAGGGCGACGATCTCGGACTCCAGAGCGCTGCCGATCCGCGCGATCATCTCCAGCGAGAGGTTCTGCTGGCCCTTCTCGATGCGGTTGATGGCGCTCTGAGACGTGGCCAGGCGCTCCGCGAGCTGCGTCTGGGTCAGCCCACGGTGCTTGCGGGCGTCGCGGACCAGGTTGCCGATACGGCCCTTGTAGTCATCCGTCATGCCGAAGACGATAACTCACATATGAGATAGCACAACAAGGGCGCGCGGAGGGCCTGGGATCAGCGGCGGCGCGGGCGGCTCGGCGCATCGACCAGGCGCGTACGGCGGTCGTCGTTGCGGCGCAGGTCGCGGTCGAGACGGCGGTCGCCGTGGTAGAGGATGCCCGCCCAGTCGACGGCCTGCGCCTGCGGGCCGTCGAGCGCGAGCTCCGGCTGCACCGGGACGGAGCGCTTGGGCACCATCAGCCAGTTCACCACGCCCATCGCCATGTCCACGAGCGAGGACCGCACGCCGATGTAGGCACGGATCGCGGCCAGCGCGAGGACCGCGTTGAAGACGGCGAAGGCGAAGTTGGGCCAGTTCTGGTGGTGGAAGTCGCGCCACGCGGTGAGCACGGAGAAGCCCACCACCAGGTACGGGACGAGCACGTGCAGCCCCGGGGCCGCGGTCCGGTTGCGCACCTTGGGCGTACGCGCGAACGGGATCTTCTCACCGGTGAACGCCTGCTGGACCGACTTCAGCACCCCCGCGAGGTTGACGGGCAGCAGGACGAGGTTGAACCCGTAGATGCGGAACACGTCCAGGCCCCGATGCCCGCACAGGCGCAGGTCGCTGGCCATCGCGAGGAAGTAGGGGAGCGCGGCGCCGACCACGAGCGGGCTCAGCAGCCGACCGTCGTAGGGGTAGAACAGCAGGAAGATCAGGCCGAGGCTCGCCCAGGCGAGCGAGGCCATGTAGTTCACCCGCAGCGCGACCTCGAGGAGGCGCAGGGGCTGGCCGGCCTTGGCGCGGGCACGACGCGAGCGCCAGAACTTCGGCAGGATCAACAGACCGCCGTTGGCCCAGCGCCGGCGCTGCACGACCAGCGAGCCGAAGTCCGGCGGGGTGGCGCTGTAGCTGAGCCGCTCGGGGTAGTTGACCAGCCGCCACCCGGCCGCCGCGATGTCGACACTGGACTCGGTGTCCTCGATGACGGTGCGGTCCTGGATGTAGGTCCGGATCTCGTGGCCGCCGACGGTGTCGACCTCGACGATGTCCTCGAGCGCCTGGCGGCGGATGACGGCGTTGGCACCGACCCAGAAGGTGGCGTCGTACTCGGTCAGGCCCTGATGCAGGATGTGCTGGATGTCGGTGGTGGCGCCGGCGATCCGCTCGATGCGGGTCGGGGCGCCGCGGAACGACGAGTAGGGCGTCTGGACGATCGCGACCTTGTCGTTCTCCGGCTGCTCCAGGAAGTAGACCAGCCGCAGGCAGTAGTCGCGCAGCAGCAGCGAGTCGGCGTCGAGGGTCAGGACGTAATCGGTCATCTCGATGTCGAGGTCTCCGGGCTCGGCCTCGGTGCCCGGCGCCAGGCGCCGCAGCTCGACGCCGGCCGCGGTCTCCTCGGCCCTCCAGGCGGACCCCATCAGCCCGAGGTAGGCGTTGACGTTCATCGCCTTGTTGGCCTCCTGGGACAGCGAGGCGTAGCGCTTGCGCTCGAAGGTGCCGAGGCGGGCGCCGAAGATCCAGATGAGGCGGCTGTGCAGCTCGAGCAGGCGCACCGCCGGCAGCTGGCCGCCGTCGGCGACGACGGCGGTGAGGGCCAGCAGGGTCAGCCGCAGCTCGCTGGCGAGGCCCATCAGGACCTGCTCGACGAAGAACTCGGCGACGTGGTCGGCGACGACCTCCTCGCGGCCCATCTCCTCCAGCCAGGAGGCCGCGGCCTCGTACTCCTCGGCCAGACCGCGGACCAGCTCCACCGGCGCCACGGTGTGCGCCGAGACCTCGCCCAGCACGGTCACCGCGTGGTCGTACGCGCTCTGGGCCCGCTCGCAGGGCTTCGCCAGGGCCTCGTCGATCTCCTCGGCGAGCGCTCGGGTGGCCTCGAGCTGCGCGAGGGTCTCTGGGTCGGTGGGGAACGGCGGGTCGTCGACGAGGAGCACCACCCGCAGGTCGGGATACTCCTGCAGCGCCGCGCTCCACAGCGTGAGCCGAACGACGTCCGGCTCCTCGGCGTAGGACGGCACCAGCACCGTGAGGGCGCCGTGCTCGTGGGTGAAGTGCGCGTCGAGCATGCCGCGCGGCACCCGGCGGTGCTCACGGAAGCGGCGCAGCGCGCCCTGGCGCGCGACGAGATACATCAGCGCGGAGAAGCTGAGTGCGGTGACCACGGCGAGGTAGCCGAGCGCCTCCATGGTGAACCGGAATCCGGCACCGTCGTTGAGGAAGCGCCGGAAGACCGTCGAGACCAGGTAGCCGACCCAGCACAGGATCGTGAAGGCGATGGCGATGCGGCCCCAGGTGAGCTTGCGCACCGAGGGGCGCAGATGCACGATCGGCATCGGCTCCGCCCGACGCTCCGCGCCCCACTGACGCCGCGGTGCCGTCGCTGACGCCGCGCCCTGTGCCGTCCCTGCGCGCATCATCACCGGATCCCCGTTGTTTTCCCATCATTGCTTGCGACAGCGGATTATCCGGCACGATGAGGCCCGGCAGGTGCGAAACCAACAGACAAGCGTGGAGAACCGGTGGGACAGTTCGATGGACGGCGGCTCTCGTGGCCCCGATTGGCCCTCCTGGTCGTGGTGATCGCGGCGCTCGTCCTGGCGTCCCTGCGCAGCTGGACGTGGTTCCAGGAGAGCCGAGCGCTCGACGACGCGTCCGCCCCCGGCTTCTCCGGCTACGTCGACGTCACCGCGACGCCTCGTGAGCCCTTCGAGTCCCCCGAGAGCGCAGCCGCCCTCGACGCGACGCTCTCCTTCGTGGTCAGTGACCCCGGCGCACCGTGCACCCCGAGCTGGGGCGGCGCGTACTCGATGGACGAGGCCGGCGACGCGCTCGACCTCGACCGCCGCATCGCCCTGCTGCGCCAGCGCGGCGGCAACCCCCTCGTCTCCTTCGGGGGCCAGGCGAACACCGACCTCGCCGTCGGATGCACCTCACCCGACGAGCTGCTCTCCGCGTACAAGGGGGTAGTGAGCCGCTACAAGGTGAGGACCATCGATCTGGACGTCGAGGGCAAGGCGCTCTCGGACACGAGCGCCACCGCACGCCGCGGCGAGGCCATCGCGCGGCTCCAGGAGGACACCCACGTCAAGGTCTGGCTCACGGTCCCGGTGGCTCGCTCCGGCCTGACCGCCGAAGGCCTGGCCCTCGTCACGGGCACGATCGCCGCCGGCGTGGACCTGGCCGGCGTGAACCTCATGACCATGGACTACGGCGACCTCCCGTCCGGCCAGACGATGGGTGAGGCGGCCGTGAGCGCCCTGAACGCCGCCCACACCCAGCTGGGGAGGGTCTACGCCCACGGCGGGAAGCGGCCGACCGGCCTGGCGGTCTGGCAGCGGATGGGTGCCACCGCGATGATCGGCCAGAACGACATCGCCGGCGAGGTCTTCACCCTCGCCGACGCGGCGCGACTGCGCTCCTTCGCGACCGCGCACAAGCTCGGCCGGGTCGCGATGTGGTCGCTCAACCGCGACCGCGCCTGCGGCGCCAACTATCCCGACGTCACGATCGTCTCCGACGCGTGCAGCGGCGTCACCCAGGCTCCGTCGGCCTTCACCGCGGCGCTCTCCGGGGTCGACCACACCACCACGAGCGCCGATGCGAGCACGCCTCGGGCGGCGGCCACGCCGACCGCTGACCCCACCGTGATGCCCTCCGACGATCCCAGCACCGCGCCGTACCCGGTGTGGGCGCCCTCGCACGTCTACGTGCAGGCCGAGCGCGTCGTCTGGCACCACAACGTCTACGAGGCCAAGTGGTGGACCTCCGGCGACATGCCGGACGACCCGCTGCAGACCGAGTCCCCGTGGACGCTGCTGGGCCCGGTGCTGCCGGGGGAGCGCCCCGAGCCGAGTCCGACGCTCGCGGCCGGCACCTACCCCGAGTGGCGCATCGGCCGCGTCTATCACGAGGGCGACCGGGTCCTGTTCGAGAACACCGCCTACGAGGCGCAGTGGTGGACGCAGGGCGATCGCCCCGGCGTGCCGGGCACGGCGGCGGTGCCCTCACCGTGGCGCGCGCTCACCCCGACCGAGGTCCTGCAGATCCAGAAGCTCGGCCCCTCGGCCGCCGCTGCCGCTCACGGACGATGACGGTGGGCGACCGGCTCTCCCCGTAGCGCCCGGACGACGCCCTCGCGCACCCGACGCGGGCGCAGGATGGGGGTGTCGTCGTACGCCCCCGCGCGCATCCCGTCGATGACCTCGGCGAGGACATCGGCACTGCGGTGCTGCGGCGACCAGCCCAGCTCGACGCGGGCGCGGGTGCTGTCGAGCAGCGGCGCCTGGTACGCCATGTCGAGCCAGCCGACGTCGACCTGCTGGAGGTGCGCGCGCCAGCTGAGGTCGGCGAGGCGGCGCAGCACCAGGAGCGGCACCTGGACGTGACGCCCGCCGAGGGCCCGGGCGATCGCGTCGACCGGCACGACGTCCTCGGCGGCGAGGTTGAACGCGCCGCCGGCGTGCTGCTCGACGATCAGGCGGATCGCGGTGGCCACGTCGTCGGCATGCACGAACTGCAGCCGTAGCCGCCCGTCGACCGGCAGGATCGGCACCCGCTTGAGCACGGCCGCCGGGACCAGGGCCGGCATCGCGTAGCGCAGCAGGCCCGAGCCGCTGAGCCGCTGGCCGATCAGCACCGGCCGGGTGCGCGCGATGATCAGGTCGGGATGCCGCGCGAGGGTCTCGTCGAGGATCTCCTCCGCGGCGACCTTGTGCCGGCTGTACGGAGAGGTGGCGATGCCGCGGCGCGCCCAGGTCTCCGGCACCGGGCGGTCGTCGGCGGGGGCGGGGGAGTAGGCCCCGAGCGAGGACTGGTGGACCAGGTGCGGGACCCCGGCCGCGAGCACCGCCTCGATCACCCGCTCCGTGCCGCCGACGTCGAGGCGCTCGGTGTAGTCCCGGTCGTGGGTGGGCTGGAACGCCCACGCCAGGTGGACGACCGCGTCCGCGCCCGCGAAGGCCGCGGTGAGGCGGGGGACGGCGTCCGCCGCGGTCAGGTCGACGGCGTGCCACTCCGCCTCCGCATACCTGCTGCTCGGAGCCGGGGGCCGGCGCGCGATGCCGACGACCTCGTGTCCGTGCGCGCTCAGGGCGCGCACCAGCGCCGTACCGACATTGCCACTGGCTCCGGTGATCGCGATCCTCATGGGGAGCAGGTACCCACGGTCCCCGCGGTGGTCTAGGCCACTTCGGGAGTGTTTCCGAAGCACCCGTCACTCCGCGAACGAGAACTCGTTGCATCCACGTCCACGACCGGTCCCCACCTCGTCGTTGGCTCCCTCTCGGGTTCCCCCTGCATGCGTCGAACGGAGCACCCCCGTGACCGAGTTGACACGTTGGTTCGAGATCAGCCGCCCCGAGCGCCCCGTCGCCCCCGGAGCGCGCCGCGTCCGCAACCTACGGCCCAGCGCACCGATGTTCCCCGGCTACCGGGTCGCGGCGATCGTGCCGTGCCTCAACGAGGCCGCCGCCATCGCGAACGTGGTGACGGGCCTGCTCGAGGCCGTGCCCGGCATCGACGTCTATGTCTACGACAACAACAGCACCGACGGCACGGCCGAGATCGCCCGCGCAGCAGGCGCCATCGTGCGGACCGAGTCGCGTCCGGGGAAGGGCAACGTCGTGCGGCGGGCCTTCGCCGACATCGACGCCGACATCTACGTGCTCATCGACGGCGACGACACCTACGAGGCGGCCCACGCCCCGCAGATGATCCGCGCTCTGATGGAGGGCCCGTACGACCACGTGCTCGGGGTCCGGACGCCCGAGGACGCCGAGGCCTATCGAGGCGGCCACGAGTGGGGGAACCGCCTCCTGAACGGCGTCGTCGCCCGGCTCTTCGGCGAGAACGCGCGCGACATGCTCAGCGGCTACCGCGTCTTCAGCCGTCGCTTCGTGAAGAGCTTCCCGGCGACGTCGCGCGGCTTCGAGATCGAGACCGAGCTGACCGTGCACTGCCTGACGCTGCGGGTGCCGTGCACCTCGCTGCCCGTGGGCTTCCGGGCGCGCGTCGACGGAAGCGAGTCGAAGCTGCACACCTTCCGCGACGGACGCCGCATCCTGCAGACCGCGTTCTCGCTCTTCCGCTACGAGCGCCCGCTGCCGTTCTATGCCGCGCTCATCGCCTCCACCGCCACGCTGTTCGCGATGCTCGCGTATCTGGGCCACCTGGCCGGCACCAACATCGGCCTCACCGTCGAGGCGCAGTTCGCCGGGATGGTGACCATCGCGGTGCTGGTCGCGATCGGCGTCGTGGTCGACGTCGTGACCCGCACCCGGCACGGCCAGAGCCATCTGGTCTACATGCACCACCCGGCGGTACCGACTGCGGCGACCGCGGCGGTGGTCGCGCTCGCCATGCCCGAGCGCGAGCTTCCGGCGGTGACGACAGCACGATGACCTCGCCCGCTCCCACCGGCCGCCCCGGCGGCCCGTGGTGGCTCGGCGCGGTGCCGGTGCTCGCGTTGCTCGGCCTCGTCACGGCCGGCGGCGCCGTCGCCTTATCGACCCTCCGCCACCAGCTCGTGGTCTCCACCCACCGACTCCCGACCCCGTACGTCGAGCTCGCCTTCGCCTCGCCCACCGCGGCCCGCACCTGCTCGCCCGACGTCAACGCGCAGGGTCTCCAGGTCGCCCTCGCGAGCCACCTGGACCGTACGACCGTCTTCGGCTGGCACGCCGGGAGGTCCCGCGGCCACCTGAGCGTAGCGCCCGGGTCGACCGGCCACTTCGCCGTTCCGCTGCCCTCGCACCGGCCGGCGACGGTCACGGTCGCTCTCGACGGCCGCCCCGAGAAGCTCGTCCTGCACTGCGGCGGAGCGGCCTCATGAGCGGCGTCTGGCGCCCCGGCGACCCGGTCGACCTCGCCTGGCGCGGCATCGGCTACATCCGCGCCTACCTCAGGATGGACATCCCCGACGCTGCGCTGATCCGGCGTGCGCTGCGCCAGATCGCCACGATCTCCCCGCAGGTCGGACGCTGGTGCCATCCGGACGGCCACTGGCGCCCGGTCGGGGAGCGCGAGATGGACACGTGGCTGGACCTGCACGTGTTCGCCAGCCCGCTGCACGCCATCGCCCCCGAGCTCGCCTTCACCCTGCCGCCGCACCTGCGTGCTCGCCAGCGGTTCTCCGTGATGGTGGGTGACGACTGGCTGCTGGTCACCGCCGACCACGAGTTCGGCGATGGGCTCACGGTCGACACCTTCGTCGGGCATCTGCTGCGCCAGGCGCGCTCGGAGGAGACGTTGGAGCTGCCCTGGCGGGTCGCGACGGCCTGGGAGCGTGACCGGGACATCGCCGCCGGTCTGCTGCGCAACGCCCGGTCGCTGCCGTACGTGGTGCGCCACCGGCGCGAGCTCGCCGGCGGCTCGTACGCGATCGACGAGCAGGAGCGCACACCGACTACGGTGGTCGCGCTCAGCGACCTGCGCTTCACCGCGGCGGTCCGACATCTGCGCGACCGGCTCTATCCCGACGCCAGCATGGCGGCGATCGTGATCGCGGGCATCAGGGCCGGGCTGGCCCGCTGCGTGGCCGAGGTCCGGCCGGGATTCGAGTGCCTCTACAACAGCCGCCGCCCGCACGCCGGCCTGCCACTGTGGGGCAACTGGTCGGCCGGGCTCTACGTCCGACCCCACGACGACCACGACCCGGTCGCGATCTCCGAGGCGATGGTGCAGGTCCGCGACCGCGGCCTGCCGGCGTACGCGCTCGCGGCGATGCGCGCCCGGGGCCGGCACACCACCGACACCCACGCGCCGAGCGCCGCTGCGACCGGTGCGCCGCGCCTCACCGTCTCCTACTTCGGCCAGCACACCGTCGCGATGCTCCCGGGCGTCCGCCCGGGGGAGAGTCTGATCGCCACCTTCAGCCACCCGAACGGGCCCGACTCGATCTCTGTCCAGGCCGTCGAGCTCGGTGGCCGGCTCAGCCTGAGCGCGGCGTTCAACCCCGAGGTGTGGCCGCGCAACCACGTCCAGGAGGCGCTGCGCGACTTCCTGGCCTCCCCGGAGCGGGTGCTCTTCTCCCCGTCGCGCCACCAGTCCTCCGCGTCCCGGCACCAGGTGTCCTGATGCGCGCCACGGGCGGTGCCGTGGGCCGGTGGCTCGCGCGCGCGGCGCTTCCGCTGCTCCTCGTCGCCGCCGCCACCGGGGCCCTCGCCCACGACTTCTCCCTGCCGGTGGCCCGGCCGGTGCTCGGCGCGGTCGCGCTCCTCGGCGTCCCGACGTACGTGCTGGCGGTCTGGACCTTCCGCGCGATGGAGGAGCGCACGAGCGCACGGCTCTTCGCGTTCGGGCTGGCCCTCTTCGGGGTGATGGTGGGGGCGCTGCTGCTGAACACCGTGCTGCCGTGGTGGGGCGACGACCGACCGCTCGAGGAGCACACCCTGCTGCTCGCCTCGGGCACCGCGAACGCCCTGCTGGTGCTCGCCGCCTCCATCCGCGTCACCCTCGTCCGGCCGTCGCGCTGGCCGGGCAACGCCCGGGCGTGGGCACACGCCGTGCTGACCGCGCGGCTGGCCCCCGAGGTCACCCTCGCCGCGCTGGCGCTGGTGCTCGCGATCGGCGGCGCCGTCCGACTCAACAACGGCCGCTCCGGAGCCGTCGCCGTGGTCGCGCACCTCCTCGCCGTCGGCGCGCTGGCAGCCACCGTCCTGGTCGGCGAGGTACCGCGCCGCACGGTCGCGGCGATCTACCTCAGCGGCCTGGCGCTGCTGCTCGGCACCTCGCTGCGTGGGTGGTACATCGTCGGCCACGACATCCAGAACGAGTACCTGTCCTACACGCTGACCTTCGCGGCGCGGCACTGGTCGATGGACCAGTACGCCTCCGCGTACCACGCCTGTCTCAGCGTCAACATCCTGCCGACCGTGCTCGGGCAGGTGATGGGCGTGAGCGGGCTGGCGGTCTTCAAGGTCGTCGCGCAGGTGATCTTCGCGCTGGTGCCCGTGATCGTCTATGTCGCGGCCCGGCGCATCGTCACGCCGCTGGCGGCGATCGTGGGCGCAGCGTTCTTCATCATCTTCCCGACGTTCCTCACCGACATGCCGTACCTGACCCGCCAGGAGATGGCGTTCCTGTTCGTCGCGCTCGCGCTGCTCGCGGCGGGCGCGGACCGCTACCCGCCGCTGGTGCGGCAGTGTCTGACGCTGGTCTTCGGCGTCGGCGTGGTGCTGTCGCACTACTCGACGACGTACATGCTGATCGCGACGCTGATGCTGAGCCTGATCGGCTCGCGGGTCCTCCCTGCGGCGGTCGCCCGGTGGCGCCGCCGTCACCAGCACCCCCATGAGGCGCGCCCGCTCGCCGGCGCCGTGGTGTTCATCATGCTCGCGCCCGGGGTCGTCGCGGTGCTGACCGCCGCAGCGTGGACGTGGAGCACGCCGATCACCCACTCGGGCGGACACCTCGCCGAGACGGTCACCGAGCTCACCACCAGCCTGATCGAGGGCAAGTCGGTGATCGGCTCCTCGGACCTGAAGTTCATCGGCGGGGGCGGGCCGGGCCCCGAGGAGCGGTTCACCACCTATTACGACGGGCTGGTGTCCGCGCGCGCCGCCTCGCCGGGGGAGTACGTCATCCCGAACGTCGACGATCGCGACGCCGCGCGTCCCCGGCTGACCGAGGTGCCGCCCACCGCGTTGACCCCGGCGGGCCGGGTGTTCGACCGGCTGGGCCTCCCGATCGGCCACGCGAACATGCTCCTGCGCGCTGCGGCCGGCCTGGCGCTGGAGCTGCTGCTCGTCATCGGCCTGATCGCGCTCTGGATCAAGGTCCGCGCCGCCGGCCGGGTCTGGGACGAGCAGGTCTGGCTGGTGCTCGGCAGCATCGGAGCGGTCGGCGTGATCGTCGCCGTGCCGGGGCTCTCGGCCGACTACGGCGTGCTGCGGGCCTTCCAGCAGGCGCTCCTGCTCGCCGCCCCTCTGGTCGGCGTCGGCCTGATGACCCTCTTCGTCCGCGCCCGGCACGCCTACGGCGGCACCGCGACGGTCCTGTTCGCGCTCGGCGCCTGCCTGACGGGCGCCGTCGCGGCGACCTTCGGAGGCGTGCCCGGGGTGATCTCCCAGGCCAACGAGGGCCCGTACTTCGACCTGCTCTACGTGGACACGCCCGAGGTGGCCGCGACGAGGTGGCTCGGCGCCGAGCTCGAGCGCAGCGACCTTCCGTTCGTCGCAGCCAGCGACATCGTCTCCATCACTCGGCTGCAGACACAGCTGCCCCAGGGCAGCGTCGTGACCAACGACTTCCTCCCGGTCGCGCTGCGCAGCGGCGAGTACGTCTTCCTCACCCGCCAGACCGCTCGCGCCAGCAGGGGCACGGTCTTCTACTCGGGCGATCTGCTGACCTACGCCTATCCGCGCGACGTGCTCGAGCGCCGGCTGGACCTGCTCTACAGCTCGGGGGACGCGGAGGTGTGGCGATGAGCGTCGGCACCCTGCCGAGGGGGCCGCGGCACTCGGCCGCGCGCCCGTCGCCGATCGGGCGGGCGCGCGCGGTGCTCGACGACCCGGTGGTCGCCAATGCACTGATCATGGTGCTCACCACGCTGCTGATGGCCGGCGCAGGGACGCTCTTCTGGATCGTCGTCGCACGGCTGGCGCAGCCCGCCGAGGTCGGGGTGGCGAGCACGCTGGTGAGTGCCGCCGAGGCGCTGGCGTTCTTCGCCCAGCTCGGCCTCAACGTCAGCCTGCTGCGCTCGATGTCGCACAGCACCCGCCCGGCCAGCGACGTCGCGACTGCGGGACTCATCGTCGCCCTCGCCGGAGTGGCGCTCGCGCTCGCCTATGCGGCACTCGTGCCGTCGCTCTCGCCCGGGGTGGCCCGGGCCCTCGGCTGGACGGCGGCTCCCGTCTTCGCCCTCCTCGTCGCCGCGACGGCGGTCAACCAGCTCACCGACAGCCTCTTCCTGGCCGTCGACCGGGTCCGGGCGAACCTCTGGGTCAACGGCGTCCTGACCGGGGGCGTACGGATGGCGCTGCCGTTCACGCTGGCGGGCGCGGGGGCGTTCCACATCTTCGGCGTCCTCGGTGCGACCAGCATGCTCGCCGCGGCTGCGAGCGTCGCGGTGATCCTGCGCGGCCTGCCCGATCGGCCCTCGCTGCGGCCCTCGCCCGGCTTCGGCAGCGCACGGGGCCTCGCCGCCTCGGGCTACGTGGTCAACGGGCTCCTGATCACGCCGCAGCTGGTGCTCCCGCTGGTCGTGATCAACACGATGGGGGCTGCGCTCAACGCGGTCTTCTTCATCAGCTTCCAGGTCGCCAATCTGCTCAACCATGCCGTCTACACGGTCGGCAACGCGATGTACGCGGAGGCCGAGCGCCACACCGCGGAGCAGCGGGCCATCACGCAGCGCGGCGCCCGCACGATGACCGCGGCGGTCGTGCTCGGCGCGGGGGTCGTCGTGCTCGCCGCGCCGCTGCTGCTCGCGGTCTTCGGCGCGCAGTACGCGGGCTCCGGCGTCGGCGCGCTCCGTCTGCTCGCTCTCGGTGCGAGCGGGGTCGGGCTGAACTACTGGGCGGCCATGCGCCTGCGCCTGATCGCCACGGGCCGGACCATGGTCCTCGCCCAGCTGATCTCGACCGGCCTCACCCTCACCGGCGTGGCATGGGGCGCCCAGCACGGGCTCACCGGGGTCGCGCTCGGGTGGTGGCTGGGGCAGAGCGCCGGGGGAGCGATCTCGCTGCTGCTGACGCGGCTGACGCACGCCACGACGTACGACAAGGAGGTGCACGGATGAGCAGGCCTTGGAAGGTCGCGGTGGTGGCCCCCCGGATGACGCAGGTCGGCGGCCTGCAGGCGTACGCCTGGCAGGTGACGCGATGGCTGCGCGACTCGCCCGCCCATGACGTCGTCGTGATCAGCACCCATCCGGGCCGCGGCATCCGCCGCGAGCGGCACCACGGCGTCGAGGTGGTGCTGCTCGGCACCTGGATCACCCTCTCCAACACCCCGGTGAACCCCTGGTGGTGGCTGCAGCTGAAGTGGCTGCTGTGGCGACTGCGCGTCGACGCGGTCGATGCGCACTCGCCGGTGCCCGGGCTCGCGGACCTGGCGATCCTCGCCGCGGGCAGGCGGTCCAGCGTGCTGACCTATCACGCCGGCTCGATGGTCAAGCACGGCGGCCGCGGCCCGGTCGACCGCCTCCTGCTGGCCTACGAGCGACACGTGCTGCCCCGCGTGATGGCGCGTGCCGGCGCGCTCGTCGCGGCGTCGCCCACCGCGCTGGTGGCCCGGGACCCGCGCGCCGAGGTGATCACCCCCGGCGTCGATCTCGAGGTCTTCCGACCCGGGCCGCCGGCGAGCGGGCGCCCACCCACGATCGGCTATGTCGGGGTGCTGAAGGAGAGCTCGCGCTGGAAGGGCGTGGAGGTCCTGCTCGACGCGGTGGCCGGCGTGCCCGAGGCCCGGCTGGTCATGGTCGGGGGAGGCGACCTGGTGCCGGCGCTCCAGGCGCGCGCCGCCCGGCTCGGCGTCGCGGAGCGGATAACCTGGCACGGCGAGCTCTCCGCGCCCGAGGTCGCCGAGGTGATCGCCGGCGTCGGCGTGCTCGCGCTGCCGTCCCTCACCGACGCGGAGTCGTTCGGGATGGTGCTCGTCGAGGCGATGGCCACCGGCACCCCGGTCGTCGGCAGTGCCGTCGGCGGGATCCCGTACGTCATCCGGGACGGGGTCGACGGGCTCCTCGTGCCGCCGGGTGACGCCGGGGCGCTCGCCGCTGCGCTGCGAGCGATCCTCACCGATCCGGCCCGCGCCGATGTGCTCGGCTCCGGGGGCCGGCGAGCGGCGGAGCAGCGGTGGTCGTGGGAGCACCAGCGCGCTCGGACCCTCGCGCTCCTGACCCGCCCCGCCGCGCCTGCCCGGCGCCTGCGCCTCGCCGTGGTGACCGACGCGGTCTCACCGTGGCACACCGGCGGCAAGGAGCAGCGCCAGCACGAGCTCTGGACGCGCCTGGCGGCCGACCATGACATCGACGTGCACGTGCACACGATGAAGTGGTGGGAGGGACCCCGGACGATCCGGCGCGACGGCGTCACCTTCCACGCGCTGATGCCACTGGTACCGCTCTACACCGGCGGGCGCCGCTCGATCCTGCAGGCGGTCGCCTTCGCCCTGGCCACCTTCCGCATGCTCACCCGGCGCTACGACGTGCTCGAGGTCGACGCCATCCCCTTCCTCCAGCTCTTCCCCGCGCGCGTCGTCGCCTGGCTGCGGCGCCGGCCGATGGCGGTGACCTGGCACGAGTTCTGGGGCCGCGACTACTGGGTGCGCTATCTCGGACCTGCCGGCCACCTCGCCGCGGCGGTGGAGCGGACCGCTGCGCTGCTGCCCGACCACGTCGTCGCCGTCTCCGAGGGGACCGCCGAGCGGGTACGAGCGGCCGGCGCCGCCAGCGTCTCCCTGATCACTCCCGGCATCGCACTCGCCGAGCTCCCCCTCACGCCCCGGCGCGCGCCCAACGAGCGGGTCGAGCTGCTCTGCGCCGGGCGGCTGCTCGAGCACAAGCGCGTCGATGTCGCCATCGACGCCTGCGCGGAGCTGATCGCTCGCGGCCACGCCGTACGCCTCCGGGTGATCGGCGCGGGGCCTGCGGCCGCGATGCTCGCGGACCGGGCGCGGTCGGCTGCGCCCGGGGCCGTCGAGATGATCGACTTCCTGCCCGCGCACCGCGACGTGCTGCTGGCGATGGCGGCGGCGGACGTGGTGCTCTTCCCCTCCGAGCGCGAGGGCTTCGGCATGGTCGGACTCGAGGCCCTGGCGATGGGCACCCCGGTGGTCACCTCGTCACACCCGGACAACTTCGCCCGCCATCTCGTCCGCGACGGCGTCAACGGCATCGTGTGCGACAACAGCCCTGACGCCGTCGCCGACGCCGTCGAGCGGATCCTCAAGGAGCACGAGGCGTACGCGGAAGGCGCACGGGCGAGTGCGGCTCGCTACGAGTGGGACGAGATCGCCGAGCGTTCGGCGGCGGCCTACCGCGCGCTGCTCGGCTGAGCCAGGAGGCGCGCGACCTCGGCGACGGCCGGCCGCGCCGTGCCGTCGGCGCGCCAGAGGCCGAACCTGCCGGCGGGGGAGGCCGCGCCGGCGTCGTCGCGCCAGGCGTTGAGGAAGAAGCCGCCGACGAGCGGGTCCTGCCGGGCCAGGGTGAGACCGGTGCCGATGATGCTGGCCTGCTGCTGCTCGCTCACTGCGCGCCCGCCGCGCTCACCGGGACGCTGCACCGGTGCGCCGAACTCGCTCACCCAGATCGGGACGTCAGTGCCCAGCACCTGGTCGACGCTGCGGCGCAACGCGCCGCCGGCCGTCAGCAAGTTCCACGGCGTGGTCACGCCGGTCACGCTCGGCACCTCGGGATACGTGTACGGGTCGTAGCCGACCGCGTCGACGTCGCAGCGCTGATCGGCGCACGCGCGGCGGACGAAGCTCGGTGGCGCGATCCCATCACCGGCCGGCGTCGTGTACGCGAGCCCACCGAGCAGGACCCGCAGGTGGGCGTGCTCGGCCCGCATCGCCGGGACCGCGGCCCCGACCAGCGCGCCGTACGCGGCCGGGTCGGGGCGCGGCCAGAAGAGGTCGATGTTCGGCTCGTTCCACAGCTGGTAGCTGGTCACGCCGCGAGGCGCGTACCGGGCGACCGTGGCAGCCGCGAACGCGGCGAACGCCGCGGCCGACGCCGGCGGGCAGGCGAACCGCTCGCAGCCCGGCGCGCGGGCCCAGGGCGGGGTGTAGGTGAGCAGCGCGAGCACGTGGACGCCGCGCTCGGCCGCCGCCGCGACGATGCGGTCGGTCGTCGACCAGTCGTAGCGTCCCCGGCGCGGCTCGAGGTCGGTCCAGGCGAAGTCCACCCGGACCCAGCTCGCACCGAGCTCGACCACATCACGCATCGCCGCGTCGACCTGCGCTCCGCTCGCGCCGACGAGCTGGCGCCCGAGGTTGAGACCCACGGGGAGGGCAGGACGCACCTGCTGGGCCTCGGTGCGCTGGTGGGCGCGCCCTAACGGGATCGCGCTCGCCACGGCGAGGGCAAGCAGGACGAGCGCGAAGAGCACCCAGCCGCGACGTCGCGGTCCCGCTGCATCCTGCGACCCCGAGCTCCCCATGCGCACGCCGTCAGCATGCCAGGGTCAGCGCCGCTTGGTGGCCTGATGGCGGTGGTGGTGGCGTGCCTTCTTGTGGTGGCGGTGCTTCGTCGCCCGAGCAGGGGCCTTCGAGCGGGTGGCGGGGTGCTCGCAGGGCCGGTCGGCCGCTGTCGCCAGCGCCAGCACGGACGCCGCTGGCAGCGCCTTCGGGAAGACCGTCAGCGCCGCGAGGTCGCCGCGGAAGCCGCCGCCGAGCGAGGCGTCGAGCGAGCCCAGATCCACGCCGGTCAGGGCCTGGGGGGCGCTGGCGACGGTGCCGGCGGCGATGCCGTCCACGAAGAGCGTGGTGGTGCTCGGGCCGGCGGCGAGGGCGAGGAAGTGCCACGAGCCCGGGACGAGCTGTCCGTACGTCTCGGCGCCAGGCGCCGGGCCGGCGGCGGGACCGTACGCGCTGAGCTGGACGTGGGACGGGACGTCGTGAGTGAGGTCGTAGGTGCGGATCAGAGCGCCGGTGAGATTGGTCCCGTGGACGAACGGCGCGGCCTCGGCGGAGCCCGGCGCGATCCGCGCCCAGATGCCGATGGTCCAGGAGGTCGGCGAGCCGGGCACGGCGACGCGGACCTGCTGGCCGCCGCCGCTGATCGTGGCTCCACCCTGCGGCAGCCAGGCGGGGAGCGTGCTGCTCGCGGCGGGAGCCCCGGACCAGGTCGACGCGGCCAGCGGGTTGATCACCGAGGCGCCGAGTGCGCTCGCGGTCGCGGCGTAGCCGACGCTGCTGACGCAGCTCGCGGCCGTGGCACTCGTCGGGGGACCGACGTGGACCAGCGTGACGGCTCCGTCGACGGGTACGTCGAAGCTGGTGCCGGTGCCGAGCGCGGTGACCGCGTTGCCCCGCGAGGGACGCTGCGCCGTGGCCGTGGCGCCGGAGGAGAGGCTGACCCGCACGGAGGAGGCGGCGGACGTGGTGGGCGCCGCGAGCCATAGCGCGACGGTCTGGCCGCGGCCGTCCGGGTCGGTGGTGACCAGCGAGCGGAGCAGGCTCCCGCCCCCGCTGAGCGAGACCGCGAAGGGCGCCGGCGCGCTCGACGGGGCGACGGTCGAGGCGTTGCTGGTCCGGCCGATGTCGCGCAACAGGCTCTGGATGGCGGTGTACGCGGGCTTCAGGGCGCCGTTGTTCGCGACCAGCCCGAAGTGCTGCTCCGGATCGAGCTGCAGGGAGTCTGCCTTCTCGTCGAGCAGCTCGTAGAGGTAGGTGCGCACCACACCCAGACGCTTGTTCTCCAGGATGGAGCGGACCAGGTTGTCGGCCGCAGCGGCCTGGGTGGTGCGGGCGGGGTAGGCACTGTTCTGGATGTCGCTGTAGCCGGTCTCGGTGACGACCTGGGGCAACGCCGGGCCCTGGGTGGCCGCCCAGGCGGGCAGCCTGCTCTCAGCGGCCAGCTCCACCGTCTTGTCGGCGGGATACTCATGGGCGTTGGCGACGCTCGCCGAGCCGACCGCGGAGCCGTACTGTCCGACGGACTCGGGGCGGCAGAACGCGGGGGCGAGCAGTCCGAGGCGTGCGGTGGCGGGGGACGCCTGGAGCGCCTCGGCGAGCCGGCTCGCATAGGCGTGCAGGTGGGCGGGCCAGGCGGCGTCGCCGGAGCAGTCGTACTCGTTGGTCGGCTCGACGGCGTCGGTGACCGGCGCGAGCTGCGCCAGCTCGGAGAGCTGGCTCTGGTCGAGCTGCGGCCCGATGCCGGAGCTGCCGTTGAGGATGAGCTCGGAGCGGATGCCGGCGGCGCCGAGACGCTGGAGGGCGGCCACCTGGTCCGCCCGGCTGCTGACCACCATGTCGCGGACGTGGCGGACGCCGAGGCCCTGCAGCAGGCTGAGCACCTTGCCGGGGTCGGCGTAGCTCGTGTCGCTGTAGGACATGTGGACATTGACCCCGACCGAGTCGATCAGGGCGCCGGCCGAGGTCACCGGCGGGGCGGTGTCCGACGTGCCGGTGGCAGCGAGAGCTGCGCCCGCGGGCAGCAGCGTCAGCCCGGAGCCGAGGGCGCCGGCCACCACGAGCGCAGAGACGCGCCCCAGGGCGCTGCCACGACGGTGTCGCTGGATCTGCATGACGGTCCTTCGGCTGATGACTGAGGAATGACGACCTGCTGACTGACTGCCACATCGGCCGTCGCGGCCCTCACCTTAGGGGTCCTTGGTCCCGGGACCCATATCGCTCGGGGGCGAAGATCCTCCTTGTGGTAAAGAAACCGAATCTACGGGTTTCATGCGGTCACGGGAATGCCTCAGATGGTTGATGGTTGAATCAACTGTGAAGAAGATCGGTTTTCTCTCCTTCGGCCACTGGTCGCCCTCGCCGCAGTCGGCGACCCGCTCGGCCTCGGACGTGCTGCTCCAGTCCATCGACCTGGCGGTCGCCGCCGAGGAGGTGGGCGCCGACGGCGCGTACTTCCGCGTGCATCACTTCGCCCGCCAGCTCTCCTCGCCGTTCCCGCTCCTCGCCGCGATCGGGGCCAGGACGTCGCGCATCGAGATCGGCACCGGCGTGATCGACATGCGCTACGAGAACGCGTACATGTCGGCCTGACCCGCGTACCGCATAGCAGATTCCATCGGATCGCTGCAGGTCAGCAGATGAATGCACGTCCGCTCGCGAATAGATGCGCGTCGCCGTACCTTCTGATCTAGCGTATGTCGTCGTGCTTACTAAGCAGTCGCGATGGACGACCTACGTTGAGGCGGCTCTCGCTCTCGGCGGTATGAATGGCTTGCCCCAGCAGGCAATCACTAACCGAATCCGAGAGGTCACCGCAGGAGCGGGCCCGACTCAAACCACCTTGAGCCGCTGGCTGCGCGGCGACAAGGTGCCGACCGGCGGCGCGGAAGTCGCCATCCTTGCCCAAGCAACGGGAACCCATCCGCTGGTAGCTTTCGTGGCTGCGGGATTCCTCACCGCTGAAACAGCGCTCCAACCTCTTAGCGAGATTGATCTGGGTTTGCTGGGCACGGTCGCTACCCAGTCCTGCCCCCCGAGAGCTGACGACGCCTCTTTTCGAGAGCGTCGCCCGACCCTTCGTCAAGTCAGCGGCTGAGCGCGCGAACGCCATCTGACGGTGCCGTCTCTGCGGACATCTGCTTTTCACCAACGAAGCAGGCCATCAAAGGTAAAGTCCCGCCCGCAGGCGGAACTGCCTCCACCTCGGTTGGTTGGGCAGCTGTGATGCTGCGTGCCCGGCACGCGACACTCCTCCGTGGCGGGCAACCTGGCCTCCGGGGATACGCCAGAGCCAGAATTCCCAGCACCCACCGCCTTTAAGGAGTCACATGACCAGCCGCGAGTCCCCGACCTTGCCCGGACTGGCCAGCGATTGGGCGTCGAGCCGGAACACCAGCGCTGGATGGCCGCTCTTTCTCGAGGCTGTCTACATAGATGGAGTCCGTGGCTGGCAGAAGCAGTGGGTCGAGTTCAGATTCCCAGTGGTGGCAATCGCGGGCGAGAACGGATCCGGCAAGAGCACGGTCTTGAAGGCCGCCGCGGCCGCCTACCGGCCCGCAGCGGGCGATGCTGCGAAGGATCTTTCCCCTGATGATTTCTTCCCAAGCACGCCCTGGGAGATCGTGAGCGGTGTCAGACTCGAGTACCGGATCCGTCAAGGCGATAGCGTCGAGCAGAAGTCGCTCAGAAAGCAGACGACGAGGTGGCGCGGCATGCCCGAGCGCCTCGCTCGCAACGTCGTGTTTCTCGACATTTCTCGAACTCAGCCCGTTGACACCCTGATCGGATACGGACGCGTTGCTCGGACGGAACTGGCCAAGTCAGCGACGGAGCTCCAACTCACTCCTGACAACGTAAAAGTGCTCTCACGCGTGCTTGGGCGAAACTACGAGTCCGGATCTATCGTCCGTGACGAACGTGGAAAGCAAGTTGGGATCGTCGAAACGAGTAGTGGAGCTAGCTACTCGAATTTCCACCAAGGTGCGGGGGAGGATGCGACGACCGACCTCATCGCGCTGTTGCAAGAGGCGCCACGAAACTCCCTGATTCTGATCGATGAGGTCGAGGCTTCCCTTCATCCCCGAGCCCAGCGCCGCCTGATGACCGAACTCATCGGCATCGCTCGCGCCCGGAGGTTGCAACTCGTCGTCAGCACCCATTCGCCATACGTGCTAGAGCAACTCCCGCCTGAGGCCCGGATCTACCTTCGATCCACGCGCGCCGGGCAACGAGAGCCGGTCTACGGGGTCACCCCTGAGTACGCCTTGTCTCTGATGGATGACGAGCGGCACCCGGAACTTCTTGCCTATTGCGAAGACGGAGAGTCCGGATCCATGGTTGAGAGCATCGTTCGTAGATTCGATCCAGGTGCACTCGAGCGCATGAAGATCGTGGAGGTAGGTCCCGCAGGGACCGTTCGTTCGTTGGGCGGACTCGCCCACGCCGGAAAGCTGCCGGAAGCAGGGATCGGTGTCCTTGATGGTGACGAGGGGAGCGGAGTTGGCTGTGTCGCTCTTCCGGGCGGCGGCCCGCCGGAGGTGGTCGTTTACCGGTCAATGAGTGAAGACAACATGGCTGCCGTCGCTGAGCGGCTCGGCGTTCGCTTCGGCGACTTGGCCGACATCGTCGACGACGCGCTAACGATCCCGAACCATCACGCTTGGTCGGCGGAGATCGCGCGGCAGCTCGGCGACAGGGTTCGCAAGAGCCGTGTCTGGGAGTCGTTCCTCGACGTGTGGGTAACAGATGTACTGGATGAAAGCGATGGCCTCGCGCTCGTGGAGCGGTTCAAGGACCTTCTACCCACGATGGGTCTCGGAGACCTTGCACAGGAGGTCGAGGAGGAGTGCCGTTTCCGCCGCCGTCGCACCGTCGATGCGATGAGCTGAGCAGGCTGGCTGGTCTCAGAGTCACGTACGCTAAGTCGACAGGTACGAGAACCCGCTCTACATGGTCGAGGACGCCGGGTCGGCGGACCTGATCGCCGGGCACCGGCTCCAGCTCGGCATCTCGCGGGGGAGCCCGGAGCAGGTCATCGACGGCTTCCGCTACTTCGGCTACCAGCCGGCCGAGGGCGAGACCGACGCCGACATGGCCCGCCGCCACACGCAGGTGTTCCTGCAGATGCTCGAGGGCGACGGCTTCGCCGAGCCGAACCCGCGCCCGATGTTCGCCAACCCGCCGGGGCTGCTGCGGCTCGAGCCGCACTCCGAGACGCTGCGCGAGCGGATCTGGTGGGGCGCCGGCTCCGACGCCACCGCCCGCTGGGCCGGCACGCTGGGGATGAACCTCCAGTCCTCGACGCTCAAGGCCGACGAGTCCGGCGAGCCGTTCCACGTGCAGCAGCGCAAGCAGATCGAGGCCTACCTCGAGGCCTGGAAGGAAGCCGGCCACACCCGTACGCCACGGGTCTCGGTGAGCCGTTCGATCATGCCGATCGTCGACGACATCGACGACATGTACTTCGGTGGCGAGGGCGAAGGCCGCGACCAGGTCGGTCAGATCGACGACTTCCGCGCGATCTTCGGTCGCACGTACGCCGCCTCGCCCGACAAGCTGATCGAGCAGCTCAAGGACGACGAGGCCGTCGCCGCCGCCGACACCCTGCTGCTGACCGTGCCCAACCAGCTCGGCGTCGACTACAACGCCAAGCTGCTCGGCAACATCCTCGAGCACGTCGCGCCCGCCCTCGGCTGGCGCTGAGCCAATAGGCTCGCCTGGTGCGAGCAGACAGCCATGACGTCATCCGGGTGGAGGGCGCGCGGGAGAACAACCTGCGCGACCTCGCGATCACGATCCCGAAGCGACGCCTGACGGTCTTCACCGGCGTCTCGGGGTCGGGCAAGTCGTCCCTGGTGTTCGGCACGATCGCGGCCGAGTCACGGCGACTGATCGACGAGACGTACTCGACGTTCGTGCAGGGCTTCATGCCGAACCTGCCACGTCCCGACGTCGACGCGCTCGAGGGGCTGACGACGGCGATCATCGTCGACCAGGAGCGGCTCGGCGCGAACCCGCGCTCGACGCTCGGCACCGTGACGGACGCGAACGCCATGCTGCGCTCGCTCTTCAGCCGGCTCGGCACGCCGTACATCGGTGGTCCGACCGCCTTCTCGTTCAACATCCCGACCACGCGCGCGAGCGGGGTGATGACCGGCCCCAACGGCGAGAAGAAGATCGTCAAGGACGCGATCTACCTCGGCGGCATGTGCGCGGAGTGCGAGGGACGCGGCACGATCTCCGATCTCGACCTGTCGGTGATCATCGACGAGTCGAGGTCGCTGCGCGAGGGCGCCATCCTGGTGCCGGGCTACACCGCCGACGGCTGGATGGTGGCGACCTTCATCGAGTCCGGCTTCGTCGACCCCGACAAGGCGATCAGGGACTACTCCGAGAAGGAGCGCCACGATCTGCTCTACAAGCAGTCGACGAAGATCAGGGCCAAGGGCATCAACGTCACCTACGACGGCCTGATCCCCAAGATCCGCAAGTCGATGTTCAGCAAGGACGTCGACTCGCTGCAGCCGCACATCAAGGCCTTCGTCGAGCGGGCCGCCGTCTTCAAGACCTGCCCCTCGTGCTCGGGGACGAGGCTCAACGAGTCGGCGCGCTCCTCGCTCATCGGGGGACGGTCGATCGCCGACATCTGCGCGCTGCAGATCACCGACGCGGCCGCGTGGCTGCGTACGGTCGACGACCCGGGTGTCGCGCCGCTGATCGCGACGTTGCTGCGGCTCTTCGACGCCTTCACCGAGATCGGCCTCGGCTACCTCTCCCTGGACCGCCCGAGCGGGACGCTGAGCGGGGGCGAGGCCCAGCGCACCAAGATGGTGCGCCACCTGGGCTCGGCGCTGACCGACGTCACGTACGTCTTCGACGAGCCCACGGTCGGCCTGCACCCCCACGACATCCAGCGGATGAACGCGCTGCTGCTCGAGCTGCGCGACAAGGGCAACACCGTCCTGGTCGTCGAGCACAAGCCCGAGACCATCGCGATCGCGGACCGGGTCGTCGATCTCGGGCCGGGGGCGGGCTCGGACGGCGGCACGATCTGCTTCGAGGGGACCGTCGCCGACCTGCGGGGGAGCGGCACCCTGACCGGGCGCTACCTCGACCATCGCGCCCGGCTGAAGGCGTCCGTACGCGCGCCCTCCGGTGTGCTCGCGATCCGAGGCGCGGACACCCACAACCTGGACTCGGTCGACGTCGACGTACCGACCGGGGTGCTCTGCGTGGTCACCGGCGTCGCCGGTTCCGGCAAGTCGTCGCTGATCCACGGCCACCTGCCGAGCGACTCGGTCATCACCGTCGACCAGGGCGCGATCAAGGGGTCGCGCCGGTCCAACCCCGCCACGTACACCGGTCTGCTAGAGCCGATCCGCAAGGCGTTCGCGAAGGCCAACGGCGTGAAGCCGGCTCTCTTCTCCGCCAACTCCGAGGGTGCCTGCCCGACCTGCAACGGCAACGGGATGATCTACACCGAGCTCGGCTTCATGGAGACGGTGGCGAGCCCGTGTGAGGACTGCGGCGGCAAGCGGTTCCAGGCGGCGGTGCTGGAGTACCGCCTCGGCGGCCTCAACATCGCCGAGGTGCTCGACCTGTCGGTCGCCCAGGCGGCGTCCTTCTTCGCCGACGGCGACGCGCGGACCCCGGCGGCCTCGAAGATCCTGGCGACACTGGTCGACGTCGGCCTCGGCTACGTCAAGCTCGGCCAGCCGCTGACCACCCTGTCCGGGGGCGAGCGGCAGCGGATCAAGCTCGCCACCCACCTCGGCTCCGGTGACGCCGACGTCTTCGTGCTCGACGAGCCGACCACGGGTCTGCACCTGGCCGACGTCGACAACCTGCTCGGGCTGCTCGACCGACTGGTGGACAGCGGGCGCTCGGTGATCGTGATCGAGCACCACCAGGCCGTGATGGCGCACGCCGACTGGATCATCGACCTCGGCCCCGGCGCCGGTCACGACGGCGGCCGGGTCGTCTTCGAGGGCACGCCCGCCGATCTCGTACGGGCGAAGTCCACGCTGACCGGCGAGCACCTGGCCGCGTACGTCGGGGCCTAGGCCAGGGACGCCAGGTACTGGTGCACGAGGGGCACCACCGAGGCGCCCTCGCCGGAGGCCGAGGCGACCCGCTTCATCGAGCCCGCCCGGATGTCGCCGACACAGAAGATGCCCGGCACGCAGGTGGCGAGGCTCTCCGGCGGGAGACCCTCGATCCAGTGCTCGGTCGGGACGTCGCGCCCGGTCTGGACGAAGCCCTTGGCGTCGAGGCAGATCTCCTCGGGGAGCCAGTCGCAGTGCGGCTGGGCGCCGAGCAGCAGATAGAGGCCGGCGCACTCGACCTCCTGCACCGCGCCCGTCTCGACGTCACGGATCTCGATCGCCTCGAGCGCCGTGTCGCCACGTGCGCCCACCACCTCGGTGCAGGGCAGGACCTTGATCCGCGGGCTATACGACATCTCCCGGATGAGGTAGTCCGACATCGTCTCCTCGAGTCCCTTGCGACGCACCGCGATCGTGACCGAACGGGCGAAGCGTGCGAGGTGGATGGCGGCCTGACCTGCGGAGTTGCC
The DNA here is from genome assembly GCF_020216525.1 of Nocardioides nematodiphilus. Lineage (GTDB taxonomy): Bacteria > Actinomycetota > Actinomycetes > Propionibacteriales > Nocardioidaceae > Nocardioides > Nocardioides nematodiphilus. The sequence continues at coordinate 72,664 of NZ_JAIWOY010000007.1, read as the reverse complement.
ACCGCCGACGACATAGACGTCGCGTCCGGACATCGAGCGGGCGGAGCTGGCGGCGGCGCCGTACTGGACGCCCTTGCCGACGAACTCCTCGACCGTGTCGACGGCGAGGCGGCGGTAGTCGACGCCGCTGGCGATCACCACGGCCCGGGCCCGGATCGAGCCGCCGTCGGTGACCAGCGCGTGCGGCTCGCCGGGCGCGCCGGGGATCAGGGAGGTGACCGGCCAGCCGGCGGTGAACTGGGTGCCGAAGCGGATCGCCTGGTTCCGGGCGCGCTGGGCCAGGCGCATGCCGGAGATGCCGCGCGGGAAGCCGAGGTAGTTGCGGATCATCGACGACGTGCCGGCCTGCCCGCCGATCGCCTCGGCCTCGATGACAGCGGTCGACAGGCCCTCGGACGACCCGTAGACGGCGGCCGCGAGGCCGGCCGGACCGGCGCCGACGACCACCACGTCCTGCACCTCGCCGGCCGCGGCGATCTGCTCGGGGCGACCGTAGAAGCGGGCGGCGACCTCACGCACGCTGCGGACCGAGCCGGACTGGCGGTTGAGGGACCAGACCACCGGCAGCGTGATCTCCTCACCGTCGGCGGCGAGCTCGTCCAGGATGCGCCGCCCGATCTCGGAGTCCGGGGCGTAGGTGTGGGACGGCATCCCCATCCGGTCGAGGTAGTCGCGGATCGCGACCACCAACGGGTCGTTGCCCGCGGTGATGATCTTGGCGGAGGCGACCTCGGGGTCGGCCACCGTGGAGCCCCAGTCGGAGAGGAGCTCGGTGATGGCCGTGTGGAACTCCTCGTCGCGGGCGCCGCGCGGAGTGAGGAGGAAGGCGTCGTACTTGCCGACCGCGAGACCGGGGCGGAACTCCGGCGACTGGCGCAGGAAGTGGTCGATGTGGGCGCAGACGACGCGTCGCGCGGTCGGGATGATCGAGCGCCAGGTGCCGGCGGTCTCGAAGAAGGGCACGCCGGGCAGCACCGACTCGGTGACCAGCAGCGCGATCTGGCGGCCCTGCGCCACGAGGGTGGCCAGGTCGGCGGTCATCGCCACCGGCGTGCTGTGCAGGTGGACGTCGTAGTCACCGGTGTAGCGGAAGAACTCACGCTCGAGGATGTCGGCGTGCTCGGGTGCGCAGATCGCGATGACGGGGCGGAGGTCGGCCTCGGGCATGAGGTAAGCATGGTGCATGCGCGCTGTGCTCGCTCCGGTCTCGCTCTCCCTGGTCGCTGTCGTCGCCCTCGGGGTGGTCGGCTGCGGGGGAGGGGCGCCCTCGGCCGAGCCGTCCGTGTCGCTGGTGAGCTCATCGGCGCCGAGCGCATCGTCGACGTCTCGGTTGATGCCGCCCGTACGCCCGGTCCGTGTCTTCGCGGCGCAGGTCGCCTCGGCCGAGTCGGTGATCGCCGCGCCGGGGTCGACGGCCGGCGCAGTCCGGGCGGCGGGGGAGTTCGAGCAGCTCGCGGTGCGGGCGCTCTCCGAGGCGCGGGCGGGCGTACGGAGGCGGGTGCTGGCGCGGCTCAGCGGCCGCGCCCACCGGATCATCGCGGCCGACCTCGCCGCGGCTGGGGGACTGCGCTCGATCACCCCACCGCAGCCGTCGTTGCCCCCGTGGCGGATCGTCGACCCACTGCCGGCGACGCAGCTGATGCGGATCTACCGGCGCGCGGCGCGCACCACCGGCGTGCCGTGGACCTACCTGGCGGCGATCAACTTCGTGGAGACGAAGTTCGGCCGGATCGTCGGCCCCAGCTACGCAGGCGCCCAGGGGCCGATGCAGTTCATGCCGGCGACGTGGGCCGCGTACGGACGCGGGGGAGACGTGCACGACCCGCGCGACGCCATCCCGGCGGCCGCCCGCTACCTGCGCGCCCACGGCGCGCCGCGCGACATGACGCGGGCGCTGTACGCGTACAACCACTCGACGTCGTACGTGAACGCGGTCCGCTCCTACGCAGGTGTGATGCGCCGCTGGCCCCGCTCGATCCTCGGCTACCGGTCCTGGCGGGTGCTGTACCGGGCCAGGTCCGGCGTATGGGTGCTGCCGCTCGGCTATCCGAAGGCGAAGGCGATCCGGCTGTCGGCCGACTAGGTTGTGCTGCGATGACCCACTTCTATGAGCCCCGGCTGGGGCATGGCCTGGCGCACGACCCGTTCGGCTCCATCGTCGGGCCGCGCCCGATCGGCTGGATCTCCTCGCAATCGGCCGAGGGCCTGCTCAATCTGGCGCCGTACAGCTTCTTCAACGCCTTCAACTACACCCCGCCGATCATTGGCTTCGCGTCGCTCGGCTACAAGGACACGGTCGCCAACGTCGAGGCGACGGGGGAGTTCTGCTGGAACCTCGCCACCCGGCCGCTCATCGAGCAGGTCAACGCGTGCTCCGCGTCGGTGGACGCTTCGGTCTCGGAGTTCGACCTGGCCGGCCTGACGCCGGGGGCGTCGAAGGTCGTGTCGGTGCCGCACGTCCTTGAGGCGCCGGTCTCCTTCGAGTGCCGACGGAGCGATGTCGTACGGCTCCGGTCCGCGTCCGGCTCGGACCTCGACACCTGGCTGGTGCTCGGTGAGGTCGTCGGCGTGCACATCGCCTCGGACCTGGTGACGGACGGCGTCTACCGGACGGCGGACGCGGAGCCGGTGCTGCGCGGTGGCGGCCCGACGGACTACTTCGCGATCACCCCCGAGAACCTGTTCCACATCGTCCGGCCCTCATGAGCCGTCCCTAGAGTGGAGGCATGGGCGAGCCGACACGGTGGATGACCGACACGAAGGAAGGGCACTCGCAGTGGTACGTCGAGCGCTTCCGCACGATGGCCGCGGAGGGTCGCGACCTGGGCGGTGAGGCCCGGCTGGTCGACGCGATGCTGCCGCCCGGCTCGCGGGTGCTCGACGGCGGTTGCGGTCCGGGTCGGGTCGGCGCGATCCTGCGCGAGCGCGGCCACACCGTGGTCGGCGTCGACGCCGACCCTGTGCTGATCGCGGCCGCCGAGGAGGACCACCCGGGGCCGCGCTGGCTGGTCGCCGACCTCGCCGAGCTCGATCTTCCGGCGATGGGGGAGCCGGAGCCGTTCGCGGGCGCCGTGCTCGCCGGCAACGTCATCGTCTTCGTGACCCCGGGCACCGAGGCCGAGGTGCTGCGCCGGGTGGCCGCGCACGTCGTCGATGACGGCTTCGTCGTGGTCGGCTTCCACACCGACCGCGACCTCACCCTGACTGCCTTCGACGACGCCGTCCGTGCGGCAGGCCTGCGCCTGGAGAACCGCTTCGCCACCTGGGACCTGCGCGGCTGGCACGACGACGCGGACTTCGCCGTGAACGTGCTGCGCAAGGACTGAGGTCTCCCGATGGGACTCGCGGTCCCGTGGGACGGTCGCGTTCGCGTCCCGCGGGGGATGGAGGCCCCGGAGCGACGGTCTCCCGCGATCAGCTGACGGGGCGGTGCTTCGCTGAGGGCCTCGCGGGATGTCATCCACGAGGCGCGAATCGTGCGCCGCGGGTCGGGATACCGGCACGGCATGAGCCAGCGACCCGATGAGGATGACGTCCGTACGCGTGCCGAGCTGCTCGCCGAGGAGCGCGCGGTCGGCAGCGACGATCCGGAGGCCCAGGCCGAGGCCATCCTCGAGGAGTCGGCCGAGCGTACGAACGATCCCGAGGAGACGGCCGCGGAGTCGGTGCAGACCAGCACGCCGGCCGAGCGCCCGTCCTGAGGGCGCGCTGCGTCAGGTAGGCGCTCCGGGACGCAGCGAGACCGACTCGCCGCGCGCGACCGTGCGGAGCGTGCCGGGCAGGCCGCGCCGGCGCCACGCGCTCTCGAAGTCGGCCAAGGGGGAGCGGAACACGGTGTAGTCGTCGTAGTGGACCGGGACGGTCAGGGCGGGGCGGATCAGCTCGACCAGGTCGCCACCCTGGCCGGCATCCATGGTGACCAGGATGCCGAGCGCGCGGGTCCCGCCCAGGTGGATCACCATGGCGTCGATGGGTCCGCACCGGTCGACCACCTCCCGTAGCCACGGCCGGTAGAGGGTGTCGCCGGTGATGTAGATGCGCAGCGGTGCGACACCGGCGCCCTCCACCTCCAGGACACTGCCCATCACCGGCGGCAGCAGCCCCTTCGCGAAGCGCGGCGTGTGCTCTCCGGGGACGGACGTGATCGTCAGCCGTGCCCCGCTCGAGGTCAGCGTCTGGGTGTCCCACGGACGCATCGCGGCGGCCTCGGTGAACCCCCAGTCGTGCAACCGGTCCGAGGCGGCCGGCGTGGTGAGGATCGGCACGGACCGGTCCAGCTCCCGGCGCGCGACGCGGTCGAAGTGGTCTCCGTGCAGGTGCGAGAGGACGATCGCGTCCAGGTCGGGCAGGTCGGCCGGCTGCAGGCTCGGGTCGGTGAGGCGTTTGGAGAACAGGCCCTTGCCCAGGTAGGCCCGCTGGCCGCGGTGGAGGAAATTGGGATCGGTGAGCAGCGTGAAGGGACCCAGCCGCAGGAGAGCCGTGGCCGTGCCGATGAACTCCAAGGTCGCGTCGTCCATCGGGACGCGGTACCCGCCTCCGACCGGCGCACGCCGCATCGGGGAGAATGGGCCGGTGGCTGCCTACGTCGACGACTACCGGATCGAGGCGCAGGTCGGGCACCTCAGCGCGCACTGGTCACACCTGATGGCCGACTCCCGCGCCGAGCTGCTGGAGTTCGCGGGGCGCCTCGGCCTGCAGCCCGCCTGGCTGCAGGACAAGATCAGCGGTGTTCATTTCGACGTCACCGATGAGACCCGCGCCGCTGCGATCCGGCTCGGTGCCGTACCCATCCGGTGCCGCTCGGAGGAGTGGAAGCGTGTCGTGGACGAGGCTCGTCAGCAGTTCAGCGGCGAGCGACGTCCGCGGCGCTATCCGATCGAGCAGATCGGATAAGGCGCCGCACCGTGGTCACTGCCGCCGTTGCCTGGGTCTCGTCCTGGTCTACCTCGGTGGGCTGTACGAGCGGCCCGTCGTGCGCAAGATGGGACACGTCGTCGTGTGCGCCACCGCAACCTGGGTAGCAGTGACGCTGCTCCTCAGACTGTTCTCCATATATCGCCGATAAGCGACATTATGTCATTCTGTCTCCGTCTCCCTGTTCCCCGCAGCGGGCCGGTGAGACGCTGAACGTATGACCGACAACGGATCAGAGCTCGCGCCGACGGGCCGTGGGACGAGCCTGTACGACGACGTCGAAGGACTCGACGGTCTGCGTCGTCTGTCGGACAACTTCTACGACCGCGTGCTGGCCGACCCGATCCTGGCGCCGGTTTTCGTCGACTTCACGCCGACCCATCTCGAGCACGTCGCCGTCTGGCTCGCCGAGGTCTTCGGCGGACCTGCCGACTTCACCGCACGCCTGGGCGGACACCAGGCCCTGCTGCACTCGCACCTCGGGATCGGCATGAACGACGCGCACCGACAGCGCTGGCTCGAGCTGATGACCGACGCGATCGCCGACACCTACCCGGGCCGCACCGACCTGAGCGCCGCACTCATGACCTACTTCGACTGGGGCGCCGCGATCGCCCAGGACGTCTCCCAGGAACCGGTCGGCACGGACGTCGGCGAACCGGGCCCCACGCCGAGGTGGGGCTGGGACGGGCAGATCTCCTAGATGCGCTGCGCCACCCGGATGCAGCAGCGCGTCGTGCACCCGCCGACGCCTGCACGCCAGCCGTCCCCGCCGCGGGCAGTCCGAGCCCGGCTCCGCGGCGAGGTAGGTCTCCCGGACTCAGCCGGACTTGCGGCGGTGGAGCCGCTTCCCGCCGGCCGGACCGTGCGCCTCGGCGTGGCCACGCTCGTGGTTGCCGTGGGCGACCCCCTGATCGTTGGGCTTCTTGCGGTCGAGCGCCTCACGCATGCGCGCCTTCAGGTCGTCGTTGGCCGATTCCTGGGATGACTCGTTGTCAGACACACCGACAGTCTCACACGTCTCAGCGGGCGTCGGTGTCCAACAGGATCGTGAACGGGCCGTCATTGACCGACGCGACGTTCATCCGGGCGCCGAAGACGCCGCGCTCCACCTGCGCACCCAGCCCGGCCAGCGTCGTGCAGAACGCCTCGTACAGCGGTTCGGACACCGGCCCGGGCGCGGCGGCGGTCCAGGACGGACGCCGGCCCTTGCGCGCGTCGCCGTAGAGCGTGAACTGCGAGATCACCAGGACCGGGGCACCGACGTCGGAGGCCGACTGCTCCCCCTCCAGGATCCGCAGCCCCCACACCTTGCGGGCCAGCCACTCGACCTCGGCGGGCCCATCGTCATGGCCGACGCCGAGCAGCACCAGCAGCCCCGGCCGCGGCAGCTCGCCGACGGTCTCCCCCGCCACCTCGACGGACGCTGCGGACACTCGAGTCACCACGGCACGCACGAGGCGCAGCCTACGCAGCGCGCGTCACGCCGTCGGCGATGGCGCCGCCGTGCGGTCGATGAGCTCGACCAGGGCGTCGAAGTCCATCGGTCGGGCCAGGTGGTACCCCTGCGCGACATCGCAATCCAGTGCGCGCACGGCCTCGAGGTCCTGATCCGTCTCGATGCCCTCCGCCACGACCCGCATGCCGAGACTGTGCCCGAGGTCGATCACCGATCGGACGATCGCCGTCCTGGCCGGGTCGGCGGCCATCCCGGTGACGAACGCGCGATCGACCTTGAGCTCGCGGATCGGGAGATCGGCGAGATAGGCCAGTGACGTCTGGCCCTGTCCGAAGTCGTCGATGCTGACGTGGACGCCCACGCTGTCGAGCTCGGCCAGGACGCTGCGGGCCCGCTCGGGATTGCTCACCAGCGTCGTCTCGGTCACCTCGATCACCAGCTGCGACGGCGCGACGTCAGCGAGCTCCAGCGCCGCCATCGCCTGGCGCGCGAAGTCGGTGCGGACGACGCTGCGGGCCGACACGTTGACGGCGATCGGGATGGGCCTCCCCCGGTCCGCGAGCCGGGCCGCGTCGGCGAGCGCGGCCTCGAGCACCCAGGCGGTGAGTCGCTCGATGAGGTCGGTCTGCTCGGCCATCGGGATGAACCGCCCGGGCGCCAGCAGCCCCAGGCGGGGATGCTGCCACCGCACGAGCGCCTCGAGACCGACCAGCGCGCCGGTCGCCGCGTCGCACTGGGGCTGGTAGTGCAGCCGGAGCTCCCCCGCACGCAACGCCCGCGGCACCTCCGCGATCAGCTCCATGTCGGCGGCGACGAACCGCTCGAGATCGGCGCTGTACTCGGCGATGACGGTGTGACCGGCCTTGGCGGCGTACATCGCGACCTCGGCGCGCTGCATCAGCGTCTCGGCGCTGACATCCGTACCGGTGATCGCGAGGTAGCCGATGCTCGGCGCGGCGGACAGCGGCAAGGCACCCACCTGGGCCTCGGCGACCAGGATCTCGGCGATGCGGGCCAGCTCGTTGGCCGCGTCGTGGCCGTCGCGGAGCACCAGGCCGAACTCATCTCCCCCGAGGCGGGCGACCATGTCGGGCGCCGGCACCGCGGCACTGAGCCGGTCGGCGAGGACGGACAGCAGCTCGTCGCCGATGGAATGGCCGAGCGTGTCGTTGAGGTCCTTGAAGTGGTCCAGATCGATGATCGCGACCGCTCCGGGGCGGCCCGTCCGGCTCGCCCAGGCACCCGCGGCGGCAATGCTCTCGACGAAGAGCGCCCGGTTCGGCAACCCGGTGAGCGCGTCGTGGCGCGCCGACCAGGCACTGGCGGCGAGTGCGCGTCGAAGACCCCGGCTGACCGAGACCGCGATGACGAACAGCACGACGAACAGCCCGGCCAGGCCGAGGCCGAGGTCCCGGTAGAGGACGCGCAGGTCGTGATCCACCGCGGCCTTGATCGGCGCGTACGGAAGGTACATCTCGAGCACGCCGATCTGTCGCCCCGGGGAGCCGGCCACGAGCGGGAGGTAGACCTCCACGGCCGCCGGCCCCAGCGTCCCGCCATCCTCACGATCGGCGTTCAGGTGGGTGAGCTGCGCTACCACCTCGCCGTCGGTCGCCTCGCTGACCTCGTCGTCAGCGGCCTCGTCGTCGGAGGTGCCCTTCCCGAGTGTCGACTTGGACCGACCCACGTCGCTGGGCCCGTCGTCGGCGTAGACGATGTGGCCGAGCTCGTCGCGCAGCCGCAGCCGCAGCAGATGCCCTCCCGTGACGGCCCGCTGCACCAGCCGCTGCATCACCGCGCGCTCACGCTCGGTGAGCCCCTCGTCGAGCGGACGCCCGCTCAGATGCGGCTCCACTGCCGTCTGCGCCACCAGGAGTGACTCGGTCCGGGCCTCGGCGAGCCCACGCTCGGAGGCGGTCCCCTGGATCCCCAGCGACAGCGCGATCCCGAGGAGGCCGACCGACACCAGGATCAGCAGGCCGTGCGTGAGCATCAGTCGGGCCGTGGACGTCCCTGTCCCCGGTCGCCGCCTCATGGGCGCACGCTAACCGACGCTGCGCCCGCGCGAGCGGAAACCGGACAGACCACCGGGTGACCAGGACGCGGCGCGCCCTGCGGAGCCATCTCGTCGCGAGAGCGCTGCCACCGCTGCTTTACTGTCGCGGTGGCTCGTACCCCCAACCTGCTCTGGCACACCTTGATCACCCTGCGCGGCAACCCGCGCGCGTGCGTGTGGACCGAGCCGTTGTGGGGCCTGTCGATGGCTCTGGTGCTGCCGTACATGTCGGTCTTCATGCTCGCCCTCGGGGTGCACGATGCGCAGATCGGCTTGGTCGCCAGCATCGGGATGGTCTCTCAGGTGTTCTTCGGCCTGGCCGGCGGCATCATTACCGACCGGCTCGGTCGGCGTGCGACCACGGCATGGTTCGACATCACCGCCTGGGTGATCCCCTGCCTGCTGTGGGCGGTCGCGCAGAACTTCTGGGTCTTCGTGGCCGGATCGATCCTCAACGGCACCCTGCAGATCACCAGCAACTCGTGGGACTGCCTGATGGTCGAGGACGCCGAGCGCGGCCAGATCACCCGGATCTACGCGCTCGTACGCGTCGCGGCCGACTGCTCCGCGCTCTTCGCGCCGATCGCCGCCGTCCTGGTCTCCCAGCTCGGTCTCGAGCCGGCCGTACGGATCCTGCTGGTCAACGCGGCGATCGTGATGCTCGGCAAGACGATCTGGCTCTACCGCTGGTCCACCGAGACCCGGCAGGGCCGCATCCGGATGGAGGAGACCAAGCACGAGTCCGTCCTCCAGCTGCTGCGCGGCTACCGCCACGCGCTCACCCTGCTCGGCCGCTCCCCCGGCTCCCGGCTCGCGCTCGGCATCGCCGGGCTGGTCGCCGCGGTCACGCTGATCGAGAGCACGTTCTTCCAGGTGGTGATCAACCAGCGGCTGCAGGTACCCGATCCGGCGCTGCCGTTCTTCCCGATGGTCCGCTCACTGATCTCGGTGGTCTTCCTGTTCACCCTGATCCCCCGGCTCAGCACCGGTGTCGACCTCAAGCGCGGCAGCCTGTGGGGCTTCGGGGTCTACCTCGCCGGGCAGCTGGTGCTGGTCGCGATCCCCACGGTGCACGACGGCGCGAGCGCCGGCACGTACGCCGCCCTGGGCCTGTGCCTCCTGCTCGACAGCTTCGGCGCAGGCATCCTCTTCATGCTCTCGGAGTCGCTCGTCGCGCTGCACGTCGACGAGGCCGAGCGCTCGCGGGTGATGGCGCTGCAGCGCACCGTGATCATGCTGGCCGCCGCGCCGTTCGGCTGGATCTCCGGATGGCTCTCGAGCATCGACCGCGCCTATCCGTTCTGGCTGACCGCGGCGCTCCTGCTCGCGGGCCTGGCGCTCGTCGCCACCCGCTGGGTGCCGGTCCATGCCGGCGACCACGAGCCGGTGCTCGCCGGGACGATCTAGGTGTACCCGGCCATGAGGTCGGTACATCTAGGCGCGACTCAGACCAGCACCGGGTCCCCCACCGGGTCGTCGTCGCTCACGTCGCCGGGCGCACCGCCGGAGCGCCGGACCAGGGCATGCAGGATCGCCCCGGCGACGACGCCGATCGCGAGGTTGCCGGTGGCCACCACGATCGCCACCGTGACGAGCATGACGAGCGTCTCGGAGAGGGGCGTACGACGCAGGGTCCGCACGCTGTCCCAGTCGAAGGCGCCGACCGCGACCATGATCATCACGCCGGCGAGGGCCGCCATCGGGATCCGCCCGACGGGGCCGCCCAGCGCCAGCAGCAGGACGAGCAGGAAGACGCCGGCGAGGAACGTCGAGATCCGGGTCCGCGCTCCCGCCTGGCGGACGTTGACCATCGTCTGGCCGATGATCGCGCAGCCACCCATGCCGCCGAACAGGCCGGTGACGATGTTGGCGACGCCCTGACCCCAGGCCTCGCGGTCCTTGCTCGAGCGGCTCGAGGTGATGTCGTCCACCAGCGTGGCCGTCATCAACGACTCCATCAGACCGACCGCCGCGAGCGCCAGGGCGTACGGCGCGATGATCCGCAGCGTCTCCCAGCTCCAGGGCACGTCCGGCAGCCCGAAGGGCGGCAGGCTGGTGGGCAGCGCGCCCTTGTCCCTCACCGTCGGCACCCCGACGCCGGACCACCAGACGAACGCGGTCAGCGCCACGATCGCCACCAGCGGCGCCGGTACGGCGGTGGTCACCCGCGGCAGCAGCACGATGATCGCGATCGCGACCGCCGCGAGCGGGAACACCTGCCACGGCACCCGGTGCAGATTGTCCCACTGTGCCTGGAGGATGAACACCGCGAGCGCGTTGACGAAGCCCACCATCACGGGGCGGGTGACGAAGCGCATCAGGCGCCCGATCCGCACCAGTCCGAGCACGATCTGGATGAGCCCGCCGAGCATGACGGTGGCGACCAGGTAGTCGACGCCGTGCTCACGGGCGACCGGGGCCACCACGAAGGCCACCGCACCGGTCGCCGCGGAGATCATCGCCGGCCGGCCGCCGACGAAGGCGATGGTGATCGCCATCGTGACCGCCGCCCAGAGCCCGACCTTCGGATCGACGCCGACGACCACGGAGAACGCGATCGCCTCGGGCACCAGCGCCAGCGCCACCACAAGTCCCCCGAGGACCTCGGTCCGCAGCAGTCCCGGCGAGCGGAGTGCCGTGCGGACGTCGATCGGGTGCGGTACGGCGAGGGACAAGCGGGGCTCCGGAGCAGTAGGACGGGCGATCGGACGACCGCGCGACTTTACTCGCCGTCCCCTCCCCCACCGGCATCGCCGGACTTGTTGCGGCCCCGCCGGTGGAACCGAACTCGCGAGTAACGTTTTCGACCGCGCCGCGTTGTGCGAGTGTGCGCCGCCTCACAGCCCTGGTCCTGACCGTCCTCCTCGGAGTGCTCGGGCTGGTCGTCGTGCCCGGCGCGGCCCAGGCCGCGAGCGGGTGGACCCCGCGCCCGGAGGACTATCCGAAGACGGTCACCCGGACGGATCTGCCGATCACGATGGACGACGGCACCGTGCTGCGCGCCGACCTGACGCTGCCGGCCGACGCCGACGGCACGGCGACCACCGACAAGGTCCCCGTGGTCGTGACGATCACCGCGTACAACAAGTCCACCTCACAGGTGCCCGGCGTGGGTGGGATGCTCACCGGCGCCGACCCCGGCTACCTGGTCAAGCGCGGGTACGCCCAGCTCACCGTGGACGCCCGCGGCACCGGCTCGAGCGAGGGCACCTGGTGCGCGTTCTGCACCCGCGAGACCAAGGACTACGGCCAGATCATGACCTGGGCCCACGACCAGGCGTGGAGCAACGGCTCGACGGCGATGACCGGCCCGAGCTACATGGGCATCGACCAGATCTTCGCCGCGGCCCAGCACCCGGCCGGGCTCAAGGCGATCTTCCCGCAGGTCCCGGCCGCGGACGTCTACCGGGACGTGGTCGCCAGCGGCGGCCAGATCGACGTCGGCTTCATCCCGCTGTGGATCGGCCTGGTCACCACGACCGGGATCATCCCGCCGGCCGTCACCGCCACCGATCCGGTCTCGGGCCTGACGGCGCTGGTCCAGCACCTCACGGACATCGCGACCTGGAGCGCGCCGACGATGCTCAGCGCGCTGGGCGGCCAGCAGGACGCGTACGACGGCGACTTCTACGCCCAGCGCTCCCCGATCAACGTGATCGACAAGGTCGACGTGCCGACGTTCCTCGTCGGCGGCGAGTACGACCTGTTCCAGCGCGGCACTCCGCTGCTGTTCGAGAACCTCCAGAAGCGCGGCGTCCCGACCAAGATGATCATCGGCCCGTGGAACCACCTTCAGGGCTCCTCGGGCGAGGACGTCGGCGACGCCGGCCACGGCTCGCTCGCCGAGCTGCAGCTGCGCTGGTTCGACCACTACGTCAAGGGCATTCCCGACGCCGGCCTCGACGGCGCCAAGAGCGACATCGCGCCGATCACCTACTTCGAGCAGGGCCCCGACCAGTGGCGCACCGCCAAGCGCTGGGTCGACCCGACCGACACCAGCGCCACCGTCGAGCCCCTCTCCGGCACCGCCGGGACCGGCAAGCCGGGCGTGCTCGGTGTCGCGCCGAGCACTGCCGACCAGGCCTCGACGGTCCTGCCCAACCCGGTCTCCGGGCTCTGCTCGCGCTCCACCGACCAGTGGACCGCCGGTCTGATCAGCGAGCTGCAGCTGTTCAACTCGACCTGCTTCGAGTCCAACAACGTCAACAGCCAGATGTCGACGGCGTTCCGGACCGCTCCCCTGACGCAGCACCTCCCGATCTTCGGCCCGATCAACGCGCGGCTCTACGTCTCCAGCCCGACCGGTGACGGCCTGCTCTCGGTGGCCATCGACGACGTCGCCCCCGACGGATCCGTGAAGCGGCTCACCGGCGGCTGGCAGATGATCTCGCTGCGCGCCCTCGACACCGCGCGCACGCGCTATCTCGACGGCCAGGTGCTCCAGCCGTACCACCCGTTCACCAAGGCCTCGCAGGCCCTGGCCAAGCCCGGCCAGGTCGTGCCGGTCGACGTCGAGCTCTTCCCGACCGGCGCGGACATCCGGCCCGGGCACCGCCTCGAGCTGACCGTCCAGTCCTTCGACGTGCCGCACCTGCTGCCGACGCTGCCCGACCTGGCCAACACGCTCGCCCCGATCACCGTCCACTCCTCGACGACCTACCCGTCGTCACTGGTGCTGCCGACGCGTAACAAGGCGTACCAGGACGGCGTCGCGATCCCGGTCGACGCACCCGGCTCGGCCACCCCGGCCGCCACCGGCGACGTCGCCGCACCGCACCTGCGGATGAAGGTCCACGGCCGTAGGGTCGTGGTCACCTCGACCGCTCCCGGGCGGGTGCGCCTCACCATCGACGGCCGGATGCGCCTCACCAAGCGCCTCGTGCACGGTCGTGCCGCCTTCCGCCTGCCCCGTCTCGTCGCCGGCGTCCACCGCGCGCGAGCGACCTACCTCGGCCGGCCGCGGGTCACGGTGACCACGTCGTTCCGACGCTGACCGGGCTGGCGGGTCAGCCGATGCTCTGAAGCCGCGGCAGGACCCGCTCCACCAGCTCGGTGGTGTAGCCCACCGGGTCGTCCACACCGGGCACGATCGTGACGGTGAAGAGCGTGATGCCGAGCTTGGCGTACGCCTCCATCTCCCGCAGGAAGGTGTCGGTGTCGCGGACCGGGTCGGTGCCGCCACCGCCGCCGAGGGTCTTCTCGATGGTGTCGTAGTGGCGCCCGACGTCGCGGCAGTGCCCGCGCAGCACGTCGAGCTTGTGGGCGATCGCCTCCCGGCCCTCGCGGGCGAAGAGGTGGGTGGCGTCGCCGTACTGCGCGACCAGGCGCAACGTCTTGCGCTCCCCGCCTCCGCCGATCAGGATCGGGATCGAGCCGCGGACGGGCTGCGGCAGCGAGATCGTCTCGGCGAGCCGGTAGTGCTTGCCCTCGTACGGGCCGTCGTCGTCCGACCACATCTGCTGGGCGATCTGCAGCGCCTCCTCGAGTCGCTCGAAGCGCTCCTTCAGCGGCGGGAACGGCACGCCGAGCCCGGCGTGCTCACGGTCGTACCAGGCGGCGCCGATGCCGAGCAGCGCGCGACCACCGGAGAGCACATCGAGCGTCGTGACCGTCTTGGCCAGCAGGCCGGGATGGCGGTACGTGACACCCGTGACCAGCATCGAGAGCCGGACCCTCTCGGTGAGTCCGGCGAGGTAGCCCAGGGTGGTGTAGCCCTCCAGCATCGGCTCGAACGGGCCGCCGAACGCCTCCATCTGGAACCAGTGGTCCATCACGGTCAGGAGGTCGACGCCGCCCTCGTCGGCGATCCGCGCCGACTCGGTCAGGCGTGGGAGCAGCTGGGTCTGCCACTCGGGGTTGGTGAAGTTCGCGTAGTGAAGGCCGAGGTCCATGCTCTCGACACTAGCCCCGTCATCTAGCCTCTGGGCATGCTCAAGCGCGCCTCGTACGCCCTGCTCGCCGTCGCCCCCCTGGTCCTGCTCGCCGATTGCGGCAGCAGTGAGAACAACGCCACCGACGACGCCGGTGCGGGCACCGGCGCGAGCAGTGGTGCCTGCTCCTACCCGAGCGCCGGTCAAGCAACCAAGCCGGTGAAGGCGCCGCCGTCGACGCCGACGCAGAGTGGCGACGTCGCCGTGACCATGAAGACCTCGGCCGGCGACATCGCCCTGACCCTCAACGCCGACAGCGCGCCGTGCACGGTCAACTCCTTCGTCTCGCTGGCCAAGCAGGGCTACTTCGACGACACGTCGTGCCACCGGCTCACCACCGCTGCGTCCGGCATCGCCGTGCTGCAGTGCGGCGACCCGACCGGCACCAGCCAGGGCGGCCCCGGCTACTCCTTCGCCGATGAGCTGGACAGCGCCAACGCCCTCGAGACGGACAAGAAGGCGAGCGCTCAGATGGGATCCACGTACAAGACCTATCCGGCCGGGACGGTGGCGATGGCCAACGGCGGCCCCGGCACCAACGGCTCACAGTTCTTCCTCGTGTACGCCGACAGCCCGCTCCAGCCGAACTACACCGTGTTCGGCACGATCGCGCCGGCGGGCCTCACGGTGCTTCATCAGGTCGCGCAGGCCGGCACCGCCGACGGCGGCGTGGACGGCGCCCCCAAGACCCCGGTGAAGATCTCCGCGGTCAGCGTCGGGTGACCCCGGACACTCACCCCGTGTGAGGCCCTGAGCATCGGGTAACGGACGTGCATGCTCACTCTCACTGAGAACGCAAGCACCATCGTCAAGAACATCACCCAGCGCCCGCAGGCGCCCGAGTCCGCCGGTCTGCGGATCTCCTCCGACGAGGCCACCCAGACCTTCGAGGTGACGGCCACCCCCGACGCGACGCCGGGCGACCAGGTCGTCGAGCAGGACGGCGCCACCGTCTACCTCGACTCGCGCGCCGCGGAGCTGTTGGACGACAAGGTCCTCGACGCCGCCGTGGACCCCGACGGGCGCGTGGAGTTCGCGCTCGGACCGCAGGCCTGACAACCGTCGGTCACCCGGGTACTAAGGTGCCCGGGTGACCGCGTCGTCCCCCTTCCAGAGCCTTCAACGCACCGAGGCCGAGGCCCGCCGGGCCCTGCTCGAGGTGCTCTCGTACGACCTCTCCCTCGATCTCGCGAGCAGCGAGACCGAGTTCGCCTCGAGGACCGTGATCCGGTTCCGCTCGCGCGGCGGCACGACCTTCGTCGACCTCAAGCCGGTCCGCCTGCAGGCCGCCCGGCTCAACGGCGACCCGATCGATGTCGACCTCCTCGACCGCGGACGCCTCCCTCTCGACACCGTCGCCGGTGAGAACGAGCTCGTCGTCGAGGCGACGATGCGCTTCCGCAACGACGGCGAGGGTCTGCACCGCTCCGTCGACCCGGCCGACGGGCGGCACTACGTGTACGGGATGTCCTTCATGGACGCCGCTCCCTCGATCTTCGCCTGCTTCGACCAGCCCGACCTGAAGGCGCCGTACACGCTCCACGTGCGCGCACCGCAGGACTGGCTCGTGGTCGGCAACGCGCCCGGCGAGCAGGTGGAGCCCGGCGTGTGGGAGCTGGAGCAGAGCCAGCCGCTCTCCACGTACTTCGTCACCCTGGTCGCCGGTCCGTACCACCTGATCCGCGACAGCCACGCCGGCATCCCCCTCGGCCTCTCGGCGCGCGCCAGCCTCGCCGGCGACCTGGAGCGGGACGCCGAGGAGATCCTCACCATCACCAAGCAGAGCTTCGACGAGTTCCACCGGCTCTTCGGCATCCGCTACCCGTTCGGCGCCTACCACCAGGCGTTCGTGCCGGAGTTCAACGCCGGCGCGATGGAGAATCCGGGCTGCGTCACCTTCCGCGACCCGCTGATCTTCACCTCCCGCGTGACCCGCGGCGTCCGCATCCAGCGTGCGACCACGATCGCGCACGAGATGGCCCACCAGTGGTTCGGCAACCTCGTCACGCCGGTGTGGTGGGACGACCTGTGGCTCAACGAGTCGTTCGCGGAGTACATGGGCAACCGGGTGACCGCCGACGTCACCGAGTACAGCGACGCGTGGGCGGACCTGTCCTACGCCCGGCGCCAGTGGGGCCTGATCGCCGACCAGCGGCCCTCGACCCATCCGGTCGCCGGCAACGGCGCGGTCGACGGGGCCGCGGCGCTGCAGGACTTCGACGGCATCTCGTACTCGAAGGGCTCCGCGATCCTGCGTCAGCTCGCCAACACCCTCGGCGACGACGTCTTCTTCGGCGGCGTCATCGACCACTTCACCGCGCACCGGTTCGGCAACGCGACCATGCACGACCTGCTCGCCTCCTGGGAGCGGTCCGGCGCCGGCGACCTGTCCGACTTCGCGACCCAGTGGCTGCGCACGGCCGGGCCGGACACGCTCACGTACGACCGCGCGGCCCACGAGCTCGTCCGGACCCCTCCGGCCGAGCACCCTGCCGACCGTACGCACGCCTTCACGATCTCGATGAGCGACGACGGTCGCCACTGGCACACCCACGATGTCACCGTCGCAGGCGAGCGGACCGAGGTCGGCGAGCTCGCCGGGGCCGCGATCATCCTGGACCCGTTCGACGAGACCTGGGCGGTCGCGATCCCCGACCAGCGGACCGTCGAGGCGCTCAAGACCCACCTGCCCCTGGTCGGCGACGGACGACTGCGCGCGGGCATCTGGAACAACCTGCGCAGCGGCTTCCACAACGCCGCCGTCTCCCCCGCCGACGTCATCGACATCGCGGTGGCGAGCCTGCCGGTCGAGGACACCGAGGACACCTACCGGCGCACGCTCGGCTGGCTCTTCAACGACGTCCTCCCCCTCGCACCGGACGGGTCGCTGGCACGCGTGCACGAGGCCGCGCTCGCGAAGCTCGCCGCCACCGAGGTCGGCTCCGAGCAGCAGCTCGCCGCCTTCCGTACGGCGATCCGCTCCGCGGAGTCCCCCGACCCGCTGCGGGGCTGGCTCTCCGCGGCGACGCCGGCCGGCATCGACCTCGATCTCGACCTTCGCTGGCGGATCCTCGGGCGACTCGCCGCCCTGGGCGAGATCACTCGCGAGGAGCTGCGGAGCGCCTTCGACGCCGAGCCCGCCAACGACGCGCGGGTCGCGCTCACCGGCGCGCTGTGCTCGCTGCCGGACGCCGAGGCGAAGGCGTACGCCTGGTCGGTCTTCACCGGCGAGACGGACCTGCCGAACTACGACGTGCTTGCCGCCGGCCACGGGCTGTGGCGCGGGCCCGAGGAGCTGACGGATCCGTACGTCGGGCGCTACTTCGACGCCCTGCCCGCCACCGTCAACGCGCGTGCCGGCTGGGTGCTGGCCCAGGCCGCCGAGGCGTTCTTCCCGGCCGGCGCGACCGACGAGGAGACCCTCGCACGGGCACGCGCCGCGATCGAGCAGCCCGGTCTGGACCTGTCGCTGCGCCGGGTGCTGGTGGACTGCACCGACCAGCTCACCCGCGCGCAGGCCATCATGCAGCGCTTCGGCGGCTGAGGGTCACCCCTCCTGCACCGGAAGGCTCTCCGGCAGACCGAAGCGGCGGAAGTGCGAGGCGTCGAAGGTGGTCATCTCGGCGATGAGACCGCCGCCGATCCGCAGCACGTCGATCTTGAAGGGCGTGAAGACGCTCTCCCCCTCGCGCCGCAGGTAGGACGCGGCGGCGGGCATCCGGTTGGCCGCGATCGGCAGCAGCCGCCACTCCCCGAAGATCGTCCGGTCGAAGGCCTGGGCCATGAAGCCGGCGACCGCGTCGCGGCCGACGAACAGGCCCGGGTTGGGCGGCATCGCGACGCGTACGTCCTCGCGGATGAGCGCCAGGCCTGCAGCCGGGTCCTGCGCCTCATGGGCGGCAATGAACGCCTCGAGCAGGCGCCGCTCGCCGTCGGTGATCTCGGTCGGCGACCAGTCCGCGTCGCGAGCCGCGGTCCGCGCGGCGATGGTCGCCCGGGCCCGCTGCAGCGCACTGGTGACGGCCGGCACCGAGACGCCGAGGATCTCCGCGGTCTCCTGGGCCGAGTAGCCCTCGACGTCGCGCAGCAGGAGCGCCGCACGCTGCCGGGCCGGCAGCAGCTGGATCACGGCGAGGTAGGCCAGCTCGACCGTCTCCCGGCGTACGACCGACTGCTCGGGCGACGTCTGGTCGAGCATCGCGTCCGGGACGGGCTGGAGCCAGCTCACCTCGTCGATCGTGCCGGCCGCGGTCGGCCGGCGGCCCGCAGCGCGAAGCACATCGAGGCAGGTGGTGGTGAGGATCCGGTAGAGCCAGGCCCGTACGCCGGCCGACGGATCGCCCTCGAACGAGTCCCGGGCCCGCCACGCCTTGAGCAGCGCCTCCTGCACCGCGTCCTCGGCCTGCTCGATGCTGCCGAGCATCCGGTAGCCGTGCACGCGGAGCTCGTGGCGGTGCTGCTCGCTGGCCGCGGCGAACCGGGCCTCGTCCAGGACGCTCATCGGGCGGCGCCCTCCTGGCGGGCCGCGTCGGCGGCCGCCTGCAGCGCCGCGATGTCCAGCTTGCGCATCCCGAGCATCGCGTTGATCACCGCCGCGGCGACCGTGGGGTCGGAGTCGGCGGCGAGCTCCGCCATCACGGTCGGGACGACCTGCCAGGAGTAGCCGAAGCGGTCCTTGAGCCAGCCGCACGGCCCCACCTCGCCGCCGTCGGCCGTCAGGGCCGCGACGTAGCGGTCGATCTCCTCCTGCGTCTCGACCGTGAGATCGAAGGAGTAGGCCTCGCTGGGCGTGATGCCGGGTCCGCCGTTGAGGGCCCGATACGGCCGGCCGTCGAGCTCGAAGAGCACCGTCATCACCTCACCGGCGACGCCGGCGTTCATGCCGGGACTCCAGTGGCTGACGTGCGTGATCCTCGAGTTCGGGATCAGCGCCGCGTAGAGCTCGGCCGCCGGCAGGGCGGTGCCGTCGAACCAGAGGCAGGTGCCCAGGCCGGTGCTGGTGCTGGTGATGTGCTCGTTCATGGTGGTGTCCTTCGTGGTCGGGGATGAAGACACCGGTGAAACGTGTGTACGGGTCGAAACTAATCGGTCGCCCCGGGGCGTCCCCCGGAAACTGTCGGTGGCGGCCTTTAAGTTGGGCGCATGCGGATCCTGCACACCTCCGACTGGCACCTGGGGAGGTCCTTCCACCGGGAGGGGATGCTCACCCACCAGGGTGCCTTCGTCGACCATCTCCTCGAGGTGGTCGAGCGTGAGCGGGTCGACCTGGTCGTCGTCGCAGGCGACATCTACGACCGGGCGCTTCCGCAGGTCGACGCGGTCCGGCTGGCGTCGGAGACGCTCGGCCGGCTCGCCGCCTCGCGGGCGAAGGTCGTGCTCACCAGCGGCAATCACGACTCCGCCCAGCGGCTCGGCTTCGGCTCGGAGCTGATCGACGCGGCCGGTGTCTTCATCCGTACGGACGCCTCCCGCGTCGACGTGCCGGTGCTGCTCGAGGACGAGCACGGCCCGGTCGCCGTCTACGGCATCCCCTATCTCGACCCCGACACCGTGCGCGAGCCGTGGCAGCTCTCTGCGCGCTCCCATGCGGCCGCCCTCGGCGAGGCGATGCGCCGGGTGCGCACGGACCTCTCCGATCGCCGCGGTGCGCGCTCGGTGGTGCTCGCCCACGCCTTCGTCGCCGGGCGCGTCGAGGACGCGGGCGACCTCGCCAGCGACTCCGAGCGCGACATCTCGGTCGGTGGCGTCTCGATCGTGCCGACCAGCGTCTTCGACGGCGTCTCGTACGCGGCTCTGGGCCACCTGCACGGGCGACACACCCTGACCGACACCATCCGCTACAGCGGCTCCCCGCTCGCCTACTCCTTCTCCGAGGCCCGCCAGCACAAGGGGTCGTGGCTGATCGAGCTGGGCGCCGCCGGGACGAGCCACGCCGAGTTCATCGACGCACCGGTCCCCCGGCCGCTGGCGACCCTGCGCGGCGACCTGGAGACGCTGCTCAGCGATGCCTCGCTGGCCGAGCACGAGGGCTCCTGGCTCCAGGTGACGCTCACCGACACCGTGCGCCCGCTCCAGGCGATGGACCGGCTGCGGCGCCGCTTCCCCCACACCCTGATGCTCGGCTTCGAGTCCACCGCACCCGTCGTGGGCGGGCTGTCGCACCGGCGCGAGCCCGCGCGACGCGACCGCGACCTGGTCGCCGACTTCATCGCCGAGCTGCGCGGGGCCTCCGCCTCGGCCGACGAGCTCGCCCTGCTCGGGCGCGCTGTCGACGCCTGCTGCGAGGATCCCGAGGTCGACATGCACCTCAGCGAGGAGTCGTCCGAGAGCGCCGAGCCGGAGACCGAGTGGGCGGAGGTGCTCTTCTGATGCGTCTGCACCACCTCGAGATCACCGCCTTCGGCCCCTTCGCCGGCACCGTCTCGGTCGACCTCGACATGCTCTCCGCGGCCGGCCTGTTCCTCCTCTCGGGGCCGACCGGCGCCGGCAAGACCAGCGTCCTCGACGCCGTCTGCTTCGCGCTCTACGGTGACGTCCCCGGCGACCGCGCCGCCGCGAAGCGGCTGCGCTGCGACCAGGCGGAGCCCGGCGTGGCGCCGCGGGTCGTGCTCGAGGCCACGCTGTCCGGTCGCCGCTTCCGGATCAGCCGCTCACCGGCCTGGGACCGGCCGAAGAAGCGCGGCAACGGCGTCACCACCGAGCAGGCCTCGGTCACGCTCCAGGAGCAGCGCGGCGCGGCATGGGTCACCCACACCACCCGGCTCGACGAGGCCGGTTACCTCATCACCGATCTGCTCGGGATGACGCTGCTCCAGTTCACCCAGGTCGCCCTCCTCCCCCAGGGTCGCTTCCAGGCGTTCCTGCGCGCGAAGTCCGAGGAGCGCAAGCAACTGCTGCAGCGGCTGTTCCGCACCGAGCGCTTCACCGACATCGAGCGCTGGCTGCGCGAGCACCGGATCGAGCTGCGCCGCCGCAGCGAGACGCTCAACCAGCGTGTCGCCGACGCCGTCAGCCGCGTCAGCGAGGCCACCGAGACGCCACTGCCCGACGACTGGGACCTCGGCGACCTGAGCCTCGCGGCCGGCGACGGCGAGATGGTCGGCTGGGTCGACACGATCGAGAAGCGGCTGCACGACGAGCACCTGGCGAGCTGCGCCACGGCCGGCGACGCGGTCGCTGCGGAGGCCGCCGCGCGCGCTGCTCTCGAGGAGGCCCGGGCCTTCGTCGAGGCGCGCGAGCGCCTCGACGCCGCGGCTGCCGAGCATGCCGCGCTGGAGGCCGAGGCCGAGGACGTCGCTCTCGACAGCGCGCGAGTCGAGGCCGCCCGTCGCGCAGCCACGGTGACCCCCGTCCGCTCCCTCGTCGCCCGTGCCCGAGCCCAGCACGACGCCTGCCTCGCGGCCGTGCCGGGCGACGCCGTCCTGGTCGAGGCGACCGCCGCCCACCGCGAGCACGTCCGCCTCGTGGACGCCGCGCGCGCCCTCCTTCCGCAGGAGCAGCGGCGCGACCGTGTCGCCGCCGAGGCGACCCGCACCGCCGCGATCCACGACCAGCTGAGCACCGAGCTCGCCGCGCTCGTCGAGCGCGCCGAGGCCGCTCCGGCGCGTCTCGACGCGCTGCGCGCGGACCTCGAGTCGGCGCGTGCTGCGGCGGGCCGTGCGGAGGCTCTCGTGGTGCGCGCCCGGGCCTACGTCGAGACCGATCGTCTGGTCACGGCGGTCGCCGAGGCCAAGGAGGCGTACGCGCTCGCGCGGACCGCCACGCTCGAGCTTCGCGAGCGCGCCCTCGATGTGCGTGCCGCCCGTCTGGAGAGCATGGCCGCCGAGCTCGCCGGAGGATTGGCCGTCGGCGCCTGCTGCCCGGTGTGTGGCTCCGACGAGCACCCGCACAAGGCCGCACCGTCGGCCGACGCGCCTGACGCGGAGGCGGAGAAGGCCGCCCAGAAGGCCGCCGACGACGCCAGCGCCATCGAGCACCTGCGCAGCCTCGAGCTCCAGGATCTCGACACCCGCCTGGCGTTCACCCGCGAGCAGGCCGGGCCCGAGGCGGAGCGGGAGGCCGTCGCGACCGAGCTCGCGACCGCCCAGAGCCTCGCGGCGATAGCACCTGCTGCCGAGACGGCCCTCAGCACCGCGACCCGCGCGGTCGAGGCCGACGCCAAGCGGCTCACCCAGATCAGCGCCCAGGCCGCTGCCGCCCGCACCACGCACGAGGGCCTCGCTGCCGAGTGCGCGGACCTCGACCGGGTCCTCGCCGAGGCGCTGGAGGAGACCGGGGCCGACTCCGTCGCCGCCCTGCTCGCCCAGCGCGAGCGGACCGCCCAGGCCTCCGCGACCCTCGTCGAGCGACTCGACGCCCGCGACCGCGCCGCGGCGGCCCTCGCCGAGGCCGAGCGCACCCTGGCGGACGCCGTGACACAGGCCGGCTTCGAGGACGCAGAGTCCGCAGCGGCCGCAGCGCTCGATCCGGCCGAGATCGAGGCTGCCACGGCGCGGCTCAAGCACCACGAGCGTCGGATGGCCGTCGTCTCCGCGATCCTCGCCGAGCCGCAGGCCGCGACGGTGGGCACGCAACCGCTCCCCGACCTCCCGGCGCTCCTCGCCACGCACGAGACCGCCCAGGACCTCCGTGGACGCGCCCAAGCCGCGGTGGCCGCCGGCGCGACGACGCTGGCGCGGCTGGCGGAGCTGCGCGAGGAGCTCGACGACGCGCTGGCCGCGTGGGGGCCGCTGCGTGGCGCGCTGGCGACCGCAACCCAGCTGGCGGCCTTCGCCGAGGGCAAGAGCGCGGACAACCAGCTCCAGATGTCGCTGTCGGCCTACGTCGTGGCCTACCGACTGACCCAGGTCGTCGAGGCCGCCAACGAGCGTCTCACCACGATGACCGACCAGCGCTACCAGCTCGAGCACACCGCCTCGCGTGCGGCCGGTGACCGCCGCGGCGGCCTGGCGCTCCTGGTCCGCGACGAGTGGTCCGGCGAGTCCCGCGACCCCGCGACGCTGTCGGGCGGCGAGACGTTCGTCGTCTCCCTCGCGCTGGCCCTCGGCCTGGCAGACGTGATCAGCCAGGAGGCCGGCGGCGCCATGCTCGAGACCCTCTTCGTCGACGAGGGCTTCGGCTCCCTCGACGCAGAGACCCTCGACGACGTGATGGCGGTCCTCGACGGCCTGCGCGACGGCGGGCGCGTCGTCGGCGTGGTCAGCCACGTCGCCGAGCTCCGCGACCGCATCCCGACCCAGCTGCTGGTCACCAAGTCGCGCGGCGGCTCGACGCTCGCTCTCCGCTGACCCGCTCCCGGCGAGCGGGGGACCCTCTACCTGGTCGAGAGGTCACTTCCTGCGGGTTGAGAGGTCACTTCCTGTGGGTTGAGGAGTCACCTCCTGCGGGTCGAGTGTCCGATCACCTGGACACTCGACCCACAAGAAGTGACCCCTCGACGTCACTCGGCGAAGGCCTCCGGCGGCGGGCACGCGCAGACCAGGTTGCGGTCGCCGTACGCGTTGTCGATCCGGGCGACCGGCGGCCAGTACTTGTCCACGTCGACACCCTGCGGGAAGACCGCCTCCTCGCGGCTGTAGACCCGGTCCCACTCGCCGACCAGCGCTCGCGCGGTGTGCGGCGCGCCGCGCAGCACGGAGTTCTCCGGCGAGCACTCGCCCGAGGCGACGCGCTCGATCTCGCCTCGGATCGCGATCATCGCGTCGATGAAGCGGTCCAGCTCGGCCAGGTCCTCCGACTCGGTCGGCTCGACCATCAGGGTGCCGGGCACCGGGAACGACATCGTCGGGGCGTGGAAGCCGTAGTCGATGAGTCGCTTGGCCACATCATCCACCGAGACACCGGTCGCCTTGGTCAGCGCCCGCAGGTCGAGGATGCACTCGTGCGCCACCAGGCCCGAGTCGCCGCGGTAGAGCACCGGGTAGTGCTCCCCCAGCCGGGCCGCGATGTAGTTGGCCGAGAGCACCGCCACCGCCGTGGCGCGGGTCAGACCCGCGCCACCCATGAGACGGATGTACGCCCACGAGATCGGCAAGATGCCCGCCGAGCCGTACGGCGCCGCCGAGATCGGGCCGATGCCCTCGCGCTTCGCGGCGTCGGGGTGCATCGCGTGCGTCGGCAGGTACGGGGCGAGGTGCTCGCGCACGGCCACCGGCCCGACGCCCGGACCACCGCCGCCGTGCGGGATGCAGAACGTCTTGTGCAGGTTGAGGTGCGAGACGTCGCCGCCGAACTCACCAGGCTTGGCGTAGCCGAGCAGCGCGTTGAAGTTGGCACCGTCGATGTACACCTGACCGCCGTGGCTGTGCACGATCTCGCACAGCTCGGTGATGCCCTCCTCGTAGACCCCGTGCGTCGAGGGGTAGGTCACCATGATCGCGGCGAGATCTGCGGAGTGCGCATCGCACTGTGCGCGCAGGTCGTCGAGGTCGACGGTGCCGTCCTCGTGGGATTTCACGACCACGACCTTCATCCCGGCCATCACCGCGGAGGCGGCGTTGGTGCCGTGCGCGGACGCGGGCATGAGGCAGACGTCGCGGTTGTTGGCGACGCCGTTGGCCCGGGCGTTGGCCGCGTGGTAGCCGCGGATCGCGAGCAGTCCGGCGAGCTCGCCCTGGGAGCCGGCGTTCGGCTGGATCGAGACCCGGTCGTAGCCGGTGACCTCGGCGAGCCAGCCCTCGAGCTCCTCGACGAGCCGGGCGTAGCCGGCCGCGTCGGAGGCGGGCACGAACGGGTGCAGGTCGGCGAAGCCGGGCAGCGAGATGGGCTCCATCTCGCTGGTCGCGTTGAGCTTCATCGTGCACGACCCGAGCGGGATCATGCCGCGGTCGAGCGCGTAGTCGCGGTTCGCGAGGCGGGCCATGTAGCGCAGCATCTGCGTCTCGCTGTGGTGCGTGGAGAACACCTCGTGGGTGAGGTACGGCGTCGCGCGGAGCAGGGTCTCCGGCAGCGCGTCACCCGTCGCCGTGTCGAGCGTGTCGACCTCGGCCGCGACGCCGAAGGCGGCGAGCACCGAGCGCAGCGTCGAGCGGGTGGTCGTCTCCGAGGTGGAGAGCCCGACGGTGTCGGCGTCGACCAGCCGCAGGTGCAGACCGAGCTCGCGGGCCTTGGCGACGACGTCCGCGGCGCCACCCGGCACCACGACGGTGAGGGTGTCGAAGAACGTCTCGCTGGCCAGCGCGAACCCGGCGTCACGCAGCGCCGCCGCGATCACGGCGGCATAGCGGTGGGTGCGCGTCGCGATCGAGGCGAGCCCTTCGGGGCCGTGGTAGACGGCGTACATCGAGGCGGTGACCGCGAGCAGGACCTGCGCCGTGCAGATGTTGGAGGTCGCCTTGTCGCGCCGGATGTGCTGCTCCCGGGTCTGCAGCGCCAGCCGGTACGCCGGGCGTCCCTCGGCGTCGATCGAGACGCCGACGAGTCGACCGGGCATGCTCCGCTCGAGCCCGGCGGACACGGCCATGAAGCCCGCGTGCGGGCCGCCGTAGAACAGCGGTACGCCGAAGCGCTGGGCCGACCCGATCACCACGTCGGCGCCCATCGCGCCGGGCGCCTCGAGCAGGGTCAGGGCGAGCAGATCCGCCGCGACCACGACCAGGGCGCCCTGCTCGTGGGCCGCCTCGATCACCGGGCGCGGGTCGCGGACGGCACCAGACGCGCCGGGATACTGGATGAGCACGCCACTCGCGTCGACGACGTCCTGCGGCAGGCCGTCGGACAGGTCAGCGACGACGACCTCGATGCCCATCGCCTCGGCGCGCATACGGACGACGTCGATCGTCTGGGGCAGCGCGTCCGCGTCGACGATGAACGGACCTGCGGCGCCCTTGCGCGCGCGGCGCACCAGCGTCATGGCCTCGGCTGCGGCGGTGCCCTCGTCGAGCAGGGACGCGTTCGCGGTGGGCAGCCCGGTCAGGTCGCCGACCATGGTCTGGAAGTTGAGCAGCGCCTCGAGCCGACCCTGCGAGATCTCCGGCTGGTAGGGCGTGTACGCGGTGTACCAGCTCGGGTCCTCGAGCAGGTTGCGCCGGATCACCGGCGGGGTGATGGTGCCGTGGTACCCGAGTCCGATCATGGCCTCGCCGGGCCGGTTGGTCGCCGCGATCTCCCGGGCCAGCGAGGCCACCTGGGCCTCGCTCAGCGCTGTCGGGAGGCCGAGCTGGGCGGTGCTGCGGATCCCCGCCGGGACGGCCGAGCCCATGAGCGCGTCGAGGGAGTCGAAGCCGAGGCGGGCGAGCATCGTCGAGACGTCCTCGTCCCGGAGGCCGATGTGGCGGGCCGCGAACGGAGCCGCGGAGTCGAGATCGGCGAGGGTGGGGCGGTCGGACACGAAGGCTCCTGGGGACGCACGGATAGGTGGTCCTCCCCCTCTGTCACGGCACTTGCGTCCGGCAGCGGACACGGGTGGCACTTCAGAGTCGCCAGCCCCCGTGGTCCTGGTGCCTGAGAGGTTCCGGGGAGGAATTGCCCCTTCGGCGCTCGCGATCGAGCTCTCCCACGTGGGATGTCGGCACCCGGAGTCTAGCGTGCTTCGCGCGATGGCTCGTCGAGACGCACCACAGCCCCGGCCGTCGACGACGTACCGGGGCTGTGTCGGGTTCTTCGGTGGATCAGCCTGCGCTGCGGGCGGCGCGACGGGCGGCGAGCTCGTCGCCTGCCGACGGCGTCGCGTCGCCATCGGCGCCGGTGCGCTCGCTCGGGAGCTGCGCAAGGCTGCCCTCGATCTCGCGCCAGACCCCGCCGATCGCGATACCGAAGACGCCCTGGCCACCCTGGAGGAGGTCGATGACCTCGTCGCTGCTGGTGCACTCGTAGACCGAGGCGCCGTCGCTCATCAGCGTGACGCGGGTGAGGTCCTCGGTGCCGCGCTCACGCAGGTGGTCGACGGCGGTACGGATCTGCTGCAGCGAGATGCCCGCGTCGAGAAGACGCTTGATGATCTTGAGGATCAGGATGTCGCGGAAGCTGTAGAGGCGCTGCGACCCGGAGCCGCTGGCGCCGCGGACGCTCGGCTCGATGAGGCCGGTGCGCGCCCAGTAGTCGAGCTGTCGGTAGGTGATACCGGCAGCGTTGCATGCGGTCGGACCGCGGTAGCCAAGATCGCTCGGCAGCGGGGAGACATCGTCGGTGAAGAGCAGTCCCTGCTCCTCAGCCTGCTCCGCAGCCAGGACAGCCTCGGCGCTGGGGCCTGGCTCCTGCTCGTGCTCGTTCACGCGATCCTCCGTGGTCTACTCCGGTCGAGCGTAACTCCTACGGGGAAGCCGCCGCGACCTATGGGTCACAGCGGTGGAGTTACACCAGAGACACTTCAAGGTAGGTCCACGAGAGGCCGGGGTCAAAGACTCTCCCGGCGTGTCGCAACCCTCAACCTCAACCTGAGGGTCAGGCCGCGCTCGCCGGCACGCTCAGAGTGCCTCGAAGTCGTCCGGGGTGACCTGGTCGAGGAACTCGCGGAACCGCTCGACCTCGTCCTCCTGCTCGGCCGGCACGGCGACGCCGGCCTCGGCGAGCACCTCGTCGGCACAGACGATCGTCGTGCCCATCCGCAGCGCGAGCGCGATCGCGTCCGAGGGCCGAGCCGACACCTCGACGCCGGAGGCGAAGACCAGGGTGGCGAAGAAGACGTTGTCCTTGACGTCGACGATCCGCACCTCGGCGAGCTCGTTGCCGGTGGCCTCCAGGACGTCCTTGAGCAGGTCGTGCGTCAGCGGGCGGGGCGGCACCACCCCCTGCTGGGCGAAGGCGATCGCGGTCGCCTCCACAGCGCCGATCCAGATCGGCAGGTAGCGCTCGCCGGTGACCTCCCGCAGGAGCACCAGCGGCTGGTTCGACGGCATCTCGACACGGACACCCAGGACGTCTACCTCGCGCACGTCATCCACCCTACCCCGCTGGTCGCGACGGTTCAGGGGCGCTTCAGGCCAGCCTTGATCAGCGTCGCGTGCAGCCGTACGGACAGCGCCGCCACCTCGGCGGCGGTCTCCTCGGCGCGGGCGCGCGCGGCGGGGTCGTTGGTCCGCAGCTGCGGGGCGACGATCTGCTGCACCAGGCCGACCTCGCGGTCGGCGGCGGCCTTCATGCCGCGCAGGTGGCGCGGCTCGATGCCGAACTCGGCGAGCTCCTTCGCGGTCTGCGCGATGACCAGGGCGTCGCTGTCGTAGTAGCCGCGCACCGCCGTGATCAGCCGCGCGTCCTCGAGCTCACGGAGCAGCTCGTCGCTGACCTCGGCGATCTTGACCAGCTCCTTGCGCGAGAGGCGGAGGTTGTCGGTACGGCGGAACGAGTCCGCGCTCGGCGTGCCGTCCGAGGCGAGCGAGACCGTCGGGACGGTCGGCACCACCGGCGCCGCCTCCGGGGGCTCCAGGCCGCGGTCCATCGCGTCGAGGTGCTCGGCGATGACCTTCTTGGGCAGGTAGTGGTCGCGCTGCATCCGCAGCACGTAGCGGATCCGCTCGACGTCGCGGTGGGAGAACTTGCGGTAGCCGCTGGCCGTACGGTGCGGCGTGATCAGGCCGTCCTGCTCGAGCAGCCGGATCTTGGGGATGCTGATCAGCCCCGGGAAGTCGGCGCGGAGCAGGTCCAGGACCTGTCCGATGTTGAACAGCTCGCCGCCGTCGGCCGACTCCTCGACGGTCCGCTCGGCGGCACGGTTCTCAGCAGTCACGCCTACGGCCTCAGCGCTCGGCGTGGCCGGAGTAGAACACCAGCCGGTACTTGCCGATCTGGACCTCGTCACCGTCGTTCAGCGCGACCTTGTCGATCCGGTCGCGGTTGACGTAGGTGCCGTTGAGACTGCCCACGTCCGAGACGGTGTAGCCCGTCTCGGAGCGCTGGAACTCCGCGTGCCGGCGCGAGACGGTCACGTCGTCGAGGAAGATGTCGCTGTCCGGGTGCCGGCCCGAGCGGACCAGGTCCTGGTCGAGCAGGAAGCGGCTGCCCGCACCGGGGCCGCGCTGGACCACGAGCAGGGCGCTGCCGGCCGGCAGCCCGTCCACGGCGGCGGCGTCGACCGGGCTGAGCAGCCGGTCGGACGTGTCGCTGTGCGGGTCGACGATCTGGATCGTCGAGGTGTTGTCCGACGGGGCCGCGGGGGCGACCAGCGCCGAACCACACTGGGAGCAGAAGCGCGCGTCGGCGGCGTTCTGGTGGCCACAGGCGGGGCAGGTCATCGGGGGCTTCCTCCTCGTCTGACCCTCAACCGGATGGTGAGGGTGACGTCTGAGTCGAACCTATCAGGTCCGGACCAGTCGGCTCAGGCGCGGCTATGACGCGAGGCCGGCCTCGTAGGCGGCCGCATCGAGGAGGCCGTCGAGCTCGTCGGGGCTCGACGGGACGATCTCGAAGAGCCAGCCGGAGCCGTACGGGTCGTCGTTGGCCAGGCCGGGCGTGGCGTCCAGGCCGTTGTTGACCGCGACCACCTCGCCGGAGACCGGGGCGTAGACGTCGCTGACGGACTTGTGCGACTCGAGCTCGCCGCAGGCGCCGCCGGCGGTGACCACGGCACCCACGTCGGGCAGCTGGGCGTAGACGATGTCGCCGAGCGCCTCCTGGGCGAAGTGGGTGATGCCGACCCGTACGGATCCGGCGTGCTCGCCGGGGCTGCGCACCCACTCGTGCTCGCTGGTGTACTTCAGGTCCTGCGGGTACAGCGTCACGTGATGCTCCTCGGGATCGATGGCCGGTCGGCGCCAGACTAGACGCTCGGGGGTGTCAGGGGTTGGTGCGGACCGCGGTCAGCTTCAGCGTGTGTCGCTGCGCGACCGAGACCTCGGCGCCGTCATGGGCGAACTCGTCCTGCGGGCCGTGCGCGAAGGAGACGGCGCCGGCGAGCCCGTCCGGGTTCCCGATCGCGTCCACCGTGTACGGGGGCGTGAGCAGCTGGTGGTCGACGAAGAGGCCGTCGGGACCCTGCTCGAAGGCCGAGCTGGCCACCAGCCGGACCTTGCCGTTCACCTGGATCGCCTCGGCTCCCGCGGAGCGGAGCTCCTCGATCAGGTCGAGGAAGGAGTCCACGTTGACCTGCCCGGTGCTCTCGGTGATCGTCACCCGGATGCCGGGACCGGTCACCGGCACGGTGCCGGCCATGATGCCGAGGACGTCGACCTGGCTCTGGGCCTGGCTCAGCGCGGCCTGGCGCTGCTGGGTGTCGGAGTTGAGGCGGTTGCGCGTCTCCTGCAGGCGGGTGAGCTCGTCCTGCGCGCGCTGGGTGGTGCCGGCCAGGCCGTTGAGGACGTCGATGAGGTCCTGCTGGCGATAGCCGGCATAGGTCGCGTCGTGGTCGTTGCTGTTGACCTGGGTGACCGCGCCGAAGCCGAGGACCGCGAGCAGCACCGCGACGATGACCTGGCCACGTCCGCCCCGGACGTGGGTGAGGGCGTCGATCAGGCGCTGGCGGCCGGTCGGCTCCTCGGACGGCTGCGCCAGGTGGCTGTGGGCCTCAGGCATGGAAGATGTGCCTTCGGATGGCGGCGACGTTGGAGAAGATCCGGATGCCGAGGACGACGATGACGCCCGTCGAGAGCTGGCCACCGACGCCGAGCTTGTCGCCCATCCAGACGATGCCGGCCGCGATCACGACGTTGCTGACGAACGAGACGACGAAGACCTTGTCGTCGAAGATGCCGTCGAGGAACGCACGCAGAGCGCCGAAGACCGCGTCGAGGGCGGCGACGACGGCGATCGGCAGGTACGGCTCGAGGGCGACGGGCACGTCGGGGCGGAAGATCAGCCCGAGCACGACTCCGACCACCAGGCCCAGCGCTGCGATCACGGCGTCTCCTTCTCGGTCATCGCACCATGATCGGTGCTGGCATGCCGCAGGACCAACATCGAGGCCGGCGCGGCGGGCAGGTCGAGGTCGTGCGCATTCTCCATGTCGAACGGCATCCCGAGCTGGTGGGCCAGGCTCTGCAGCCGGATCCCGGAGGTCGACTGGGTGAACTTCGCTTGGAGCGTGTTGACGTCGCCGAGGACCAGAACGGTGTACGGGGCCGAGAGCGAGACGTCGTTGATCCGGATCACCGGACCGGAGTTGCGCAGCGCGCTCAGCGCGGTGACGCGCTGACCGTTGACGCTGATCGCGGTCGCCCCGGCCTGCCACATCCCGTTGACCAGTCCGGCCAGGTCGGAGTCACGCACGGCGCCGTCGCTGCCGCCGTTGGGCGCGTCGTCGAGCCGGGCGCGTACGCCGTCGCCGCTGACCGCCGCCCACCCGGTCTGAGCACCGAGGGTGCGCCGGGTGGCGGTGACGTCCCCCAGGGTCCGTCCCAGATCGGCGTACTCGGCGTTGAGCTGGGTCGTGGCGGCACGCAGCTCGGAGATCTGCTTCTGCAGGGCAGCGACATTGTCGCGACGCGCGTTGATCCGCTCGATCAGCTGTTCGCGGCCCTCGTTCGCGACCGAGGAGTTGCGCGAGGTCTGCACCGCGGCGATCGCGACCAGGAGGCCGAAGAGCAGCACGGCGGCGATGGTCGTGATGCTTCGGGCCCGCCGCGCCCGCGGCCGCACGTCGCCGCGCTGCTCGCGCTGCTCGGCGACGTGCTGGTAGTCCTCGTCCAGCGACTGACGGGTGATGAGGTCGAGCAACGGCATCGCCCGCAGGTTCTGCTGGGTCATCGGTCCCTCCTGGCGCTCGCGGGCTGCCGTGTCAGACGCAGTGGCGGGACCGTACGGACGAGTGTCCGGGTCTGCAGCGCGTAGATCACTGCGGCCCACCAGTAGAGCCCGATCCCCCAGATCGCGAACGACCACCCGAGCACCCGGCACAGCATCGCCAGCACCCCGTCGCCGTCGGCGAGCAGGAGCAGCGGGAAGGCGTAGAGCAGGTTGAACGTCGCCGCCTTGCCGAGGAAGTGCACCGGCAGCGCGCGATAGCCGCGACTGCGCAGGAACGGGACGAGCACCCACAGCAGCACGTCGCGCAGGGGCAGCAGCAGGGCCACCCACCAGGGGATGATGTGGCGCAGGGCGAGGCCGACGACGACGGCGAGGATGTAGAGCCGGTCGGCGAGCGGGTCGAGCAGCTCACCGATCCGCGAGTACTGCCCCAGCCGGCGCGCGAGGTAGCCGTCGAGCCAGTCGGTCGCGCCGGAGACGACCAGGACCGCGAACGCCGCCCCGTCCAGCTCGGGCCCCAGGACGAGCCACAGGAACAGCCCGATACCGCCCAGGCGCAGCACGCTGAGCGCGTTGGGGATGGTCCATACGCGATCGGAGCTGCTCGGGAGGGTGGCACTGTCCTGCACGGGCCTCAGACTAGGCGACCGAGCGAGCGGCTGCGCGAGCGAGGGACGAGCTCTGGCGCAGGCCGGGAGGGAGGGAGCCAGCGCACGCAGTGCGCTCGGCGACCGAGCGAGCGGCTGCGCGAGCGAGGGACGAGCTCTGGCGCAGGCCGGGAGGGAGGGAGCCAGCGCACGCAGTGCGCTCGGCGACCGAGCGAGCGGCTGCGCGAGCGAGGGACGAGCTCTGGCGCAGGCCGGGAGCGAGGCGGCGGGCGAACGGAGCCGGCACGCGCGGTGCGCTAGGTGGCGGGAACCTCATCGGCGTGGGCCGCGTCGCGGATCTCGCCGACGAGCTCCTCGATGACGTCCTCCAGCGTGACCAGACCGAGCGTGATGCCCTCCTGGTCGACCACCCGGGCCACGTGTGAGCCGCGCCGCTGCAGCGTCTCGAGGGCGTCGTGCAGCGGGTCCTCGGGGGTGACGGTCGCGAACGGACGGATCCACTTGTCGTCCACGGGTCGCTGGCGGCGGGCCTCGTCGGGCTCGAGGACGTCCTTGATGTGCAGGTAGCCGAGCAGCTGACCGGCACCGTCCGCGCCCGGCGTGTCGACCACCGGGAAGCGGCTGAAGCCGGTGGCGGCGCACAGTGCCTCGATGTCGGCGCCGGAGGCGCCGCGCGGCACGGTGGTGAGGGTGACGGTCGGGAGCAGGACGTCGGCGACGGTCTTCTCGGTGAAGCCGAGGGCGCCGGCGAGCCGGTCGTACTCGTCCTGGCGCAGCAGGCCCTCGCCGCGGCTCTCCTCGACCATGGCGGCGACCTCCTCCCGGGTGAACGTGGAGGCCACCTCCTGCCTGGGCTCGACGCGGAGCAGCCACAGGGTGCCGCGCGCGATCGCGTCGAGCACCACGATGAGCGGACGCAACAGCCGAACGAGCGCATACATCAGGGGCGCGAGGATCAGCACGGCGCGCTCCGGCACGGCCAGGGTGATGTTCTTGGGGACCATCTCCCCCAGCACGACGTGCAGGAAGGCGACGATGCCGAGCGCGATCACGAAGGCGATGGGGTGCGCCGCCCCCTCGGGGATGCGCACCGCATGCAGCACCGGGGCGATGACGTGCCCGACGGCGGGCTCGGCGACGGCACCGAGGATGACGGAGCACACGGTGACGCCGAGCTGGATGCCGGCGATCATCGAGGCGACGTCCTCCATCGCGGTCAGGGTGCGCCGGGCCAGCCGGGAGCCCTCATGGGCCTGCGGCTCGATCTGGCTGCGGCGGGCCGAGACGAGCGCGAACTCGGTGGCGACGAAGAAGGCGTTGAGGAGCAGCAGGACCGCTGCCAGCACGAGCGCGACGGGGGTGCTCACGACGTCGCCTCTCCGTTGACGCGCAGCGAGACCCGGTCGACACGCAGGCCGTCCATGTGCTCGACGGTCAGCACCGCGAGTCGCACGCCGGCCTCGTCCGGGTCGCCGCCGTCCGCGGGAGCTGGCACGGCGACCTCGGCGCTGTCACCGCGCTGCGGGATCCGGCCGAGCAGGCGCAGCACGAGACCGGCGACCGTGTCGTACTCGTCGCCCTCGGGCAGGGCGACCCCGGTGAGGTCCTCGACCTCGTCGGGGCGCAGCAGACCGGAGATCGACCAGGACCCGTCACGGCGCAGGCGGGCGCGGGATCCGTGGGTGTCGTGCTCGTCGGCGATGTCGCCGACGATCTCCTCGATCACGTCCTCGAGGGTGACGATGCCGGCCTGGTCGCCGTATTCGTCGAGCACGACGGCCATCTGGAAGCTCTCGTTGCGCAGCAGCGCGAGCAGCGGGTCGAGGCGCAACGAGTCGGGCACCAGGATGGGGCGGGCCATCAGGTGCTTGACGCGGGTGGTGGCGCGCTCGTGGACGGGCAGCGCGACCGCGGCCTTGACGTGGACGGTGCCGACGACGTTGTCGTGCTCGTCGAGCACCGGGAAGCGGGAGTGTCCGGTCTTCCGCGCCAGGTCGATCACGGCCTGGGCGCGGTCGCCCTCCTCGAGGCTGTGCTGGCGCACCCGGGGCGTCATGATCTCGCCGGCCGTACGGGTGCCGAACTCCACCGAGCGCTCCATCAGCTCGGCGGTGTCGGCGTCGAGGGTGCCCTCGTCGGCCGAGCGCTGGATGAGCGAGGCCAGCTCGCTGGAGCTGCGCGCAGAGCGCAGCTCCTCCTGCGGCTCGATGCCGAAGCGGCGTACGAGCGCGTTGGCGGTGCCGTTGAGCAGCCGGATCGGGCCGGCGTTGACGGCGGTGAACGCCCGCAGCGGGGCCTGGGTGGCCTGCGCGGTGCGCATCGGCAACGCGAGCGCGATGTTCTTGGGGACGAGCTCGCCGAAGACCATCGTGATGACGCTGGACAGCGTCAGGCCGACCGCGACGGCGATCGGACCGACCGCGCCCTCGCTGACCCCCATCGAGCGCAGCGGCTCGTCGATCAGGCCGGAGACCGCGGGCTCCGCGATCCAGCCGATGCCGAGGTTCGTGACGGTGATGCCGAGCTGCGCGCCGGAGAGGTGGCTGGAGAGCGAGCGCAGCGCGTGCTGCACGCCACCCGCCGATGCGTCACCGGCCGCGACGGCCTGGTCGACCGTCGTACGGTCGACGGTGACGAGGGAGAACTCCGCGGCGACGAACAGGCCGCAGGCCGCGACCAGTACGAGCGCGAGGGCGAGGAGCAGGAGCGAGGTCAGCACGAGGTCTGACCTCGCCGATGTTGGCCGTCCATGGTGCGCCCACTGTATCGGGCCACGCCGCTACCGGGCGCGCTCCGGGGCCGGTCCCGGCATCGCATCGGCGTCGCTGAAGGGCGTCCCGCCGCCCAGGGTGTCGCTCGTGGCCGCGCCGCCGAGGACCCGGTACGGAGCGCCTGAGCGGGCCGCTGAGGCCTGCAGCGCGGCCTCGATGCCGTCCGCCGCCGTCCGGCCAGCGACCACGACGAGGTTCCCCTGCCGTCGCCCGCGCAACGTGGCCGGCTCGGCGGTCACGACCAGCTCGGGCAGGTGCTCGCGGATGCCTGCGAACACCCGTCGGGCGTGGCGGAACGGCGCCCGGTCGACCAGGTTCGCGATCAGGCGACCGCCGGGTGCGAGCACCCTTCCCACCTCCTGCCAGAACGGCGACGAGGTGAGATCGGCCGGCATCCGGCCCTCGGCGAAGGCATCGACCACGACGAGGTCCATCGTCCCGTCGCGCACGCCCGCGATCCCGGCCCGCCCGTCGGCCACCCGGATCTTGACGCCGCTGCGCTGCGGCAGCGGCAGCTCGGCCCGCACCCGCTCCACCAGCTCGCCATCCGGCTCCAGCACGATCTGCGACGAGCGCGGCCGGGTGGCGGCGACGTAGCGGGGCAGGGTCAGGGCCGCTCCCCCGACGTGCAGGATCCGGATGGGCTCACCGGCCGGTCCGCTCGCGTCGATCACGTCGCCGATGCGACGTACGTACTCGAACGCCAGCCGGCGCGGATCGGCCAGATCGACGAGGGACTGGTCCATGCCGTCCAGGCGCACCAGGTAGGCGTCAGGGCGGTCGGCGGGCACGATCTCCACGCGGAGCATCCTCCCAAAGACCCGGGCAAGATCTCCGCGGCCGTCCGCCCCCGAGATACGGACGGCCACGGTTGCCTGTCTGGTCGGCACAGGATGCGCCGAATCAGTCTTTACCCCGTGGCCACGCTCCCAAACATGGCGATTTCGCCGGATCAGTCCGGCGGGTCGAGCGTGGCGGCCAGATCGGCGAGGCCGGCGAAGTTCGGGACCTGCTCGGGCCGCGGCAACGGCGCGCCGTCCGTGCTGACCATCCGGACGTCGCTCGTCCGCGGCTTGCGACCGAGCTCCTCCTCCAGATCGCGCTCGGCGCGCTCGGCCAGGATCACCTCGAGGGCCTCGACCTCGGCCCGCATCCGCAGGATGCGCTCGTACGCGGGGTGCTCGCGCACCCGGCTGCCGCCCTCGGCGGCGTACTCGACGAGCGCGTCCACCATCTGCTCGGCGGCGGGCAGCAGGTCGCTGACGCCGCGGAGCACGTCGAGCGGTGCGTCCACCCGCACCAGGCGGCGCGGCGCGTCGCGCACGATCTCGTAGGCGTCGGCGACGTCGTGGCGCACGGTCCGCCCGCGCGGGCGCAGCCGCTCGTAGTGGACCTCGGCGCGCAGCAGGATGCCGAAGGCCGCCGCGAGCAGGCACACCGTGATCATCACGATGAGCAGCTGGTGGCCGGTCGGGTCGGCGGGGTCACCGTGCAGGCGGGTCGCCAGCACGACCGCGGAGGCGGCGCTGACGAGGGTCGCGACGAAGGTCAGGGTCGGCACCCAGATGGCAGCGCGCTTCTCGACGATCACGGCGGTCGCTGCCTCGCCCGGGGTGAAGATCGCGCGGGTCAGGTGGTGGGCGTAGCGGGCGCGGCGGACGCGCTCCTCCACGAGCTCGGCGAAGCGCGTACGACGGGCGGCGGCCTCATCCGAGACCTCGTCGTCCTCGTCAGCCTCCTCGGCATCCTCGTGCTCGTCGTCGGTGGCGTCGGAGTCCGCGGACTCGTCGGCGTCGGTCGGCGCGAGCGGGGCGTCGCCGGCCGGATCCCCCGCGGACGACTCCTCGCCGTCGAGGAGCGGGAGGTCGTCGCCGTCGCTCGCGTCGGTCGGCTCCCACTCGCCGTAGAAGGGCGCGGGCTCGGCGCGCTCGGCCGGGGTGGACTC
Organism: Nocardioides nematodiphilus; assembly: GCF_020216525.1. Classification (GTDB taxonomy): domain Bacteria; phylum Actinomycetota; class Actinomycetes; order Propionibacteriales; family Nocardioidaceae; genus Nocardioides; species Nocardioides nematodiphilus. The sequence continues at coordinate 35,368 of NZ_JAIWOY010000007.1, read as the reverse complement.
GGCGGGCTGAGGCGCGCGCTGGAGCGGGATGCTGCCGAGCAGGTCGCGCAGGGCGCCGGTCAGCGCGGCGTCGCCGCGAGCGACCGCCTCGGCGACCTCGGCGGAGAGCGCCGGGATGTCCGACGGCACGGAGGCGTCGAGCGCGGAGTCGGCGGAGGTCGGAGGTGCCGGGACCGGGTCGGCCCAGAACGGGGACGGCACGAAGCCGTTCGCCGGGAGCTGGTGCTCCGACGTCGAATCGCTCACGCGTCCCTCCGCTCATGGATGTGCCCCGCCGATCGGCAGGTTGCGCGAGTAACCGAGCGGTTCTCCCGTATATGCCCCGAACGAATCATTTCCCACGCCACCCGGTCACGTCAGGACCCTAGGGGCCGATAGAGGTCTCAGTACGCAAGATCCCCCACACACGCTCCACCTGCCTAGACAGATCACACAGCCATGAAGAGTTGCTCCCTCGTCAAAGTGGCCCTGCTGTCGACGATCCTGACCACGGTCGGCCTCCTGGCCGTTCCCCACGCAGCCGTCGCCGTCAGCAGTTCCGATCCGGCCGCCCCCGCCCTGATCCCCGTCGCCGCCGCGCCCTGCCCCACGACGCCCGCCCCCGGCCAGGTCACCTGCCTGGCACGCAGCCGGCCGGCATCGGTCGGAGCGGTCGCACCCGGCGCCCGTCCGCGGACGTCCGCACCTGCCAGCGGCACCGCGACACCCCTGGTGGCGCGCAACCAGAGCGACAGCTACACCCCCAGCGACCTGGCGAGCCTCTATCGCATCCCGGCCGACCTGACGCCGACCGACACGATCGGCATCGTCGACGTGGGCAGCGACCCCAACACCGAGGCGCAGATGACGTACTTCCGCCGGTTCTTCCGGCTGCCCGCGTGCACCAGCGCCAGCGGCTGCTTCCGCGAGGTCGCCCAGGACGGCTCGCGCAACCTGCCGGCGAGCAACGCCGAGTGGACCACCGAGATCGCCATCGACGTGCAGGCGGTCAGCGGCATCTGCCCCACCTGCCACATCCTGCTGGTGGACGCGGCCACGGCCAACACCGTCGACATGGCCAAGGCGGCGCTGACCGCGACCCGGCTGGGCGCGACGTACCTCTCGCTCTCCTACGGCTCGCCGGAGTCGTCGTCGACGCCGTGGCTGCGCAACACCTACTACAGCAATCCCGCCGTCACCTACGTGGCCGCGGCCGGCGACAGCGGGTACGGCGGCGGCGCCCTCTTCCCGGCCAGCGCCACGAACGTGGTCGCGGCCGGCGGCACCAGCGTGAAGCTGGTCAACGGCGCCTGGCAGCAGACCGCCTGGTCCGGGTCCGGATCCGGCTGCTCCGAGCAGCACTCGATCTCCGCACCGCAGGCCCAGGAGTCACTCAGCGGGGTCTGCGGCGGCAAGCGCGCGGTCTCGGACGTCTCCGCGCTCGCGGATCCGGACACCGGCATGCTGTTCTGGCGCGGCGGCCAATGGTGGAACGGCGGCGGCACCTCGCTCGCCGCGCCGATCCTGGCGGGGCTCTACGCCCTCGCCGGCAACCACACCTCGCCGATGTCGGTCTACAACGCCACCTCGAAGCTCGTCGACGTCACCCGTGGATCGACCGGCTCGTGCACGCCCGCATCGCTGTGCAGCGCCGGTCCGGGTTGGGACGGGCCGACCGGGCTGGGCACGCCTGCCGGTCCCGAGGCGCTGGCCGCCGACGGGACGGTCGTGCCGACCTACAGCACCGCCACGGCCGGCACCCTGACCGGCGGCTCCGGCTACCCGGTGAAGCTCAGCTACCACCTCGCCGACAGGGTGACCGGCGCCGGGGTGCGCTGGGCCCCGATCGTGCTCCAGCGCCGCCGCGCGGACGGCACCTACGCCTCGATCCGGAGCGGGCGCACCGACGGCCGCGGCAATGCGGTGCTGACCGACGCGCCCACCAGCGCGACCGCCTATCGGGTCGTCTTCGGCGGCACCGTCAGCACGGACGCCTCGACCTCGAACGCGCTGTCCGTGACGCGGTTCCGCCCGGTCGTGAGCCTGCGGCAGGAGGGCAGCACCCTGCGAGCCACCCTACGCGCGCCCTGGGGCGGTCCCGCCCGCTCGGTGCCCGTCCAGCTGCAGCAGCACCGCGGCCGCTGGTGGGTCTCGGTGCGCAGCGCCCGGACCAACGGTGAGGGGGTGGCGAGCCTGTCGGTCAGGAAGGGCCTCACCTATCGGCTGCGCTACGGCGGCGGGCGCTGGCAGAGCGGCAACACGGCACCCGTACGAGGCCGCTGAGCCCTAGCTCCGTGCCAGGACCTGAGCGGCGTGCTCGGCGGCGACCAGCTCCTCGCGGGCGGTCACCACCAGCACCCGTACGGCGCTCTGATCGCTCGCGATGTCGCGGTCCTCGTCGCGCGGCGCCTCGTTGCGGACAGGGTCCACGTCGACGCCCAGCCAGCCCAAGCGCTCGGCCACGGCCGCACGAACGCGCGGGTGGTGCTCGCCGACGCCTCCGGTGAAGACGAGGGCGTCCAGGCCGCCCGCGGATACGACCATGCCGCCGAGCTCGCGGACCAGCCGGTGGACGTAGAGGTCGAAGGCGGCCCGGCAGCGGGCATCACCGGCGTCCAGGCCGGCCACGATCTCGCGCATGTCGCCCGAGGTGCCGGACAGCCCGGCCATGCCGCTGCGGCGCTCCAGACCCTCCTCGAGCTCGTCGGGTCCGAGCCCCGCCGTACGTTGCAGCCACAGCACCAGCCCGGGGTCGACCGTGCCGCTGCGGACCTGCATCGCCAGCCCCTCGAGCGGGGTGAAGCCCATCGTGGTGTCGACCGAGCGACCGCCGGCGACGGCGCACAGTGACGCGCCGCCGCCGAGGTGGCAGACCACGATCCGCAGCTCCTCGACCGGCCGGTCGAGCAGGTCGGCCGCCCGGCGCGAGGCCCATGCGTGCGAGAGCCCGTGGAACCCGTAGCGCCGCAGACGCCAGCGCTCGGTCCACTCCCGCGGCACCGGATAGGTCGCGGCGGATGCCGGCAGGCCCGCGTGGAACGTGGTGTCGAAGCAGGCCACCAGCGGTAGCTCCGGGTGGGCGCTCGCCAGCGCCCGGGCGGCCGCCAGAGCGGTCGGGTTGTGCAGGGGGGCCAGCGGGGTCACGCCCTCCAGGTGCGCCAGCACCTCGCTGGTGAGCACGACGGGCGCCAGGTGGTCCGGTCCCCCGTGGACGAACCGCACCGCCGCCGCGTCCAGTGGCAGCCACTGGGCGGCGACGCGCGCGACCTCGTCGAGGGCGGACCCCGAGCCGACCTCGGCCGTACCGACCGTCTCGCCGTCCTCGACGAGCGCGGTCTTCAGGCCGGTCGATCCCGGGTTGACCACCAGGACCCGCATGTCAGGCCGGCTCGATACCGAAGACCTGGCTGCGCTCGCGGATCTTCTCGGCGCGGCCCAGGCGCGGCTTGTCCGAGCCGTCGCGGATGACGCGGCCGCCCGCTTCGAACTCGGCGAGGAACTCCAGTGCCCACGCCACGTCCGAGGGCGAGGGCGACATCGACTCGTTGATCACGGCGGGGTGCTCCAGGTCGAGACAGAGCTTCCCGGTCATCCCCATCGCGACGGCGTCGGCGGCCGCCTCACGCAGCACCGCGTGCACGCCGTACGGGGTGGGGCCGTCGATGGGACCGGGCAGGCCGCCGATCCGGGAGGCCAGCACGAGCTTGGTCCGCGGGTAGGCCATCGCCAGCGCGTTGCTCTCCGCGCCGGTGTCGCGCCGGTAGTCACCGGAACCGAAGGCGAGGCGGTAGGCGCCCGGGGCGCGGCCGATCGCGACGGCCTCCTCGATGCCCAGCGCGGACTCGATCAGCGGGATCACCGCGGTGTGTCCACCGAGCCGGTGGAAGGTGTCGGTGACCTGCGCCGGCGCCTCGGTCTTGGCCAGGATGACCCCACGGACCCCGTCCACCCCCGTCAGCGCGACCAGATCGCGCTCCCAGTCGGTGGTGGTGACGTCGTTGATCCGGACCCAGGCGCGGCCACCGCCGGCGAACCAGTCGAGGACGTTGCGACGCGCCTCGTCCTTGCGCGACTCGTCGACCGCGTCCTCGAGGTCGAGGATGATCTGGTCGGCACGGCCGAGCTCGGCGGGATCGAAGTCATCGGGGCGCAGCGCGTTGACCAGCTGCCAGGAACGGGCATCGTGACCGCCTACTCGGCGGCTCTCGCGGGCAGTACGGCGCTCGGCATGGGTGGCCTCGCTCATGAATCTCCTTCGGGTCGTTGGCGACATCCGCCATTCAACCAGTGGGCGACGAGCGCTCGGTCAGGGGCCGATCAGCGGGGCGCGGGGATGGCTGGCTCGGCGGGGAGCTGGGCGAACGGCATCGGCTTGCCGAACAGGTAGCCCTGGGCCAGATCGACGCCGAGATCGCGCAGCACCTGCGCCTGCTCCGGGGTCTCGACGCCCTCACCGATGACGGAGACGCCGAGCGAGCCGCAGATGGCCATGATCGCGGAGAGCACCGGCTGCCGGTCGCGGTCGGGGTCGATGGCCTGCACGAACGACCGATCGATCTTGACCACGTCGATGGGGAACTTCTCCAGCCAGCTGAGCGACGAATAGCCGGTGCCGAAGTCGTCGATCGCGACCTGGACGCCGAAGGCGCGCAGCTCCTTGAGCGTGCGCACCACCTGCGGGTCGTCCTCGTCGAAGAGGGCCTCGGTCACCTCGAGGGTGAGCCGATCGGGCCGCAGGCCGGACACGACGAGGATCTTCTTGACGATCTCGGCGTACGAGGGGTTGCGCAGCTCGGGGACCGAGACGTTGACCGCGACCCCCCGGTTGGCGCACGAGAACGCGGTCTCCGAGCACGCCTTCTGCAGCGTCCACTCGCCGAGCGCGTGGATCGCGCCGGTCCGCTCGGCCTGCGGGATGAAGTCCATCGGCGGGACCAGGCCGCGACGCGGGTGCTGCCAGCGGACGAGAGCCTCGGTCCTGACCACCGCACCGTCCGAGAGCCGGATCACGGGCTGGTAGTTGAGGAAGAGCTCGCCGGCGCCGATCGCCGCCTCCAGCTCGCTGGCGCCACGGGTGGGGTCGCCGTACACGACCGTCTGGTCGCGTCCCGCCGACTTGGCCTCGTACAGCGCGACGTCGGCTCGGCCGAGCAGCACCGAGGCGGTGTCGCCCTCCGCCCAGCACGCGACGCCGGCGGAGATCGTGACACCGGATGGGGCGACCTCGCGCAGCCGGTCGGCGATGTCGGCGGCCCTGCCGAGACTGTGGTCCGGCAGGATCGCGGCGAACTCGTCGCCTCCGTAACGGCTGAGCAGCAGCTCGTCGCGCAGGACCTCGCGCCACGCATCGGCGCAGGCGACCAGCATCTGGTCCCCCACCTGGTGGCCGTGGCCGTCGTTGACGATCTTGAAGTTGTCGAGATCCAGCAGGATCAGGGCCAGGGTGCTGTGCTCGTGCTGCGTACGGGCGAGGTCCTCCTCGAGGCGGCGGTCGAACGCGCGCCGGTTGCCGAGGCCGGTGAGCGGGTCCTCCTCAGCGAGGTTCGCGGCACGGGCGAGCGAGGCGACCACCAGTCCAGTGACCACGGCGACGCCCACGATGAGCACGGTGTCCGCCGAGGAGAGCCCGACGTGATGCATGCTGAGGGCGGCGGCGACGGTGATCAGACCGATGTGGCAGGCCAGCCCCCGGATGCCGAAGAAGAACGCCGCATCGAGGATGACGTAGAGGTACGGGATCGCCAGCGCCACCGATGCCTCGCCCCCGTGCCCGTAGAGCACGAGGCCGCTGATGAGTGCGGTCCCCAGTGCCGAGATGCCGTGATACGCCCCGCGAGGCAGCCGGTGCCCGAAGAGGATCAGCAGCGGACCAGTCAGGATCGCGAAGTACCCGATCGCCCGGATCGAGGCGATGTCGGCCGCGTCCCAGGACGCAGTGCCGAGCGTCGCGAGGACCACGATGACGCCACCGGTCAGGTAGAACCCGCCGCTGACGCGCGAACGAAGCTTGACGGTGGCGATCGTCGGCACGGCGAGCGCGTGGACCAGCCACGCGCGCAGGCCCTCCCGGACGCCGGTGCTCACGGGACGTCCCGCCGCGACGCGTCGTCGGTCCCGTGCAGCTCGGACTGTCGTTCGATCTGCTCGAAGACGACGTTGCGACGCAGGTCGTTGGCCGTACGCGCGGGGATGTCCAGCATCACCACGACGTCGATCGTGTCGGGTGCGCCGCTCGCCTGCTCCCGGAGCACGGTGCCCCGCAGCATGAAGCCGGTGTGGTGCAGGGTGAAGGCCGAGCGCACCTGGGCGCCGGGCGCGAGCCGCGGCGCGCCCTGCGCCGGCAGGCGCAGCCGCAACGCGGCCTCGCTGAGATCGATGAGCGTGCCGCGAGCGATGCCGTCGGCGTGCGCGAGGGTCATCTGGGTGTCCATCGGCAGCCGGACGTACTCGCGGCGCTGGGTCCGGGTCGCCGACGCGTGCACGGTCGCCCGCGCGCGCGTGCCGTCGATCGCGACGGTCGCGGTGGCACGGAAGACCCCGTGCTCGGTCGACCAGACCATGATCGCGTCGCAGACCGTCGACGCGCTGCCCTCGGCCGGGGTCTCGGCGGCGCCGCGGGGCTCGACCGCCAGGAGGTCGTGGTCCCCGTCGCGTCCCGTCACGCGGGCAGCAAGCCAGGCCGAGCCCCCGCGCTCCAGCGCGACCTCGGCGCCGAGAGGCGGGCGCGATGACACGTCGCCATTATCGGCACGCGAAGCGAGCGCTCCAGCAAAAGACCAGGAACGTCCCCATGATCTGGTCGCCCGGCCAGATCCGAGGCGTCGACGTTCCTCAGCCGGCCGGCTGCTCCGCGGCGTCGAGATCCCCAGCGAGGGTCCGCAGAAGCTGCTCCAGAGGCATCGGACGGTGGAGGAGGTAGCCCTGGACGGACGCGTACGGGGCGTCCTGCCTGATCACATCGAGCTGGGACTCGCGCTCCACGCCCTCCACGACGACCCGGAAGCCGAGGGTGCGACCCATCTCGGTCACGGAGCGCAGGAGGCTCCGCGCACGGCTGTCGCGATCGATGTTCCGCGACAGGGCGGCGTCGGCCTTGATGACGGTGGCCGGCAGGTTCTGCAGGTAGCTGATGGAGGAGAACCCGACGCCGAAGTCGTCGATGGCGAACCCAACGCCCCTGTCGGCGATCGTATGCATGGCCTCGAGCACGCCGCCGGTCAGATCGACGCCCTGACGCTCGGTGATCTCGAGTACGAGCGTCATGCCCTCCAGCTCGCGCGCCGTGTGCAGCACCATGTCGACGAATCCCGGCTCCCGGAGCTGGGCGGCCGACACGTTGACGCTCACCGCGCGGCCCAGGCCGCCGGAGGCACGGATCGCGGCAGCGTCGAGCTCGACGCGTCGCAGCACCGCCGCGCCGAGAGCGACGATGAGCCCCGACTCCTCGGCGATCGAGATGAACGTGTCCGGAGGCACGGACACGCCGGCGCGCTGCCAGCGGGCGAGTGTCTCCATCCCGACGATCCGGCGCGTGACGGGGTCGACGACGGGCTGGTAGGCGACGCCGATCTGGTCGGCATCGACCGCAGCGCGCAGGTCCTCGAGGAGCTCGAGGCGCTCCACCCGGGCGTGGCCCATGGCGGGTTCGAAGACGGTGTAGCGGCCCTTGCCCTCGGACTTAGCCTGGTACATGGCGAGGTCGGCGTTGCGCAGCAGACTGCCGGCGCTGTCGTTGCCGCGGTCGTACGCGATCCCGATGCTGGCGCCGAGCCGCACCTCCTGGCCGCTGACCACGGTCCCCGCAGCGACCCGACGGAGGATCCGATCGCACATCGCGGCCACGTCAGCCGGGTCGGCGTCCTCGACGAGCACGGCGAACTCGTCGCCTCCGAGTCGGGCGACCGTGTCCTGGTCCCGGACGCAGGCGCGCAGCCTGGCGGCGACGTCGACGAGGACGAGGTCCCCGGCCTGGTGGCCGAAACGGTCGTTGACCGGCTTGAAGCCGTCCAGGTCCAGGAAGATCAGCGCGGTGCGTCCGTCGCGGGCCTGGGCTCTCTCGAGGGCCTGGTTCGTGCGGTCGAGGAGGATGCCGCGGTTGGGCAGGTCGGTGAGGGGGTCGTGGCGGGCGACGTGGAGCTTCTCGTCGACCAGCTCGATGCGGGCGCTCGCGTCGGCGGCGACGGCGGCGAGCGCCTCCAGCGCCTGCCGGTCCCCAGCGACGGTGGCCCGGGCACGCTGTGCGGCCCGCGCCACCAGCCACAGGTCGTCGTCGCCCAGGGACACCTCGACCCCGATCTCCCCCTCGGTGGGCGGCTCGGCCCGGAGCTGGACGTCGCGCAGTCGGAGCAGCTCGCCCGCATCCGCGCACAGGGCCTCGATCAGTGCCTGTCGGTCGACGAGGGTCTGGGCCCGGCCGGCGGCACCGAACAGCACCCCCAGCCGCCGCGCGTTCTCCCGGCCGCGAGTGATCGCACGGGTGGCGGTGAGCAGGGTGAGGAGCGGGATGCCGAGCAGCGACAGCGTCCACCATGGGGCGTTGAGCGCGACCACCGCGGCGAGGTAGCCGAGCGAGTCCAGGGGGACGAAGCAGGCGATCGCCAGCGCCGTCTCCGGCTGGAAGAGGGTGGCGCGCAACGGGGAGCGCGAGGAGATGGTCAGCGACACCGCGGACAGCACGTAATCGGTGAGGAAGTAGGACACCGCAGCGGCTGTGACGGCCAGCAGGCCACGGAGCGTCTCGATCGAGTCGCCCGGGTTGACGATGCCGTAGGCCGCCGCCGCGAGTCCGCCGCCGATCATGCCGATGCCGATGTTGAACGTCCGCGCCGAGGCCCGGGTCTCGGCCAGCGCCTGGGTGAGCAGGACGCCGAGGGACCAGACCACCAACGCCGGCGCGGTGTCGAGCACGCACAGCAGGAACATCAGCACGCACGACTCGAAGCCGACCTCGATGGCTCCCGATCCGCTGTCCAGCACCATCGGGAAGCGGGCGATGACGGCGATCAGCGGCACGCCGACCAGGAGCGCCGTGGCGAACCAGCGGTCGGCTCCGTGCCGCACGACGTCGGCGCCGACCACGACGGTCAGCGTGAGCCCGACGGCCAGGATCAGCACGTGGTAAGCCCACTCCCGTGCGGGCAGGCTCGATGTGGGCGCGCTCGGCATCCGTGCTCCTGAGGTCCTCGACTTCACCGTCGTGACGGTCCACGTACCCTACGCGGGCTGCGTAGGAACCTGGGGTCGAATCGCGGCGAAACCAGAACCGGCTCTGACGCTGGGGAGTATCCCCAGGTCAGAGCCGGTTCGTTCGGTCGGGCTGACAGGATTTGAACCTGCGACCCCCTGACCCCCAGTCAGGTGCGCTACCAAGCTGCGCTACAGCCCGAACACCCTCCGAAGAAGGCTCGCGAAGCCTATCGCAGGCCCCCGGGAGGTCAGAATCGGGGTCCGTCAGCCGTTGCGCTTGCGCTTCTCGCGGACCCGCTGCTGCAGCACGATCGGGGTGCCGACGAAGCCGAACTCCTCGCGCAGGCGGCGCTCGATGAAGCGCTCGTACGCCGCATCCAGCTTGCCGGAGGTGAACAGGATGAAGGTCGGCGGTGCCGTGGTCGGCTGGGTCGCGAAGAGGACCTTCGGCTGCTTGCCGCCACGGACCGGGTGCGGGTGCTCAGCGACCAGCTTGCCGAGGAACGTGTTGAGCGCACCGGTGCCGACACGCGTCTCCCAGCCCTCGAGCGCCTTGTCCAGCGCCGGGACGAGCCGGTCGATGTGCCAGCCGGTGCGCGCGGTCAGGTTGAGGCGCGGCGCCCACTGGACCTGGACGAGCTCGCGCTCGATCTCCTTCTCCAGGTAGTAGCGGCGCTCCTCGTCGACGAGGTCCCACTTGTTGAAGACGATGACCAGCGCGCGGCCGGCCTCGCGGACGGTCTGGAGGATCCGGACGTCCTGCTCGGCGATGTTCTGCTCGGCGTCGAGGACCAGGACGGCGACCTCGGCGCGGTCGATCGCGGTGGTGGTGCGCAGCGACGCGTAGTACTCGTGGCCCGACGCCTCCTTGACCCGCTTGCGGATGCCGGCGGTGTCGATGAACTTCCAGGTGCGCCCACCCAGGTCGATCAGCTCGTCGACGGGATCGACGGTGGTGCCGGCGACGTTGTCGACGACGACGCGGGTCTGGCCGGCGAGCTGGTTGAGCAGCGACGACTTCCCGACGTTGGGGCGACCGACGAGCGCGATCCGGCGCGGGCCGCCGAGCTCGCGGCCCTCGGGCATCGGGGGGAGCTCGGGCAGCGCGGCCAGGACCGCGTCGAGCAGGTCGCCCGAGCCGCGGCCGTGGAGTGCGGAGACGGGGTACGGCTCGCCGAGACCGAGGTTCCACAGCGTCGCGGCCTCGGCCTCGGTGCGCTGGTCGTCGACCTTGTTGGCGGCCAGCACGACCGGCTTCTTCGCCTTGCGCAGCACGCGGACGACAGCCTCGTCCTCGTCGGTGATGCCGACCTTGCCGTCGACCACGAAGAGGACCGCGTCGGCCAGGCTGATCGCCAGCTCGGCCTGCTCGGCGATCCGGAGGGCCATGCCCTTGGCGTCCGAGGACCAGCCGCCGGTGTCGACGATGGTGAACGCGCGCCCGTTCCAGTCGGCGTCGTAGGAGACGCGGTCGCGGGTCACGCCCGGCACGTCCTCCACGACCGCCTCGCGGCGACCGATGATGCGGTTGACCAGGGACGACTTGCCCACGTTGGGACGGCCGACCACGGCCAGCACCGGCGTAGGGCCGGAGAACTCACCGTCGCCGAATCCCTCGAAGTCGAAATCGTCGGGCTGGTCGGTGATGTCACTCATGATGCTCCTTGGTCAGGGACCGTGGTTGTTGCTACGTCTACAGCGGCGCCGGTACGTGCGCCATCGTCTGGGGTGGTGGGTTCGGGATCCGGGATCGCTCCCGGAAGATCGCGGCCGGTCAGCGCCTCGGCAAGCGCGACCTGGGCCAGCAGGTGCCCACGGAGCAACGCCGAGACAGCCCGTACGTGTTCCCGCGTCCGCGGCCACGGCACCTGCTCAGTCGTCCACGGCCGGCCGAACACGATGTCGATGTGGGCGCCCTTGCGCGGCAGCGAGTTGCGCCCGCCGCCGGGGTCGCGGCTGCCGAGCATCGTCACCGGTACGACCGGTGCGCCGGTCACCATCGCGAGGTAGGCCGCGCCGTGATGGAACAGGTCGAACCTCCCCGCGCCGCGCGTGCCCTCGGGGAAGATGCCGACCACGCCGCCATCGCGGAGCACCTTCACGCAGGCCTTGATCGCACCGGGGTCAGCACCGCCGCGCCACAGCGAGATCTGGCCGACCGCGCTGAAGAAGCGGCCGGAGACACCGTGGAACATCTCGTCCTTGGTCAGCACGTGCGCCGGGCGCGGACCGAAGATCGCCAACAGGGGGCCGTCGATGACGCCGATGTGGTTGGAGGCGAGGATCACCGGTCCGGAGGCGGGAACGTTGCCGGCGCCGTGCACCGTGACGCGGTAACGGCGCCGGATGGCCCAGCGCCCGAACCAGGCGAAGGTGTGCAGCCACCACCGGCGCGGCGCCCGGACAGCGCTCGTGTCGGGGAGGCCATTGCTCATGCACGTACTCGCTTCGCTCCGTGCGCGCATGAGGCACGAGGGGCGCAGCGCTCGATGATGAGCTCGCTGCGCTCGCTCATGCCGATCGGGCCTTCTGTGACTCGTCGACCAGCGCGACGACCTGCGCGATGACCTGGTCGAGCGTGTACGGCGTGGTGTCGAGGTGGGTGGCACCGTCGGGGACGGCCAGGCCGCCCTGGGTGGAGTCGATCCTGTCGCGGCTCTCCAACGAGGCCTGAACGGCGGCGGCGTCCGTACCGCCCTCCTCCAGCGCGCGGCGCGCGGCGCGCGCGGCCGGGTCGGCGGTGACGTAGAGCTTGAGGTCGGCGTCGGGCCACACGGCGGTGCCGATGTCGCGGCCCTCGACGACGATGCCCACGCCGGCGGCGAGCGCCTGCTCGATCTCGGCGCGTTGCAGCGCGATCAGGCGGGCCCGCACCTGCGGGACCGTGGCGACCGGCGAGACGTGCGCGTTGACCTGCTCGCTGCGGATCTCCTCGGCGACGTCCTCGCCGTCGAGCGAGATCGCCGGAGCCAGCGGCTCGGTGCCGGAGGTGATCACCGGCTCCTCGACCCGGGCGGCCACCGCGGCGGCGTCGAAGACGTCGACGTCGTGGGCGAGCATCCACCAGGTCATGGCGCGGTACATCGCACCGGTGTCGAGGTAGCGCAGGCCCAGCTGGGCGGCCACGCCGCGCGAGGTGCTGGACTTGCCGGAGCCCGAGGTGCCGTCGACGGCGATGACGATGCTCTGACCTGCCGCCGCTCCACGCTCATTCACGGGCGTGATGTTACCGGTGGACGACCCATCCCCGGGATTCCAAAGCCGTACGCAGCTGCTCCGCGCTGCCCTCGGCGACGACCAGCTCCACCAGGCCCGCCGGGCGGCCGAGCTCATGCTCGATGCGGACGTCCTCGATGTTGACGCCGCTGGCGCCCGCATCCGCGAAGAGCCGCGCGAGGCCGCCGGGCTCGTCGGCGACCGCGACGAAGACCGCCGTGGTGGGGCTGAGCGGTCCGCCGTGCTTGCCCGGGATGGCCCGCGTGCCCTCCTGGCCACGCTCCAGCAGGCCGGCCAGGGTCCCCCGGTCGCCGCCGCGGAGCGCGGAGATCAGCTCATCGAGCTCGTGGCGGACCTCGCTGAGCAGGTCGACGACCGCACCGGAGTTGCCGGTGACGATCTGGCTGTAGAGCTCGGGGTCTCCCCCGGCCACGCGGGTCACGTCGCGCACGCCGGGTCCGGACAGCGCGAGGTGGTCGGCGGGCGCGCCGGCCAGCCGGCCGGCGACCAGGACGGCCATCAGGTGCGGCACGTGCGAGATGCGGGCGACGGCACGGTCGTGCTCGGCCGGATCCATCCGGATCGGCACGGCACCGCACAGCAGCGCGAGCTGCTCGACGAGCGCGGTGGCGTCGGGACGCGTGCCCGCGTGCGGTGTGACCGCCCAGGGGCGGCCGTCGAACAGCGCGGCGTTGCCGGCCAGGGGGCCGGAGCGCTCGGTGCCGGCCATCGGGTGGCTGCCGATGTACCGGTCGGCACCGGGCAGGGGGGCTACCTCGAGGAGCGGAGCGCTCTTGACGCTGCCGACGTCGGTGACGATCGCGTCGGGGTCCTGGCTGAGCGCCTCCGCGATGACGCGGCCCAGGTAGGCGGGCGGGACAGCGACGACCACGAGCTGCGGTCGGTCACCGGGGAGCCGCGGCCGGCCGGCACCCATGCCGGAGGCTGTGCGGACGTTCTCCGGGGAGGCGTCGGTGAGCAGCACCTCGAGCCCGGCCTGACGGCACGCGAGCGCGATCGAGGTGCCGAGCAGGCCGGTCCCGATGATCTCGACGGGACCGCTGAGGGCCTGATCAGGCATCGGGTACGGACTTCACCCTGGTGAGGTCGCGGCGCAGGTTGGCGGCGCCGTGCAGGTAGACATGAGTGACCTCGGCGCGCGGCATCTCGGTCTCGACGTGGGCCATCAGCCGGATCACGCGCGGCATCGAACGCTCGATCTCGAGCTCGCGGGCACACATCAGCGGCACCTCGTCGAACCCGAGCTGGCGGGCGGCGTACGCGGGGAACTCCGAGACCAGGTCGGAGGTCGAGGTGAAGATGATCGAGATGAAGTCCTCGGTCGTCAGGCCGTTGGCCTCCATCACCTCGGTGACCAGCTCGGTCGTCCGCTCGAGCAGGTGCTCGCGCTCGTCGACCTCGAGCTGGGTCGCGCCCCGTACTGCACGCACTGCCACGTCGTTCCCTCTCGTTGTGCTTGGGCGAAATCTATCGGACCGTCGCCGCCGGGATCGGACCGGCTGGTCCGCTCAGAGTTCGGCCGTGTCCAGCAGCTCGCCGAGCTCATCGTTGGTGAGCTCGCGCATCTGACCCGGCCGCAGGGTGCCGAGCTTGACCGGCCCGATCTGGATGCGGGTCAGCCGCGTGACGGGGTGCCCGATCTCGTCGAGCAGGCGCCGGACGACCCGGTTTCGGCCGTCGTGGATGGTGAGCTCGATGATCGACTTGGCGTCGGTGGCGCGCAGGATCTTGGCCGCGCTGACGTCGACGGGCCCGTCCTCGAGCGTGACGCCCTCGAGCAGCTGCTTGACGTGGCGCGGGAAGAGCTGGCCCGTGACCTCGGCGACGTACGTCTTCTTGATCTCGAACGAGGGGTGCGCGACCTTCTGCGCGAAGTCGCCGTCGTTGGTCAGGAAGAGCAGGCCGGTGGTCTCGACGTCGAGGCGCCCGACGTTGAAGAGCCGCTCGGGACGGTCGGCGACGAACTCCTCGAGCGTCCGCGCGGCGTGCGGGTCGCTCATCGTGGAGGTGACGCCCTCGGGCTTGTTGAAGGCGAGGTAGACCTTCTCGCTGATCGGAGGCAGTCGCTTGCCGTCGACCCGGATGAGGTCCTTGGCCGGGTCGACCTTGACCCCGAGCCGGCTGACGACCTCGCCGTTGATCTCGACGAGACCGTCGAGCATCAGCTGCTCGCTGCGGCGGCGGCTGGCGACGCCGGCGAGCGCGAGCAGCTTCTGGATGCGGATCAGACCATCCTCGTCGAGGGGAAGGTCGGTGCGCTCAGTCATGGGTCTGCTCCTGCTCGGTGCTGCTGTGGTGCTCGGGCTGCGCGACGCTCATCCCCGTCATCTCCGCCAGCTCGTCGTCGAGGTCGTCCATCTCCGGGAGGTACGGCGCCAGCTCGGGCAGCTCGTCGAGCCCGGTGACGCCGATCCGCTCGAGGAAGTAGCTGGTCGTGCGGTACAAATGGGCGCCGGTCTCGGGATCCTGACCGGCCTCCTCGACGAGGCCGCGTGCCAGAAGCGTACGCATGACGCCGTCGACGTTCACACCACGGATCGCGCTGACCCGCGCACGGGAGACCGGCTGGCGGTAGGCGACCACCGCGAGCGTCTCGAGCGCGGCCTGCGTGAGGCGGGCCTGCTGGCCCTCGAGGACGTAGCCCTCGACGACGGCCGCGTACTCCTCGCGGCTGTAGAACCGCCACCCGCCCGCGACGTTGCGCAGGTCGAAGCCGCGGCCCTGCGCGGTGTACTCGGCGGCGAGGGCGCTGAGCGCGGACTCGACGTCGGCCAACGGGTGGTCGACGGCGGTGGCGAGCGTCGAGGCGCTCAGCGGCTGGTCGGCGACCATCAGCACGGCCTCCAGGGCCGGGCGAAGTGGGAGCGCGGGCCGCTCTACGACCTCGGGCTCGGCGCCCCGGTCGGTCTGGTCGGTCTGGTCAGTCATCGCTGCTCTCCTGCTCGGCAGCCGGGGGCTGCCCGTCGAACTCGTCATGGATGAGGTCGTCGAGATCGATCTCGGCGCTGCCCGCCTCACCGTGGTCGCCGGTCCAGCGCACGGTCAGCTCTCCCAACGGCGACACCTGGTCGAACCCGATCACGCCCTCCCGGAAGAGCTCGAGCAGGCTGAGGAAGCGGGCGACGGTGGTCAGGGTGTCCGGGGAGTCGCCGCACAGCGCCCGGAAGGTCATCGTGCCGTGGCTGCGGAGCCGGTCGACGACGATCCCGGCCTGCTCGCGCACGCTCACCGCAGGCGCGTGGATGTGGTGCAAGGTCAGCTCGGGCGGCCCGGGCTTGGGGGCCATCGCCTTGGCGGCCAGGGCGGCGAACTGCTCCAGCCCGATCCCGATCAGCACCTCCGGCAGCAAGGTGGCGTAGCGCTCCTCGAGGCCGACCGCGCGCGGGTGGCGCAGGCTCTCGTCGGCGAGTCGCGTCGAGAGCACGGCGGCGACCTGCTTGAACGCCTTGTACTGCAACAGCCGGGCGAAGAGGAGGTCGCGCGCCTCCAGGAGGGCGAGGTCCTCCTCGTCCTCGACGTCGCCCTGCGGAAGCAGCCGGGCCGCCTTGAGGTCGAGCAGCGTGGCGGCGACGAGCAGGAAGCTGGAGGTCTGCTCCAGGTCCCACTCCTTGCCGCCCTGCTTCACGTACGCGATGAACTCGTCGGTGACCGTCGCCAGCGCGATCTCGGTGATGTCGAGCTTGTGCTTGGCGATCAGGCTGAGCAGCAGGTCGAAGGGACCCTCGAAGTTGGTCAGGCGTACGGCGAAGCCGGGGGCCTCGGCGCCCGGCTCCGGAGCGAGCTCCGCGGTCGTGGTCATCCCTCGGCGGGCTCGGCGAGACGGCGTACGAGGATGCTCTGCTCGCCGTCGGCCTCGAGTCCGGCCAGGGCGATCGCGATCGCCTCGCGCACGAGCCGGCCGCGGTCGACCGCGACGCCGTGCTTGCTGCGCAGGGTCAGCCGGGCGTGCTCGAGCTCGAGCAGCTCGTCGGAGGTGACGTAGACGGTCATCTTCTCGTCGTGCCGGACCCGGCCCGAGGTGCCGCGCGCGGCCTTCTTCGCAGGCTTCTGCTCGGCCGGCGCCGGCTCGCTCGGCGCGGGGTCGATGGTGGCCCGGAAGATGTCGTCCGCGGCCGGCACCTTCACGCGCCGCGCTGCCACCGGGCGAGCACCTCCTTGGCCAGCTGGCGGTAGGACTCGGCGCCCGGGGACGTGGACGCGTACGTGGTGATCGGCTCGCCGACGACGGTCGCGTCGGAGAACTTCACCGTTCGGCGGATGACGGTGTGGAAGACGGTGTCGCCCCAGCCCGCGACCAGGGTCTCCATGACCTCACGGCTGTGCAGGGTGCGGCCGTCGTACATGGTGCCGAGGAGGCCGTCGATGCGCAGGCGCGGGTTGAGCCGGCCCTTGACCTTCTCGATGGTGTCCTTGAGCAGCGCGACGCCGCGCAGCGCGAAGTACTCGCACTCGAGCGGGATGATGACGCCGTCGGCGGCGGTCAGCGCGTTGACGGTCAGCAGGCCGAGCGAGGGCTGACAGTCGATCAGGATGACGTCGTAGCGGTCGAGGATCGGCTGGAGCTTGCTGCTCAGCACCTGCTCGCGGCCGACCTCGTGGACCAGCTGGATCTCCGCGGCCGACAGGTCGATGTTCGCCGGCAGCAGGTCGACGCCGTCGACGTTGGTCTTCACGACGACCTCGTCGAAGGAGATGCCCGGATCCATCAGCAGCTGGTAGGTGCCGAGCTCGATCTCGTTGGGGTTGAGGCCGAGGCCGACCGACATGGAGCCCTGCGGGTCGAAGTCGATGAGCAGGACCTTGCGGCCCAGCTCGCCGAGTGCGGCACCCAGGCTGATCGTGGTGGTCGTCTTGCCGACGCCGCCCTTCTGGTTGCACAGCGCGATCACGCGGGCGGGGCCGTGGCGCTCGAGTCGCTCCGGCTCCGGGAAGACCGGCATCGGGCGCCCGGTGGGGCCCAGCTGCTCGGCGATGGGCGACTCGAACGGCAACGCGTCGGACAACGGATGCTCCTGCTTCTCCGGAAGGCGGATCGGTGCGGGATATGTCGACATATCTCCGCGTTGGCCCGACTCTACTCGTGCGATGGGGCCGGTCCGGGGAGGGCCGCGCCCGATTGTGCCGAGACTCTTGCCAGAACGTCTTTACCGGGCGCAGGATCGGTGGCCAGTCGACATCTCGGCGATGTCGCGGACAGGAGAATCATGCGCACCACTCGGGTGAGCGTTCTGGCGATCGTCGCGGCCGGCGCAGCCGGCATCGCGACCGTCGGATCCGCCATGGTCGGCCTTTCGCCGGCCAATGCTTCGCAATCGGGCCGGCACGAGCTCGCCGGCAGTCGTCCGGCCTGGCAGACCCATGGGGCCTTCCAGAAGACCGGCACCCTCCCGGCGGCGACCCGGGTCGCCGCGAAGGTCTGGCTCAGCGGCCATGACAGCAGCGGTCTCGCGGCGCTGGTCGCCGACGTCAGCGATCCGGCGAGTGCCTCCTACGGGCAGTACCTCACCCATGACGAGTACGTCGCGCGCTTCGCCCCGACCCAGGCCCAGGTGGCGCAGGTGGAGGACTGGCTGAAGGGTGCCGGTCTCACCGTGACCGCGGTCGGCGCGGACAACCACTTCGTCGCGGTCTCCGGCTCGGCCTCGGCCGTCTCCGACGCGTTCGGCACCACGATGTCGACCTACCGCTTCCAGGGGAAGTCCGTCCCGGCTCCCGACTCCCAGCTCTCGGTGCCGAACTCGGTCGGCTCCTCGGTGCTCGCGGTCACCGGGCTCACGCCCGCCGGGCACAAGGTCTCGCCCCACCAGAGCGAGCCCGCCGACCTCGGCGCGCCCTCCGGCTTCGTGAACGCGACTCCCTGCTCGGACTACTACGGCCAGAAGGCTGCGACGGGTCTGCCGAAGTTCCACGGCAAGACCCTCCCGTACGCCGTCTGTGGCTACACCCCCTCACAGCTGCGCGGCGCGTACGGCATCCCGACCAACAAGACCGGGGCGGGCCAGACCGTGGCGATCACCGACGCCTTCGACTCCTCCTCGCTGGCCGCGGATGCCTCGACGTACGCCACCCGGCACGGGGACCCGGCGTTGAAGGACGGACAGTTCAGCGACGTCAGCTTCCCCGAGGGCGCCACCGACGTGACCCCGACGCCGATCGAGGACTGCGGAGGCAACGGCTGGTACGGCGAGCAGGCGCTCGACGTCGAGGCCGTGCACGCGATGGCCACCGGCGCGAACATCCAGTACGTCGGAGCGGCCAGCTGCTACGACGACGACCTGCTCGCCGCGCTGTCGAAGGTCGTGCAGCTCAACCAGGCCTCGATCGTCACCAACTCGTGGGGCGAGCCGACCGTGATCGCGAACGACCCCGCCGACGGCTGCACCACCAAGACGCCGTGCCTGACGCTCGACCAGGGCACGATCGACGCCTACCAGTCGATCTTCCAGCAGGGCGCGGTGCAGGGCATCGGGTTCTACTTCTCCTCCGGCGACGACGGGGACGAGAAGGCGAACGCCGGCTACATCCACCCCGACTACCCGTCCGGTGACCCGTACGTCACCGCGGTGGGCGGCACCGCCCTGGGCGTGACCCAGGCCAACTCCCGGCAGTTCGAGACCGGCTGGGGCACCACCAAGTACACGACCAACGGCAGCAGCTGGTCCGGCGCGACCTGGCTCTACGGCGCCGGCGGTGGCTTCAGCCAGATCTTCGCCCGTCCGAGCTACCAGCGGGGCGTCGTCACCAGCGGCTCCGGCCGTGCGGTGCCCGACATCGCGATGGACGCCGACCCGACCACCGGCATGCGCGTGGGTGAGACCCAGGACTTCGAGGACGCGAGCGTCTGGGGTCCGGCGGGCGTGCACTACGGCGAGTACCGCATCGGCGGCACCAGTCTCGCCTCGCCGCTGATGGCGGGCGCCCAGGCGATCGCCCAGCAGGGCTCCCGAGGCCGGATCGGCTTCGCGAACCCGCTGATCTACCGCCTCGCGGGCAAGGCGGGCGTCTTCTACGACCCCACCTCCTACTCCCCCGACGCCGGCAACATCCGCTCGGACTACGCGAACGGCTATAACGCCGACGACGGCCTGCTCGCCAGCGTCCGCACGTTCGACGAGGACAGCTCGCTGACGACCACCCGCGGCTGGGACGACGTCACCGGCGTCGGCACGGTCACTGGTGGCTACCTCAAGGAGGTGGGCCGCCGCTAGCGGCTGAGCATCCAGGCGTTGGTCGAGCGGACGTACGTCTCGCCCTGCCAGCTGCCACCGCCGTACACGAGGAGCCGGGGCCCGGCCCAGATCGCGGGCCCCGGCTCCTCGGGCGCTTCCGCGGGGCGCGGGAGGCGGGTCCAGGTCCCGGCCGCGTCGTCGTAGAGCCAGCCCGCCATGACCATCCTCGCGCCGGCGAGCGCCTGCACCGGCCAGGCGCGGGTGCCCTCGGTCGGGGCAGGGGGCAACGGACTCCACGCGCCGCTCATGGGGTCGAGACGGCCGCCGAACGGGATCGTCCGGCCGTAGTCGTCGACCTCGCCGCCGTCGGCGCCACCGAGGACCGGCGCGACCAGGCGCGTGCCCGTCCACGACCACGGACCGCTGGCGAGCTGACCGGTGAGCGGGAGCTCGCGCCAGGTCGTCGCGCCCGGCGCCAGCACCGCGGCGTGGACGAGGGACGGGTCCACCGGGTTGCCCCCGGCGTCGAGCGCGTCTGCGGTCAGCACCAGCCCGGCCGGCGTCGCGGTGATGGTGCGGTCGAACGACGGTGCGAGCGGGTTCGGCGGGAGCTCGGACCACTCACCGGTCCGGGTGTCGAAGGTCCGGTCGGGGAGGACACCGTGCTCGTCCGATCCGGACGTGAGGATCAGCCGACGACCATCGACCGTCAGGTCGAGACCGCGACCGCGGGCGTGCCCCGGCACCGGTCGCTCGCGCCACGCGTCCTCGCTGCTGTCCCAGCTGAGGAGCGCGCCCTCGACGAGCAGGTAGAGCCGGTCGCCGACGACGGCGGGCGAGGTCCATCCCGCGACGGGCTCGGGTGCGTCCGCGATGGCGTGCCAGGTGTGGGTCGTGAAGGAGTAGGCGGCCCCGTCACGCTCGTCGTCCTGCACGTACGCGCAGTCCGCGCCCGGCGGGCAGCCCGGACCGGCGTAGCCGCCGACGACGACCAGCTCGCCCGCGACATTGGCGACCACCGGGTCATCGCGTCCCGAGAGCGGCGAGCCGGTGATCTCGGTCCATGTGCCAGGACCGGCGCCAGGGTCGGCGAGGTCGGGCCCGTCGGTGTGGCCCTGCTGCGCGCACGCCGACAACCCGAGGAGCAGCACGGCCGGAACGGCCAGGGCCAGCAGGGATGGCATACCTCCAGGACGCCGCGAGACGCGCTGGAGGTTCCCGATCACAGCCGTCGCATCGCCTCGGTGCGCAGCACGAGCTCGCCGGTGTCGTCGGTGGCCTCGAGGTCGATGACCGCCTCGATCACCCAGTCGTGGTGGCCGGCGGGGTCGTCGAGGGTCTGGGTGACGTGCCGCAGCCGGCCCTCGTCGCGGGTGGCGAGCATCTTCGGGCTGCGGGCGTCGCCGGCGGTGCCGACCGACTTGTGCTCGGTGTAGTACTCCTCGAGCGCGTCGTCCCAGTCGGTCCGCTTCATCACGACCTCGCCCGGCGGGTCGGTGCGGTCCGCGGCGGCCCGCTCGAGCCGCATCAGCGCATCGAGGTCGTCACGCGCGACGGCGTCGACGCGGGCCCACATCGCGTTGCGGACCATCACCTCGAAGGCCCGGCCCTGCTGTGAGAGCGCGCGCGGCGGGGGCGGCGGGGCGTGGTGGGCGACGTCCTCGCGCACGTGCGCCGGATCGTTGAGTGCCTCCCACTCGTCGAGCAGCGAGGAGTCGATCTGGCGGACCGTCTCCCCCAGCCACGCGATGAGGTCCTCGAGCTCGGGCGTCACGACCGCGGCGGGCAGGGTGTGGGACAGCGTCCGGTACGCGTCGGTGAGATAGCGCAGCACCAGGCCCTCGGAGCGGGCGAGCTGGTAGCGGCCGACGATGTCGGTGAAGCTCATCCCGTTCTCGTACATCTCGCGCACGACCGACTTGGGGTCGAGCGCGTCCTCGGGCAGCCACGGGTGGCCACCGCGGTAGACCTCGTAGAGCGCCTCGAGGCGCTCGGCGAGGGGCTTGGGCCAGGTGATCTCCTCGAGCAGCTCCATCCGCTCCTCGTACTCGATGCCGTCGGCCTTCATCTCCTCGACGGCCTTGCCCCGGGCGGTGAACTGCTGGGCGAGCAGCAGCTGGCGGGGCGGCTCGAGGACGGCCTCGATCACCGAGACCACCTCCACGGTGTGCTCGGGCGACTCCGGGTCGAGGGTGTCGAGCGCGGCGAGCGCGAAGTGTGCGAGCGGCTGGTTGAGCGCGAAGTCGGCGGGCAGGTCCTCGGTGAGGATGTAGCGGCGCCCGTACGCGTCGGGCTCGTCGAGGCGGGTGAGGATCCCCGAGGAGACCAACGAGCGCGCCAGCCGCAGAGCGCGGCGCGCGAGCCGGAGCTGCTCGCGACGGGACTCGTGGTTCTCCATCACCAGGCGACGCATCACCGCGAAGGCGTCCTCGTCGCGCGCGACCACGTTGAGCAGCATCGCGTTGTCGACCTTCATCCGGCTCTGCAGCGGCTCGGGCTGCCCTTCGACCAGGCGGGTGAAGGCGGCCTCGTTCCACACCACCGTGCCGTCGGCCGGCTTCTTGAGCTGCGCCTTGGAGTTCTTCTTGCCCGCGGCCTGCCGCTCCGCGGCCTTCGCCTTGGCCTTCTCGTTGTCGATGATGTGCTCGGGCGCCTGGACCACCACGTAGCCGTGGGTGTCGTAGCCCGCGCGCCCGGCGCGGCCGGCGATCTGGAGGAACTCACGGGTGCGCAGGATCCGCTGGCGCCGGCCGTCGAACTTCGCCAGACCGGTGAAGAGGACCGTGCGGATCGGGACGTTGATGCCCACGCCGAGCGTGTCGGTGCCGCAGATGACCCGGAGCAGGCCGGCCTGGGCGAGCTGCTCGACGAGGCGGCGGTAGCGGGGCAGCATGCCGGCGTGGTGCACGCCGATGCCCTTGCGCAGCAGCTTGCCCAGCGTCTTGCCGAAGCCGGCCGCGAACCGTACGTCCGCCAGGCGCTCGGCCAGGGCGTCCTTGTCCGGCGGCGTGATCCACCCGGCGTTGAGCAGCCCGGTGGCGTGCTCGACGGCCGCGGCCTGGGTGAAGTGCACGACGTAGGCCGGGGCCTGACCGGTGCTGACCAGCTCCTCGAGCGTCTCAGCAAGATGGGTCATGGCCCAGGTGAAGCTCAGCGGCACCGGGCGCTCGGCCTGGTCGACAAGGACCGACTCGCGGCCGTTGCGGCGGGTCAGGTCCTCGCGCAGCTCACGGGTGTCGCCCAGCGTCGCCGACATCAGCAGGAACTGGGCCTGCGGCAGCTCCAGCAGCGGCACCTGCCAGGCCCAGCCGCGATCGGGCTCGCCGTAATAGTGGAACTCGTCCATGATCACGAGCCCGATGTCGGCGCGCGAGCCCTCTCGCAGGGCGATGTTGGCCAGCACCTCCGCGGTGCAGGCGATGATCGGGGCGTCCGCGTTGACCGACGCGTCGCCGGTGAGCATGCCGACGTTCTCGGCGCCGAAGACCGAGCACAGATCGAAGAACTTCTCGCTCACCAGCGCCTTGATCGGGGCGGTGTAGAAGCTCACCCGGTCGCTGGCCAGAGCGGCGGCATGGGCGCCGAGCGCGACCAGGGACTTGCCTGAGCCGGTCGGAGTCGCCAGCACGACGTTCGCGCCGCCGAGCAGCTCGATGATCGCCTCGTCCTGGTGCGGGTAGAGCTCGAGTCCGCGGCCCTCCACGTAGGCGGTGATCGCCTCGTACACGTCGTCGGTGCTCGTGCCGGCGTTCGGCGGCCAGGTGCTCACAGCAGTCTTCTCATTCATCGTGCGCGGGGGTGGGCGGTCGCGAAGACCTCGCGGAGGTTGTCGACGGTGACCAGGGTGTAGATCTGGGTGGTGGTGACCGAGGCGTGGCCGAGCAGCTCCTGCACGACGCGCACGTCGGCGCCGCCGTCGAGCAGGTGCGTGGCGAAGGAGTGCCGCATCGTGTGCGGCGAGACGTCGGCGCTCACGCCCGCGCGGTCGGCGGCGCGGACCAGGACGGTCCAGGCCGACTGCCGCGAGAGCCGGCCGCCGCGGGAGTTGAGGAAGAGCGCGCCACCGGGGGTGGAGGACGCGACCAGGCCGGGACGCGAGCGGCCGAGGTAGGCCTCGACCGCCGTGCGGGCGTACGAGCCGAGCGGCACCAGGCGCTCCTTGCCGCCCTTGCCGCGCAGCAGCACGGTGCCGCCGGGCTCGCCGGGCGGCAGGTCGAGGTCGTCCACGTCGAGCCCGACCGCCTCGGAGATGCGGGCGCCGGTGCCGTAGAGCACCTCCAGCAGGGCGCGGTCGCGCAGGGTCAGCGGCGTCTCCGGCTCGCCGGCGGCCTCGAGGATCGCCTCGACGTCGGAGAGCGGGAGCGCCTTGGGCAGCCGCTTGGCCGGGCGCGGCGGGCGGACCGCCCCTGCAGGATCGAGGGTGACCATCCCGTCGGCCAGGGCGAACTTGTGGAAGCCCCGTACGGCCACCACGGTCCGCGCAGCAGAGGTCGCCGACAGCGGCTGGTGGTCGGCGTCGCCCTCACGCAGGCGCGCCAGGAACTCGGTCACCGTGGCCTCGGAGACGCCCGAGAGGTCGGTGATCCCGACCTGGTCGAGGTAGGCCAGGTAGCGCCGCAGGTCACGACGGTAGGAGGCGAGCGTGTTCTCCGCCAGGCCGCGCTCGACCGAGAGGTGGTCGAGGTAGGTGCGGACGGCGGTGCTCGGCGCGACGGTCGTGATCAGGAGGCGCCCGCCTGGTCGAGGACGCTCTCGATCGAGACGGCATCGATGCCCACGGCTGCGCCGACGGGGGCGTTGGTGAGCTCGCCGGCGTGGGTGTTGAGACCCAGCGCGAGGCTGCGATCAGCCTGGCATGCGCCCCGCCAGCCCCGGTCCGCCACCGCGACCACGTACGGCAGGGTGGCGTTGGTCAGGGCGTAGGTCGAGGTGTTCGGTACGGCGCCAGGCATGTTGGCCACACAGTAGAACGTCGAGTTGTGCACCGGGTACGTCGGGTCCGCGTGCGTGGTCGGGCGCGAGTCCTCGAAGCAGCCGCCCTGGTCGATCGCGATGTCGACCAGCACCGAGCCCGGCTTCATCTGCGCGACCAGCTCGTTGCTGACCAGCTTGGGGGCGGCGGCGCCCGGGATCAGCACCGCACCGATCACCAGGTCGGCCTGCTTGACCTGCTCCTCGAGCGCGAGCTTGGAGGAGACGAGACCGTGCACGCGGTTGTCGTAGCGCCAGAACGACATCCGCAGCTTGTCCAGGTCGGTGTCGAGCAGGGTGACGTCGGCGCCCATGCCGAGCGCGATGTTGGCGGCGTTCTGCCCCGAGACGCCGGCGCCGATGATGACGACCTTGGCGCTGGCGACACCGCCGACGCCGCCCATCAGCACGCCGCGTCCGCCCTGGGCGCGCATCAGCCAGTACGCCCCGACCTGCGGCGCGAGGCAGCCGGCGACCTCCGACATGGGGTAGAGCAGCGGCAGGCCGCCCGACGGCAGCTGCACCGTCTCGTACGCGATCGCGGTGACCTGCTTGGCCAGCAGCTCACGGGTCAGGGTCGGGTCGGCGGCGAGGTGGAGGTAGGTGAAGAGGGTCAGTCCAGGTCGTAGCCGGTGATACTCCTCGGCGATCGGCTCCTTGACCTTGAGCACCACCTCGGCGCTCCCCCACACCTCGTCGGCGCTGGGCAGCATCCGCGCCCCAGCGGCGACGTACTCCTCGTCGGGGATCGAGGAGCCGAGTCCGGCTCCCTGCTCGATCACCACGGTGTGTCCGTGGGCGACGAGCTCGTGCACGCCGATTGGCGTGATCGCGACCCGGTACTCGTTGTTCTTGACTTCCTTGGGCACACCGATCGTGGTCATGCCACAGTCTTACGCCAGTCCGAGCGCCCGCACCATCAGAACCGCGATCAGAAGTGGTCCATCGCTGACCTGACCGGCCAGCACGGCAGCGTGCAGGTCGTCGAACGGGACCCACATCAGCTCCATGTCGGCCTCCTCGTGCTCGAGCACGAAGTCGCCGCGATCCACCGCGGTGAGGTCGGTGGCGAGGAAGTAGTGGATCTTCTCCGAGATCAGCCCCGGGGAGGAGTAGGCCGCGGTCAGCGGGCGCCAGGTCGCGGCCGCGTAGGAGCCCTCCTCCTGCAGCTCGCGCCGGGCGACGTCGAGCGGCGACTCGTTCTCGCCGTCGAGCAGTCCGGCCGGCAGCTCGATGAACCGCATCTGCGCCGGGTGGCGGTACTGCTTGAGGCAGAGCACCCGGCCCTCCGCGTCGAGGGCGACGATCACGGCCGCACCAGGGTGCTCCATCACGAGCCGGGAGAAGGTGCCCTCACCGTCGAGGTCGCGCAGGGTGTCGCGGCGCAGCGCCATCACCCAGTCGTCGCGGTGCAGGTCGGTCGAGGAGACGACGGGCCACTGCTGCGGCTCGTCGCGCACCTCGCCGTTCCCGTGCGCCATCACTCGGCGTCGGCGACGACAGCGGCCTCGGCCGGGGCGTCCTGCTCGGGCTCGCGGTACAGCTTGGACTCGTCGATCGGGAAGCGCTGGTCCTTCTGGCGCGCGATCGCGGCAGCGACGAGGCCCTTGAAGAGCGGGTGCGGCCGGGTCGGGCGCGACTTGAGCTCGGGGTGGGCCTGCGTCGCGATGTAGTACGGGTGCATCTCACGCGGCAGCTCGACGAACTCGACCAGGCCGTTGTCCGGGTTGGTGCCGGAGATGACCAGGCCGGCCTCGCTGAGGCGGGCGACGTAGTCGTTGTTGACCTCGTAGCGGTGGCGGTGGCGCTCCTCGACGCGGGTGGCGCCGTACACCTCCGCGGCGATCGAGCCCTTCTGCAGGTCGGCGGGCTGGGAGCCGAGGCGCATGGTGCCGCCCAGGTCACCGGCGCCCTCGACGTACGCCTTCTGCTCCTCGATGGTCGCGATGACCGGCTCCGGCGTGTTCGGGTCGAACTCGGTGGAGGCGGCCTTCTCGAGTCCCAGGACGTTGCGCGAGTACTCGATCACCATCGACTGCAGGCCCAGGCACAGGCCGAGGGTCGGGATGCCGTGGGTGCGGGTGTAGGTGAGCGCGCCGACCTTGCCCTCGAGGCCGCGGATGCCGAAGCCGCCCGGGACGCAGACCGCGTCTACGTCGTGCAGGTGCTTGTGGGCACCCTCCGGGGTGTCGCACAGGTCGGAGGCGATCCAGCGGATGTTGACCTTGGCCTCGTTGCCGAAACCGCCGGCGCGCAGCGCCTCGACGACCGAGAGGTAGGCGTCGGGGAGGTCGATGTACTTGCCGACCAGGCCGACGGTGATCTCCTCCTTGGGGTGGTGCACCCGGCGGAGCAGGTCGTCCCAGATGGACCAGTCGACGTCCCGGAACGGCAGGTCGAGCTTGCGCACGACGTACGCGTCGAGGCCCTCGCGGTGCAGGACCTTCGGGATGTCGTAGATCGACGGGGCGTCGGCGGCGGTGACCACGGCCTCCTCGTCGACGTCGCACATCAGCGCGATCTTGCGCTTGATGCCCTCGGGCAGCTCGCGGTCCGCGCGGCAGACGATGGCATCGGGCTGGATGCCGATCTGGCGCAGCGCCATCACCGAGTGCTGGGTGGGCTTGGTCTTCAGCTCCTTGGAGGGGCCGATGTACGGGACCAGGCTGACGTGCACGAAGAAGACGTTGTCGCGGCCGATCCGCTGGCGCACCTGGCGGGCGGCCTCGAGGAAGGGCTGCGACTCGATGTCGCCGACGGTGCCGCCGATCTCGGTGATGCACACGTCGATGTCGTCGCCGTGCATCGCGAGGATGCGGTCGACGATCTCGTTGGTGATGTGCGGGATGACCTGGACGGTCTCGCCCAGGTACTCACCGCGGCGCTCCTTGGCGATCACGTTGGAGTAGACCTGACCGGTGGTGACGTTGGCGTTGCCCACCAGGTCGGTGTCGAGGAAGCGCTCGTAGTGGCCGATGTCGAGATCGGTCTCGGCGCCGTCCTCGGTGACGAAGACCTCGCCGTGCTGGAACGGGTTCATCGTGCCCGGGTCCACGTTGAGGTACGGGTCGAGCTTCTGCATCGTGACACGCAGGCCGCGTGAGCGGAGCAAGCGACCGAGGCTGGAAGCCGTCAGGCCCTTACCGAGAGAGGAGGCGACGCCTCCCGTGACGAAAACATGCTTGGTCTGGGCGCCCGACTTCATGGACCTTGATCCTATCCGAGCGGAGCCACTCCATCGATTCCTGACGCGCCATAGGCTCCGCCGCCGCCCGCGATCTGGTGGGCGAGGGCCAGCACGGCGCCGACCTGACCGATGTTGGTCTCGTCGCCGTCCACGGTGGCGACGACCGGTGCCTGCGCGCCGAGGTCGTGGGCGCGCAGGCGCTTGAGGTCGCCGCGGAGACCGGACCCGGTGCTGCCGGCGACCACGACGCCGTGGGCGCGGGTGGCGGCGCCCTGCACGATGCCGGCGAGGATCGTCGGGTCGACGTGGTCGCCGAGGACGACCAGCAGCAGGGATGCACTGCTCTGCACGGTCGGCTGGGCGTCGCTGGCCTGGCCGGCTGCACCCATGGAGACGAGCTTGGACTCGGCGAGGGTCGCGAGCGTGGTCGCGGCATCCGCGCTCGGCGCAGCGGGGGTGCTGGTCGTCGCGACCGCACCGCCGAGGAGCTGCCCGAGACGCACGTACGGCGGCTGGGCGGCGTCGACGACGCCGTGGACCTGGGTCGCCATCTGACTGCCGAGGGTGTCGACCAAGGACTTGTTCGCCGGGTCGGTGGCCGCCCCGGTGATGTGGACGGTGCTCGTGACCGTGCCGCCGGCGGCGGCGACCTGCCCGGCCACGGCGTCGAGCACGCTCTGCGGGGCGCCCGGGAACGCGGCGATCGCGACCGGTTTGCCGGTGAGCTTGCCGTGGACGAGCATCGGGGCGGTCGCGGCGGCGAGCTTCTGGCCGGCCTTGGCCTGGGCGAGGAGGTCGTCGTGGGCCTTGCCGCTGACGTAGCCGGTCGCGGTGCCGGCGTCGCCGCGGTCGCTCAGGGGCCCGCCGCCGAGGGCGATGCCCACCCCGAGGGCGGTGCACACGGCGATCAGCGGGACGAGGGCGCGGCGCATCATCGCGCGACTCCGATCCGGTCGAGGGCGTCGCGGAGCCAGTCGTGGCCCACGTCGGTGGTGGCGATCGCGGCGGTGACCGCGACCAGGCAGATCAGGAGCGCGAGCAGGATGTGGTGCACCCGCACCTTTCCCGAGTAGAGGGTGGGAACCGCGCTTGCGTCGACCAGTCGCGGGCCGGCGGCC
Organism: Nocardioides nematodiphilus; assembly: GCF_020216525.1. Taxonomy (GTDB): domain Bacteria; phylum Actinomycetota; class Actinomycetes; order Propionibacteriales; family Nocardioidaceae; genus Nocardioides; species Nocardioides nematodiphilus. The sequence continues at coordinate 6,521 of NZ_JAIWOY010000007.1, read as the reverse complement.
AGCCGGCTCAGGTAGGCACCGGCGGCGCCGTCTCGATCATGATCGAGCGCATCGGCCAACCCGGCGCCGAGTCCGACGCCGATCATCACGCGCGGATCGGCGACGTGGGCGGAGAGCACGGCGATCTCGCGAGAGCCGAGGCTGCTCAGCACCCGATGCGGCGCGGTGCCGAGGCGCGCCAGGCCGTCGTCGTGCGTGGTGCCGGTGCCGCAGAGCACGACGTCGCGTGCGCCGCGCAGCGACTTGGCGTCGGGCAGGTCCTCGCCCGCGCCCACCACGATCACGTCTGCGCGCAGGCCGGCCGCGCGCACTGCGGCGACGGCCGGGGCGGTCGCCACCACGGTGGGGCGCTGCTCGCGCAGGAAACTGCGCATGCCGCGCAGCTGCGCGGCCGTCTGGCCGCTGTCGGCGACGACGAGCACGGTCCGATCGCGGATCCGCGCGTCGAGCACGGGCAGACCGACCCCGTGCAGGATCACGTCCTCCTCGCGCCGGATCAGCTCGGTGCTGGTGTGGGTGAGGGTCTGGAGCTGGGAGGCCATGCCCGTACGGGCCTCGGCCATCTGCGTCTCGATGACGGCCTTGTCGACGACGCGGCCCGTGGTCAGGCGCTGCTCGCCGTCGTAGACGATGCCGTCCTCGATCCGGGCCGCACGGCCGTCGCCCAGCGCGCCGAAGCCGCCCTCCCCGACGCTGTCGACCAGCAGGATGCCGGCGTCGACCAGCAGCTGGGGGCCCTGGTTGGGGAACCGGCCAGAGGAGATCGGCTGGGCGTTGATGACCGCGACCACGCCGGAGTCGAGCATCCGCTGGGCGGTGGCGCGGTCGAGGTCGACGTGGTCGACCACGGCGATGTCGCCCGGTCGGAGCCGAGCGAGCAGGGAGCGTGTCGGCCGACCGACACGGAGCGTGCCGGCGAGGCCGGGCAGGGTGGGCAGATCGGTCCGGGTACGCAGTTTCATGACCGAGCAATCCTCACATCCGACCCCGCCGCGTCAGCGGACGCGGAGTCCCGGGTGTGTCGGTCCTCAGCGCTCCGAGCGGGCCGTGCGGGCGACCTCGAGGAGCTCGCGGGCGTGCGCGAGGGCCGTGTCGGACTCCGCCATGCCGGCCAGCATCCGGGAGAGCTCGCGCTCCCGGGCCGCGTCGTCGAGCACCGTCAGGCCCGAGGTCGTGACGCTGCCGTCACTGGCCTTCTCGACCGCGACGTGCGTGTCGGCGTACGCGGCGACCTGGGGCAGGTGGGTGACCACCAGGACCTGGGAGCTGCGGGCGAGCCGGGCGAGGCGGCGACCGATCTCGACCGCGGCGGCTCCGCCGACGCCGGCGTCGACCTCGTCGAAGACGAAGGTCGGGACCGGGCTGGTGCCGGCGAGGGCCACCTCGAGCGCGAGCATCACGCGAGAGAGCTCGCCACCGGAGGCGCCCTTGCCGAGCGGGCGCAGCTCGGAGCCGGTGTTGGCGGCGAGCAGCAGCTCGACCTCGTCGACGCCGGAGGACCCGAAGCGCAGTCGTCGTCCGGCCACCTCGAGAGGCTCACGCCCGCCGGCGGCGCCGGCCTCGCCGGCGTCGTGCTGACGGACGTCGATCGCGAGTCGGGCGTGCGGCATGGAGAGCAGCGCCAGCTCGGCGGTGACCTCCGCGGCCAGTCGGCTGGCGCACGCGGTACGGGCAGCGCTCAGCGCGGCGGCCTGCTCGCCGAGCGCCACGCGGAGCTCGGCACGCTCGGCGGCGAGCGCCTCGATCCGCTCGTCGGTGCCGTCGAGCGCGAGCAGCCGCTGCGCGGACGTCTCGGACCAGGCCAGCACCTCATCGATGGTGTCGCCGTACTTGCGGGTCAGCGCCGTCAGGGCCGCGCGCCGCTCGGACACCGTCGCCAGCCGGGCCGGGTCGGTGTCGATGGCGCTGGCGTACGAGGCCACGTCGGCGGCCAGGTCGGAGAGCAGGTACGTGATCTCGGCGAGCCGGTCCGCGAGCGCGGCGGCTTCGGTGTCGTGGTCGCGGACGCCGTCGAGGAGTCGCCGTGCGGCCGAGGTCGCACCGAGGGCGTCCGGGCCGCCCTCCTCGCTGGAGAGCGCCTCGCGGGCCTGCTCGGCGGCGGTGCGCAGGGTGTCGGCGAAGCCGAGCCGGGTCTCCTCGGTGGCGAGGGAGGCGTCCTCCCCCGCGACCGGCGAGACCTTCTCGATCTCGTCGAGGCCGAACCGGAGCAGGTCAGCCTCACGGGCACGCTCACGGGCGTTGCTGCGCACCTCGTCGAGCTCGGACTCGACGTCGTTGAGGCGGCGGTAGGTGTCGCGGTAGGCGGAGAGCAGCGCCTCGACCTCGGCGCCACCGAAGCGGTCGAGGGCCTCCCGCTGGGCACGGGGCTGGAGGAGCCGGTGCTGGTCGGACTGGCCGTGCACCGCGACCAGCGGCGCAGCGAGGTCCCCCAGCGTGGAGATCGGGACGGAAGCGCCACCGGCGAAGGCGCGCGAGCGGCCCTCGGCGGCGACCGTACGGGCCAGGAGCACCCGGCCGTCCTCCGCCTCGCCACCGGCCTCGTCGGTCGCGGTCACGAAGTCGGGCAGCGAGCGCGCGTCGACCACGCCCTCGACGCGCGCGGTCTTGGCTCCGCGACGCACCGCCCCTGCATCAGCGCGGCCGCCGAGCAGGAGGCCGAGCGCCGTCACGATCATGGTCTTGCCGGCGCCGGTCTCACCGGTGATGACGGTCAGTCCGGGACCGAGCTCGAGCGTCGACGAGTCGATCACGCCGAGCGAGCTGATCCGCAGCTCCTCCAACATCAGCTGCCTCCGTTCCGCCGGCGCTCGCCGGCTCCGCGCCAGCCCTCGACGGAGAGCCCGAACTTCGCCACCAGCCGGTCGGTGAAGGGCGCCTGGTGCAGCCGGACCAGCCGGACCGGCTCGGCGCCGCGGGTGACCTCGATGCGGGCCCCCTGCGGCAGATCGACCGCACGCCGGCCATCGCACCACAGCACGCCGGTGCCGGCCGCGGTCGCCATCACCTCGATGGCGAACATCGAGGTAGGCGCGACCACCATCGGCCGTGCGAAGAGGGCGTGGGCGCTGATCGGGACCATCAGGAGCGCCTCGACACCGGGCCACACGATCGGGCCGCCGGCGCTGAAGTTGTAGGCGGTCGAGCCGGTCGGGGTCGCGCAGACCACGCCGTCACAGCCCCACCGCGAGAGGGGTCGGCCGTCGATCTCGACGACGACCTCGAGCATCCGCTCGCGCGCCGCCTTCTCGACGCTGGCCTCGTTGACCGCGAAGGTACGGAAGACCTCGTCACCTCCGTGGAACACCCGGACGTCGAGGGTCAGACGGTCCTCCGCCGTGTAGCGACGTGCGACGATCGCCTCGATGGTGGACTCGACGTCCTCCACCTCGGCCTCGGCGAGGAAGCCCACATGGCCGAGGTTGACGCCGAGCACCGGCGTCCGGCTGCCGTGGGTGACCTCCGCGGCCCGCAGGATCGTGCCGTCGCCGCCGATCACCAGGGCGAGCTCGCAGCCGACTGCGGCGCCCTCCGCACCGGGGGCGGCCTCGAGCCCGTCCATGGCTGGGTCGAGCCCGAACTCCTCGATCTCGGTGCGGAGCATCCGGACCGTGATGCCGTGCGCGATCAGCGCCTTCAGGCACGCGAGCGCGACCTGACGCGCCTCCTCGCGGCCCGTGTGGGCCAGCATCAGGATGCGGCGGTCCCCCGCGCTCATCGGTGCACTCTCAGTCACGGATCCACCTTCTCATCCGGGACCGACAGTCCGACGTTGGCGCGGACCGCGGCGTCGATCTCCTCCGGACTGATCGTCGCTGCACCACGGCGCAGCCAGAGGAAGTACTCGATGTTGCCCGACGGGCCGGGCAGCGGGCTCGTCGTGACCGCGCGGGCTCCCCAGCCACGGGTCGCGGCTGCCGCGGCGACGGCGTTGACCGCCTCGGCGCGCAGCGCCTCGTCCCGGACCACGCCACCGCGCCCGACACGGTCCTTGCCGACCTCGAACTGCGGCTTGACCATCAGCGCCAGGTCTCCGTCGGGAGCGGTGACGCCGATCAGCGCGTCGAGGACGAGCTCCAGCGAGATGAAGGACAGGTCACCGACGATGACATCGACCGCACCGTCGATCAGCTCGGTGGTGAGCTCGCGCACGTTGGTCCGGTCGTGGACGATGACGCGCGGGTCCTGCTGTAGTCGCCAGACCAGCTGGCCGTAGCCGACGTCGACGGCGACGACCTCACGGGCGCCGTGGCGCAGCAGCACGTCGGTGAAGCCGCCGGTCGAGGCGCCGGCATCGAGACAGCGGCGGCCCTCGACGCTGAGGCCGAGGGCGGCGAACGCCTCGAGGGCGCCGGCGAGCTTGTGGCCGCCGCGCGAGGCGTAGTCGGGGTCGTTCGGGTCCTCCCGCACGACGATCGCGGCATCGGTGGTGACGCCGGTGGCCGGCTTGGTGGCGCGGGCACCGGCGACGGTGACGCGGCCGGCGGCGATCAGGTCGCTGGCATGCTCACGGGAGCGGGCCAGGTTCCGGCGCACCAGCTCGGCGTCGAGGCGGAGTCGGCGAGGCACGGAGGCTCAGGCCTCCGGATCGGCGTCGAGGGCGCGGCGCAGGGTGTCGTGCACACTCGCGAAGACCGCGGCGTGCTCCGCGACCGGGGCGACCGCCAACGCCTCCACAGCGTCGATCGCCGCATCGACGGCAGCGACGCCGGTGCGCTCGGGAACCTGCTCACTCATGGCGCAGAGGCTACCGGGGCGGGGTCAGTCGACCCGTGTCCGGCGCGCTGCCGTGAGCATCCGACCAGCTCCAGGCCACGGCTGCGACCACGCGCCACCAATCCCCGGGATCACCTTCGCCGCTCACCTCGAGAGTGCCGTCCGTGACGGAGGCGGTCCAGCCGCTGAGCGCGCAGCGGTCCTCCTCGACCGTCACCTGCGGCTGCGGCGCGACCAATCCGCCCAGATCGGCGCTGATGTACGTCGGGCGCAGCTCCGCGGTCGCCTCGATGAGCTCGGTCAGGCCGGTGATGCCGGTCATCACCAGCAGCGTGTCGACCTCGACGGCCGCGCCGCCGGCGATGTCGGTGTCCAGCCGGTCGCCCACCATCAGGGGACGTTCACCGCCGACGCGGCGGATGGTCTCCTGCAGCAGCGGCGGAGACGGCTTGCCGGCCACCTCGGGCCGGACCTCCGCGAACCTCGAGATCATGTCCACCATGACGCCGTGACCGGGCGCAGTGCCGTACGGGGTCGGGAGGCTCCCGTCGGTGTTGCTGGCGACCCAGGGCAGCCCGTCTCGGATGCGGGTGGTGAGTCGCATGATGTCGCGCCAGGGCACGTCCGGCCCGTAGCCGGTGGCCGCCGCGTCCGCGTCGTCGTCCACGCCCACGGGAACCAGCTCAGCCTCGCGTAGTGCCTCATCCAGGCCGGCGGCGCCGAGGTACGCGATCCGTGCACCCGCGCCGAAGCGCCCACGCAGGACGCCGGCCGCTGCCTGGGCAGAGTTGACGACGTCCTCCGACGCGGCGTCGATCGAGAGCTCACGCAGGTGCTCGGCGACGGTCGCAGGAGGACGGGCCGCGTTGTTGGTCACGAAGGCGACCTTCATCCCCCGGCGTCGCGCCGACGCGATGGCATCGGCGGCTCCTGGGACCGCATGGCCCCCGATGTACACCACGCCGTCGAGGTCGAGCATGGCCAGGTCGTACAGCTCGCAGAGCGCGCGATCGGTCGCCTTCAGCATGGCGTCATGCTGCCACGCGCCGTACCCGACGGGCGGATCGCACCTCCACCTCGACCCGGGAGCCGGTCGCGCCCCCGCTGGTACGGAAGAAGCGCTTGCGCAACGCACCCTCGACCTCGACGACATCGCCCTCGACCCAGGTCATCACCTGGCGACGCAACCGCGGCGTCCACGCGATGCAGCTGAGGACGTCCACACGCTGCTTGGAGCGCAGATCGGAGTCCCGGCGGTCGACGATCACCATGAAGGTGCACATCACCGCCTCGCTCGGCAGAGTGCGGCTCTCCGCGGCCGCAGAGAGCCGGCCGATCAGGTGGACGTCGTTCACGACGTCAAGCGTCTCTTCGCTGCTCTTGCGTGCGCCCATCGGGCATCACCTCCAGCACCAGCCTGCCCGGGGCTGCCGACATTGGCACCCGGTCGCCGACCGCCTGTGGAAAGCCCGGCGATGGCGCACTGCTGTGGAGAACAAATGGCTCGATATCGTCCCGGAAATGCGGGAGAGCCCCATCAGACTCGCGTCTGATGGGGCTCTCGACCTCAATATATGTCCGGCGGCGTCCTACTCTCCCACAACCTCCCGGTTGCAGTACCATCGGCGCTGTAGGGCTTAACTTCCGGGTTCGGGATGGGACCGGGTGTTTCCCCTACGCTATGACCGCCGTAACCCTTGCCCGACACACTCGGTATCGGAAAACAAATGGTCACCGTGGTGAACGTTGGTTCGTGGACGCGAACACTTTGCGCAGTTTATGCGTTTGTTGGTTTTGTTGAGCGTTTG
>NZ_JAIWOY010000006.1 GCF_020216525.1 Nocardioides nematodiphilus | reverse complement strand
CCCCGAGACCGCGCCGAGCTTCACGATCGGGATCGAGGAGGTGTTCGACGTCAAGATCGCCTCGTCCTTCTCCAGGATCGCGCCGATGCGCTGGAACAGCTCGAGCTTCACGTGCTCCCGCTCCGAGGCGGCCTCGACCACCAGATCACGATCGGCCAACGCCTCCAGATCGGTCGCCACCCGCAACCGGCCCCGGATCGCCTCCAGCTCGACCTGATCGATCTTGCCGCGGCTCAGCGCACGCTCCAGCGAGGCATCGATCCGCGCCCGCGCCGCATCCGCCGCCTCCTGCCCGACCTCGACGACGACGGTGTCCAGACCCGCCTTCGCCGTCACCTCCGCGATGCCCGACCCCATCAAGCCGCCCCCGACGACTCCGACCTTCTTCATGCTGACTCCTTCGCTACGGTACTTAGTACCGTACTAGCGGAACTTCGTCCCGTCGAAGTAGGGTCCCCTCCATGCCGACCACGACCCGCGAGCGCCTGATCGTGGCTGCCTTCGATCTCTTCGCCAGCCAGGGGTACGACGCGACCACCGTCGACCAGATCGCCGCGCACGCCGGCGTCGGCCGTACGACGTTCTTCCGCAACTTCGCCAGCAAAGAGGACGTGCTCTTCCCCCACCACGACGACGTGCTGCGCGAGGTCGACGCGCGCCTGGCCACGGCGACGCCGACGACCCGCTCGAGCGCCCTGCGCGAGGGTGCCCGGATCGTGCTGGACCACTACCTCGACGAGGGCGATGCCGCCCGCCGACGCTACCGGCTGACGAGCACCGTGCCCGCGGTCCGCGAGCGGGAGATGGCGGCGGTCCACCGCTACCAGCGTCTGTTCGCCCGCCACCTCGCCGGCTGGCTCGCCGAGGAGGAGGACGGACCCCTGCGCGCCGAGCTGACCGCGGCCGCGATCATCACGGCGCACAACCACGTGCTGCGCAACTGGCTGCGCGACGACCGCGCCGACCTCATCGAGGAGTTCGAGCACGCCATCGGCATCGCCCTCGAGATGCTGGGGGCCAGCCCTCCCACGCGGACGACGGTGGTGGTCACGGGCGGGGGCGACGTCGAGACGATCCTGCGGGACGTGCGCGAGGCGCTCACCCGCGCGCCGTAGGACGAGGCGCCGCGAACGCGAAGAGCCCCGGTGCCAAGCACCGGGGCTCTTCCTGCGTTGTACCCCCGACCGGATTTGAACCGGCGTTACCGCCGTGAGAGGGCGACGTCCTAGGCCGCTAGACGACGGGGGCTTGCAGTGCTGGCCAACCGGCCAACGAGGAGAAACCCTAATGGAAGCAGTCTCCGCGAGCCGAATCGGCGTGGCCTTGCGAGACTCTCCCCATGCAGCATCTGCGGATCAGCTCCCCCGCCTCGCTCACCGACGCGGTCCTGGCTGCGCTCGGCCCGGATCCGGCGGTGACCAACCTGACGTGCGTGCGTGGCGCGTGCCTCGACCCGGCCCTCGAGGCGGTCGGCGACCTGGTGGAGGCCGACGTCGCCCGGGAGGGCGCGGACGACGCGATCGCCCGCCTGCGCGCCACCGGCGTGCACCAGCAGGGCACGATCCACCTCACCGCGGTCCCGACCTGGCTCTCGCGCGCCGGGCGGGACGCGGAGGACATCACCCCCGGCGCCTCCCCCGACTCGGTCATCTGGGCCGACGTCACCCAGCGCGCCTATGAGGAGTCGGAGCCGAACTGGACGTACTTCACGTTCATGATCCTGGCGACCCTCATCGCCAGCATCGCGATCGTGCTGGACTCCCAGGTGCTGGTGATCGGCGCGATGGTGCTGGGCCCGGAGTTCATCCCGATCGCCGCGCTGGGGCTCGCGCTGGTGCGACGCCGGCGCACGCTCTTCTGGTACGCCGGGCGCACCCTCGTCCTCGGCTTCCTGGCCGCGATCGCCGCCGCCACGGCGGCCGCCCTGCTGGGGCGCGCGCTCGGCTGGATCGACGTCGGCGCGATCACCGCGGCGCGCCCCGAGACGTCGTTCATCTACCGCCCTGACCGCTGGTCGCTCGTGGTGGCGGTCGTCGCCGCGATCGCCGGGGTGCTGTCGCTGACCTCGGCGAAGGTGGGCGGACTCTCCGGCGTCTTCATCTCGGTCACCACCATCCCCGCCGCGGGCAACATCGCGCTGGGCCTCGCACTCGGGGCGGGCAACGAGGTCCGCGGCAGTGCGCTGCAGCTGCTCGTCAACATCTGCGGCATGGCAGTGGCGGGCTGGCTGACGCTGGCCGCGAAGCATGCGATCTCGGCGCGCACGTCCTCCCGCCGTCGATGGCGGCGACCTGCCTACGAGTGAGAACGCGAGAAGCCCCGGTGCTCAGCACCGGGGCCTCTCCTGCGTGGTACCCCCGACCGGATTTGAACCGGCGTTACCGCCGTGAGAGGGCGACGTCCTAGGCCGCTAGACGACGGGGGCTTGCAGTGGCTCCCCGCCTGCGAACAGGCGGGGAATCCGCTGGGATACTAGGACTCGAACCTAGAATGACGGAATCAGAATCCGTAGTGTTGCCAATTACACCATATCCCATTGACTTACTAGTCAAGGCGCCTTCCACCGGAGCGGTTGGCGCGGTGAAAACACTACACGGACGTTCCCGCGCGTACGAAATCGGGCGCGCCCGTACGGGTCTCGAGGCCCTGGCGGCGCGCCGCGACCAGCACCAGGCCGAGGAAGACCAGCGACTGGGTGAGCGTCACCGGGATCTGCCACCAGCTGCCGGTGGAGGCGTTGAGCGTCGCGCTGATGTCGCCGTAGACCAGGGCCAGACCGAACGCGACGAAGTTGTTGAGCACGTGCATCGCGATGCCGGCCTCGAGCCCTCCGGTGAGGACCACGAGCACGCCGGCGACCAGGCCGAAGGCGAACCGGTCGAAGAAGACCGGCACGTCCTGGACGCCGTGTGCGAGCGCGAACAGGAACGCCGGGATCACGACGGCGGCCCAGCGGGCCCGGAAGATCCCGCCGAAGGCCTGGGTGAGGTAGCCACGGAACGCGTACTCCTCCCCCGCTGCCTGCAGCGGCGTGAGGAAGAGGATGACGAGCAGGTAGTCGCGCATGGTCGAGGACCACGGGTTGACCGAGCTGCCGACCTTCGCGTTGTCGGGCCCCTGGGCGGGCAGCACCGCGGAGACGATCAGGGTCGCGATGAGCGCCACCACGGCGATCCCGAGGCAGGTGGCGAGCCAGCGCCACCGGACCCGTGCCCGTACGGACATCAGCCAGCCGGGACGCAGGTGGTGGACCGCCCAGTTGACCAGCATCGCGACCGGGATCGCCGCGGCCAGTGACAGGTTGAGGAACGCCAGCCCCGCCGGGGTGAGGTTCTCGGTGTCGGCGACCCGGTCGAGTGCCACCGAGACGTCGTCGCCGGCGAGCGCGTAGCCGAGCGCGAAGAGCCCCTCCAGCACGAGCTGGGCGACGACGAGCGTCAGGACCAGCAGCGCGAAGACACCCAGGAGCGCGCGGGCGGTGCCGGTCCGGCCACCACGGTGCAGCTGGTGGTAGGCCAGACCGCGGCCGGGCTCCTGGGTGTGGTGCCTCACGGGACTCAGCTCAGGGCGCCCTGGAGGCGGCCCAGGGACCGCTCCCGGCCGAGCAGCTCGAGCGACTCGAAGAGCGGCGGGCTGACCCTGCGGCCGGTCGCGGCGACGCGGACGGCACCGAAGGCGACACGCGGCTTGAGGCCCATCTCCTCGACCAGCGCCTGGGTCAGGGCGTCGCTGATCTGCGCGGCGCTCCAGACCTCGAGGGAGCGCAGCGCGTCGTACGCGGCCTGCAGGACGGCCTGGCCCTCGTCGCTGTCGACCATTTTCGCCTTGTCGGCCTCGTCGAGGACGAAGTCGGCCTCCGGCACGAAGAGGAAGTGCAGCAGGTCGCCGACCTCGGTCAGCTTGCTGACCCGCTCGGCGACGAACGGCATCGCGAGCTCCAGCAGCTGCGCGTCGGCATCGGAGACGGGATCGCTGATCACGCCGTCGCGCTTGAGGTACGGCAGCGCGCGGTCGGTGATCTCCTCGACCGAGAGCTGGTGCACGTGGGTGGCGTTGATCGCCTCGCACTTCTTGAGGTCGAACTTCGCGGGGTTGGCGTTGACGTCCTTGATGTCGAACGCCTCGACCATCTCCTCCAGGGAGAAGATGTCGCGGTCCGCGGCGATCGACCAACCGAGCAGCGCCAGGTAGTTGAGCAGGCCCTCGGGGACGAAGCCCTGGTCGCGGTAGGCCAGCGCGTGCGCCTCCGGGTCGCGCTTGGAGAGCTTCTTGTTGCCCTCGCCCATCACGTACGGGAGGTGGCCGAACTCCGGCGTCGCCTTGGCGATGCCGACCTCCTTGAGCGCCTCGTACAGCGCGATCTGACGCGGCGTGCTGGAGAGCAGGTCCTCGCCGCGCAGCACGTGGGTGATCTCCATCAGCGCGTCGTCGACCGGGTTGACCAGCGTGTACAGCGGGTCACCGTTGGCGCGGGCGAGCGCGAAGTCCGGGACGTGCTTGGTCTCGAAGGTGACCTCGCCGCGGACCAGGTCGTTCCAGGTGATCGACCCGTCGGGCATGCGCAGGCGCGGGACCGAGGCACGACCCTCGGCCTCGAAGGCCGCGATCTGCTCGTCGGTGAGGTCGCGGCAGAAGCCGTCGTAGCCCATGACCGGGGCCTCGGGCTTGGTGCCCTGACCACCGGCGGCGGCGAACGCGGCCTTGGCGGCGGCGTACTCCTCCTTCTTGGCCAGCGCGCGGCCCTCGGTCTCCTCGGTGGTGCAGTAGCACCGGTAGACGCGGCCGGAGCTCTGCAGCCTGGCCAGCGCGTCGGCGTAGATGTCGCCACGCTGGCTCTGGAAGTAGGGGGCGTGCGGGCCGCCGACCTCCGGGCCCTCGTCCCAGTCGAGACCGAGCCAGCGCATCAGGTCGATGATCGAGGCGAGCGACTCGTCGGTGGAGCGCTCCTTGTCGGTGTCCTCGATCCGGAAGACGAACTGGCCGCCGTGGTGGCGGGCGAAGGCCCAGTTGAAGAGGGCCGTACGGACGAGACCGACGTGCGGGCTGCCGGTCGGGCTGGGGGCCATCCGGACGCGTACGGGGGCGGACATGGGGACAGACGCAGAGTTGCTCACGGTGCTCTTCACTTCTTGACGGGGTTGGTGAGGGCGCCGAGGCGCTCGATCGAGATCTCGACCTCCTGGCCGGGCTCCATCGGCCCGACGCCGGCCGGCGTGCCGGTCAGGATGACGTCGCCGGGCAGGAGGGTCATGGCGGCGGAGACGTGGGCGATGATCGTGGGCACGTCGAAGATCAGGTCGCGGGTGTTGCCGTCCTGCTTGACCTCGCCCTCGAGGAAGGTCTGGACGCGCAGCCCGGCCTTGACCTCGTCGAGGGTCAGCTCGGTCTCGATCCAGGGGCCGAGCGGGCAGAACGTGTCGAATCCCTTGGCGCGGCTCCACTGGCCGTCGCTCTTCTGCAGGTCGCGGGCGGTGACGTCGTTGGCGATCGTCCAGCCGTAGATGACGTCCGCGGCGCGCTCGACGGGGACGTCCTTGCAGATCCGGCCGATCACGATGGCCAGCTCGCCCTCGAAGTGGACGTTCTCGCTCTGGCGCGGGTAGACGATGGGGTCGCCCGGGCCGATGACCGAGGTGTTCGGCTTGAGGAACATCAGGGGCTCGGGAGGCAGCTCCCCCGTCGCGCCGCCCATCTCGACGACATGATCGGCGTAGTTCTTGCCGATCGCGACGACCTTGCTGCGCGGGATGACCGGCGCGAGCAGACGTACGTCCGCCAGCCGGTGAGTCTGGTCCAGCGGATTGATCCCGGCGTAGATCGGGTCGCCCGCGAGCGCCACGATCTGCGCGTCGGGGTCGGGCTGGCCGTACTCGTCGAGGTCTCCGGTCACGATGCCGAAGAGCGGCTCGTCTCCTGTGGTGAATCGGGCGATGCGCACGCTGTCACCCTATCGGCGCGGCTCACCCGATGAGGATCTGAGATGCGCTCACCTTGATCGTCGCGTTGGCCCAGCGCAGCTGGCGCAGCGTCTCGGGGTGGCAGCGGCTGGTCAGGTCGAGCAGCTCCTGGTCCCGCAGCGACTGTGCGACCTGCCCCAGCATCACCCAGTCGACCGAGACTCCGGCGGCCCGGACGTGCACCTCCCGCAGGTCGACCAGGAGGACCAGCCCCACCTCGGAGCGGCGACCGAGAAGGTCCCCGGTCCGCTGTCGGACCTTCGCCAGGAGGGTGTCCGGGTCGGGCGGCTCAGGGTCGAGGTCCAGGCCGCGCTCGTGACCGATCCGGGTCAGCTCACGCAGGTGGTCGGCCGACCAGCCGGCCAGGTCACGCGCGACGTGGAAGACCTCATGGTCGGCGCGATGCCGGTCCGCGACGTGCAGGAGGAGCCCGGCCAGCCCCGCCTCGCTGTCATGCAGGTCATGCAGCAGCGCGTTGATCCGGTTCATCGGGCGACTCCCTCCACCTTCGTCACGGCGCAGGCCGCCGTCTTGAAGAGCGGCTGCTTGGAGGCGGGATCCCAGTCGGTCGCGGTGAGCTCGTTGGCCGCGCGTCCGGCACCGTCGCCGTACGCCGGGTCCGGCCGGCTCCCGCCGGAGGTGTCCCAGTAGCCGTAGTGGAACGGGAGGAAGACCACACCCTCGCGGATGCCCGCGACGCGTGCCGGGGCGAGCACGGTGCCACGCGGCGTGGTGACCCGGAGCAGGTCGCCATCGCTCCAGCCGTGGGCAGCGGCGTCGGCTGCGGAGACTTCGATCCAGACATCGGGCGCGGCCGCCTGGAGCTCGGGTGCCCGGCCGGTCTTCGTGCGGGTGTGGAAGTGATAGACGCTGCGCCCGGTGATCAGCTGCATCGGGTAGTCCTCCGACGGCATCTCGTGCGGTGGGCGATAGGCCGCCGCCTTGAGGATCGCCTTGCCGTCGGGGTTGAGGGAGCGGTACTCGACCGGCTCGACCGGGGCACCGGTCTCGAGATCCTTGCCGTAGGACTCGCAGTCGTCGGGATGAGCACGGAACGCGCCGTCGGCATAGAGCCGGGGCGTCCCATCGGGCCACTGCACGCCACCCGCGCGGAGACGCTCGTACGTGATGGCGGTGTAATCGCAGGGGCGCCCGGCGCTGCAGCGCTGCCAGGCCTCGTACGCCTCCTCCGGCGTCGTCCACGTGATCAGCGGGCCGCCGTCCTTCGTCCTGAGGTCCAGCCGACGGGCGAGGTCGAGCAGGATCTCGAGGTCGGCGCGAGCCTCACCCGGCGGCTCGACGGCCTTCTCGCACAGGTGGACGGTGCGGTCGGCGTTGGTGAAGGTGCCGGTCTTCTCGCCCCACGTCGCGCCGGGAAGGACGACGTCGGCCAGCTGTGCGGTCTCGGTCAGGAACAGGTCCTGGACGACCACGAACAGCCGCTCCTGCTCGAGGATGCTGCGGATCCGGTGCAGCTCGGGCAGCGAGACCGCGGGGTTGGTCGCGGTGATGTAGAGCGCGCCGAGGGAGCCGTTCTCCGCGTAGCGCATCATCTGCATGAGGTGGGTCGGCGGGCCCTGGTGCGGGATGCGCTGAGGCTCGACGTTCCAGATCTCGGCGAGCTCGGCGATGTGCTGGTCGTTGGCCCAGTTGCGGAACGCGGGCAGGTCGCCGTTCGCCCCGGTCTCACGGGTGTTCTCTGCGGTGGGCTGGCCGTTCATCTGCAGCATGCCGCAGCCCGGACGCCCGAGCATGCCGCGGAGGAGATGGAGGTTGTTGACCTGCACCGCGGCAGCGGTCGCGCGGTGCGATTGGTAGAAGCCCTGGAGGACGGTGGAGGTGAGCCGCTCCGCGCCACCGAGGAGCTCGGCGGCGCGGCGGATGTCGATGGGGTCGAGGCCGCAGACCTCGGCGGCCCTGTCGGGGGTGGCTGAGGCGACCTGCTTCCTCAGCTCGTCGAATCCGACGGTGTGCGCGTCGACGTAGGTGCGGTCGACCCAGTCGTGCGCGATGAGCTCGTGCAGCAGCGCGTTCATCAGCATCAGGTTGGTGCCGGGGCGGGGTGCGAGGTGGAGCGCCGCGTGCTCGGCGACCGGGGTGCGGCGCGGGTCGACACACAGGATCCTCGGCGGGTTGGGCCCGGCGAGCCGATCGAGGATCCGGCTCCACAACACGGTCTGGGTGGCGGCCACGTTGTGGCCGAAGAGGGCGATCACGTCGGCGTGGTCGATGTCCTCGTACGAGCCGGGCTGGCCGTCGCAGCCGAACGACTCCTTGAGCGCCTCGCCGGCCGTCGCGGTGCACAGCCGGGTGTTGCCGTCGACATGTGGGGTGCCGATGCCGCCGTGGGCCAGGACGGCGATCGTGTAGCTCTCCTCGAGGAAGAGCTGGCCGCTGGTGTAGAAGCCGATCGAGCCGGGGCCGCGGGTGTCGAGGAGATCGCGCAGGTGCTCGGCGACCGTGCTCATCGCGGTCTCCCAGTCGGTCTCGACGAGCTGGCCGTCGCGGCGGATCAGTGGCCGGGTGAGCCGGTCCGGGCTGTGGTTGGCCTGCCAGCCGAACAGGTCCTTCGGGCCGAGCCGGCCGCGGTTGACCCGGTCGCCGTGGCGGCCGCGGACCCCGACGATCCGTCCTTCCTTGACCGCGATCTCCATCGCGTCGCCGTTGGAGTGCAGCAGCGACGCGGCCGGCACCCAACGGTCCACCGAGTCAGCGGTGACGCCGTCGGCCAGCTGCTGATCGACCCGTACGGGCCACGGCTCCCCGGGCCCGTACGGGGTGCGGGCTCCCCAGGGATCGGCGATGCGCGGGTGTGCCATGTCGGTCCCAGTAACCCGGCGCGCAGGGAGTCATGAGGGCTTCACGACAACCGCACCGTTCGGACCGGTGAGCGGGAGGGGTGTTCCTTGTCGGCGGCTCAGCGGCGAGTGGGATCGATCCCGCGGTGGAGGAGCCGCAGCAGGCTGTCGAGCACGATGCCCAGCAGCGAGATGGAGACGATCCCGCTGAGCACGAGCGAGGTCTGGAGGTTCACCCCTGCGTTGTTGATCAGGTAGCCGAGCCCGCTGGTCGAGGCGATGAGCTCGACGGCGACGATGCTCGTCCAGGCACCGCCCATCGCCAGCCGGGCCCCGGTGATGATGCCGGGCAGCGCGCTGCGCAGCCGGACGGTCAGCAGCGACCACAGCGGTGAGGCGCCGAGACTGCGGCTCGCCTGCACCAGCTCCTTGGGCACCGCGTCGAGCGCGGTGACGGTGGCGATGATCATGACCGGGACGACGCCGACCAGGATCAGCACGAACTTCGGCGTCTCACCGATGCCGAACCAGATGATGAAGAGCGGGATGAAGGCGAGCGGAGGCAGGGGCCGGCTCAGCTCGATCAGCGGGTCGATCAGGTAGCGGACGACCGACGCGCTGGCCATCAGACCCCCGATCGCCACGCCGATCACAACGCCCGCGCCCCAGCCCACGCCGATCCGCGCGAGGCTGACCAGGGCGTGCTGCCACAAGGTGTGGCCGGCCGCGGGGTACGGGGTGCGCAGATAGTCCCAGAACGTGCGTGCGGTGGCCGGCACCGTCGGCATCAGGACCGGGTCGCCCTTGAGCCGGGCGAACAGCTCCCAGGCGGCGAGCACCAGCACGATGCCGCCCAGGCCCCAGCCGATCCGGCTGAGCCGGACGGCTGAGGGCCGCTGGCGCGGGCGGCCGAGTTCGTCGCTCCCGGCCATGGTCGCGGACCTGGCGGGGGCAGAAGTCGGAGAGGACGTCACCGGTGACCTTCTTCCAGTGCTTCGCGCACCTGGCGCTTGAGATGGGCGAACGCCAGGGTGTCGGTGAGCGCGACGTCGCGCGGGCGCGGCAGATCGACCGGGAAGACGGCCCTGGTCTGGCCCGGGGAGCCGGACATCACGCAGATCCGGTCGCCGAGCAGGACCGCCTCCTCCACATCGTGGGTGACGAAGACGATCGTGGTCCGGTCGCGCTCCCACAGCTCGAGCAGGAAGCGCTGCATGGCGAGCCTGGTGATGGCATCGAGCGCGCCGAAGGGCTCATCCATCAGCAGCAGCCTGGGCTTGTTGATCAGCACCCGGGCGAACGCCGCGCGGTGCCGCATGCCACCGGAGAGCTCGTGCGGGTAGGCATGCATCGCGCTGCCGAGGCCGACGGTCTCGAGCAGCTCGACCGCTCGCTCCCGGATCTCGGTGGTGAGCTCGTGACGGGCTCGGGGGCCGTACAGCACGTTGTCGAGGACCGTCAGCCACGGGAAGAGCATCGGCGTCTGGAACAGGACACCGCGGTCGGGTCCCGGACCGCTCACCCGGTCGCCGGCGACGACGACCTCGCCCCGATCGGGCGTCTCGAAGCCCGCGAGGAGGTTGAGGAGCGTCGACTTGCCGCAACCGGAGGGACCGAGCAGGCAGAGGAACTCGCCCTCCCTCACCTCGAGGTCGAACCCGTCCAGAGCGCGCCGCGCGGCGGCGCCACGGCGGCGGCCGGCGAAGGCCTTCTCCACCCCGACGATGCGAACGGCGGCCGTGGTGCCGGTGTCGGGTGCTGCCGTGGCGGTCACTTGTCGCATCCGTCCTTGATGGCCTGCTTGACGTAGGTGTCGTCGAGCGCGGAGGCGATCTGGTCCGCGGTCGGGAGCGTGGTGACCCGTCCCTGGTCCTTGAGGAACTGGGCGGTCAAGGCGTAGGCCTTGGCGATCTGTCCGTCCTTGACGTCACCGGAGGGCCCGTCGAACCAGGACAGCTCGTCCTTGCCCGAGACCCACGGGATGACCTTGGTGGCAGCAGCCGCGTCCTCCGGAGTCGCGCCGACGGTCCCAGCGGCGGCCTTGATGTACGTGTCGGCGTCAGACCCTGCGGCGAGGGTCTCGGCACGCATCGTCTGGCAGACGACCTGCTGGACGACGTCGGGATGGTCGGCGGCGTACTCGTCGGTCACCGCCAGGACGTTGAGCGAGGGGAAGCCGAGCTTGGCGATCTCCTCTGCGGTCACGACCGAGCGCCCCTGGGCGTTCTTCTTGAGGTCGAGCGCCTGGGCGATCTCGACGTACCCCGCGTCGATCCGGTGGGCCTTGAAGGCCGCGGCGACGGCGGCCTCGCTGGGGAAGCCGACCACCTTGACCTTGTCCGTCAGGCCCTGCTTCGAGAGCCAGCCCCGGATCTCGAAGTCCTCCGAGGAGCCCTGCAGGTCACCGATGGTCTTGCCGGCGAGCTCGTCGTTGCTCGTGATGTCCGGCCCGACGATGAGCTGAGCGGCGTCGAAGTACTCGGCGTAGATCACCTTGAGCTCGGTGCCCTGGGCGATCGAGCCGACGACCGGCGGGTTGCCCACCCCGGAGACGAACGGGAAGGCGCCACCGCGCAGCTCGGCCAGGCCTGCGACGCCCGAGTCGATCGGCGTCAGCTTGAAGGCGCCGTCGATCTCCCGGGCCAGGCTGTCATTGCCGGCGACGAGGACCTCAGGACCGAGTGTGGCGCTCTGGAAGTACCCGACCCCGATGCTCGAGGCCTTGCCGCCCGAGCCGCCCGAGCCCGCGGCTCCGTTGGCCACCGTCGTTGCGGAGGTGCCGCAGCCGGCGAGCGCCGCGGCCACGGTGAGAGCCACGGCAGGCAGCAGCAGGGACTTGATCGACATGGGTGGACTCCTCGTGCAATGGGTCGTGGAGGCAGGCGCCTTCCTTCAAATCGTAGTAAACCACACTACTTAATGCACTTAAGACGGTGGTCCGCTTGGCGGATGCCTGCCACGACCGCCGAGCGATCTACGCTGGCGCGGTGGAGCAGGCGGTGATGACGCACGAGGAGCGTGCCGAGACACACCGGGCCCGACTGAGCCCGTACGTGGCGCCGCATCTGGCGCGTCGCGAGGCCGGGATCAAGCACCCGGTGCACGACTTCCTCTTCGTGTACTACAACTTCCGGCCCGCGCAGCTGCTCGCCTGGTCGCCCGGCGCCGAGATCCTGCCCGAGAGCAAGCGGGTCCTGGTCTCGACGCTCCTGCGGCTGCTGCGCGCCACCGCCGGACGGACCGGGAACTTCGGCTGCTTCGGGCTGCACGAGTGGGCGATGGTCTATCGCTCGGACGAGAACCGGCACCCGCAGCCCCTGCGCCTCGGCGGCACCGCGACCGACGAGGTCGTCGAGACGCACCGGATCGCCTGCTCGCACTTCGACGCGTACCGCTTCTTCACCGCCGACGCCCGGGAGCTGAACACGCTCCGCCCCGGCTCCGGGGACCGCGCGGAGTTCGAGCAGCCCGCCTGCCTGCACGGCGGGATGGACCTCTACGGCAAGGTCGCCACCCGCCTGGCCGGACTCATCCCCAGCGACCTGATCGCCGACGCCTTCGAGCTCGCCTGGGACATCCGCATCCTCGACATGCGCGCCGCGCCGTACGACATGACCGGCGTGCGTCTCGACCCCACCGGCGAGGAGTGGACGCCGGTCCGGATCGAGACGCCCGAGGGCAAGCAGGAGTACGCGCGCCAACAGCGCGCCTTCGCCGAGCGCGGCGCACCCGTCCGGGAGCGGCTCATCGAGGAGTGCGAGCGCCTCCTCGCCACCGCTCCGTAGCCGATTCGGCAGAATCACCCCCATGCCCGACTCGCGCATCCGCCGCATCCAGCCCGCCGACGTCCCCGCCGCCGTCGCCCTCGTCCACGAGCTCGCGGAGTACGAGAAGGAGCCGGAGTCATGCCTCCTCACCCAGGAGCAGCTCACCCGCGCGCTGTTCGGCGAGAGTCCGAAGCTCTTCGGCCACGTCGCCCTCGACGACGAGGGACGCGTCGTCGGGATCGCGCTGTGGTTCCTCAGCTTCTCCACCTGGCGCGGCGAGCACGGGATCTACCTCGAGGACCTCTACGTCTCACCGGGCGAGCGCGGCTCCGGGCTCGGCCGCGCCCTGCTGCAGGCCTTGGCCGAGGAGTGCCTCACCCACGGCTACGCCCGCCTGGAGTGGTCGGTCCTCGACTGGAACGACCCGGCGATCGGGTTCTACCGATCGCTCGGCGCGATCGCGATGGACGAGTGGACCGTCAACCGCGTCGACGGCGACGCCCTCGCCACGCTCGGCCGGGGCTGACGCCCCGACCTGTCAGCGTGACTGGAGGGCATCCAGCCCGACACACATCGCCGTGAGCACCCGTACGTCGACGGCCTCCGCCGCCTCGTCGGTCAGCAGGAGCGTGTAGTGGTCGCGGAAGAGCGTCGTCTTCACGTACTTCCCGACCTTGGCGCCGGAGGCATCGATGAAGTCGAAGTGGTAGCGGAAGAACACCAGGAACAGCTCGAAGAGATCGCCGACGAACGGGATGAAGCCGGCGTAGCGGCGCAGCGCGGCCAGCGTCCGGTTGCTCTCCGTGACGCCGAGGACCACGGCGCCCTCGGCGTCGAGGATCTCCCAGCTGCTGGCCAGCAGCGATTTGCGGAACGACTTGCGCAGGGCGCCGAGCGGAGTGCCCTGCGCGTCCTCCACGAAGTAGCGCCCGTGTACGTCGAGAACCTTCTCGGCGCGCATCGTGAAGGCGAGCGCCGCCTTCGACTCGTCGGGGTAGAAGCTCAGCTTCTCCTTGAACTTGAAGCGCTTCTGCTGCGCGAAGGCGACCATCTGGGCCCGCTCACCGTCCACGGCGCCATAGACGCGGTACTTGTTGACGACGGCGGTCAGCTTCTGCTCGACGAAGAGGCGTGGTTTCACTCGCGGCAGGCTACAGGCGCGGGCGCGCCCTCGTCGGAACGTCCGAGGTCGTAGTCGACACACACGGCAAAGCGGCCTAACCTGAACACCGTTCAGCAACATGAACACCGTTCAGGTAGGAGCCGACATGACCGACTTCAACGCCCTCGCCGAGCGCATCCTCGCCGGCGGAAGCGCGACCGAGGCCGACGCCCTCGAAGTCCTCCAGGCCGAGGACTTCGAGCTGATGGGCCTGGTCGCCGCGGCCGGGCGGCTTCGGCGCCAGCACTTCGGCAACACCGTCAAGGTGAACTACCTCGTCAACCTTAAGTCCGGCCTGTGCCCGGAGAACTGCAACTACTGCAGCCAGGCGCGCGGCTCCGAGGCGCCGATCCTCAAGTACTCCTACCTCTCCAAGGACGAGACGCTCAAGCAGGCCGGAGTCGGCCTCAAGGGCGGCGCCACCCGCGTCTGCATGGTCTCCTCGGGCCGCGGGCCGTCCGATCGCGACATCGACAAGGTCGTCGAGATGACCGAGGCGATCAAGGACGAGTACGAGGGCGCGGAGATCTGCGCCTGCCTCGGGCTGCTGAAGGACGGCCAGGCCGAGCGGCTCAAGGCGGCCGGCGTGGACGCGTACAACCACAACATCAACACCGCCGAGTCCAACCACGACAACATCGTCCAGACCCACACGTACGAGGACCGCGTCGACACGATCGGCAAGGCCAAGTCGGCCGGGCTCTCCCCTTGCTCCGGTCTCATCGCGGGACTCGGCGAGACCGACGAGCAGCTGGTCGAGGCCCTCTTCGCGCTCAAGGCGCTCGGGTCCGAGTCGATCCCGGTCAACTTCCTGATGCCCTTCGACGGCACCCCGTACGAGAACACCTGGGAGCTCTCCCCCACGCGCTGCGTGAAGATCCTGGCGATGGCGCGCTTCGTCGCACCCGACAAGGAGATCCGCATCGCCGGCGGGCGGGAGATGCACCTGCGCTCGATGCAGGCCACCGCACTGCACGTCGCCAACTCGATCTTCCTGGGCGACTACCTCACCTCCGAGGGCCAGGACGCCCGCGCCGACCTGGAGATGCTGCGCGACAACGGCTTCTCGATCCTTGGCATGGACGACGATGCCTTCGACGAGCTGATCGCATCGGCGGCCGCCGCCTCGACGCAGCACGCCCACGCGCACGGAGCCGCGACCACCCCGTGCGGCTCGTCGGCCGGCACCGGGTGTGGCGACGGCTGCGGCGGCTGTTCCATCGCGGAGGCGAAGCCGGTGCCGCGCAAGCGGGGCGCCGGCACCGCCGTCCCCGCCAACGCGTGAGCCGATGACCGCACCGGACCCCGCTGCCGAGCTGCTCGCGTACGACCGCGAGCACCTCTGGCACCCGTACACCTCGATGACCGCGCCCACGCCGGTGCGTCTCGTCCGGAGCGCCGCCGGCGCATGCCTCGATGTCGAGGGGTACGGCGAGGTCATCGACGCGATGTCGTCGTGGTGGGCGGCGATCCACGGCTACCGCGTGCCGGACCTGGACGCCGCGATCGCGCGCCAGACCAAGCAGATGTCGCACGTGATGTTCGGCGGCCTCACCCACGCCCCGGCGATCGAGCTCGCGCAGCGGCTGGTCGAGATCACGCCCGAGGGCCTGGAGAAGGTCTTCCTTGCCGACTCCGGCTCGGTGTCGGTCGAGGTGGCGATGAAGATGGCTCTGCAGTTCCAGCTGGGGGCGGGGCGTGACGACGCCCGCCGCTTCCTGGCGCTGCACGGCGGCTACCACGGGGACACGTTCCAGCCGATGTCGGTCACCGACCCCGAGGGCGGGATGCACGCGATGTGGGCCGGCCTGCTCCCCCACCACGTCTTCGCGCCGCGGCCGCCGGCACCCGGTGACGACGCCGGGCTCGCCTCCTGGGGGGATCGGGTCCGCGACCTGGCCGACCGCAACCGCACCGAGCTCGCCGGCATCATCGTCGAGCCGCTGCTCCAGGGCGCGGGTGGCATGTGGCCGTACGACCCGCGGTGTCTCGCCGTGCTGCGCGAGGTCGCCGACGACCTGGGCCTGGTGCTGATCTTCGACGAGATCGCGACCGGGTTCGGGCGCACCGGACATCTCTTCGTCTCCGAGCTGGTCACTCCCGACATCCTCTGCGTCGGCAAGGCACTGACCGGCGGCTACCTGACGCTGGCCGCCGTGCTCACCACGGACCGGATCGCACGCGGCATCGCCGCCTCCGAGGCCGGGGTGCTGATGCACGGGCCGACCTTCATGGGCAACCCGCTCGCGTGCGCGGTCGCATCGGCGAGCATCGACCTGGTCGAGAGGCGCGACTGGGAGAGCGACGTCGAGCGGATCGGCGCGGGGCTGTCGTCGGGGCTGG
The DNA here is from genome assembly GCF_020216525.1 of Nocardioides nematodiphilus. GTDB lineage: Bacteria > Actinomycetota > Actinomycetes > Propionibacteriales > Nocardioidaceae > Nocardioides > Nocardioides nematodiphilus. The sequence continues at coordinate 212,647 of NZ_JAIWOY010000006.1, read as the reverse complement.
AGCCGTTGCGCGGCGCCGCCGGCGTGGCGGGCGTACGGGTCCTCGGCGCCGTCGGCGTGGTGCAGCTCGACCACCCTGTCGACGTGACCCGAGCGACCGAGGCCGCACTCGAGGCGGGCGTGTGGCTGCGGCCCTTCCGCGACCTCATCTACTCGATGCCGCCGTACCTGTGCGCGCGCGAGGACATCGAGACCATCACCGGCGCCATAGCGAAGGCGGTGGCGGTCGGATGACCTCGTCATGGAGTGAGTGGCTGACCGCCCAGGCGGCCGCGCGTGAGGCCGCCGGCCTGACCCGGACGCTGCGCCCGCGCGCCAGCCAGGACACCGTGATCGACCTGGCCGGCAACGACTACCTCGGCTTCGCGCGGCACCCGGCGGTACGTGGCGCAGCCGCGGCCGCGGCCGAGGAGTGGGGTGGCGGTGCGGGCGCGTCCCGCCTGGTCACCGGCACGCTGGCGCTGCACGCCGAGCTCGAGCTCGCCCTCGCCCGGCTGATGCGGCAGCCCGCCGCGCTGGTCTTCTCCACCGGCTATCACGCCAACCTCGGCGTGGTCACGGCACTTGCGGACCGCGACACCCGAGTCATCTCGGACGCCCACGTGCACGCCTCGTTGATCGACGCCACGCGGCTCTCGCGGGCGGTGATCGAGGTGGTGCCGCACAACGACGTGGAGGCCGTGACGTCGAGGCTCGCCGCGCTCACATCCCAGCCATCGGCGCCGCGCACCCTCGTGCTGGCCGAGTCGATCTACTCCGTCCTCGGTGACGCCGCACCTCTCCGGGAGCTCGCGGCGGCGTGCGAGGAGTACGGCGCTCTGCTGGTCGTCGACGAGGCGCACGGCCTCGGGGTGCACGGCCCCGGCCTGGTGGCCCGGCTCGGGCTCGCCGGCCAGGAGCACGTCGTCGTCGCGGCGACCCTGTCCAAGGCACTGGGCAGCCAAGGAGGCGCCGTGCTCGGCTCCCCCGCGCTCATCGAGCACCTGGTCAACCGTGCCCGACCCTTCATCTTCGACACCGGCCTCGCACCTGCCGCCGCCGCCGCGGCGCTCGCCGCGACCCAGCTCATCGAGGCCCATCCCGAGCTGCCTGCGCTGATCCGCCGCCGCGTCGACGAGCTCGCAGGCCTGCTCGGCGTACCCGCCCCCGACGGCGCCGTGCTCTCGGTGCCGATGCCGTCGCCGCAGGCCGCGGTCGAGGCCGCGGCCGCCTGCGCCGAGCAGGGCGTACGGGTCGGGTGCTTCCGCCCGCCGTCGGTGCCCGACGGCATGTCGCGGCTACGGGTCACCTGCAGCGCGGGCGTCGGCGACGACGACTGGGCGCGCGCCACCCAGGTCCTGCTCGAGATCACCAAGGGCGCCGCGCGATGACCGGTGCCATCACCGTCGTCACCGGCACGAACACGGGCGTCGGCAAGACGATCGCCACCGCCGCCCTGGCCGCCCGAGCGCTCGCCGCCGGCGAGCGGATCGTCGTGGTGAAGCCGTGTCAGACGGGGACCATGGACGGGGACTCCGATGCGCGCGAGACCGCCCGCCTGACGGGCGCCGAGGTGCAGGAGTGGACCACGCTGCCCGAGCCGCTCGCACCGGACACGGCCGCCCGGCGGGCTGGGGTCGCGATCCCGCCGGTGCGTGACTATGCGGAGCGGATCGCCCGGCTGGCCGCGACCCACGACCGGGTCATCGTCGAGGGCGCCGGTGGTCTGCTCGTCCGCCTCGACACCGAGGGCGGCACGTTGCTCGACATCGCCGCTGAGACCGGGGCCGAGGTCGTCCTCGTCTGCGCCGCCGGCCTGGGCACGCTCAACCACACCGAGCTCACCGTCGCAGCGCTCCGCGCCCGCGGCATCGAGCCCGCCGGTCTTGTCCTCGGCGCCTGGCCGAGCGCGCCGGGCCTGGCCGAGTCGTGCAATCGCGACGACCTGCCGGCGCACACCGGCGTACCGCTCCTCGCCGTCATCCCGGAGGGCGCCGGCACTCTCGACCGCGAGACCTTCGCCACCGCCTCCCCGCACTGGTGGCAGTAGCTTCTACGCGGTCGGCGCGACGGCCCGCATGACCTGGATGCCGGCGATCACGATGCCCAGCCCGGTGGCGAAGTCGTCGCCGTCGCGCGGGTCGTCCTCGATCGCTCCGGCCGCGGCCGCCTGCAGGTGGGTCTGCTCGTCGACCGCGTGGCCGTAGACGAAGTGCAGCAGCGTGCGGACCGCCGTCGGGCCCAGCGCGCCGATGCCGCCCTCCTCCAACGCCGACGTCAGCAGCTCGACCGGCAATCCGGCGCCGAGGCCGAAGGCGTGCACCGTGGCGACCAGCTCGGCACCGTCACGGTAGGCCAGCAGCTGGTCGCGCAGGACCAGACAGATCGCGCCGGCCCGGTCCATCCAGTCCCCCTCACGCGGCCAGACGGCCCCAACGAGGATCTCGTCGGCCATCGCCGCCAGCAGGGTCTGCTTGTTCGCGAAGTGGTGGTAGAGAGCGGAGGGCTGGACGCCCAGCTCGGTGCCGAGGCGGCGCATGGTCAGATCGGCCAACCCGTACGTGTCGAGCGCGTCGACCGCCTTCACGACGATCTCCTCCCGGCGGTACCGCACGTGCCCCTCCCCATCTGTTCGCTCGTCCCTTTTGCCTACCTCGCGGTATCACCCTAACCTGAACACCGTTCAGCTAGTGTCAGGAGACCCCCCATGGCCCCGTCCGCGATCACGACCCGTCGCGCGTCGAACACCACCGACCTCGCGCTGATCGCGGCCTTCGCGGCCCTGGTCACGGCGTGCGCCCTGCTGCCCGCGATCGAGGTCGCCGGCCCGGTGCCGATCACGCTGCAGACCTTCGGCGTCCTGCTCTCCGGCGCGGTCCTCGGCGCGCGCCGCGGCTTCCTCGCCGTCCTGCTCTACCTGGTGCTCGGGGCCGCCGGCCTGCCGATCTTCGCCGGCGGCAGCTCCGGGATGGCTACCTTCACCGGCCCCAGCGGTGGCTACCTGATCTCGTTCCCCTTCGTGGCCGGGCTGGTCGGCCTCCTGGTCGGCGCCGCCGGCGTGCTCGCGCCGCGGCGCTCGCTGGTCACCGGCGCGCCCCTGATCTTCGTGGCCGCCATGATCGGCGTCGCGCTCAACCACGCCGCCGGCGTCGTCGGCCTGCATCTGCGCGCCGACCTGTCGTGGCGTGACTCCTGGAACATCGACAAGGTGTTCTGGCTCGGCGACTCCCTCAAGGCGGTCGCGGTTGCTCTCGTCGCGGCCGCCGTCCACCGCGCGTTCCCCGGTCTGCTCCGCAGCGGCCGGCCCACGCTCGGCGCTCCCGCGCAGGACACCGTCGACGCGTGAGCGAGCGCACCATCCGGCTCGAGCAGGTCACGGTCCGCGTCCCCGTCGCCGACGGTGACCTGCTCATCCTCGACACGACCTCCGTCGAGCTGACCGAGCAGCGCATCGCGCTGATCGGCCCCAACGGCGCCGGCAAGTCGACCCTCGCGCGCCTCGTCAACGGCCTGGCGACCGCGACCTCCGGCCGGGTGAGCGTGGACGGGCTCGACCCGAGGACCGAGGGCCGGGCCGTGCGCCGCAGAGTCGGCTTCACCTTCACCGACCCGGCGGCGCAGCTGGTCATGCCGACCGTGCTGGAGGACATCGCGCTCTCCTTGCGCCGCACGCACAAGCACCGCGCGGAGCGTGACGAGGCGGCGCGCGCCGTCCTACGCACGTACGGCCTCGAGGACCTCGCCGAGCGCAGCGTCCACGCTCTCTCCGGCGGCCAGCGCCAGCTGGTCGCGATGGCCGGTGTGCTGGCGATCGAGCCCGACATCCTGGTCGCCGACGAGCCGACCACCCTGCTCGACCTGCGCAACGCCCGGATGATCGGGGACCTGCTGCTCGGCCTGCGCCAGCGCCTGATCCTGGTCACCCACGACCTCGAGCTGGCAGCCCGCTGCGAGCGTGCCCTCTTGGTCGACGGGGGTCGCGTGGTCGCGGACGGCCCGGCCGCCGAGGTGGTCGAGCACTACCGGGCCACCGCATGATCGGCGACTACCGGCCGGGCACGACCTGGATGCACCGGCTCCCCGCGGGCACCAAGCTGGTCGCGCTCTTCGCCATCGGGATCGCGACGCTGGTCGTCCGAGGCCCGCTCGCCTCGATGGCGGCGCTCGCCGTCGCCATCGTCCTGCTGATCTGGAGCACCGGGCCGACCTCGTTCCTGGGCACCGTCCTGCGCTCGCTGCGGGGGCTGCTGATCATGGTGGCGCTGCTCTTCGCATGGCAGGCCTGGCAGAGTGGCTGGCCGCGGGCTGTCGAGACGGTCGGCGACATCCTCGCGCTGGCCCTGTTGGCGACCGTCCTGACCGTCACCACCCGGGTCGACGACCTGCTCGAGGCGATCACCGCCGGCCTGCGACCGCTGCGACGCGTCGGCCTCGACGCCGACCGGGTCGCCCTCACCTTCGCGCTGACCATCCGAGCGATCCCGGCCACGCTCGAGCTCGCCGAGGAGACCCGCCGCGCGGCCCAGGCACGCGGCCTCGAGCGCGACCCGCGGGCGCGGCTGACACCGTTCGTGATCCGGGTGGTCGCCCGCGCCCATGACACAGGGGCCGCCCTCCACGCCCGCGGCGTCGGCGACTGATTAGGCTCGGCAGCAAATGGACATCACGACGCTCCGGATCGCGTTCACCGTGGTCGCCTGCGTCCTGCTCGTCCTGTTCTACTTCGGCGCCTACCGGACGACCCGGGCCCCGTTCTCGGGCTGGTGGACGCTCTCCCTGCTCTTCTTCGGCGCCGCCACGATCTGCTACCTCGCCAACGGCACCGGTCTCGAGGTCATCGCCAACCCGCTCGGCAACGGATTCGGCGTGCTCGGCGCCGAGGCCGCCTGGTGCGCAGCCCGCTCCCTCACCGCTCCGCCGATCCCGTGGCGCCGACTGACGATCGCCCCGGTGATCGCCATCGTCGCGGGCCTGCTCGGCGACCCCGCCCACGACCGGTGGAGCGGTGGCGCGGTCTTCCTGGCGCTGATGACCGGCGTCCTGGCGGCCACCACCTGGTCTCTCCACCGTGCCGCCGCTCCCGAGCTGGGGCCCCGTCGCCTGCCGACACCGATCATCCTGGTCCGGGCGCTCGGCACGATCTCGGCGATCCTGACCGTCTTCTACGGCACGCGGACGGTGGTCTTCGTCGTTGCCGGGCCGCACAGCACCGTGTTCGAGCGCTGGTTCGACACCGCCCCCACGACGCTGCTGCTGCTCGTGCAGCTGGTCGTGGTCTCGTTCAGCATGTCCTCGCTCAGCACGGTGCAGCAGCTCGACGATCTCCACCAGCGGGCTGTCTACGACCGGCTGACCGGCCTGATGCGCCCCGAGGAGTTCCGCGACCAGGCCGCGGACATGCTGCCCCAGATGGCGCACAGCGGCGAGGTCGTGATGCTGGCGATGGCCGACCTCGACCACTTCAAGCGGATCAACGACGACCTCGGGCACGCGGTCGGCGACGAGGTGCTGCGGGCGTTTGGATGGTCGGCGCGTACGGCCCTCGGCCCGCGGGCGCTGTGCGGACGCCTCGGCGGCGAGGAGTTCGGCCTGCTCTTCCCGGCCGCCGACTTCGAGCACGCCGAGCGGCTGCTCGACACGATGAGTGTCGAGCTGCACCTCACCGCTGCATTGCCCGACGGCCGGATCCCGACCGTGAGCATCGGGCTCGTCCAGGTCGATCCCCGCGCGCCGCTGAACACCCAGCTGCAGCGCGCCGACCGCGCGCTCTACGAGGCCAAGGCCCAGGGGCGCGACCGCATCGTGCGCGCCTGATCCACGTCCTGTCCTGCCTCAGGGCGGCCGCTGGGGCCCGAGCGGCTCACCGGCTGAGCCTGCGGGGCGTCACCAGAGCGGCGGGTGTCGATCGGCCCAGGGCGCCGCCGCCTCGATCTGGGCGCTGAGGGCGAGCAGCGTCTGCTCCTCGCCCGGCCGCGCGGCGAGCATGACCCCGACCGGCACGTCGCCGGCCGCGTGGTGCAGCGGCAGCGAGATCGCGGGCATGCCGGTGACGTTCCAGGCGCTCGTCCACGGCGTGAGCCGCTTCTGCGCCTCGAAGTCGGCCCGCGGATCGGCGTCGTCACGCATCGCTCCGACCAAGGGCGGCAGGCCGGCCAGCGTGGGCGTGAGCACGGCGTCGTACGGCTGGAGCGCGTCGAGCGCGCCAGCGGCGAAGCGGCGCATCGCGCCGATCGCGAGCCCGAACTCCGGCCCGCTGATCTGCTCCCCCCACTCCGCGAGCCATCGGGTGAGCGGTCGGATCAGCCGTCGCTGCTCGGGAGCGAGCCGGGTCACCGACAGCGCGGTCAGGACAGCCCAGCACGTCTCGAACGTCGCCACCGCCTCGGCCGGGAGCGGCTTGGGCACGTCCTCCACGACGTGGCCGAGGTCCTCGAGCAGCCGCGAGGCCCGCTCGTAGGCCGCGACGCACTCCGGGTCGACGGCGGTCTGCGTGATCACCGGGTCCAGGAAGCGCGCGATCCGCAGCTGCCCGAGCGGGCGGTCGCACGCATCGAGGAAGGTCTCGCTGCGCGACGGATCGGGCAGCGCCATCACGTCGAGGAAGGCAGCCGCGTCGCGGACCGTACGCGCGATCGGACCGGCCGTGGCCAGGCCGACCGGGTCGCCGTAGACCGGCCCGCCGGAGATCCGGCCGCGGGTCGGCTTCAGACCGACCAGCCCGCACGCCGAGGCGGGGATGCGGATCGAGCCACCGCCATCCGAGCCCTGGGCGAGCGGGACGAGGCCCGCAGCGACCGCCGCGCCCGCGCCCCCGCTCGATCCGCCGGCCGTACGGCGCCGGTCCCACGGAGTCACCGCGGGAGGCGCGACGTCGGGCTCGGTGTAGCAGGGCGAGCCGAACTCGGGCGTGTTGGTCTTGCCGAGGCTCACCATTCCGGCGGCCTCGATCGCCTCCACGACGTGGTCGGAGATCGTGGGCACGAAGTCGGCGTAGACGGCCGAGCCGAACGTCGTGCGGATGCCCGCGGTCTGGTTGAGGTCCTTGATCGCCGTCGGGACGCCCCACAGCGGACTGGCGCCGGGCGGCCGGATCGCCAACTGGTGCGCCCGGGCGACGGCCTGCTCCGCGGTGACGGTGATGAACGCGCCCAGCGGCTCGGCGGCCTCGGCGTCGAGGCGTGCGATCCGCGCCAGGTAGTGCTCCGCGAGCTCGGCCGGCGAGACCTCGCACCGCCGGATCAGCTCGCCCTGCTCCAATGCTGTGAGGTCATGCAGCTCGGTCACGTTCGCCAACGTATCGCGGCTCAGCGGAGTTAAGGTCGGCTGCATGCTTCTGCGTCGCCTGATCGTCTCGCTGCTCGCCGTGCTGCCGCTCCTCGTACCCGTGGCGGCGCACGCCCACGTGGAGAAGCACCCCGATCCGCGCTGGCAGTTCTACACCTCCGACCACCACTGGTACCGCTCGCCGTGGTTCGGGGGCCAGCACCAGATCATGATCGGCTTCGGCTGCAACGGATCCCCCTGGTACGACCACAGCCCGGCATGCCCGGGCAGGCAGGGCTTCCACCACGGCATCGACGTCGCGATGCCCTGCGGCACGATCCTGCGCGCCGGACACCGCGGGACGGTGCTCGCCCGCTCCGCGCCGGGGACGCCCGGAGCCGCGTACGGCGTGAACCCGTTCCGGATCCGGATCAGGACCGCCGGGGTGCGCTACGACGTGCTCATCGCGCACACCCGGACGGTCTACGTGAAGCCCGGCGACCACGTCCGTCGCGGCCAGCTGATCGCTCGCGCGTCCGACTCGGGCGCGCCCGACGGCTGCCACCTGCACTTCGAGGTGCGCCCGCACGGCGGCGGCTACACGACCGCGATCGACCCGCGTCGCTGGCTGCAGCTGCGCCTGGCCTGAGCGGGCGGTCTAACGCGGCGCGGCCGGCAGGCCTGCGTCGATCAGCCGCTCCCAGCAGCGCACGAAGTCCTCGCTGAGATGGTCGTTGGCGTCGAGCGACCCTGAGACGACGGCGCCGGTACGGACCATCATCAGCTGCTCGGCCGTCCCCCTCGGGTCGGCATGGTCGAGAGCGCGCAGCAGCCCGGCGATCTGCTCGGTGACCCAGCTGCGGATCTCGCGCGCCATCACCCGAGCAACGTGCGAGCCGGTGAACTCCGCCGACGCGTTGATGAACGGGCAGCCGCGGCGCAGGGAGCCGAAGTCGTCACGCGTGAGCGCGGTGGCGAGCTCGCTGAGCGCGCCACGAGGATCGTCACGATGACTCTCGATGATGCCGTCGATCTGGGCGTGGTCGTAGGCCGAGCGCCGCTCCAGGTAGGCCGCGACGAGGTCGTCCTTCGACGGGAAGTGGCGGTAGAGGGTCACGCGGGTGACCCCTGCCTCGGCGATGATCCGCTGGATGCCGACGGCCTGGACGCCTTCGTCGTAGAAGAGCCGGTCGGCGGTGGCGAGGATGCGCTCACGCGCCGCCGAGGTCCGCTTCGGAACCTCCGGGTCTCTTGTCAGGACGTCGCCCATGGTTCTACGTTAGCCACCAGGTAGGTAGATCGATCGGTCTACCCCTTGAGCGAAGGATCTCAGATGTCCGAGCACACACCCGTCCTGTTCATCCACGGTCTCTGGCTGCACGCGCGGTCGTGGGACGCCTGGGTCGATCGCTTCACCGCGGCGGGGTACGACGCCTCCGCCCCGGGCTGGCCCGGAGACCCGGACACCGTCCTCGAGGCGCGTGCCCATCCCGAGGCGATCGCCGATCACGGCATCGACGACGTGGTGGCGCACTACGCCGACATCATCGCCACGCTTCCGACCAGACCGATCCTCGTCGGCCACTCCTTCGGCGGGATGATCGCGCAGCGACTGCTCGGCGAGGATCTGGCGGCCGCCGCGATCGCCATCGACGCGGCCCAGATCAAGGGTGTCCTCCCTCTCCCGCTCTCCGCGCTCAAGGCGACGCTGCCGGTCTTCAAGAACCCCGCCAACAAGCACCGCGCCGTCTCTTTGACGGCCGAGCAGTTCCGCTTCGCCTTCGGCAACGCGATCACGCCGGAGGAGTCCGATGAGCTGTACGAGCGCTGGGCCATCCCGGCTCCGGGCAAGCCGCTGTTCGAGGCCGCCGCCGCGAACTTCAACCCGCACTCCCCCGCCAAGGTGGCCACGGACAACGGGGGCAGGGGTCCGCTGCTGCTCATCATGGGCGGCCAGGACAACACCGTGCCCGAGGCGGTGACGAAGGCGACGTTGAAGCAGTACCGACACAGCGCGGCCGTCACCGACCTCCTCGAGTTCGCCGACCGTGCCCACTCCCTGGTCATCGATCACGGCTGGGGCGACGTCGCCGAGGCGAGCCTGGGCTGGCTCCAGAAGCAGGGGCTGTGACCATGGATCTCGAGCTGCAGGGCAAGCGTGCGGTCGTCACGGGCGCCAGCAAGGGCATCGGGCTGGCGATCGTACGGGCGCTGGCCGCCGAAGGCGCCTCGATCACCGCCGGGGCCCGCGAGGGCAGCCAGGAGCTCGACGATCTCGCGAGCACGGCTGACGTACGGCCCGTCCTGGTCGATCTCTCCGTGCCGGCCGGGCCGGGCGAGCTGATCGCCAGGGCCGTCGAGCACGGCGGCATCGACATCCTGGTCAACAACGTCGGGGCCGTGCGTCCGCGGCTGCAGGGCTTCAACGCCATCACCGACGAGGACTGGGAGTGGACGCTCAGCATCAACTTCCTGGCAGCGGCGCGGACCATGCGCCACGCGATCCCGCACCTGTCGGAGCGGCCCGGGGCGACCATCGTCACGATCAGCTCGGTCAACGCCTTCCTGCCGGATCCGGGCGTCATCGACTACAGCGCCGCCAAGGGCGCGCTGACGAACCTGTGCAAGTCGCTGTCGAAGGAGCTGGGTCCGCGGATCCGGGTGAACACGATCAGCCCGGGACCGGTCCGCACCGACCTCTGGCTGGGCAGCGGCGGCGTCGCCGCGACCGTCGGGGGCGCGAGCCGGACCGCGGCCGAGGACGTGATCCGCCAGCAGGAGGCCCAGGCAGCGACGGGTCGCTTCACCTATCCCGCCGAGATCGCCGATCTGGTGCTCTTCCTCGCCAGCAGCCGCGCGGCGAACATCACCGGGAGCGACTTCGTGATCGACGGAGGCCTGATCACCACGCTGTGAGGCGCTGTCGGGCGGGCGGTGTCACGCCTCGCACTAGGATCCGCCGGGTGCAGCTGTCCCTCACCCCTCCGAGCGCCGCCGAGTTCAAGACCCTGTACGACGAGACCGGCTGGGGTGACCGATCGCTGGCTGACTTCGAGTCAGCTCTCGCGAGCACCTGGCTCTTCTGCACCGCACGCGACCCCGATGGCCTCCTGACAGGGATGGGGCGGCTCATCAGCGACGGGGTACTCCATGCGTTCGTGACCGAGCTCATCGTGCGCGAAGGATCCCGCGGCCACGGGGTCGGCGCGCAGATCCTCGGGCGTCTGGTCGGCGAGGCGCGCGCCCGAGGAGTGGAGGACGTCCAGCTCTTCGCCGCCAGCGGGCGCGCCGCCTTCTACGAGCGGAACGGGTTCACACGGCGACGCGAACGCGCTCCCGGCATGGACGCCGTGGCGACCGGCGTCAGGCCTGCGTGAGACCCGTCGCCGCACGCCACAGGCCGAAGGTGAGGCCGTCGACGAGCGCCTCCCAGGAGGCCTCGATGACGTTCTCGCCGACGCCGACGGTGACCCAGGAGGTGACGCCGTCGGAGGTCTCGATGAGGACGCGGGTCTTGGCGTCGGTGCCGTGGCCGTCGTCGAAGAGACGCACCTTGTAGTCGATCAGCTCGAACTTCTCCACCACCGGGAACGCCTGCACGATCGCGGCGCGCAGCGCCTGGTCGAGGGCGTTGACCGGACCGTTGCCCTCACGGGTGACGACGTAGCGGTCGCCGCCGGCGTGCAGCTTGACGGTGGCCTCGGTGGAGCCGTCGTCCTGGGAGATGACGCGCCACGACTCGAGGTCGAAGTACGACGGGCGCTTGCCGTCGACCTCCTCGATGAGGAGCAGCTCGAAGGACGCGTCGGCAGCCTCGAACGTGTAGCCCGCGGCCTCGCGCTCCTTGACCCGGTCGGTGACGCGGGTGACCAGCTCGCGGTCGGTGAGGTCGTAGCCGAGCTCCTTGCCCTTGAGCTCGATGCTCGCGCGTCCGGCCATGTCGGAGACCAGCAGGCGCATGTCGTTGCCGACGCCGGCGGGGTCCATGTGCTGGTAGAGGTCGGGGTCGACCTTGATCGCGGAGGCGTGCAGGCCGGCTTTGTGGGTGAAGGCGCTGGCGCCCACGTACGGCTGGCGGGTCGCGGGCGGGAAGTTGGTCACCTCGGCGATCGCGTGGGCCGTACGGGTGGCCTCGGCCAGGAGGCCCTCGGGCAGGACCTGGCGGTCGAGCTTGAGCTGCAGGTTGGCCACGACCGCGATGAGGTCGGCGTTGCCGGTGCGCTCGCCGTAGCCGTTGATCGTGCCTTGGACGTGGGTCGCGCCCGCGTCGACGGCGGCGAGGGTGTTGGCGACCGCGCAGCCGGTGTCGTTGTGACAGTGGATACCGACGCGTACGCCGGTGGTGTCGATGACGTCGGTGACCACGTCGGTGAGCCAGGTCGGCAGCATGCCGCCGTTGGTGTCGCACAGGGCCGCGACCTCGGCGCCCGCCTCGAAGGCGGCGCGCAGCACCTCGAGGGCGTACGCGCGGTTGGCGCGGTAACCGTCGAAGAAGTGCTCGGCGTCGAGGAAGACGCGCTGGCCCTCGGCGGTCAGGTGGGACACGGTGTCGCGGACCATCGCGAGGTTCTCCTCGAGCGTGGTCCGCAGGGCGAGCTCGACGTGGCGGTCGTGGCTCTTGGCCACCAGCGTCACGACCGAGGCGCCGGAGTCACGAAGGGCCGCGACCATCGGGTCGTCGGCGGCCTTGATGCCCGCCTTGCGGGTCGAGCCGAAGGCAGCCAGCTTGGCGTGACGCAGGTCGAGCTCGGTCTGCGCGCGCTTGAAGAACTCGGTGTCCTTGGGGTTGGCGCCCGGCCACCCGCCCTCGATGAACCCGACCCCGAACGCGTCCAGCTGACGCGCGATCGCCAGCTTGTCCCCCACGGAGAGGTTGAGTCCCTCCTGCTGCGCGCCGTCGCGCAGGGTGGTGTCGTAGACGTGGAACGAGCCCTGGAGATCCATCGTGGTCACTTCTTGTCTCTTCGGTCCTGGTGGTTTGTGGCAACAAAAAAACCTCCCGCGTACGAGAGGTTGGCGCACCGTGTCTCCTGAGGAGGAGTCCCCATCCCTGGGGCACGGCGCGCTAGCGAATGATGATGCGTGCTGCCACAGGACCATCCTGCCATACCCCGCGCATGCGCGAGGCGCGGCACCCCAACGGGTGCCGCGCCTCGGCGGTGAATCAGATGATGCTGGGGTCAGGAAAGGCTCTTGATCTTGGCCTGGTCGGCCTTGACCTTCTTGACGAGCTTGGCGACCTTCTTCTTCAGGACGACCTTCTTGTGACCCTTGGCCTTCTTGAGGGCCTTCTTGGCCTTCGCGAGGGCGGCCTTGTCCTTGGCGAGCTGCTTCTTCGCGGCGACCAGGGCCGGGGAGTCACCAGCCTTCGTCACGTTGACCGAGCCCAGCGACAGGTCGCTCCCGCTCTTCGCAACGCAGGGAACCGTGACAGCGTTGTTCTGGAAGCTGGCGCTGAGGGTCGCCGGGAGCTTCACAGCCTGGGCGCCCGCGGTGCTGACCTTGAAGGCGTTGAGCGTGCCGGAGGCGTTGACCTCCGCGGCGGCCGAGCCGTCACCGATGCTCTGGCTCGGGATGGTCAGCATCGACGCGACGTTCTGCCCACCGACGGTGAAGTTACCCGAGGTGGTGCCATCGATCTTGCCGCCGAAGCCGATCGCGATCAGCTGGGTGACGGGCTGCGGCAGCGTGATCTTGGCGGTGACCGTCTTCGCCGGAACCGTCGAGCCAGCAGCGACCGAGGACGGCAGCGCCGGAACGGTGTAGACCGCGGTGACGGGCTGCGTGCCCTGGCCGAGGCTCGACAGGTTGCAGTTGTAGGTCACGGACTTGGTGACGTCCGCCGCATTGGCCGACGTGCCGGTGGCCGCAACGAAGCCGGTGGCGGACAGAGCCGCGGCCGCACCGAAGGCGACGAACTTCTTGGTGAAAGACATTGGGGTTTTCCCTCCTGATCGCGTGCGCCCTCCCAGGCACACGCACCGCTAGACAGGTGCGTACTGAAGAGTACGTGAAGTTGTGGCGTTGACCACATCGATCGGCACGTTACCGTGCGAAGGCCGTCGACGGAGCGCAACGCACAAGAAAGCAAAGGCGGGGTGTCACCGCGCTGCAGCGACGGCCTGCCGGTCGGCGGCGACCTTCTTCTTCAGTGCCTTGATCTTCTTCTTGAGCCTCGCCCGCTTCTTCATTCCCTTGGCGTGATGCAGCGCCTTCCGGGCGTCGTTGAGAGCCTGGACATCACGGCCCAGCTTGGCCTGAGCGGCCTGGAGCGCGACATTCGGCTTGGCCGGCGGCATCGGAGTGCCCGCCGGCGAATCGGAGCGGGCACCGACGGCCGCGGGTACGGGTGTGACCTTCTTCGAGCCGTTGAGGGTCTGCCAGCTGGTCGTGTAGACCGGCACGACGGTGGGGTCGGTCCGCGGGTCCGGCAGCGCGGTCGTTGGGTTCGGGGTGTGGAAGAAGTCCGCCTGCACCCGCCTCGGAGTGACGTCGATGATGGTGAAACCGTGCGCGATGCCGTCGAGGTAGCGCACCCATGGATTGATCTTCTGGGCGTTGGAGATGATCGACTTCGTCATGGTGACACCGAGCTCGGGCTTGGCGGTCGGAATCTTCTTCAGCACGGCCGGCAGGACCTGCTCGAAGAAGCCGTCGCTGGTCACCGAGGGCGTGACGAACTCGACACCCGCGGACTTGTAGTCGGTCTTGCCGTTCACGAACCCGCTGGCCGGGATCTCGGTCACCCACGAGGAGTGGATGTCACCGGTCAGGACCACCACGTCGCCGTTGCTGACGGGCTGCTTGGCCATGTGCGCGATCAGGTCGGCCTGGTCGGCCTGGTAGCCGTCCCACTGGTCGGAGTTGGCCAGCAGCGTGTCGTTCGGGAGCGGCCCGCCACCGCTCTCGATGAGCGACGGCGCCATCGCACTCGCCGGGAAGCGGACCGGGGTGATGATGACCTGGTTACCGAGCAGGTGCCAGTGGCCGGGGCTGGCGATGTTGCCCTTGAGCCACTGCATCTGGGTCGGGTCGGGCAGATGGCGCGACGGGTCGGCCATCTCGGCGTCCGACCGGTCGGTGAGGCCCTTCAGACCGGCCGGGATGAAGCCGCCAGCGTTCGTCGGTGCCGCCGCGACGTCCGAGTCGGTCGGCTTGGCGCGGTGCTGGCGGGTCTCGAGGATCGAGAGGTCGCCAAGCGCACCGAAGGTGAACTTCTTGTAGAACGTCGTGCCGTCCGCGTCGGCGGCCTGCTCCGGCAGGCGGAACGGCATCCACTCGAGGTACGCCTGGTAGGCGGCGTTACGGCGTGCCAGGAACTCCTCCCGGGTGGTGCCGGCCGGCTGGTTCTCCGCCCCGCCCTCCCACGAGTTGTTGGCAACCTCGTGGTCGTCGAAGATCGTGATCCACGGCATCGCCTGGTGGGCGGCCTGGGCGTCCGGGTCGGCCTTGTGCAGCGCGTGTCGCAGTCGGTAGTCCTTCAGCGAGAGCAAGGTGTTCTCCGGCAACACGTCGCGCTTGCCGATCAGCTCGGCCGGGCCGTACCGGCCGTCGGGGCCGTCGCTGGGGGCGTTCGCGTACTCGTAGATGTAGTCACCCACGTGCAACACGAAGTCGAGGTCGGTGCGCTTGGCGATCTGGCGGTACGCGGTGAAGTAACCGCCGGTGAAGTTGCTGCAGCTCACGAGGGCGAAGCGCAGCGCGTGCACCTTGCCTGCGACGTCGGGCGCGGTCTGGGCGCGGCCTACGACGCTGGTCTGGCCGGCAGCCGAGAAGCGGTAGAAGTATCGCGTGTACGGCGCCAGCCCAGTGACGTCGACCTTCACGGTGTGGTCGCTGTCCGGGCTGGTCGTGTACGTGCCCTGCTTGACGATCTTCTTGAAGGCGGCGTCGGTGGCCACCTGCCAGCTCACCGGGGTGGCGGCGCCCTGGCCGCTGCCCGGAGTCGCATCGATCGACGGCGCCACACGGGTCCAGATGATGAGGGTCGTGGCAGTCGGATCGCCGCTGGCGACGCCGTAGCCGAAGACGTCGCCGGAGACGGCCGGCGCCGCAGCGGCCGTCTCGTCGAAGAACCGGAGAGGGCCCGTGAGGACCGCGAGGGCGCCCGCCCCGACGGCTGCTCCCTTGATGAGGGTACGGCGGGTGGGCAGCGCGACTTCGGGTGCCGGAGTGTCGTGGGTCACGGCCAGATGATGCCGCAATGGACGGACACGGCGCCGACAAAACGGGAATGTCGTACGGGATGATGGGCACCGGCTGGAGTTGCAATGCCGTCGTGATCGTGAGGAGATCCGGATGAGTCGATGGGCCGATTCGCGCGACATCGCTTTACTTCTTGACCAGACGGAGACCTGGGCCGTGGTCGGTCTCTCGGGTGATCCGGTGCGGACGGCGTACGGCATCGCCCAGCTGCTGCAGGACCACGGCAAGCGGATCGTGCCGATCCACCCGGACGCCGCCTCCGGGGAGCTGACCGTTCTCGGCGAGAAGGCCTACGCGACGCTGGCCGACGTGCCGTTCCCCATCGACGTCGTCGACGTCTTCCGCCGCTCCGAGGCGGCCGGACAGTTCGCCGACGAGGCCGTGGCGATCGGCGCAAGGGGCGTGTGGTTCCAGCTCGGCGTCATCGACGAGGACGCGTACGAGCGGACCACCGCCGCGGGCGTGACGATGGTGATGGACACCTGCCCCGCGATCGAGTGGGGCCGGCGCGGCTGATCGTCGCGCTCAGCTCGCCCCGCGGACGACCTTGCCCTTCTCCCGCGCCATCGCGGAGAGCGACTCCTGGTAGTCGACCAGCTTCGCCTGCAGCGCCGCGTCCGAGGTCGCGATGATCCGCGCGGCGAGGATGCCGGCGTTCTTCGCGTTGCCGATCGCAACGGTGGCGACCGGGATGCCGGCCGGCATCTGCACGATCGAGAGCAGCGAGTCCATGCCGTCGAGGTACTTCAGCGGCACCGGCACACCGATGACCGGCAGCGGGGTGACCGCGGCCAGCATGCCGGGCAGGTGGGCCGCGCCGCCGGCACCGGCGATGATCACCGACAGCCCGCGCTCGTGCGCCTTCTGGCCGTACTCGATCATCTCGATCGGCATCCGGTGCGCCGAGACCACGTCGGCCTCGTACGCGACGCCGAACTCCTCGAGGAACTCCGCGGCCGCCTTCATCGTCGGCCAGTCGGAGTCCGACCCCATCACGATGCCTACACGTGCACTCATGCTCACTCGCTCTCGTTGCCCAGGTCGCCACGGAACCACGCGGCGGCATGCCGCGCGCGCTCGAGGCAGTCGTCG
The DNA here is from genome assembly GCF_020216525.1 of Nocardioides nematodiphilus. GTDB lineage: Bacteria > Actinomycetota > Actinomycetes > Propionibacteriales > Nocardioidaceae > Nocardioides > Nocardioides nematodiphilus. The sequence continues at coordinate 196,109 of NZ_JAIWOY010000006.1, read as the reverse complement.
AGGTCCTCGCCGTACGTGTTGACGTGCCCGACCTTGCGGCCCGGGCGCAGCTCCTTGCCGTACAGATGCACCCGCAGGTGCGGGTCGCGGGCCATCGCGTGCGGGAAGCCGTCGTACAGGCGTCCCACGTTCGAGGCCGGGCCGCCCAGGATGTTGACCATCACCGACCAGCGCTGACGCGGGGCCGGTGAGCCGAGCGGGAGGTCCATCACGGCACGCAGGTGGTTCTCGAACTGCGAGGTGACCGCGCCGTCCTGGGTCCAGTGACCGGTGTTGTGCGGGCGCATCGCGAGCTCGTTCACCAGGATGCGTCCGTCGACCGTCTCGAAGAGCTCGACGGCCAGGACACCGGTGACGCCGAGCTCACCGGCGACCTTGAGCGCGAGCTCCTGCGCCTGGCCCGCGAGCGCGTCCGACAGGTCGGGCGCCGGGGCGATCACCTCGTGGCAGATGCCGTCGAGCTGGGTGGTCTGGACGACCGGGTACGCGGCCGCCTGGCCCGAGGGCGAGCGGGCCACGATCGCCGAGAGCTCGCGGCGGAAGTCGACGAGCTCCTCGGCCAGGATCCGCACCCCGGCGCCGGCGGCGACCTCGAACGGCTCGGCGGCGTCGTCAGCGGAGCGGACGACCCAGACGCCCTTGCCGTCGTAGCCGCCGCGCGTCGTCTTCAGCACGCACGGGAAGCCGAACTCCTCGACGTCGGCGACGGTCGCGACGATCGCGTTGCGCGGGCACGGGACGCCCATCGCGCCGAGGCGCTCGCGCATCAGGCCCTTGTCCTGTGCGTAGACCAGCGCCTCGGGGCCGGGACGGACGGCCACGCCGGCCGCCTCAAGCGCGTGGAGGTGCTCGGTCGGGACGTGCTCGTGGTCGAAGGTGACGGCCGCGCACCCTGCGGTGATCGCACGCAGCGTGTCGAGGTCCGTGTAGTCACCGACGATCTGGTCGGGGATCACCTGGGCCGCGGAGACGCCCTCGGCCTCGGCGAGGAGCCGCAGCGGGAGACCAAGCGCGATCGCGGGCTGCGCCATCATGCGGGCGAGCTGGCCGCCTCCGATGATGGCGAGGGTGGGAGCGAATTCCGGCACGGGCGAAGCGTATCGAGGCCAGCCGACGGCGCCGAAACCCGGAAACCCGCCGCGCTCACTGGGTCTCGAAGCGCAGACCCTTGCCCCGGATCGTGGTGATGAGGTGCGGGCGACGGGTGTCGTCGCCGAGCTTGCGGCGGACCCAGCCCAGGTGGACGTCGATCGTCTTCGAGGACGTCCAGAAGTTGGCATGCCACACGTCGCGCATCAGCTCGTCGCGGGTGACGATGTCACCGGCGCGGGCGGCGAGGGCGTGGACGAGATCGAACTCCTTGCGGGAGAACGTGATCTCTTGGTCGCCGCGCCACGCGCGACGATCGACGGGGTCTAGACGAACGTCCTGAACATTGATCACGGAGTCACCGTACGAAACGTAAAGCCCGTCACCAAGAGGCTGGCCATTTCTTGCCCATGGCACTTTCGTGCCACATTTACTGAGAGAATCCTGACAGCCGTCAAGGTCGTCGCAGGTCAGGCGAAGGTAAAACGTTATCTCAGTTTCGCCGTACGGTGAGCGGCTCGACGATGCCGAAACCACGCACTGGTCTAGCCGGGAGACGACGGGTCTCGAACTGGTCGTCGGGCAGCAGCGCCGCGGTGGCCTCGTCGATGATGATGCGATTCTTGCGCGCGACCGCGGTCAGGCGCGCGGCCATGTTGACCGGCGGCCCGTAGACGTCGCCGAGGCGGGCCACGACGGAGCCGGTGGCCAGCCCGACCCGCACGTCAGGCATCCGGGCGTCGCGTCCGATCACGTTGATGATCCCCTCGGCCGTGTCGTAGGCCCGGATGGGGTCGTCGTTGACGAAGAGGACCGAGTCTCCCAGCGACTTGATGATCCGGCCGCGGTTGACCGCGACCACGTCGGCGCAGCGGGACTCGAAGAGCTCGACCAGATCACCGATCTTCTGCTCGGTCAGCGTGTTCGACAGGGCGGTGAACTGCACGATGTCGGCGAACCCGACCGAGAGCTGGGTGGTGCCGAGCTCGCCCGACGAGGCCGCCTCGAGGCGGGCCACCGCGGCCCCCATGTGACGACGCCACACGTAGAGCATCAGCTCCTCGAAGGTCTCGTTGAAGTCGACCATCACCTTGGTCGCCGACTCCAGCGCGCCCACGCCACCACCGGCCGCACCCTCCTCGCCCTGACGGGTCTCGGCCTGGTGCACGAGCGCTGCGATCTCCCAGTCCGAGAGGCGCGCCATGGTCTGCCCGAGCCCGCGCGTCAGGTTGACCACCAGATCGAGATCGAGGGTGCCGCCGAGGCTTCCCTGGAGCCGACGGAGCGCCTCGACGTCGTTGCTGCCGAAGATCGCCTCGCCGCCGACCTCGGGGAAGCCGAGGGCGCGCCACAGTCGCTTGGCCTGGTCGAAGGGCACGCCGGCGCGGTCGGCGACCTCATCGGCGGTGAGGGTGCCGGCCTCGGGATCGTTGCCGGGATAGAGCGGAGACACGTCAGTTCTCGGCGTCGGCACTGTGCAGCAGGTCGTTGAGCCGGCGCTGGACCTGCTCGACGTGCGGGATGTCGGGCAGGGTGACCTCGCCGTCGGTGCTGGCGTCGCTGATCATCAGCGTGCCGCAGCCGAGCATGCGGTCGATCAGGCCCATCTCGTACTCGACGTCGCTGATCCGGCTGAGCGGGATGTCATGGCCCTTGCGGGTGAGGATCCCGTGCCGCGTGATCAGCCGACGGGTGGTGATCGTGTACGACGCGGCGAGCCAGGACAGCACCGGGCGACCCACGAACCAGAGGATCGCGAGCACGACCAGCGCCCACACGACCAGGTGGAGAGCGTGCGCATCGACCATCACCTGGACGACCACGCCCACCGCCAGCAGGACCACCAGCAGCGAGAGGGGGCCGAGCAGCACCTTGGGATGCGTACGGGTGCTGACGACGACGTGCTCGCCGTCGTTGAGCAGCTTCGGGGAGATGGCCACGGGAGGATCATCCCATCCGGGTGAGGCGAAGTGAGCGAGGCCATCGAGCTTGCTCGTTTGTGTCGAGTGAACGAGCCGGCCGCGCGAAGCGCTGCTAGTCGAGCGGCCGGAGGTGGACGATGTCGCCAGCGCCGACCGCCTGCGTCAAACCGTCCGCCTGCGTGATCAGCAGCCGTCCGTACGGGTCGATCCCGCTCGCGGTGCCCGCCAGCGCTCCCCCGCTGGGCAGCTCGGCGCGCACCCTCATGCCGACGGTGGCGCTGAGCGCGAGGTAGTCCGCCGACAGCTCCTCAGGATCGTGCACCAGCAGCGCGTACGCGTCGGCGATCTCGGCGAGCAGCGTGACCAGCACACCGGTCCGGTCGACCTCCTCGCCGCGCTCGATCTGCAGCGAGGTCGCGTGCGGGATCGGCAGCTCGTCGGGGGTCAGCGAGGTGTTGATCCCGATGCCGAGGACGGCAGCGGGACCGGCCGGCGTCTCGATGCGCTCGACGAGGATCCCGCAGACCTTCTTCAGCTCCGGCCCGAGCAGGACGTCGTTCGGCCACTTGAGCCGGCCCTCGATGGTGCGGGCGACGGCAACGCCGGCCATCAGCGGCAGCCAGGTCCAGCGCTCGGGCGGCAGGGTCGGTCGCAGCAGCACCGAGGTGGCGAGCGCCGCTCGCGGCGGCATCTCCCAGACCCGGTCGAGCCGACCGCGCCCGGCGTACTGGTGCTCCGTGGTGACGACCAGCCCCTCGGGTGCTCCGTCACGCGCGCGCTGCGCGCAGACGGCGTTCGTCGACGTCGTCTCGGCCAGGATCTCGACCTGCCAGGTCGGGGCCAGGGCCGCCAAACGCTCCGCCTGGAGTGATGGTCGTCTCATTCCATCCGCGCTCATGAGGACTAGGGTGTCGCACGCACTTGTAGTCGACCCAGTCAGGGAGCCAGTACGTGAGCGCGCAGCCCGCCGACAACGCGATCGAGCCCGATCTCCACACCACCGCAGGCAAGATCTCCGACCTCGGCCGGCGCCTCGACGAGGCCGTCCACGCCGGCTCCGCGAAGGCGGTCGAGAAGCAGCACGCCCGGGGTCGCAAGACCGCCCGCGAGCGCATCGAGATGCTCTTCGACGAGGGCTCCTTCGTCGAGGTCGACGAGCTGGCCCGACACCGCTCCACCGCCTTCGGCCTGGAGAAGAACCGCCCGTACGGCGACGGCGTCGTGATCGGCTACGGCACCGTCAACGGCCGCAACGTCTGCGTCTTCTCCCAGGACTTCACCGTCTTCGGTGGCGCGCTGGGCGAGGTCTACGGCGAGAAGATCTGCAAGATCATGGACCTGGCCATCAAGACCGGCTCCCCGATCGTCGGCATCAACGAGGGCGCCGGCGCCCGGATCCAGGAGGGCGTCGTCTCGCTGGGTCTCTACGGCGAGATCTTCAAGCGCAACGTGCACGCCTCGGGCGTCATCCCGCAGATCAGCCTGATCATGGGCAACTGCGCCGGCGGCCACGTGTACTCCCCCGCGGTCACCGACTTCACGATCATGGTCGACCAGACCTCGGCGATGTTCATCACCGGGCCCGACGTGATCAAGACCGTCACCGGCGAGGAGATCTCGATGGAGGACCTGGGCGGCGCCCGGGCCCACAACACCAAGTCGGGTGCCGCGCACTACATGGCCTCCGACGAGGAGGACGCGATCGAGTACGCCAAGGCGCTGCTCGACCACCTCCCGCAGAACAACCTGGACGAGCTTCCGGTCTACGAGACGGTCGCCGACCTCGAGCCCTCCGACGAGGACCTCGCGCTCGACACCTTCATCCCCGACAGCCCGAACCAGCCGTACGACATCCACACCGTCATCGAGACGGTCCTGGACGACGGCGAGTTCGTCGAGGTCCACCCGCTCTTCGCACCCAACATCGTGGTCGGCTTCGGCCGCGTCGAGGGCTCCCCGGTCGGCGTGGTCGCCAACCAGCCGATGCAGTTCGCCGGCTGCCTCGACATCGACGCCTCGGAGAAGGCGGCCCGCTTCGTGCGGACCTGCGACGCCTTCAACATCCCGGTCGTGACCTTCGTCGACACGCCGGGCTTCCTGCCGGGCTCCGACCAGGAGCACACCGGAATCATCCGCCGCGGCGCGAAGCTGATCTACGCCTACGCCGAGGCGACCGTCCCGCTGGTCACGGTCATCACCCGCAAGGCGTTCGGTGGCGCGTACGACGTGATGGGCTCCAAGCACCTCGGAGCCGACATCAACCTGTCGTGGCCCACCGGCCAGATCGCGGTCATGGGCTCGCAGGGCGCCGCCAACATCATCCACCGCCGCGAGCTCGCGGCCGTGGCCGAGGCCGGTGGCGATGTCGAGGCTCGTCGCGCCGAGCTCATCGACGAGTACGAGACCACGCTGGCCAACCCGTACATCGCCGCGGAGCGTGGTTACGTCGACGGCGTGATCCTGCCGCACGAGACGCGCTCGGAGGTCGTCAAGGCGCTGCGTCTGCTCAAGACCAAGCGGGCCACGCTCCCGGCCAAGAAGCACGGGAACATCCCGCTGTGAGCACGGAGGAGACCCCGGCCGAGGTCGCACCGGAGCGGCAGCCGCTGCTCCGTGTGATCGACGCGCACGCCACCCCCGAGGAGGTCGCGGCGATCGTCACCGTGCTCTCCGCGCTGGGCGGTGGCGAGCCTGCCGCCAAGCCGGTCCGCTCCCAGTGGGCGCACCCCGGTCGCGGCATGCGCGGCACCTTCACCCCGGCCGCCTCGCGCGGCGGCTGGAAGGCCAGCGCCCTTGCGCGCTGAGCGCCTACCGGGCCCCTCCGCGTTGGACTCGGCCCTCCGGCATGCCGGAGGGCCGAGTCGAATCTGTTTGAGGGCCAGGTCACCTCGGCCCTAAGGTCGGGCGCATGACGCGACTCGTGGACGCTCGGACCGATCAATACGTCGCGGATTACGCGCGACTCGACCCCATCACCGCGACGATGGTCGGCATCGCGGGCCATGACGGACGTCTGCCGGACCTCTCCCCCGGTGGCTTCGACGCCCGCGAGGAGCTCCACCGCACCGCGCTGGCCGAGGTGGCGGCGCTGACGCCCGCGGACGAGCGCGAGGCCGTGGCCCGCGACGCCTTCCTCGAACGGATCGGGCTGACCGTCGAGCGATCCGACGCCGGCATCGAGCGCAGCGAGATGTCGGTCATCTCCAGCGCCGCCCACGCGATCCGCGAGGTCTTCGACGTCATGCCGACCGCGACCGAGGACGACTGGGTCGCGATCGGGGACCGACTGGCTGCCGTCCCAGCCGCTCTCGCCGGTTATCGGACCACGCTCGCCGGCGAGGCGGCAGCCGGACGGGTGTCGGCCAAGCGCCAGTACGCGGAGGTCGCGGCCCAGATCCGTGGCTGGACCGGGCAGAGCGGGTCGGCGGGCGACTACTTCTCCGGGGTGGTCGCCGCCGCCCCCGAGGCGCAGCGGGAGACGCTCGGCCGAGCCGCCGCGTCCGCATCGAGCGCGTACGCCGAGTTCGGCCGGTTCGTCGAGACCGACCTCCTGCCCCTGGGCCGCGAGCGCGATGGCGTGGGACGTGAGCACTACACGCTGGCGTCGCGCTACTTCCTCGGCGCCGCCGTCGACCTGGAGGAGACGTACGCCTGGGGCTGGCAGGAGCTCGCCCGGATCGAGGCCGACATGGCCGCGACCGCCCAGCGGATCGTCCCGGGCGGCTCGGTCGACGACGCCGTGCTCGCCCTCGACGCCGATCCCGCCCGCGACCTGGGCAGCCGGGAGGCGTTCCAGGCCTGGATGCAGCAGCGCGCCGACGAGGTGATCGCCACCTTCGACGGCGTCCACTTCGACATCGCCGGTCCCATCAGGCGGATCGACTGCAAGGTGGCCCCGATCAACGACGGCGGCGCCTGGTACATCCCGCCGACCGACGACTTCTCCCGCCCCGGCACAATGTGGTTCTCCTTCACCGACGACCACCGGATCTTCTCGACCTGGCGCGAGACCAGCACCGTCTTCCACGAGGGCGTGCCCGGTCACCACCTCCAGTGCGCGCAGGCGGTCCACCGTGCCGATCTGCTCAACCGTTGGCAGCGACTCCTGTGCTGGGTGAGCGGCCACGGCGAGGGTTGGGCGCTCTACGCCGAGCGGCTGATGGACGAGCTCGGCTACTTCGCTGACCCGGGCGACCGGCTCGGCTTCCTCGACAACCAGGCGATGCGCGCTGCGCGCGTCGTCGTCGACATCGGGGTGCACCTGGGTCTGACCATCCCGGCTGACAATCCGTTCGGCTGGCGGGGCGGGGAGACCTGGGACGCCGACAAGGTCTACGAGTTCATGCGCGCGCACACGCGGATGGACGACGGGACGCTGAGGTTCGAGGTCAACCGCTACCTCGGCTGGCCCGGCCAGGCTCCCTCGTACAAGGTCGGCGAGCGGATCTGGCTCGAGGCGCGCGCCGACGCGCAGGCGCGTCTGGGCGACGCCTTCGACCTCAAGGCGTTCCACACCGCGGCGCTGGACCTCGGTGCGCTCGGCCTCGATCCCCTGAAGGCGGCGCTGGCCCGGCTCTGAGCCACTGCGCGCCCGCCCATGGAGATCACTGCACCGCCCCCCGCCCGTACGCGACCGATCGCGCTCACCGCCGTGGTCCTGGCGATCGGGATCGGCTCCACGGTGCTCGGCGTCTGGCTGATGGCCCGACCGCTGAGCGCCCTCGCCGTGCTCGGGGTGTGGGTCGGCGCCGGCGCGATCGCCTCGGGCGTCGCCGACCTCGTCTCCGCCGGCCGGCAAGAGACCCTCACCCGGATCCTCGGCGGGGTGTGGGTGCTGGCCGGTCTCGCGGTGCTGATCTGGCTGGGGCACAGCATCACGCTGTTCGTCCCGTCGGTGGCGCTGCTGATGCTCGTCTCCGGTGCCGGCAAGGTGGCCGGGCTGTGGCGCACCCGCGAGCGGCGCTGGCTCACCGCCGTCTTCGGCGTCGCCGAGATCGCCTGGGGCCTCCTGGCCCTCGTCTGGCCGGACATGACGTTGATCGTGCTGGCGTTCCTGTTCGGCCTGCGGACGACGCTGTGGGGGCTCGGCCTCGCCGGCCGTGCCGCGGGACCGCTGATCACCCCGTTGATCAGCCGGGTGCCGGCGACCCGGTGGCTCGCCGACCGCGTGACCACCCATCCGCCACGTGCCCGGTCCGGTCGCGCCGGCCGATGGTGGCTCGGCCTGCGCTGGCTCGGCGCTGTGCTCGTCGTGAGCATCGCCTGCGCCGGGCTGTACGCCGGGACGCTCATGTGGCGCGGCGTGCCGGTGCTGGACGACTTCTACGACACGCCCGCACACGTGCCCCACGCCCCCGGGCGACTCCTGCGGAGCGAGCCGTACGACGGCGTCCTCCCGACCGGCATGCACGCCTACCGGATCCTCTACACGACCACCGGCTCCACCGGGCAGCCCGCGCTGGCCAGCGGCGTGGTGGCCGTACCGGATCATCCGGTGAGCGCCGAGGCGCCGGTGATCGCCTGGGCGCACGGGACCGTCGGCATCGCCCGCTCCTGCGCGCCGAGCAACACCGACTACGCGATCACGTACCAGGGCATGCCCGCGATGGACGCCCTCGCCCGCCACGGCTGGGCGATGGTCGCCACCGACTACACCGGGATGGGCGCCGCGGGCACCTTCCCCTACCTGGTCGGCAAGGGCGAGGGCTACTCGGTGCTGGACTCGGTCCGCGCCGCGAACCAGGTACCGGGTGTGCACCTGGCCGCTCGGACCGTGATCTGGGGACACTCCCAGGGCGGTCACGCTGCTCTGTGGGCCGGTCAGCTGGCGCCGTCCTACGCGCCGGACCTCGATGTCGTCGGCACCGCCGCGTTGTCGCCGGCGGCCGATCCGCGGTCGATGGCCGAGGCGGTGGTCGCGCACCCTGACCGGCTCGGTGCCAGCCTGGCCATCTCGTTCGTCGCGGCGTCCTACGCCCGGACCTATCCCGACGTCGACCTGGATCGCATCGTGACGCCCTCGGCACGGGTGCTGGTCCGGGAGGCCGCCTCCCGCTGCACAGGAGGGACCGGCACGCTGGCGACGATCCTCTCCGGTCTGGCGATCGCTCGCGATCAGCCGATCCTGCGCGAGTCGCCGAGCAGTGGCGTCCTGGCTCGCAGGCTGGAGGAGAACGTCGCGACCGGACCGTGGCCGTCACCGCTGTTCGTCGGGCAGGGCAGTGCCGACGAGGTGGTGCCGCTGCGCATCACCGACGGGTACGTCGAGCGCGTCTGCGCCGCGGGTGCGAGCGTCGAACAGCACACCTACACCGGCGGCACCCATATGAGCGTGCTCGACGCCGGCGCCCAGCTGTCGGCCGACCTCGAGCGCTGGACGACGGCGCGCCTGGCGGGCCGACCGGCGACGTCGACCTGCGGCTAGCCGAGCCCCGAGCCCCGGGCGTCGCCGCGTCCGACGCCGATCACTCGCCGAGTCGGGCGAGCTCCTCGTCGACCACGGCGACATCGAGCTTGGTGAAGATCGGGGTCGGCTTGACGACCGGAATCCCGACCTTGATCGGGTGGCGCTCCCAGGTCGGGGCGGTGGTGTAGTCGCCGGTGATGATCGGGTACGACCGCTCCGCGACGTCGAGATCCGTCACCTCGTCGATCCGCGGCAACGGGGCGATCTCACCTGTCCCGCCGAGGGCCTGGTCGACGGCATTGGCAGAGAACGGCAGGAACGGCGCCAGGATCAGGTTGAGGTCGGCGACGCACTGGGCGGCGACGTGCAGCACCGTCGCGGCCCGATCACGCGTCTCCGGCACCTTGACCAGCTTCCACGGCTCGAGGTCCGCGAGATACTTGTTGACCTCGCCGACCGCGCGCATCGCCTCGGAGATGGCCTGCTTCTGGCGGTGGTGCGCGATGAGGTCGCCGACGGTGTCGAAGGCGGCCTCCACGCCGGCCAGGACCGCCTCATCCTCAGGCTGCAGGTCGCCCGCCGCGGGGATCTCGCCGAAGTTCGCGGCGATGAGGTTGGCGGTGCGGTTGACCAGGTTGCCCCAGCCGGCGACGAGCTCGTCGTTCGTACGCCGGACGAACTCCGCCCAGGTGAAGTCGGAGTCGTTGGTCTCCGGGCCGGCGACCGCGACGTAGTAGCGGAACGCGTCGGCCTGGTAGCGCGCCAGCAGGTCCCGCACGTAGATCACGATCTTCTTGGAGGAGGAGAACTTCTTGCCCTCCATCGTGAGGTACTCCGAGGAGACGACCTCCGTCGGCAGGTTCAGCTCGCCGTAGGTGCGCGGCGTGCCGCCGCGCTCGCCCTTGCCCGCGTACGCGAGCAGCTCGGCGGGCCAGATCTGGCTGTGGAAGGTGATGTTGTCCTTACCCATGAAGTAGTAGGACAGCGCCTCCGGGTCGTTCCACCAGTCGCGCCAGGCGTCCGGGTCGCCGGAGCGCCGCGCCCACTCGATGGAGGCGGAGAGGTAACCGATGACGGCGTCGAACCAGACGTAGAGCTTCTTGGTGGGCTGGTCGCGCCAGCCGTCGAGCGGCACGGCGATGCCCCAGTCGATGTCCCGCGTCATGGCACGCGGGCGGATCTCCTTGAGGATGTTCTGGCTGAAGCGGATGACGTTGGGGCGCCACAGGCCGGTCGCCTCGCGCTCGTCGAGCCACTCCTTCAGCGCGTCGGCCAGTGCCGGCAGGTCGAGGAAGAAGTGCTGGGTCTCGATGAACAGCGGCGTCTCACCGTTGATCTTGGAGACCGGGTTGATCAGGTCCTGCGGGTCGAGCTGGTTGCCGCAGGTATCGCACTGGTCGCCGCGGGCGCCCTCGGCGCCACAGATGGGGCAGGTGCCCTCGATGTAGCGGTCGGGCAGGGTGCGGCCGGTCGACGGCGAGATGGCGCCGTGCGAGGTCTGCTCGACGAAGTAGCCGTTCTCGTACACGCCCAGGAAGAGCTCCTGGACGACGGCGTGGTGGTTGGCCGTCGTCGTCCGGGTGTAGAGGTCGTACGACAGGCCGAGCGAGACCAGGTCCTCGGCGATGAGCCGGTGGTTGTGGTCGACCAGCTCCTGCGCTGTCATGCCGGCCTCGTCGGCCGCGATCAGGATCGGGGTGCCGTGCTCGTCGGAGCCGGACACCATGAGGACGTCGTGACCCGCCATCCGCATGTAGCGGCTGAAGACGTCGGACGGAACGCCGAAGCCGGCGACGTGGCCGATGTGGCGCGGACCGTTGGCGTAAGGCCAGGCGACAGCGCTCAGCACCTTGCGGGAGGGGGACGTGCTCATGAGGCGTAAGCGTAGTGAGCCGGTCGAGCGGTCCCCCAACCAGCGCATGGTCTAGACCGCCGTACACCCGAAATGACTAATTCTTTGACCGATCGGTCATATCTGTTCCGGGGCCGCAGGAGCGGCCCTCGGCGGGTCTACCGTCCGAAGACACCACATGTGACGTTCTGGGGAGGAAACACACATGACCATGAAGACCCGGCGGCTCCTGGCCGCCACCCTGACCAGTGCCCTCGTCGCGGCACCCGCGCTCGTCTGCAGCGGACCGGCCCAGGCCAGCACCGCCGCGCCGTCCGGACTCATCAGCGGTGTCGTGCAGACCGTGACCGGCACGCTGCCGTTGCCCGCACCGCTCAACACGCTGGTGAACACCATCGTGACCGCGGTCGACAGCACTGTTCCGACCGGAGGCACGGGCGGCACCGGCACAGGTTCCACCGACCCGGCCACGATCGTCACCTCGTTGGTGAACGGACTGGCCGGCGCCCTGACCAGTGGTGACCCGACGCAGGTACTGACCGGCCTGCAGGACCAGCTCGCCGGGTTCGGCTTCGCTGAGAGCGACATCACCGACGTACTCGGCAGCCTGAACCCGAGCGACCTCGACGCGATCTCCGCAGGCCTGCTCGACCTGGTGCCGCTCGACCAGCTCTTCGGCGGCGCGATCCCCGACCCGGTCGCCGCATTGCTCGGCCAGACCAGCACGCCGCACCCGACGGACACCGGCGAGCTGATCGACGCCATGACCGAGTTCTACAAGAACCAGAACATGACGGAGGAGCAGATCCGGAAGGATGCTGCCGCCAAGACGCTGCCGAAGAGCGCGCTCGATGCGCTGCTCCTCGCGCTGAAGAAGCCTGCGACCGCCCCGAAGCCGCCGGCGACGGGGCCGTCGGCCGCGTGCACCAGCGCGACCAAGAAGGTCACGAAGCTCAAGAAGCAGCTCAAGCTCGCCAAGCGCATGCACCTCAGGGGCAAGGCGAAGCGGCTGTCGAAGAAGCTCACCCGGGCCAAGATGGCGAAGATCCGCGCCTGCTGATCCCCCGCCGGGGAGGGCTCAGACGTCACGCCCGGCGTAGGCCGCCAGGTGCGTGTAGGCGTCTGAGCCCTCCGGGGCGGACTTGGCGTCCTGCCACGCCCGACCCTTGCGGGTCGGGCCGAGGGTGCGGTCCAGCGTGACGAGGGCGCGCTGGGCCACCGACTGGTCCAGACCCTCGGTCGAGCGCCCGAGCGCTCGGGCGAGGTCCCACGTGTGGATCGCGATCTCGGCGCTCTGCCAGTCGGGGTCCCCGACCATCAGGGCATCGGTCGCCGAGACCTCGCGCCAGAGGTTGATCAGGGTGTTGCCGCGCGTGCGCAGCTCATCCCCCAGGCGCCGGTCGTAGTCCTCGCGGCCGTTCCACCCCGGAGGCGCGCCCTGCAGCATGGTCACGTAGATCCGTGGCTGGGCGATGAGGTGGTTGGCGAGCTTGCGCACGGTCCAGTCGGTGCACGGCGTCGGCCGCTCGAGATCCGCCGGGGCGACGTCGTCCAGCAGCGTGGCGGCCTGCTCGAGGGAGCGGATCAGGGCCAGGATGCCCATCTGCCCGTCCGCGTTGACGGTGACCTCGACGCTGTCGGTGCCCTCGGGCTCGTTCACGAGAAGTCGAGCTCGTGCGTGCGCGCGCGCTTCAGCTCGTAGACGTACGGGTAGGCGGTGATCAGCTGGAAGCCGTCCCACAGCTTGCCGGCCTCCTCGCCCTTCGGCGCCTTCGCGATGACCGGGCCGAAGAAGGCCTGGCCGTTCATCGCGATCGTCGGGGTGCCGACGTCGTTGCCGACCTGGTCCATGCCGAGGTGGTGGGAGGCCTTGATCGCCTCGTCGTAGGAGGAGTCGTCCATCGCGTCGACGAGATCGGTCGGCAGGCCGACCTCGGTCAGCGCGTCCATGATCACCTCGCGGGTGTACTCCTGCTTCTGCACGTGACGCCGGGTGCCCAGCGCGGTGTACAGCTCGGCGAGCTTCTCCTGGCCGTACTCCTGGTCGACGGCCTGGGCAACCCGGACCGGCTCCCACGCGTTCTTGAGGAACTCGCGGTACTCGTCCGGGATGTCCTTGTCGGCATTGAGGTACGCCAGGCTCATGATCCGCCAGGTGACCTTGATGTCGCGGACCTTCTCGACCTCGAGGATCCATCGCGAGGTGATCCAGGCGAACGGACACAGCGGGTCGAACCAGAACTCTGCCTCAGTGGTCGTCATGTCGTGAGTCAACCACTCGGGCCCGACGGTTATGCCCCGGGGTCTCAGCGCCGGATGCGCAGGTGCGCCTTCTCCACGACCGCCTGGTAGCGGGCCGGGCCCTCGTACCGGATGGTGAGCTTGCGCCGGCCGGCCGGCACGCCGGCGACCCGCAGCAGGAGGCGCTCGCCGCGCACCTTGGCGGTGACCGTGCGCCCGCCGACCGTGACCGTGACGCGGCCCGTGGCCATCGCGACGCCCAGCGAGCGGACGTTGACCCGGACCGTCGCCGCACGGCGGGACGGCGCGGCATGGAAGCCCACCCTCACCGGCACGAGCTGGACCACCGGCGCCAGGGCGGTCACCGGCTCGAGCGGGAAGTAGCCGGTCGCGTTGAGCCCGACCCGGGCGGTGACGTGGTGGCCGACGTCAGCGGCGGTGAGCGTGTACGACGCCGTCGCGGCGCCTGGGATCGGCACGCCGTCGCGCAGCCAGCCGTACCCGGTCGGCGCGGCGACCGGCTCGGTGACGGGCGGGGTCAGGGTGAGCACCTGGCCGACGTACGGCCGGCCCGCGATCGTGCCCGGAGCGGTGACCGTGAGCGGCGGGGCCTGCACCGGGCCGACCGGGCCGCTGGCGACGGTGACGTCTTTGAACGCGGGCCGCGAGCCGTGGACCTGGACGCTGAGGGTGCGGGCCACCACCTCCGGGCCGAGCGTGAGGCTCCAGGTGGTCGCCCCCGGGATGGGCTGGTCGTCGGCGAACCACTGCACCTGCCTCGTGGTCAGCGCCTTGGTGGTCACCGGCGGCACCGCCGTGACGACCGCGTCGATCCGCGGGTCGCCGGTGATCTGCGGCGGCGCGGTCACGCCGATGGTCCCGGCCACCACGGCCGCGCTCGTGGCCGAGGTCGCGACCTTCGAGCCCGCCGAGTTGGTCGCGGTCACCTTGACGGAGAGCCGCTTGCCGAGGTGGCTCTTGGTGAGCGCGAAGGTGCTCTCGGTGCCGCCACCGAGCGCCACCCCGTCGGCGTACCACTGGTAGGCGTAGGTCAGGTTGGCCTGCGACCAGGTACCGGGCGTCGCCGTGACGGTGCTGCCGACGGCGAGCGTGCCCGTGATCGTCGGCGCGGCCGTGTTGACCGGGGCCACGACCGGCGGGACGCTCGGCGTGGGGGGCGGGGTCGGGGTGACGACCGGCGGCGGCGTGCCCGAGTCGCGCAGGTGGATGAAGCCGCTCGGCCAGTTGGCGGCGGTGGTGATCCGACGCCAGTCGAAGTCACCCGACCAGTTGGACTCCGAGATGACGATGTCGGTCGCGGAGTAGACCTTCTCCACGTAGGCGACGTGGCCGCCCGAGCCCGCACCCGGGACGTTCTTGTTCCACCAGGCGACCGCGCCGACGGTCGGGGTCCGGTTGGTGAGGCTGCCGAAGGAGGCGCCCCAGTAGCTGGCGTTGCCCTGGCCGGGCAGCAGCTGGGCGGGACGCGTCGACGACATCCCGGCGCGGATCATGCGGTAGGCGACGTAGTTGGTGCAGTTGCGCCCCGAGTACATGTTCCAGAACATCGTGTCCCACACGGCGTGGTAGCCGCTGGCACTCATCCCCGCGCCGTTGCAGTCGTCGAAGCCGCTGCACAACACCCCCACCGTCGCCGCCTCGGCCGGCGCGTACGCGGTCGGCGCCAAGGTCGTGAGGACTGCGGCGAAGGTCGCGACGACGGCCAGCAGGAGACGCTGGAGTGGCCGATGTGACGGCTGTGGCGGATGGTGCACGTGAGCACTCTAGGGAAGAAAAAGTCAACGCGACACGCCGACAAGATAACTACAAAGGTGTAATTCTTCGGGGCCGGATGTGGGTGCTCCCCCGGGGTTGATCGGCAACGGCGTGGGCCGGGTGAGAGGATCGCCGCATGCCTGGAACCAATCTCACGCGGGACGAGGCGCGCGCTCGCGCGGCCCTCCTCGACGTCACGTCGTACGACATCCAGCTCGACCTCACGACCGGCCCGGGATCCGGTGCGGAGACATTCGCCTCGACCACGACCATCGCCTTCACCTGCCGCGAGCCGGGTGCGGAGACCTTCGCCGACCTCGTGGGCGCGACCGTCCACGAGATCACGCTCAACGGCGTCGCACTCGACCCGGCCACCGCCTACGCGGACAGCAGGATCGCGCTGCCGGGCCTGGCCGCCGAGAACGTCCTCGTGGTCCGCGCCGACTGCACCTACAGCCACACCGGCGAGGGCCTGCACCGGTTCGTCGACCCCGTCGACCAGCGCGTCTACACGTACACCCAGTTCGAGGTCCCCGACGCGCGCCGCGTGTTCGTCACCTTCGAGCAGCCCGACCTCAAGTCGGTCTTCACCTTCCACGTGACCGCGCCCGCGGACTGGAAGGTCGTCTCCAACAGCCCCTCCCCCGACCCGACCCCGGTCGGTGACGGCGTCGCGCGATGGGACTTCGAGCCCACCCAGCGGATGTCCACCTACATCACGGCGCTCATCGCCGGCGAGTACCACGAGGTCCAGGACGTCTACCAGGGCAGGTTCGGCACGATCCCGCTCGGTCACTTCTGCCGGCAGTCGCTGGTCCCGTACCTCGACACCGAGAACCTCGTCGAGACCACCCGCGCCGGCTTCGCGTTCTTCGAGGAGAAGTTCGACTACCCGTACCCGTTCGGCAAGTACGACCAGCTCTACGTGCCGGAGTACAACATGGGCGCGATGGAGAACGCCGGCGCGGTCACGCTGCGCGACGAGTACCTCCCCCGCAGCCGCCAGCCGCGCTCGTTCTACGAGTTCCGCACATCGGTGATCCTGCACGAGATGGCGCACATGTGGTTCGGCGACCTCGTGACGATGAAGTGGTGGGACGACCTCTGGCTCAACGAGTCGTTCGCCGAGTGGGCCTGCTACTGGGCCGAGGCCGAGGTCACCGACTTCACCGACGCCTGGACCGGCTTCGCCAACGCCCGCAAGATCACCGGCTACACCCAGGACCAGCTGGCGACCACGCACCCGATCGCGGCCGACAACTACGACCTGCAGGCCGTCGAGGTGAACTTCGACATGATCACGTACGCCAAGGGCGCCTCGGTGCTCAAGCAGCTCGTGGCGTGGGTGGGTCTCGAGCCCTTCCTGGACGGGCTGCGCGCCTACTTCAAGGAGTTCGCGTTCGGAAACCCGGAGTTCAAGGACCTGCTGGCCGCGCTGGAGAAGTCCTCGGGTCGCGAGCTGCAGAGCTGGGCCGCGGAGTGGCTGCAGACCGCCGGCGTCAACACGCTCGCACCGGAGTTCACGCTGGCCGAGGACGGCACGTACGCATCCCTCGCCGTCCGCCAGACCGCCCACCAGGACTGGCCGACCCTGCGTCGCCACCGGGTCGGCATCGGCTTCTACTCGTTCAACGACGCCGGCGCGCTCGTGCGCACCGACTACCTCGAGGTCGATGTCGAGGGCGAGCTGACCACGATCGCCGAGGCCGTCGGCAAGGCCCAGCCCGACCTGCTGCTGGTCAACGACGAGGACCTCGCGTACGCCAAGATCCGTCTCGACGAGCGCTCACTGGCCACCGCGCTGAGCTCGCTGTCCAAGATCGAGGACTCGCTCCCGCGTGCGCTGGTGTGGAGCGCCGCCTGGGACATGACCCGCGACGCGGAGCTGTCGATCAGCGACTACGTCGAGCTCGTGCTGGCCAACATCGGCGCTGAGACCGACGCCTGGGGCGTCACCCGGATCCCGGCCAACGCCGCGCTCGCGGTGGCGACCTACTCCGCCCCCGCCAAGCGTGAGGCGCTCGCGATCCGCTGGGAGCGCGGCCTGCGCGAGCTGCTCGGCGACGCCGCCCCCGGCAGTGACCACCAGCTCACCTTCGCCCGCTCGTTCGCCGCCGCCGCCCACACGGAGACGGCTGTGGCCGACCTCAAGGCGCTGCTCGACGGCTCGCTCGTCCTCGAGGGCCTCGAGATGGATCAGGACCTGCGGTGGGCGCTGGTCGCGGGACTGGCTCGCGCCGGCGCGATCGGTGAGACCGAGATCGCCGCCGAGGAGGAGCGCGACGGCACCAGCGCCGGCCACGAGAAGGCGGCCGGGGCGCGCGCCTCGCGACCCGACGCCGACGCCAAGGCAGCGGCCTGGGAGGCCGCCGTGGTCAACACGGGCACCGCGAACGAGACGGCGCGCGAGATCATCATGGCGTTCAACCAGCCGCGCCAGGACGAGCTCCTCGCGCCGTACGTCGAGCGCTACTTCGAGGCCGCGGACGGTGCCTGGGAGCACCTCGGCTCGCACAAGGCCTCGGTCGCGCTCTCGGGTCTCTTCCCGCGGTACGCCGCCTCCCCGGCGCTGCTGGAGAAGGCCGACGCCTGGCTCGCGAGCTCGGCGGCCGAGCCCGCGGCCAAGCGCTACGTCCGCGAGGGCCGCGACGCCGCCGCCCGGGCACTGGCCGCCCAGGCCAAGGACACCGAGTAACAGGTCCGGACACGACGAAGGCCCCCGCCGACGGCGGGGGCCTTCGTCGTACGTCGTGGGGTCAGTGACCGGTGCGCTCGACCGGCGGCTCGCTGGACGGCGCGTGCGCCTTCGGGAGCAGACCCTCGCCGCGCAGGACACCCGGCAGCAGCACGAGGAACGAGATCACCAGGGCGGCAGCCACCGGGATGAAGAGGATCAGGGACAGCAGGTGCAGCGGGTTGACGTCGGAGGGGTTGCTCCACCCGCTCGGGACATCAGCAGAGGCGGGACCGGCGACGACCGCCGTGACGGCGGCGACAGCGGCGCCGAGGGTCAGGGCGCGGCGGGCGAAGGTGTTGGTCACGGGCGCCAGCGTACCGGTTGTTCCCGACTGTTATGAATGGGCCTCATGTTTGCCATCGACTGGAACCACGACGCCGATGTGCTCATCGGGAAGCCGATCGCGGTCGTCGCCCTCGTGGTCCTCGCACTGGTCATCCGCTGGGTGCTGGGCAAGCTGATCGACCGGATCGTGCTGCACGCCGAGGAGGGCGTGCTGCCGGACCGGTTCAGCAGCAAGGAGGCGAACGGCAACCACACCCGCCGGGTGCAGCGCGCCAAGACGATGGGCTCCCTGCTCAAGAGCATCGTCGGCGGCGTGCTCGTCGCGGTCTTCGGGACGATGATCCTGGCCGAGGTCGGCGTCAACATCGCCCCGATCATCGCCAGCGCCGGCATCGTCGGCATCGCCCTCGGCTTCGGCGCGCAGAGCCTGGTCAAGGACTTCCTGTCCGGCATCTTCATGATCTTCGAGGACCAGTACGGCGTGGGCGACGTGGTCGACGTCGGGGCCGCTTCGGGCACCATCGAGGCCGTGTCGCTGCGCGTCACCCGACTGCGCGACCAGCAGGGCACGGTCTGGTACGTGCCCAACGGCGAGATCCTGCGGGTCGGCAACATGAGCCAGAACTGGGCGCGCGCGGTCGTCGACGTCAACGTCGGCTACGGCGAGGACCTGTCGCGGGTGACCCGCATCCTCAAGGAGGTCGCCCACGACATCTGGGCCGACGACGACTACAAGGGCGTCGTCATCGAGGAGCCGGAGGTGACCGGCGTCGAGACGATGACGCCGGAGGCGATCAGCCTGCGCGTGCTGATCAAGACCGCGCCGATGCAGCAGTGGGCGATCGCCCGGGAGCTGCGCCTGCGGATCAAGGCGCGCTTCGACCACGAGGGCATCCGGATGCCCTTCTGGGAGGGCGGCAACCCCTACTCCGCGATGGCGCCGAAGTAGAGGCCGCCGACCCCGCGGATCAGGCGAGTGCCGCGTCCAGGGTGATGTTCTTGACGCCGGCGAGCGCCTGCGAGACGGGGCAGCCCTCCTTGGCGGCCTGGGCGAGCTCGACGAACGTGTCGTTGTCGAGGCCGTCGACCACGCCGCGGACGGTGAGCTTGATGGCGGTGATGCCGGTGCCGGGGGTGAACTCGACGTCGGCCGAGACGGTCAGCGAGGTCGCCGGGGTCTCGTTCTTGGCCAGGCCGTTGGAGAAGGCCATGGAGAAGCAGGAGGAGTGCGCCGCGGCGATGAGCTCCTCGGGGGAGGTCTTGCCGTTGGCGTCCTCGGCGCGAGACGGCCAGGAGACGTCGTAGGTGCCCAGACCGGAGGAGTCGAGGGTGACCTTGCCGGCGCCCTCGAAGAGGGTGCCTTCCCAGACGGTGGTTGCGGTGCGAGTAGTAGCCATGTCCCCCATCCAACCGGGCTGGCTCACCGCCCACAACCACCACCCCGCACAATGGACCGGTGACCTTCTACGACGAGATCGGCGGCGCGGGCACGATCCGCACGATCGTGTCCACCTTCTACGCCGGGGTCGCCGAGGATGAGCTGCTGCGCCCGATGTATCCCGAGGAGGACCTCGGTCCGGCCGAGGAGCGGTTCTTCCTGTTCCTGTGCCAGTACTGGGGTGGCCCGACGACGTACGGCGAGCTCCGCGGTCATCCGCGGCTGCGGATGCGGCACGCTCCCTTCGAGGTCACCCACGAAGCCAAGGACCACTGGCTCAAGCACTTCCGCGACGGCCTCGACGCGGCCGCCCTCACCCCCGAGCAGGACGCCGCGTTCTGGGAGTATGTCGTGCGCGCCGCGGACTTCATGGTCAACGCCTGAGCGCGCATTCCTTTCGAGAAGTTGTGGACCGGGTGTAACGACCCGATGATCCGGCGACAAGTCAGGGGTGACAGGGCAGCCCGCGGGGAACCACCGACCATCTCCCCCGCTGCCGAGCACCTCACCAGGCAGGACCAGTCCATGAGCCCGTACGGCATCCCCCGGCTCCGCGTCGAGGTTCCGACGCTGGAGCCTGATGCCGTGCTGCTCGATCAGCTGGTCTCCCTCAGCTCCGCGAGCGCACCGGCAGCGACGTCTTCTCGGGCGTCGTCGATGAAGGTGCTCCTCGCGGCAGCAGGGGTAGCCGCGGTGGCGACCACGACATGGGCCGCCGGCGCCGTCCCCGGGAGTCTCCTCCCAGCGCGCCCCGCGCCCCACCCCCACACCGTCGTGACGCCCACCCCGCAGGCCAGTTCAGGGCCCACGCCCGACTCCTGGCCGCCGGCTACGCGGACGCCCGGCGCCTCCCACCCCACGTCGGAGGCGCCGGGCGTTCATCCCACCCACCGGGCAGGGCTGCTGCCACCGTCCCTCGGCGACCTCTTCCATACCGCGCCGCACGCCGCCTCGGCGCCGGCGCACGCTTCGAGGCATCCGCACCGCCGCCACCATCACGTCCGGCGTCCGGCCGGCTCGTGGGGCGGCCCGTCCGCACTCCCCGATCGCGGGTACGACCACGGCGGGGGCTTCGACCACGGCGGGATCCCCGGACCGGGGACTCCCCACCTGCACGCCGGCGACGGGTCCCCCGGGACGCACGCCGGCCATCCGCGCGCCCACCACCGCACCCGCTCCGAGGAGTCCAGCCCGCCGTGACCTCGTCGGGCCGCCGGCACGATCGGGACGACCCGGTCGTGTCCGCGGCGAAGCAGGGCGACCCTGACGCCTGGCGTGAGCTCTACCGAGCACATGCCGGGCGTCTCGTGCTGTGGCTGCAGCACCGCTCGCCTGTCGACGCGTCCGTGTCGGCCGAGGACCTGAGCCACGAGGCCTGGGTGACCGCGGCGGACAAGATCCACGACTTCCGCGGCACCGGCGAGGAGTTCGGCGGCTGGCTCTTCGGGATCGCCCGGCACCACGCCGCCAACGCCCGCCGGCGCAGCGGACGGCGGGCCACCTCGCCTCTCGCGCACGCCGACCTCGAGTCCCACGCCGACGCCGTCGCCGGCCCCGACGCGACGGTCCCCGAGCAGGACTGGGTCCACCGGGCGCTGGCGCAGCTCAGCGCGCGCGAGCGCGACGTGATGGTCTGCCTCGAGGTGATCGGACTGGACGTCGCCGCCACCTGCGTGGCGCTGGGGATGAGCGCGGTCTCCGTCCGCGTGGCGCGGCATCGGGCCCTCAAGCGGTTGCGCGGGATCCTCGGCGTGGCGGAGGCCGGCGCGGAGCGCCCGGCACGGACGGCGCCGTCAGCCGACGTGCACGTGCGGACGCCGTGAGCGATCCGGCTCGGCGCGGCGCAGCACCTCGCGGGTGATCGGCGCGACCTCGCCGACACCGAAGAAGAAGAAGCTCAGCATGTTCTTCACCGGCCCGCCCTCGGTCCACTCGAAGTAGATGTGCGGGATGACCCCGCTGCGGTCGCGCACGTACAGCGTCAGCGCGGCCAGCGCGTTCGGCACCGACGGCGCGGACATCCGCAGCACCCGGTGCTGACCGTTGGCGATGCAGCCACGCACCTGGATGTGGCCCTGGAAGTCCGAGGGGTCGGTGATCGTCACCTCGACGAAGATCGCGTCACCGTCGGGCAGCTCGTTGTCCTGCACGGTCTGGCGCATCTTGTCGTCGTAGTCGCTGTCGTTGACCCGGTCGGGGTCGATCGCGATCAGGCGGATGCGGCGACGCGCGGTGTCGCGGACGAACTTCTGCGCCTTCGCGTCCAGCTCGAGGCTGTCGACGCGCAGCTCGAAGCCACGCCTGATCCGCGACAGCGCCGAGACCAGCACGATGACGCCGATGAAGGCGGCGGAGATCTTCACACCGTCGGGACGCTCGAGCATGTTGACCCCGGTGGTGTAGATGAACACCGCCGCGATCAGTCCGAATCCGAGGGTCTTGCGCTTCTTGCGCTTGCGCCATGCCGACAGCGTGACGGCCACCGCCGCCGAGGTCATCAGCACGAGGACACCGGTGGCGTACGCGCCGCCCTGGGCGTCGACGCTGGCGTCGAACTTGATCGTGATGATGAAGGCGACGATCGTGATGATCACGGCGAGCGGGCGGGTGGCGCCGGCCCACTCCGGCGACATGCCGTACTTCGGCAGGTAGCGCGGGATCAGGTTGAGCATGCCGGCCATCGCCGAGGCGCCGGCGAACCACAGGATCGAGATCGTGGAGATGTCGTAGATCGACCCGAAGGCGCTGCCCAGATACTGGTGGGCGATGTACGCGAGCGCGCGGCCGTTGGCCGGTCCGCCGGGCTCGAGATCGGCCTGCTTGATCAGGACCGCGGTCGCGAAGGAGCTGAAGATCAGCAGGACGCTCATGATGAGCGCGGCGGTGGTGAGGAGCTTGTGGGCCCCGCGGATCCGGCCGAGGGGCTTCTTCTCGGTGTCGGTCGGGTCGCCCTTGATCTGCGGCATCACCGCGACGCCGGTCTCGAAGCCGGACATGCCGAGCGCGAGCTTGGGGAAGAGGAGCAGCGCGACGCCGACCATCGCGAACACGTTGGCGTGCTCGTCGAAGAGCCTGGCGTGCCAGTCCCCGATCCGATCCGGGTTGATCGCGACCTGGTAGATGGCGTCGACGATGACGACGACGTTGAGCCCCAGGTACACGGCCACGAGCACCACGGCGATGCCGATGGCCTCGGAGAAGCCTCGGAAGAAGACCGCGCCGAGACCGGCGAGGAGGAACAGCGTCACCCACAGCGGGTGGTCGGCGATGATGCTCGGCACCGCGGGGTTGAGCGCGACGTGAGCGGCGGCGTCGGCGGCGCTCAGCGTCATCGTGATGACCCAGCTGGTCGCGGCGAAGCCGAGCAGCGCGAGAACGAGCAGCTTGCCCTTCCATGACGCCAGCAGCTTCTCCAGCATCGCGACCGAGCCCTCGCCGTGCGGGGACTCGATCGCGACGCGGCGATAGACCGGCAGGGCGCCGAAGAGGGTCAGACCCACCAGGACGATGGTCGCGATCGGCGAGAGCGCGCCGGCCGCGAGGGCCGCGATGCCCGGGGCGTAGCCGAGGGTCGAGAAGTAGTCGAGGCCGGTGAGGCACATGACCCGCCACCAGGACTGGGTCTCCTCGACAGGCAGCGGCTTCTCGAGTGCGCTCACCGTGCCGTCAGCGGTCGGCGGTACGGATGGCTCACTGGCGTTCGGCACCGGCACAGCCTAATCACATCGCCCGGGGATCCCGCGTCACGGCTCCCGGGTCAGCGCCTCGAGCGCCGTGCGGACATCCTCGGGCGGCGCGACCGAGCGACCGGTGGCCAGATCGAAGAAGACGAGCACGACCCGGCTGCGGGCCAGGACGAGCGGGCTCTCCCCCGCGTGATCGACGATCTCACCGTCGAAGACGAGCGACTTGGAGCCGACCCGGGCGACCCAGACGTGCAGGTCGTACGGCTCGGGTCGCATCTCCATCGGGGCGCGGAACGCCATGTCGGCCTGCGCCACCACGATGTGCAGGTCGCGCGCGGCGCTGCCCTGCTCGCGCAGCCGGGCCATCATGGCGATGCGGCCCTCCTGGAAGTACTCGAAGAACTTCACGTTGTTGACGTGCCCGTAGACGTCGACGTCGGAGAAGCGGACCTTCACCGGGTAGTGCCCCAGCTCGGTCGGGCGAGCCTCGCCGACCTCGATCCGGTGCGGGTGCAGCACGGCCTCGGGGTGGAGGTAGACCTCGAGCGCGGACCGCTCGTCCGGCGTCAGGCGCCGCGGGCACGCCTCGGCGAAGAGGTACGGGGTGAGCACGGACGAGGCCCGCAGGTAGACGGTGCGCGCCGCGACCCCGTGCTCGTCAGCAGGGCCCTCGCGGAAGATCTCGTACGCCATCGTGAACGACGCGGCCCGGATCTCGGTGACCCAGACGTCGACGTACACCGGCGCGTGGTCGAACAGCAGCGGCTCGAGGTAGGTGACCTGATGGCTGGCCACGAGCACGCCCTCGGCCAGCGGATCCGTCATCGGGCTGCGGGCGTGGACACGCAGCATGTCGACCCGCGCCTCTTGGAGGTAGTCGACGTAGGTGACGTTGTTGACGTGGCCGAGCATGTCGAGGTCGGCCCAGCGCATCGGGCACTCGTAGCGGTGTCGCACGCTCCGATCCTCGCAAACGTCGCACCGACCCCGGTCGCGCACCCGAAGCACGAGCACTATCCGGTCACTTTCCCTGCACCCGGCAGCCGGGCACTATTGTTCTCATCACTCGATTCCTACTGTTCAGTAACTGGAGTGCGCCATGCCTGAGGCCGTCATCGTTTCCGTTGCCCGTACGCCGATCGGCCGGGCGTTCAAGGGCTCGCTCAAGGACTTCCGACCGGACGACCTCGCGGCGTTCGCCATCAAGGCCGCGCTGGACAAGATCCCGGCGCTCGACCCGACCAGCATCGAGGACGTCTACCTCGGCAACGGCCAGCCCGCGGGCGAGGCCGGCAACAACATGGCCAAGGTCGTCAACACGCTGCTCGGCCTCGACATGGTGCCGGGTGCGACGGTCAACCGCTACTGCTCCTCCTCGGTGCAGACCACCCGGATGGCTTTCCACGCGATCAAGGCCGGCGAGGGCGACATCTTCATCTCGGCCGGCGTCGAGGCGGTCTCCCGCTTCGCGAACGGCATGAGCGACATCAACGGCGCCGAGAACCCGCTGATGGCCGACGCCATGAAGCGCACCGAGGCGCTGGCCGCCTCCAACGAGAAGTGGACCGACCCGCGCGACGCCGGCCTCGTGCCCGACGTCTACATCACGATGGGCCAGACCGCGGAGAACGTCGCCACCCTGCGCGGCCTCGACCGCAAGGAGCTCGACGAGTTCGCCGTCCGCTCGCAGAACCTCGCCGAGAAGGCGATCAACAACGGCTTCTGGGAGCGCGAGATCACCCCGATCACCCTCGCCGACGGAACCGTCGTGTCCACCGACGACGGCCCGCGCGCCGGCGTCACGTACGAGGGCATCGCCGGCCTCAAGCCGGTCTTCCGCGAGAACGGCGTCAACACCGCCGGCAACTCCTGCCCGCTCAACGACGGCGCGGCCGCCGTGGTGATCATGTCCGACACCAAGGCAGCCGAGCTGGGCCTCACGCCGCTCGCCCGGATCGTCTCCACCGGCGTGTCCGGCCTCTCCCCTGAGATCATGGGCCTGGGCCCGGTCGAGGCGACCCGCAACGCGCTCAAGCACGCCGGCATGTCCATCGGCGACATCGACCTGGTCGAGATCAACGAGGCCTTCGCCGCGCAGGTCGTGCCGTCCTACCAGGACCTCGGCATCGACATCGACCGCCTCAACGTCAACGGCGGCGCCATCGCGGTCGGCCACCCCTTCGGCATGACCGGCGCCCGCCTGCAGAACACGATGCTCAACTCGTTCGACTTCCACGACAAGTCGACCGGCCTGATCACCATGTGCGTCGGCGGCGGCCAGGGCATGGCGCTCATCCTCGAGCGCATGTGAGCGTGTGAATTCTTGAACCTGTGAGACGGCATCGGGCCAACTCCCTTTAAACTCACTCGGGTGAGTGAGGAAACGCGTTGGCTCGATGCCGCTCAGCAACGGTCCTGGCGCGGCCTCGTGATGGGGATGACGCTGCTGCTGGATCGGCTCGACGCCGATCTGCGCCAGGAGCACGACCTCTCCCTGGCCGAGTACGAGATGCTCGTCCGTCTCTCGGAGTCCGAGGGCGTGCTGCGGATGGCGCAGCTGGCGAGCTCGATGGGCCACTCGCGCTCGCGGGTCACCCACACCATCGCCCGGATGGAGAAGGCCGGCCTGGTCGAGCGGCGCACCTCGCGCGTCGACGGCCGCGGTGTGGACGCCTACCTCACCGACAAGGGCATGGACCTGCTGCGGACCGCTGCTCCGCTGCACGTCACCGGTGTGCGCGAGTATCTCGTCGACCTGTGCGACCCCGACGACTTCGAGGCGGTCGGCCGCGTGATGAACACCGTCGCCGACAAGCTGGTCGTGGACAATCCGGCCTGCGACATCCGCTGATCGCAGCGTCGGGATACCCCTCGCCGTATCCGGCGAATACCCAGAGCAGGGGATGTAGCTCCGCGACCGCCGGGTGCAACCTCAGGAGTATTCATCTCTGCTCCAGGGAGGCACCCGCATGTCGAAGTTCCCCCAGCTCACCTCGGCGGCCTTGGCCGTCGGTGTCGCCACCACGCTCGCGGTAGCGCCCGCGGCGTCCGCCCTCCACGCCTCGCACCATGCGGGCCACCACTCGCACCACGCGAGCCACCACGTCCTGGCACGCGGCCTGTTGTCACCGTTGCGAGCCGCCGTGAGCCCGCAGGGCACGGCCTACGTATCGGAGAACTTCGCCGGCAAGATCGATCGGATCAGTCCCAGCGGGAAGAAGAGGACGATCTACACCGAGCCGCACGGCTACGAGGTCGGCGGTCTCTCGCTCGCGGGCCGGCACCTGCTGTTCACGGTCACCCAGAGCGACGAGACGACCCACGAGAACAGCGGCAGCTGGCTCAAGATGCTCACTCGGTCCGGCCATGCGCGCACCATCGCCGACCTGCATCAGTACGAGGTGCGGCACAACCCCGACCAGCACGCCACGTACGGGTTCGCGGACCTTGACCCGAGCAACGCGACGGACGCCGCCTGCCTGGCGAAGTGGCCGACGGCAGACAACGGCCCGGCGATCTCTCCGGGAGGGGTCGACTCGCACCCCTACGCCACCTATGCCCTGCGCAACGGCTGGACCTACGTCGCCGATGCCGGGGGCAACGACCTGCTGATGGTGTCGCCGAGCGGACGGATCATCCGCACCGTGGCGACGCTGCCTCCCATCCCCCTGGTCATCACCGCGCCCGCAGCAGCCGGCATGGGACTCGACCCGTGCTTCGTCGGAACGACGTACTACTTCGAGCCCGTCCCCACCGACGTCGAGGTGGGCTCCGACGGGACCGTGTACGTCAGCAGCCTGCCGGGCGGACCCGAGGGACCGCAGCTGGGTGCCCGCGGCAGTGTCTTCGCGATCCACGCCGCCCATCACGCGAAGCAGCCTCGGCTGGTCGCACGCGGCCTGCTGGGCCCGACGGGACTCGCGGTGACCCCGCGTGGGGACCTGTACGTCGCCCAGCTCTTCGGCGATGTGGTGTCCAAGGTGATGCTGGGCCGACACGGCAAGGCCCGGGTGAAGGACATCATCCACACCACCGGTCCGGGTGAGGTCGAGTGGACACCACGCGGCCTGTACGTCACCCAGAACGTGCTCTCGGGCACCGACCCGAGCACGGGCCAGGCACCGGCCGGTCAGCTGGTGCGCTACCGCCGCTGATCCGAGAACGACGAAGCGCCCCACCGATCCGGTGGGGCGCTTGGTCGTCGATCGACGTCAGTCGCGCGTCAGGCGGCGATGCGTGACGCGGTGCGGACGGGCGGCCTCGATGCCGAGGCGCTCGATCTTGTTCTCCTCGTACGAGGCGAAGTTGCCCTCGAACCAGAACCACTTGCCGCCATCCTCGTCGTCACCCTCCCAGGCGAGGATGTGGGTGGCGATCCGGTCGAGGAACCACCGGTCGTGGGAGGTGACCACGGCACAGCCGGGGAACTCGAGCAGCGCGTCCTCGAGGGAGGAGAGCGTCTCCACGTCCAGGTCGTTGGTGGGCTCGTCGAGGAGCAGCATGTTGCCGCCCTGCTTGAGCGTGAGCGCGAGGTTGAGGCGGTTGCGCTCACCACCGGAGAGCACGCCGGCCATCTTCTGCTGGTCGGGCCCCTTGAAGCCGAACGACGCGACGTAGGCGCGGCTGTTCATCTCGAAGTTGGCGACCTTGATGAAGTCCAGGCCGTCGGAGACGACCTCCCAGACGTTCTTCTTCGGGTCGATGTTGGCGCGGCTCTGGTCGGCGTAGGAGATCTTCACCGTCTGGCCGATCTTCAGCTCGCCGGCATCGGGCACCTCGTTGCCGGTGATCATCCGGAAGAGCGTGGTCTTGCCGACGCCGTTGGGCCCGACGACGCCGACGATGCCGGCACGCGGCAGCGTGAACGAGATGTCGTTCCACAGGATGCGGCCCTCGAACCCCTTGGTGAGGTTGTGGGCCTCCATCACGATGTCACCGAGCCGCGGGCCCGGCGGGATGTTGATGTCGGCGGTGTCGATCTTGCGGGCCTTGTCAGCCTCGGCCGCGAGCTCCTCGTAGCGGGCCAGACGCGACTTCGACTTGGTCTGGCGGGCCTTGGCGTTGGAGCGGACCCACTCCAGCTCCTTCTCGAGCATCTTGGCGCGCTTGACGTCCTTGGCGCCCTCGATCTTGAGGCGCTCCTTCTTGGTCTCCAGGTAGGTGGAGTAGTTGCCCTCGTAGCCGTGGATCGAGCCGCGGTCGACCTCGGCGATCCACTCGGCGACGTTGTCGAGGAAGTACCGGTCGTGGGTGACGGCCAGGACTGCGCCCTTGTAGGTCTTGAGGTGGCCCTCGAGCCACTGGACGGACTCGGCGTCGAGGTGGTTGGTGGGCTCGTCGAGGAGCAGCAGGTCGGGCTCCTGGAGGAGGAGCTTGCACAGCGCGACGCGGCGGCGCTCACCACCGGAGAGGTTGTCGACGAGCACGTCCCCCGGCGGGCAGCGCAGGGCGTCCATGGCCTGCTCGAGCTTGGAGTCGACGTCCCAGGCGTTGATGTTGTCGAGGTAGGTCTGGAGGTCACCGGTCTCGGCCATCAGGGCGTCGTAGTCGGCGTCGGGCTCGCCCATCTCGGCGTACGCCTCCTCGAGGCGCTTCATCTTCGACTTGATGTCGTGGACAGCCTCCTCGACGTTCTCGAGGACCGTCTTGCCCTCGGTCAGCGGCGGCTCCTGCTGGAGCATGCCGACGGTGGCGTCCTGGTCGCGGACGATGTCACCGTTGTTCGGCTGGTCGAGACCGGCCATCAGCTTCAGCAGCGAGGACTTGCCCATGCCGTTCGGACCGACGACGCCGATCTTCGCCCCGTGCAGGAACGACAGCGTCACGTTGTCGAGGACGACCTTGTCGCCGTGAGCCTTGCGGACGTTGCGCAGGGAGAGGATGTATTCAGCCACGGAGCGGAAGCCTAGTTGGAAACCGGGCATCGGGCCGGATCGGGGGCCACCTGGGCGCAGCCTCCGATCCGGGACCGGTGCCCCCGCCCGCTCAGGCGGCGCCGGCGAAGGTGGGAGCGTCGCTCAGCGGCGCGTTCCAGTCCGCCGGACCGGCCTTCTCCCGCGGCACGTCGCCGTCACCGGCGACGAGCTGCTCGAGGTCGCCGGGCAGCCTCGGCTCGGGCAGCACGTCGTGGGGCTGCTGTCCGGGTGCCTGAGCGTCGGCGGCGGACTCGGGAGCGGCGGTCTTGTAGAAGTGGCTCACCCCGCGGCGCAGATCGTGGCCGACGAAGGTCGCCTCGATGTCGTGCGCGACCACCTCCGCGTGCTGGGCGTTGATCCAGGTGCGAGCCGCGAGCCGGCCCTGGACGATCACGGGGTCGCCCTTGCGCAGGGCCATCCCGCAGTTCTCGCCGAGCTGGCGCCAGGCGCTGACGGCGTACCACTGGGTCTCGGCGTCGTGCCACTGGCCGGAGGCCTTGTCGAGGCGGCGCGGGGTGACGCCGATGCGGAAGTTGGCGACGGTGTGCTCGCCGACCTTCTTGACGACCGGGGCGGCGACGACGTGGCCGTGGACGGTGATGTGGGACTCGTTCATGGTGCTCTCCTTGTCAGGTTCATGCGCAGCGTCCGCTGCACGAGAACGAGCATGCGAGCCCGCACCGACAAGACCCGGACCCCCACAGCAGGGCTGTGGAGATCCGGGTCCGGAGGTGGATTGTGGAGAGAAAGTGGACGGGTCAGGCCAGACCGTTGGCCTTCAACCAGTCGGCCGCCACGTCGGCGGCCTTGGGCTTGTCCGAGCCGTTGAAGGTGGTGTTCAGCTCGAGCAGCGCCTGGGTGGACAGCTTGGCCGAGACCGCGTTGAGCACCGCGTCGACATCGGCGTTGTCGTGGTCGCTCCGGATCAGGGGGACGACGTTCTGCGCGGCGATGAGGTGCTGCGGGTCCTCGAGCGTGACCAGCTTGTTCTCGGTGATCGACGGCGTCGTCGAGTAGATGTCCGCGACGTCGACCTTGCCCGAGGTGAGCGCCTTGAGGGTCGCGGGGCCGCCACCGTCGTTGATCGGCGTGAACTTCACTCCGGTGATGCCGTACAGCTTCTCCATGCCGGGGAGGCCGTACGCCCGGGTCTTGAACTCCGGGTTGGCCGCCAGCGAGAGGCCGTCGATGCCCTTGAGGTCGGCGATCGAATGCACGTTGTTCTTCGCCGCGAAGTCAGCGGTGACGTTGAGCGAGTCCTTGTCCTCGGCCGCGGACGGCGTGAGGACCTTGAGGTCGGGCTCCTTGGAGGCCAGCGTGGAGGTGAGGGCCGCCGTGACGTCATCGGGTGCCGTCGCGGAGGCGCTGGGGTCCAGGAAGGTCAGCAGGTTGCCGCTGTACTCCGGGAACAGCGAGATCGAGCCGTCCTTGAGGGCGCCGATGTACGCCTCACGCGCACCGATGTCGAGGTGGGTGGAGGCGTCGATGCCCTTCGCCTTCAGCGCCTGCGCGTAGATCTCGGCAAGGATCTCGCTCTCACCGAAGGAAGCAGAGCCGACCACGATCGGCTTCGCGCCGTTCGCGGAGGCGGTCGTGCTGTCGCCCGAGGACGTGTTGGTCCCGGCGGTGTTGGTCGGGTCACTGCCGCAGGCGGCCAGCGACAGCAGAGCGGTGGCGGCCAGCGCCGGGAGGGCCAAGCGGGTGATCTTCATGGTGTCGGTCCTTTGCTTCATTGGTGACGGTAGAGGGCACGTTGGGTGACGGCGAACAGCCCGTCGAGGATCAGGGCGAGGGCGACGATGACAAGGGAACCCGCAACCATCTGCGGATAGTCCCGGACGGCCAGGCCGTCGATGATGAACCGACCCAGTCCCCCGAGTCCGGGGTACGCCGCGATGGTCGCGGTGGCGATCACCTGGAGCACGGCGGCGCGCACGCCGCCGAGGATGAGCGGCAGCGCGAGCGGGACCTCGACCCGCCCCAGCACCTGCCATTCGGTCATGCCGATCGCGCGGGCCGCATCCGTGGTGGCGCGGTCGACGGACTCCAGGCCGGCGTACGCGCCGGCGAGCAGCGGCGGGATCGCCAGCACGACGAGTGCGACCGTCGGCGGTGTCAGACCGATGCCGCGCCAGATCACCACGAGCGTCAGTAACCCGAGGGTGGGCAGCGCACGCAGTGCGCCGGTCACCGCGATCGCCAGCCCCCTCAGCCGGCCGGTGTGGCCGATCCACAGGCCGAGCGGCAGCGCGATCGCCGAGGCGATCGCCACGGTGAGGGCCGTGTAGCCGAGATGC
The DNA here is from genome assembly GCF_020216525.1 of Nocardioides nematodiphilus. GTDB lineage: Bacteria > Actinomycetota > Actinomycetes > Propionibacteriales > Nocardioidaceae > Nocardioides > Nocardioides nematodiphilus. The sequence goes on along the minus strand of NZ_JAIWOY010000006.1, from coordinate 164,465 downwards.
TGCACGATCCGGTGCGGGAAGCCGTCGTCGCCGTGCCAGTGTGCGCTGGTCGCGAGCCAGTCGAGTCCACCGGAGAACGCGTTCATCGCGCACCCCGCACGCTCAGCCACGGCATCGCGACCCGGCCGAGCAGCACCCAGAGCAGATCGAGGAGAAGTGCCAGCACGACGACGCAGACGATCCCGATGACGATCTCGGTGGCGAAGGAGCGCTGGAAGCCGTCGGTGAAGAGCGAGCCGAGGTTGCTGACCCCGATGAGCGGGGAGATCGTCGCCAGGCTCACCGTCGAGACGGACACCACCCGTACGCCGGCGAGCAGCACCGGGCCGGCGAGCGGGAGCTCGACCTGCACCGCGCGCTGCCACGCCGAGTAGCCCGACGCCCGGGCGGCGTCGACCACGGCCTCGGAGACGCTGCCGAAGCCGTCAGCCGCGGAGCGCACCATCACCGCCACGGCATAGATCGTCAGCACGACGATGACGTTCGTCGGGTCGAGGAAGGTGGTGCCGAGCAGGCTGGGCAGGATCACCAGCAGCGGCAGGGACGGGATCGTGTAGACGACACTCGCGATGCTCACCAGCGCGCTGCCACCGAGTCGCCAGCGGTGCGCGACGTACCCGATCGGGACCGCGAGCACGAAGCCGAGCACCACCGGGACGATCGAGAGCCACAGGTGGCGCCAGGCCAGGCCGCGGATGTCGGTCCAGTTGTCGAGGAACCACCTCACGCCAGGACGCCCGTCGCACGCCCGTCGGCATCCACCACGACCTGTCGTCCGTCGACCTCCTCGATCCGCAGCGTGCGGCGACCGCGGTCCAGGCCGACGAAGCTCCGCACGAAGTCATCCGCGGGCGAGGCCAGGATCTCGGCCGGCGAGCCGACCTGGGCGACCTCGCCGCCCTTCTTGAGGATGACGACCTGGTCGCCGAGGAGGAAGGCCTCCTCGATGTCGTGGGTGACGAAGACGATCGTCTTGCCGAGGTCGTGCTGGAGGCGGACCAGCTCGTGCTGGAGCTCGGCGCGCACGATCGGGTCGACGGCACCGAAGGGCTCGTCCATCAGGAGGATGTTGGGGTCGGCGACGAGCCCACGCGCCACTCCCACGCGCTGCTGCTGACCGCCGGAGAGCTGGGTCGGGTAGCGGCGGGCGAGCACCGGATCGAGCCCCACGCGCTCCAGGGCCTCGAGGGCACGGGTCCGCGCCTCGCGGCGCGCCACTCCTCCGAGCCGCAGCGGCGTGGCGACGTTGTCGACCACGGTCCGGTGTGGCAGCAGGCCGGCGTGCTGCATGACGTAGCCGATGGAGCGGCGCAGCTCGACGGGGTTGCGGGTGGCCACGTCGACGTCGTCGATGAGCACCTGGCCCCTGGACGGATCGACCATCCGGTTGACCATCCGCAGCAGCGTGGTCTTGCCACAGCCGGATGAACCGACCAGGACGGTTGTCGTACGGGAGGGCAGGACGAGACTGAAGTCGCGCACCGCCTCGGCTCCGCCGGGGAAGGTCTTCGCGACGGATCGATACTCGATCATGCAGTCATCATGACGCGTGTGGGACCGCTGCGGGAGTGTCTCGGTGGCTGGGCACGATCTGCTCCACCGCCGTGCCACCCGGTACGACCGGAAGTCCGGCGGCCTCCCAGCCCTTGATCCCGCCCTCGATGTCGGCCGCGGGGATGCCCAGCGAGGCGAGCGAGGCGGCCGCGAGCGAGGAGGTGTAGCCCTCGGTGCAGAGCACGATCCAGCGCTGGCCGTCGCGGGCCGCGTCGATGCGGGCGTCGGAGGCCGGATGCAGGCGCCACTCGAGGTGATTGCGCTCGATGATCACGGCGCCGGGCACCTCGCCGTCGACCGCGCGCTGCCACGCGGGCCGGATGTCGACCAGGCGAGCGCCGTCCTCGGAGATGGCTCGGGCCGCGGCGTCGGGCGTCAGTCGCGTGATGCCCGCGCGGGCCGCGTCGAGCATCTCGTCGACCGTACGGAAGGCGGGCGTGCCGAGCTCGGGGTCGTCGGTCCAGCTGCTGGCGAGCCGCTCAAGGCCGCCGTCGGAGACCTCGTAGAAGTTCATCAGGCTGAGCGGCGGCGAGTACGCGTGCACGCTGACGGCGATCGGACCGGACGTGTTGCGCACGTCGTGGACGTAGTGCTCGCCGAAGGTGACGGTCTCCCCCACGCCGCGCTCGGCGTCCTGGAGCCGGCCCTCGACGGCCGAGCCGGACCACACGGACTCGGTGAGGCTGCCCGCCACGACGGTGAAGGCCCCGGCGGACCCGCCGTGGTCGTGCAGCTCCGTGCCCTGGGACTCCGTCCAGCTGATCAGCCAGACATCGGCCACGTCGTCGCAGTGCAGGCGCACGTGCCAGCGCTCCTCGTCCTCGGCGACGACCTCGTGGCGGCCCTCGCGGACCTCCTCGGCGTAGCGGCGGGTGAGCTCGGCGAGCTCGGCACGGGACAGATGACGCGCGGCGGGGAGTGCGACGACTTCGGCGGACATGCCGCCGACTATATCTCTAGTTAATTGCTAGACAAACATCAACAAAGCGTGTCGGCGCTCACTTGAGGGCGCGGTTGAGCCCCTCACGGTGCCGGGCGTACGCGGCGAGCTCGGCCTGGACCGGCTCGACGACGAGCGTCTGGGAGACGCTGGCGACGGCGTCGCGCAGGCGCTCGTCCGCCGTGGCGGCCCGGGTGCGTGCTGTACCGGCGACCAGGATGCGCCCGATGATCGCGAGCACGATGCCGAGGACGACGGCGCCGATGAGGATCGCGAGGGGCAGCGCGACGCCGGCGACCTTGCGGACGTCGTCGAGACCGCCGGAGACCAGCGCGGCGACCGTCCAGACGCCGCCGCCGATCGCGGCCAGGATCAGCAGCCACTGCAGCAGCCGGAAGAGGTGGGCCCACACCGGGAGCCGGGAGGCGCCCAGGTCGACCGACCCGAGGGCGGCGTCGAGGCGGTCGTTGAGGTCGCCGATCTTGGACACCGAGGCGGCGCGGATCGACTCCTGCCACGGCTCGCCGAGACCGGAGCCGGTCTCGTCCGCCAGTGCCCGCACCTCGCTGTCGACGCGAGCGCGCTGGACGGCGCTCGCCTCCGGCACGGAGGTGCGCGCCGAGCCGGTGAGGAGCTTGCCCTCCGCGCCCAGGTCGAGGTGGAGACGCTTGAGCGGGTCGGGCTTGAGCGCGGAGACCCAGGAGATCAGCGGCCAGCCGGTCGCGCGGCCGGCGCGCAGCCGGGTGGAGCGCTCCACGGCATCGACCACGGTCGGGACGCCCGCGGCCTCGGCGATCGCCTCGTCGAGGCCGTCGATCCGGGCCTGATCGAGCCGCTTGGGCTGGGCGTCGCCGGAGGCCTCGCGCATGCGACCCGCGAGGGTCTTCACGTCGGCCTCGACGCGCGCCTTGGTCGCCTTCTTGTCCGCGACCCGCTTCGCGATCTCCGCGCGCAGCTCAGGGATGCCCCAGCCCAGGCGGGCCGAGACCGCGATGACGGGGACCTTCTGCAGGCCATCGTTGTCGAGCAGGCGGCGCACGTCGGCGATCATCGACTCACGACGCTCCTCCGGCACCTTGTCGATGTGGTTGAGCACCACGACCATGACCTCGTCGTGGGTCTTGAGCGGCTCGAGGTAGCGATCGTGGATCGCGGCGTCGGCGTACTTCTGCGGGTCGAGGACCCAGACGAGCATGTCGGCGAGGGAGACCAGGCGGTCGACCTCGAGGTGGTGGGACAGCTCGGTCGAGTCGTGGTCTGGCAGGTCGAGCAGTACGACGCCGTCGAGCTCGTTGCTCTCGCGACGCGTGTCGAGCATCGAGTCGCGGGTGGTCTGGTGACGGTCCGGGATGCCGAGCCACTCGAGCAGCTCGCGGGCGCCGTTGGCGCCCCACACGCACGCCGTGGCCCACGAGGTGGTCGGGCGGCGCACCCCCACAGCGGAGAGCTCCAAACCGGTCAGCGCGTTGAACGTCGAGGACTTGCCCGAGCCGGTCGCGCCGGCGATACCGACCACGGTGTGCTCCGAGGAGAGCTTCATCCGGCCGACGGCACGCTCGGCGATGCCACGGGCCTCGCTGACCAGGCCGTCGTCGAGCCGACCCTGGGCGGCGTCGGCCGCCTCGGCGAGCCCGCTCAGGCGGTCGCTGATGTCGGCTCCCAACGTCTGCGGCAGCTGGACTCCATCGAGCGACGACATGCTTCCCCTTCAGCGGTCGGTGCGGACGCGGCCAACACTAGTGGCCGAGACGCTCAATCGGTCAGTCGTTGCTCCACTCGAGCAGAGTCGGACGGACGCGGCGCGCGCTCAGTCCGCGTTGCGCTGCGTGGCGTACCGCACGTCGTCCACGCCGCGGGCCGCCTGGCGCAGCCGGTCGGGAGCGGCCGGGTCGACGGTCAGGACGTCGAGGACGCCGGTGTAGCGGCCCTCCTCCTCGTCCAGCAGGGCGTCGACACGCAGCTCCAGCGCGGTGCGGGCGCGGTGGGCGAGGTCGCGGACGGCCTGGTCGCCGAAGACCGCCTCGAGCAGCTTCTGCCCCACCACCGCGGTACCGCCGGCGATGCCGACCTCGGCCCCGGTGAGCCCGGCCGTGTTGGCGAAGGTGACGACCATCAGCGCGACACCGAGACCGTTGACGCCGTACGCGAGGACGCGAGCCATCGACTTCTTGTCCTCGCCCTCGGTGCGCACCATCTCCAGCACGTCGTGCTGCCAGTCGCGCACGGCCCGCTCGGCCTTGCTGCGCAGGGCGCGGCTGGCGCGGCCGAGGTCGCCGGGCGCGTCCGCGAGGAGCCCGCGTCCGGCCTCGGTCTGCTGCCAGGCCGACTCGGCGCGCTCGGCGGCCGCCTCGGCATGCTCGAGGATGAGCAGCTCGAGGCCGGACTCGACCGCGACGCTGACCCGGTCGGCCTGCTGCGGCTTGCCCTTGAGGGCGCCGACCATCCGGTCGCGCAGCTTGCCGACCTTGTTCTCGAGCGACTTGAGCAGCTCGCCGGTGCCGACGTACTCCTGCCAGCGGGCGAGGACCTCGCCGCGCAGCAGGGTCCCGTCGGCGGTGGCGGCCATGATGTCGGTGCGGGCGCGGGCGTACGCCGACTCGGCGTCGCTGCGCAGCCGCACCAGCGCGTCGGCCTGCTGAGCGGCGGCGTCGGCGACGGGGTGGACGTTGAAGGTCAGGGCACGGACGGCGCCGTCGAGGGTCTGGGCGACGACCGCCTGGCGCGCCGACACGTCGTCGGCGAGCATGTCGAGCCAGCCACGGACCTCGGCGACGTGCGCCGCGGGCAGCAGGCCGTCGTCGGAGACCTGGCCCTCGTGCACGATGAAGAGCGGCGAGTCCTTGAGACCGCGAGCGGCGAGCATCCTGGCCAGGTGGGTGGCGACCGTCTGCACCGCGTCGGCGGGCGTACGGTCCAGGACGACCGCGACGGCGGTGGAGCGCTCGGCGGCGGCCTTGAGGAACTCCCACGGCACCTGGTCGGCGTAGCGGGCGGCCGAGGTCACGAAGATCCACAGGTCGGCGGCGGCGAGCAGCTGGGCGGCGAGCAGACGGTTCTGCTCCTCGACGGAGTCCACGTCGGGCGCGTCGAGGATCGCCAGACCGGCGGGGATGTTGTCGGACGCGACCAGCTGGAGCGCCTTGGGGTCGTCGGTGGCGTGCTCGACGCGCTTGAGGTCGGGAAGCAGCCGGTCCTGGCCGAACCAGCCGGCGTCGGCCGGGTTGTGCACCAGCACGGGAGAGCGCGTCGTCGGACGCAGCAGACCAGGCGCCGTGACGCGTCGCCCGACCAGCGAGTTGACCAGGGTCGACTTCCCGGCGCCGGTGGAGCCGCCGACGACCGCGAGCAGCGGTGCGTCGATGGTCATCATCCGCGGGATGACGTAGTCCTCGAGCTGGTCCACGAGCACGGCATGGGAGCGTCGCTGCTCCTCGGCGCCAGCGACGTCGAGGGGAAGCGCGATGTCCTGCAGCGCCTGGTGGAGACGGACCAGGGCCGCCACCATCCGGTCGCTGTCGAACGCACCGTCGACTGTCATCTCGTGGGCACCACCTGTCCGGGGAAGGCGATCCGTGGCCGGACCGCACCGATTCGCGCGACGTACTCCTGCCCGCGGGCCGCGAAATTGGGTGGCGGAGTGCCACGCAAGAACCGCGAGTGCAGGAAGCCGAGCTCGATCGCTGCTTGTTGATAATCCCGCATCGCCTGCTCACCGGTGGGACCGCCCCACCTGCGGGCGTAGGCGCGGGCGCTGCGCCGGGCCCTCAGATCGACCACCCAGCCGATGTCGGTGGCGGGCAACAGACCCCGGCGAGCAGCGTCGCCGAGGGCCAGGGCGAGCATCCGCTGCTCGGCGCGTCGCGCCCAGACCGCGATCGCGGCCAGGCCACCGACGGCGGGCAGCATGATCATCACGTAGACGACGATGACACCTCCGAAGCCGAAGATGGTGGCGGCGTTCCACGTGCCGTGCGCGAGGACGGCGACGGCGTACCCGGCGAGTGGCGCCAGCCAACGCACCGCGCGGGACCGGGAGCCGACGGCGATCCCGACGCCGATCCCGGTGAACGCGGTGAAGAGCGGGTGGGCGAACGGGCTGAACAGGCACCGCACGACGAAGGTCGACGCGAGCCCCTGCATCCCGCCGGGGCCCATCCCGGCGGTGCCGTTGTAGGCGGCGGCCAGGTAGAGGATGTTCTCGACGAACGCGAAGCCGATGCCGAGCATGCCGGCGTACACGATGCCGTCGAGGATGCCGTCGAGCTCGTCGCGGCGCCACCACAGCAGCATCACCAGGAAGAAGCCCTTGCAGGCCTCCTCGATGACGGGGGCCAGGACCGCGAGCTGCGTCTCGTCACGCACCCCGGTGACCAGGCCGCCGACACCCTCGAGGACGAGGGCGACCAAGCAGGCGACGAAGGCGCCCCACGCCAGGGCGAGGGCGAGCAGCCCGCGCGGCTCGGGCTCGTAGCGGTCGAGCCACAGGAAGCAGAGCACCAGCGGAACGACCGGGACGCTGGCCAGCACGACCGCGAGCACGACGTGGGTCGGGGCGCCGGAGACGGCGACGAGGATGAGCACCGGGATCGCCGCCAGCGCGACGAGCACGCTGACCACGATCATGAACGCGCGGTTGCGCGGTGGTTTCACCCCCATGCGGCGCAGCCTATCGGTGCAGGTCGCGCCCGGTGTATCGACACGTAGCATTGGTCGGGTGACTGACGAGACGGTGACGACGACGGAGCGCGCACACCCGGAGGACGGCACCCGTCCGCACGACGACAAGGTGCCCGAGGCCTGGCGCACGTTCATGAGTACGGGCTGGGGCCCGCGCTCGCTCGACGTGCCGCCCCATCCGGTGGCTCCCTACGCCGCCGATCGCCGGGCGCGCCTGGCCGCGGCCTTCCCGGGCGAGCGGCTGGTGATCCCCGCCGGCAGTCCCAAGGTGCGCGCGAACGACACCGACTACCGCTTCCGTGCCGAGACCGCGCACGTCCATCTCAGCGGCAACCAGACCTCGGACGCGACGCTGGTGATCGAGCCGGACGGCTCCGCGGCGCTCTACGCCCGTCCGTCGGCGGGCAGCGACACCGAGGAGTTCTTCCGCAACGCGCACTACGGCGAGCTGTGGGTGGGCCGCCGCCCGTCGCTCGACGAGCTCTCGGAGTCCCTCGGCCTCGAGGTGCGCCACGTCGACGGCCTCGAGGCAGCGCTGCAGGGCTCGACGCCGACGCGGACGCTGGGCGCCGACGAGGAGCTCGACCGGGTCGCCAGCGAGCTGCGGCTGGCCAAGGATGCCTGGGAGATCGCCGAGCTGCAGGAGGCCTGCGACATCACCGCGGCGGGCTTCGAGGACTGCGTCGCGGACTGGGCCAACGCCGTGAGGTACGGCGAGCGCTGGATCGAGGGCACCTTCTTCCGCCGCGCCCGCGCCCAGGGCAACGACCTCGGCTACGACTCGATCGTCGGCGGCGGGGGGCATGCCACGACGCTGCACTGGACCGACAACACCGGCCCCATCACCCCCGGCGACCTGGTCCTGCTCGACATGGGCGTCGAGGGCCGCAACCTCTACACCGCCGACGTCACCCGCACCCTGCCCATCTCGGGGCGCTACTCGCCGTTGCAGCGCGACCTCTACGCACTGGTCCTGCAGGCGCAGACGGCGGGCATCGACGCGGTGAAGCCGGGCGCCGGCTTCCGTGACCCGCACCGGGCCGCGATGTCGGTGCTGGCGCACGGGCTGGACGATCTCGGGCTCCTGCCGGTCTCGGTCGACGAGGCGCTCTCGGAGGAGAACCGCACGTACGCCCGCTGGACGCTGCATGGCACCTCGCACATGCTCGGTCTGGACGTGCACGACTGCGCGAAGGCCGGTGAGGCCGCCTACGGCAAGGAGTCGACGCTGGAGGAGGGCTACGTGCTCACCGTCGAGCCGGGGCTCTACTTCCAGGACAACGACCTGCTGGTGCCCGAGGAGCTGCGCGGCATCGGGATCCGGATCGAGGACGACATCGTCGTCACCGCCGACGGCGCGCTCAACCTGAGCGCGGCGCTCCCCCGGACGCCCGAGGACGTCGAGTCCTGGATGGGCCGCTACCTCTAGCGGATCCTCGGCGCGGCGCGCCCGTCCGCGACTACAGCTCGGTCCAGGTGATCGTCGGCAGCCCGAACTGGGCGGCGACGAGGTTCCACGCGGTGGCGGTCTTCTGCTTGGCGCCGTGCGAGGCCGAGCTGAGCCGGACGGCCCTGGCCTCGAGCTCGTCGCCGCCGCGACAGACCTCGCGGAACCTCGGCCCGTGGTGCTTGCGGTGGTGCGGGACCTTCACGCGGACCGTGTGACGCGATTCGCCCCAGGCGACATAGGCCCGGTCGGCGTCGCCCGCGGCCCGGGCTGCGGCACTGAGGTCGGCGACCGCGGCGCCACCGCCGGGCAGCAGCCCGACCTCGAGCCCGGCGGCCTGCTCGACCAGCCGATCGCGCGAGCCGGCCGCGTCGGCGAAGGTCTGGATCGCCTGCTCGATGTGGTCGCAGCGCTGCAGCTGTCCGGCGGCCACGGCGATGCGCTGCTTGTCGCTGGCCGACTGGGAGATCAGCGCGTAGAGCGCCTTGGCCTGGGCCATGGCCTGCGGATCGGCCGCAGCCCTCGCGGTGTGTCGGCCGGACGGCGCGTCGCCCGGGGCCGTCGGCTCGGACGAGCCGGTGCGCACGCTCGTCGGCACGGTGGCGTCCTCGTCGACGAGCGTGCCGAGCCCGTACGAGACCGCGCCGACCGCGACTGCGGCCACGGCGATCCAGCCCCAGAAACGGGCACGCTTGCGCCGCGGGGAGGGATGGGTGCCGCCGTGCCGCACATGCGGGAGGGCGGGCTGCGCGGGTGTCGGGACCGGGTGGACCTCGCGCACAGCGGTCCGCTCCGCCGGCGACTCCGTGGCGCGCTCGAACGGCAGCGTGGCCGTGCCCGACGGCGCGACCTGGGCACCGCATGCCGTGCAGAACAGGTCGTCGGCCCCGAGAAGGTGGCCACAGGTGGTGCAGAACAGCTGGTCCACGACCGCAGAGTATGCGACCGAGCGAGTGGCAGCGCGAGCGAGGTACGAGCTCAGGCGCTGGCCGCGAGGGAGGAAGCACCGGGCGCAGCCCGGCTGCGACCCAGGGATCGCCAGCTGGTCGTGGCTACTCCGCGAGGTCGAGCGCGAGTCCCTGGCGAGCCAGGCTCGCGAGCATCGTCGGCCCGGGCACCGGCATGCCCAGCAGGTAGCCCTGGGCCTCGTCGAAGCCCAGTTCACGGACCAGCCGCAGCTGCTCGATCGTCTCGATCCCCTCGGCCACGCTGATCGCGTTGAGCGCGCTGAGCAGCTGGACGAGGTGGCGCAGCACCACGATCCGGCGCTCGTCGTGGTCGATGAGGAGCTGACGGTCGATCTTCACGACCTCCCAGGCGCGGCTGCTGATGAAGCTCAGCCGCGAGGACCCGGAGCCGCAGTCGTCGATGGCCAGCGAGACCTGGCCGTTGGTCAGGATGGTCGCGCCCGCCTCGTACCGCGGGAGCCACTGGTCGGCGCCGCGCTCGGTGATCTCGGCGACCACCTCGATGTCCGCGGGCCAGTCGAGCTCGGCGAGCCACTCCAACAGCGGCTCGGCCTCCCGGAGCTGGGAGAGCTCGAGGTTGAGGTGGATCTTGAGCGGGTCACGGACCAGCGCCCGTACGGTCACCATGGTCGACCGGGCGTCCTCGATGATGCGGCGGGTGAGCAGGTCCAGCAGACCGTGCCTCTCAGCGGCCTCGACCAGGGCGACCGGCGAGATGGCGCCGATGTCCGGGTGCTGGGCGCGGAGGAGCGCCTCCCAGCCCACGATCCGCTCCCGCTTCACGTCGATGATCGGCTGGTAGGCCGTGGCGACCCCGCCGTGCTCGAGAACCCAGGTCAGGACACCCCAGCTCAGCGGTCCGCTCGGGCCGCGCTCCGACTGAGCATCGCCCTCGGCGCGCTGCACCGGGACGACGACGGCTGCCGGGTCTGTAGCCGTCACCTCGTGGTTCACCTCGCCTCATTCGGCCCCAGGATGGGAGACCTGAGACACATGGGACAGAATGATGCACGCCCAGCCCTCGTAGCTCAATGGATAGAGCGTCCGGTTTCTACCCGGCTGGTTGCGGGTTCGACTCCTGCCGAGGGCGCTCCGTCTCGTCGCCGACCACGCGAGCGAGGAACGAGCTCTCGTGCCGTCCGCGACCGCGGAAGTCAGCCGCGCAGCGTTTACGCTCTCGCCGTGTCTGGTTCTCGTCCCACTGTGTTGAGCTACTTCTCCGACGACCCGACCCGGGTCTACCAACTGCTGCAGTGGCTGCCGGTGCTGGAGCTGCTCGACGAGACCCATCCGGTCGGCATCGTGCTGCGGGAGCCGGACACCGCCGCGATCGTGCGCGAGCAGACGCGGCTCCCGGTCTTCGTGGCCGTCGAGTTCCACACCCTGAGCGAGCTGTTCTCCGAGCTGGACGCCAAGGTGGTGCTCTACTGCAACAACGGGATGCGCAACTTCAACGCCCTGCTCAACTCGCGGATGATGCACGTGCACATCAACCACGGCGAGTCCGACAAGATGTCGATGGTCTCCAACAACGCCAAGGCGTACGACCGGGTCTTCGTCGCCGGCGAGGCGGCCGTCCAGCGTCACCGCGGCGCGCTGATGGAGCTCGACGAGGCCAAGCTCGTCCGGATCGGACGACCGCAGCTCGACCTGCGCCCCGAGCCGATCCTGCCCGCCTCGGAACGGCCCACCGTCCTGTACGCCCCCACCTGGGAGGGCGACGCCGACTACAACTGCTACACCTCCGTGGACGCCTTCGGCCCGCAGATCGTGCGCTCGCTGCTCGCCGCGCCGGGCACTCGCGTTGTCTACAAGCCTCACCCCAAGGTGACCACCAGCGAGGACCCGACGGTCGCCGCCGGGCACCGCGAGATCGTGCGGCTCCTCGAGGAGGCAGCCGCGGCCGAGCCCGAGGCCGGCCACCAGGCGATCCTGGGCGGGGACATCCTGGCCGTGTTCGCACGCTGCGACGCGATGGTCACCGACGTCTCCTCGGTCGGCCTCGACTGGCTCTACCTGCGCACCGAGGCGCCGCTCCTGCTCACCGACCGCTGGGAGGACCGCGAGCGGCTGACCGCCGACGCCCCCATCAGCCGGGTCGCCGACGTGGTCGACTCGACCAATCTGGCGGGCCTGACGGAGCTCGTCGCTGCCCGCCTCGCCCACGACGAGCACCGCGACGCCCGTACGGCCATGCGCGGGCACTACTTCGACGACCTCGTCGTCGGCGAGAGCACCGAGCGGTTCTTCGGCGCCGTCACGGAGCTGGTGGAGCTGCGCGACAAGCTGCTCGGGGAGCAGGGTCGCCTCTAAGGGGCGATGACCTCGCGGCGACCGTCGGCCCAGACCACGACGCCGGTCGAGCCGCGACCGCTCAGCCATGCGGCCGCCTCGCCGTCCAGAGCGAAGGCGGCGGTGGCGTCGAGGTCGGCCCGGACCAGGTCCTCGGCGACCACCGTGACCGAGGCGACCCGCGTCGGGACCCGGCCCGTCCGGGCGTCGGTGATGTGCGCGCCGCGGTGGGCGAGCCCGGAGGTGGCCACGGCGCCGTTGCGGACCGGGACCACCGCGGCCACGGCGGCGACGTCATGCGGGTCCTCGACGCCCACCCGCCACGGCACGGACTCGGCGCCGGCGGCGCAGACCATGTCGCCGCCCGCGGAGAGGCAGAAGTCGGTTCCGGCGAGCAGCCGCAGTGGCCGCGCGGCCCGCTCCACCGCCCAGCCCTTCACCACGCCGCTCGGATCGAGATGGAACGTGCCCGACGCATCACCACGGCGTACGTCGAACGCGCCGCCCGAGTCCTGACGCCACCGCTCCCCCAGCGCGAGCACCTCCAAGAGCTCGGGCGGGCAGGTGGCCAGCGTGATCTCACCGCGGTCGAGCCGCGAGACATGGGAGTCCGCGCGGTAGGTGGAGAAGACCCGGTCGACGTCGTGGAGGGTCGCCATCGCCTCGGCCCAGGCGTCGAGGGCACGGGCGTCGGCGGTGTGGCGTCCGCGCAGGGCGAGACTGATCGGCATCCCCATCACGTGCTCGACGTACCGCTGCACGGGTCGCTCGGCCACGACGGCGGACATCACAGGCCCGCCTTGTCGAGGGCGCTCTGCAGCGAGCGCAGGTAGCCGTCGCTGGTCACGGTGGCGCCGCTGATCATGTCGATGCTCGCGCTCTGCGCGCTGATCGTCTCCTGCACGAGCTGGGGCAGCGCGAACGAGTTGATCTGGGCGTCGCGACCGTTGCCGTTCGGGTAGACCGGAACTGCGACGGACGTGATCGAGCCGCCCGTGATCGTCAGCTCGACCTGGACCGGTCCCCACTGGGTCTGCTCCTGGTCCCCGGTGACCACGGTCTTCGTTGACGGCACCGCCGTCGCCGACCTCGTCGCCTTCGGCGCGGACGGCGTGGACGGCGTCGACCGGGGGGTCGTGTCCGACGACTCGGTCGTCGTCGCCGGCGTGACGGCGGGCAGCGCCGCGGTGGTCCCCGGCCCCTCGGTCGAGGTGCGATAGCCGAAGAGCAGCACCACGACCGTCACCGTCGACAGTGCTCCGAACACGATGCGCCTCGCGCCACGGTCCAACCCGTTCACCATCCGAACGCCTCCTCATGCCACTGCTCCCTCGGCAGACCGGCCTGCTCGGCCGCCGCCCTGACCGCCGCCGTCCAGGCCGGCGGGCCACACACGTACACATCGCGCTCCACGAGGTCACCGACCCAGCCGAGCAGCACCTGGGCGTCGGAGTAGCCGTCGTACCCCTCGCCCACCCACGAGCCGTCGCCGCGCCGCGCCCCCGGCAGGGGCACGACGTGCAGCCCGCGTGCCGACGAGAGCCGGGCGAGCTCGTGGGCGAAGAGCCGGTCGGTGCGATAGCGCTCCAGCAGCACGGCCTCGCCAGGGGCGTAGTCGAGGCCCTCGGCCAGGGCGCGCAGCGGCGCCATCCCCACCCCGGCACCGATGAGCGCCACCTTGCGCCGCGTCCGCGCTCGCGACGTGAGTCGCCCGTACGGACCCTCGACCAGCACCCGCTGGCCCGGACGGAGGGCGGCGACCGACGCACTGCCGTCGCCGTCGCGCTGCACCGTGATCCGCAGCGCGTGCGCGGTGGGCGCCGCCGACAGCGAGAACGGGTTCGCCCGGGTCCAGCCCGCCCGCCCGAGGAAGCGCCAGGTCAGGTACTGCCCGGGCTGCACGCCGAGCCGGTCGAGCCGCCGGCCGGAGAGGTGGACCGACAGGACGCCGGGACCCTCCGGCACCACGGCGGTGACCCGCACCTGGTGCCGAACGGTCCGGGCCACCGGCGCCAGCACGCGGTAGACGATCACGAGCGCGGCCACCATCGCCCAGGCCGCCCACCAGATCCAGGTCGCCCGCGGCCGGGCCAGGAACTCCTGTCCGGTCCATAGCTGATGCGGCAGCGCGAGTCCGGCGCCCAGGTAGCCGTAGAGGTGCAGCAGGTGCCACGACTCGTAGCGCAGCCGGCGTCGCGCGGCCCTGATCGAGGTGGCGACGACCAGCACCAGCATCAGCGTGCCGGCCACGGCGAGCAGCATGCCGGGGTAGTTCCAGGTCAGGTCCCAGAGCGTGCCGGGGGTCGCGGCGAGCCGTCCGGCCGCGTACGCCCAGGTGATGAGCGCGACGTGGGCCACGATCAGGTCGAACGAGGTGAACCCGACGATGCGGTGGATGCCGACCAGCCGGTCCTGCCCGTACGCCCGCTCGATCAGCGGCACTCGCGCCATCAGGAGCACCTGGACCAGGAGGAGCGCCGAGCCGACCAGCCCGCTGAGGCGCCCGGTCGACATCAGCACGTCGGTGAGTGATCCGCCGAGGTCGCGGATGCCGCCGCCCGCGGCCCACCAGTAGGCGACCAGGAGCAGGGTCAGCCAGAGCGCGGCGACCAGCGCGGTCCGCGTCAGCGCATCGCGACGTGCATGACGTCCGTACGCCGAGGGGATCACTGCTGCCATAGGAGCAGCCTCCTCGCCGAACCTGATCCCCGCCTGGGGACTTCGTTGAGGAACTGGTGAGAGCCTCAGGCCCGCGCTGACCCCTCGGAGGCGTGCGCGTCGATCTCGCCGAGGATCCGGGTCTTCACGTCGTCCGGGGCGAAGGAGGCCCGTACGCCGGCGCGCGCCAGGTCCGCGACGCCGTTCTCGTCGAGTCCGAGGAGATCGGCGGCGATCTCGTACTCGGCGTTCAGGGTGGTGCCGAACATCGGCGGGTCGTCGGAGTTGATGGTCACCGTCACGCCGGCGTCGACGAAGGCGCGCAGCGGGTGCTCCTCGAGGCGGGTCACCGCGCGGGTGGCGATGTTGGAGCTGGGGCAGACCTCGAGCGGGATCCCCGACTCGGCCAGCCGGGCGAGCAGCGCCGGATCCTGGGCGGCGGAGGTGCCGTGCCCGATCCGCTCGGCGTGCAGCAGCTCGATCGCGTCCCAGATGGTCTGAGGCCCGGTCGTCTCCCCGGCATGGGGGATGCAGTGCAGCCCCGCGTCACGCGCGGCGGTGAAGTGCGGGGCGAACTGTGGTCGCGGCACCCCGATCTCCGGCCCGCCGAGCCCGAAGCCGACCAGAGCGTCGGTCCGGTGGTCGAGCGCGTACGACAGTGTCGCGTCGGCGGCCGGGACGCCCAGCTCACCGGGGATGTCGTAGATCCAGCGCAGCACCAGCCCGAAGTCGCGCTCGGCCGCCACCCGGGCGTCCTCGATCGCCTCGGTGTACGCCTCGATCGGGATCCCGACCAGCACCGAGGTGTGCGGGGTGCAGGTCAGCTCGGCGTACCGCAGACCCTGCCCCGATGCCATCTCGCGGGCGATCTCGTAGGTGAGGTAGCGGATGTCCTCGGGCGTACGGATGATGTCGACGACCGCGAGGTAGACGTCGATGAAGTGTGCGAAGTCGCGGAACGTGAAGAACTCGCGCAGCGCGGCGAGATCCGCCGGCACACCTGCGGCCGGATGGCGGGCGGCGAGCTCGGCGACGATCCGCGGCGAGGCCGATCCGACGTGGTGGACGTGGAGCTCGGCCTTCGGCAGGCCTGCGATGAATTCCTTCACCCGGCGCAGGCTAGTCCTCTTCAGCCTCTCCTCATGCGGACGTCCTAGCATGCGTTTCATGACCAGCACGGGGAACAACGGCCCGCAGGACGGATCGCAGAGCAGGAGCCAGGCGAAGGCCTCGCGTCGCGAGCAGATGCGCCAGGAGATGCTGCGCCAGCAGGCCGCGGCCCGGCGCAAGGCCCAGCTCAAGACGGCCGGGGGCGTCGCGCTGGTGGTCGTCGTCATCGCCGCGATCATCGTCGCCGTCGTGCTCAACACGCGCGGCAACGACACGAAGGCCCCGTCGGGCCCCGTCGCCAGCGATGTCGTCGCCGCGGTCACCGGCGTCCCCTCCTCGACCATCGACGCGGTCGGTGCGGGCACCTCGAACAACCCCCCGGTCGCGGTCAAGAGCCCGACGCCGCTGACGGCCGACGGCAAGCCGCGCGTGCTGTACGTCGGCGGCGAGTTCTGCCCCTACTGCGCGGCCGAGCGCTGGTCGGTGGTCAACGCGCTGTCCCGGTTCGGCACGTTCAGCAACCTGGGCCAGACCTCCTCCTCCTCGGCCGATGTCTACCCGGACACCGCGACGCTGAGCTTCCACGGCGCCTCGTACACCAGCGACTACCTCTCCTTCACCGGCGCCGAGCTCACCGACCGCGACCACAACCCGCTGGACACCCTGTCCGCCGAGGACGAGAGCACGGTCGGCACGCTCAACCCGAAGGGCAGCATCCCGTTCATCGTGTACGGCGGGAAGTTCACCACCTCGGGGGCCGGCTACGACCCGCAGGTGCTGCAGGGCAAGTCCCACCAGCAGATCGCCGACGCGCTGAAGGACCCGAGCAGCGACATCACCAAGGCGATCGTCGGCCAGGCCAACCAGATCACCGCCGCCCTGTGCCAGCTCACGGACCAGAAGCCGGCCGACGTGTGCGGCGCGGCAGGCGTGAAGGCCGCGGCCTGATGGCTGCCGGGCGCGACGTGCCGCCCCCGCCGGTCGAGCCGGACGCGGACGCGTCCGATGCCGAGTGGCAGGCCTTCACCCAGGCGTCACTGGACCACGAGCGGCGGTACGGCACCGGACGCATCCTCGGCAGCTGGCTGATCGTCGCGGGGCTGATCGGGCTCTATGCCGCCTGCGCGCTCACGCTCGACAAGATCTCGTACTGGCAGCAGATCGCCCAGGGCCACACCCCGACGCTGTCGTGCGCCATCAACACCGTGGTCAACTGCGGCAACGTCATCAACACCCCGCAGGCCTCGATCTTCGGTGACTTCCCCAACCCGCTGATCGGCATCCTGGCCTGGCCCGTCGTCATCGGCTTCGGGGTGCTGCTCCTGTCGGGGGTGAGTCCCCGGGCGTGGCACTGGGTCGGCCTGCAGGTCGGCGTCACCGGGGCGATCGTGATGGTGACGTGGCTCCAGTTCGAGACGACGTACCGGATCAACGCGCTGTGCCCCTGGTGCATGGTCACCTGGGCGGTGACGATCCCGACGTTCTGGGCCGTCACCGGGCGCAACCTGCGGGTGCACGCGTACGGGAACCGGCTCGCCCGGCTCGTCTACGACGTGGTGCCGGTGTGGATCGTGCTGCACTACGCGATCGTGTTCACGCTCGTGCAGGTGCACTTCGGATCCCGGCTCTGGTCCTGATCCGGCGGCGGGCACAGGCGCGCTGCACGGGCCGGCTCACTCGTGCTGTCGCCGGCTCGATCGTCTAGGGTGCTCCGGTGTCTACCACTGATCGCCTTGTCTGGATCGACTGCGAGATGACCGGCCTGTCGCTACAGGCCGACGCTCTGATCGAGGTCGCCGTGCTCGTCACCGACTTCGACCTCAACGTCATCGGCGAGGGCATCGACATCGTGATCAAGCCCCCGGCCGAGGCCCTGGAGCAGATGGACGACTTCGTCCGCAACATGCACACGGTCTCCGCCCTCCTGCCCGAGCTCGAGCACGGCGTGACGCTGGCCGAAGCCGAGGCGCAGGTTCTCGCCTACGTGCAGGAGCAGTGCGGCAAGGATGCCCGTCCGCCGCTTGCCGGCAACAGCATCGGCACCGACCGCGCGTTCCTCGCCCGGGACATGCCGACCCTCGAGGGCTGGCTGCACTACCGCAACGTCGACGTCTCCACGATCAAGGAGCTGTCGCGCCGCTGGTTCCCACGGACGTACTTCCAGGCGCCGGCCAAGCGTGGCAACCACCGCGCGCTCGCCGACATCCAGGAGTCGATCGAGGAGCTGCGCTACTACCGCGAGGCCGTCTTCGTGCCGGTGCCGGGCCTCGACAGCGAGTCCGCCAAGGCGATCGCGGAGAAGCACGGCGGCTCGATCACGGGCCTGTCCGGCGATACCGATTCCACAAGCGGGAGCTGATTCCCCTATAGTTCCGGTCGTTGCGCTGACCTCGGTCAGGGCCGCATGGTGGGTGTAGCTCAGTTGGTAGAGCCCCGGCTTGTGGTGCCGGTTGTCGCGGGTTCAAGTCCCGTCATCCACCCCACGAAGAAGCCCCGCTGGTCGCAGACCAGCGGGGCTTCTTGCTGCTCCCGTCACGACCGATCCTCGCGATGTGAGAATTATCTGACTAAAGTCAGAGATATGCACTCCGACGTCGCCGCGATCGTCCGCCGCTTCAACCGCAGCTACACCCAGCGCATCGGCGCACTGGACGACTCGTTCCTCGGCATGGGCCTGCCGCTCGGCACGGCGCGCCTGCTCTTCGAGATCGGCGCCGAGCCGGGCAGCGTCCAGGAGCTGCGCGCGCGACTCGGGCTCGACTCGGGCTACCTGAGTCGCCTGCTGCGCCGGCTCGAGCAGGAAGCGCTCGTCACGCTCAGCCCCGACCCGCAGGACCGGCGCCGGCGCCGGGTCGAGCTCACCGCCGCAGGCCGAGCAGCCTGGGACGACCTGGAACGCCGCTCCGAGGAGCGAGCCCATCTCCTGGTCGATCCCCTCACCCCGCGCCAGCAGCAGCGGCTCGCCGACGCATTGGCGACCGCTGACCTGCTCGTACGTGCGGCGACCGTCTCGCTCGAGCCGGTCGACCCGATGTCACCACCGGCCCAGCAGGCGATGGGCGCGTACTTCGCCGAGCTCGACGCCCGCTTCCCCCACGGCTTCGACGCGGGCAGCCAGAGCACCAAGGACGCCGAGCTGCTGAGCCCGCCCAACGGGATCTTCGTGGTGGCGGTTAGCGACGGCACGCCGGTCGCCTGCGGCGGCGTGCAGACGCAGCACCAGATGATGGGGCCCGGCACCGACGCCGTGGCGTACGGCGAGATCAAGCGGATGTGGGTGCACGACGGCTGGCGCGGCGCCGGTCTCGGCTCCCGACTGCTGCGCCACCTCGAGGCTGCCGCGTCCGAGCTCGGCCACGACATCGTCCGGCTCGACACGAACGACGCGCTCGTCGAGGCGATCGCGATGTATCAGCGGGCCGGCTACGCGGAGATCGAGCGCTACAACGACAACCCGTACGCACGACACTTCTTCGAGAAGCGGCTCTGAGCCCGGCGTGAGCCCTCAGGACGACCCCCGATTTCGCACGTCCCCGGCCCGCTGGTAATGTTCTCGTCGTTGCAGCGAGCGCCTAGCGCAAGCGAAAACGATGCGCCTCTAGCTCAATTGGCAGAGCAGCTGACTCTTAATCAGCGGGTTCACGGTTCAAGTCCGTGGAGGCGTACCGAGTGAAGAGCCCCTGACCCGGGAAACCGGGCCAGGGGCTCTTTCGTCGTCCATAGTGGACGCATGGGGCGTCGCCTCTCGGTGATCGGGGCAGGTCGGTCGATGAGCAGCGCGACATCAGCTGCTCCCTGAGCCTGTAGTCGCCGGCCGCCGCGCGGCGTATCGTCGAAAGACACCCGTCCGCGAGGAGGCGACCGCGATGTCGGTCATCGAGAACACCATCGTCATCCAGTGCAAGCCGGAGGAGGCGTTCGAGGCGCTCCAAGGCCTCGTGCACGACCCCGGCGCGGAGATCACCGAGCTCGAGCCACCCCGTCACCTGGTCGAGACCATGCACGACGCGATCGACACCACGATCAGCTACAACGTGCACTCCGCCTACGACGGCACCCGGCTCACCAGCGTGCTGGCCACCCATCCGCACGGGCTGCAGCGGCTGATGGCGCCGATGCGCGTGCGGAAGATGCGCCAGCACGAGGAGCAGAAGCTCGCCGCGCTGCGGATGAGCCTGGAGCAGCCGCCCCCGATGTGACGCGACGCGGCATGCTGGGGGCATGGACCTCTCCGATGCCCTCACGGTCGCCCGCGGCCGCACCCAGGCCGTGCTCACCACCATCAAGCGCGACGGCAAGCCGCAGCTGTCCAACGTCGGGCACACCGTCGGCGACGACGGGCTGATCCGCGTCTCGATCACGGCGACGCGGGCGAAGTACCACAACCTCGTCCGCACGCCGTGGGCCGCGCTGCACGTCAACGGAGCGGACTTCTGGTCGTACGCCGTGCTGGAGTGCGACGCCGAGCTGACCGCTGTCGCTCAGGACCCCCACGACGCCACCGCGGACGAGCTGGTCGCGGTCTTCACCGCGATCGCCGGCAAGGAGCACCCCGACTGGGAGGAGTACCGCCGCGCGATGGTCACGGATCAGCGGGTGGTGCTGCGGCTGCGGCCCCAGCGGGCGTACGGCCTCCTCAGCGAGTCCTAGCTCAGAGGTAGAGCCCGGTCGAGTCGTCCGCGACCCGGTCGGCGGCGACGGCGTGGACGTCGCGCTCACGCATCACGATGTAGACCTCGCCGGCGACCTCGACCTCGGCCTTGTCCTCGGCGTCGAAGAGGACCCGGTCGCCGACCTCGATGGCGCGCGCGTGCGGGCCGACCGCGATGACGCGCGACCAGGTGAGCCTTCGGGCGCCCATCGCCGCGGTCGCGGGGATGACGATGCCACCGGTGGAGCGGCGCTCCCCCGCGTCCCGGTCGAGCTCCACGAGGACCCGATCGTGGAGCATCTTGATCGGTGTCTTGCTGGAGGTCACGAGCGCTTGGCGAGCTTTCGCAGGGCGACGAAGAGGACGACCGTGACGAGGATGCCGCCCGCGGTCTTGCCGATGTTGGCCGTGTTCGGCTGTCCGGTCTGCGGATCGACGTAGACGGCCTTCACCGCTGCCGCCTGCCGTGAGGCGATCGTCTTGGGGTTAGCGCGGTACACCAGCTGGTCGATCGTGCCGGAGAGACGCTCGCGCGTCTCCTCGATCTCACGCTCGAGGGCGGAGTTGCGGTCTGCCTTGGCCATGCGACACAAGATAACGGACGGGTAGGTTGGCGCCTATGAGCCGTCTTGCCGCAGGTGACATCGCCCCCGACTTCAGCCTCCCCGACGACACCGGCGAGACCGTCTCGCTGTACGACCTGCGCGGCCGCAAGGTGATCGTCTACTTCTACCCCGCCGCGATGACGCCGGGCTGCACGAAGCAGGCCTGCGACTTCACCGACTCGCTGGCCTCCCTGCAGGCCGCCGGCTACGAGGTCATCGGCATCTCGCCGGACAAGCCGGAGAAGCTGGCGAAGTTCCGCGAGCGCGACGCTCTCACCATCCGGCTGCTGTCGGACGCCGACAAGACCGTGATGCAGTCCTACGGCGCGTTCGGCGAGAAGAAGCTGTACGGCAAGGTCGTCGAGGGCGTCATCCGCTCCACGATCGTGATCGACGAGGAGGGCAGGGTCGAGCTCGCGCAGTACAACGTGAAGGCCACCGGCCACGTCGCCAAGCTGCGCCGCGACCTCAAGCTCGACGCCTGATCCGGTGATCCTCGAGCACGCCCTGCTGCCCGTGCGCCCCGGCCGGGAGGCCGCCTTCGAGACGGCGATGGCCGAGGCGCTGCCGATCATCCGACGCCAGCCGGGCTGTCTGCGTGCGGAGGTCTCGCGGTGCGTCGAGCAGGCGTCGACCTATCTCCTGCTCGCGGAATGGGACTCGGTCGAGGCGCACGAGGACGGCTTCCGCAGGTCCGAGGACTACCAGGAGTGGCGCGCGCTGCTGCACCACTTCTACGACCCGTTCCCGACGGTCCTGCACTTCGAGCCACGTGAGCTCTCCCTAGACTGACGCCGCGCGCTCGTAGTCCAACGGTAGAGACAGCGGCTTTAGGTGCCGTCCAGTGTGGGTTCGAATCCCACCGAGCGCACGTGACGACGTTCGTGCTCGCCTCCCAGTCCCCCGCTCGCCTGCAGACCCTGCGCAACGCCGGGATCGAGCCGACGGTGATCGTCAGCGGCGTGGACGAGAGCGTGCTCGACGGCCTTCCCCCGCGCCCGATCGCGCTCGGCCTGGCCCAGCTCAAGGCCCGCGCGGTGGCCGAACGCGACGACTGCCCGAAGGACGCGCTCGTCCTCGGCTGCGACTCGGTCCTCGAGCTCGACGCCCCCGGCTACCGGGATCTCCCGCTCGGCAAGCCGCACACGCCCGAGGAGGCGACCCGGCGCTGGCAGGCGATGCGTGGCCGCAGCGGGGTGCTGGTCTCCGGCCACGCCGTGATCGACACCGCCACCGGGCGCGAGGAGAGTGCGTACGCCACCACGACGGTGCACTTCGCCGACCTCTCGGACGAGGAGATCACCGCGTACGTCGCGACCGGCGAGCCGCTGCAGGTCGCCGGTGCCTTCACCGTCGACGGACTCGGCGGCGCGTTCGTCAGCGGCATCGAGGGCGACCATCACAACGTGGTGGGCGTCAGCCTGCCGCTCGTGCGCGACCTGGTCAGCTCACTCGGTCACTCGTGGACGGCGCTCTGGACCCGTCCCGATGCTCATCCGACGACCCAGGCTCCGCCTCGCTGAGCGCGTGCGGGTCGTCGTAGACCTCGATGTAGTGGATCGGCCGCCTGAAGACGAAGCGGCGGAACAGGTAGAACCGCGCCACCTGGGAGATCAGCAGCCCGACCACGTTGCCGGACAGGTTGTCGGCCAGGCCGCTGGTGTAGCCGAGCCCGTGCCGGCTCACCCAGAGGCAGCCGACCGGGATCGTGACCATCGTGAGGATGTTGATGATCGCGTACGAGAGGAAGCCCTCACCCGGCTGCCGCTCGGAGCGCTCCTTGAAGGTCCAGCGCCGCGAGAGCTCGTACGAGACGAGCATGCCGACGCCGTGCGAGACGATGTAGGAGAGCGTGATGTGCCGGTGCAGCGGCGACCACAGGCCCTGCGGCTCGTAGGCGAGCCAGTTGTAGAGCAGCACCGCGACCAGGGTGGCGATGGCACCGACCGCCATGAACCGGCTGGCCTCGCCAGCGATCCTTCTCCACCTCGACACGGCCGCAAGCGTAGGCGACGAACCGAGCGGCAGCGCGAGCGAGGGACGAGCTGTGGCGCTGGCCACGCACGAGGTGCCGGGCGCGGAGCGCCTACGGGGCCGGACGACGTAACGGCCGTCACACCCAACGCGGCCGAATCGCCGGTACAGTCGGCCCGATCGTCCAAGTGGGCGTCGGAGTCGATCGAGGAGTGACGTTGAGCAAGCCGCTGGCCAAGGTGCTGATCGCCAACCGCGGAGAGATCGCCGTACGCGTGATCCGGGCATGCAAGGACGCGGGCATCGGCTCCGTCGCCGTCTACGCCGAGCCGGATCGCGACGCGCTGTTCGTCCGGCTGGCCGACGAGGCGTACTCGCTCGACGGCGCGACGCCGGCCGACTCCTACCTCTCGATCGAGAAGATCATCGCCGCCGCGAAGCAGTCCGGCGCCGACTCGATCCACCCGGGCTACGGCTTCCTCGCCGAGAACGCCCACTTCGCCCAGGCCGTCATCGACGCCGGGCTGATCTGGATCGGCCCCTCCCCCGCCGCCATCGACGCGCTCGGCGACAAGGCGAAGGCCAAGGCCATCGCCGAGGCCGCCGGCGCCCCGCTCGCCCCGGGCCTCAAGGACCCGGTGAAGAACGCCGACGAGATCGTCGCCTTCGCCAACGAGTACGGCCTCCCGGTCGCCATCAAGGCGGTCTTCGGCGGCGGCGGTCGCGGCCTCAAGGTCGCCCGCACCCTCGAGGAGATCCCGGACGCGTTCGAGTCCGCCACCCGCGAGGCCGTCAGCGCCTTCGGCCGCGGCGAGTGCCTCGTCGAGAAGTTCCTCGACAAGCCGCGCCACGTCGAGACCCAGTGTCTCGCCGACAGCCACGGCAACGTCGTGGTCGTCTCCACCCGCGACTGCTCGCTCCAGCGTCGCCACCAGAAGCTGGTCGAGGAGGCCCCTGCCCCGTTCCTCAGCGACGAGCAGATCGAGCGCCTCTACACCTCGTCCAAGGCGATCCTGAAGGAGGCCGGTTACGTCGGCGCGGGCACGTGTGAGTTCCTGGTCGCAGCGGACGGGACCATCTCCTTCCTCGAGGTCAACACCCGTCTCCAGGTCGAGCACTGCGTCTCCGAGGAGGTCACCGGCATCGACCTGGTCCGCGAGATGTTCCGCATCGCCGCGGGCGAGGAGCTCGGCTACGGCGACCCGGAGATCAAGGGCCACTCGATCGAGTACCGCATCAACGCCGAGGACGGCGGCAACAACTTCATGCCGGCCCCCGGCACGCTGACCAAGTGGAACCCGCCGCAGGGCCCGGGCATCCGCGTCGACGGCGGCTACGAGGTCGGCGAGACCATCCCGGGCGCGTTCGACTCGCTGATCGCGAAGCTGATCGTCACCGGCAAGGACCGCACCCAGGCGATCGAGCGCTCGCGCCGCGCGATCTCCGAGTTCGAGGTCGACGGCATGCCGACCGCGCTCACGTTCGACGAGGTCATCGTCAACGACCCGGCCTGGGTCGGCGCCTCCAACCCGAGCGGCGAGGGGTCCTTCGACGTCTACACGACGTGGATCGAGACCGACTTCAACAACACCATCAAGCCGTACGCCGGGGCAGCCGGCGAGGCTGAGGAGGCCGGCGAGCGCCAGAGCGTCGTCGTCGAGGTCGGCGGCAAGCGTCTCAACGTCGTGATCCCGGCCGGTCTCGGGGGG
Source organism: Nocardioides nematodiphilus (assembly GCF_020216525.1). GTDB lineage: Bacteria > Actinomycetota > Actinomycetes > Propionibacteriales > Nocardioidaceae > Nocardioides > Nocardioides nematodiphilus. Next base: position 139,880 of record NZ_JAIWOY010000006.1, on the reverse strand, counting down.
CTCGCCGGTTCCGGCTCGGGCGCCGCCGCCAAGGCCAAGCCGAAGCGCGCGGGCGGCAAGAAGGCCGGCGCGGCCGTCTCCGGTGACGCCGTCGCCTCGCCGATGCAGGGCACCGTCGTCAAGGTCGTCGTCGAGGAGGGCCAGGAGGTCGCCGAGGGCGACACCATCGTGGTCATCGAGGCGATGAAGATGGAGCAGCCGCTGAAGGCGCACAAGGCCGGCGTCGTCACGGGCCTGTCCGCCACGGTCGGCGAGACCGTCGGCAACGGCGCGGTCATCTGCGAGATCAAGTAGGTCCACCAGCACCACACCTTCGAGGAGCGCTGGAGTCATCTGATGACTCCAGCGTTCCTCGTATTTCGGACGCGCGACACTGTATGGACGTGTACTGTCGAGTAACTTTATGCAAGGTTACGGTTGCCTCATGTTCCGGAAGATCCTGGTGGCCAACCGTGGTGAGATCGCGATCCGAGCTTTCCGCGCGGCCTATGAGCTCGGCGCCAAGACCGTCGCCGTTTACCCCTACGAGGACCGTGGCTCCGAGCACCGCCTGAAGGCGGACGAGGCCTACGAGATCGGCGAGCCGGGCCACCCCGTCCGGACCTATCTCGACCCCGAGACGATCGTCGCGGCCGCCGTCAAGGCCGGCGCCGACGCCGTCTACCCGGGCTACGGCTTCCTGTCGGAGAACCCGGCCCTGGCCGAGGCGTGTGCCCGCGAGGGCATCACCTTCATCGGGCCCTCCATCGAGGTCCTGGAGCTCACCGGCAACAAGGCGACCGCCATCGCGGCCGCCAAGGCCGCCGGCGTCCCGACCCTGCAGAGCGTCGAGCCGTCCACCGACGTCGACGCCCTGGTCGAGGCCGCCCAGGCCATCCCGTACCCGCTCTTCGTCAAGGCCGTCGCCGGCGGCGGCGGGCGCGGCATGCGTCGCGTCGACGACCCGGCCCAGCTGCGCGAGGCCGTCGAGACCTGCATGCGCGAGGGCGAGGCCGCCTTCGGCGACCCGACCGTCTTCATCGAGCAGGCCGTCGTCGAGCCCCGCCACATCGAGGTCCAGATCCTCGCTGACGGCCAGGGCAACGTGATGCACCTCTTCGAGCGCGACTGCTCGGTGCAGCGCCGCCACCAGAAGGTCGTCGAGATCGCCCCGGCCCCGCACCTCCCCGAGGAGCTGCGCGAGCGGATGTGCGCGGACGCGGTCCGCTTCGCCACGTCGATCGGCTACTCGTGCGCCGGCACCGTCGAGTTCCTCCTCGACCCGGCCGGCAACTACGTCTTCATCGAGATGAACCCGCGCATCCAGGTCGAGCACACCGTGACCGAGGAGGTCACCGACGTCGACCTCGTCCAGTCGCAGATGCGGATCGCCTCCGGTGAGACCCTCGCCGACCTGGGCCTGTCGCAGGACACCGTCAAGCTGCGTGGCGCCGCCCTCCAGTGCCGCATCACCACCGAGGACCCGGCCAACGGCTTCCGTCCCGACACCGGCACCATCACCACGTACCGCTCCCCCGGCGGTGCCGGCGTGCGCGTCGACGGCGGCACCACCTTCACCGGCGCCGAGATCAGCCCGCACTTCGACTCGATGCTGGCCAAGCTCACCTGCCGCGGCCGGACGTTCGAGGACGCCGTCAAGCGCGCCCGCCGCGCGGTCGCGGAGTTCCGCATCCGAGGCGTCGCGACGAATATCCCGTTCCTCCAGGCACTGCTCGACGACCCCGACTTCGCCTCGGGGCACGTCACCACGTCCTTCATCGAGACCCACCCGCAGCTGCTGACCGCGCGCGCCTCCGGCGACCGCGGCACCAAGCTGCTCACCTACCTCGCCGACGTGACGGTCAACAAGCCGCACGGCGAGGCACCGGTCTCGATCGCCCCGGCGAGCAAGCTCCCGGAGCTGGACCTGTCGCTGCCGATCAAGAACGGCTCGCGTCAGCGGCTCCTCGAGCTCGGCCCGGAGGGCTTCGCCTCGGCGCTGCGCGCACAGTCGGCCGTCGCCGTCACCGACACCACCTTCCGCGACGCACACCAGTCCCTGCTGGCCACCCGCGTCCGTACGCGCGACCTCCTCGACGTGGCCCGCCACGTCGCCCGCACCACCCCCGAGCTGCTCTCGCTCGAGGCCTGGGGCGGCGCGACGTACGACGTGGCACTGCGATTCCTGTCCGAGGACCCGTGGGAGCGGCTGGCCGCGCTGCGCGAGGCCGTGCCGAACATCAGCCTCCAGATGCTGCTGCGCGGTCGCAACACGGTCGGCTACACGCCGTACCCGACGAGCGTCACCCACGCCTTCGTCCAGGAGGCGGCGGCGACCGGCATCGACATCTTCCGGATCTTCGACGCGCTCAACGACGTCGAGCAGATGCGTCCGGCGATCGAGGCGGTCCGCGAGACCGGCTCGACCATCGCCGAGGTCGCGCTGTGCTACACCGGTGACCTGTCGAACCCCGACGAGAAGCTCTACACGCTCGACTACTACCTGCGCCTGGCCGAGCAGATCGTCGACGCCGGCGCGCACGTGCTGGCGATCAAGGACATGGCCGGCCTGCTGCGCGCCCCCGCGGCGCGCACCCTCGTGACCGCGCTGCGGGAGAACTTCGACCTGCCGGTCCACCTGCACACCCACGACACCCCTGGTGGCCAGCTCGCGACGCTCACCGCCGCGATCGAGGCCGGCGTGGACGCCGTCGACGCTGCCACCGCGGCGATGTCGGGCACCACCTCGCAGCCGTCGCTGTCCTCGCTGGTCGCGGCGACCGACTACACGCCGCGCGAGACGGGCCTGTCGTTGGCCGCGGTCAACGCGCTGGAGCCGTACTGGGAGGCCGTGCGCCGCGTCTACGCGCCGTTCGAGTCGGGCCTGCCCGCGCCGACCGGCCGCGTCTACCGCCACGAGATCCCCGGCGGCCAGCTCTCCAACCTGCGCCAGCAGGCGATCGCGCTCGGCCTCGGCGAGCGCTTCGAGGAGATCGAGGAGATGTACGCCGCCGCGAACGACATCCTCGGCCGCGTCCCGAAGGTGACCCCGTCCTCCAAGGTGATCGGCGACCTCGCTCTGGCCCTCGTCGCCGCGGGCGCGGACCCGAAGGCCTTCGCCGAGGACCCGGCCTCCTACGACATCCCGGCCTCGGTCATCGGCTTCCTGCACGGCGAGCTCGGTGACCCGCCGGGCGGCTGGCCCGAGCCGTTCCGCTCCAAGGCGATCGAGGGTCGGCCCTGGGAGAGCGCGTCGTCCGCCGCGCTGTCCGCCGAGGACGAGACCGCGCTCGCGGGAGACTCCGCGACCCCGGACCCGGGGCGCCGTGCGACGCTGAACCGCCTGCTCTTCCCCGGCCCGACGCGTGACTTCGCCGAGGCCCGCTCCACCTGGGGCGACGTCTCCGTGCTCGACACCCTCGACTACCTCTACGGCCTGCGCGCCGGCGAGGAGCACGTCATCGAGCTCGAGCCGGGCGTGCAGCTCTTCGTCACGATCGAGGCCGTCTCCGAGCCCGACGAGCGCGGCTACCGCACGGTGATGGCCACGCTCAACGGCCAGCTGCGCCCGGTCTCGGTGCGCGACCGCTCGGTCTCGGCCGCCGTCGCCGCCGCGGAGAAGGCCGACGCCTCCGTGCCCGGCCAGGTCGCGGCGCCGTTCCAGGGCGTCGTCACCGTGAGCGCCAAGGTCGGCGACCAGGTCGCCGCGGGTGACACGATCGCGACCATCGAGGCGATGAAGATGGAGGCGGCGATCACCGCGCCCGTCGCCGGCACGGTCCAGCGGATCGCGCTCAGCGGCACCCAGTCCGTCGAGGGCGGGGATCTGGTTCTCGTCCTGGCCTGAGACTCGTGTGCCCACGTGTCACCGTGACAGCGGCGAGCTGTCACGGTGACACGTCGGACAGCTCAGCCCCCGCCGACGGATCGCAGTCGGCGTGACAGCTCGGGCTGTCACCCGGGGCTCACAGTGTCACGGTGAGACGGTGCTTGGGGTAGGCGAGGGCGTGGTGGCGCCGTTCGGCAACGTGATCGCGAACCAGCTTGACCGGAGCCCGGCGAAGCTGCGGAACGCGTCGCCGCTGACGTTGACGCTGCCCGTCGTACCGGTGATCGCCACGCTCGAGACGTAGCCACCGCCCGGGGCGTTGTGGGTCGAGCGCGTCACCGCGACGGCGGTGAGCCGACCGATCCGCGGCCACATCCGCTCCACCGCCGCTGGCGCGACGCTCACCTTCCAGCCGCGGTAGGGCGAGGCGGCGGTGTCGTACGGGTCGGGCTTGGAGACCAGGTACGGCATCCCGCCGGCCATGCTCGCTCCCCCGTTGCTGGCGGAGAACTGGGTGAAGGCCGGCTCTCCGGCGTACGTGAGGATCTGGCCGGTGGTGGCGGTGACGGCCTCGTTGGAGGCCGGATACTCCCCGGAGTAGCCGCCGTACACCTGGCACGCGGAGGTGTCGCAGAGCTGGTAGTAGCCGTGCTGGTCGGCGCGCTCGAAGGCGGCGTACGTGCGAGCGGCGACGGCTTGGGCCCGCACCGCCTGCGGCGACCACAGCGCGGGCATCTCGCGGGGCACGACGCCCTTGAGGTAGCTCTCCAGCGAGACGACGTTGACGGTGTCGCGGTCCAGGCCGCCGGGGTGGGGGCTGGCCGAGCGCAGCACCCCGCGGTACGCGACCGTGGCCCCGCCGGGCAGCAGCAGCGAGATCGGCGCACCACCGGCGCTGAACTGGAGATCGCCCGACGCCCGGCGCAGGGCGTGCCAGCCGTGGGCGAGGTAGTCGATGCGGCTACGGCCGCCCGGCTCCGGGACGATCCGCCAGCGCTTCGCGCCCAGGCGCGGTCGGTCGAGGTTCCACCGGCGGGTGCCGTCGACCCGCTCGGCGGACAGGCCGGCGCGCGGCAGGACCGCGACGGCACGGGTCGTGTCGGCGGTGATCAGCACCCGCACCGAGCCGGTGGCGGTCCCCCAGGTCGTGCCCGGGTAGTAGAAGCCGACGATCTGGCGATACGTGAGGCCCTGCTCGGCCGCGCCCTTGGCGCCGTACTGGGACATGCCGTGACCGTGGCCGAAGCCGTAGCCGGTGATGCTCAGCGGCGTGGTGATGACACTGTCGCGCCGGGCGCGCGCCTCTGCGGGCGCAGCCGTGACCGAGGCGCACGCGACACAGAGCGCGAGCAGCGCAGCGACCTTCCCGAGCACACGACGCGACACCGGACGACCCCCATCGATCAGGTTTCCTTAGGACGGTAACCGATCGGCAGGGGTCGTGCCGAGCAAAGCAGAGACTGCTGTGACTTCTGGGTCTAGTCGACGCGGTGCAGGCGGCGCGCGACCTCCGCCGTGGAGCCGCTGAGCGACGGGTAGACCGTGAAGGTGTTGGCGACCTGGTCGGCGGTGAGGTTGGCCTTCACCGCCAGCGCGATCGGGTGGATCAGCTCGCTGGCGCGCGGGCCGACCACGACGCCACCGACCACGACGCCGCTGCCGCGCCGGGCGATCAGCTTCACGAAGCCGTCGGTGATGCCCTGCATCTTGGCGCGGGCGTTGCCGGTGAGGTCCAGCTTGACCACGTCGGCCTCGATCTCACCCTTCTCGACCGCCGCGGCCGACCAGCCCACGGTGGCGATCTCGGGGCTGGTGAAGACGTTGGAGCTGATCTCCTTGAGGTCGACCGGCTGCACCGCGTCGCCGAGGAAGTGGCGCATCGCGACCCGGCCGGCCATCGCGGCGACGCTGGCCAGCATGAAGCCGCCGGTGCAGTCGCCGGCCGCGTAGACGCCCGGAGCGGTCGTACGGGAGACCTTGTCGATCCGGATGAAGCCGCCGTCGTCGAGCTGGACGCCGGCCTCCTCCAGCCCGAGGCCCTCGGTGTTCGGGATCGACCCGAGCGCGAGGATGCAGTGGCTGCCGGAGACGGTACGGCCGTCGGAGAGCGCCACGGTGACGGTGTCGCCGTCACGGGCGACCGAGGCCATCCGGGAGTTGCCGAGGATGTTCATGCCGCGGCGCTCCAGGACGCTCTGGAGCACCTCGGCGGCGTCGGCGTCCTCGCCGGGCAGGACACGATCGCGGCTGCTGACCAGGGTGACCTGGCAGCCGAGCGCGAGGTAGGCGCTGGCGAACTCCGCGCCGGTGACGCCCGAGCCGACCACGATCATGTGGTCGGGCAGCTCGTCGAGGTCGTAGACCTGCTCCCAGGTCAGGATCCGCTCGCCGTCGGGCTGCGCGGTGGGCAGGACGCGCGGGCGCGCACCCGTCGCGATCAGCACGCTGTCGGCGTGGAGGGACTGCTCGGTGCCGTCGGGCAGCGTGGCGATGACCTCACCGCCGCCGGCGCCGGCGCCCTTGCCGAGGCGGCCGATGCCCTTGACGATCCGGATGTCGCGCCGCAGGAGGCGGGCCTCGATGTCACCGGACTGGGCGGTGGCGAGCGCCTTGACCCGGGTGTTGACCTGGGCGAGGTCGACGGTGAGCTTGGTGGCCGCGTCGCCCTCGGTGTCCTGGAAGTGGATGCCGAGCTCGGAGGCGGTGCCCATGTCGGTCATCACCTCGGCGGTGGCGATCAGCGTCTTGCTGGGGACGCAGTCGGTCAGGACGGCGCTGCCGCCCAGTCCGTCGCGGTCGACGACGGTGACGTCGGCCCCCAGCTGCTGCGCGACGAGAGCGGCCTCGTAGCCGCCAGGTCCTCCACCGATGATCACGACGTTGGGCATGGGCCCATTGTGTCAGTCCAGGCGTGGAACGCAGCCTCGCCCCGACCACGGCGGTGACCTGGGACACATTCCGCCGGTATGCCGTCAGGAGCGCACCGGACCGCCGTCCCATCAGCGCTTCACCACGGGCGCCGCATGGGGCGGCGCCACGATCGGAAGGTTCTGATGAACATGCGACACACACGACTGATCTCGGCAGCCGTCGGTGCCCTGTTCGCAGCCGGGTCCCTCGCCGGCTGCAGCTCCAGCGACGTCAAGAGCGCCGCCGCGAGCAAGGCGAACGACCTCAAGGCCGCCGCCGCCTCCCAGGCGGCCTCGGCTGCGCAGTCGGCCGCCGCCGGTCTCTCCGACGAGACCAAGCAGAAGGGCATGCAGGCCGCCAAGGACCTGCTCGCCAAGCTCGACCCGGCCACCCAGCAGAAGCTCCGGGCCGGTCTCGACGCCACCGGAGTCGATGCCGACCTCGGCACGTTCACGAACGACCCCGCCGCCACCCTCGGCGAGGAGTTCCTCGGTGCCCGCCAGGCCGCCCTCGGCACGGGCGACCTGTCCGACCTCAAGGCCATCGCCACCCCGAAGATGGTCAAGCGCTCCAAGCGCTACGTGAAGCGGAACAGCCGGCGCGCCGGCACCCCGTACGTCATCAAGGTCGTCGGCCAGGACGGCACCGGCACCCAGGTCTGCGTCGGCCCGAAGGGCAAGAGGGCCAAGACGGTGGTCGTCAACGCTCAGGGCAGGGTCGCCGCCCTGCGCAAGGGCACGCACACCTGCTGACGCACGCGACCGACGACGAAGGCCCCCGCCGATCGGCGGGGGCCTTCGCTGCCTGGCCGGCGTCGTGCGTGCCGGACGGCGTCGACTAGAAGTTGATCATGTGGCCGACGATGCCCTCCACGGCCTCCTTGACGGCCTCGCCCAGAGTCGGGTGGGCGAAGACGTTGCGGGAGACCTCGTCGGCGGTGAGGTCCCACTTCTGCGCCAGCGTCAGCACCGGGAGCAGCTCGGTCACGTCGGGGCCGATCATGGCGGCGCCGATGATCTCGTTGTGCTCGGCGTCGGCGATCACCTTGACGAAGCCGACCGGCTCGCCGAGGCCCATGGCCTTGCCGTTGGCCGAGAACGGGAACGTCGCGGTCTTGACGTTGTAGCCCTTGTCCTTGGCCTGCTGCTCGGAGTAGCCGAACGAGCCGATCTGGGGCTGGCAGTAGGTCGCGCGCGGGATGAAGTCGATCTCGACCGGCATCGTCTCGACGCCGGCGATGACCTCGGCGACGACGACGCCCTGGGCCTCGGCGACGTGGGCGAGCATCATCTTGCCGGTGACGTCACCGATGGCGTAGACGCCGGGGACGTTCGTCCGGCCGAACTCGTCGGTCTTGATCGCGCCACGCTCGGTGGTCTCGACGCCGGTGGCCTCGAGGCCATAGCCCTCGAGGCGCGGGGCGAACCCGAAGGCCGCGAGCATCTTGTCGGCCTTGATGACCTGCTCCTCGCCGCCGGCGGCAGGAGCGACCGTGACCTCGACGCCGCTGCCGGTGTCGACGGCGCCCTTGACCGCGGTGGAGAGCAGGACGTTGACGCCCAGCTTCTTGTAGTGCTTGAGGAGCTCCTTGGAGACGTCGGCGTCCTCGGTCGGGACCATCCGGTCCGCGTACTCGACGATGGTGACGTCGACACCGAAGTTCTTCATGACGTACGCGAACTCGACGCCGATGGCGCCCGAGCCGCCGATGATGACGGAGTTGGGGAGCTGGTCGGTGAGGATCTGCTCCTCGTACGTGACGATGTTCTGGCCGTTCGGGGTGACACCCGGGACCGAGCGCACGGTGGCGCCCGTCGCGATGATCAGGTCGTCGAAGGTGTGCTCGGTCGTCTGACCGTCCTTCACCACGTTGATCGACTTCGGGCCGGTGAAGGTGCCCCAGCCGTCGACCTCGGTGATCTTGTTCTTCTTCATCAGGAAGTGGACGCCCTTGACGATGCCGGCGCTCACCTGGCGGGAGCGCGCGTGCGTCGGGCCGTACGACATCGTCGCGTCACCCTCGATGCCGTACTTGGCCTTCTCGTGGGTCAGCGTGTGGGCGAGCTCCGCGTTCTTGAGCAGCGCCTTGGAGGGGATGCAGCCGACGTTGAGGCAGACACCACCCCAGTACTTCTCCTCCACGACGGCAACGGACTTGCCGAGCTGGGAGGCACGGATGGCGGCGACGTAGCCACCGGGGCCAGCGCCGAGGACGAGGACATCGAAGTGGGTCACGCCCCAAGCCTAGTGCGCGCGACGCGCCCACCCCATGTCGCCTACGACACCCATCGGTAACGTTGCGCACGTGAGCCTGTACGCCGCCTATGGGGCCAACCTCGACCCTGCCCTGATGGCGCAGCGCTGTCCCCACTCCCCGCTGCGGACCACGGGATGGCTGACTGCCTGGCGCCTCACCTTCGGTGGCGAGGAGCACGGCTGGGACGGCGCGCTCGCCACGATCGTGCCCGACCCCTTCGAGCAGGTCTTCGTCGCGATCTACGACGTCACCCGCGAGGACGAGCGCACCCTCGACGAGTGGCAGGCCACCGACACCGGGCTCTACCGACGCACCAAGGTGCGGATCAACACGCTGAACTCGGACGTGCTGGCGTGGACCTACGTGCTCGACGCGTACGAGGGCGGGCTGCCGTCGGCGCACTATCTCGGCACCATCGCGGAGGCCGCGGAGGCCGCGGATGCGCCGGCCGACTACGTACGCTCGCTGCGCACCCGCCCCTGCCGGTCGATCGAGCACTGAGGAGCGGGGTCGCGTCACCACGACGTGACAGGCTGAGGTCATGGCACCGGTCCTGCGACGCACGCTCGTCGCCGCTCTCCTCCTGGCCGGCGTCGCCGTGCCCTCCTCCCTGGCGACCTCGGCTCAGGCCCGTCCGGCCGGGCTGAGCGTCATCGGCTGGGTGCTCTCCGGCGACGATGCCAGCGTCGTCCGGGCCAATGCGTCCGGGGTGAGCATGCTGTCGATCGACGGCGTGACGCTGCAGCCGAGCGGACGCACGATCACCGACCCGGACCAGGCCAACGCCGCGCAGCTGGCACGCGCGGGGCATGCGGCCGGCCTCCACGTCGAGATCGTGCTGAGCAACTACAGCAACCGCCTGGGCGACTTCGATCGGGCAGCCGCGCACCGGCTGCTCTCGTCGGCCGCGCACCGGCACCGCGTCGCGCGGCAGCTCGCCCGCGCGGTCCGCCGGGGCGGGTACGACGGGGTCAACGTCGATCTCGAGCTCGTCCAGCGCCGTGACGGGGCCGGCCTCGTCGCTCTGGTCCGGGCGCTCCAGCGTCGGATGCCGCACGCGCGCACCGTCTCGGTCGACGTGAGCGCACAGAGCTCGACGGCGGCCTACCGCGACCACGGCTACCTGCTGCGTCGCCTGGGCCGGTTCGCGAACGTCATCGACCTGATGACCTACGACGACCACGGCCCGGGCTGGAGCGGGCCGGGGCCGATCGGACCGCTGGCGTGGCAGCGGACCACCATGACGGCGCTGCTCGAGCAGGTGCCGAGGCACAAGGCCCGGCTCGGCTTCGGCGGCTACGGCTACACCTGGCCCACGCACGGCACCGGACGCAGTGTCACCGACGACGAGGCGCGTCGGCTCGTCGCCGACGACGGCGCGACGGCGACGTGGAACGGCGCCGCCGGCGAGTGGACCGCGCGGCTCTCCGACGGCACGGTGCTGTGGTGGGCCGACGCCCGCTCCTACGCCCTGCGCCTGCAGCTGGCCCGCGATCTCGGCGTCGGTGGCGTCGCCGTGTGGCGCCTCGGCTCCGTCGACCAACTCGTCTGAGGCCGGCCTAGCCTGCGTGTGCCCGGCGCCCGAGACCGGCGCGGGCACGCAGGACCGACGCGCCGAGCGTGACCACGACGCCGACGACGATGTAGGCGACGATGACGGCCAGCCTGCTGCCGACGCCATGGGCGTCGAAGTAGACGATCCGCCGGACCGCGTCCGTGCCGGCGCCGTTGGGGATCCAGCCACCCACCGTCCGCCACAGCGAGGGCAGCAGGTGCGACTGGTACGCCCCGCCCGCGCTGGGGTTGCCGAGGACGACGAAGAGCAGCACGGTCAGCCCGATGCCGATCGTCCCGAACAGCACCTGGAACGCCATCGTCACGGTCGCCGACGAGAGCACCAGAAGCGTGCCGAGCCCCCACAGGGCCCAGAAGTGCCCGGTCTGGGCGCCGAGCCACTGATCGACGATGAGCGCGCCGCCGAGCCCGGAGGCGAGGGCGTACGGCACGGTCGCGCCGAGCCGGATCGTGGCCCGACGAGGCGTCGCGGGTCGCGATCCCTTGGCCACGCCCAACAAGGAGGCGACCAGGTAGCCCCCGACGAGCCAGCCGATGACCAGGTAGAAGCCGCTCAGCCCGCGGGCGTCACCGGACTGCAGCGGCACGATGTCGGTGACCTTCACCGAGCGACCCTGTTGCGCACCGACCTGCGTGGCGAGCTGCTCGAGCGCGGTAGCCAGCGATGCGCCGCCACCCGAGGCGACGAGCAGCTCGTCGGTGGTCGAGGCGGGGTCGACGATGAGCGCACCGGAGAGGTCGGTCGACGTGATCCGCCGCACCGCCGTCGCCCGGTCGGGCACGACCTCGGGCGAGAGCGGATGACCGGCGGCGGCGTCGAGCTTCTGCGTGAGCTGCGCGGCCTGCTGTGGGGGCGCGACGACACCGACGGGGACGTCGTGCGGGGTTGGATGGTGGAAGGCACCGACGTAGGAGGCGACGAACGCCAGCTGCACGAGGAGCACCCCGACGACCAGCATCACGGTGCGCAGGGACACGGCGTCCTTGAGGTCCGCCAGGAACCCGGGGTCGGGGCTCTCGTTCGTCTCGCTCATCTCGTTCGCTCGCTCCGTCACGGTGTCGACCCTAGAGGCCGCGCGCACCGTCGGTCCTGGTCTGATGCCTCACATCACGGCGTGTCGCTGGCGAGGACGGCGTCGGCGGACAGCGGCACGATGTCGTCATCGGTGGCCAGATGGATCACCTCGAGCGGCACACCCGCGGCGCGACAGGCGGCGTACGTGCCCGCCGCGATCGGACGGTCGGCCCGGACCGGATCCCCCGACCCCGATCGGGTCAGGAGCAGCGCGATCCGCCCGCCCGGCAGCACCTCGGAGAGCAGGTCACGCCACAGCTCGGCCGCGGCGGCGTGGCCGCCGGGGTCGATCGTGTCGGGCAGGTCGGCGATCTCGTAGACGTGTGGGATCGGGCGATCGTCGGGCGCCACCAGGACGAACCACAACGAGCGCCCGCGCCAGCCCAGCGGCGTCATCAGGACGCGCCACATCAGCTCGACGTCGGCTTGGGACTTCAAGGTGGGAGTGCTCATGGCGCCACGGTGCGGCGGCTCCCGGAGAGCTGCAAACGGCTGTCCACAGGAGGTACGAACCCGTCCCGCCAGCGTCCACACGAGCGGGTCGGGCCGGCCTCTCCACAGCGTCGCGGCGGCCCGACTAGGGTCTTCCCATGACCGACGCCTCGCCGTACGAGCTCGCCCAGGAGGCGGCCGCCGCGCTCGCCCGACTCACCGGCGTGGAGCGCCACGATGTCGCCCTCGTGCTCGGCAGCGGCTGGCTGCCGGCCGTCGACGCGCTCGGCACCGCCACCGCCGAGATCGACACCACCGACGTGCCCGGCTTCAAGGCCGCCGCGGTCGCGGGCCACAGCGGAAAGATCCGCAGCGTCCGCGCCGGCGACAAGAACCTGCTCGTCTTCCTCAGCCGCACCCACTACTACGAGGCGCGCGACGTCGCCGCGGTCGCGCACCCGGTCCGTACGGCCGCCGCTGCGGGCTGCCGCGCGATCGTGCTCACCAACGGCTGCGGGGGTCTCAAGCCGTCCTGGTCGCCCGGCACCCCGGTGCTGATCAGCGACCACATCAACCTCACCGGCACCTCGCCGCTGGTCGGCGCCAACTTCGTGGATCTCACCGACCTCTACTCCTCGCGCCTGCGCGCCAAGGCCCGCGAGCTCGACCCGAGCCTCGACGAGGGCGTCTACGTCCAGTTCCCCGGCCCCCACTACGAGACCCCGGCGGAGGTCCGGATGGCCGGTGTCATCGGCGGCCACCTGGTCGGCATGTCGACGACGCTGGAGGCGATCGCGGCCCGCGAGGCCGGGATGGAGATCCTCGGCATCAGCCTGGTCACCAACCTCGCCGCCGGCATCAGCGACCAGCCCCTCAACCACGAGGAGGTCCTCGAGGCCGGTCGGTCCGCCGCCAGCCGGATGGGCGCGCTGCTCTCGCGGATCGTCCCCGAGATCTGAGCGGCGCGGCGCCGCGCCGGGTCGTACGCTCGATCCCATGGCGATGACCATTGCGGAGGCGGCCGCAGCGTCGGGGCTGAGCGCCGACACGCTGCGCTACTACGAGCGCGACGGGCTGATGGCCCATCCGGTCGGGCGCTCGGCGAGCGGCCACCGGCGCTACACCGACACCGACCTGAGCTGGATCGAGATGGTCACCCGGCTGCGCGCGACCGGGATGCCGATCCGCGACGTGCGCCGCTACGCGGCGATGATCCGCACCGGCGGCGGCAACGAGCTCGAGCGGCTCGAGCTGCTGCGCGCCCACCGGGAGCGGGTCCTCGACGAGCTCGCCGCCGTCCAGGCGCACCTGGCCGCGATCGACGTCAAGATCGACCTCTATCTCGACCAGGTCGGGCATCGGATCGAGCCCGCCTGCCTCGACGGGACGACTCGCGACAACGCGCTTGACTTGGAGCGCACTCCAAGTCGTTGAGTGGAGGCATGACCCTTCCCACCCGCACCCTCGGCACCTCCGCTCCCCTCACCGTCTCGGCCCTCGGGCTGGGCTGCATGGGCATGTCGGAGTTCTACGGAGCCCCCGACGAGCAGAGCGGCATCGACACCATCCACCGCGCGCTCGACCTGGGCGTCACCTTCCTCGACACCGCCGACATGTACGGCCCGTTCACCAACGAGCGCCTCGTCGGCAAGGCGATCGCCGGGCGTCGTGACCAGGTGCAGCTCGCGACGAAGTTCGGCAACGAGCGCCTCCCCGACGGCACCCGCCTCGGGATCAACGGCAGCCCGGAGTACGTACGGGCCGCGTGCGACGCCTCCCTCGAGCGACTCGGCGTCGACCACATCGACCTCTACTACCAGCACCGCGTCGACAAGTCCGTCCCGATCGAGGAGACGGTCGGAGCGATGAAGGAGCTGGTCGACGCCGGCAAGGTCCGCTTCCTCGGCCTGTCGGAGGCGAGCGCCGAGACGATCAGGCGCGCCCACTCCGTCCACCCGATCACGGCGCTGCAGACCGAGTACAGCCTCTTCACCCGCGATCTCGAGGACGAGATCCTGCCGGTGATCCGCGAGCTCGGGATCGGCCTGGTGCCGTACTCCCCGCTCGGCCGGGGCATCCTCACCGGCGCGATCACCTCCGAGCCGGGCGAGGGCGATAGCCGCTCGACGCCGTACTTCCCGCGCTTCCAGGGCGAGAACCTCGCCGCCAACCTCACCCTGGTCGACCGGGTCAAGGCGATCGCGCAGCAGAAGGGGGTCACGCCCGGGCAGCTCGCGCTGGCCTGGGTGCTGGCGCAGGGTGATGACGTCGCGCCGATCCCCGGGACCAAGCGGGTGCGCTACCTGGAGGAGAACGTCGGCGCCGCCGACATCGCGCTGAGCCCCGACGACCTGGCGGCGCTGAGCACCGCGGTGCCGCGCGAGGCGGTGCGCGGAGCACGGTACGGCGACATGAGCTCGATCGACATGTGACCGAACGGTCAATTCGCGCCGCTCGCCGCCGATAGGGTGCGGGCCATGCGCCCTGCACTGCTCGCACCCTACGTCGCCGTCACGACCGTCCATCTGGTCGCTGACGTCAGCGGTGCGCATGCGCTCGCCGACGCCACCCAGGTGCTGCTGATGCCGGCGCTGGCGCTCTTCCTGATCACGGCCGCGCCGCATCGCGACCGGCTGCTCGACCTGACCCGGTGGGCGCTGCTCTTCTCCTGGCTCGGCGACTCGGTCCCGCGGCTGCTGCACGACGACGCCCAGTTCGGGGCGATGCTCGGCTCGTTCCTGATCGCGCAGCTCTGCTACATCCGCGGGTTCCTCCCCTACCGCGAGCGGAGCCTGTGGCAGGTGCGGCGCGCCTGGCTGACGCCGTACGGGCTGGCGCTGCTGGCCCTCCTCGTGGCGTGCGTCCCGGCGGCGGGCGTGCTCGCCTCGGCGGTCATCATCTACGGCTGCTGCCTCGCGGCGATGGCGACGCTGGCCAGCGGCGTCAACGCCCTGACCTGGATCGGCGCGGGGATCTTCATGGTCTCCGACAGCCTGATCGCGCTGGACGCCTTCGACGTGTGGACCCAGCCCGGGCACGACTTCTGGGTGATGGCGACCTACTGCGCCGCCCAGCTGCTCATCGTCCTCGGGGTGCTGCGCGAGGCCAGTCCGCGGCTGCTCCCGAACGCGGTGCCGCTCAGCCGGCCGATCCCCGGCTGAGCCGGCTGAGCCGGGCGTCGAGCCCCAGCGCGCAGCCGCGCATCATCCGGTCGTGGTTCCAGGTGAGCAGCGGCCGGGCGACGGCGACCAGCGCAGCCGGGACGGTGGTCAGCTCGACCTCCTGGTGCGCCTCGACCCGCGTGCCCCCGCCCGGCTCCTCGGTGAGGGTCCAGGCCACGGAGCCCACGAGGTCGCCGGCGACGTCGACGCGCAAGGTGGGCAGCTCGCGTGACACCGCGTGCAGGCGCAGCTCCAGGGCGTACGGGAGTGCGGCGCGGCAGACCACGATCGCGTCGTCGTCACCGAGCTTCGCGACGGCACGGACCTGGGGCCACCACTCGGGATAGCGCTCGAGGTCGACGAGCACGTCGCGCACCGCTGCAACGGTGGCGTCGAGCGACCAGGTCGTGTCGAAGGAGAAGTGCCGATTGAGTCGGGGCCTGTCCACAACGGTCATCCTGCCGGATACGGTCTGACCATGACGGATGGAGACGTTGGCCTGCTCGAGCTCGCCCGCACCTGGCTGGCCGAGGATCCCGACCCCGATACCCGGGCGGAGCTGGCCGCGCTCCTCGACGCCGGGATCACCGACGACCTGGCCGATCGCTTCGCCGGCACGCTGCAGTTCGGCACCGCCGGGCTGCGCGGCGCCCTCGGTGCCGGACCCAACCGGATGAACCGCGTGGTCGTCCTACGTGCCGCGGCCGGCCTGGCCGCCTACCTCAAGCAGACCGGCGCGAGCGGGCCGGTCGTGATCGGGTACGACGCGCGGCACAACTCCGACGTCTTCGCCCGCGACACCGCCGAGGTGATGACGGGCGTCGGCATCGACGCCCTGCTCCTCCCCCGCCCGCTGCCCACCCCGGTGCTCGCCTTCGCGATCCGCGACCAGGGCGCGGCCGCAGGCGTGATGGTGACCGCGAGCCACAACCCGCCGCAGGACAACGGCTACAAGGTCTACCTCGGCGACGGCTCACAGATCGTGCCGCCCGCCGACATCGAGATCGCCGCGCAGATCGCCGCCGCCTCGGCGGGTCCCGTCTCCGACATCCCACGAGGCGATGGCGGCACGGTGCTCGGCGACGACGTGGTCGCGCGCTACCTCGCCCGCGTGACCACGCTGGTCGACTCGTGTGGCCCGCGGGAGGTCGTCACCGTCCACACCGCGTTGCACGGCGTCGGCTCCGACCTCGCCCTGCGGGCGATCCGGCTGGCGGGCTTCCCCGAGCCCATCCCGGTGGCCGAGCAGGCCGAGCCGGACCCCGAGTTCCCGACCGTCGCCTTCCCCAACCCCGAGGAGCCCGGCGCCATCGACCTGGCGCTCGCCAAGGCCGCCGAGGTCGGCGCCGACCTGGTGATCGCCAACGACCCGGACGCCGATCGGTGCGCGGTCGCGGTGCCGACGCGCGAGAGCGGCTGGCGGATGCTGCGCGGCGACGAGGTCGGCGCCCTGCTCGCCGACCACCTGCTGCGCACCGGCGCCGCGGGGACGTACGCATGCTCGATCGTGTCCTCCTCGCTGCTCGGCAAGCAGGCCGCCGCGTACGGCCAGCCCTTCGTCGAGACCCTGACCGGCTTCAAGTGGATCGGTCGTCTCGAGGGTCTCGCGTTCGGGTACGAGGAGGCGCTCGGCTACTGCGTCGACCCGACGGTCGTGAAGGACAAGGACGGCATCTCGGCGGCGGTCCGCGTGGTCGAGCTCGCCGCGCTGCTCAAGGCCTCGGGCCACACGCTGCTCGACCGCCTGGACGAGATCGCGCTCACCCACGGCGTGCACGCCACCGACCAGCTCTCCGTCCGGGTGACGGACCTGTCGCTCATCGGCGAGGCGATGGAGCGGCTGCGCGCCACCGCGCCGACGAGCCTGGCGGGTGCGGAGGTCACCTCCGCCGAGGACCTCACCGCCGGCACGGCGACGCTGCCCCCGACCGACGGCCTGCGCTACCACCTCGCCGACGGCTCCCGTGTGATCGTGCGCCCGAGCGGCACCGAGCCGAAGCTGAAGTGCTACCTCGAGGTCGTCATCCCGGTCGAGGGCGCGCCCCATCTGGCGGCCGCTCGCGTCGAGGCCTCCCGGCGGCTGGCCGCGCTCAAGGACGACATGCGGGGCGCCCTCGGACTGTGAGGCCGGCGGCGTCGGAGCGCGGTCAGTGCGCGGCGTCGTCGACCGGCACCCGCGGCGCGACGACGTACGCCTCGCCCGGGACCGCCGCGCGGCCGAAGAAGTAGCCCTGCGCGAGCTCGTAGCCCAGCGCGCGCAGCACCTGGGCTTGGTACTCGGTCTCGACGTGCTCGGCGAGCAGCCGCACCCCGAGGCTGCGCGCCATCGTCACGATCGCGCGCAGGATGGCGGGGTCGTGGCCCTCGCGGATCGACCGGGTCAGGGTCCCGTCCACCTTGATGAGATCGATCGGCAGCTGCTCGATGCGACGCAGCGAGGAGTAGCCGGCGCCGAAGTCGTCGATCGCGACCAGTGACCCCATCTCCCTCAGGTCGCACAGGTTCTGGATGATCTGCGGGTCGTTGTCCTCGAAGACGCTCTCGGTCACCTCGAAGACGAGCCGGCTCGCCGTCGTGCCCCACGTCTCGAGGCAGAGGCTCACGTGCTCTGCATAGCCGGCGCGCCGCAGCTCGTGCACCGACACGTTGGTGCCGATCACCTGGTAGGCCTCCGGCAGCAGCGCCGCGAGCCGGCAGCACTCGTCGAGGACCCATCGGCCCAGTGCGTGGATGGCTCCGGTGCGCTCGGCCTGCGGGATGAAGTCGTCGGGGCTGACGATGCCGCGGCCTGGCCGGTGCCACCGTACGAGCGCCTCGTAGCCGGCGACGAAGTCGCCGCGCTGCAGCTCGACGACGGGCTGCAGCATCACCCGCATCTCGCCGGCGGCGATCGCCGCCTCGAGCTCGCTGGCGTCACGGTCCGGGTCGCCGTAGACCGAGGTGCGGTCACGGCCGGAGGACTTCGCCTCGTAGAGCGCCACGTCGGCCCGGCTGAGCAGCAGCGACTGCGAGTCGCCGCGGCCCCAGGCGGCGACCCCCGCCGAGGAGGTCGCCTCTCCGGGCACGGCGGCGCGGAGCCGGTCGGCGACGTCGGCGGCCTGGCCGAGCGAGGTGTCGGGGAGGAGGACGATGAACTCGTCGCCACCGTGGCGCCCCAGCACCGACCGCTCGGGCAGCACGGCGTGCCAGGCGTTGGCGCAGCCCATCAGCAGCCGGTCGCCGTACTGGTGGCCGTTGACGTCGTTGACCTGCTTGAAGTTGTCGATGTCCATCGCGATCAGTGCGCACTGGCCGCCCTCGCGATCGAGCCGGCGCAGCGTGCCCTCCAGGCGGCGCTCGAGGCCGCGGCGGTTGAGCGCCCCGGTGAGCGGGTCGACCTCCGCGACGTCGGCGGCGTGTGCCATCCACGCGACGAGCACGGCCAGGCCCGCCAGGCACCCCTCGACCATGAGCACCTCGGGAAGGTGCACCCCGTCAGCGATGGTCACCCAGCCGCGGCACAGCAGCGCCAGCAGCAGCATCGGCATCGCCTTGCGCAGCGAGAACTGCATCGCGCCCGCGACCACCGGAAGCAGATAGAACGAGCTCACCGCGAGGACGTCGAGCCGGTCCCGCTCCACCCAGGCCACCAGCGTGACCAGGAGGATCGCGTTGGTGACGAGCAGCTCGTACGACCAGCGTGGCAGCCGGTGGCCGACCGCGGCGCAGACCGCGCCACCGGCCAGCACCAGGAGGCCGACGCCCGCGAGGGTGAGGCGGGGCTCGGCGGCGTCGGGCATGACCATCGCGCAGAGGGCGGCGATGCTGCCGGCCAGGCCGAGGAGGAAGGTGGCGCTGATCCGCAGCGTGGACGGCGTGGCCATGGCCGGCGCCTCACGCCAGGCGTGGTCGAGATCGAATCGCAGCGTGCTCACGCGCAGTGCCCCCCGCACCTCTCCGATATCTTTAAACGAAACTGATCGGCCACCCGGCGAATCCGTTGAGGAGGATCGCAGACAACCTTGACGTCAACAACCGGTTCCGCGATATCCACAGGAAGCCGGATGCGTATGCTGTGCCGGTGAGCTCCGCCGACATCGCCAGGATCATCGACCACACCCTGCTGAAGCCGGAGGCCACCCGCGCCGACGTCGAGGCCCTGATCGCCGAGGCCGCCGAGCTCGGCACCTACTCGGTGTGCATCTCGCCCTCGATGCTGCCCGTCTCCGTGCCCGAGGGGCTCCACCTCGCGGTGGTCTGCGGCTTCCCGAGCGGGAAGCACACCTCCGCGGTCAAGGCAGCCGAGGCGGCCGAGTCGGTCCGGCTCGGTGCCGAGGAGATCGACATGGTCATCGACGTGGGCGCCGCCAAGGAGCACCGGTACGACGACGTGCAGGCCGACATCGCGGCGGTCCGCGCCGCGGTGCCCGCCCCGACCGTGCTCAAGGTGATCATCGAGTCCGCCGCGCTGGGCGACGAGGAGATCGTCGGCGTGTGCCGTGCCTCGGTCGCCGCGGGCGCCGACTTCGTGAAGACCTCGACCGGCTTCCACCCGGCCGGCGGCGCATCCGTCGAGGCCGTGAAGCTCATGCGGGAGACCGTCGGCCCCGACCTCGGTGTCAAGGCCTCCGGCGGCGTTCGCACGCTCGAGCAGGCCGAGGCGATGGTCGCGGCCGGCGCCACCCGGCTCGGTGTCTCCGGCTCGCGCGCGCTGCTCGCCGGCGCCGCGGAGTCCGGTTCCGGCTCCTACTGACGCAGGTGCCCGCACGCGTCATCGTCGTCGCCGGCCCGTCCGGCTCCGGCAAGTCCCGGCTGAGCCACCGTCTCGGCCTGCCGGTGCTCAACCTCGACGACTTCTACAAGAACGGCAGCGACCCGTCGCTGCCACGCATCGCAAGCGGCCCCAACGCGGGCATCGTCGACTGGGACGACCCGGACTCCTGGCTGCGCGAGGACGCGCTCGCCGCGATCCGCGAGCTCTGCGAGGCCGGCACGACCGAGGTGCCGATCTACCAGATCTCCGCCGACGGCCGGGTGGGCTCCAAGACGATGGCCCTCGATGAGCACGACATGTTCGTGGCCGAGGGGATCTTCGCCCAGGAGATCGTCGCCGACTGCTCGCGGGCCGGCGACCTGCTGGCGGCGTACTGCATCACGCAGCGCCCGATCGTGACCTTCTGGCGTCGGCTCGTCCGTGACCTGCGGGAGCGACGCAAGCCGCCGGTGGTGCTGGTGCGACGGGGGTTGGCCCTGATGCGCGGGCAGCGCCGGGTGGTCGACGACGCGGTGGCGAAGGGCTGCCGAGCTGTCTCCTCCGAGCAGGCGTACGGCGAGCTGCGTGCCCGCCTGCGGGCACGGACCGTGACCCTGCCGCGTGGGCTGCGGCAGCCCGACAACGTCTCCTGCGGCGCCACGTCGGTGGTGGTCGCACGGATGCTGCGCGACCCCGCATGGG
Organism: Nocardioides nematodiphilus; assembly: GCF_020216525.1. GTDB lineage: Bacteria > Actinomycetota > Actinomycetes > Propionibacteriales > Nocardioidaceae > Nocardioides > Nocardioides nematodiphilus. The sequence continues at coordinate 119,228 of NZ_JAIWOY010000006.1, read as the reverse complement.
CCGAGGAGATCCGGCCGCGCTTCGCTGAGGTGGTGCAGGCGACGCACCGCACCTTCCGCGGCTGGCCGCGGCGGCTCGGCACCGCGTTCTGGTCGGTGGCTCACCAGCTGCACGAGATCGAGGGCGTCCGCTACGCGCTGTCGCCGTGGGGCGTCGCGGGCCTGTGCCCGGGGCGCGCGTACGACCGGCTGCACCGCGCCGCGTCGCGGGGCCTGTTCAGCGGGCTCTACGTCGGCACCCGGACGCTGCCGCGCCACGTCACGCTCGTGCTGGGGGTCGGCGGCGAGGACGGGGCCGCGCTCCAGGTCTTCGACCCGGCCGACGGGTCCGTCCGGATCGTCACCCGCGAGCAGTTCACCTCCCGCACGCTCGGGCTCGGTGGCTGGCCGCAGGTCTGGTCGACGGTGGTGCCGCGAGCCTGATCGGAGCATGCTGGATCGCATGTCCACGATCACCCCGCACCTCTGGTTCGACACGCAGGCCCTCGAGGCCGCCACGTTCTACACCGGCCTCTTCCCGGACTCCGAGATCACCAGCAGCGGCGTGCTCAAGGACACGCCGAGCGGCGACACCGAGATGGTGTCGTTCCGGCTGTGGGGTCAGGACTTCATGGCGATCAGCGCCGGGCCGCAGTTCACGATCAACCCGTCGATCTCGTTCCTGGTCAACGTCGATCCGTCGCGGGTCGCGGACGCGCGGGCCGAGGTCGACCGGCTCTGGGCCGCGCTGCGTGAGGGTGGGCACGTGCTGATGGAGCTCGGCGAGTACCCGTTCTCCCCACGCTACGGGTGGGTCCAGGACCGCTTCGGCGTGTCCTGGCAGATCATGCTCACCGACCCGGAGGGCGAGCCGCGCCCGCCGATCCTGCCCTCGATGCTCTTCGTCGGCGACGCCGCGGGCAAGGCCGAGGCCGCCCGCGCGCTCTACACCGGCCTGTTCCCCGACGCTGAGCCCGGCAACCTGGTGCGCTGGCCCGAGGACTCCGGCGCCGAGCAGGCCGGCACCGTGATGTTCAGCGACTTCCGTCTCGGCGACACCTGGCTGACCGCGATGGACAGCTCCGACGGCGGCCACGGCTTCGGCTTCAACGAAGCGGTGTCGTTCGTGGTCAGCTGCGCCGACCAGGCCGAGCTCGACCGCTACTGGGCGGCCCTGTCCTCGATCCCGGAGTCGGAGCAGTGCGGGTGGTGCAAGGACCGCTTCGGGGTCTCCTGGCAGATCGTCCCCGCCGGCTTCGAGCGCTACCTGTCCGAGGGCACCCCCGAGCAGGTCCAGCGTGTCGTCGCGGCCTTCCTCCAGATGCGGAAGATGGACATCGCCGCGCTCGAGGCCGCCTTCCGCGGCTGACTCGGCCCTCCCGCACCGCTGACTCGGCCCTCCCGCACCGCTGACTCGGCCCTCCCGCACCGCCGACTCGGCCCTGCGTCACCCGCGCAGGGCGGCGTACCGCTCCTTGATCCGGTGGATGAGGTCGACCCGCTCGTCGTAATGCAGGAACGCTGACTTCATCGCGTTGACGGTGACCTTCTCCAGCTGGGCCAGGTCCCAGCCGAGCTCGTCGACGAGGCCCTGCATCTCGATGCTCATCGAGGTGCGTGACATCAGCCGGTTGTCGGTGTTGACCGTGACCCGGAAGCCGAGGTCGGCGAGCAGCCCGATCGGGTGCTCGGCGATCGAGGCCGCGGCGCCGGTCTGGACGTTGGAGCGCGGGCAGATCTCGAGCGGGATGCGCCGATCGCGGACGTACGCCGCCAGCTTGCCGAGGGCGGCGGTGCCGTCGGCCCCCACGGTGATGTCCTCGGCGATCCGGACGCCGTGGCCGAGCCGGTCGGCGCCGCACGGGTGCACGGCCTCCCAGATCGAGGGCAGCCCGAAGCCCTCGCCGGCGTGGATCGTGTAGCGCACGTTCTCGGCGGCCAGCAGCTCGAAGGCGGCTAGGAAGCGGGTGGGCGGGAAGCCCGCCTCGGGCCCGGCGATGTCGAAGCCGGCCGCGCCGCGCTCGCGCCACTCGATGGCGAGTTTGGCGATCTCGGAGGCACGCGCGGCCTGACGCATCGCGGTCAGCAGCTGGCGTACGACGATCGTGCCGTCGGCGGCGGCCATGCCCTCGTCGAAGCCGCGCTGCACCGCCGCGACGACCTCCTCCAGCTCGAGTCCGCCGTCGACGTGCAGCTCGGGGGCGTAGCGGATCTCGGCGTACACGACGCCGTCGGCCGCGAGGTCCTCCACCGCCTCCCGCGCGACCCGCGTGATGGCATCGGCGGTCTGCATCACGGCGACGGTGTGAGCGAAGGTCTCGAGGTAGCGCTCGAGCGATCCGGAGTCGGCGCTCTCCGCGAACCAGTCCGCCAGGGTCTCGGGTGTCGTCGCTGGCAGCGCATGGCCGATGCCGGCTGCGAGCTCGATGATCGTCGCGGGACGCAGGCCGCCGTCGAGGTGGTCGTGGAGGAGCACCTTCGGTGCCTGGAGGATCTGCTCACCGGTAGGTTGCATGGGACCCATCCAAGCAGGACGTTCCACCCAGGGGGCATGGACATGCGCACCTTCACCACGTTCGACGAGATCGCGGCCGCCGAGGGCGAGCCGCTCGGCAGCACCGACTGGGTCGAGATCACCCAGGACCGCGTGGACGCCTTCGCCGACGCGACCGGTGACCACCAGTGGATCCACGTGGACGTGGATCGCGCGAAGAGCGGACCGTTCGGCGGCACCATCGCGCACGGCTACCTGACGCTCTCGCTAGTGCCGTGGCTCGGCTCGCAGATCTTCTCCCTCGAGACGCCGGGCGCGAAGCTCAACTACGGGCTGAACAAGGTCCGTTTCCCGAACCCCCTGCTCGTGGGCAGGCGGATCCGTGGCTCGGCGGTGTTCTCCGACGTCGCGACCATCCCGGCCGGCCTGCAGGTCACGATCTCGTACACGGTCGAGATCGAGGGCGAGGCCAAGCCGGCCTGCGTCGCTGAGACGCTGGTGCTGCTCCTCTCCGAGTGAGCCGCAGGCGCGACCGCGACCGCTACGGCGGCTCGCGCGCCGCTATACGGATGAGCACATAGACCACGTGCTCATCCGTATAGACGAACGTGCTCGTCTTTATAGGCCCCTATAAAGACGAGCACATCGCGACGCCGCGCGAACGTGCTCATCTATATAGCGCCGCGGCGCATCCGCCGGCGACGAGCGGCCGGCGGCATTCTCAGCTGATCCGGTCGAGGATGAGCGGCGAGGGCTCGTACGAGGTGCCCTCGGGCGCGACGTCCCAGCCGCCCTCGAGCGCCGCCAGGGCCCGATCGAAACGCTCGGGCGTGTCGGTGTGCAGCGTGAAGAGCGGCTCGCCGGCCCGTACGGGATCGCCGGGGCGCGCGTGCCACACGACGCCCGCGCCCAGCTGCACCGGGTCCTCCTTGCGCTCGCGACCGGCACCGAGGCGCCAGGCGGCCAGCCCGACCGAGAGCGCGTCGAGGCGGGTCAGCACACCTGAGGACGGCGCCGTCACGACGTGTTGCTCGCGGGCCACCGGCAGCGCCGCCGAGGGGTCGCCACCCTGGGCGGCGATCATCGCGTTCCAGGCGTCCATCGCACGGCCCGAGGCGAGCACGTCGGCCGGGTCGAGGTCACGTACGCCGGCGCCGAGCAGCATCTCTCGGGCGAGCGCAACCGTCAGCTCGACCACGTCAGCCGGACCACCGCCGGCGAGCACCTCGACCGACTCCGCCACCTCGAGCGCGTTGCCGGCGGTCAGGCCGAGCGGCGTCGCCATGTCGGTGAGCAGCGCGACCGTGTGCACCCCGGCGTCGAGGCCGAGGTCGACCATCGTCCGGGCGAGCTCGCGGGCATCGTCGAGGTTCTTCATGAAGGCACCGGAGCCGACCTTCACGTCGAGGACCAGCGCACCGGTCCCCTCGGCGATCTTCTTGGACATGATCGACGAGGCGATGAGCGGGATCGACTCGACGGTGCCGGTGACGTCGCGCAGCGCGTAGAGCTTCTTGTCGGCCGGAGCGAGCCCGGCCCCGGCCGCGCAGATGACCGCGCCGACCGACTCGAGCTGGGCGAACATCTCCTCGTTGGAGATCGAGGCCCGCCAGCCGGGGATCGCCTCGAGCTTGTCCAGCGTCCCGCCCGTGTGGCCCAGTCCGCGGCCCGAGAGCTGCGGCACCGCGACGCCGCACGCGGCGACGAGGGGCGCCAGGGGCAGGGTGATCTTGTCGCCCACTCCCCCGGTCGAGTGCTTGTCCGCGGTCGGGCGCGACAGCGCGTCGAACGACATCCGCTCGCCGGAGGCGATCATCGCGGCGGTCCAGTGCGCGATCTCGCGACGGTTCATCCCGCGCAGCAGGATCGCCATGTTGAGCGCGGCCATCTGCTCGTCGGCGACGCGGCCGTCGGTGTAGGCGGCGATCACCCAGTCGATCTGGCTGTCACTCAGCTCCCCACCGTCGCGCTTGGTGTGGATCACCTCGATGACGTCATGACCGGCGTTGCTCATCTCAGGTCCTCACTTCTTCAGGTTCTCTGGTCCGAAGGCATCGGGCAGCACGTCGGCCATGGTCCGCTCCCCCGACGGGGTGAGGACCACGAGCCCGGCGCCGCCGTTCTCCCACAGCAGCTGGCGGCAGCGACCGCACGGCATGATCAGGTCGGGCTCCTCCTGAAGCGAGGCGCCGACGCACAGGAAGTGCGTCAGCCTGCCCCCGCCGCTCAGGTGGAGCTGCGAGACGAGCCCGCACTCGGCACACAGCGTGACGCCGTACGCGGCGTTCTCGACGTTGCACCCGCGCACGATCCGACCATCGTCGACCAGCGCCGCGGCGCCGACCGAGAAGCCGGAGTACGGGGCGTACGCCTGCTGCGCCGCCGCGACCGCTGCGGCCCGCAGGCCCGCCCAGACGTCGACGATGCCAGCCTCCGGCTCCGCGTCACTGCTTGACATAGGGCTCTCCGTCGGCGGCGGGCGCGCGGACCTTCCCGACCAGACCGGCCACCGCGATGATCGTCGCGACGTAGGGCAGCATCGCCAGCAGGTACGACGGGATCGCGTGGGTGTTGATCGACAGGTTGTTCTGCAGCGCGATCGCGAAGCCGAACAGCAGCGCCGCGGCCGTCGCGCCCCGCGGGGACCAGCGGCCGAAGATCACCGCGGCGAGCGCGATGAAGCCGTTGCCCGAGGTGATGCCCTTGGCGAAGCCGCCGACCGAGCCGATCGTGAAGTAGGCACCGCCGAGGCCGGCGATCGCCGAGCCGATCAGCACGTTGCGGTAACGCAGCGCGAGCACCTTGATGCCGACCGTGTCGGCCGCCTTGGGATGCTCGCCGATCGCGCGGGTGCGCAGGCCCCAACGGGTACGGAAGAGCGCGACGTCGACACCGAAGATCAGGATGTACGTCAGGTACACCACGATGTTGGCCTCGAAGAACAGCGGCCCGATGATCGGGATCGAGTGCAGCAGCGGGATGTCGATCTCGCCCAGCACGCCGGGCTGGTTGAACTTCTCGGAGTCGTTGGCCATGAACGCGTCGAAGAGGAAGCCGGTCAGGCCGGCGGCCAGCACGTTGAGCACGACACCGAGGACGACCTGGTTGACCAGGTAGCGGATCGAGAAGAGCGCCAGCAGGACACCCATGAAAGCCCCGGCCGCGAGCGCGCCGAAGAGGCCGACCCAGGTGACCGCGACGGAGCCGACCAGGGCCGCGGCCCAGGCGCCGGCGAGCATCTGGCCCTCGATGGCGACGTTGATGACGCCGGAGCGCTCGCACATCACGCCGGCGAGGGCGCCCAGGATCAGCGGCACCGAAAGCGCGATCGAGTTCTGCAGGAGGCCGACGACGTCGATGGCGGGGTTCGTGCCCTGAGTCGAGACCCAGGAGAAGAACGCCACCATGAAGAGCAGGAACGCGATGCCCGCGGCCCACGGCGTCGCCCGGCGGCCGAAGCCGCGCACACCCTGCCAGGCCGCGATCGCCAGGATGACGATCCCGACGACGATGACGGTGGCCTTCGCCGGCAGCCCGACGGTGTGGCCGTCGAAGACCAGGTGGGCGGTGCCGCCGTCGACGGCCGTGCCGAGCCAGACGAGCGAGATCAGGCCGAGTACGGCGTACGCGATCGCGCGCAGGATGCGCGAGCGCGAGCTGAGCGTGGTGTCGACGACCTCGTGGTCGACGGTCAGGTCCTCGACGGGAGCCGTGGTGCTCATCCGTTCCACCCCTTCGCGAGATCGGCGCCGACGGAGGTGCCGGAGGTCTTGAGTCGGAAGATCGCCCGGATCACCGCGGGCGCGGCGATGAACAGCACGATCAGGGCCTGGATGACCTGGACCAGCTCGTTGGGCGCGTACGCCTGCATGAGCGGGCTGCCGGCGCGCAGGCCGCCGAAGAGCAGGCCGGCGAAGACGGTGCCGACCGGGTTGGCCCGGCCGAGCAGCGCGACCGTGATGGCGTCGAAGCCGATCCCGCTGTCGATGTCGCCGGTGATGGCCGGGTTGGTGCCGAGCACCTGCGAGACGCCGGCGAGGCCGCACAGCGCGCCGCTGATCAGCATCACGACGACGTAGCTGTTCTCGACGCTCATGCCGGCCGTACGGGCGGCGGCGGGGTTGGCGCCGACGGCCCGGAGCCGGAAGCCGAGCCGGCTGTACGTCAGCAGCCACCACACGACCACCGCGGCCGCGATCGAGAGCAGCAGGCCGGCGTGGACCCGCATGCTGTCGCCGAGGAGCAGCGGCAGCTGCGCGTTCGAGTCGACCGGGTTGGCGATCGCCTGGCCGTACGGCGGTGCCTGGAAGCCGCGCACCGAGAGCAGGTAGCCGAGGAGGTTGATCGCGACGTAGTTGAGCATGATCGTCGTGATGACCTCGTGTGCTCCGGTGCGGGCCTTGAGGAGACCGGCCAGGCCGCCCCACAGCGCGCCGCCGATGAGTCCCGCGACGACCGCCGCGACCAGGTGGATCCCGGCGGGCAGGTGCCAGTGGAACCCGACGAAGCCGGCGAAGACGGCGCCGATGATGATCTGGCCCTGGCCGCCGATGTTGAACAGACCGGCCCGGAAGGCGACGCCCACCGCGAGGCCGCCGGCGATCAGCGGGGTGGCGTTGGTCAGGGTCTCCGAGATCGGGCCGAGGTAGCCGACGAGGGTGCCGTGGGAGGCGGTGTTCGGGTTGTAGACGGCACCGTAGAAGAGCGCCTGGTACGTGTGCCAGATCGCCGACCAGGCGAACCGGAAGGTGTCGCCGGGGTAGTGCCCGAAGTACTGGAAGGAGTCACGGGTCTGCCGGTCGGCGATGGCGATCAGGATCGCGCCGATGACCAGCGCCGTGACGAAGGAGAGCAGGGTGACCAGGGCGGTGTCCCACGCCTGGCTGCGATGCCTCTTCGCCGGCGCGGGCGCCGGGGTCTCGGGCGTCGCGACGGGTGCGGTCGTGCTCACGAGGCGGTCTCTCCGTTCTCAGCGGTCTGGCCGGCCATGAGCATGCCGATCTCCTCTGCATCCGTCCCGGCTGGGACCTCACCGATGATCTTGCCGCGGTACATCACGCCGATCCGGTCGGCGAGGCCGAGGACCTCGTCGAGCTCGCTGGAGACGAGGATGACCGCAGCGCCGTTGTCGCGCTCGGCGACGATCCGCTTGTGCACGAACTCCATCGACCCGACGTCGAGTCCGCGGGTCGGCTGGGCGACGATCAGGAGCTTGAGCGGGCGCGACATCTCGCGCGCCAGCACGACCTTCTGCTGGTTGCCGCCCGACAGCGTGGAGGCGGCGTGGCCGATCGAGGAGGTCCGTACGTCGAACTCCTCCACCTTCTGCTCCGCGTGTGCCGCGATGTGCTTGAGGTCGAGGTTGAGCCGGCCCGAGAACGGGGCCTGGTCGTAGAGGTCGAGCACCATGTTCTCGGCGACCGAGAAGCTCGAGACGAGGCCGTCGTGAAGCCGGTCCTCGGGGACGTAGCCGACTCCGAGGCCGAGGATGTGGTCGGTCGACATCCGGGTGACGTCGGCCCCGGCGACCGAGATCCGGCCGGCGTCGACGCTCTCGAGGCCGACGAGGGCCTCGGTGATCTCGGTCTGGCCGTTGCCCTGGACGCCGGCGAGCGCGTAGATCTCGCCGCCGCGCACGGTGAAGCTGACGTCGTCGACGGTGACGGCACCGCCGTCGTCGAGGATCCGTACGCCCTCGACCTCGACGACCGCCCCGCCGGGCTGCGCCGGCTCCTTGTCGACGTTGAGCTTGACCGGGCGGCCGACCATCAGGGAGGCGAGCTCGGCGGGCGTGGAGTCCGGGGAGGCCGTGCCGACGACCTTGCCGCGACGGATCACGGTGATCTTGTCGGCGACCGCGCGAACCTCGCGCAGCTTGTGCGTGATGAAGACGATCGCGGTGCCGCTCTCCTTGAGCGCGACCATGATCTTCATCAGGTCGTCGGTCTCCTGGGGTGTGAGCACGGCGGTCGGCTCGTCGAGGATGAGGACCTTGGCGTCGCGGACGAGCGCCTTGAGGATCTCGACGCGCTGCTGGACGCCGACGGGGAGGTCCTGGACCAGCGCGTCGACAGGCACGGCCAGGCCGTACCGCTCGGAGATCTCCTGGACCTCGCGGCGAGCGCGCCTGCGGTCGAGCCGGCCGATGATGCGCGGCAGGATGCCGTGGACACGCTCGTGGCCGAGCTCGATGTTCTCGGCGACCGTGAAGACCGGGATCAGCATGAAGTGCTGGTGCACCATGCCGATGCCGGCGGCCATCGCGTCGCCGGGGCCGGCGAACGTCACCGGGACGTCGTCGATCAGGATCTCGCCCTCGTCGGGCTGGTAGAGCCCGTACAGGACGTTCATCAGCGTGCTCTTGCCGGCGCCGTTCTCGCCCAGCAGTGCATGGATCTCGCCCGGCTCGACGACCAGATCGATGTGATCGTTCGCGGTCAAAGAGCCGAAGCGCTTGGTGATTCCTCGAAGTTCGAGCTTCACCGCACCTCCCTTGGTCGGTCCTCACCCTAGTCGGGAGAGACGCGTCGCGGGGGAGCCCATCCGGACTCCCCCGCGACGTTACGCGTACTGGTGGATCAGATCAGCGAGGCGATCACTTCGGCTGGCTGGGCGAGGTGATCTTGATGGCGCCCGACTCGATGTCCGAGGTGATCTTCGACAGGGCGTCCTTGACGTCCGACGGGACCTTGGAGTCGAAGTCGTGGAACGGCGCGAGGCCGGTGCCACCGTTCTGCAGGGTGCCGATCCAGTTGCCGGACGGGAAGCTCTTCTTGGCCGGGTCGACCTGCTTCATGTAGTCCTGGACGGACTGCGAGAGGCCCTTGGTCACCGAGGTGATGAAGTACTTGCCGTACTGGGCGGCCGACTCGTAGCCGTCGGTGTCGACCCAGATCAGGTTGAGCTTGCCGTTGGAGGCCTCGGCCGCGGCACCCGCGCCCAGACCGGCGCCACCGGCGACCGGGAAGACGACGTCAGCACCCTGCTGGACCATCGCCATGGTGAGGGCCTTGCCCTTGTTCTGGTCGGTGAAGGACTGCGAGAAGGTGCCGCCCTTCTGGTTGCCCTCGTCCCAGCCGAGGACCTTGACGCTCTTGTTGTTCTGCTTGTTGAAGTACTGGACGCCCTCCCAGAAGCCGTCCATGTAGATCGTCACCGGCGGGATGTTGAGGCCGCCCCAGGTGCCGACGACGCCGGACTTGGACATCGCCGCCGCGACGTAGCCGCCGAGGAAGCCGCCCTGCGCGGTGTTGAACTCCAGGCCGTAGACGTTCGGCGCGGACGAGGAGCTGTCGATCTGCGCGTAGTGCTGGTCGGGGTTGGCCTTGGCGATCTTGGCGACGTTGTCGGTCATGAGACCGCCGACGGCGATGACGGTGTCGCAGCCGCCGTTGGTCTGTGCCGTCAGGTTGGGGGTGTAGTCGTTGGCCGAGTTCGAGGCGACGTAGCCGGGCGTGATGTTCGGGTTGGTCTTGGCCGCGGCCTGCAGGCCGTCCCAGGACGCCTGGTTGAACGACTTGTCGTCGACGCCGCCGATGTCGAGCACCATGCACGCCTTGATCTTGGCGGCAGCAGCAGCGGTGGTCGGCGCAGCCGCGGAGCCGTTGTCGGCGGAGTTGTCGTCCGCCTTGCTCGAGCAGCCGGCCGCGATCAGCGCGACGGCGCCCATCGCGGCAATGGTCTTGGCAATGTGACGCACAGGTCCTCCTCAGAGTTGCGGCCGCCCCGCCGGCGCCGCACTAATAGGCGTCACCCTAGGACTTCCTCAGACCCCACGACACCGCAATGCGCGGACGAAACACGTTCGTTATCGAGTGGTTACTCAGGGGCGTCGTACGCCGCCAGAAGGCGGTCGGCCGCGACGGTCGCCGGGAGCTCTCCGCTGAGCACGGTCGTACGGATCTCGTCGCGGATCGCGCGCACCCCGGGGCTGTGCCGCAGCCGCTGGTCGAGCTCGTCGCGGACCAGCGCCCAGGTGAACTCGAGCTGCTGCTCGGCGCGCTTGGCGTGGAGGCCGGCCTCGCCGAGGTGCGCGCGATGGGCGAGCACCTGCTCCCAGACGCCGGAGACGTCGTGACCGGTCAGGCCCGACGCGGTGACGACCGGCGGGACCCACTCCCCCTTGCCCCGGACCAGCCGCAGCGCGCCGGAGAGCTCGCGCGCGGCGGCCCGGGCCTGCTGCGCCCGCGCCTCGTCCTCGGGGTCGGCCTTGTTGACCGTGACCACATCTGTGATCTCGAGGATGCCCTTCTTGATGCCCTGCAGCTGGTCGCCGGTGTTGGCGATGGTGAGGAAGAGGAAGGTGTCGACCATCCCGGCGACGGTGACCTCGGACTGGCCGACGCCGACGGTCTCGACCAGGATCACGTCGTACCCCGCCGCCTCCAGGACGGTCATCGCCTGCACGGTCGCCCGCGCGACGCCGCCGAGGGTGCCCGCACTCGGGCTGGGACGGATGAAGGCGTGGGGGTCGACGCTGAGCCGCGCCATCCGGGTCTTGTCGCCGAGCACGGAGCCGCCCGTACGGACGCTGGACGGGTCGACCGCGAGCACGCCGACCTTGTGGCCCTGGCTCGTGAGCAGGGTCCCGAGAGCCTCGATGAACGTGGACTTGCCGACCCCGGGCACGCCCGAGATGCCGACGCGCACGGCGCTGCTGTCCGCAGCCGAGTGGGTCTCCGCGAGCGCGGTCAGCAGTGCACGCGCCTGCTCGCGGTGTGCCGGCTTGGTCGACTCCACGAGCGTGATGGCGCGCGCCACCGCGGCCCGCTTCTGCTCACGGATGCCGTCGGCGAGCTGGGTCACGAGGTCGTCAGACACGGCGCCACCCTACCGGCGGGTACGGAGCGCGATCGGCGGAGGCGCCGCACCAGGGCGAGCGCCTCCGCCGATCGGAGTCGGTGCGATCAGGCGCTGATCAGCGCCTCGAGCTCCTCCGCTGCCAGCTCGTCGGCACTCACGTGCGGCTGGCGACCGATCCCGAAGGCGGCGAGGAGCGCGGCGAACGCGAAGGAGACCGCGCCGAGGACGAAGGCGGTGACGTACGCACCCTCGGTCGGCAGCGCGATCGAGCCGCCCGGAATCGCGTGGACGGCGACCTCGCCGGCCAGGATCGTGATCACCACGGCGCTGCCGATCGCACCGCCGACGGTGCGCATGATCGAGTTGATCGAGTTGGCGATGCCGGTCTCGTGCGGCGCGACGTTCATGACCAGCAGCGCCGGCATCGCGGCGTAGGCGGTGGCGATCGCGGCGTTGGCGATCACCAGGGCGACGATCACCTCGGCAGTGGTCTCGTGCACCGCCGCGAGCAGGACCATGCCGACCAGGCCGAGCAGGCTGGCACCGAGCAGCACGAGGCGCGGCCCGATCCGGCCGACGAGGTGTCCCGCGATCGGGCCCATCAGCATCGCGACGACGGCACCGGGGAGCATGAAGACGACGCTGGTGCGCAGCACGCTGGCGGTGAAGCCGAAGCCGTCGATCTGCTCGGGCGACTGGACGAAGTAGGTGGCTCCGAGGAAGACGCTGAACATCGCGAACCCGACGAACATGCTGGCGAGGTTGGTCGCCAGCACCGGGCGGTGCGAGAGCAGCTTGATCGCGACCAGCGGCGCTGCGCTGCGGGCCTGCAGGGCGAGGAAGGCGATGAGGACGATCACGGCGGTGACGAAGAGGCCGATCACGCGGACCGATCCCCAGCCCCACTCGTGGCCCTGGGAGATCGGCAGCAGCAGCGCCACCAGGCCGAGCCCGAGGACACCGGCGCCGAGGTAGTCGACGCGCCCGCCCTGGCCGGCACGGTGCGGCAGGGACGCGATGGCGAGCGCCAGCACCAGGACCGTCATGACGACGGTCAGCCAGAAGATGCGGCGGTAGTCGGCGTCACCGCGGGTGAGCAGACCGGTGGCGACCAGCGCGACGCCGGAGCCCACGCCGAGCGCGGAGGCGGTGACCGCCATGGAGCCGGTGAGGCGCTCGACCGGCATCTCGTGGCGCAGCACGCTGATGGCCAGCGGGAACAGGCCGAAGCTGGCGCCCTGGAGCACCCGGCCGAGGATCAGCAGGCTGATGTCGTGGGTGGTCGCGGCGATGACGCTGCCGACCAATGTGACGACGAGGGCGGCGACGATGACCGGCTTGTGACCGTAGACATCACCGAGGCGGCCGAGCAGCGGGGTGACCGCCGACGCGGTCAGCATCGTCGCGGTGGTGACCCAGCCGACGGTCGTCGCGGAGACGCCGAGCTGGAGCCCGATCTGGGGCAGGACCGGGACGACCAGCGTCTGGATCATCGAGAGCAGGAAGACCGCAACGGCCATGGTCGTCAGGACCAGAGCCGGCGAGACCCGCCGGTCGTGCGTCGGGTGCGAGGGCGCGAACGAGGACATGACGACCACCGTACGGCGTTAATCGACACACTGTCGATTTTTGTCGACGTATCGTCGATCACAGCGCGGTCAGGACGTGGCCGGCGCCCCGCCCTGGCCTAAGGTTGGTCGCATGAGTGACGTGGGCGCGCGGCGGCGGACGGGCCGCAGCAAGGGCGACGAGCGTGAGGCGCTGATCCTCGACGCCGTCCGGGCCCTGCTCGCTGAGAAGACCATGGCGGCGGTGACGATCGACGACATCACCCAGGCCGCCGGCATCTCGCGCACGTCCTTCTACTTCTACTTCCCGTCCAAGCACGCCGTCCTGGCGCGCTTGATGGAGGAGCTCGGCGACAGCTTCGCCCAGACCCACGACTGGCTCGGGACCGACGGCCAGAGCCGCGACTCGTTGCGCGAGCAGCTGGTCGGCGCCGAGTCGATCTGGCGCGACAACCGGCCGATCATGGCCTGCTCACTGCAGGGATACGGCGAGACGTACGAGCCGCTGGTGGAGTTCGTCGACCGGATCCAGCAGCGCTTCATCACCGGCCTCGCCGCGAAGATCGAGCGCGATCGGGCCGCTGGGCTCGCGCCCGCCGGCATCGACGCCACCACGTTGGCCGGGCTCGTGGAGGCGGTGCGCGAGGCCCGCCTCGCCCAGCTCGCCGAGATGCCCGAGGCCGAGGTCGCCGATGGCCTCGACGAGCTCGCCGAGGCCATCCTGCGCCTGATCTACGGCCGCTTCTGAGCTCGTCGGCTCAGCCGTTGGTGACGACGCGACGCGGGGTGAGCGTGACCACGTAGCGCGACTCCCCCGGGCCGTCGAAGCCGGCGAGGTCGGCGTCGTACTTCGCGCCGACCTTGCCCGCGAGCACGCGTCCCTCGTCCGGCGCCAGCGTCACGGTGCCGCGGACCTCGAGGGTGTGGAACTGGTTGGCCGGCGAGACGATGAAGAAGTCCACCTCCGGATTCGCCTGGAGGTGCTTGAACTTCACCCGGCCGTCGGAGAGCGAGATCTTGAGCTCGCCGTCCTCGCGGTCGGCGAGGAACCACAGCGCCGTGGTCTGGGGGCGGCCCTGCGCGTCGAGGGTGACGAGCGCCGCGGCCCAGGTGGCCTCGAGCAGGTCGTGGTGCGTCTCGGGGACGAGGTCGAAGATGTTGGTCATGCCTTGATCAAAGCACCCGAGCGCCGCGTTCTTCCCGGGCGAGGCGCTCGGCATGACGCGTCAAGCGGCGCAGAAGGGGTTCGGAGCGACGACAGAGAGGCCGGTCGGCCCCGAGGAGCGCACCCTCGGGCCGGTCACCGCCTTCGACGAGATGGCCGAGCTCGAGGCGGCCGGCAACCTCGGCTGGCGCACCGTCGGCGCCGGGCTGCTCAGTCACCGGATGGTCCGCACCGACACCCGCTGGGAGCACCGGCGCGTGGCCTAGGTCAGGGCACCGAGCCGCTACGAGAAGGACGGCTGGCAGATCGGCTGCAAGGCGTTCCCCTGGCTCTATCTCGTGCGCGACACCGGCCGTCCCGTCGAGGACACCCCTTGAACTGCTAGGGGTTGATACCTCACACTCCTAGGTATGAGTACGCCGCTCCGCATCGACAAGGACCTGGTCGCCGCCTCCGCGACGCCGCTCGTGCTCGGCATCCTCGCCGAGGAGGAGAGCCACGGCTACGCGATCCTGAAGAAGATCACCGAGCTCTCGGGTGGCCGACTGGCCTGGACCGACGGGATGCTCTACCCCCTGCTGCACCGCCTCGAGCGCAGCGGCCAGGTCGCCGCCGCCTGGGGGGTGTCGGAGACGGGCCGGCGGCGCAAGGTCTACGCGATCACCGCGACCGGGCGCGCCGCCCTCGCCGAGCGACACGGACAGTGGCAGGTGGTCAGCGAGGCGTTGGAGCGGATCTGGGACCGCTTCGGCGATCTCGGCGGCGATCTCGGCGGCGATCTCGGCGGCGATCTCGGGGGCGAGCCGTCCCTCGGCGGTGCGTGATGGGCATCGAGGAGGAGTTCGCGCGCTGGCGGGCGTACGCGAGCGCGCAACCGACCCTGGCCGCCGACGACATCGCCGAGATGGAGGGCCACCTGCAGGATCAGGTGGCTGACCTGGCAGCGGCCGGACTCGACGACGACGAGGCTTTCCTGATCGCCATCAAGCGGATGGGACGGGTCGACGACATCTCCCGCGAGTTCGCCCGGGTCCACTCCGAGCGACTGTGGAAGCAGCTCCTGCCGGTGGCCGAGCCCGCCGGTCCTGAGCGCCGCGAGGTCGCCGTCGTGCTGGCGCTCGCGGTCGGGGCGGCCCTGGTCGTACGGCTCGGGATCGCGCTGCTCCCCGACGAGGTGGCCCTGCGGCTGGCCGCTGTCGGGGTGCTGCCGTTCCTCACCGCCTACTTCGCCTGGAAGCGCCGGCTGCGACCGCCCGTCGCCGGCGTGCTGACCGCGGTCTTCGTGGTCTCCGGGCTGCTGCTGGGCCTGCTGCCGTTCGACGACGGCGGCGCGACCGGGGTGCTGGCGATCCTGCACGCACCGGTCGCGCTATGGCTCACCGTGGGCATCGCGTACGCCGGGGGCGACTGGCGCTCCCACGAGCGCCGGATGGACTTCGTCCGCTTCACCGGCGAGTGGATCGTCTACTACACGCTGATCGCACTGGGCGGCGGCGTCCTGGTCGGCCTCACCGCCGGGATCTTCAACGCCATCGGGGTGGATCCGACGACCGTGCTCGCGACCTGGGTCCTACCCTGCGGCGCCGCCGGCGCTGTCCTGGTCGCGGCCTGGCTCGTCGAGGCCAAGCAGGCCGTGATCGAGAACATCGCGCCGGTGCTGACGCTGGTCTTCACCCCACTCACCCTCGCGCTGCTGATCGCGGTGCTGGGTGGCTTCATCGCGCGACCACGGGTCATCGACGGCGGCCGCGACCTGCTCGTCCTGATGGCGCTCATCCTCGTCCTCGTGCTCGGGCTGTGGCTCTACGCCGTCTCCGCCCGGGCCCCTGAGCGCGCGGCCGGACTCTTCGACCGGCTCCAGGTGGCGATGCTGGTCGCCGCGATCGGCGTGGACCTGATCGTGCTGGTCGCGATGACGGCCCGGATCGCGGAGTTCGGCGCCTCGGCCAACAAGGTGGCCGCGCTCGGGCTCAACCTGGTGATCCTGGTCAACCTGGTGCGGTCGGCCTGGCTCGGCGGCCGGTTCGCCCTCGGCCGAGGAAGCCTGGTCGAGCTCGAGCGCTGGCAGACGACGTACCTACCGCTCTACGGCGTGTGGGCGGCCGCGGTCGTCTGCGTGCTGCCGCCGGTCTTCGGCTTCGCTTGAACCGTCGGCCGCAAAAGGTCACCGTGACGGTTCGCGACGAGAGTGACCCTTTGAACCGTCACCCCCAACGCAAAAGGTCACCGTGACGGTTCGCAACCGTCACGGTGACCCTTTGGCGCTGGGCAGCCCCGCTCAGCCGTCGAGCTGGGCGCGCAGGCGCGTGAGCAGGTCGAGCGCCGAGTCGGCGATGACCGTGCCGGGGAGGAAGACCTCCGCGGCGCCCATCTCCTTCAGCGTCGCCACGTCATCGGGCGGGATGACGCCGCCGATGACGATCATGATGTCCGGCCGGCCCTGGTCCGCGAGCGCCTGCTTGAGGGCAGGCAGCAGCGTCAGGTGTCCGGCCGCGAGGGAGGAGACACCCACGATGTGGACGTCGGCGTCGACGGCCTGCTGGGCGACCTCCTCCGGGGTGGAGAAGAGCGGGCCCACGTCGACGTCGAAGCCGAGGTCGGCGAAGGCGGAGACGACGACCTTCTGGCCGCGGTCGTGCCCGTCCTGGCCCATCTTGGCCACCAGGATGCGCGGGCGGCGGCCCTCCGCCTCCTCGAACTCCTCGGTGGCGGCGAGCACGGCCTGGACGTTGCCGGCCTCGCCGGAGGCATCGCGATACACGCCGGAGATCGTACGGATGACCGCCTGGTGGCGTCCCCACACCTTCTCCATCGCGTCGCTGATCTCACCGACGGTGGCCTTCGCGCGGGCCGCGTTGACGGCCAGCTCCAGCAGGTTGCCGGTGCCCTTCTCCGCCGCGCCGGTGATGTCGCGCAGCGCGTCCTCGACGGCCTGCGGGTCGCGCTCGGCGCGCAGCCGCTCGAGCTTGGCGATCTGCTGGCGGTAGACCTCGTCGTTGTCGACCTTGAGCACGTCGAGCTTGTCCTCGACGGGCAGCCTGAAGGTGTTGACGCCGATGACCTTCTGCTGGCCCGAGTCGATCCGGGCCTGCGTACGGGCCGCGGCCTCCTCGATGCGCATCTTCGGGATGCCCTGCTCGATCGCCTTGGCCATGCCGCCGGCGGCCTCGGCCTCCTGGATGTGGGCCCAGGCGCGCTCGGCCAGGTCGTGGGTCAGCTTCTCCACGTAGTAGGAGCCGCCCCACGGGTCGATCGTGCCGGTCGTGCCCGACTCCTGCTGCAGCAGCAGCTGGGTGTTGCGCGCGATCCGGGCGGAGAAGTCGGTCGGCAGCGCGATCGCCTCGTCGAGGGCGTTGGTGTGCAGCGACTGGGTGTGGCCCTGCGTCGCCGCCATCGCCTCGATGGCCGTACGCCCGACGTTGTTGAAGACGTCCTGCGCGGTCAGCGACCAGCCGGAGGTCTGCGAGTGGGTGCGCAGCGACAGGGACTTGGCGTTCTTCGGCTCGAACTCACGGACCAGGCGCGACCAGAGCGCGCGGGCCGCCCGCATCTTGGCGACCTCCATGAAGAAGTTCATCCCGATGGCCCAGAAGAACGACAGGCGCGGCGCGAAGGCGTCGATGTCGAGGCCCGCGGCCATGCCGGCGCGGATGTACTCGACGCCGTCGGCCAGCGTGTACGCCAGCTCGAGGTCGGCGGTCGCCCCGGCCTCCTGCATGTGGTAGCCGGAGATGGAGATCGAGTTGAACCGCGGCATGTGCTGGGCGGTGTAGCCGAAGATGTCCGAGATGATCCGCATCGACCCGGCGGGCGGGTAGATGTAGGTGTTGCGGACCATGAACTCCTTGAGGATGTCGTTCTGGATGGTCCCCGCGAGCTGCTCGGGCTTCACGCCCTGCTCCTCGGCGGCAGCGATGTAGAGCGCCATCACCGGGAGGACGGCGCCGTTCATCGTCATCGAGACCGACATCTCGTCGAGCGGGATGCCCTCGAACAGGGTGCGGGTGTCGTAGATCGAGTCGATGGCGACCCCGGCCATGCCGACGTCGCCGCGCACGCGCGGGTGGTCCGAGTCGTAACCGCGGTGGGTGGCCAGGTCGAAGGCGACGGAGAGGCCCTTCTGACCGGCCGCCAGGTTGCGACGGTAGAACGCGTTGGACTCCTCAGCGGTGGAGAAGCCGGCGTACTGCCGGATGGTCCACGGCTGGGAGGTGTACATCGTCGGGTACGGGCCGCGCAGGAACGGGCTCAGGCCCGGCCACGTGTCGAGGCCGTCGAGACCCTCGAGGTCGGCCGCGGTGTAGAGCGGCTTGATGTCGATGCCCTCGGGCGAGGTCCAGGGCTCGGGCTGGTCGCCCCAGCCCATCTGCCAACGGGACGGGTCCGACAGTGGAAGGTCAGCGAACGAATCCGGGATGCTCATGCGAGCGCCTCCCTCGTGCGGTTGAGGAACGCGAGGGCGTCGATGCCCATCGCGCAGTTGTCGTCGGCGTAGTCGGTGGCCTTGCCCGCGATGATCACGCGGGTGGCGCCGCCGGCGCGCAGCGCGTCGGCCGCGATCTGGCCCCACTCGGCGTAGGCGCCGTCGGTGCCGGCCAGGCAGACCACCTTCTGGCCGCGGTAGGCCGCGACCAGGTCCTCGGCCGAGGCGGTCGGGCCGGCCACGTCGACGGCGACGCCGCCGGCGGCGAAGAGGTTCGACGCGAAGGTCGCGCGAGCGGTGTGCTGGGCGATGGTGCCCATCGTCGCCAGGAAGACCGGCTCGCTCGCGGGCGCATCGCGCAGGGCCTCGTACGAGGCGCCGTAGCGGCGGACCGCGTCATTGAGCGGATCGGCCTCGCGGACCGGGAGCTCCTCGGCGAGGTTCGGGAACTCCGAGACGCCGGTCAGCGGACGCTTGCGCTTGGCGATCTCCGCCTCGCGCTTGGCCACGACCGCGGCGATCCGCTCGGTGAGGGCGCCGAGGCCCTCGGCCTCGATCTGCTGGAACTGCGCCCAGCCGGCCGCGGCCTCGTCGTTGGTGAGCTGCTCCACGGCGTACGCGCCACCGGCCGGGTCGGCGACCGCGGCGACGTGGGACTCGTCGATGAGCAGGTGGTTGACGTTGCGCGCGATCCGGCGCCCGAACGCCTCGGGGCGACCGTTGGCGGAGTCGAACGGCAGCACGGTGACCGCGTCGGCTCCCCCGACGCCAGCGGCGAAGGCCGCGACGGTGCCGCGCAGCATGTTCACGTACGGGTCGTACTTGCTCAGCATCGGTCGCGACGTGGTCGCGTGGATGCGCGCGGTGTGGCCGGGCGCGGCGCCGGAGAGCTCCAGCACGCGGGCCCAGAGCCGGCGGGCAGCGCGCAGCTTGGCGATCGTCGGGAACTGCTCGTCGGTGGCGGCGAAGCGGAACTCGATGAGCGGCGCGGCCTCGTCGACGGTGAGACCGCCGTCGACCAGCGCGCGCAAGTAGGTAGTGGCCACGTAGATGCCGTAGCCGAGCTCCTGGGCGTCGCTCGCGCCGAGGTCGTGGGCCGCGGTGGCGTCGGCGATCAGGGCGAGGACGCCGGCCTTGCGGGCCAGGCTCGCGATCTCGACGATCGACGCGGAGTGGTCATCGTTCTCGCCGGGCTCCCCGAGGCCGCGGATGCCCGCGCCCATCGGGTCGAAGCCCAGGTTCGTCGCGGGGTGCGGGTCGACGCCGCGGTCGTCGGCGTACGCGAGGAACGCCTTCGCGACGGCGAGCGGCGCGCTCGGCGCGTCCAGCACCACGGGGGCGAGGTCGAGCAGCACCTTGTCGAGGGTGGTCGCCAGGTCGGTGTCGGTGTCGGCCGAGAGCCACAGCGACGTCACGCCGCCGTCGAGGTCGACCAGCGCGGCCTCGTTGGCGCGCTTGGCGTTCGGGTCGGCGATCATGGAGCGGATGTCCCAGGCGCCGGCACGGCTCGGGCGTACGGGGGACGTCTCACCACCGGGCACGCCGAGGGGCGTGACACCGATCCCGTCGAGGGTGGTCCGGGTCAGCTTCGCCCAGACGGCCGAGTCGGGGTCGCCCTCGGTGAGGCGGCCGCTCTTGCGCAGGACGCCGGCGGCTCCACGCTCCCACTCCTCGCGGGTGTGCGCGTCCTCGGGCTGCGTCAGCTCGATGGAGGTCATGGGCGCACCTTAGGGAGCCTGCGTGGCGTCCGCCACAGGATGTGACCTTTCCTACCAACGGGTACGGCTCGCAGGACGTAG
The DNA here is from genome assembly GCF_020216525.1 of Nocardioides nematodiphilus. Lineage (GTDB taxonomy): Bacteria > Actinomycetota > Actinomycetes > Propionibacteriales > Nocardioidaceae > Nocardioides > Nocardioides nematodiphilus. The sequence continues at coordinate 98,999 of NZ_JAIWOY010000006.1, read as the reverse complement.
AGTCCGCGCGGTGGGCTTCCTGATCGTTCTCGTCATCCTCGCCGTGGTCGGCGTCATCGTGTGGCAGCGCACCAGCGCCAAGGGCAGGCGCGCCACCGCTGACGGCGCCGCGCCGCGCAGCGGCCGGGTGATCGGCCTCGGGCTCGTCGCCATCGCCGTGCTCACCGTCATCTGGGTGGTCGCGGACTGCGTCACCACGGTCGGCACCAAGGACGTGGGCGTCGTGACGTCGTTCGGGAAGCCGACCGGCCGGGACCTGCCCAACGGCGTCCACCTGAAGGCGCCGTGGCAGAAGGTGACGGAGATGGACGCCGCGATCCAGCCCGACGAGTTCGCCGGCGACCACTGCATCCAGGTCCGCATCGGGGACTCCTCGACCGCCTGCGCCGACCTCACGATCCGCTGGCACATCGCCCCCGACGAGGCGAGCTCGCTGTTCCAGAACTACCGGAGCAACGACGTCAACGCGACCATCCGCGACAGCCTCGTCGTCACCCAGCTCAAGGGCGCCGTCAACGACGTCCTCGGCGCGTTCAACCCGCTCGCCAACGTCAACGAGGCCGCGAACAGCGTCAAGGACAACACCGAGATCAGCGCCGCGCCGAACCTGGACGACTTCAGCAAGCAGATCGCGACCCAGATGGGCGAGCGCCTCGCCGCGATGAACCGCGGCCGCGCCCAGATCATCATCGACTCCGTCACGATGTCGTTCCTGCGGCTCGCCGACACCACCCAGGCGAAGATCAACGCCTACCAGGCCGAGGTCGGCAACACCCGGATCGCCGAGCAGCGGCAGAAGACCGCGACCGCCGAGGCCGCGGCGAACAAGGCTCTCGCAGACTCCGTCTCCAAGGACCCCAACGTCCTGGTCAGCAAGTGTCTCGACACGCTGGAGGAGATGGTCAAGGGCGGCCAGGCGATCCCGGCCGGCTTCTCCTGCTGGCCGGGCGCCGGCAGCAACCTCGTCCTGCCCGGCGGAGCCGCCAGCACGAAGTGACCACTCAGTCGCGCAGGTAGCTCCGGACGGCGTCTGCCAGGAGATCGGCACTCGGGCGGCCGGTCGCGTCCGCGCGGTCGTCGAGGGCCGCGCGCAGGTCCGGCGGGAGGGCCAGCACGCCCGAGAGCCGTACGGGCGGGCGAGCTCCGAAGCGGGCCAGACCGATCGTGACGACCGCACCGAGGACGTCGAGGATCCCGAGGATGCCCGTGACACGCAACGCGACCTCGTTGCTGTCACCGGAGAGGACCTGCGCGATCACGATGAGGGCGAGCAGGCTCGACGCGAGCAGCGTCCCATCGAGGACCCAGCCCCCGCGCTGACCCGCCGCGGTCAGCAGCAGCGACGCCTGCGTCTCGCCGAAGCCGCCGCCCCCGACCAGCGCGATGATCCCCATCAGCGCCGCGATCGAGAACGAGCCGATCGCGAGGGCGAGCACCACGCGCCGCGGCGCGGCGAAGGCGCCTCGGGGTCCGGTGATGGCCTGATCGTGGCGCAGCCGGAGCTGCCGCGTGAGAGTTCACCCGACGTCCATCCACGGCTGGTCCGACGCACACCCGCCTGACCCACCCTGGGTGCATGCGCATCGCTCTGGTGACCGACACGTTCTACCCCGCGACCGACGGCGCCACCACCACGGTGAAGGCGATCGCCGACCGATTGATCGAGACCGGCCACGACGTACGCTTCATCGCACCCGGGCCGGGTCTGCCGAGCTACAACCGCAGCCGCGTCGTCCGGGTCAACCCGGTCGCCAAGCCCGGGGGCCAGGTGCGCGACGCGCTCGCCGACTTCGAGCCGGACCTCGTGCAGGTGATCAACCCGGGCCGGCTCGGGCGCAAGGCGCTCAAGCACGCCCGCGAACTCGGGCTGCGCACCATCGCCGTCCAGCAGGCACCCGTGGCGGAGGCGACCGCCGAGTACTGGCGCAGCCGGGTCGCGGATCGCGCCGACCACCTGGTCGTCACCGCCCGATGGATGGTCGAACGCCTGGCCGAGCTCGACGTCGAGGCCGAGCTGTGGCTGCCTGGCGTCGACGGAGCCGCGTTCGCGCCGTCGCTGCGCGATCCGTGGCTGGCGGAGAAGTGGTCGCGCGCCAGCCGGCCACAGGGCCGTCAGGTCGTGGTCGGGTACGTCGGCGCGCTCGCCAAGCGGCACGGCGTACGTCAGCTCGCCGACCTGCGTGCCAGCAGGAACGTACGCCCGGTGATCATCGGCGACGGCGCCCAGCGCGGCTGGCTCGAGCAGCGGCTGCCCGACGCCCGCTTCACCGGAGCGCTGACCGCGGGCGACCTGGCCACCGCGGTCGCCTCCCTCGACGTCCTCGTCCACCCCGGCACGGCCGAGACCTGCTCGCACTCGCTGCGCGAGGCCGGCGCCAGCGGACTGCCCGTCATCGCACCGCGGGCCGGCGGCGCGGTCGGCGTGGTCCGCCATCTCGAGACCGGGCTGCTCTACGACCCGACGGACGAGCGCGGCCTGGCCGACGCGATCGCGGCCGTCGCCGCCGACCCGCAGCGCGGCCTCCTCGGGGAGCGCGGCCGCGAGGTGGCACTCGCCCGCAGTTGGCGCGACGCGGTCGACGAGCTCGTCGGCCCGTACGTTCTCGCTCCGGCGTGAGTTCCCGGATTCCGATAAGGGTGTCCTAACCGGGCTTATGTCACACCCACCCCGACTGCTCGGTCGCCTGTGATCGCGGTAACGTGCCCTTTCGTGGCAACGACCGAACTCGTCAAGGGAGTGCGCGCGACGCGCTCGACGATCGCGCTGAAGCTGGCCATGGCCGCTAGCGGGATCATCTTCATCCTCTTCGTGCTCCTGCACATGTACGGCAATCTGAAGGCCTTCGCGGGCCACGATGCCTACAACGAATATGCAGAGCACCTGCGGACGCTGGGCACCCCGATGCTTCCTCGCAGCGGTGCGCTGTGGATCATCCGGGCCGTCCTGATCGTCTCCCTGATCGTGCACGTGGCGGCGGCCGTGGCGCTGTGGCGGCGCGCCAGCCGCGCCCGCAGCACCAAGTACCAGGTCAAGAAGAACGTCGCGTCCTCGCTCTCCAGCCGCACCATGCGCTGGGGCGGGCTCACGATCCTGCTCTTCGTGATCTGGCACCTGCTGCAGTTCACGATCGTGAAGATCGACATCACGGACGGCTCGACGGGCAACGAGGATCCGTTCAACCTCCTCTACAACGCCTTCCACGGCAGCGCCTGGTGGATGACGGTCATCTACCTGCTCGCCATGATCGCGCTCGGGTTCCACCTCCACCACGGCACGTTCAGCTCGTTGCAGACCCTGGGCATGACCAACACCGCCACCTCCCGCGCCCGTGCGCGGATCGCCGGCTGGGCGGTCGCGATCGTGATCGCCGGCGGCTTCTCGCTGGTTCCGCTGTTCATCGCCTTCGGCGTCATCACCAAGTAAGGGACACACACCGTGGCTTCCTCCACTGCAGACCTCTCTGGCCTGGTCGCTCACAACGAGCCTTCCGTCCAGGTCTCCGACGACGCGGCCGGCTTCTACACGCTGGGCGACAAGCTCGTCGACCCGAAGGCCCCCACCGGTCCGATCAAGGACCGCTGGACCAACCGCAAGTTCGACAACCGCCTGGTCAACCCGGCCAACCGCCGCAAGCTGGACATCATCATCGTCGGCACCGGGCTCGCCGGTGGCGCTGCCGCCGCGACGCTCGGCGAGGCCGGCTACAACGTCAAGTCGTTCTTCTACCAGGACTCCCCCCGTCGCGCGCACTCGATCGCGGCCCAGGGCGGCATCAACGCGGCGAAGAACTACAAGGAGGACGGCGACTCGGTCTACCGCCTCTTCTACGACACCGTGAAGGGCGGCGACTACCGCGCCCGCGAGTCGAACGTCTACCGCCTCGCCGAGGTCTCGGCGAACATCATCGACCAGTGCGTCGCGCAGGGCGTCCCGTTCGCCCGCGAGTACGGCGGCCTCCTCGACAACCGCTCCTTCGGCGGCGTCCAGGTCTCCCGTACGTTCTACGCGCGTGGCCAGACGGGCCAGCAGCTGCTGCTCGGCGCCTACCAGGCGCTCGAGCGCCAGGTGGCGGCCGGCACCGTGACCCCGTACTCGCGTCACGAGATGCTCGACGTGATCATCGTCGACGGCAAGGCCCGCGGCATCATCGCCCGCGACATGGTCACCGGCGAGATCGAGACCCACCTGGCCGACGTCGTCGTCCTGGCGACCGGCGGCTACGGCAACGTCTACTACCTGTCGACCAACGCGATGGGCTCCAACGTCACCGCCGCATGGCGTGCCCACCGCAAGGGCGCCTACATGGCCAACCCCTGCTACACGCAGATCCACCCGACCTGCATCCCGGTCACCGGCGCGCACCAGTCGAAGCTGACCCTGATGTCGGAGTCGCTGCGCAACGACGGTCGCATGTGGGTGCCCAAGAAGGCCGAGGACTGCGCCAAGGACCCGCGGGACATCCCCGAGGAGGACCGCGACTATTTCCTGGAGCGCATCTACCCGTCCTTCGGCAACCTGGTCCCCCGCGACATCGCGTCGCGTGCCGCCAAGTACATGTGCGACGAGGGTCGCGGCGTCGGTCCTGAGGTCGACGAGACCGACACGGACGGCAACCCGGTCAAGCGTCGCCGTGGCGTGTACCTCGACCTCACCGCCGCCATCGCCCGCCTGGGCAAGGCCGCCATCGAGGAGAAGTACGACAACCTCCTCGACATGTACGAGCGCATCACCGGTGAGGACCCGTACGCCGGCCCGATGCGGATCTACCCGGCCGTGCACTACGTCATGGGCGGCCTGTGGGTCGGCTACGACCTGCAGACCAACATCGACGGCCTGTTCTGCGCCGGCGAGGCCAACTTCTCCGACCACGGCGCCAACCGCCTCGGTGCCTCGGCACTGATGCAGGGCCTGTCGGACGGCTACTTCGTCCTCCCGAACACCATCCGCGACTACCTCGCCGACGGCCCGTTCGAGAAGATCGCCGAGGACCACCCGGCCGTCCTCGAGGCCCGCGCGGGCGTCGAGGCGCAGATCGAGCGGTTCATGTCGATCAACGGCACCCGATCGGTCGAGTCCTTCCACAAGGAGCTCGGTCAGATCATGTGGGAGTACTGCGGCATGGAGCGGACCAAGGAGGGCCTCACCGAGGCCATCGCCAAGATCCGCGCCCTCAAGGCCGAGTTCTGGACCAACGTGAAGGTGCTCGGCTCGGCCGACTCCCTCAACCAGGACCTCGAGAAGGCCGGTCGCGTGATCGACTTCATCGAGCTCGGTGAGCTGATGTGCATCGACGCGCTCAACCGCCGCGAGTCCTGCGGTGGCCACTTCCGCGCCGAGTCGCAGACGCCCGAGGGCGAGGCGCTGCGTCACGACGAGGAGTTCGCCTACGTCGCTGCGTGGGAGTGGGGTGGCGACTCCCTGGAGGGCCACAATCCCGTCCTGCACAAGGAAGACCTGATCTACACCGCCATCGAGATGAAGCAGCGGAGCTACAAGTGAACCTCACCCTCAAGATCTGGCGGCAGGCCAACGCCACCGCTGCCGGTGCGATGCACACGTACACGCTCGATGGCGTGTCCTCCGACATGTCGTTCCTGGAGATGCTGGACCTGCTCAACGAGCAGCTCCTGCACCAGGGCGAGGAGCCGATCGCGTTCGACTCCGACTGTCGCGAGGGCATCTGCGGCATGTGCTCCCTGATGATCAACGGTCAGGCGCACGGCCCCGAGGTCACCACGACCTGCCAGCTGCACATGCGGTCCTTCAACGACGGTGACACCATCACCATCGAGCCGTGGCGCGCCGACCCGTTCCCGGTCGTCAAGGACCTGATCGTCGACCGCTCCGCGTTCGACCGGATCATCGCCAACGGTGGCTACATCTCGGCCAACACCGGCTCGGCCCCCGAGGCGAACTCGGTGCCGGCGCCCCGCGACAAGGCGCAGCGCGCCTTCAACGTGGCGACCTGCATCGGCTGCGGCGCGTGCGTCGCGGCGTGCCCCAACGGCTCGGCCTCGCTGTTCCTCGGCGCGAAGATCACCCACCTCGGTGAGCTGCCGCAGGGCCAGCCCGAGCGGTACTCCCGCGTCGCCACGATGATCGCCCAGCACGACCACGAGGGCTTCGGCGGCTGCACCAACATCGGTGAGTGCGCCGCGGCGTGCCCCAAGGAGATCCCGCTCGACGTGATCTCCCAGCTCAACAAGGACCTGCGCGACTCGATCAAGCAGGGTTACTGAGCACCTAGCAGCACCGTACGAAGGGCCGCTCCCCGCTGGGGCGGCCCTTCGTGCTGTCTACGGTGCCTGCTGCTGCGAGAAGAGCACCGCGCTTGATTCGGGCCGGCGCCGCGCCGCAAAGGGTCACCGTGACCTTTCGGGGTGAGAGTGACCCTTTGAACTGTCACTCTCGGCGCAAAAGGTCACCGTGACCGTTTGGAAAGGTCACCGTGACCGTTTGGGCCGGGTCAGCTCTTGGCCGCGAGGGCGCCGGCCCCCTTGCCGATCAGCAGCCCGCCGATCGCGGTGTTCGCGACGATCAGGCCGGCATGCGCGATGTAGTAGGCGCGCGGGCGGTCCTGCGTCGGGTCCGCGGCCGTGCGGCGGAGGTTGCGGGCGAAGTTGCCCCAGATGCCGATGTTCCAGACCCCGATGCCGAGCAGCAGGGCGCCGTCCTTCTTCGTCATGCGGCCAACCTATCCGGGCGCCCCAGGGCCGGCCGGAGCACGAGGGCCCGCGGATGGTCGTGCCATGCGCAAAGGGTCACGGTGATCCTTTGGCGCGAGAGTGACCCTTTGAACGGTCACCCGCGCCGCAAAGGGTCACGGTGATCCTTTGGCGCGAGAGTGACCCTTTGAACGGTCACCCGTGCCGCAAAAGGTCACGGTGACAGTTTGGAAGGGTCACCGTGACAGTTCGGCGCCGCTCAGATCGTCCGGGTCGACTGCCGTACGACCAACTGCGTGGGCAGCGGGGTGTCCTGGGTGACCGGCTCGGACTCCTCGATCGCGATGAGCAGCTTCTGCATCATCAGCTCGCCGAGCTGGGCGAACTCCTGGCGCACGGTGGTCAGCGGCGGGTAGAGGTAGGCGGCCTCGGGGATGTCGTCGAAGCCGACGATGCTGATGTCGCCGGGCACGCTGAGTCCGCGCTCGCGCAGCGCGGAGAGCAGACCGATGGTCATCTGGTCGTTGCCGACGAAGACGGCGTCGCCGGGCGCGACGTCGAGGTCCATCCCGAGCTTGTAGCCCGACGCCGCCGACCAGTCGCCGAAGACCGGCGTCGGGATCTCCAGGCGCTGCTCCGCGAGCTCGTCGCGCCAGCCGCGCACCCGCTCCGAGGAGTCGGGGGCGTGCCGCTGTCCGGCGAGGTGCAGCACGCGGGTGTGGCCGAGCTCGGCGAGATGCCGTACGGCCGCGCGGGCCCCGCGGTACTGGTCGAACCCGACCAGCCCCGGGCTGCGGCGCGACGCGGAGCCGGCGATCACGATCGGGATCCGCAGGTCGAGGCTGCGGGCCATCTCCAGGATCTCGACGTCGACGACGACCAGCACGATCGCGTCGACGCGCTGGCGCAGCAGCCCGTCGATGACCGCGCGTACGGCCTTGGGGTCGTCGGCCGGGGTGCTGACCGACTCGACGACGTAGCGCGCCACGCGCGCGGCCAGGTTGAAGTGCATCGCGATCGAGGTGGGGCCGTAGTCGGCGACCGCCGGCGTGATCAGGCCGATGGTGCGGCTGCGCTTGGTGACCAGCGCGCGGGCGGCCGGCGAGGGGCTGTAGCGCAGCTGGGCGATGGCCTGCTCGACGCGCGCCTTGGTCGAGGGCCGTACGCCGGTCAGGTCGTTGATCACCCGCGACACGGTCTGGTGTGAGACGCCGGCCAGGCGCGCGACGTCGAAGATGTTGGCGGCGCGCCCGTCGGGCCCGCTGGGCTGCGGCTCGCTCATCGGGCCTCCTTCACCGGGGCGGATCCGACCGAGCTGCCCTGCGCGACCAGCGCGAGCAGGGAGTCGGGAGTGAGCTCCTCGGCGGGCAGGGTCTCCACGATCTTGCCGTCGTGCAGGATCGCGACCCGGTTGCCCACGCGCAGGACCTCCTCGAGCTCGGCCGAGATGAACATGACCGACAGCCCGTTGTCGGCGAGGTCGCCCACCAGGTTCTGGATCTCGACCTTGGCGCCGACGTCGATTCCGCGGGTGGGCTCGTCGAGGACGAGTACCCGAGGGGCCAGGGCCAGCAACCGGGCGAGCAGCACCTTCTGCTGGTTGCCTCCCGACAGGGTTCCGGCGGGCCGGTCGAGGTCGGGCGGACGGATGTCGAGCGCCTCGACCCAGCTCTGGGCCAGCTCGCGCTGGCGGGCACCGCCGATGCGTCGCAGGATGCCCTGCTGGGCCTGCAGCGCGAGCGTGATGTTGTCGCCCACGCTGAGCTCGCCGATGATCCCTTCGGTGCGACGGTTCTCCGAGGAGTAGACGACGCCCAGTGCGATCGCCTCCCGCGGTCCTCGGGGGCCACGCGCGGCGCCGTCGATGCGGATGATCCCGGCATCGGCGCGATCCACACCGGTCATCGCACGCGCCAGCTCCGTGCGCCCCGAGCCGAGCAGTCCGGCGATCCCGAGCACGTCGCCCTCGACGAGGTCCACGTCGGCGTCCGCGATCCGGCGCTGAGAGCTCAGGCCGCGTACCGAGAGGAACGGGCGGCGTACGGCGTCGTCCTCGACGACCTGGAGCCGCGAGCGCGACCGGAGCGCCTCGGCGTTGTGGCCGAGCATCGCCTGGACCAGGTCGACGCGGAGGAACTCCCGGGTGAGGTACTCCCCCACCAGCGAGCCGTCGCGCAGCACCGTGACCCGGTCGCAGACCTCGTAGACCTGGTCGAGGAAGTGCGAGATGAAGATGATGGCGACGCCGCGCTCCTTGAGCCCGGCGATCACCCGGAAGAGCTCGGCGCACTCGGCGGCGTCCAGGCTCGAGGTGGGCTCGTCGAGCACCAGCACCCGGGCGTCGGTCGACAGCGCCCGGGCGATCGCGACCAGCTGCTGCACCGCGATCGAGTGGTGGCTCAGCGTGGTCGCCGGATCGATGTCGAGGCCCAGGTCGTCGAGCACCGCGGCGGCACGCCGCCGCATCTGCGCCCAGTCGACCAGGCCGAAGCGGCGCGGCTCGGAGCCGAGCATGATGTTCTCCGCGACCGAGAGGTTCGGCAGGAGGTCGATCTCCTGGTAGACGGCCCGGATCCCCGCCTGCTGCGCGTCGTGGGTCGAGCGGAAGTGGACCGGCTCGCCGTCGAGCAGGATCGTGCCGGCGGAGAGCTGCAGCGCCCCGGTGAGAGCCTTGATCAGGGTCGACTTGCCCGCGCCGTTCTCCCCCATGAGGGAGTGGACCTCACCGGGGAAGAGCCGGAAGTCGACGCCGTCGAGGACGGTGTCGGCCCCGAACCGCACGGTCCCCCCGGCGAGCTCGACGAGCGGTCGCACGCGCGCCTCCTCCGGCACCTGATCTGGCATGGCGTCATTGTGGCCCATCGCCGCGACCGGCCATGCGGTTATCGTCGCCGCTCCGCTCTCACCACGATCACCCGCTGCACCACGATGAACATCAGCAGCATCAGACCGATGATGATCCGCATCCATGACTGCTCGGCGCCCATGTAGGAGATGACCGTGTGGATCGTGCCGTAGACCAGAACGCCGATCAGCGAACCGACCACGTAGCCGACGCCGCCCGTGAGCAGCGTGCCGCCGATGACGACCGCGGCGATGACGTCGAGCTCGGTGCCGATGCCGTTGCGTGGGTAGCCGGCGCCGGAGTAGGCGGTCAGCACCAGGCCGGCGAGACCGCCGCAGACGCCGCTGATGACGTAGACCAGGACCTTCGTACGGGCGACGGCCAGCCCCATGAGGCGGGCCGACTGCTCGCCGCCGCCGACGGCGTAGACCGTCCGGCCGAAGCGGGTGTACTTCATCACCAGGGCGCCGACGACGACGGTCAGCAGCGCGAGCACACCGGTCGGGGTGAGGTACCACTCACCGAACCACCAGCGGGTCGACTGCAGCCAGATCACGTGCTCGTTCTCGACGCGGATCGACTTGAGGCTGACGACGTACGCGAGGCCGCGCGCCAGGAAGAGCCCGGCGAGCGAGGCGATGAACGGCTGCACGTCGAAGTACTGCACGAGCACGCCGATCATCAGGCCGATCACGGCGCCGCCGAGGATCATCGCCGGGATCACGATCGCCGAGGAGACGCCGTGGTCGAGCATCTGGGCGGCGGCGATGCCGGTGAAGGCCATCACCGAGCCGACCGAGAGGTCGATGCCGCCGGTGACGATCACGAACGTCATGCCGACCGCGAGGATCAGCAGGTAGGCGTTGTCGAGCAGCAGCGAGGAGAGCGTGCGCGGGTTGACGAAGTCGCCGAAGTGGATCTGCGCGCCGATCAGGATCAGCACCAGGATCACCAGCGCGGCGAGCATCGGCATCACCGACGCGTGCCGGGCGACGAACGTGCGGGCGTACTCCGAGAGCCGCGGCGGGACGATCCTGCGACCGGCCGTGGGGGTGGTCGTCGTGGTGCTCATCGCCGTACTCGCTTCGCTCCGGGCGCCGATGAGAGGCATCGGGCGCTGTGGTGGACTGTTCGCTCGCTGCGCTCGCTCATCGGGCGACCTCCGTGCCGGGGGTGATGTCGGGGACGTTGGCGGAGCGGCGCTGGACGAACTGCCGCGCCGCGCGGTGGACGGCCGGGGCCTGGATCAGGACGACCAGGACCACGACGGCGGCGAAGAAGACCGGGCTCTGCGCGGAGCTGACGCCCAGGAAGAGGATCGTCGACTCCAGCGTCTGGATGATCAGGACGCCGATGACCGTGCCGGCGATGGAGAACTTGCCGCCGGCCAGTGACGTGCCGCCGAGCACGACCGCGAGGATCGCGTAGAGCTCGATCAGCTCGCCGGCGGCGTTGGCGTCCGCGGCCATGATGTTGGAGCTGTAGATGACGCCCGCCATGCCGGCCAGGCCGCCGCTGACGACGTAGGTGCCGAGGATGATGCCGGTGGCGCGCACACCCGCCAGGCGGCTGGCCTCGGGGTTGATGCCGACGGCCTCGGTGAGGACGCCGAGCGCCGTACGCCGCTCGACCAGGGAGACGACGGCCACGGCCGCGACCCAGATGAAGAAGGCGAAGGGCAGGCCGAGGAGGTGGCCGCTGGCGACGTACTTGAGCGGGTCGCTGGTGACCGTGGTGATGAAGCCGTCGGTGATCAGCAGGGCGACGCCACGACCGGCCATCATCAGGACCAGGGTCGCGATGATCGGCTGGATCTTGAGCACCGACACCAGGAACCCGTTCCAGACGCCCAGGATGAGCGAGACGCCGACGCCGACCAGGATCGCGATCAGCACGGTGCCGACGCTGCCGGGCGAGTCGGAGCCGTCGATGATCGTCAGCGCCACGGCACCGGAGACGGCCATCACCGCGCCGACCGAGAGGTCGATGCCGCGGGTGGCGATCACCAGGGTCATGCCCAGGGCGACCAGCATCATCGGCGCGCTGTTGCGCAGGATGTCGATCGGGGCGCCGTAGAGGGCGCCGTGCTGCACGCTGATCTCGATGAACCGCGGCCGGGCCACGGTGTTGAGCACGACCAGGGCGACCAGCGCGAAGCCGGGCCAGAACAGGTGGTGCTTGATGAGGCGGCTCACGCCACGCTCCCTTCGCCGACGGTGGCCATGTAGTCGATCACGCCGTCGACGTCGACGGCGCTGGACTCGAGGACGCCGATCTGACGGCGGTCGCGCATCACCGCGACACGCTGCGCCAATCGAAGCACCTCCTCGAGCTCGGAGGAGATGAAGATGACGGCGAGTCCCTGCTCGGCGAGCTCGGCGACCTTGCGCTGGATGTCGGCCTTGGCGCCGACGTCGATGCCGCGGGTCGGCTCGTCGAGGATGAGGAGCTCGGGAGCGGTCGCCAGCCAGCGGCCGAGGAGCACCTTCTGCTGGTTGCCGCCGGAGAGGTCGCCGACCTTGCGGTTCGGGTCCGCGGGTCGTACGCCGAGCGCCTTGATGTACTCGGCGACGACCGCGTCCTGCTCCTGCTTGCGGACCTTGCGCAGCCAGCCGCGCCGGGCCTGGATGCCGAGCATGATGTTCTCGGCGACGGTGAGGTCGGCGACGATGCCCTCCGCGCGACGGTTCTCCGAGGAGAACGCGATCCGACGCTCGAGGGCATGGCGCGGGGTGCTCAGCCTGGTGACCTTGCCGTGCACGGACAGCGTGCCGGTGTCGGGACGGTCGGCGCCGCACAGCAACCGCACCAGCTCGGTGCGACCGGAGCCGAGGAGGCCGGCGATGCCGACGATCTCGCCCGGGAAGACATCGAGGTCGGCGGGTTCGAGGACGCCCTTGCGGCCGACGCCCTCGGCCTTGATGACCGGGGCGACCGTACGGTCGATGGCGCGCTCGGCACTGACCGAGATCGCCTCGAGCTCGTCGAGCTCGCGGCCGATCATCTTGGTCACCAGCTCACCGCGCGGCAGGTCGTCGATGGCGTACTCGCCGACGAGGGTGCCGTTGCGCAGGACGGTGATGCGGTCGGAGATCTCGTAGATCTGGTCGAGGAAGTGGCTCACGAACAGGATCGCCACACCCCGATCGCGCAGGCCGCGGATCACGGTGAAGAGCTGCTCGACCTCGTCGCGGTCGAGGCTGGAGGTGGGCTCGTCGAGGATGAGGACCCGGGCGTCGAGGACCATGGCGCGGCTGATCGCGACCAGCTGCTGGACCGCGATCGAGTGGCTGGACAGGATGGTCTGGGTGTCGAGCTCGAGGCCGAGGCTGCGGAGGTGCTCCGCCGCGGTGCGGTGGGTCGTGCGCCAGTCGATGCCGCGCAGACCGCGCGGCTCGTGGCCGAGCATGACGTTCTCCCCGACCGAGAGGTTCGGGCAGAGGTTGATCTCCTGGTAGACCGTGGAGATGCCGGCCGCCTGGGCGTCGGCGGTCGAGCTGAAGACCCGCTCGGTGCCGGAGACGGCGATGGTGCCGGAGTCGACGCTGTAGACCCCGGTGAGCGCCTTGATCAGGGTGGACTTGCCGGCGCCGTTCTCGCCCATCAGGGCGTGCACCTCACCGGGACGCAGGGTGAAGTCGACGCGGTCGAGGGCGAGCACGCCGGGGAACCGGATGGTCACGCCGCGCATCTCGACGACGGCGTCGGTGCCGCGCTCCTGCGGCTTCGTGGGCTCGGTCGTGGACGTGCTCATCTGTCTTCCTGTCTGGAGCGTGAGGGGCTCCGCCGGGTTGGCTGACTACCGGCTCCGGCGGAGCCCTCACGTCGGGTGGTTGCTACGTGCGGATCAGTACGCGCGGGTCGGGAGCGCGGCCTTGGCCTGCTCCTGGTCGAACGCGCCGTCCTTGGCGAAGTTCGCCTTCTCGACGGTCTCCTTGCCGATGACCTTCTTCACCAGCGCCGCGGCGTCGTCACCGAGGAGCGGGTTGCACTCGACGATGTAGTTGATCTCGCCGTCGGCCAGGGCCTGCATGCCGTCGTGGACGCCGTCGATCGAGACGATCTTGATGTCCTTGCCCGGCGTGGCGCCGGCGGCCTTGATCGCCTCGATCGCACCGAGGGCCATGTCGTCGTTGTGGGCGAAGACCAGGTCGATGCCGTCCTTGCCGTACTTCTGGAGGAAGCCCTCCATGACCTTCTTGCCGCCGTCGCGGGTGAAGTCACCCGTCTGCGAGTCGATCTTGGTGATCTTCGAGCCGGCGATGGCCTTGTCGAAGCCGGTGGCGCGGTCGTTCGCGGCCGAGGAACCGGTGGTGCCCTCCAGGACGACCATCTTCGTCGGCGCGGTGCCCACGTTGTCGGCCGCCCACTTGCCAGCGGCCTCACCCTCGGCCTCGAAGTTGTCGCCGATCCAGGTGGCGTAGAGGCTCGGGTCGGACGAGACGGTGCGGTCCTCGAGGATCACCGGGATCTTGGCGTCCGCGGCCTCCTTGAAGACATCGTCCCAGCCGTCCTCGACGATCGGGGCCACGACGATGGCGTCGACGCCCTGGTTGATGAAGCTGCGGACCGCAGCGATCTGTGCGGCCGGGTCGTTGTCGGCCGCATTGAAGACCAGGTCGAAGCCGTTCTCCTTGGAGAAGGCCTTCTTCATGGAGTCCGTGTTGGCACTGCGCCAGCCCGACTCGGAGCCGGTCTGGGCGAAGCCCACCTTGATGACGTCGCCGCCACCTCCGGAACCGCTCGCCTTGTCGTCCGAGCCGCTGCCGCAGCCGGTCAGGAAGAGCGTCATCGCGCTCGCGATGGCGACGCCGGCAAGGAACTTCTTCTTCACTCGAATCCTCCTAGTTCGATCGACCCGCGACCCGAGCCGATCCCTCCAACGCGCCCCCGAAGGCACGATGAACGCCCGATATGAGCGCTCACATTTGCTGTGATGGCGATCACGTTAGCGTTCACATTTCGGACTGTCGAGAGGTGCGTCACACAATTTTTCAGGTTCGACCCCGATCGAGCACGCGCGTTTTGTTAACGATCACATCTGGCCGACTGACCAGTAAGAAGGAGGAAGAAGCCAGGTTCGGGCGGGAAATGCGGACGGCCGGGCAGCGGGAATGAACCCGCCACCCGGCCGCGTCTGAGGGCCGCCCTGGTCAACCCCTGCCGGCGGCGCCCTGCCCGTCGCGGACGCTCCCGAGCCCATGCACGCGCTCCAGGGTCCAGAAGTGATCGAGGGTGGCGTCGTCGCCGGCCGAGGTGCTGCCGGTGCTGCCGCTCTTCACGACGACCGTCCCGTTGCGCGCAGCACCTGAGGTGTCGACCACGGTCGCACCGCCTCCGATCTCATCGAAGGCGTAGTGCACGACGTCCCCGGCACTCGGTGCCTGGCCGCTGGCCAGGGTCGCGACCTCGCTCGCGCTGAGGGCGCGCGAGTAGATGCTGAAGTCGTCGATGCGCCCGTCGAACGCCGGGTCGCCGTACTGCGACTTGCCGAGGTAGTTCGACGTGCTCTGACCGAAGGCGGAGGGGTGGCTGGTCATCGCGGTGTTCTTCCCGACGACCTGGCCGTTGACGTAGAGGGTTCCGGTGGAGCCCGCGAGCGTCACCGTCACGAGCGACCACTGGTTCGCCGGCAGCACGGTCGTGCCGTCGATCCGCTGCTCACCGCCGGCGCCGCCGGTCGTGATCGCGTACCGGACCGTGCTGCCGTCGTTCACGGTCAGGAACATGCTGGCGCCGGTGCCGGTGCCGATGTCGAAGACGCGGGCCCAGGTGGGATTGGACGTCGGGTTCACCCAGGCCGAGACCGTGTAGTCGCCGCTGAGCCCGCTGACGACGCCGGTCGGCAGCTTGACGTAGGACGCGGTGCCGCAGAAGTCGAAGGCGGTGCCGAGCTTGCCCGGCGCCCGCGCCCCGTCCACGGCGCAGGCGACCGTCGGTGAGCCGTCGGCCCACTGGACGACCTGCGCGCCGGGGTCCTTGCTCATGCCCGCGACGGCGAGCACGTGGCCGGTGCCGACGTTGGCGAGCCGGTAGCGGCCGGAGCCGTTGGGGATGATCTGCCACAGGTGGTCGGCGGTGCCGGCGTCGTCCCAGACCAGAGCGGGCGCGCCGTTGGTCGTCGAGGCGTCCTGGATGCCGAGGGCCAGCCCCCTGCGGTCGACGATCCGGTACAGGCCCCGCCCGGCGGCGGTCAGCCGCCAGGTCTGGGTCGAGGTCCCGTCTGCGGCCGCCTGGATCGCGAGGTCGCCCGGCTGGGCGCCGTCACCGCGGGTGTCCAGCACCAGTCCGGAGTTGGCGTTCGTGATCGTGTACGCGCCGGCGAGCGACGCGGGCCGCGCCCGGGCCGGCGTCACGACGACGCGGTAGCCGTAGTCGGCGTTCATCACGACCGGGACGCTGATGGACCCGTCCGCGCCGACCCGGTAGGTGGCGTTGGAGATCGTCACCGGGCCGTTGACGGCGACGGTGCGGCCGTACGACGGCGTGTACTCGAGCTTGACGTTCACCCGCTTGCCCACCGAGGTCTTGTCGAGCCCGTCGACCCGGATCGTGGTCGAGCCCGTGTGGCCGCCCGCGATGACGTCGACCTCCCGCCCGCTGGGCGTCACCGAGGCGATGCCGTCGAAGGCTCCGTCCTGGTCCGGAGGGGTGGTGGCGACCATCTGCCCGGCCATGTCCGCGTACCACTTGTACATCCAGTAGGCGCCGTTCGGCTGGCCCTTCGTCCCGGTCAGCAGGTCGCCCAGCGTGCCCTGCTGGCTGGTGTTCCAGAAGGCGAGCTCGGCGCTGCTGATGCCGAAGCGCTCGAACTTCGCCACGTAGCCGATCAGCTGGCCGGGGATGCCAACGGACGGCGGCGGCGCGTACTCCTCGATGTCGATCGGCAGTTCGCCGATGCCGAGGTCGCTCTCGATGGCGCGGACCTTCTCCACGTCGCCGCGGATCTTGGTCGGGGACACGAGCTCGTGCCAGGCGAGGACGTCGGGCACCGTGTCGGTGTCGACCGCGTTCTGCAGGAAGTTCCGCATGTCGCTGATGTTGTCGGAGAGCGACGGGCCCTGGATCGGCGTCGTCCAGCCGTGTTCCTGCTCGATGGAGCGGATCAGCTTGTAGGTGTGCGTCCAGAACGCCTCGTAGGTGCCGTTCGCCGCTCGCCATGTGCCATCGGACTCGTTCCATGGCGCGTAGGCGGCCAGGTTCGGGACCGTGTCCTGATTGACCTTGGACATCTCCGTCCGCACGACGTCGTCCCAGGTGTCCCAGCTGAACTGGTACGGCCAGCCCGGCAGGGCGTCGGCGAATCGGTCGACCACCGTGGCGCCGAGGCGCTGCGACAGCGGGGCCGTCTTCAAGATGTCGCCGACGGGCTGCTGCTTGCCGTCGGCCGGCTTGAGGACGAACTCGTGCGGCTTGATCGCCGCGGCGAGGTCATAGGTCGGATTGCTCGCGTCGGCCAGGCCGTAGAGCGAGCCGGTCCCGACATGGGTGACGTCACGGAACGGCTGATCGGCGTGCACCACCAGGGAGCTCGCCGGGGCGGGGTCACCCGAAGGCGCCGGGGCGGGCCGGTCGGCGGCCACCGAGGCGACCTGGCCGATCCCGAGGCAGACGGTGCTGAGCGCAGCGACCGCGCCGATGGTGCGTCGTCCCGGCCTCGGCCGGGGTGCTGAATGGTGAACCACGTGATTTCCTCCGTGCTGCGTTGGTGATGCGTACGTGTGTGACGCCGAGCCGTCGACGCCGTGGCGCCGAGCAGGGAGAGAGCGGGAGAGCTCACAGGTGGGTCGCGACCACCTCCTCGGGCTGGCGGGTGGCGCTCGCATCGCGCGCGAGACCG
This sequence comes from Nocardioides nematodiphilus, assembly GCF_020216525.1. Taxonomy (GTDB): domain Bacteria; phylum Actinomycetota; class Actinomycetes; order Propionibacteriales; family Nocardioidaceae; genus Nocardioides; species Nocardioides nematodiphilus. The sequence goes on along the minus strand of NZ_JAIWOY010000006.1, from coordinate 81,648 downwards.
AGGTAGACCGCCGCCGTCCACGTGTAGGCGCGGTCGCGCAGCCCGTCGCCTCGCAGCGCGTCGAAGTTCTCCGCGAAGCCCGAGCGCTCGCACAGGCGCAGGAAGCGCTCGCGTACGGCATCGGCGAGCTGCACCTGGCCCGACCGTCGCAGGCCGTCCTCGATGAGCGCCGTCGATGGCGCCCAGATCGGGCCGCGCCAGTAGCCGTCGTCCTCGTACAGCGGCGAGTCCGTCGGCTCGGTGGCCAGGCCCCAGTCGGTGAGGTGGGCGCAGACGCGAGCCGCGAGCGCCTCCCGGATCTCGGCCGGCAACCGCTCCCCGAGCACGAGCGGCAGCAGGTTGAGCAGGCTGGTCGCGGTGCTCGGCTGCCCGGAGAGCGCGCCGATGGCGATGAGCTCGGTGCCGGTCCAGAGGCGGGCGGTCAGGGCCTCAAGCAGCTCGTCGCGGACCCGCCTCCACTCCGCCGTCTCGGCGGCGGGGCGGCCGAGCTCCTCACCCAGGCCGGCGAGCGTCTCGAGCTGCAGGACGAGGAATGCGGCGAGGTCGGGGGCCTCGATGACCCGGTCCCGGTCGAAGGTGGTCGCGTTGTCCCAGCCGGAGTCGTTGCCGTGCTGGTAGTACGGCAGCACGTGCCCCGGGCGGCGGCGGTGGTCGAGCCAGAAGCGCGACCACCGGCTGAGCCGGTCGTAGGTCTCCTCGAGCTCGGCGCGGGTCAGCGCACGGCCGAGGGTCTCCCGCAGCCGGCCGAACGCCCACCCATGGATCGGCGGCTTCACGTAGTTGCGCAGCACCTCGGAGTGGGTGATCGAGTCCGGCAGCGCACCGGAGGCGTCCTGGTGGTCGAACGGCGCGAGGAACTGGTCGAGCGCGGTGTCGGGGTGCCCGGCGGCGAGCGCCAGCGCGTTGAAGCAGTGGTCCCAGCTCCAGAGCTTGTCCATCCAGTGCTTCGACATCAGCACCGAATCGCGGGTCATGAACCCGTCCGCTGCGACCGTGGCCGACCAGAGGACGTACGCGGCCAGCGTGACCGCGGGCGTCGCCGCCGTCCGCCACGGCGCGAGCGCCTCGACGTAGTCCTCGAACGCGCTCGCCGAGGCGGCGACGACCTCCTCGAAGCCACGTTCGGAGGCGTACGGGGTCGCGGCGGTGCCGATCTCCTCCAGTGCCGCCTCCCACGGCTCGCCGTCGGCGCCGAGCACGATCGCGCGCTCGGCGACGCCCAGCGCCTCGGCGCCCACGACCTCCATCGCGCCGGCCAGTCTGGTCACCCGATAGCGCTGCCCCGTCTCGTACGAGGTGAAGACCGCTGCGCCGTCGAGCGGGTCGATGAGCAGGTACGTGCCGGTCATCGGCGTCAGCCGGCCGGCCGCATCGTCGAGCCGCAGGCCCAGGCCGCTGCCCCGCAGCCGTACGGCCGCGGGGCCGTCGAAGGCGGCCTCGACCCGGGCGCCGTCGGCGCCGGAGGCGATCCAGGCGAAGCGCGACGGCGACGCCGACCAGGTCGTGGGCGCGCCGGCACCGGAGCGCTCGGGGCGCAGCGCCAGCACCGCGTGCATGCCGTTCTGGTGCGAGACCAGGTGGATGGTGTCGGAGCGGGCGTGGAGGCCGACCACCGGGGAGAGGTTGATCCACGCTCCGCGCGTGGAGAAGGGGATCTCCCGGATGTCGAAGGTGTCGTCCAGATCGGGCACGGGGTCAGTCCTTCGGGATCCAGACCCGCATCGCCGCAGGGCCCCGGTTGGCCCAGCGCTGGTACGGGATCAAGGTCGCCTCCGCACGTGCGGTGGCGGGGCTCGGGGTCTCGGCGCGGTAGGGCCAGTCGGCCTCCGCAGGGGTGTGCTGCTCGACGGTGATGGCGGCGCCGTCGCTGGTGGTCCGCACACTCGCGGGATCGGCCGTGACCGCATTGAGGTCCCAGCCGGCCGGCAGATCGAGTGACTCCAGCGCGAGCACGAGCGGCCCGCGCTCGACCGCGAAGGCGCCTCGGACGGCGTCGATCCGCGGATCGGGGTGGACCACCCGCGCCTCGATCGGGAAGGCGACGGAGATCTTCTCCCCCGGCGTCAGGACCCGGTCGAGCACGAGGTAGCCGTCGGCGAGCGTCGTCGGCTCGCCACCGGAGAGCTCGGCCGCACCGGCCGCCCACTCCGGGACCCGGACGGCGAGCGCGATCGCCCGGTCCGGCGCCTCGACGACCTCGACATGCACCGTGCCGTCGTACGGATAGCCGCTCGTCACCCGGAGGTGGACGGTGCCGCCGGCGACCTCGGTGCGCACCTGGTAGTCGCCGTACTGGTGGAGCTGGACGCCCCGCTCGCTCGCGGTGGCGAAGTACAGGTGCACGCTGGCCAGGGTCCGGGCGACGTTGGTGGGGCAGCAGGAGACGTCGAACCACGGCGAGCGCATCCCGCCGCCCTCCGCTCGGTGACCGGCCAGCTCGTCGTCACCGGCCTCGGTGCCCGGCACCCGCTGGTGCAGCGTGTTGGCGTAGAAGAACGCCCGGCCGTCCTCACGCGGGGAGGTGAGCACATTGTTCAGCAGCACCCGCTCCATCGCGGCCGCGTGACCGCCGCTGCCGGTGCTGAGCAGCAGCCGCCAGTCGAGCATCGCCGAGGCGATCCCGGCGCAGGTCTCCGCATAGGCGCGGTCCGGCGGCAGCTCGAAGTCCTGGCCGAAGGACTCGTCGCGGCGGTGGGATCCGACGGCACCGGTGATGTAGGTGCGGGCCGCACGGGCCGCTGCCGCCTGGCGGCGGACGGCGTCGAGGAGCGCGGCGTCCCCGGTCTCGACCGCGACGTCGGCCGCGCCCGCGGCGAGGTAGAGCGCCCGGACGGCGTGACCGCTCAGGGTGGTGGCGTCGCGGACGGGCACGGTGTCCTGGAAGTACTCGCGGCCGAAGTCGATCTGCTGCAGCGTCCGGTGGCCGCGGCGCTCGACGAAGAGCCGGGCGAGCTCGAGGTAGCGCTCCTCGCCGGTGGCGCGACCGAGCTCGACCAGCGCCATCTCGACCTCGGGGTGGCCGCAGACCGCCGGACGCCCATCCGGCCCGAAGGCGTCGTACAGGTGATCGGCGAGGCGGCGTGCCACCGCCGGCAGGAGGTCGTCGTGACCGGTCCGCAGCCGCGCGACGGCGGCCTGGATCAGGTGACCGAAGCAGTAGAGCTCGTGGCCCCACTCGAGGTCGGAGTAGCGCGGCGGCTGTGCTGCGCGGCCGAAGCTGGTGTGCAGGTAGCCGTCCGGCTCCTGCGCTGCCGACACCCGCTCGACGAGCGAGAGGTAGGTCGCCTCGAGGGTCTCGGAGGGCTGCCGGCCCAGCTCCCAGGCCATCGCCTCGAGCAGCTTGTAGACCTCGGAGTCGACGAACTCGATGCCGGCGTGGTCGGCCGCGATCGTCCCGGCTGCGGCGCGGTCGAAGTTTCCGATCCAGCCGATCCGCTCCATCCAGGTGCGGCAGTGCTCGAGGATCACGTCGGCGTTGAGCTGCTGTTTCTCGGCCCAGTAGCCGCCGTCGATCCAGATCTCACTGCTCGAGAGGGGTCGCAGGGCAGAGCGGGAGGGACCGACCGGGCCGCCGGTCGGTGTGGTGGGGTTCATGCGTCAGTCCTTCACAGCGCCGGCGGTGAGGCCGGCGGCGACGTAGCGCTGGGCGATGACCAGCAGCAGTCCGGTCGGGATGGAGGCGAGCACAGCGGTGGCCATCAGCTCGCCCCATTGCAGGTTCTGTGAGCCGATGTAGTCGTAGAGGCCCATCGTGATCGGGCGCCGGTCGCCGCTGCGGTTGAGCGTGGAGGCGAAGAGGAAGTCCGACCAGGCCCAGATGAAGGCGAAGAGCCCCACGGTCACCGCGGCGTTGCGCGACAGCGGCAGCACGATGCGCAGGAAGGTGCGCCAGTACGAGGCGCCGTCGACGTGCGCGGCCTCGAGCAGCTCGCGCTGGATGCCGCTCATGAAGGCGGTGAACAGCATCACCGCGAACGGCACCGCGATCGTCGAGTCGGCCAGGATCAGGCCCCAGACGGTGTCGAGCATGCCCAGGTCGTTGTAGACGCTGTAGAAGCCGAGCGCCATCACGACGGCCGGGATCATCTGCGCGACGATCAACAGGAAGTTGAGCAGCCGCTTCCCCGGCACGAAGAGCTTCGACAGCGCGTAGCCGGCCGGCGCGGCGATCACCAGGGTCAGCGCCACGGTGGCCAGGCCGATCACCAGGCTGGTCCCGAGGTAGGGGAGCTGGTCGTGGATGACGGTCGTGTAGTGGTCGAACGTGAAGGCCCGCGGGTACAGATCGCCGTCGCGGATGGCGCTGCGGTCGGTCAGCGAGACGTTGACCATCCAGTAGAGCGGGAAGAGCATCACGGCGGTGAGGGTGACGCCGATGACCGTCTTCCACCAGGCGCGGTGGTCGTGCGTACGAGTGCTCATGTCAGGCCTCCTGCCTGCGCTGGACGGCGAGATAGACGAAGCCCATGCACAGCGCGATGAGCAGCAGGATCGACCCGACCACGGAGGCCTCGGAGTACTTGATCACCGCGGAGGCGCCCTTGCCGAAGGCCATCGAGTACGCCCAGGTCGCAAGCGTCTGCGAGGCGCCCGTGCCCCGCGTCATGATCCAGATGATGTCGACGACCTTGAGGGTGTAGACGAAGCCGAGGAGCAGCGTGATCGCGCTGACCGGCTTGAGCAGCGGGAACGTGATCGACCAGAACTGGCGCCACGGGCCCGCGCCGTCGATCGCCGCGGCCTCGTAGAGATCGGGCGAGATGTTCTGCAGCCCGGAGTAGAGGATGACCAGGTTGAACGGCACCCCGAGCCAGATGTTGGCGATGATCACCGCCCACAGCGAGTGGTCGGTGTTGAGCCACCAGACCGGATCGACCCCGAAGACCCCGATGAGGCGGTTGATCACGCCGGAGTCGGCGTCCATCATCCACTGCCAGGTCGTGCCGGAGACGATGATCGGCAGCAGCCACGGCACCAGGAAGAGGCCGCGCAGCACGCCGGAGAGCGGGAAGTGCCGCTGGAAGAAGACGGCGAGGGCGAGCCCGATCGAGTACTGGAACACCAACGAGACGACGACGAAGGTCGCCGTGTGACTCACGGTCGGCCAGAACTGCGGGGACGCGATCACCTCGCGGTAGATCGCCGATCCGGCCCATGGCGCCTCGCCCGTCACGTACGTCGCCCGGGTGAACCGGTGCAGGCTCATCGAGACGTTCTCGTACAGCGGGTAGGCGTAGAAGAGCGCCATGTACGCGACCAGCGGGCTGACGAAGCCGATGCCGGCGAGGACGCCGGGTCGCATCAGCCGGCGGCGCCGGGCCGTCGCGTCGCCCGTGCGCGCTGGGCGCCTGGCGGCTGACTTCTCGAGAAGGGTCATGCTCATCCGTCCACCTGATCCGTTGCTTGCCGGGTGGTGACGGCCGGATCGCGGCCGTCACCACCCTGGGTCGTGCTTGGTCGTGCCGGGCCTTACTGGAGGGAGCCGGCGGCGTCCTCGAAGGCCTTCTTCACCGAGCCGGCGTCGCCGGCCGCGTTCAGCGCGGCCTGCTCGGCCGTCGAGACCGCACCCGAGGTCGCGGTGTAGTCCGGACCGAGGTCGCTGGTGCGGCCCTGGGCGCTGGTGATGGCGTTGGCCCACGGGCCCCACATCGGGTCGGAGTCGATCTGGGCCTTGCGCTCGCTGGCGCTGGCGGCGAAGTAGCCGAGCTGGTCGTCGGTCTTCACCTGGTGGCCCGAGCCGACCAGGCAGTCGATGATCTGGTTGGCCGCCGCATAGTGCGCGGAGGCGTCCTTCTTCTGCAGCGGCGCGACCGCGAACTCACCACCGGTCGGCACCGGGGCGGCGCCGCCGTCCTTGGCCGGGATCGGCATCATGACCGCCTTGAACTTCTGCTCGGTGGCGGCCTTCGCGAACCACGAGCCGTTCTCGGCGAACGCGTACTTGCCGGTGAGGAAGAGGTCCCACGACGCCGACTGGTTGTCCGTGGCGGCCGACTTCGGGGCGTAGCCCTTGCCGATCCAGTCCGAGACCAGCTGACCGGCCGCCACCGCGGCGTCGGAGCCCGGGTCCTGGAGCTTGGCGCCGGCACCCCAGAACCACGGCAGGAACTGGAAGGTGCCCTCCTCGCCGGAGATGCCGGCGAAGGTGATGCCACCGTCGCCGCCGGCCTTGACCTTGGCCAGGGCCGCGTCGAGCGAGGCCCAGTCCTTGATGCTCGCCGGGTCGACGCCGTCCTTCTTGAGGATGTCGGCGTTGTAGTAGAGACCGAGCGTGTTGGCGCCGATCGGGACGCCGTACGAGACGCCGTCGACCGTGCCGGGGCCGGCGAGGTTGGCGTCGGGACCACTGGTGTCGATGCCGGCGGTCTTGGCGTCGACGAGCAGGCCGGAGGCGGCGGCGTCCGGGACGGCCGGGTTGTCGAGCAGCACGACGTCGGGGGCCGTGCCCTCCTTGACGGCGGTGGTGAGGGAGTTGAGGACATCGCCGTTGGGGACCGCGGTGCGCTTGAGGGTGGTCCCCGCCGGAGCGCAGGCCTCGACGTACTTGGCCCAGTCGGAGGAGTCGTCGTACTGCGGGTAGGGGTCCCAGAAGGTGACCGTGGAGAGTGCCTTGTCGCTACCCGAGGAGCCGGCGCTGTTGTCCGACGACCCACTGCCGCAGGCAGCGAGGCTGACAACCGCGAGGGCTGCGCAGGCCGCCGTGGCCAACGTGCGCTTGCTGTTCATCTTTTCCTCCTTGATGGAGCCGACCATTGACGGATTGTCGAACCGGTTCGAAACCGATTGCGGCCATATGGTGGGCTAACGCGTGACGTGAGCCACACTCTTGACGCTCACGAACCCGATGTCAAGAGGTGATCGTCGAATCGGTTCGCTAAATCTTCGAACCAACCGCTCGGCGCTGCCCAGGCTCAGCGGCGGCGGTGCCGGTCCGCCGGCGGAGCGCCCGTGCTCCCCCGGTCGGCGATCTCGGGCGAGAGGAGGCGGACGACGTGCGGCTCCTTGGCGGCCGAGGTGCTCTCGATGCGCTTGACCAGCTGCCGGACGGCCATCCGGCCGAGCCGGTCGGGCGCGCCCTCGACGAAGGAGAACGGCAGCGAGAAGGTCCGGGCGAACTCGGCGGAGTAGCGCCCGATCACGGACAGATCCTCGGGCGAGGTGAGCCCGCGCTCGTGCAGCACGGACGGCAGCGCGGCGACGGCGGCCTCGTTGTTGATCAGCAGCCCGGTCGCGGCGGGGTGGGCGTCGAGCAGGTCGTTGATCTCCTGGCCGATCTCCGGCTGTTGGGCCGAGCCGAACGCGGTGTGGAGCACGATCCCACGGACCCTGGCCTGCTCGACGGCGGCATCCTGCAGCCGCCAGACGTACGCTCCACCACGCTCCAGGACGTGCTCGGGCTGGGAGATGAGGATCAGCTCGCGGTGGCCCAGCCGGTGGAGGTGCTCGACCATCATCCGGCCGGCCTCCTCGAAGTCGAGGTCGAAGACGTCGACGCCGGTGCAGTCGTGCGGCAGCCCGACCAGGGCGGCCGGCTGCCGCGCCGCGCGGAGCAGGGGCAGGCGCTCGTCGGTCTCGGCGACATTGAGCATGACCACGCCATCGACCATGCGGGACCGGGTGATCCGCTCGATCGCTTTCGTCTGCTCCTCGTCGGTGACCAGCAGGATGTCGTAGCCGAGCTCGCGCGCGGTGTCGGAGACGCCCATGATGTATTGCAGCATCGCCGGCGCGAACTCGTCGGGCAGGAACTGGGCGAGCAGCGCGAGCACCATCGTCTGCGACGTCGCCAACGCACGGGCGCCCGCGTTCGGGGTGTAGCCGAGGTTCTTGACCGCGTCCTCGACCCGCAGCCGGACCTCGTCGGAGATCGCTCGCTTGCCGGAGAGCGCGTACGAGGCGGTGCTGCGCGAGACGCCTGCCGCCTTGGCGACATCGCCGATCGTCACCATGACTACCTCCTGCATCGCCTCGAATCGGTTCGACAACACTAGCGGAAAGGGCGCCCGGCTTCTCGTTCTAGCAGGGCGGGAACCGCGACGCGTCCGGCAGGGCTGATCCGAATCATTTCACGCCGGTCCGAGGCGCCCGAGTGTCGACTCGCGCGGAATGACCTGGAAGGCCGCCTCGACGTACCTCGGCTGAGTCGGCCCGTTGCCTGCGATGCGCTCCATCAGCATGGTCACCGCCGTCTCAGCGATCTCCGCGGTGCCCGGAGAGACGGTGCTGAGGGACGGGGTGGTGTACGCAGCATCCTGTACGTCGTCGAAGCCGATGATCGCGACGTCCTCCGGGACCCGCATGCCGTGCAGGTACAGCGCCCTCAAGGCACCGATGCTGAGGGCGTCGTTGAGGGCGAAGACAGCGTCGAAGCCGACGCCCTCGGAGACCATCTCGTCGATCAACCGAGCGCCTGTCTCACGGTGCCACAGCTTGACCGAGCGGATCAGCGCCGGGTCGAACGGGATCCCGGCGGCGTCCAGCGCCTCCCGGTAGCCGCGGACACGGAGGACGGCGGTGTCCATCTGTTCCCAGGGATGAGCCCCGAGCACCGCGATTCGGCGACGGCCCAGGCTGATGAGGTGCTCGGTCGCTGCCCGCGAGGCCACGACGTTGCTCATCGTGACGTGGTCGACCGGTGCGTCGAAGATCCGCTCGCCGAGCAGGACCAGGGGGTAGTCGACCTCGAGGAGATCCTGTTCGTCCGAGCCGAGCCCGAGCGGCGAGAAGATCAGCCCGTCGGTCATCTGACGACGGGCGCCGGTGAGCGCCTCGATCTCGCGGTCGCGGACCGCTGCGGTCTGCTCGATGAGGACGTCGACTCCGTGTTCCTGCCCGGCGCGGATGACGGCGTCCGCGAGCTCGGCGAAGTAGGGCAACGAGATCTCGGAGACCGCGAGGCCGATCAGTCCCGTGCGTCCCTGACGGAGGTTGCGCGCGGTCACATTGACCCGATAGCCGAGCTTGAGGATCGCCTGCTCGACGCGCGCCCGCATCTCCGGGCGCACGTGGGGGTAGTCGTTGACGACATTGGAGACCGTCTTGATCGAGACGCCCGCCTCGGCCGCGACCTCCCGCATCGTCACCGGCACCGGACACTCCCTCTGTTCATGCGAACCGTGCTCGGCCGCTGTCGCCGAAGCCTAGTGGCGTCTGTTGGGACGCCGCTGCGATGCCGAGAGCCGTGGTGCCGTTGGTGTTGGCAGCCGCCACCGACGGAGTGCAGGCTCCGCACCTCACACGCGCACATCCACCTGCTCCTCTCGGTGATTGATGCACCCCTCAGGCCGATAGGGAACCTCGGGGGGTGAGCCGAAGGTGGCTCCACGACACCGGGGGAAGCTCGACGGTGAGGGTCGAGCCGTCGATCTGGGCCGTGACGTTCGGTGCGGGCTGCACCCGATGCGGCTCGGCCAGTGTGTTCGCCGCTTCGACGTCACTGTCGTGCAGCGTCGAGGCGGTCACCTCGAAGTCGCCGACGGGCAGGTCGATCACCAGTGCAGCGATCCCGCTCGGATCGCGGTTGACCGCGAACACGGTGTACGAGCCGTCCGACTCCTCGAAGCTCGCTGCGGCGTCGATCACACCGACGGCTCCGTACTCGGTCGTCTCGTAGCTGTCGGACTTGAGCTCGACGTCGAGGCTGACGCCGCGACCGAAGCGCGCGGCCTCGGCGAACGGGAAGAAGGTCGTCTGCCGCCAGGCCGGTCCGCCGGGCTCGGTCATGATGGGCGCGATCACGTTGACCAGCTGTGCCAGCGAAGCGCTGGTGACGCGGTCCGCGTGCCGCAGCAGGCTGATCAGCAGCCCACCGACGACGACGGCGTCCGCCACCGAGTAGACGTCCTCGAGCAGCCGGGGTGCGACCGGCCAGTTGTCGACGCCGGTGATCTTGTCGACGTTCTCGAAGCGCGTATTGTACCAGACGTTCCATTCGTCGAAGGAGATGTTGACCGTCTTGTCGCTGCCGATCTCCGCCTTGATCTCGTCGGCCGCGGCGGTCACCTCGAGGATGAAGCGATCCATGTCGACGCCGGAGGCCAGGAAGCTGGCCAGGTCACCCTTGTTCTCGTAGTAGGCGTGGCAGGAGATGTAGTCGACGCAGTCGTAGCTGTGCCGCAGGACCGTCCGCTCCCAGGTACCGAAGGTCGGCATCGAAGAGCTCGACGAGCCGCAGGCGACCAGCTCGAGGGTGGGGTCGAACGCCTTCATGGCGCGACCGGTCTGCGCCGCGAGCTTGCCGTAGTCGTCCGCCGAGCGGTGACCCAGCTGCCAGGGGCCGTCCATCTCGTTGCCGAGGCACCAGATGCGGACGTCGAAAGGCTCGACGCGGCCGTTCTCGATCCGACGCCGCGCCAGCGCCGTGCCAGCGGCCAGGTTCGTGTACTCGAGCAGCTCGAGCGCCTCCATGGTGCCGCGGGTGCCGAGGTTGACCGCGAGCATCAGCTCGCCGTCCACCTGGTCGATCCACTGCTGGAACTCGTGAAGTCCCACCTCGTTGGTCTCGGTCGAGTGCCAGGCGAGGTCGAGACGCGTGGGCCGGTCCTCGACCGGTCCGACGCTGTCCTCCCAGCGGAAGCCCGAGACGAAGTTGCCGCCGGGGTAGCGGATGGTCGTGACACCGAGCTCCTTGACGAGCTCGACGACGTCCTGGCGGAACCCGAGCGCATCGGCCGTGGGGTGCCCCGGCTCGTAGATGCCGTCGTAGACGGCGCGGCCGAGATGCTCGATGAAGGAGCCGAAGAGTCGGGGGTTGATGGGGCCGACGGCCCGCTGGGGCTGAAGGCTGAGGCGTGCCTGGTACATGGTCTCCGCTTCGGTGGTCGGGTGCGGGTGCACGGGGACGGTTGTGGGAATCGGGTCAGCGGCTGGCATGGGCACGGAACCGGTCAGCCACGAGATGAGGGACGCGGAGCAGGCCCTCGGGGCTCTCGACGAGGTCGTGGAGACCCATGGTCAGCAGGTGCTCGTGGCGGGGTGCGGTGGTGTGGCGCCAGGTCCACTCGTACATGTCGAAGAGCGGCCACCAGGTGTAGCCGACGACTGGCAGACCGTCGGCGCGCAGCCGGTCCATGGCGGCGACCGACGCATCCAGCCAGGCGATCCGCTCGGCCCGGGTGCCGGTCACGCAGGTCTCGGTGAGCATGACCGGGGCGCCGTAGCGCTCGGCGAACCGTCGCATCGCGCGTTCGAGGGCCTCGGTGCCGCCGTCCACGCTCGGTCGTGGGTCAGCGAAGCCGCCGGCGTGGCGCACCCCGGGCTCGAACAGCTCCACGGAGTGGCGCGGGTAGTAGTTCACACCCATCACGTCCGGCCGGACCGCGTGGTCGGCGAACCAGCGGAGGTCGTCATCGCTCACGCCGGCGAGCGTCAGCGACGCACGCAGCGGATGGTCCGCGTCGACGCGCCCGGTGACGAGATCCTCGACCAGGTAGACCTGCTGGCGAAGTCGCTCGGCCTCCTCGCGGTGCTCGGGAGCAGCGTCGTCGCCGATGAAGTCCATCGCGGCCTCGACGTGCACGAGGATCGCGTCGTCGCCGAGGTTCGCCGCGATGGCGCGCTGCGAACGGACGAAGCCGCGCGCGAGGTTGGTCGCGATCGTCGCGAATCCCTCTCGCCCCGTCAGGTACGGCGGCCAGTAGGAGTACTCGCCGCAGAAGAGCGCGTGGATCACGGGCTCGTTGACCGGGGTGTAGGCCCGGGCGAGGCCGGAGTAGCGCTCGCTGACCCGAGCCGCGTACTCCTCGACGTGCTGGGGATAGTCCGGGTGCGCGAAGCCACCCTCCAACCAGGTCGGGGTGCCGTAGTGGACGAGGTCGATGATGGGCTCGATGCCGTGCGCGACCATCGCGTCGAGCGCCCGGTCGGTCCAGTCCCATGACCAGGATCCCTGCTCGGGGGTCAGCCGGTACCAGGGGATCCCCCACCGCAACAGCTCCGCACCGACGCTTGCGGCGAGCTCGAAGTCGGAGGCGAAGCGCTGGTAGTGCTCCGTCAGCTCGTACTCGTCGATCGCCCGCTCCCCCGGTCGGCTCTGCGGCACGAAGGTGTCCTCGATGCCGAGGGCGAAGTGGAGCCGACCGTCGGTCAGCCAGCTCTGCTGCCAGGAGGCGGTCATCACTTGATCCCTGTCGTGGCGATGGACTCGACGAAGCGGCGCTGCACGATCAGGAAGATCACCGCGAGCGGCGCGACGGCGACCAGCGACCCGGCCATCATGGTGCCGAAGGGGACGATGCCGCTCGGACCGGTCAGCATCGTCAGGCCGGAGGTGACGGTCGCCAGCTTCGGATCCGTGATGAAGACCAGTGGCCAGAGCAGGTCGTTCCAGTTGTTGATGAACGTGAAGATGCCGAGGGTGAGCAGGGCCGGCATCGCGTTGGGCAGCACGATGTTCCAGAAGACCCGGAACTCCGAGGCCCCGTCGATCCGTGCCGCGTTGTCCAGATCCCGCGGGAGCGAGATGAAGAACTGCCGCAGGAAGAAGATGCCGAAGGCGTCCGCGGCACGGGGCGCGATCATCCCCTGGATGCTGTTGACCCAGCCGAGGTGCGCGACCAGCTGATAGACGGGGATCAGCGTGGCCTGGAACGGGATCATCAGACTCGCGACGATCACGACGAGCAGCAGGCGGTTGCCGCGGAAGTCGAGCCGCGCCAGGGCGTACGCCGCCAACGCATCGAAGATCAGCGCGAACAGCGTGACGCCGCCGGCGAACAGGAAGCTGTTGAGGAAGAGCCGCTTGAACGGCAGGTCGCTGAAGATCGCGCGGAAGTTGTCCAGGGTCCAGTGGTGTGGCGCGAGCGTCGGCGGATGCGCGTTGACCTCGGCGACCGGCTTGAAGGCGGTCAGCACGATGATGATGCACGGCAGCAGCACGATGGCGGCCAGGACGAGCACGGCAGCGGAGAAGCCGACGCGGCCCAGGCGCTTGCGCAGGCTGGCCCGGTGCTGGGCCCGCGGCATGGTGGCGGCGATGGCGGCGCTCATCCGACGACGTCCTTCTCATGGCGGCCGAAGAACCGGAACTGAACCAGGCTCAGCACGAGGGTGATCAACAGCAGTACGTAGGAGATGGCGGAGGCCAGGCCGAGGTCGAGCTTCTTGAAGCCCTGGCTGTAGATCTCCGCGACGACCGTCTGGGTGTGCCGGTAGGGCCCGCCGCCGGTCATCACGTAGATCTGGTCGAAGGCCTGGAGCGCTGCGATGGTGGCGAAGACGACCACGAAGGCGAAGGTGGTGGACAGCTGGGGCACCGTCACGTAGACGAAGCGACGCCAGCGGCCGGCGCCGTCGATCCGCGCGGCCTCGTACAGGTCCTCCGGGATCTGCTGGAGACCGGCGATGAAGACGACCATGTAGAAGCCGAAGCTCTTCCAGACCGCGACCACGACCACCGTCGGCAGCGCGAGCCTCGGGTCCTGCAGAACATTGCCCAGGTGGATGCCGACGTTCGACAGCCAGTAGTTGAGCAGTCCGAGCTGCGGGTCGAGCAGGTAGGACCAGGCGAAGGCCGCGACGGCCATCGACACGATGAAGGGAAGGAAGAGGGCGGTGCGGAACGCGCCCCGACCGATCAGCGCCTTGTTCGTCAGGACGAGGGCGAAGAGAAGCGCCACGATGATCGCGGTCGGTGTGAACATGACCGCGTACATGGCGGTGATGCCGAGCGTCTTGAGGATCTTCGGGTCGTGGAAGATCGTCGAGTAGTTGGCCAGGCCGACCCAGCGGCTCGGCCCGAATCCGCTGCTCTCGGTGAAGGAGAGGCGCAGCGCCGCCAGCATCGGCCAGAAGACGAACGCCCCCAGGATCACTAGGGCCGGGAGCATGAAGACTGCTGCCAGCCGGCCTTGGCCGTGGGAGCCGCGGCGTGCCGCTGGCCCCTTCCCACCGAGCTGTCGCGGTGGGCGGTAGCGCCTCGTCCGCGTGGGGCTCATCGTCGTCATCTCTGCCTCGTCTAGGTCATGGCGGGAGGGCGTCCGCCGCGTCAGCGGCCGCCCTCCCGATCACGGGTGGTGCTGGTCGGATTACTCGGAGAGCGCCTGGCTTGCCGTGGCCGAAGCGGCCTTCAACAGCTCGGCCGGGTCGCCGCCGGTGAGCGCCTTCTGGGTCGCCTCGTCGACAGCCGCGAGCACATCGACGCTGTTGGCGACGCCGGGCAGCAGCGGGCGGGCCGTGCCGGCGATGCCGGTCAGCGCCTTGACCACCGGGTTGCTCGAGACCGCGGAGGCCGGGATGTCCGTGCGCAGCGGCGGCCAGCCCGAGCCGAGCGACCACTTCGTCGCGACGTCCTGGGAGAAGAAGTAGGCGAAGAACTTCTCCGCCGCCGCCTTCTGGTCGGCATCCGCCTGGACGGTCACACCGGCGGAGATGCCGATCGCGCTCGCGGCCGGGCCCGCGGATCCCCCTGGGACCCCCGCGATGCCGTAGTCGATCTTGTTGTCCGCGGCGACCCCGGCCATCCACGGGCCGCCGATCTCCATCGCGGCCTTGCCGGAGCTGAAGAGCCCGTCCGACTTCACCCCGTCGAGACCGGTCGGGGAGATGTGGTCCTTGCGCACCGCGTCCGCCCAGTAGGTCAGCGTCTTCACGTTGGCGTCCGAGTCGATGACCGAGTGGCCCGAGTCATCGACCAGGCCGCCTCCGCCGCCGTAGAAGAGGCTGGGCCACACACCGTTGCCGACGGTCGCGTGGTCCGGCAGGGCCAGCCCGTACTGCTCGGGCGTACCGTCCCCGTCGGCGTCCTTGGTCAGCTTCTTGGCGTCCGCGACCCACTCGTCCCAGGTCGTCGGGAACGCCGAGATGCCGGCTGCAGCGAAGAGCTTCTTGTTGTAGATCACCGAGAGGGGCACGAAGCCGGTCGGAACGCCGTAGTAGCTGCCATCTACCTTCTCCATCGAGACAGCCTGCTCGTTGAGCGAGGCGCCCTTGGTCTCGTCGGAGTCGTAGAAGTCGTCGAGCTTCTGGAAGGCACCCTTGGAGGCGTAGATCGGCAGATTCTCCGCCGGCAGGGCGACGAGATCGGGGCCGGTCTTGGCCGAGAGGGAGGTCAGCAGCGTGTCGCCGATGTCGGCCCACGTCTTGGTGACGTCGGTGATCGTGACCTGGTCCTGCGACTTGTTGAAGTCGTCGACGATCTGGTCGAGGACCTTGCCGTCGGCCTCCGTGTAGCCGTGCCAGAACGTGAGGCTGACGTGCTTGGAGGCTCCGTCGCCGCCAGCCGCACTCGTGTTGTCGCTGCCGGATCCCGAGCAGGCCGAAAGTGCGAGCACAGCACTGGCGGCGACCGCCAGCGGCAGCATGACCTTCTTCATGAGATGCCCTTTCCTGGTGCTTCCGGCCCGGGCCGGTCCGCAGAATTTCCAACGTTGTATTCAACGTTGTAAACGAAGATAGACGTCAGCGCCCGCCTGTGTCAACGGTCACATCGGAATCGTTGGGATCACGCGCTGGTGGCGGCCGACTCGCGCGGCACCAGGCGGTACGGCGCCTCGATGAGTCGCGGTCCTCCGATGCTCCCGTCGACGTCGTTGATCCGCTCGATGAGTGCCTCGACCGCGCGCTCGGCGATCAGCGTGCGGCCGGGGTCGACGGTGCTCAGGCTCGGCAGCGCGAACTGTCCCTCGACCAGGTTGTCGAAGCCGACGACCGCCACCTCCTGCGGGACCGCTCGACCCGCGACGTGCAGCGCTCGCAGGGCGCCGAGGGCGAGCTCGTCGTTGAGGGCGAAGATCGCGTCGAACCCGATGCCGCGGGAAAGCAGCTCCTCGATCGCCGCCGCGCCGTCGAGTCGGTGCCACCCTTCGCGGTAGACCACGAGCTCCTCGTCGAAGGCGACGCCCGCGCCGGCGAGCGCCTGTCGGTAGCCCTCGAGACGCAACGCCGCGGAACCCACGCGCTCGTCGCGGTGGGCGCCGATGACCGCGACGCGACGGCGGCCGAGCTGCAGGAGGTGGCGCGTGGCGGCGACGGCACCTTCGACGTTCTGCAGCGTCACGTGGTCGGTCGGACCGTCGAAGACCCGCTCCCCCAGGAGCACCAGCGGGTAGTCCACCTTGAGCAGGTCGCCATCCTCGGACGAGAGACCGAGCGGAGAGAAGAGGATGCCGTCGAGCATGGAGACGCGGGGGCCGCTGAGCAGCGCGATCTCGGCCTCCCGCTCGCCACCGGTCTGCTCCACCAGCACGACGTAGTTCCGCTTGCGCGCGGCGAGCAGCACCGCGTCCGCGAGCTCGGCGAAGTAGCTGAAGCTCAGCTCGGGGACCGCGAGACCGATGACGCCGGTCCTGCCGGAGCGCAGGTTGCGGGCGGCGACGTTGGGCGTATACCCGAGTAGCTCGATCGCCTCCTGCACGCGCTGACGGGTTTCCGGCCGCACGAACTGGTAGTCGTGTACGACGTTGGAAACGGTCTTGATCGAGACGCCCGCATGGCGGGCGACATCGCGCAGCGTGATGCCCATCCCACCTCCTGCTCGCCGAGCCCCGATGCTAGAGCGATGCCCGGGTCGCTGTCGCCAGGGCCCCGTCCGGGCCCCGGCGACAGCGGAGTGTCACAGCCCCTGGGCGAGGCGGTGGTAGGCGGCGTTCCAGCGGACCTGGTCGGCGAAGCCGCGGCGGGTGGTGTTCTCGTCGATGACGAGCAGCTCGACGCGAGCGATGTCGGCGAAGACCTCGAACGCCTCGACGCCGGCGGCGGTCGACAGCACGGTGTGGTGCGCTCCCCCGGCGGTCAGCCAGGCCTCGGCCGAGACGTCGAAGGACGGGCGCGGCTTCCAGACCGCGCGGGCGACCGGGAGGTTCGGCAGCGGCGCGGTGGGCGGCACGATGTCGACGACGTTGGCGGTCATCCGGAAGCGGTCGCGCATGTCCGCCAGGGAGACGACGACGGCGCCCTCGATCGAATCGGCGTCGAAGACCATCCGTACGGGGTCCTCCTTGCCGCCGATGCCGAGCGGGTGGATCTCCACGCGCGGCTTCGCGGTGGTCAGCGAGGGGCAGATCTCGAGCATGTGCGCGCCGAGGATGACCTCTTCGCCGGGGGTGAGGTCGTAGGTGTAGTCCTCCATCAGGGAGGCGCCGCCGGGCAGGCCGGCGCCCATCACCTTGGCGGCACGGACCAGGACGGCGGTCTTCCAGTCGCCCTCGGCGCCGAAGCCGTAGCCCTTCGACATGAGTCGCTGCACCGCCAGGCCCGGGAGCTGGCGCAGGTCGCCGAGGTCCTCGAAGTTGGTGGTGAAGGCCATCGCGCCGACCGAGGTCAGGAACGTCTCGAGGGCGATCTCCTGGCGGGCCGCGTAGCGCAGCGACTCGTGCCGGTCGGCGCCACGGCGCAGCTCGGGGACGACGTCGTACAGCTCCTCGTACTCCGCGACGAGCGCGTCGATGTCGCTCTCGGCGACGGCGTCGACAGCCGCGACGAGGTCGTTGACGCCCCAGGTGTTGACCGAGACGCCGAAGCGCAGCTCGGCCTCGGTCTTGTCGCCCTCGGTGACCGCGACGTTGCGCATGTTGTCGCCGAAGCGGGCCAGCTTGAGCTCGTGGGTGGCTGCCCAGCCGGCGGCGCCACGGATCCAGGTGGCGACGCGGCGCTGCACGACCGGGTTGCTGACGTGACCCACGACGGTGGTGCGCGAGACGCCCAGACGCGCGGCGATGTAGGCGTACTCCCGGTCGCCGTGGGCGGCCTGGTTGAGGTTCATGAAGTCGAAGTCGATGCTGTCCCAGGGCAGCTCGACGTTGGCCTGGGTGTGCAGGTGCAGCAGCGGCTTGCGCAGCGCGTCGAGGCCGGCGATCCACATCTTGGCCGGGCTGAAGGTGTGCATCCAGGTGATCACGCCGAGGACGTTGTCGTCGGCGTTGGCGTCGAGCATCGCGCGCCGGATGGAGGCGGAGTCCTTGAGGACCGGCTTCCAGACGATCTTCGCCGGGACGCCGTCGGCGGCGTCGAGCGTGGCCGCGACCTCCTGCGACTGCTGGGCGACCTGCTCCAGGGTCTCGGGGCCGTAAAGCTCCTGGCTACCGGTGAAGAACCAGATCTCGCGATCGGCGTAGGCCTTCGACATGTGCTGCGTCTCCTTGTGGGATCGGGGTGGTCTGCCGCCGTCAGCGGCCGTAGACGTTCTGGTAACGGTCGTACAGGGCGTCGATCGACTCCTGCGGGATCGGCAGCGGGTCGCCGAGCTGGCGCGAGATGTGCACCGCGCGGGCGACCTCCTCGAGCAGGACGGCGGCCTTGACCGCTGCCTTCGGGGTAGGGCCGATGGTGAACGGGCCGTGGTTCTGCATCAGCACGGCGGGGCTGCGGTGGCCGCTGAGGGTCTCCACGATCCCGCGCCCGATCGAGTCGTCGCCGATGATCGCGAACGGCCCGACGGGGACCGGTCCGCCGAACTCGTCGGCCATCATCGTCAGCACGCAGGGGATCTCCTCGCCGCGCGCGGCCCAGGCCGCGGCGTACGTGGAGTGGGTGTGGACGACGCCGCCGACGTGGGACATGTGCTGGTAGACGTACGCGTGCGCGGCGGTGTCCGAGGACGGGTTGCGGCCGCCCTCGACGAGGTTGCCCTCGAGGTCGCACACCACGATCGCGTCGGCGTCGAGCTCGTCGTAGGAGACGCCCGACGGCTTGATCACGAACAGGTCCGCGGAGCCGTCGGCGACCTCCTCGTTGCGGACGCGCTCCGAGACGTTGCCGGCGGTCCACACGACCAGCTCCCAGCGGGGCAGCTCGTCGTGGAGCGCGGCGACGTTGGCCTTGGCGGCCTCGACGGCGGCGCGCATGGCGGCGGGGACGGGCATGTGCTTCTCCTGGCTGGGCTGGTGACGGGGTGGCGTCGGGGGATCAGTTGATCGCCGCGGCCGCGGCCTGCTCGGCCGGCAGGCCCGCGACGAAGCGGTCGAGGTAGGCGGCGAACCCGGCGACCTCGCCGGGCTCGGGGGCGGCGACGCTGATGACGGCGCCGGCGAAGACGGTCTCGTCGAGGTGCTGCGCCAACGGCTTCTCAGCGCCGGTGCGGACGTACTCGGCGAGCACCGCGATGCCCCACGCCCCGCCCTCGGCGGCGGTCTCGCCGATGGTCACCGGCACGTCGAGCGCGGCGGCCAGGGCGCGCTGCGCGACGCCCTCCGTACGGAAGATCCCGCCGTGGGCGAACATCGCGTCGACCTCGACGCCCTCACGGGTGAGCACCTTCATGCCGAGCGCGAGCGCCGCGAAGACGCCGTAGACCTGCGCGCGGGCGAAGTTGGCCAGGGTGAGCCGGCTGGTGGGGGTGCGGACCACCATCGGACGACCCTCGAGAAGCCCGGCGACGGGCTCGCCGGAGAGGAAGTTGTACGCGAGCAGGCCGCCCGCGTCCGGCTCGCCGTCAGCGGCCGCGCCGAGCAGGGCCGCGAAGACGTCGTCGTCGGAGACCGTGGCGCCAGCCGCCGCCGCGAACTGGCCGAAGACGCCCGCCCAGGCACCGAGCTCGCTGGCGCCGTTGTTGCAGTGCACCATCGCGACCGGGTCGCCGGCCGGCGTGGTGACCACGTCGATCTCGTGGTGGACCTCGCGCAGCGCCCGCTCGAGCACGATCATCGCGAACGTGCTGGTGCCGGCGCTGACGTTGCCGGTGCGCGGGGCGACCGAGTTGGTCGCCACCATGCCGGTGCCGGCGTCGCCCTCCGGCGGGCAGCACACGATGCCCGCACCCAGCACGCCGGTCGGGTCGAGCCGCTGCGCCCCCGCCTCCGTCAGCGTGCCGGCGCTCGCACCCGCAGGAAGGACCTCCGGCAGCAGGTCGGCGAGGGCGCCGGAGCCGGTCAGCTTGTCGAAGCGAGCCACCAGATCGGCGTCGTACGTGCCGGTCGCGGGGTCGATGGGGAACATCCCGGAGGCGTCGCCGACGCCGAGGACGCGCTCGCCGGTGAGCTGCCAGTGGACGTAGCCGGCGAGGGTGGTCAGGTGCGCGATCCGGGCGACGTGCGGCTCTTGGTCGAGCATCGCCTGGCGGTGGTGGGCGATCGACCAGCGCAGCGGGATGTTCTGCTCGAAGAGCTCGGTCAGCTCCGCGGCGGCCGCGCCGGTGGTGGTGTCGCGCCAGGTGCGGAACGGCGTCAGCAGCTCGCCGGCGGCGTCGAAGGCGAGGTAGCCGTGCATCATCGCCGAGACGCCGAGCGCCCCGACGACGGGCCGGGTGCCGTACTGGCGCTCCACCTCGGCGAGGAGGTCGGCGACCGCCGCGCGCAGGCCGTCCCAGACGGCGTCGAGGGAGTAGGTCCAGTGGCCGTCGACGAGCTGGTTCTCCCAGGCCGAGCTGCCCGTGGCGAGGACCCCGTGGTCGGCGCCGATCAGGCACGCCTTGATCCGGGTCGAGCCCAGCTCGATGCCGAGCGCCGTCCGGCCCTCGGCGAGATCCGCCACCTGCTGCTGTGCCACGCGTCCGGCTCCATCCGTGTCCTGCCGCCCTGTGACGACAGACACGTATGTTAGCGCTAACACACCGACGGGTGGCAAGCGCCCTCCCCCGGCGCCCGCGTCACCTCGCGGCCGCGACCGGCGTGTCGCCCGCGCTAGTCGCGGGGCGCAGCGCTCGACTCGCGCACCGCCAGCTCGGTCGGCACGAGCTCGGCGCTGGGTCTCTCGCCGTGGTCGAGGACGCGGGCGAGCACCGTCATCACCCGGCGCCCGAGCTCGGTGAAGTCCTGGCGGACCGTGGTCAGGGAGGGGATGAAGAAGCGGGCCTCGGGCAGGTCGTCGAAGCCGACGATGCTGAGCTCGTCCGGGACCACGCGGCCGGCCTCGTGCAAGGCGCGCATCGCGCCGAGGGCCATCTGGTCGTTGGCGACGAAGACGGCGCTGACGTCGCGCTCGGCCGCCAGTGCCTGCCCGATGTCGTACCCGCTCTGCGCGCTCCAGTCACCCGCCCAGCCCAGCTCCGGCACCGGTCGACCCCACGCCGCGAGCTCGGCCTGCCAGCCCTCGATGCGCGCCCGGGCCTCGGCCCATCCGGCGGGACCGGCGAGGTGGTGGACGGTGTCGTGACCGAGCTCGAGCAGGTGGCGCGTCGCCAGCCGGGCGCCCTGGACGTTGTCGACCCCCGCGGTCAGCGGCGTGCGCGCGAGATCGCCCTCCACGACCAGGACGGGGATGTCCAGGGTGAGGCTCTGGGCCTCGGCGAGGACGGCCTCATGCGGCACGATCACCACCAGCGCCTCGATCGCCCGCTCCTGGAGCTGGCGGACCGCGAGGTGGAAGACGTCCGGTGAGACCGAGTCGACGTTGACCAGCTCGAGGCGGTACGACGAGTTCCGGGCGGCTGCTTCCAGGCCGAGCAGGACCTGCGCCGGGCCGAACTGCGCAGTGCCCCAGGTGATCACGCCGACGGACTGGGAGCGGGCCGAGGCGAGCATCTTGGCGGCCAGGTTGCGGCGGTAGCCGAGCGTGGCGATCGCCGCCTCGACCCGCTCCTTGGTCTCGGGCCGCACGCCCGGTGAGCCGTTGAGGACGCGGGAGACCGTCTGGTGCGACACGCCCGCGACCGCGGCGACGTCCTCCATCCGCGGTGGGCGGGCGCGCTCGTTCATGACGCGCAGGCTAGACGACCCGGCGAGCGGCAGCGAGAGCGAGGTACGAGCTCGGGTGCTGGCCGGGAGCGAAGGAGGTCGGTCCGGAGCGCCTCGCGGCTAGTCCGCGCGTCCGCGCCGGCGCACGGCGAACAACGCGCCCGCCACCCCGGCCACCGCGCCGATGGCGAAGGCCACCGGGCGCTCGGTGACCTCCCGTACCGACGGCGCGCGCTCGGCCACAGGCGGCGACTGCGGCCCCTGCACCGGCGGCGCCTCCGCGACCTCGGCGGGCTCCGCGGTGACGGCGTACGCGGCGGCGTAGAGCGTGACCCGGGAGAAGTAGTTGATCCAGACCAGCAGGATCAGCGAGATGCCGAAAGCCTGGAACGCCGGCTGGCCGCGGGCGGCACCGAGCAGCAACGTGGAGAGCTGCTTGAGGATCTCGAAGCCGACGGCGCCGAGCGCGGCGCCCTGCCACAGCGAGCGCTGCTCGAGGTGCGGGCGCGCCAGGAGGGTGAACATCGCCCAGAAGAGCAGCGCGTTGGCCGCCAGCCCGAAGACGACCGTCAGCGCGGTGAGCAGCCAGCCGAGCTGCGCGCCCAGGCCCACCCACGACAGCACGTCGTCGGAGAAGCCGGCGACGAAGCCGGTCACCGCCACGGCGAGCATCAGCACCACGCCCAGCACCACCAGGGTGACCAGGTCGCGCAGCTTGCCGAAGACGAAGTTGGGCATCTCGCGGGCGGGGGTCTCGAAGACCACCTCGAGGGCGGAGCGCAGCGAGGAGAGCCAGCCGAGTCCGGCGTAGAGAACACCGAACAGACCGAAGATCCCCAGCGCTCCGGCGGCGTCCTGGATCTCCTTCATCTTGATCTGGCCGTCGCCCTTGCCGATCAGCCCCGGCAGGACGTTGTCGATCGCGGTGTGCAGGTTGCCGGTGGCGCCCGGCCAGACGTTCCCGATCCAGCCGACGACGAAGAACGCGAGCGCCAGGATCGGGAAGAACGACAGGAAGGCGAAGTACGTCGCCGCGCCGGCCTGCTGCGAGGCCCCGACCTTGCCGTAGTGCTCCTGCATCCGGACCACGTGGTCCACCCAGGGGCGCTCGGCGCGGATCTCCTCGATCCGTGCGCTGACCCGCTCCTTGAGGGAAGGCATCAGTCTCCGTCGGGGTCCGTCAGCGGCTTGGGACAGCCTGCAGGGTGAACGTACGGCCTGGTACCCAGCCATCGGCCTCGGTGTGCACGTAGACGGTGAACGAGTCGACCGTGAAGCGCGCCTCGAAGCCGGCGAGCTCGTCGAAGGCCCGGTCGAGGAGCTCGTCGCCGACCTCGTGGGCCACGGTGACGTGCGGGTGGTACGGATAGTTGAGATCGACGCCGAGCAGGCCGCTGCGCACCCGCCGCTCGAGCTGCTCGCACCCCGAGATGCCCTCGGCGAGGGCGAGGAACACGACCGGCGACAGCGGACGGAAGGTCGCCGTGCCGCGCAGGTGCACCTCGAACGGCGCGACCGCGGCGGCGGCCGACTCCAGGTGGGTCAGCACCTCGTCGGCCAGGTCGCCGGCGAGGTCGACCGGAGGCACCAGGGTGATGTGCGGCGGGATGTGGCCGGCCATCGGGTCACCGAGCTCCTCCCGGAATGCCTGGAGCTGCTCGCCCCAGGGTTCCGGGATCGGGATGGCCACGCCGATCGTCCGCATGCGTGCGACCCTAGCGGGCCGCCGGCACGAGGCCGACCCGGTCGTACGCGTCGGCCAGGGTCCGCGAGGCGACGGCGCGTGCCTTGCCGGCACCGTCGGCGAGCACCCGGTCGAGGTGGGCCTTGTCAGCCATGAGAGCGAGCGTCCGGTCGCGGAACGGCGTCACGAACTCCACCATCACCTCGGCGAGGTCGCCCTTGAAGGCGCCGTAGCCGGAGCCGGCGTACTTCTGCTCGAGCGTCTCGAAGGACTCCCCCGTCAGCGCGGAGTAGATGGTGAGCAGGTTGGAGACGCCCGGCTTCTCCTCCGGGTCGTAGCGGACCTCGGAGCCCGAGTCGGTGACCGCGGATCGGATCTTCTTGGCGGTGACCTTGGGGTCGTCGAGCAGGCTGACCAGGCCGTTCGGCGACGAGGCCGACTTCGACATCTTGCTGGTCGGGTCCTGCAGGTCGTAGATCTTCGCGGTCTCCTTGAGGATGTACGGCTCCGGGAGGCGGAAGGTCTTCTTGTAGCGGCTGTTGAAGCGGCCCGCCAGGTCGCGGGCGAGCTCGAGGTGCTGGCGCTGGTCCTCGCCCACCGGGACGTACTGCGGGCGGTAGAGCAGGATGTCGGCGGCCATCAGCATCGGGTACGCGAAGAGGCCGACCGACGCCGCGCCCTCGCCACCCTTGGCGGACTTGTCCTTGAACTGGGTCATCCGGCGGGCCTCACCGAAGCCGGTGATGGTCTGCATGATCCAGCCGAGCTCAGCGTGCTCGGGCAGGTGCGACTGCACGAAGATCGCGCTGCGCTCGGGGTCGACGCCCGCGGCGAGCAGCTGCGCGACGGCGACGTAGGTGCGCTCGCGCAGCACCTTCGGGTCCTGCTCGACGGTGAGGGCGTGCAGATCGGCGATGAAGAAGAACGGCTCGAACTCGTCCTGGAGCGCCACCCACTGCCGTACCGCTCCGAGATAGTTACCCAGGGTGTACGAGTCGGCGGTCGGCTGGATCCCGGAGAGGACCCGCGGCCGCGCGGCGGGGGCTGCCCCCGAGGTGGCGCTGTCGGACATGGGGTCCATTCTGACCTAGGACCCGGCCCGGCTCACACTCGGTTCACGTGGGTCAGGCCACAGACAGGCGCTGCGCGAGGGTCAGGCGCCGGCGCGTGCCCGTCCGGCGCTGCGGTGCAGCTGCATGCTGACCGTCAGGATCACGACGCCAACGATCGCCATGCCGGCACCGGCGAGGGCCGGAGCCCGGTACGAGAAGCCGGCGTCGATCACGACCGCGCCAACCCACGCACCCATCGCGTTGGCGACGTTGAGGGCGGCGTGCATCATCGCGGCACCGAGGGTGACGGCGTCCTCCGAGACGTCCATCAGCCGGACCTGCATCGCGGTCGCCACGATCGAGCCGACCAGGGCGACCAGGAAGACCACCGGCCACAACAGCACGCCGCGCGGGGCGGAGACGTAGAAGACCAGCATCATCGCGACGCTCGCGATGCTGAAGTAGTAGAGCGCGCGGACCACCGACCAGCGCATCAGCTCGCCGGCCAGCCAGGTGCCGGCCACCATGCCGAGGCCGTACCCGAGGACATAGAACGGGGTCCACCCCGACGCGAGGTGCGCGACGGTGGTGACGGTCTTGGCGATGTAGGTGTAGGTCGCGAAGAGGCCGCCGAAGCCGAGCGCGGCGGCGACCATGGTCAGCCAGACCTGGGTGTTGGTGAAGAAGGACTTCGCCTCCTTCTTCGCGGTGGCGCCCTCGGTCGCCGGGATGCGCGGCACGAAGCGGGCGATCATCGCCACCGTGATCGCGGCGAGCACCGCGGAGACGGCGAACGGCGCGCGCCAGCCCGCGTGCTGCCCCAGCCAGGTGCTGGCCGGGACGCCGATGACGTTGGCGATCGACAGCCCGAGCATCACTCGGGCGACAGCGCGCCCGCGATGCTTCGGGTCGGCGAGCGAGGCCGCCACCAGCGAGGCGACGCCGAAGTAGGCGCCGTGCGGCAGGCCGTCGAGGAAACGCGCCCAGAAGAGCTGCCCGAACGAGGCGGCCACGGCGCTGAAGAGGTTGAAGACGCCGTACGTGGCCATCAGCGCGATCAGCAGGCCCTTGCGGGGCAGGCCGGCGCCGAAGAGGCTCAGGATCGGCACGCCGACCACGACGCCCACGGCGTACGCCGAGATCAGCTGGCCGGCGTGCGGGACCGAGACGTGCACACCGTGCGCGACCTCCGGGAGGATCCCCATCGTCTGGAACTCGGTCGTCCCGATGGCGAAGCCGCCGATGGCCAGCGCGAGCGCGGCCATCCCCATGCCGCTGCCCTTGGCCTGTGCCTCGGTCGCCTCGGACGTGGTGACAGGGGCGGTCATCGGCTCGCTCTCGCTCGGCTGGGTGGGGTGCTCCCGGGTAAAGGGGATGGACCCAGTGTCCAACTGTCCGCGCCGATGGCCTATTCCGTGGGGCCGGGGCGGCCCCGGCCCCACCGGAGGGAGGGGGCGACCACGCCCCCACGCCGGTCCCGCCCGGCATGACCGTGGCTCAGCCGGCGAGGTGGGACCAGTCGTCCGCGAGCTCCTGCCACGGCCCGACAGCGGCGACCTGGCCGTCGACGAGGACCACGACCCGGTCGGCCTGAGCGAGCGCCGCCCGCTTGGACGTGGCGCCGATGACGGTGGTCTGCCGCTCGCGCAGCGCCTGCCACAGCTCGATCTCGGTGGCGGCGTCGAGGGCGCTGGAGACGTCGTCGGCGAGCAGCAGCTCGGTGTCTGCGGCGAGCGCGCGGGCCAGCGCGAGGCGCTGGACCTGACCGCCGGAGAGCCGTACGCCGCGGTGGCCGACCACCGCGTCGGGGCCGCCGGCCTCCTCGACGTCCTGGCCGAGGCGGGCGTCGGCGATCGGGCGCTCCACCTCGCGGTCGAAGCCGAGTGCGACGTTGTCGCGGAACGTGCCGGACAGGACCCGCGGGACCTGGGCGATGTGCGCGACCTGGGCTGGGCGCAGGAAGGTCTCGGGATCGGTGACGTCGCCGTCGTTCCAGGCGATCGTGCCGTGGTGGCTGAGCAGGCCGGCGAGCGCCGCGAGCAGGCTGGACTTGCCCGAGCCGACCTGGCCGAGGAGCAGGACGAGCTCCCCGCGCTCGACGCTCAGGTCGACGCCGCTGACCCCGAGGGTGCCGTCGTCGTGCACGACGGTCAGCCCGTCGAGCTCCAGGCGCTGCAGCGGCTCCCGGACGGGCGGCGTCGGGTCGGGGGCGGCACCGCTCAGCAGGTCGACGCCGTGCGGCAGCCGCATCAGGTCGGCCCCGCCGGCGAAGCGGCTGGTGGCGCGCTGCCAGGCCGCGACGCCGGGCGCCTCGGTGACCACCGCGCCGGCGACCCGGCCGAACCAGTCGAAGCCGTTGACGGCGTTGGCGACCAGCAGCGCGGTGGCCAGGCCCCAGACGTCGCCGAGGAAGCAGGCCCACGCGGCCACCACGCCGGCCTGGACCAGCACGATCGGGATGCCGTCGAGCAGGGTCTGGATGCGGTGCTCGAAGACCGCCGCCTCGACGCGACCGGCGTCGACCTCCTGCAGGTGAGCGTGCACCTCCGGCGTACGGCCGGCGAGCTTGACCGTACGTGCCGACTCGACCGCCGAGACCACTGCCCGACCGAAGCGGGCGCGCGCGGCCGAGGAGCGTGACGCGGAGCGGCCGGCGATGGGCCGACCGATCGAGGAGGCGAGCGCGCTGGTGGCCATCACCGCGAGCAGGATGCCGCCGGCCAGCCAGCTGCCACCGACGAGGGTGGTGATCACGGCGATCAGCAGACCGTTGACGAAGTCGACCCAGCGGTCGCTGTAGCGCGCCAGCCGGTCGGCGTCCATGGAGCGGGCGACCACCTCCCCGGGCGGCGTGCGCGGCAGGCGCTGGGGGCGGATCTGGCCGGCCAGCACCGCCATCCGGACCCGCAGCAGGACCTCGACCCACCAGCGCGGATAGCGCCGGAGGGCGTCGGCGAAGATGAGCGGGGCGACGAGCAGCATGGCCACCAGGAGGGCGGTGTACCCGGTCGGGGTCCCGCCGTCGCCGAGGGACTGCACGATCCGGCCCCACGCGAAGCCGGTCAGCGCTCCCAGGGGCGCCAGGATGGTGCTGCCGAGGAACTCCAGGACCGAGAAGAGGCCCCACCAGGGCGTGACGATCATGGCTCGCCAGGTGCCGCGCGCCAGGGAGAGCCCGGAGCCGACGGCGGGACGCTTGGGCGGGTCACCGATCCGGCGCAGGCCGCCCACGGCCGTCGCGCCGGCTCGTACGGCCTCGGCCGACTCCTGAGGCGCTGCCACCGACGCGCCGTCGGCCACCGGGGCGTACGTCTCGGTGTCGCTGGCATCCAGCAGCCGGCGGAACGGCCCGTCGACCGCGGCGAGCTGGTCGCGCATGCCCTGCTGGATGATCTGCCCGTGGTCGAGGACGGCGACCATGTCGGCACGCTCGATGGTGGAGAGGCGGTGCGCGACCAGGACGCCCGTACGGCGCGCGAGCAGCCGGTCGGCGGCCGCCACGACGCGCGACTCGGTGAGCGGGTCCATCCGCGCGGTGGCCTCGTCGAGCACCACCACCTGCACGTCGCGGACCAGCAGCCGGGCGAAGGCGACCAGCTGCTCCTCCCCCGCCGACAGGCTGGTGCCACCGGGGCCGAGGAGGGTGTCCAGCCCGTCGGGCAGGCCCGCGGCCCACTCGGTGAGGCCGAGCTCGGCGACCGCGGCCTCGATCTCGGCGCGTGGGGTCGGGGCGAAGAGCGTGATGTTCTCGGCCAGCGTGCCGGCCAGGAGCTCGGTGCGCTGGGTGACCACGCCGACGGTGGCGCGGAGCGCGTGCAGGTCGAGGGTGGTCACGTCGACGCCACCGAGGAGGACGGTGCCGGCAGGCGGCTCGACCGCCCGCGAGAGCAGGGAGGCCAGCGTCGACTTGCCGGAGCCCGTGCGGCCGACGAGCGCGATGGTGTGCCCGGCGGCCACCCGCAGGTCGATCCCACGCAGCCCGAAGGTGCCCTCGGCGTAGGAGAAGTCGAGGCCGCGGATCTCCAGGTCGAGGGTGCCCTCGGGGACCGGCGCCCCGCCCCGGGGCTCCTCGGGCACGGCCATCATCTGGCGCAGCCGGATGACGGCGCCCACACCGGCCTGGATGTCGGGCAGCTGATGGGCGAGGGTGTTGATCTGGCCGACGAACGCGGTGGTGACCAGGAAGAGGGTGACCAGCCGGCCCACCTCGAGGTGCCCGCCGCCGACCAGCACCACGCCGCTGATGGCGATCACGATGAGCAGCGCGTTGAGCAGCAGACCCGTCCGGGTCGCGAGCTTCGCCTCCACCGTGATGACGTCACGGAAGCGGGCGTGGACGATCGCGGACAGCTGCGCCAGCCGGCGGACGGCGAACGGCTGGCCCAGGCTGGTACGGAGGTCGTCGCGCCCGGCGATGCCCTCTTCGAGGACGGCGGCGTGGTCGGTCCAGGCGGCCTCCTCGATCACCTTGCGGCGCGAGATCTCGAGCATCAGCGGCCGGATGACGACCAGGACGGTCGCCGCGACGACCGGGAAGAGCAGCCATGCCGGCCACCAGCTCAGGCCCGCCACGACCCACATCGGCAGGACGCCGAAGGCCGTGCGCATCGCCATCCAGGCCTGCATCCGCAGCAGGGTGCCGACCTCGTGGGTGTCGTCGTCGACGCGATCGAGGATCTCGCCGACGGCCTGCTCGGTCAGCTCCGCGAGCGGCTGGTGCAGCGCGGCGTCGAGCAGGTCACCGCGCAGGGTGCCCTCGGCGCGGTCGACGACACCCGCCCAGGCGATCCGGCCGGCGGTGTCGAGGGTCGCACCGCCGACGACGCAGATGGCGAGCAGGGCGACCAGATGGCCGGACGGCCCCTCCGCCAGCCGGCCCGCGACCACGGTCCCGAGTGCCTGCCCCAGAGCGGCGATCGCGAGGGCGACCAGGGCGGCTCCGGTGACGGGATGACGCATCCGCCGCCAGTCGATGCGACGGGCAGGGTCGTCGTGCGGGCGGTCCGGGGCGGTGGTCGTCGGGGCCGAGAGGGTCTGGGTCATGGCAAAGAACGACCTTAGGCGCTGACACCGACAGGGCGCGCCTCGATATTTACCGGCAGATCTGCCGGGATTGACGATCTACCGGCGTACGGGGAGGGTTGCGCCATGACGACCGAAGAGCAGCGCGTCCTCGGCGTGCCCCTCCATGAGCTGGTCGCCCTGCTCGACCTCGAGCAGCTCGGCGCCGACGAGTTCCGCGGACAGCACACCACGATGTCGGCACAGATCAACCACGTCTTCGGTGGCCTGGTCGCGGCGCAGGCGCTGGTCGCCGCCGGGCGCACGGTGCCCGCCGACCGGCTGCCGCACTCGCTGCACGCGTACTTCCTGCGCCCGGGCGATCACCGGCTGCCCCTCGAGCTGCACGTGACCCGGACCCGCGACGGCGGCTCGCTGAGCCATCGGCGGATCTCGGTGGAGCAGCAGGGCAGCGTGATCGCGGAGCTCTCCGGGTCGTTCGCGCTGCCGAGCGACGGCCCGGAGCACCACCCCGACCCGGTCGCCGCGACCACCGCGCAGGCGCTCAGCGCCGACCACGAGCTGCTCGCCGCGATCCCCGGCATGCACCCCGCGGCCTCAGCGGTCGACGCCTTCGAGCTGCGCACGGTCGGGCTCGCCGAGCGCCTCGCCCGCCAGGACCCGCCCGCGGAGGTGGGCGATCCGCGTACGCACCGGCTGTGGTTCCGCACCCCTGTCGACGCGGCGCCGCTGGGCGACGACCCGCTGCTCCACGCCGCGCTGCTGCTCTATGCCACCGACCTAAGGATCCTCCAGCCCGTGCTGCGCCCGCACGGCATCGTGCAGATGGCGACCACGGACCCCGTCGTCCTCCCGGCGACGATCGACCACACGGTCTGGTTCCACGCGCCCGTACGGGTCGACCAGTGGCTGTTGCTGGACGCCGAGTCGCCGTGGGCGGCGCACGGCCGTGGACTCGTCCGCGCCGAGATCTTCACCTCGGGGGGCGAGCTCGCGGCCTCCGTCGCCCAGGAGGCGATGGTGCGCTACCGCCGCTGAGCGCCCGCGGGCGATGACGGCGCCGGGACGTCATGCGCTCCGAGCGCCTCGGCGGCGCGGAGCACGTGACGTCCCGGACGCGTCACTCGCGGACGAGCTCGCGGACGGCCTTGCGGTTGATCTTCCCGACGCTCGTCAGCGGCACCGCGTCGATGATGCGCACCTCGCGCGGATACTTGTAGCGGGCCATCCGCTCCTTGGCGTACTCGATCAGCTCCGCGGAGGTGACCGTGTGCCCGGGGTGGAGCTGGACGACCGCGACGACCTCCTCGCCGCTCTCCTCGTCGGGCTTGCCGACGCAGGCGGCCGAGGCGACGGCCTCGTGCTCGATGAGCACGTCCTCCACGTCGCGCGGGTAGACGTTGAAGCCGCCGCGGATGATGAGGTCCTTGACCCGGTCGACGACGTAGAGGTAGCCGTCCTGGTCGAGTCGTCCGACATCACCGGTGTGCAGCCACCCGTCGCGGATCGTCTCGGCGGTCAGGTCCGGCTCGTGCCAGTAGCCGAGCATGATGCCCAGACCGCGCACGCAGATCTCGCCCTCCTCGTCCGCGCCCAGGATCTCGCCGGTCGGCGACTTGATCGACACCTCCATGTGCGGCGCGGGCCGCCCGACGCTGCCGGGCCGGATGTCGTCCACGGAGGACGCGGTGACGATCGCACTGGTCTCGGTGCAGCCGTACCCCTCGACGATCTTCACGCCGAACGCGGCCTCCACCTTCTCCCGCAGGTGCGGGAGGAGCGGTGCGCCGCCCGATCCGAAGGAGACCAGCGACGACAGGTCGAAGTCGGCGTACGGCTGGTCGAGCAGCATCCCCATCATCGAGGGCACCACCGGGCTCGCCTCGAGCCGGTGGTCCTGGACCAGCTGGAG
This sequence comes from Nocardioides nematodiphilus, assembly GCF_020216525.1. Lineage (GTDB taxonomy): Bacteria > Actinomycetota > Actinomycetes > Propionibacteriales > Nocardioidaceae > Nocardioides > Nocardioides nematodiphilus. The sequence goes on along the minus strand of NZ_JAIWOY010000006.1, from coordinate 50,433 downwards.
CCAGCCGGCCGGGTCGAACCAGCGCTGCATCACCGAGACGTGCTGCTTCTCCGAGTGCATCCCGGAGACCAGCACGTTGAGCCCGAAGGCGTGCGAGAGCGGCAGCGGCAGCAGGGATCGGGTCGTCCCGGAGGACTCGGTCACCTTGTTCATCCCCGCGCCGGCCTCCCACAGGTTGCGGTGCGAGAGCATCACGCCCTTGGCCCGGCCGGTCGTACCTCCGGTGTAGAGCAGCGCCGCCAGGTCGTCGTCCTCGCGGGACACGATCTCGCCGGGCTGCGCGGCCTCCAGCACGGAGAACGGGACGGTGCCGTCCGCGCCGTCCCCGTCGACGACGATCGCGGTGATCCCGAGTCCCTCAGCGGAGCCCTGGAACAGCGGCAGCAGCTCGGGCGTGAGGATCGCGGCCTTGGCGCCGGAGTCCTCGAGGATGTGGCGCAGCTCGGGCGGTGTCTGCAGGAAGATCACCGGCGTGACGACCGCACCGGCCCGCCAGATCGCCTGGTAGGAGACGAACACCTCCGGGGTGTTCATCGTCAGCACGATCACCCGGTCGCCCGGCTCGACGCCCTGGGCGCGCAGGCCCTCGGCGACGCGTGCCGCGCGATCGTGGATCGAGCCCGAGGTGTGCCACCGCCCCTCGAAGAAGAGCGATTCGTAGTCGCCGAGCCGCTCGAAGCTCTGCTCGGCGAGGACAGCGAGGTTGTGCGTACCGGTCATCGTGCGCCCTCCATGGCGATCCGTGCGACTTCGTCGAAGGCTGCCACGTCGTCGCCGAGAAGGAAACGGTCGACCTTGGCGCGGCGCCAGTAGAGATGTGCGTCGTGCTCCCACGTGAAGCCGATGCCTCCGTGGACCTGGATGAGGGTCTCCGCGGCGCGCTCCAGCGTGGTCGCGGCGGCGGCCTTGGCGGCGGCCGCGGCCAGGGGCAGCTCGGCGGGGGCGTTGTCCGCCGCCCAGGCCGCCCACCACACCAGCGAGCGGAGCTGCTCGACCTCGACGTAGACGTCGACGAGCATGTGCTTCACGGCCTGGTAGGAGCCGATCGCGCGACCGAAGGCGTGCCGCTCCTTGGCGTACTCGACGCCGATCTCGAGGGCCCGCGAGGCCGCCCCGAGACCCTCGGCGGCGAGGATGACGCGCCCGACGCGCTCGGCGCGCGCCCAGCGGTCGGGGCCGCCCGGCACCGGGGATGCGTCAGGGGCGACCGCCACGTCCGCCAGGCCGCGGGTCGGGTCGATCGGCTCGCGCTCGGTGACGGTGCCGGCTCCGCAGACGATGTCGCCGTCGCGCAGCGCCACGAAGGTGTCGGCGCCGATCGCGTCGAGGACCGGGGAGCCGGCGTCGACGACGGCGAGCGCGAGGCCGCCGCCCGCAAGCGCCTCCAGCTGCGTCGGCGACTCGGCGAACAGCTCCGCCGCTCGGGCGTACGTCACCAGCGATGGGCCGGCGAGGACGCGGCCGGCCTGCTCGGCGACGACCGCGAGGTCGAGGAGCGTGCCCCCTCCGCCGCCGGCGGACTCGGCGATGGTGATGGTCGCGAAGCCGCTCTTGACCAGCTCGTCGCGACCCGGCGGCACCGCGCCGCGGGCGCCGGAGTCGAGCGCCTCCCGGGCGTTGGCCGGGGCAGCGGCATCCGCGAGGAAGTCACGAGCCGCCGCGGCGAGGTCGCGCTGCTCGTCGTCGAGGTCGAAGTTCATCCGAGGCCCTCCTTGAAGGTGACGTTCTTGTCCGCGCGCGGCTCGGCCGGCAGGCCCAGGACCCGCTCGCCGATGATGTTGCGCAGCACCTCGTTGGTGCCGCCCGCGATCGCCATGCCGGGCAGCACGGCCTGGAGGTTCTGCCACAGCGCGGTGCCGTCGGCGGCGCTGGCGTAGGCGGCGTCCGCGCCCTGGACGCGGACCGCGAGGTCGGCGAGCGCGCGGGCCGTACGGGTGCCGGTGAGCTTGCCGGCCGAGGCCTCGGGACCGGGGAACTCGCCCTTGCTGATCTTGGAGAGCTGGCGGTAGCCGGTGTAGCGACCGCCGAGCGAGGCGACGTACGAGCGTCCGAGCTCCTGGCGGACCAGGGCCTGCCGCTCGGCGGGCAGGTCGCCGATCCTCGAGCCGATGTGGCGGGCGGCGGCCTCGAAGCCGGGGCCGATCTCGGTGCCGCTGCCGCCGAGCGAGAACCGCTCGCTCATCAGGGTCGTGAGCGCGACCCGCCAGCCGTCACCGACCTCGCCGAGCCGCTCGGTGTCGGGGATGACGACGTCGTCGAAGAAGACCTCGTTGAAGTCCGCTCCCCCGCTCATCTGCTTGAGCGGACGGACCGTGACGCCCGGGTCCTTCATGTCCACCACGAACATCGTCAGGCCGCGGTGCTTGGCCACGTCGGGGTCGGTGCGGGTGAGCAGGATGCCGTAGTCGGACAGGTGGGCCAGCGTGGTCCAGACCTTCTGCCCGGTGATGTGCCAGTTGCCGTCGCCGTCCTGGACCGCCTTGGTCCGCAGCGCGGCCAGGTCGGAGCCCGAGGCGGGCTCGGAGAAGAGCTGGCACCAGACGTCGTCGGCGCGCAGGAGGCGCTGGAGGTAGCGCGACTTCTGCTCGTCGCTGCCATGCACGATGACGGTCGGGCCACACATGCCGATGCCGATCAGGTTGATCAGCCCGGGGATGCCGAGCCTGGCCATCTCCTGGTCGATGATCGCCTGCTGCATCGGCGTGCCGCCGCGGCCGCCGGCCTCGAGCGGCCAGGTGACGCCGACGTACCCCGCGTCGTACAGGAGCGCCTGGCGCCTCCGCGAGACCTCATTGTCGAACGCCCGTGCGCCGGAGCTGGCGCCCAGCTCCTCACGATGCTCGGTGAGGAAGGCGCGCACCTCGGCGCGCCACGCGGCCTCGTCGGGGGTGTCGTCGAAGTCCATGGGCTTCCCTTCGTACAGCGCTGTGACCTGGTGCACATCAGCCTGTGCGCAAACTTATCGGCAGTCAAGCATGGAAATTTCCGATCAACCCGTGACCCACCACCTCGACCTCCGCTGCAGCAGAGAGCACATTGCGCGATGCATGCGATCGCGCAGGGCGGTGGAGCGCTCCACCGTCCTGGAGTCGTCACCGACCCCCGCCCGCGCCCTCCTCCTCGCCGACCAGGGGTCGCACCGTGACCCCCGTGAAGAAGACCGGCGACACCTGGCTGGGCTCGGAGTTCAACGGCGTCTGATCGACGAGCCCGGGAGAGTGCTGCGGGAGAGCTAGCGCGGCAGCCCCGCCAGGAGCTGATCGCGCGCCGGCGGCCACGCCCTGCGTACGGTCCGCTCACTCGCCACCGCCCGCAGCATCCGCAGCCCGCGGATCGTGGCGATCGCGGTGGTCATCGCGCTCTGGAACTCCGAGCGCGCGGCGAGGGCGGGGGCGACCCGCACGGCCGCGTCGCGCAGCGTGTCGATGACGGTGGCGTCGAACTGCACCAGCTGGAGGTGCAGGTCCTCGTCGGTGCGAGCGGCGACGAAGAGCTCGAGCTGCGCCTGCGAGACCGGGCCGCTGAAGATCTCCCACAGTCGGTTGAGGAGCACCTCATACTGCCCGACCGGGTCGTCGGCGATGTTGAGCGGCTTGCTGACCAGCTCATCGACGAGCTTCTCCGTCAGGTGCGCGAGCGCCTGTACGACCAGGTCCGCCTTGGTGGCGAAGTAGTGCGCCTGCGCGCCACGGGTGACCCCGGCGCGCTCGCAGACGATGGTGGTGGTCAGCCCGGCGTAGCCGTGGTCGACGAGCACGTCGATGGTGGCGTCGAGCAGCGCGCCACGTGTGGTGGCGCGCCGCTCGGCCTGCGTGCGGCGGACCCGCGGCGCGGCGGCAGGCGTGGTGTCTTCGCCCTCGGCTGCCGTAGCGCTGCTGGTCACGCGCCCAACCTAGGTGAACGAGCGCGGATATGGCGAGATTGCTCGTGATTGTCCGAGCGAGCCGCGCGCGAGGCGCGCAGCGCCTGCACGGTCAGCGAACGCGCAGTCTCCGCAGCACGACCAGCTGCTTGTTCGCCATCGCGATGAACTTCTCCACCGGGGTGCCGGGCGGCGGGCCGACGGGTCCGACCTTGGAGGACACGATCGTCTGGGCGTTGGTGAAGCGGGTGATCCCGTCGGAGCCGTGGCGCTTGCCCAGGCCGCTCTCCCCCATGCCGCCCATCCCGGCCTCGATGGACCCGGCTGCCAAGGAGGCGCCGTCGTTGATGTTGACCGAGCCCGCGCGGATCCGTGGCGCCATCGCCTCGGCGGCAGCGATGTCCTTGCTGAAGATGCTCGCCGAGAGGCCCTGCTTGCCGCGGTTGGCCTGCGCGATCGCGTCCTCGTCGTCGGTGGCGCGGTAGATCGAGATGACCGGCCCGAAGGTCTCGCCGAGGCAGAGCTCCATGTCGTCGGTGACGCCCTCGAGGATGGTCGGCGCGAAGACGTACGGCCCCACCTCGGGCCGCGGGCCGCCGCCCGCGAGCACGGTGGCTCCCTTCGCGACCGCGTCGGCGACCTGACGCGACACCTTCTCCAGCTGGGCGGCCGAGGCCAGCGAGCCGACCTGCGAGGAGAAGTCGAACGTCTGCCCCACCGTCTGCGCGGCCGTGACCGCGCGCAGGCGTACGACGAACTCGTCGTAGACGTCGGTGTGCACGATGATCCGCTCGAGGTGGATGCACATCTGTCCGGTGTTGGCGAAGGACGCGTCGACGACACCACGAGCGGCGACGTCGAGATCGGCGTCGGCGCGGATGATCGAGGGGTTCTTGCCGCCGAGCTCGAGCGAGGCGCCGATGAGGCGTCTGGCGGCGCGCTGGGCGACGATCCGCCCGGTCGCCGTCGAGCCGGTGAAGCAGATGTAGTCGACGTGGTCGATCAGCGCCTCGCCGAGCGACGGTCCGTCACCGGCGACGACGCCCCAGACGTGCTCCGGCATGCCGGCCTCGGCCATCAGCGCGCGCGCCCACAGCATCGACAGCGGCGCCTGCGGGTCGGCCTTGCCGACGGCTGCGTTGCCCGCGAGCACCGCCGGGATGAGGTCGCCGACACCCATGTAGAGCGGGTAGTTCCACGGCGAGATGAAGCCGGCGACGCCCTTGGGCACGCGCACCTCCTTGGCGGAGGTCACCACCGGGACGGCGCCACGGACCTTCTTCGGCTTGAGGTACGCCTCACCGTGACGGGCGTAGTGCCGGGCCAGGTTGGCGACCTGCAGCACCTCCTGCCAGGCGTGGAAGCGGGCCTTGCCCATCTCCCACTGGATGAGGTCCATGATCTCGTCCTGGCGCTCGACGAGCAGGTCGTGGAAGCGCAGGATCACCTCGGCCCGCGCGCTGTACGGGAGCGCCGACCAGGCCGCCTGGGCGTGCCGGGCCGCGTCGACCGCAGCGGCGACGTCCTCGACGGTGCTGTCCGGCACCGCGATCGTGGGCAGGGCGTCGTACGGCGCCAGCGCGGTACGCGAGGCCGTGCCGGCGCCGGCGGAGGTGCAGACCCAGCGCAGCCAGGAGGCGACGCGGGCGTCGGTCACCCACGCGGGCCGCAGGGTGCTCGCCTGCGCGGCGTCGGTGGACTCGGTCGGGAGCGTGGCGGTCATCGGCGGTGCCTCTCAGATCCGGACGAGGGTGATCGGCTGGCCGTCCTTGGGGAAAGGCAGCGAGTGGTTGTCCATCGGCGGTTGGTAGCCGGGCGCGACGGTCCAGCGGTAGGTGCGCAGCAGCCGGTGCATGATCGACTTGACCTCGATGCCGGCGAAGTAGAGCCCGATGCACTTGTGCACGCCGCCGCCGAAGGGCTCCCAGGCGAGGCGGTGCGACTTGTCCTCACGTCGCGCCTCGGAGAAGCGCTCGGGGTCGAAGACCATCGGGTTGGTCCAGTAGTCCTCGAGGATGTGGGAGAGCTTCACCCCGACGAAGACGTCGGTCTCGGCGGGGATCCGGACGCCCTGCACGACGGTGTCCTTGACGGTCTTGCGGGCGATCGCGGGCACCGGCGGGTTGAGGCGCAACGCCTCCTTCATCACCAGGTCCAGCGCGGCGAGGCCCTCGACCTCCTCCATCGTCGGGTGGTCGCCGAGCGCCATCGACTCGGCGCGGCAGCGGTCCTGCCACTCCGGGTGCTGGCCGAGGAGCTGCAGCATGGTGGAGGTGGTGATGGTCGAGGTGTCGTGCGCGGCCATCATCAGGAAGATCATGTGGTCGATGACGGCCTGGTCGTCGAACCGCTCGCCGTCCTCGTCCTCGACGTGGCACAGCACGGAGAAGAAGTCGTCGGTCGCGGTCGCGCGCTTGGCCGGAAGGTAGTGGTTGAGGAACTCCTCGAGCACCTTCCGCCCCTTGTACGCCTTGCCCCAGCGGGTGCCGGGCACGTCGCCGCGGACGATGCCGGCAGCGGCCTGCACGCAGGCGATGAACGCCTTGTTCACCTTGTCCATCTCGGCCTGGCTGGTGTCGGCCGCTCCGCCCATGAAGATGTCCGCGGCGATGTCGAGGGTGAGCTGCTTGAGCTTCCAGTACGACTTGATGTCGCCGCCGTCGCCCCACGCCTCGAGGCCCTTGGCGATCGCCGGCTGCATCGCCCGGGTGTAGGCGTCGAGCCGCGGGCGGGTGAACGCCTCCTGCATGATCCTGCGGTGTCCCTTGTGCTCGTCGAAGTCGATGAGCATCAGGCCGCGGTGGAAGAACGGGCCGACGATCTTCTCCCAGCCGTTGGCGAAGGCACGGTCCTTGTTGGCGAAGACCTCCGCGATGGCGTCCGGGCCGAGCACCATCACGCGCATCTCGTTGAGCGCGTTGAACGGCGAGACCGGGCCGTACGTCTCCCACTGGTGGCGCATCAGCGCGTCGGGGTCCTTGGCGTAGTCGAACGCGCGGCCGAGGAACGGCAGCCCCTTGTCCGTGGGCAGCAGCGTCGGGAGATCCCGTACGTCCTCGGCGGGCGTCGCCCTGCGCCGGCCGGAGGGGCGATCCTCGGGGCGGCTCTCGGTCGGCTGGACGGCTTCCATCGTCATCGGCGGCACCTTCGTCATCAGGGTCATCACGCGCGGGATCGGCAGGCGATGTGACCTGCGTCATCCTCAGGGTGATTCAGGAAGGGCGTCCTGTCAACCTTGTCTTTCCGGCGGATCCGGGCGAGGGTAGGGCCATGGCGGTGCAGTCGGGGATCTATCGCGGAGTGAGCGCCGAGGAGCGCGCGGCCGAGCGTCGGGGGCGCGTGCTGGAGGCGACCCTCGCGGTCTGGGCCGACCCGCAGCTGCGCACCACGATGACCGCGATCTGCGCCGAAGCCGGCCTCTCCGAGCGCTACTTCTACGAGAGCTTCGCCGGGCTCGACGAGGCCCTGAGGGCGGTCCTGGACGCCGTGGCGACCGAGATCGAGGCCGTCACGATGGCCGCCGTCGAGGCGGCCGGTGACGATCCGACGACACGGGTCCATGCGTCCGTACGGGCCTTCGTGCAGCTGCTCGTCGACGACCCGCGCAAGGGCCGGGTCGCGATCATCGAGGCCGCCGCCATCCCGGCACTGCGCCAGCGGCGCACCGAGCTGCTGCGCTACCTCGCCCACCGCTCGGCTGAGGAGGCCCGTACGCATCTGGGCCTGGTCACCCGCGGTGGGCGCGAGGACGAGATCGCGGGCCTGCTCTTCATCGGCGGGATGGCGGAGCTGATCACCGCCTGGCTCGACGGGGCGCTCGAGGCGAGCCCCGAGGAGATCGTCGCGGCGGCCGCACACGGCTTCCTCGGGGTCTACGGGTAGCGATCCGACAGGAGCGCTTGACCTTGACGCTGCGTCAGGGTTGGACGCTGCGTGTCATGAATCCGAATCCCACCCTGGCGCCCGCCATCGAGGTCACCGGACTGACCAAGTCCTTCGGCGACCACGCGGTGCTCACCGGCGTCGAGCTGAGCGTCCCGTCGGGCAGCGTCTACGCCCTCCTCGGCTCCAACGGGGCCGGCAAGACCACCGTCGTCAAGATCCTCTCCACCCTCCTCAGGTCCGACGGCGGCACCGCAGTCGTGCAGGGGTATGACGTGGCGACCCGGCCCGGCGAGGTCCGCGAGTCGATCAGCCTGACCGGGCAGTTCGCGGCCGTCGACGAGGTGCTCACCGGACGCGAGAACCTGCTCCTCGTCGCCCGCCTGCGACACCTGCCACGCGCAGGCGAGATCGCCGACGGCCTGCTCGCGCGCTTCGACCTGGTCGAGGCCGGCGACCGCAAGGTCGCGACCTACTCCGGCGGCATGCGGCGCCGCCTCGACATCGCGATGAGCCTGATCGGCGACCCGCCGGTGCTCTTCCTCGACGAGCCCACCACCGGGCTGGACCCGCAGTCGCGGATCGAGGTCTGGAAGACCGTCGAGGACCTGACCGGCCAGGGCACGACCGTGCTCCTGACCACGCAGTACCTCGACGAGGCCGAGCAGCTCGCCGACCGGATCGCGATCCTGCACGAGGGCCGGATCATCGCCGAGGGCACCCTGGCCGAACTCAAGGCCCTGATGCCGCCGGCGAAGGTCGAGTACGTCGAGAAGCAGCCCACCCTCGAGGAGATCTTCCTCGCCATCATCGGCCGCACCACCGCCCCGAACGGAGCCCAGCAGTGAACACCAGCCTCCAGGACGTCTCCGTGCTCACCAGGCGCTCGCTGACCCACATCCTGCGCAGCCCCGACACCATCATCACCACCGCGATCACGCCGGTCGCGATGCTGCTGCTCTTCGTCTACGTCCTCGGCGGCGCCATCGACGTCGGCAGCACGCAGTACGTCGACTACCTGCTGCCCGGGATCCTGCTCATCACGGTCGCCTCGGGGATCTCGTACACCGGCTATCGACTCTTCCTGGACACGAGGGGCGGCATCGTCGAGCGGTTCCAGTCGATGCCGATCTCCCGCGCCGCGGTGCTGTGGGCGCACGTGCTGACCTCCATGGTCGCCAACCTGATCTCACTGGCGGTCGTCGTCGGGGTCGGGCTCATCATGGGCTTCCGCACCGGCGCCGATGTGCTCTCCTGGCTCGCGGTCATCGGCATCATCGGGCTCTTCACGCTCGCGCTGACCTGGCTGGCTGTCATCCCCGGCCTGACCGCGACCACGGTCGACGGGGTGAGCGGCTTCTCATACCCGCTGATCTTCCTGCCCTTCATCAGCTCCGCGTTCGTCCCGACCGCCGGCATGCCGGGGCCGGTGCGCTGGTTCGCCGAGCACCAGCCGGTCACCGCGATCGTCGACACCGTCCGCAACCTGTTCGCCACCACCCCGGTCGGGCACGACGGCTGGATCGCGGTGGCCTGGTGCGTCGGCATCCTGGTCGTCGCCTACGCGTGGGCGATGCGGATCTACAGCGCCAAGCTCGGCTGAGACGAGAGGATGGGCGGATGCTGACCATCAGCCAGCTGGCGTCGTACGCCGGGGTGACCGTGCGCGCGGTGCGGCACTATCACGCCACCGGGCTCCTCCCCGAGCCCGAGCGTGATCACTCGGGCTACCGGCGCTACGACGCCGCGGCGGTCGTCGAGCTGATCCGGATCCGTACGCTCGCCGAGGCCGGGGTGCCGCTCTCGCGGGTGCAGGAGCTCCTGGGCGCCGGCCCGGAGGAGTTCGCGGCGGCCGTCGAGGAGATCGACCGGCGGCTGCGGGCGGAGATCCGCGAGGCGCAGCAGCACCGTGCCCGGATCGCCCAGCTCGCCGCCGGCGAGAGCCTGGCGCTGCCGCCGGAGGCGGTCGCCTACCTCGACGGGCTGCGCGCGCTCGGCGTGCCGGAGATGATCGTCGAGGCCGAGCGGGACGCGTGGATCCTGGTCGCGGCCCAGCTGCCCGAGGAGATGCCGTTCTTCATGCAGATGAAGCAGGCCCAGCTCGAGGACGACGGCGTGCGCGAGCTCTACCTCGCGATCTCGGACGTGACCACGTGGGATCCCGACGACCCGCGGGTCGAGGACTTCGTGGACCAGCTGGCCAAGCAGTTCAAGACGGTGCCCGACGTGCAGTGGGACGCCGACCCGCTCACCGACGACCTCGCCGCGCTGCTGGACGGCGTCTTCCTCGACTCCGTCCCGGCCGCCCGCCGGATCCTGCACCTGCTCGAGGACCGCGGCTGGACCGGCTGGACGAAGATCCGCCCGCTCTGACCCTGGACACCGCCCGCCCTGGTGGCGTGGACTCGGGGCATGCGGATCCTCGTCCTCGGTGGCACGGCGTGGCTCGGCGGCGCCGTGGCCCGCGCGGCGCTCGACGCAGGTCATGACGTCACGTGCCTGGCGCGGGGCGTCTCCGTCCCTGAGGGAGCGGAGCTCGTCCGCGCCGATCGCGACCACCTCGATGCCTACGACGCGGTCGCGGATCGCGCGTGGGACGGCGTCGTCGACGTCGCCCGCCAGCCCCGCCACGTCCGCGGCGCCGTGCGAGCCCTCGCCGACTCCACCCGCCACTGGGTCTTCGTCTCGACCGGCAACGTCTATGCCGATCACGCAACGATCGGCGCGGACGAGTCGGCCGCCCTCCTGGACCCGCTCGCCGGCGACATGGACACCATGGAGGAGTACGGCGCGGCCAAGGTCTCCTGCGAGGCCGCGGTGCTCAAGGCGTGCGGTGACCGCGCCGTCATCGCGCGCGCCGGGCTGATCGGCGGCCCGGGCGACGAGAGCGGCCGCTCGACGTACTGGCCCTGGCGCTTCGCCCACCCCTCCTCGGCGGCCGGCGCCGTCCTGGTCCCCGACTCCGCGGTCGCGAGCGGCCTCATCGACGTCCGCGACCTCGCGCGCTGGCTCGTCGAGGCGGCCTGCGGCGAGCGCGAGCCCGGCGTGTACGACGCGATCGCGAACCGCTGCACCCTCGCCGAGCACCTCGCCATCGCGCGCGCCGTCGCCGGTCACACCGGCACGGTGGTGGCCGCGCCCGACGCCTGGCTCGCCGAGCACGGCGTCGAGGAATGGGCAGGTCCGCGCTCACTGCCGCTGTGGCTGCACGACCCGGAGTGGCTCGGCTTCGGTGGCCGCAGCGGCGCCAAGATCGCCGCGTCCGGTCTGAGTCCACGCCCGCTGGCCGAGACACTCGCCGACGCGCTCGCGTGGCAGGCCTCGCGCGGTGACCAGGGCCCGCACGGTGCGGGCCTCACCGACGAGGAGGAGCGGGCGCTCCTCGCCGACCTCAGCGCCCCCGGTGGCGTACCGTCGCCGTGAGTGGCGCGACGCGCCGGTCCGGCCGTCGTCCTCACCTTGCGGAAGGGAACCGAGATGACAACCGACGTGAAGCTGCGCATCGCCGCGTGGGACGAGTCGACGGTCCGCGAGCTCGACGCGGGGCAACGGATCACGCGGGCCACGGTGACGCTCGGCGAGTCGGGCGACCCGCTCACCGGCACGTTCACCAGCGACCTGCACTACCGCGCCGACGGCACCAGCACCTTCGTCACGTTGCTGCACCTGACGGGCACGATCGCGGACCGCACCGGTGAGCTCGTGCTCACCGGCCACGGCACCTACGACGGCACGACCGCGGCCGTACGGTTCGAGGTGGTGACGGGCTCCGGCACCGGCGAGCTCGCCGGCGTCGGCGGCACGGCGATCAGCACCACTACCCACGCCGACTATCCGCTGATGCCGCTGCGTCTCGATCTCACGCCGTCGTCAGCCGCGGAGCCAGCCCGAAGGCCGTGAAGACCGCCTGATCGAGGAAGACCGAGTTGCGGGTGATCCCGTCGCGACCGACGTCCAGGATCTGCAGGGTGTGGAGCCGGTAGCCGTCTCCGTCGCGGACGTAGGCGGCGAACCCCGGCTGCCCGTTGGCCGCGACCGGGACGGTGCGCCAGTCGTCGCCGTTGACCGTGAAGACCCACTCCATGAACGCCGTGTAGCCCGCGCGACCGGTGAACCAGTTGGTCATCGGCGGCATCTCCAACAGCACATCCTCGGCGAGCAGCTGCTTCAGCCCCTCGACGTTGGCGGAGACGAACGCCGTCACGTACCGCTCGACCAGCTCCCGCTGCTCCGCCTCCGGGGAGGCGCCGCCCTCGTCGTCGGCGCGGACTCCGCTCGCGCTCATCGTCGCGCGCGCCCGGCGCAGGGCGCTGTTCACCGAGATCACCGTGGCGTCGATGAGCTCCGCCGTCTCGGCGGCGGAGAAGTCCAGCACGTCGCGCAGGATGAGCACCGCGCGCTGGCGGGCCGAGAGGTGCTGCAGGGCGGCGACGAACGCCAGGCGCAGGGTGCTGCGGTCGATCACCGTCCGCGCCGGGTCGTCGGAGTCGAGCAGCGCGTCCGGGAGGGGCTGGAGCCAGGTCACCTCGCTCGGCACGAACGGCGCCAGCGGCTCGGACGGCGCGACGACGCCCGACGGCATCGGCCGCCGGGCGTCGCCCGCACGGGCGGTGAGGCAGGCGTTGGTCGCGATCCGGTACATCCAGGTGCGCACCGAGGCCCGCGAGGCGTCGTACGCATCCCGCGCGCGCCAGGCGCGCAGGTAGGTCTCCTGGACGACGTCCTCGGCGTCGTGGATCGAGCCGAGCATCCGGTAGCAGTGCGCCGTCAGCTCGCGACGGTACGGCTCGATGAGCTCGTCGAACGCAACACTCACGGCGTCTCTCTTCAGGCCTTGGCCGGGACCTGCGCGGGGCTGTTGTGGTACCCGGCCACGCCCCAGCGACCGTCGCGACGCTCGAAGACCCAGGTCGCGTTGATGAGCCGATCCTCCGGCACGGCGCTCTCCCCGGCAAGGAGGACGCCGGAGCGGCAGACCGCGATGGCGGCGTCCTCGCCGAGGAAGCGCAGGCTGAGTGGCTCGTCGACGGTGGAGCTGCCGCGCAGCGGCCCGGCGAAGGCCGCCGCCATCGAGTCGCGGATGACCTGACGGCTCCCTCGCAGCGATCCTGGGAGGACCGCGGTGGCGTCCTCGTTGTAGTCGCGGACGAAGGCGTCGGCGTCGCCGGCGCGCCAGGCGGCGTACATCTCATCGAGCATCGCGAAGATCGCGGCCTCGTCGGTGGTGCGGGCGGTGAAGGCGGTGATGGTCCCGGTCATGGTGGTCTCCTCGGTACGGGAGGCTCGGGCGAGCCTGCACGAGTACGTACCGGCGCCGCACGCGGAACTCACCGGCCCGCCGCGATCAATGTGTCGCGATCGCGCACAGCGAGGCCGCGCGCAACGAGGCCGGGCGAAATGGCCGGTGCCCCGGCCGGGTCGGCCGGGGCACCGGGTGAGGCGGTGAATCCGATCAGAACGACCGGGCGTCGATCACAGGGAGTCGATGGCCTGGTTGAGCGTCGCGGACGGGCGCATCACGGCCGCCGTCTTCTCGGCGTCCGGGAAGTAGTAGCCACCGATGTCGGCCGGCTTGCCCTGGACGGCGAGGAGCTCCTCGACGATCTTCTGCTCGTTCGCGGCCAGCGACTCGGCGAGCGGCTTGAACGCGGCCGCCAGCTCGGCGTCCTCGGTCTGCTCGGCGAGCGCCTGGGCCCAGTAGAGACCCAGGTAGAAGTGCGAGCCGCGGTTGTCGATCGTGCCGAGCTTGCGACCCGGCGAGCGGTCCTCCTCGAGGAACGTGCCGGTCGCCTTGTCGAGCGCGTCGGCGAGGACCTTCGCGGCCGGCTTGCCAGCCTGCTCGGCGTACTTCTCCAGCGACGGCACCAGGGCGAAGAACTCACCGAGGGAGTCCCAGCGCAGGTAGTCCTCCTCGACCAGCTGCTGCACGTGCTTCGGGGCCGAGCCACCGGCACCGGTCTCGAAGAGGCCACCGCCGGCGATCAGCGGGACGATCGAGAGCATCTTCGCCGACGTGCCGACCTCGAGGATCGGGAAGAGGTCGGTGTTGTAGTCGCGCAGCACGTTGCCGGTCACCGAGATGGTGTCCTCGCCGCGGCGCATCCGCTCCAGCGAGTACGCGGTCGCCAGCGACGGGGCGAGGATCTTGATCTCGAGGCCGTCGGTGTCGTGCTCGGGCAGGTACGCAGCGACCTTCTTGATCAGCTCGGCGTCGTGCGCGCGGGTCTCGTCCAGCCAGAAGATGGCCGGGGTCGCCGAGGCGCGGGCGCGGTCGACGGCCAGCTTGACCCAGTCGCGGACCGGGATGTCCTTGGTCTGGCAGGCGCGCCAGATGTCGCCGGCCTCGACGTCGTGCTCGATCAGCACGTCGCCGTTGGAGGCCACGACGCGCACGGTGCCGGCCTCCGGGATCTCGAAGGTCTTGTCGTGGCTGCCGTACTCCTCGGCGGCCTGGGCCATCAGGCCGACGTTCGGGACGGTGCCGATGGTGGCCGGGTCGAGCGGGCCGTACGTCTTCACGTCGTCGATGACGGTCTGGTAGACGCCGGCGTACGAGGAGTCCGGGATGACCGCGAGGGTGTCGTCCTCGCCGCCGTCGGCGCCCCAGAGCTTGCCGCCGTTGCGGACCAGCGCCGGCATGGACGCGTCCACGATGACGTCGGAGGGCACGTGCAGGTTCGTGATGCCCTTGTCCGAGTTCGTGTACGACAGGCGCGGGCCCTCGGCGAGGCCCTTCTCGAAGGCCGCCTTGATCTCGGCGCCGTTCGGGAGGGCGTCGAGGCCGGCGAGGATCGCGCCGAGACCGTCGTTGGCCGAGAGACCGGCAGCGGCCAGGTCGGCGCCGTACTGCGCGAAGACCGGGGCGAAGTAGGCCTTCACCACGTGGCCGAAGATGATCGGGTCGGAGACCTTCATCATCGTGGCCTTGAGGTGAACCGAGAAGAGCACGTCCTCGGCCTTGGCCTTGGCCAGGGCGTTGACGAGGAAGGCATGCAGGTCAGCGACCGACATCTTGGTGGCGTCGACGATCTCGCCGGCCAGCACCGCGAGTCCGTCCTTGAGGACCTTGGTCTCGCCGGAGGCGGTCTCGAGCACGATCGACAGGGTGTCGTCGCCGGCCAGGGTCACGGACTTCTCGTTGGCCTTGAAGTCGTGCGCGCTCATGGTGGCGACGTTGGTCTTGGAGCCCTCGGCGAACGGCTTGTTGCGGTGCGGGTGGCTCTTCGCGTACGCCTTCACCGACAGCGGCGCGCGCCGGTCGGAGTTGCCCTCGCGCAGGACGGGGTTGACCGCGGAGCCCTTGACCTTGTCGAACTTCGCGCGGATCTCCTGCTCCTCCGGGGTGGAGGGGGCGTCCGGGTAGTTCGGGACGTCGTAGCCCTTCTCCTGCAGCTCCTTGATCGCGGCCTTGAGCTGCGGGATGGAGGCGGAGATGTTGGGCAGCTTGATGATGTTGGCGGCCGGGGTCTTGGCCAGCGCGCCGAGCTCGGCCAGCGCGTCGTCGGCCAGGCCGAACTGCGCCAGGATGCGAGCGGCCACCGAGATGTCACGGGTCTCGATCGCGACACCGGCCTTGGCGGCGTAGGCCTCGACGATCGGGAGGAAGGAGTACGTCGCCAGCAGCGGCGCCTCGTCGGTGTAGGTGTAGATGATCTTGGCGTTGTCTTCGGCCATGGCTCCTGCTTCGACTCGGGACTCTTTCTTGACGTCAAGATACCTGACGCGCACTCGCCGACCACCTTCGCACCCTCAGGCGGCCCCTCGAAAGGGCTAGGCTGCCAAAGACTCTGCAAACAGATGAGTGGACGGACGAGGGGATGGCGATGACCGACAACAACGGCGATGCAGCAGCCGTGGAGATCCACGGAGCGGAGAGCGCGACGGAGCCGACGTTGCGGCAGAAGCTCGCCGCAGAGGTGATCGGCACGTTCATCCTGGTGCTGCTCGGCTGCGGCTCCGCGGTCTTCGCGACGATCTGGGTCGCCGGCGGGCGGGCGCAGGGCACGGACCTGGCGTTCATCACCACCGTCGGCCTCTCCTTCGGCATCGCGATCGTGGTCGCCGTCTACGCCTTCGGCCGCGTCTCCGGCGGCCACTTCAACCCCGCCGTCTCGGTCGGCGCCGCGATCAGCGGCCGGATCTCCTGGGTCACGGCGGGCCTCTACGCTGCCGCCCAGGTCGTCGGCGCGATCCTGGGCGCCTTCGCGCTGTGGATCGTCGCGAACGGCTACGCCGGCTTCGACTCGACCCGGATGGGTCTGGGTGCGAACACGTTCGGCGGCGGTCCCGGCGGCTACGCCTGGTGGGCAGCCTTCGTGCTCGAGCTGATCCTGACGGCGGTCTTCGTCTGGGTCATCCTCGGCACCACCGACGACCGCAACCCGTACAGCGCCGCCGCGCCGCTCGCGATCGGCCTGGCGCTGACCGCGATCCACTTCGTGGCGATCCCGGCCACCGGCACCTCGGTCAACCCGGCCCGCTCCATCGGCCCGGCGCTCTTCTCCGGCGGCCACGCCATCGGCCAGCTCTGGCTCTTCATCCTCGCCCCGCTGGTCGGCGGTGCCGTCGCCGGCATCACGTACCCGCTGATCTTCGGTCGCGTCGACGAGCCGGTCCCCGGCTCGGGCCTCATCCTCCCGGCCCGCACGGCGGCGGGCACCACGCCGGAGTACGCCGGCTGGGGCCAGCAGGGCTGGGGCGGCCCCGAGACGGGCGCGACCGCCCCGGTCCCGGGCACCGGCCACGGCCACCTGCACGAGCACGGCCCGCAGGCCGCGGCCGCACCCGGCTCTCCCCAGCCGACCCCGCAGTCCATCGAGGACCTGCCGGTCATCGAGCAGGACGGCTGGCGCTGGGACTACGCCGCGCAGCAGTGGCGCCCCATCGACCAGCCCTGACGCCGAACCCACCCGGAGGACCGCCGAGCGTGCACCTGTAGGTGCGGACTCGGCGGTCCTCCGTGCGGTTGCGCGTCATGGGCGGAGCACCTCCTGCTCCCCCGTACCGGTATCGAGCCGGTCCACCAACCCGACGCCGCTGCGGTAGGTGTCCCATTGCTGGGAGCCGGGACTGAGCGCGCTGGCCCACTCGAGGGTGACCGTGGGATCCGGCTGGTCGCGGACGAGGCCGGCGACGGTGACGACGTCCTCGACGACGCCCTTCTCGTACGCAGCCCGGTAGCCGTCACCCAGGCGCGGCTCGGCGGCCATCACCAGACCGGCCCGGGCACCCTCGCGGCCCGCCTGCCACAGGTCGGCGCGCCCGAGCCACCACACGTTCCCGCGGGTGTCCTGGGCGTAGTAGTCGGTCCACGCGTCGGGCCGCTCCCCCGGCCGCACGGTCGTGGTGCTGACCGCGGTGGCCGAGACGCCGTCGACCTCGACGGGATCGCCGAGGACCCGCACCGTCCGGACCGCGTCGGGGTAGCCGGTGCGGCGCACGTCGTACGTCCACGCCCGACCCGGCGTCAGCGGCAGCCACACGTTGTCGATCCGGTCCACGAAGTGCGTCGCACGAGGCGACGGCATCGGGATGACCAGCTCGTCGATCCCCGTGGGCGGGTACGGCTTCGCGCCGGTCCCGCATCCGGCGAGAGCGAGCGCACCGGCCGACAGGACGACCGCCAGGCGGCGCACGCCTAGCCCTGAGCGGGAATGGTGGTGGCGAGGAACCACATCGCCGCGCCGACGCTCACCAGCAGCGCCACGTCGAACCACCGGCCTCGGACCCCGAGCATGCCGGCGTCGCGCTCCTTGAGCAGCGCGCGCGGGATCGCCGCGGCGACGAGTGAGCCGGCGAGGATGTGCACTCCTCCCCGCCAGTGCCCCAGGGCGACCACCAGCAGCGCTGCGAACATCACGGCGAGGACGAGCAGGTAGATCATGCCGCCGAGGGTCGAGGGGTAGCGGCGCGGCTCCTCGTCCTCCTCCACGAGGGCCAGCGGCGGCGCGACCGGCTCAGCCGGAGCGCCCTGAGTCACCTCAGGGTGCGCATCCGGCTGAGGCTCGCGCGTCGAGCCGTCCTCGAGAGGAGTCACAGAGGCCAAGTTACGCGTTCGCCTTCTCGGCGTTGATGACGATGTTCGACAGCAGCATCGCGCGCGTCATCGGGCCGACCCCGCCGGGGTTGGGCGAGACCCAGCCGGCGACGTCCCAGACCGACTCGTGCAGGTCGCCGGCGATCTTGCCGTCGACGCGCGAGACGCCCACGTCCAGGAGAGCGGCGCCCGGCTTGATCATGTCGCCGGTGATGATGCCGGGCACGCCGGCGGCAGCCACGACGATGTCGGCGTTGCGGGTGTGCGCGGCCAGGTCGCGCGTGCCGGTGTGGCACAGCGTGACGGTGGCGTTCTCCGAGCGACGGGTGAGCAGCAGGCCCAGCGGGCGACCGACGGTGACGCCACGACCGACGACGCAGACCTCGGCGCCGTTGAGCTCGACGCCGTGACGACGCAGGAGCTCGACGATGCCGTACGGGGTGCAGGGCAGCGGGGCGTCCTCGCCGAGGACCAGCCAGCCGAGGTTCGTCGGGTGCAGGCCGTCGGCGTCCTTGGCCGGGTCGATCAGCCCGAGGACCCGGTTCTCGTCGATGCCCTTGGGCAGCGGCAGCTGGACGATGTAGCCGGTGCAGGCCGGGTCCTCGTTGAGGGCCCGGACGGCCTCCTCGATCTCGTCCTGGGTCGCGGTCTCGGGCAGGTCGACGCGGATCGACTCGATGCCGACCTCGGCGCAGTCCTTGTGCTTGCCCGCGACGTACCAGGTCGAGCCCGGGTCGTTGCCGACCAGGATCGTGCCGAGGCCGGGCTTGATGCCGCGCGCGTGCAGGGCCGCCACGCGCACGCGCAGCTCCTCCTTGATCGCCTTCGCGGTCGCGGAGCCGTCGAGCCTCTGAGCCTTCTTCTGGTCAGTCATCAGCAGTGTCCCCTCGGCCGATCAGTGGAAGAAGTGGCGGGTGTTGGTGAAGTACATCGTGACGCCGGCCTTCTTGCATGCCTCGATGGTCAGCTCGTCGCGGACCGATCCGCCGGGCTGCACGATCGCCTTCACGCCGGCGTTGATCAGGATCTGCGGGCCGTCCTCGAACGGGAAGAACGCATCGGAGGCCGCGACCGAGCCGGCCGCACGCTCCTCGCCCTCGACGAGGGTGTTCGCGCGCTCGACGGCGAGCTTGCAGGAGTCGACGCGGTTGACCTGGCCCATGCCGATGCCGACGGCGGCGCCGCCCTTGGCGAGCAGGATCGCATTGGACTTGGCGGCGCGGACCGCGTGCCAGGCGAAGGCGAGGTCGGCGAGGGTCGCCTCGTCAGCGGCCTCACCGGTGGCGAGCGTCCAGTTGGCCGGGTCGTCGCCCTCGGCCTGGAACTGGTCGGCCTCCTGCACGAGCAGGCCGCCGTTGATCTGGCGGATCTCGGTGCCGGTGCCGCCGTGGCCGCCGGTCTTGAGGATCCGGATGTTCTTCTTGCCCTGCAGGACCTCGACCGCGCCGTCCTCGTAGCCCGGGGCCACGATGACCTCGGTGAAGACCTCGGCGACCTGCTCGGCCATCGCGACGGACACCGGGGTGTTGGTCGCGATCACGCCGCCGAAGGCGGAGACCGGGTCGCAGGCGTGGGCGCGGCGGTGGGCCTCGGCGACATCGGCACCGACGGCGATGCCGCACGGGTTGGCGTGCTTGATGATCGCCACCGTCGGCTGGTCGCCGTGGTCGTACGCCGCGCGCAGCGCCGCCTCGGTGTCGACGTAGTTGTTGTACGACATCTCCTTGCCGTGCAGCTGCTCGGCGGTGGCCAGCGAGTCGCCGGAGCCGCCGGTGACGTAGAGCGCCGCCGACTGGTGGGAGTTCTCGCCGTAGCGCAGGATCGACCTCTTCTCCCAGGTGCCGCCCATCCAGGCGGGGAAGCCGGTCGAGACGCCCTCGGCGTCCTTCGAGGAGTCGGTGAGGACCGAGCTGCACCAGGAGGCGACGCCCACGTCGTAGGTGGCGGTGTGCACGAACGCCTTGGTGGCGAGCACCTTGCGCTCCTCGTACGAGAAGCCGTCGCCCTGCGCGGCCTCGACCGTCCGGGCGTAGTCGGCGCCGTCGGTGACGATCGCGACCGACGGGTGGTTCTTGGCGGCGGCGCGGACCATCGACGGGCCGCCGATGTCGATCTTCTCGATGATCTCCTCGACGGTGCCGCCGGCGGCGACCGTCGCGGCGAACGGGTACAGGTTGACCACGACCAGGTCGAACGGCTCGACGCCGAGCTCGGAGAGCTGGGCGACGTGGTCGTCGAGGCGGCGGTCGGCCAGGATGCCGGCGTGGACGCGCGGGTGCAGCGTCTTCACGCGGCCGTCGAGGCACTCGGGGAAGCCGGTCAGGTCCTCGACCTTCGTCACCGGGAGGCCGAGCGACTCGATGAGGGCGGCCGAGCCGCCGGTGGAGACGAGCTCGACCCCGGCCTCGTGCAGGCCCTTGACCAGGTCGTCGAGACCGGTCTTGTCGAAGACGGACACCAGCGCCCGCTTGATCTGGATTCGGTCCTGCTGTCCGGCCACGTCGACTCCTGCTGGTCGTTGAAAGAAGGACGGCACCCAGGCGGACGATGCCGATCAACACACTCCCCGGTGGTCACCCACCCGCGCCAGTCGTGATGACCGCAGCCTACCGAGGCATCAAGCGCCGAAGCGAACCCGACGACCCTCGACGGCGAAGCCCTCACGGGCCATCCGGCCGACCGTGTCGACCAGCATCGAGCGCTCGGCGACCTTGATCCGCTCGTGCAGCACCTCGACGGTGTCGTCGTCCTCGACGGGGACGGCCGTCTGGGCGACGATCACCCCGGTGTCGACACCCTCGTCGACGACGAAGAGGGTGCACCCGGTGACCTTGACGCCGTACTCGAGGGCGTCGGCGGGGCCGTGGATGCCGGGGAAGCTCGGCGACAGGGCCGGGTGGGTGTTGATCGTGCGGCCGCCGAAGCGGGCCAGGAACGCGGGGCCGAGCAGCTTCATGAAACCGGCCGAGACGACGAGGTCGGGTTCGAAGGCCGCGACCTTGTCGGCCAGCGCCTCGTCCCAGCGGTCGCGGGAGGTGAAGTCGCCGACCTTGGCGACGAAGGTCGGGATGCCCGCCCGGTCGGCGCGCTCGAGACCGAGGATCGCGTCGCGGTCGGCGCCGACGGCGACGATCGAGGCACCGTACGCCGGGTCTGCGCAGGCGTCGATCAGGGCCTGGAGATTGGTGCCGGAACCGGAGACGAGGACGACGAGGCGAGCGGTCACGCGGCGCAGTCTAGCCACGCTGACGGGTGGCTCTACCTGCTCGCTCCGCACGCTCGAGCACGCTCGGAGGCCGCGCTCACTGCGTCGCGGAGTCGCTGCCCTGATCAGCAGCGGCGTGGCGGCGCTGCCACCAGGTCATCGCCACGCCCGCGAGCAGGCCGCCGACGCCGAACGAGGTGATGGCGTGCCAGAGGGTGTCGAGGGCGAGCGGACCGACGTCGGCCATCCGGCCGGGGCCGACCGCTCCTCCGGCAAGGCCGGCGAGGATCGCGACCACGATGCCGGCCAGGACGCCGGCGGCCAGGCCGCGGACCGCGCCGTGCTCCCAGCTCAGGGTCGGCTGGCGACGCTGCACCAGCACCACCGCGACGATGGCGACGATCGGCGCGAGCGCCAGCACGTACGGGCTCCAGAACGGGGTGGGGCCCTCGTCCGGCAGTGCGGCCAGCAGCGGGAACATCGGCACCGGTCCCAGCGTGACCGCGGCCGGGCTCACCAGGGTGTGCGCGCCGACGGTGAAGCCGGGGCCGAGCAGGTACGAGCTGGAGAAGAGGGTCGCGTTGGGCACGACCAGCAGCATCAGCGCGACGTAGAGGACGACCGGTCCGGCGCCGAGATGGAGCTGCGACATCACGTTGAGCGCGGTGTCGCCGTCCCAGAGGAAGGCGATCGCGAAGACCACGAGGGACAGGCCCAGCCAGATCAGCAGCAGCATCCGTACGGTCGCGAACGTCGAGCGCGCGATCGGCGGGAGCAGCGCCATCCAGACCGCGGCCCGGCCCGAGCCCGCGGCGATGCCGCTGCCGCCGACCAGGACGCAGAGCAGCAGCGAGAAGAGCACCACCCGGCTGTCGGAGGGCGCCGTCTCGGCGGTGCCGCTGACCGCGGAGACGACGAGGGCTGCGGTGACGTACCCGATGGTGAAGAGGCCGAGCGCCGCCGGGACCGTCCAGTCGCGCTCGCCGTCGCCGAGGGCGTGGTGGTCGGGACCGTGCTCGGCGACCGACTCCCCCACCCGCAGGCCGAAGCGCCAGATCACCCACGCACAGAAGAGCGTCAGGCCCAGCGGGACCGCCGTGATCCGTACGCCCTGGACGGCGAAGCCCGACCCGTGCCCGGCGAGCCAGCCGAGCGCCCCGACACGCAGCGCCGCCGAGGGAGCGCCGTGCGCACCGGCGTCGGTGAGGAACCAGCCCACCACCGCGATCACCAGGCACGTGGCCAGGGTGACGCCGGCCGCCGCGATCCCGCCGAACGTGGCGACCAGCGCCAACGGGCGGCGCATCCGGAGATCGGCGCGCAGCTCGGCGTCGGTACGGCGGCGGACGGAGGTGAGCGAGGAGGACATCGGGACCATCCTCACCCGCGCCCATGGGCCGTCCGGGGAGGACGCGCCGCTGGACCTGCTCACGATGGGGAACGGTCACCCGCACACGGCTAATCTGTCGATGCCCATGAGTGACAAGCAGCAGCACGCCGCCGACTTCGAGACGTTCTACAAGGACGTCCGCAGCCGCCTGTTACTGCAGACCTGGGCCCTCACCGGCGACCTGACCGCAGGCCGCAAGGCCGTCCAGGACGCCTTGATCATCGGCTGGCACCACTGGCGCAAGGTCGGCCGGCTCACGCCCGCCGAGCGCGAGGACTGGGCGCGACCCATCGCCTGGCGCTACGCGCTGCGCCGCCACTCCGTGCCGCACTTCCACCGCTCCAAGGACGGCGACGAGCGCGCCCAGGCGACCATCGAGGCGCTGCGCCAGCTGCCGCTGGAGGAGCGCAGGGTCCTGCTGCTGGCACACCTGACAACCGTCAGCGAGGAGACGGTGGCCCGGGAAGTGGGCATCACCCCGCAACGCGCGGCCCAGGTGCTCCAGAACGCCACCCGCGACTTCGGCGAGGCCCTGGGCGCGCAGCCCCACGAGGTGCTGCCCTGCTTCGCCTCCATGGCCGAGACCGTCGAGACCACCCGCTGGCCGCGGCCGACCATCCTCACCCGCGCCGGCTCCGCGCGCCGCCGCAGCCACACCGTGATCGCGGCCGGGCTGGCGGTCGCCGCGTTCGTCGGGTCGGGCTTCGCGGTCACCGACGCCGCCGGCGACCGGCCGAACCTCGAGACCCTGACCCTGCGCCACAGCCCCTCCGCCAGCCAGACCCCGGAGGGGTACGACCTCGCGGTCGACACCCTCCTCGACCAGGACCAGATCGGCACCGCCCTGGGCGGTGTCTGGAGCGCCACCCTCACGTCCGACGACCGCACCAGCGCGGTCCAGCTGCCCTGCCAGCGCGCCGCGCTCGCGGACCCACATCCCCGTGCCGTCATCGGGCGCACCTTCGCCGGGGAGAAGAAGGCCGACACCGCGATGCAGAGCTCGCTGGCCTCGGCGACGACGACCGCCGCCCAGCAGGCGTACGCCAAGACCCTGGGCTGGTACGGCGGCTGCCGCGACAGCCGCGTGCAGCTGATCGCCACCCGTACGGTCACCGGAGTGGGCGACCAGGCCAGCGTGCTCCTGCTGCGCGACTGGACCGCCCCGCAGCGCACGATCACCGTCGGGGTGGCCCGGACGGGCATGCTGACGACCGCGGTCGCCGGGTCGCTGCCGGTCGCGGCGGCCAAGCACGGCGCCCGGTCCAAGCCGGCCGACGACCCGTCGGTCGCCGGCGCGACGACGCTGCTCGGCCAGGCCGTCCAGCGACTGTGCGCCCTGCCCGACGCCGGCGCCTGCACCACCACGCCGTCCGCCGCCGTCGCACCCCCGCCGAGCTCGGGCGCGACGCCCGCGATGATCAACGAGGCCGACATCCCGCCGGTCCAGGGCGTCGAGGAGCCGTGGGTCGGCACCCCGGCGGTGAAGGCCACGACCAATATCGCGGCCACCCGCTGCGACGACGCCGACTTCACCAAGCCCGGCATCACCAACGCGCTGACCCGTTCGTTCGTGATCCCGACCGCGAAGGGCCTGGCTCCGCAGTTCGGCCTGACGGAGACCATCGGCGACTTCGGCAAGACACGGGCGGCGAGCGACTTCGTCGAGCAGATCCGCACCAGGCTGGCCGCCTGCTCCGACAAGGAGCGCGGCAGTCATGTCACGAAGCTGACGACGTCGAGCTCGGCGGCCGGCGACCTCACCGCCTGGCGGGTCCAGGTCGAGACCTCGACCAGCGCCGAGGCCGCGTCGGTCACCTATCTGATGGCGATCGTGCGCACGGCCGCGGGCGTCGCGCAGGTCGGATTCGTGCCGTCGGGCAAGGTCACCATGACCGACAGCGACTTCACCGCCCTGGCCCAGCGCGCGGCCGAGCGTCTCACCTACCTGAAATAGCCCTGCAACCGGGCTGTGCTCCCGGGCGTATCTCTGCTGGAATCACTTCGCAGAGAGAAGGAACACGCCATGGACTCTTCCGAGTTCGACGAGTTCTACACCGCGTCCTATGCCCGCGTCGTCACGCAGGTCTACGCGATGGTGGGGAACCGCGACGAAGCTGAGGAGTGCGTCCAGGAGGCCTACGTACGGGCCTGGTCGCATCGTCGGAAGCTGGATGCAGACCTCCACCCGGAGGCCTGGGTGCGCACCACCGCGTACCGGCTCGCCGTCAGTCGCTGGCGCCGGGTGGCGCGCGGTCGGCGACCCAGCGATCGGGCCCTCGCCGCGCCGGTCGTCGCGCCGGCGCCCTCCGAGGCGCACGTCGCCCTGATCGCCGCGCTGCGGCGGCTGCCCGAGGCCCAGCGCCGCGCGATCGTCCTGCATCACCTCGCCGATCTGCCGGTCGCCGAGGTCGCCCGCGAGACCGGCGTCCCCGAGGGCACCGTGAAGGCCCGGCTCAGCCGCGGCCGGGCCGCCCTCGCCGCCCTGCTCGGCGACGCGCCCGACTCCCCCGTCTCTCCCGCTCACCCGGAGGCCCGCCATGCCTGACCAGCTCTTCGACTCCCTCACCGACGACGTCACCGTCCGGCCCCTGCCCGCCACGGAGGTACGGCGCCTCGGCGACCGTCGCCGTCGGACCCGGCACGCGGCGCTCGGCATCGCCGGCCTGGCCGCAGTGGCCGCGGTGGTCGTCCCGGTCGCACTGACCCACGGTACGAGCGACCGCTCGCTGCCCCCGGCGACGCAGACGTCGCCGTCCGCCGTCACCACCGTGCCGGCAGACTTCCCGCTCACCGCCGGGATGCCGGGACGCGACGGCGTCAGCAACCAGCCCCTTGCGGCCGGCCCCCTCACCTCGGAGGAGGAGAAGGCCTGCGGCCAGATCGTCTGGAGCGCGCAGCGGCCGATCCCGACGGTCGGGGGCGCCACGGTGACGTACCACGACGGCTCCGAGGGCGGCCAGGCTCGCAGCCTCGCGCTCTACGCCGACGCCGAGCAGGCCGGGCTGGCGCTGCAGAACATCACCACCCTGCTCGCCTCGTGCGACACGACCGACCACGGTCGCGGCTCGCTCGAGCAGCTCAGCGGTCCGACGGAGGGCGACCAGAGTGCTGTGTGGGTGATCCGCTGGACCGACGAGAACGGCCACTACAACGGCGAGGGCATGATCAGCGGCGTCACGCAGGTCGGCAACGCCCTGCTGCTGGACTCGGAGACCTTCGGGAGCGCCGGGGACGACACGGTCGTCCAGTACGAGGCCGGCCGGCTCGCCGACCGGTCGGCGGCGGTGGTCACCGCGATGCAGGACACGTACGCCCCGGGCCCCCTGGCGCACTGACCGGACGAGAGCGGCAGAGCCCCCCGGCTGCCGAAGCAGCCGGGGCGCTCTTGTCGCTTACTGGTCGATCAGCGCGCGTTGAGGATCTCGCGAGCGAGAGCAGCGGTCTCGGACGGCGTCTTGCCGACCTTCACGCCGACGGCCTCGAGGGCCTCCTTCTTCGCGGCCGCGGTGCCGGCGGAGCCGGACACGATCGCACCCGCGTGACCCATCGTCTTGCCCTCGGGGGCGGTGAAGCCCGCGACGTAGCCGACGACCGGCTTGGTGATGTTGTCCTTGATGTACGCGGCGGCACGCTCCTCAGCGTCACCACCGATCTCACCGATCATCACGATGATCTCGGTGTCCGGGTCGTCCTGGAACGCCTGGAGCGCGTCGATGTGGGTGGTGCCCACGATCGGGTCACCGCCGATGCCGATCGCGGTGGAGAAGCCGAAGTCCTTCAGCTCGTACATCATCTGGTAGGTCAGCGTGCCCGACTTGGAGACGAGACCCACCGGGCCCTTGCCCGTGATGGTGTGGGGCGTGATGCCGGCCAGCGACTCACCCGGCGTGATGATGCCGGGGCAGTTCGGGCCGATCATGCGGGTCTTCTTGCCCTGCAGGTACGACCAGACCTCGGCCGTGTCCTGGACCGGGACGCCCTCGGTGATCACGACGAGCAGCCGAATCTCGGCGTCGACGGCCTCGATGCACGCGTCCTTGGTGAACGCCGGGGGCACGAAGGCGACCGAGACGTTCGCGCCGGTCGCGGCCATCGCCTCGGCGACGGTCGCGAAGACCGGCAGCTCGACGTCGTTGCCGTCGTGGTCCTTGTGGGTGACGGTGGTGCCGGCCTTGCGAGCGTTGACACCGCCGACGATCTGGGCGCCCGAGTCGACCATGAGGGCGGTGTGCTTCGCACCCATGCCACCCGTGATGCCCTGGACGATGATCTTGCTGTCCTTGTTGAGGTAGATGCTCACTGTTTTATCTCTCAGTCCCTCAGGCGTTCGCCAGCTCGGCGGCCTTGTCGGCGCCGCCGTCCATGGTGTCGACAACGGTCACGAGCGGGTGGTTCAGCTCGTTGAGGATCTGGCGACCCAGCTCGACGTTGTTGCCGTCGAGACGGACGACCAGCGGCTTGGTGGCGTTGTCGCCGAGGATCTCGAGCGCGCCCTTGATGCCGTTGGCGACCTCGTCGCACGCGGTGATGCCACCGAAGACGTTGACGAAGACCGACTTGACCTGCGCGTCGTTGAGGATGACGTCGAGGCCGTTGGCCATCACCTGGGCGTTGGCGCCGCCGCCGATGTCGAGGAAGTTCGCCGGCTTGACGCCGCCGTGGTTCTCACCGGCGTACGCGACGACGTCGAGGGTCGACATGACCAGACCCGCGCCGTTGCCGATGATGCCGACCTGACCGTCGAGCTTGACGTAGTTGAGACCGAGGTCCTTGGCCTTCGCCTCGAGCGGGTCGGCCTCCTCACGGATCTCGAACGCCTCGTGCTCCGGGTGGCGGACCTCGGAGGCGTTCTCGTCGAGCGAGACCTTGCCGTCGAGGGCCTCGAGCTTGTCGCCCTCGAGGCGCGCCAGCGGGTTGACCTCGACGAGGGTCGCGTCCTCCTCGACGAACGTCTTGTACAGGGCCTGGATCATCTCCACGGCCTGCTCGAAGACGGCCTCGGGGAACTTGGCCTCGGTCGCGATCTCGCGAGCCTTCGCCGCGTCGACACCCTTGCCCGGGTCGATGCCGATCTGCTTCACGGCGTCGGGGTTGGTCTTCGCGACCTCCTCGATCTCGACACCACCCTCGACGGACGCGATGCAGAGGTACTGGCGGTTCGACCGGTCCAGCAGGAAGGAGAAGTAGTACTCCTCCACCGGCGGGGTCGCCGGGGTGACCAGGACGCGGTTGACCCGCAGACCCTTGATCTCCATGCCCAGGATGTTGCTGGCGTGCTCGAAGGCCTCGTCAGCGGTCTTGGCGAGCTTGACACCACCGGCCTTGCCGCGGCCGCCGGCCTTGACCTGCGCCTTGATGACGGTCACGCCACCGATCTGCTCGGCAGCAGCCTTTGCGTCCTCGGCGGTCTCGACAACCACACCAAGGGTGGTCGCGACGCCGTGCTTGGCGAAGAGCTCCTTCGCCTGGTACTCCATCAGATCCACTGATCCACCAGTCTCTATCGGTCGGTTCGAGTCGCGGGCGCAGAAGGGCCCGGCAGGCTCGGGGATGTCCTCGACGCACCCTAGACCGCTACATGCGCCCCCGACGAGGGGCGGGGTGCCGTTCGTGATGCACGCCATAGCCGCGGGGCCGGTCTGGACCTCTCGAGGCGATCCACGGGAAAAGATTGCGAAAACGTTTCATCGCACCCGATCCTCGTGCCGAAGCAACAGGGAAGAGCATGGTTCCTCCCGGTTGTGGACCCCGGCTGGTCGTCGGCTACAGTCGGGTCGCCGTCTGAACCCCGAACAGCGGAGTGATGAACACATGGGTAACCACCGAGCGGATGTCATGACTGACAACCACCCCTCGCAGGCGACCCCTCAGCCCACTCCGTACGTGGGCAAGCGTCGCGCCGCGGCTCCCGTCATCGCCGATACGCCGGTCGAGCCCACTCCTGTCGTCACCCCTTACGTCGGCAAGCGTCGTGCGGCCCCTGTTGCCGAGAAGCCGGTCTCCCATGCACCCGAGCTGGTGGCGGCCGTCGCGGCCCCCTCCCTCGGCGTCCCGGGACCGCGTCGCACCCTCGACGCTCCGATCGCGCCGGTGGTCATCAGCCCGGCCGTCGTGCAGCCGGTCCCGGCCGAGGAGACCGCCTGGCACGACCTGCGGATCGACACCGGCTCGCTGCCCGTCTTCGAGGAGACCGCGGCCTACGCCACCGACTTCAGCACCGAGACCACGGCGCACCTGCCGGTCATCGGCACGGGCAAGCGTCGTGCCGGCATCCCCAGCGGCATCACGTCCAACCCGCTGATCAAGCGACTCCCCTCCGCGCCGCTCACCCTCGGCGTCGCCTCGCTGGCGATCGCCATCGGCGGCGCCGTCACTGCCGCGCACGCCCCACACGACGTGAACGCCACCGCGTTCGTCGCCGCCAGCGCGCTGACCGGCGCGAGCGACGTGGGTCAGGTCGGCGGCCGCAGCGAGACCGTCTCCCGCAGCAGCGACCGTACGGACCTCGCCGACCAGGCCGCCAAGGACGCCGCCGAGCGCGCCGCGGCCCTCAAGAGCATCAACGCGAAGGCCACCGGCGTCGACCAGTGGAAGGCCGCCAACCTCTGGGCCCTGCCCGTCGTGGCCGGTGTCTACCACCTCACGGGCCGCTTCAACGACGTCAGCGGCCTGTGGGCGAGCGTCCACACCGGCCTCGACTTCGCCGCGCCCACCGGCACCCCGATCCACGCGGTCGCGGGCGGTGTCATCACCGAGGTCGGCTCCGCCGGCGCGTACGGCAATCGCACGATCGAGACGCTGCCCGACGGCACCGAGATCTGGTACTGCCACCAGAACGAGTTCGGCACCACCACCGGCGCGAAGGTCTCCGAGGACCAGGTCATCGGCTATGTCGGCTCCACCGGCAACACCACCGGCCCGCACGTGCACATCGAGGTCCGCCCCGGTGGCGGCGACCCGGTCGACCCTGACACGGCCCTCAAGGCCCACGGGATCGACCCCGACGCGAACCAATAAGCCGAGTCGGCCCTCCCGCACCGCCGAGTCGGCCCTCCCGCACCGCCGAGTCGGCCCTCCCGCACCGCCGATCCGGCCCTCCCGCACCGCCGATCCGGCCCTCCCGCACCGCCGATCCGGCTTCAGCCGCTTGGGCAGCGCGCGTCGCCGCGATGGCGGTCGAGGGCTCGGCGTCGAACGTTGCTGACATCACGGTCCAACAGCCACGTAGGCGAGTCGGCGGCCGACCCGCCGACGTCTTAGGGCCAACTCGACCGTGCCGCAGGGCCGACCCGCCGACGTCTTAGGGCCGACTCGACCGTGCCGGAGGGCCGACTCGTCGACGTCTGAGGGCCGACTCGGCCGTGTCGGAGGGCCGAGTCGGCCTCAGAGCTTGGTGACGGGGGCGTAGCGGAGAAGCAGCCGCTTCACGCCGTTGGTGCCGAAGTCGATGGAGGCGACGGTCTTCTCCGCGACACCCTCGACGGTGACCACCGTGCCGAGGCCGAAGGAGTCGTGGGTGACCCGGTCGCCCGGGTCGAGCGACGGGATCTCGCGCGACGTCTTGGACTTCGCGGCGACATCGGCCTTGATCGCAGCCGACGAGAAGTTGCGGCGGCCGGCGCCGGTGATGGACCCGAAGCCGCTGGAAAAACGCTCGCCGCCCAGATCCTGACGCGTCCAGGACGTCATGGCCGCTTCCGTACGGCGCCAGTCGACCAGGTCGACCGGCAGCTCGTCGAGGAAGCGGGAGGCGGGGTTGTGGGCCGGCGAGCCCCAGGCCGAGCGCACCACGGCGCGGGAGATGAAGAGCCGCTCACGGGCGCGGGTGATGCCGACGTAGGCGAGCCGGCGCTCCTCCTCGAGCTCGGTCGAGTCACCCAGCGCGCGCGAGTGCGGGAAGACGCCGTCCTCCATGCCGGTGAGGAAGACGACCGGGAACTCCAGCCCCTTGGCGGTGTGCAGCGTCATCAGGGTGACGACGCCGTCCACGCTCTCGGGGACCTGGTCGGAGTCGGCGACCAGCGCCACCCGCTCGAGGAAGTCGTCGAGCCCGGGCGCGACGACGCCGGCGTCGACGTCCGCGGGGTCGGCCGAGGGACCCGCGACGGGATCGTCGGAGAACTCCCGCGCCACGGCGACCAGCTCGGCGAGGTTCTCCACGCGGGTGTCGTCCTGCGGGTCGTCGCTCGCCTCCAGCTCGGCGAGGTAGCCGGAGCGGGCGAGCGTCGCCTCGAGCACGACGTCGGGTCGCTCTCCCCCGTCGACCATCGACTGGAGCTCGGTCATCATCGCGACGAAGGCGCGGATGTTGCTCGCGCTGCGAGTCGCCAGACCCGGCGCGAGGTCGGCCCGCTGCAGGGCCTCCCAGAAGGTCAGCCCGTCGCGGGCGGCGAGCGCGTCGACGCACTCGACCGCACGGTCGCCGATGCCGCGCTTGGGGGTGTTGAGGATGCGCCGCATCGAGACCTGGTCAGCGGGGTTGGCCAGCGCGCGCAGGTACGCGAGCGCGTCGCGCACCTCGCGCCGCTCGTAGAACCGGACACCGCCGACGACCTTGTACGGCTGGCCGGTGCGGATGAAGACCTCTTCGAACACACGCGACTGCGCATTGGTCCGGTAGAACACCGCGACGTCGCTGGCCTTCCCGCCGCCGTCGGTGAGCTTGTCGATCTCGTCGCTGACGAAGCGGGCCTCGTCGCGCTCGTCGTCGGCGACGTAGCCGACGATCCGCTCCCCGTCGCCGGCCTCGCTCCACAGCCGCTTCTCCTTGCGGCCCTTGTTGTTCTTGATCACCGCGTTGGCGGCGGTCAGGATCGTCTGGGTGGAGCGATAGTTCTGCTCCAGCAGGATGCTGGTGGCCTGCGGGAAGTCCTCCTCGAAGTCGAGGATGTTGCGGATGTTGGCCCCGCGGAAGGCGTAGATCGACTGGTCCGCGTCACCGACGACCATGAGCTCGGCCGGCTCGCTGCGCGGCACCGACGGATCGAGGTCCTCGGGGTTGTCGGCGCAGAGCTCGTGGATCAGCGCGTACTGCGCGTGGTTGGTGTCCTGGTACTCGTCGACCAGCACGTGCCGGAAGCGGCGCCGGTAGGTCTCCCGCACCTCCGGGAAGGTCCGGAAGAGCTCGACGGTCATCATGATCAGGTCGTCGAAGTCGAGTGCATGAGCCTCGCGCAGACGCTTCTGATAGAGCGCGTACGCAGCGGCGTACGACTCCTCCAGGCTGTTCTTGGCATCCTTGGTGGCGTCCTCGGGGTCGCGCAGCTCGTTCTTCTGGTCGCTGACCCAGTTGAGCACCTGGGCCGGCGGGTAGCGCTTGGGATCCAGGTCGAGATCGCCGACGACGAGGGTCATCAGCCGCTTCTGGTCCTGCGCGTCGTAGATGGTGAAGCTCGACTTGTAGCCGAGCTTGTCGATCTCCTTGCGCAGGATCCGCACGCAGGCGCTGTGGAAGGTGGAGACCCACATGATCCGGGCGCGCTTGCCGACCAGCTCCTCGACGCGCTCCTTCATCTCGGCGGCGGCCTTGTTGGTGAAGGTGATCGCCAGGATCGAGCCCGGGTGGGCGCCGCGCTGGCTGATCATCCAGGCGATCCGACGGGTCAGCACCCGGGTCTTGCCCGACCCCGCGCCGGCGACGACCAGCAGCGGCACACCCTCGTGGGTGACGGCCGCGCGCTGGGGCTCGTTGAGCCCCTCGAGCAGCTCGTCGGCACTGGGTCCACGGCGCGCCGGACGCGCCTCCTCGGGGAGGGCGAACAGGGCAGCAGCGTCAGGCATGGTCATCGCCCGACAACAGTAATTCGGGACACCGACAGTTCCCGACTCGGTGCCACTAGGCGCCCTTGCGGACGCTCTTCATCGCGTACATGATCGCGTCGGCGTCCGCGATGGCACGCACGACACAGTCCTGCCCGGCCGTCGGCACGACGGGCGCCGCGCCCGCCGATGCCGCGACCCCCGCGTCCTCGATCGCCGCGGTGTAGCGCCGCGCCACCGCGTCGAGCTCGGCGATCGGCACGCCGTCGGCGTACACCACGAACTCGTCGCCGCCGTAGCGCGCGACAGCGTCACCCGGGCGGGTCGCGTTGCGCAGCGCCGCTGCGGCCGTACGGAGCAGCTCGTCGCCGGC
Organism: Nocardioides nematodiphilus; assembly: GCF_020216525.1. Taxonomy (GTDB): domain Bacteria; phylum Actinomycetota; class Actinomycetes; order Propionibacteriales; family Nocardioidaceae; genus Nocardioides; species Nocardioides nematodiphilus. The sequence continues at coordinate 17,926 of NZ_JAIWOY010000006.1, read as the reverse complement.
CTGATGACCGTGGATGTCGTTGACGGCCTTCAGCCCGTCGAGGTCGATCACCACGACGCCACCGTGCTCGCCCAGCGCGGCGACCCGCTCCTCGACGTCGGCGACGACGATGTCCCAGCCGCGCCGGTTCAGCAGCCCGGTCAGGGCATCGGTGTTGGCCAGGGCCGCGGCGGCGACCGCGGAGCCCTGATGGCGGGCGGCCGCGCGGACGAGACGGATCTGGGCCGAGAGCAGGTCGGCGAAGACCCGCAGGAGGTCGGTGTCGACGTCGTCCACCGAGCCGATCGGCTTCGCGCCGGCGCCACACAGCGTGCCGAAGAGCGAGCCGTCGTCCTCCCGGATCGGGACGCCGGCGTACGAGCGCACGTCCGGGGCGGCGGCCAGGCCGCCATAGTCGGGGTCGCGCAGCGAGTCGATGACGACCGGCGCGGCGCCGCCCAGCATCCGGCGGCAGAACGTGTCCTCCCACGGCACCCGGTCGCCGACGTGCAGCAGCTGATCACCGCTGACATGCAGATGCACCTGCTCGACACCGTCGACCCGGCTCACCGACCAGTCGGTGAGGCAGGTGTGGGCACGGAGGTAGTCGACCACCGTCTCAGCGGAGGCGGCGAACGCCTTCAGATCGGTCGTGGGGACATCCATGGGCCCAGAGGTTACTCACAGCAGACGGCGGTCGTTCGCCCAGCGGGTGAGCTCGTGGCGCGAAGAGAGCTGCAGCTTCTTCAGCACGTTGGACATGTGCGTCTCGACGGTCTTGATCGAGATGAAGAGCTCCTTCGCGACCTCCTTGTAGGAGTAGCCGCGGGCGATCAGGCGCATCACCTCGCGCTCACGCTCGGTGAGCCGGTCGAGGTCCTCGTCGATCGCGGCGACCTCGATGACGCCGGAGAAGGCGTCGAGGACGAAGCCCGCCAGCCGCGGCGAGAACACCGCGTCGCCGCCGTTGATCCGCTCGATCGCGCCCGCCAGCTCCGGCCCGGTGATCGTCTTCGTGACGTAGCCGCGCGCACCGCCACGGATCGTGCCGATCACGTCCTCGGCCGCGTCGCTGACCGACAGGGCCAGGTAAGCGGGGCCCGGAGCTCCGGTCGCATCGCTGCGCCGCGGCGGCATCCGGCGCATCACCTCGACGCCGCCGCCACCGGGCAGATGCACGTCCAGCAGCACCACCTCCGGGTGGTGCGTCATGATCGCGGCGACAGCGCTGTCGACGTCCTCGGCATCCGCGACCACCTCGATGCCGGGCTGCGCCGCGAGCTCGGCGCGCACCCCCGTACGGAACATCGCGTGGTCGTCGACCACCAGCACCTTGACCGCCATCTCAGCCCTCCTGCTTGGGTCGCGGCATGCGCAGCCGCACCTCGGTGCCCTCACCGGGGCTCGTCCTGATCATCGCAGTCCCACCGTGCCGCTCCATCCGCGCGCGGATCGAGTCCCGCACGCCGTGTCGGTCCGCGGAGTTCGCGAGCACGGTGCCGAGCTCGAACCCCACCCCGCGATCGCGTACGAACACCTCCACCGCCTCGTCGAGCACCTCGGCGTACACGTCGACGCGCGGCACCCCGGCGTGCTTGGCCGCATTGGTCACCGCCTCGCGACAGGCCGCGACCAGCGGTAGCAGCTCCGGTGACAGCGGCGCGTCCCCGACCACGACCACGTCGACGACCACTCCGTGCGCGTCCTCGACCTCGGCGGTCGCCGACTTCAGCGCCGCGGCGACGGACGCGTCCGGCTCGACGCTCTCGTCGTAGAGCCACCCCCGCAGATCGCGCTCCTGGGCGCGCGCGAGGCGCGCGACCGTGGCCGGGTGGGCGGCGTTCTTCTGGATCAGCGCCAGCGTCTGGAGCACGGAGTCGTGCAGGTGGGCGGCCATGTCAGCCCGTTCCTGGGTACGGACGCGCTCCGCGCGCTCGGCGCCCAGATCGGCGTACAGCCGCAGCGCCCAGGGTCCGACGATGACGCCGATCCCGGCGACGCCGAGCCCGAAGGCGACGAGCAGCCGCCCCGCGTCGGCGATCGAGCCACCGCGCACCTCGAAGAGCGCGAAGGCGACCAGGACGAGCAGCACGCCGGCCGCGACCCGCGCGTACGCCGCCCACCCGCCGCGACCGAAGACCATCGCGATCGGGTCGACCCGCTCGCGGGCGTCGAGCCAGCGCTCGCGCTGGGCCTCGTCGGCCTGGCGCCACAGCAGCGTGACGCCCGCCAGGCCCACCACGACCGGCCAGAAGAGGGTGCCGGCGCCGATGATCGACTCGACCAGCAGGACCGCGCCGAAGGCGAGCGCGCAGCCGGCGATCGCAGGCCCCACGTCGGTGAGCCGACGGATGGGGCCAGGGCGGCGGCCGCCACGGGTGGCCGACTCCGCGCCCGGCGTACCGGCCTCGACGACCGGTGCCGCCGGCAGCATCAGCCACAGGCCCGCGTAGAGCGCCACGCCCATGCCGTCGAGCAACGCCGCAGCGACGAAGAACACCCGCACCCACAGCACCGGCAGGCGCAGGTGGTGTGCGAGCCCGGCCGCGACGCCGCCGACGACGCCGACCTCGGTGTCGCGGGTCGCCCTACGGACCTTCGCTGCCGTGTCGGATCCGCTCATGGTGGTGCCATCGTCACACGTACGCACACCTGGTTTCCATGCGGATGCACCCTGAGCCGGGCGTCAGGGTGCCCCTGAAGGATCAGGGCCGTCCCCGATGGTGGGCGCTCCGGCGAGACGGGAGAGTGGTGGCATGACCACGAACCAGACCGAGGCACCGACGCCACCGCCTCCGCACCAGCCGACCGACCTGGGCAGCCTGCGCCGCAGCCTCGGTGACCGGCACATCGCCGGCGTCGCGGGCGGTCTGGCCCGGCACTTCGGGATCGACCCGGTCATCGTCCGGGTCGCCCTGGTCGTGCTCGCCTTCTTCGGCGGCTCGGGAGTGATCGTCTACGTCGGCGCGTGGCTCCTGGTCCCCGAGGAGCGCACCGAGGAGGCGGTCGTACGCCTGGACGCGCGCAGCCGCTCGTTCCTGCTCTACGTCGTCGGCGCACTGGCCGCGCTGGCGCTGCTGGGTGACAGCATCGGCGACTTCCACGTGCCGTGGGGGCTGCTGGTCGTCGGCATCATCGTGGTCGTGCTCGTGGGGAACCGCGAGCGGGTCCGGATGCGCTCGCGCGACCGGGACGACCGCGCGACGCGCAGCGTCTACGACACGCCCGTCGGCGCCGCCGGCGGCGTGGCCCCCGAGCCGGCTCCGCGGACCTCGTACGACTACGCGGCACCCGACTACAGCCCTTACTCCGCGCAGGTGGCGGCCGACGTCGAGCAGCGGGTGAAGGAGAAGGTGGACGCGAAGGTCGCGCGCTACCAGAGCCGGCGCCGCGGTCCGATCCTGTTCTGGTTCACCGTCGCCCTCATCCTGGTCACCCAGGGCGCCCTCGGCATCGCCGATCTGGCCGGCATGGACGTCGCCGACGCCGCCTACCCGGCCGTCGCGCTCGGCGTCACCGGCGCGATGCTCGTGCTGGGCGCCTTCTGGGGGCGCGCCGGCGGCCTGATCCTGCTGGGCCTGCTGAGCGCTGTGGCCCTGGTCGGCGCGACCGCCGCCGACGAGTGGGGCGTTCAGGCCCACAGCCACAACGCCACCTACGCACCGACCGCGGCGGCCGCGGTCCAGAGCAGCTACCACCTCGACCAGGGCGAGCTCGTCGTCGATCTGGGCGGCGTCACCGACCCGCAGACGCTCGCCGGCCGGCGCATCGACGTCAGCGCCCACGTCGGGACCATCACCGTGATCGTGCCCGACGAGCTCAACGTGCAGGCCCATGCCGAGATCCACGGCCCCGGGCAGATCGAGCTGTTCGGTGAGGGCCACGGCGGCGTCCGCACCTCGTTCTCCGTCAGCAACACGTTCGCCTCGACCGGATCCGAGGCCGCCCCCCTGACCATCGACGCCGAGCTCAACGTCGGCAAGATCACCGTGGAGACCCGATGAACGACGAGCTGGACAACGAGCTGAACGACGACACCCGCATCACCCCTGCGGCCGAGCCGCGGCTCGAGTCGCCGCAGTCCGAGGCGGCAGCGCCCGAGCAGGCGCTCCCGTACGAGGAGCCGCAGCTCACCCTCCCTCAGCCGGCTGCTCCACGGCGGGGTGGGACGCACCCCGTCAACGTCGGCCACCTCGTGATGGGACTCGTCTTCCTGGCCGCCGTCGGGGTCTGGGCCCTCATCCAGAGCGACACGGTCACCGGCGACGACACCCGGTGGCTGCTCCCGCTGCCGTGGGTGATCGGTGGCAGCGTCGGGCTGGTCGCGGCGGCGATCTCCAGCGTCCGGCGCCACGGCACCGGCCGCTAGGAACAGACCGAGAGGTCACTTCTTGCGGGTCGAGTGTCCGGCGAGCTGGACACTCGACCCACCAGAAGTGACCTCTCGACCTAGGCGGGCTCGCCCACGACGCTGCGCGCGAGCGCGGCGACGCCCCGGTCCGCGTGGTCGGTGAAGATCCCGTCGACACCGGCGGCGAAGAGCTCGCGGTGCTCGGCGATCGAACCCCGCATCGTCCAGACGAAGACCAACAGGCCGGCGCGGTGCGCCTCTGCGAGCAGAGGCAGCACCGCGCCGCTGCCGGTGTGGACCATGGTGCGGTTGGGCCCGATCGCATCGGCGTACGCGGCGATGGCGTGGCAGTCGATCGGGCCGTCGGACTCGTCGACGAGCTGGACGAGCGGCACCGGCGTCAACGGACTCATCCGGCGGACGAACTCGCGGTCGAAGGACTGGATCCACACCCGGGCGTCCGGACGCTCGACGCCGTGGTCGCGCAGCGTGCCGAGCAGCGTCTGCACCATCGGCAGTCCGGCGGCGGCGAAGTACGCGGGGTGCTTCACCTCGACGTGCAGCCCGATCCGCCGACCCGCGCGGGCTGACTCCTCGGCCACCAGCAGCAGGAGCTCGTCGAGGCTGATGATCGGGTCGAGCTCGGTCGGCGCCCCGAGAGTGCGCAGCTCGGCGAAGGTGAAGTCCTCGCTGAACCAGCCCTCCACGCGCCGGTCCGCGACCTGGCGCACTGTGCGCCGGTCGGCGTATGCGGGCCGGCTCGCCACATCGGTCGTCCGGGACAGCTCGTTCTCGTGCCGCACCACCAGGACGCCGTCGCTGCTCATCACCACGTCGGTCTCGACGGCGTCGGCGCCCATCCGCATCGCGAGGCGGTAGGAGTCGAGGGAGTGCTCAGGCAGATGACCCGGGGTTCCACGGTGACCGATCACGAGGGGCATGTCCCCACGCTCGCCAGCCGGATCGACGTGCGGGCCGACCCCAGGTGAACCTCAGGCGACGATCAGCGTGCGGATCGAGACCGGTTCAGGGCGTGTCATCGCCCCGCCAGGTGACGCCCTCGCGGATCACCCGCGCCGGGGTCCCCGCGACCGCGGTCCGGGCCGGCACCTTCTGGCCGCGGACCATGCTGCGCGCTCCGACGACGGCGCCGTCGCCGATCTCGACGTGTCCGGTGAGGGTCGCGTCGCGTCCCAGCCAGACATGGCTGCCGAGCCGGATCGTGGCGCCGTACGGATTGATCCGCTCGCCGGTCCCGACCGACTCGAGCCGGTGCATGTCATCGGTGGCGACGTAGACGTTGGCCGCCCAGAGCTGATCCCACGCCGCCACGATCGCGCCGCCGTTGCGGGCGTCGATGACCGGGCAGCGGGTGGCGACGACCTGACCGTTGAGCACCACGGCGGAGCGGGCGCCGCAGTAGATCTCCCCGGCGGTCAGCTCGGTCCGCGGCCCGATGAAGACCGTCGCCTCGTCGCCGCCGAGCAGCAGCGAGACGACGTTGGACAGGTCGCTGGCGACGACCAGCACGACGTCGGAGAAGGGGTAGTAGGTGAGCTTCTCCACCAGCGCCGGCGCGAGCACCGCGTCCGGTGTCAGGTAGAGGGCGTTGCCCTGCTCCACCCACCACGACGGCACCGGATCGGTCACGGCGCGCAGGTCGAGGTCCGCGAGTACGTCCACGTCGGCACCGAGGCCGGTCAGCCGCGCCCGGTGGGCCGCGGTGAGGGGATCGCCCAGGGCCCACGGGCTCGCAGATGACATGCGGGGTTTCTACCATCCCGCGACGGGCAACCCGGGAAGGATGGAGGAATCGAGCACCCCGCGACACGACCGCGACGAGACCCGGGCCGAGCGGATGGATCGCCTCTTCGGCGATCTGCTCCAGGAGCTGCGCGTGATGCAGACCGGCGCCCAGCTCACCTCGGGCTTCTTGCTGACGCTGCCGTTCCAGACGCGATTCACCGACCTCGACGGCTTCCAGCGCGGGCTCTACCTCGCGCTCGTCATCATCTCGCTCCTCACCACCGCCCTGGTGATGACGGCGGTGGCGGTGCACCAGCGGCTCTCGGGCCAGCAGGTGAAGGACCGGGTCGTCGCCGTCGGCCGCACGCTGCTCGCCGGGGTCCTGATGACCCTCGCCCTGCTCGTCACCGGCATCGCCGTGTTCGTCGTGGACGTGGTGGAGCAGCGCGGCTGGGCGCTGGCGACCGGCGGCCTGATGGCGGTCGTCCTGATCGGTCTCCTGATCGCGCTGCCCCGCTACCTACTCGTCGGTATTCGCAGGCGATAGGTTCGGAGCATGAAGCTCTCGACCCCCCTCTCCTACTTCGGCAACCCGCGCGAGACCGCTGACCAGGTCGTCGCCCTGGAGAAGGCCGGGCTCGACCAGCTCTGGGTCGCCGAGCCGTACGGCTTCGACGCGGTCTCCCTGCTCGGCTACCTCGCCGCGAAGACCGAGACCGTCGAGCTCGGCTCCGGCATCCTCAACATCTACTCGCGCACCCCGGGCGCCCTCCTGCAGACCGCGGCCGGCCTCGACAACGTCAGCGGCGGCCGCGCCATCTTCGGCCTCGGCGCGAGCGGACCGCAGGTGATCGAGGGCTTCCACGGCGTCGCGTACGACAAGCCGCTGGGCCGCACCCGCGAGATCGTCGACATCCTGCGCCGTGGCCTGCGCGGCGAGCGCCTGGTCAACGACGGGATCTACCAGCTGCCGCTGCCGGCCGGCCAGGGCACCGGGCTCGGCAAGCCGCTGAAGCTGCTCAACCGCCCCGAGCGCGCCGACGTGCCGATCTGGCTGGCCTCCCTGGGCCAGAAGAACGTCGAGCTGACCGCCGAGATCGCCGACGGCTGGCTCCCGATCCTGTTCCACCCCGAGAAGGCGGGCCAGGTGTGGGGCGACGCGATCGCCGCCGGCAACGCCAAGCGCAGCGCCGACCTCGGACGGATGGAGACCGCTGCCGGCGGGCTGCTCGCCGTGACCGAGTCCGCGGAGGAGAGGCGCGCCTATCTCGACCAGGTCCGCCCGATGTACGCCCTCTACGTCGGCGGCATGGGCGCACGCGGGAAGAACTTCTACAACGACCTGGCGTGCGAGTACGGCTACGAGGAGGCGGCCGCGAAGATCCAGGACCTCTACCTCGACGGCCACAAGCGCGACGCCGAGGCGTACGTGCCGCTGGAGTGGCTGGAGGCGGGCAACCTGGTCGGCCCGGCGTCCTTCGTCCAGGAGCGGATCGCCGCCTTCGCGGAGGCCGGCGTGACGAGCCTGCAGGTCACCCCGGCGTCCGGTACCGACGCCGTGGCCGCGATCGGCCAGGTCAAGGAGTGGCTGCCGAGCGCCTGACGACCCGTCAGACGCGGCCGTTGCGGTTCCAGGCCGCACCGAGCGCGAAGAGGTTCGGCGCCCGGTAGTGGTCCATCGCGTCCGCGATCCGACGCCGCCCGGTGCGGTCGGAGATGCCGAGGGCGTGCGAGGCCGCCTCGAGGGTGGCGCCGTTGGCCATCAGCTGCAGGAGCGGACCCCACGACGCCGCGCCCTCGCGCACCGGCACCGCCGTGGCCCAGAGCTGGTCGAACACCCACTGCGCCAGCCCGGCGACAGCGGGGCTGCGCACCGCGATCGCGGAGGTCGGCCACTGCTCGCCCCACTCCAGGGGCAGCGCGACGACCTCACCGTCGGCGACCCAGAACCAGCCCGGCAGGTCCGCGCCGATCCGGATGTCGACGCCCCCGGCGAGCTCCTCGCTGATCCGCTGCGCGGCCTCGGGGCGACCCACCTCGGCGACGTTGCCGATCACCCGGGCGCGGTGGCCGGGCTGTCGGATGACGCTGTGCCACGTCGCCTGCATCTGCGGGTCGGCGACGTAGAGCCGGGTGGCGTCCGGCAGCACCACGTCCGTGCGGCGCAGCGGCTTGGTCTCGATCACCCGGTGCCACAGGTCGGTCACCGCGGACCAGCCGTGGAAGACCTCGACCTCGAGCAGTCCCTGGGTGTGCGAGGCGCCCAGCTCCCAGTCGCGCGCCAGCGCCGGAAGCTGCCCGACGAGGGCGCTCAGCTCCGCGAGACCGGCCGCGAGCTCGGCGCTCAGCGCGCCGCTGCGTCGAACGACCTGCTGCGCGACACGGTCGGTGGGCGGCTCGTACCCGATGGTCTCGCCGTGCAGCGTGAGGAAGCCGTCGTCGACCAGCTCGTCGACCTCGACGGCCACCGTGAGCGGATCGCGGAGCGCCAGCTCGGCCAGCTCCGTGACCGTGTCCGGCCGCGCACGCAGCGCGATCGACAAGAGCTCGAGGTGGCGGGACATGGACCGATAGTGGCATGACGCGATCACCGGATGGCTACCAGGTGACGGACGGCCGTGGAGTTGGCCGATCCCGGTCAATGTCCGCTGCCGGACAGGTCATCGGCGCACACTTGCCGATAACCAGGCTGAGGGTCCGGAACCGTGTGGGGGTTCCGGACCCTTGGTCACTGGCCACCTCCGCTTGCATCATCGCTAATCTGGCAGGGATGTCCGAGACTCCCACCCCCCAGGAAGTACGCCGGGCGCTCGCGCGCGCCGAGCGTGGCGCTGCGCTCGACCTGCCGGAGGCGACCGCGCTGCTCGCGGCGACCGGCGAGGAGCTCGACCGATTGTGTGCGGCCGCCGCGAAGGTCCGCGACGCCGGTCTCGTCGCGGCGGGGCGACCCGCCACGATCACCTACTCCCCCAAGGTCTTCATCCCGATCACCCGCCTGTGCCGCGACCGGTGCCACTACTGCACCTTCGTGGAGACGCCCGCGCAGGCGGCACGCGAGGGGCGCGAGCCGTTCCTGTCGCCCGACGAGATCCTCGACATCGCCCGCGAGGGAGCCGCGCTCGGCTGCCTCGAGGCGCTCTTCACTCTCGGCGACCGCCCCGAGGACCGCTGGCCCGAGGCGGCCGAGTGGCTCGAGAGCCGTGGTTACGACTCGACGCTGGGCTACATCCGCGCCATGGCGATCCGGGTGCTCGAGGAGACCGGGCTGCTGCCCCACCTCAACCCGGGCGTGATGTCGTGGGAGGAGCTCAACCGGCTCAAGCCCGTGTCCCCCTCGATGGGGATGATGCTCGAGACCACCTCGCGCCGCCTGTACGAGACCAAGGGCGAGGCGCACTTCGGGTCCCCGGACAAGGACCCCGCCGTACGCCTGCGCGTCCTCGAGGACGCCGGCCGTCTGGCGGTGCCGTTCACCTCGGGCCTGCTCGTCGGCATCGGCGAGACCCTGACCGAGCGCGCCGAGACGATCTTCGCGCTGCGCAAGGTGCACAAGGAGTACGGCGGCCTCCAGGAGGTCATCGTGCAGAACTTCCGCGCCAAGCCCGACACCGCGATGCGCCACGTCGACGACCTCGACCTCGACCCGTATCGCGCGGCGATCGCCGTCACCCGCCTGGTGCTCGGCCCGAAGGCACGCGTCCAGGCGCCGCCGAACCTGGTCGACCTGGCCGAGTGCCGCGCGCTCCTGGACGCCGGCGTCGACGACTGGGGCGGCGTCTCGCCGCTGACGCCCGACCACGTGAACCCCGAGCGTCCGTGGCCCTCGCTCGACGCCCTGCGCCGGTTGACCGCCGAGTGCGGCTTCGAGCTGCGCTCGCGCCTGACCGTCCACCCCGAGTACGTCGTGGCCGGCACACCGTGGCTCGACCCGCGGGTCTCGGCCCACGTCGCCGCCCTCGCGGGCGAGGACGGCCTGGCGATCCCGGAGGTCCGCCCGCAGCCGGGGATCTCGTGGCAGGAGCCGGACGGAGGGTTCGCCAGCGTCGGGCGCACCGACCTTCATACGGCGATCGACGCTGAAGGTCCCGGCGGGGGCCGTACCGAGGACCGCCGCAGCGACTTCGAGAACGTCTACGGCGACTGGGACGCCGTCCGCGCCGCGGCGCTGAGCACCGGCGCACCGGCCGTCCTGCACGCCCACGGCCGAGAGGCGATCCGCGCCGCCGAGCAGGACCCCGGCAACCTGAGCGACGCGCACGCTCTCACCTTGATGACCGCCGAGGGTGACCTGCTGCGCGAGGTCGTCGCTCTCGCCGACGGGCTGCGCAAGGAGGTCGTCGGCGACGACGTCACCTACGTCGTCAACCGGAACATCAACTTCACCAACGTCTGTTACGTCGGCTGCCGCTTCTGCGCGTTCGCGCAGCGGCGCACGGACGCGGACGCCTACTCGCTCTCCTACGACGAGGTCGCCGAGCGCGCCCAAGAGGCCTGGGACCTGGGTGCCACCGAGGTCTGCATGCAGGGCGGCATCGACCCGCAGCTGCCCGCCAGCGCGTACTTCGACCTGGTGCACGCGGTGAAGCAGCGGGTGCCGGGCATGCACGTGCACGCCTTCTCCCCCATGGAGATCGTCAACGGCACCGCCCGCACGGGCCTCTCGATCGAGGACTTCCTGATCAAGGTCCGCGAGGCCGGCCTCGGCTCGATCCCCGGGACCGCTGCGGAGATCCTCGACGACGAGGTCCGCTGGGTGCTCACGAAGGGCAAGCTGCCCGCGAGGAGCTGGATCGAGATCATCTCCACGGCGCACCGCGTCGGCATCCCGACGACCTCGACGATGATGTACGGCCACGTGGACAACCCGCGGCACTGGGTCGGCCACCTCAACGTGCTCAAGTCCATCCAGGACACCGCGCTCGAGCACGGCGCGGCCCGGTTCACCGAGTTCGTGCCGCTGCCGTTCGTGCACACCAGCTCGCCGATCTACCTGGCCGGCGCCGCCCGCCCGGGTCCGACGCTGCGCGACAACCTCGCGGTGCACGCGATGGCGCGGATCATGCTGCACGGCCGGATCGACAACATCCAGACCTCGTGGGTGAAGCTCGGCACCGAGGGCACGCAGGCGATGCTCAACGCGGGCGCCAACGACCTCGGCGGCACGCTGATGGAGGAGACGATCTCCCGGATGGCGGGGTCGGAGTACGGCTCGGCCAAGACCGTCGCGGAGCTGACCGAGATCGCCGCCGGCATCGACCGGCCCGTCCGCGAGCGCACCACGCTGTACGGCCGGAGCTGATCGCTGGGGGTCTTTGCGCAAGATCGGGGGAAACCCTGATGACGCGAGCGCCCGATGTGGGTTGACTGGGACCCATGCATCGTCAGATCGCTGGAGCGCTCACCGGTCGCGTCACCAAGTGGCTGGTCCTGGTGGCGTGGTTGATCGTGATCGCGGGCGCGGCGCCGTTCGCGCAGAAGCTCGGGGACGTCCAGAACAACGAGGCGTCGTCGTGGCTGCCGGCCACCGCCGAGTCGACCAAGGCGCTCGACAAGCTGGCCCCGTTCACCAACCCCGATGACATCCCCACCGTGGTGCTCTATCACCGCACCGGCGGGCTGACGCCGGCGGACTTCCAGGCGATCGCTGCGCAGGCGCCGCAGATCGGCGCCCTCGACGGTGTCGTCACGCCGTCCGACGGTCGCCCCGCGGTGACCTTCCCGAAGGACGCCGCCAGCGGTCGGCAGCTGGGGCTGGTCTCGGCCGACGGTGCCGTCGCGACCACCGTCGTCACGTTCAACCTCGGCTCCGCGGGCTGGGACAAGATGCCCCCGATCGCCGATCATCTGCGCGAGATCGCGACGATCTCCGGTGTCGACGTGCACCTGGCGGGCCCCGGCGGCCAGGTCGCCGACGCCGCCGACGCGTTCGCGGGCATCGACGGGACGCTGCTCTTCGCTGCGCTCGGCGTGGTCATCGTGATCCTGCTCTTCACCTATCGCAGCCCGATCCTGTGGGTGCTCCCCATCGTGTCCGCGGTCTTCGCGCTCTTCACCGCCGAGGCGGTGATCTACTTCCTGGCCAAGTACGCCGACCTCACCGTCAACGGGCAGAGCCAGGCCATCTTGAGCGTGCTGGTGATCGGCGCCGGCACCGACTACGCGCTGCTCCTGGTGGCGCGCTACCGCGAGGAGCTGCGTCGGCACCAGGATCGGCACGAGGCGATGGCGGTCGCGCTGCACCGGGCCTCTCCCGCGGTCATCGCCAGCGCCTCGACCGTCGCGATCGGCATGCTGTGCCTGCTGCTCGCCCAGCTCAACTCCACCAAGGGCCTGGGCCCGGTGATGGCGGTCGGCGTGATCGTCACGCTGGTCGTGATGCTGACCCTGTTGCCCGCGCTGCTGGTCATCACCGGCCGATGGGTGTTCTGGCCTCGGCGCCCGTCGTACGGCTCCGACGAGCCGACCACGCACGGCCTGTGGGCCAAGGTCGGCAACCGGATCTCCGTCCGCCCGCGCATCGTGTGGGTGACCACCTCGATCGTCCTGCTGGCGGCCTGCCTGGGGATGCTCACCCTGCGGACCGGCAACCTGCCGTCCGAGGACCAGTACACCAAGACCTACGACTCGGTCGTCGGCCAGCGGATCCTCGTCGCGCACGGCCTGGCCGACACCTCGACCCCGATCCAGGTCGTGACGACGCCCGAGCGTGTGGACGACGTCGTCGCGGCGCTCGGGAAAGTCCCGGGCCTCGGCGCGGTGAACACCTCGATCCCGCCCGTCGCCGGCGTGAAGTACGTGTCCGTGACCCAGGCGCTCGACCCGGCGAGCCAGAAGGCGGCCGATCAGGTCGTGGCGGTGCGCGAGGCGGTGCGCGACGTCCCGGACACGCTGGTCGGCGGCTCCGCGGCAATCTATCTGGACACCGCGCACGCGGCGCACCGCGACAACAAGGTGATCATCCCGGTCGTGCTGCTCGTGGTGATGCTGATCCTGATGCTGCTGCTGCGCGCGCTGGTGGCCCCGGTGATCCTGATCCTTACCGTGATCCTGTCGTTCGGCGCGGCCCTGGGCCTGTCCGCGCTGATCTTCACCCACCTGTACGGCTTCGACATGGCGGACTCCGGCTTCCCGCTGTTCGTCTTCGTGTTCCTGGTCGCCCTGGGCATCGACTACAACATCTTCCTGATGACGCGTGTCCGCGAGGAGACCCAACGGGTCGGCACGCGGGCGGGCTCCCTCATCGCGCTGTCGTCGACCGGCGGCGTCATCACGTCGGCCGGCCTCGTCCTGGCCGCCACCTTCGCCGTGCTGGGGTCGATCCCGCTCGTCTTCCTCGCCGAGATCGGCACCGCCATCGCGCTCGGCGTCATCCTCGACACGATGGTGGTGAGGGGCGTGCTGGTCACGGCGCTCAACCTCGATCTGGGCTCGCGGATCTGGTGGCCGAGCAAGCTGGACCGCGCCCCCGCGGCCGAGCCGGAGACCACCCCGGCGCTGACGGACTCCTGACCTCCGAGGGGGCGGTGCTCGCCCCGGCCTCGCCGTGTGGGCAGACTGGGGTGTGGGCACCGGTGCCCGAGCCATGAGAGGAGCGTGCGATGAGCGAAGAGAGCGAGTCCTACGGCGACTACAGCGTCGACGACGAGGACCAGCCGGGCGCGGAGGACGATCTCGTACGTGATCCTGCGAGCGACCCCGACGACGCCCTGGACGCGGGCTACTCCCCGCCCGAGAAGTGGAGCGTCGTCAACAAGTTCGGCGCCACCCCCTGGGAGGAGGCGCACGGCGAGACGCTCGAGCGACGCCTGAGCCAGGAGGAGCCCGAGCCGGACCCGTACGCGGAGGACGGCGAGCTCGACGAGGGCGACGAGGATCGCGAGGTCGGCGATCGCCGCGCCGGACGTCTCGTCGACCCCGATCAGGGGTTCGGCGAGGACACCGAGAAGGACATGGTCGGCTGGGACGCCGGGATCGACGGCGCCGGCGCGTCCGCCGAGGAGGCGGCGATGCACATCGTCGACGAGAACGAAGAGGCCCTCGAGGACTGAGGAATCCACAATGCCCCGGTGGGTACCTGGTTGCCTCACCTACCAAGGAGGGAATCGATGGCATTCCTACTGTGGATCCTGGCGGTCATTCTGGTCGTGTCCGGGATCGTGAGCATCGTCCGGGGCGCACTGCTGTGGGGGATCGTGCTGATCGTCGTCGGCCTGTTGGTCGGCCCGGGAGGCGTCAGCATCTTCACGTAGTCGCCAACGAGACGATCGGCCGGCCACAGGAGCTCACCATGCTCCCGTGGCCGGCCGATCGCCGTTGGGCGGCCGGCGGCGACCTCGGCGGAATCTGTGTCCGCGTGCCCCGGCACGTAAACTCAGCCGGTGACCGAGACTCACGAGACTGACGCGCCGCTCGATCGGATCGACCCCGCCGAGCTCGCAGTGACCCTGAAGGTGCTGCGTGAGCTGCATCGGCTCGACCCCGAGCATCCCGACGTCAGCACGGTCAAGCACGCGACCGGACGGATGTGGAAGCTGCTCAAGAAGAGCCGCCGGGCCGCGCTGCGCGAGGAGCGCCAGGCCCACGATCAGGCGATCATCTCGTTGACCGCGACGGGTTCGCCGCTGCGGATCGATGACGAGACGGCGGGCCTGCCCCTGGTGTCGAACGCCCCCGGCGCGATCGCCGGCGAGCTGCGTCGCGGTCGCGACTGCTACATCTGCAAGCAGGAGTACTTCCAGGTCGACGCCTTCTACCACGGGCTGTGCCCCGAGTGCTCCGCGATGAGTCACGCCAAGCGCGACGCTCACGCGGACCTGACCGGGAAGCGCGCGCTGCTCACCGGCGGCCGGGCCAAGATCGGCATGCACATCGCGCTGCGGCTGTTGCGCGACGGCGCGCACCTGACCATCACGACGCGCTTCCCCAAGGACGCCGTGCGCCGCTTCGCCGCCCTCGAGGACAGCGCCGACTGGCTGCACCGGCTCAAGGTGATCGGCATCGACCTGCGCGATCCCACCCAGGTGGTGGCGCTGACCGACGAGGTCGCCGCGGACGGCCCGCTGGACATCATCGTGAACAACGCCTGCCAGACGGTCCGCCGCCTGCCCGGGTCGTACAAGCACCTCATCGACGGGGAGGCGGCTCCGCTTCCCTCCCCCGGCTACTACGGCCATCGTGCGCTGCCCGAGATGCTGACCTTCGACCGGATCTCGGAGGCGCATCCGGCCGCGCTGGCCGGCGCGCTCGCCTCGGCGACGGGCGCTCACCACGAGGGCGAGTCCCCCGAGGCGCACGCCGCCGCCCTGGCGGCCCACAACGCCGCGTCGCTCACCCAGCTCGCGCTGACCGCGGGCAACGCCTCCCTGGAGGCGCACCTGGCCGGCACGGCGATCGACGCCGGCGGCCTGATCCCCGATGTGCAGGCCAACAACTCGTGGACCCAGGTCCTCGACGAGGTCGACCCGCTGGAGCTCCTCGAGGTGCAGTTCTGCAACTCGATCGCGCCGTTCCTCATCAACTCGCGGCTGCGCCCGGCGATGCGGGCCGCGATCGCCGGTGGCGCGCGCCGTGCGTACATCGTCAACGTGTCCGCCATGGAGGGCCAGTTCTCCCGCCGCTACAAGGGCGCCGGTCACCCGCACACCAACATGGCCAAGGCCGCGCTCAACATGATGACGCGGACGTCGGCCGGTGAGCTCTTCGAGACCGACAAGATCCTGATGACGGCCGTCGACACCGGCTGGATCACCGACGAGCGCCCCCACGAGGAGAAGCTTCGCATCGCCGCCGAGGGGTGGCACGCTCCGCTCGACCTGGTCGACGGCGCCGCCCGGGTGTACGACCCGATCGTCCGCGGCGAAGCCGGCGAGGACCTGTACGGCTGCTTCCTCAAGGACTACGCACCCTCCCCCTGGTGACCGAGGTTCCCCGCCCTCGCCTCGTCTCCCTAGAGTGGCCGTAACCGGAGACGAAGGAGTGGAGCATGCAGCAGGTCCAGGGAGTCGTCGCTCGCAGCAAGGGCGCACCCGTCGAGCTCGTCACCATCAACATCCCCGACCCGGGGCCGGGCGAGGCGGTGGTGCGGATCCAGGCCTGCGGGGTCTGCCACACCGATCTGCACTACCGCGAGGGCGGGATCAACGACGACTTCCCGTTCCTGCTCGGCCACGAGGCCTCCGGGATCGTCGAGGCGGTCGGCGACGGCGTCACGGAGGTCGCCCCGGGTGACTTCGTGATCCTCAACTGGCGCGCCGTCTGCGGCGAGTGCCGTGCTTGTAGGCGCGGCGACCTGCACTACTGCTTCAACACCCACAACGCGACGCAGCGGATGACGCTCGAGGACGGGACCGAGCTCTCCCCCGCCCTCGGCATCGGCGCCTTCGCCGAGAAGACCCTCGTCGCGGCGGGTCAGTGCACGAAGGTCGATCCGTCCGCCCGCCCCGCCGCCGTCGGTCTGCTCGGCTGCGGCGTCATGGCCGGGATCGGTGCGGCGATCAACACCGGCGCCGTCACCCGCGGGCGATCCATCGCCGTCCTGGGATGCGGCGGCGTCGGCGTCGCCGCGATCGCGGGCGCGGCCCTGGCCGGTGCGAACCCGATCATCGCCGTCGACATCGACGCCGCGAAGCTGGAGCAGGCGACGCGGCTCGGCGCGACGCACACGATCGACTCGTCGAAGGAGGACCCGGTCGCTGCCATCAAGGAGATCTGCGGGCGCGTCTACGAAGGCGCCGAGGGCGCCGACGTCGTCATCGAGGCCGTCGGGCGACCCGAGACCTGGAAGCAGGCCTTCTACGCGCGCGACCTCGCGGGCACGGTCGTGCTGGTGGGCGTGCCGACGCCGGACATGAAGCTCCCCGACATCCCGCTCATCGACGTCTTCGGCCGCGGTGGCGCGCTGAAGTCCAGCTGGTACGGCGACTGCCTGCCCTCGCGCGACTTCCCGATGCTCGTCGACCTCTACCAGCAGGGCCGACTCGATCTCGATGCCTTCGTGAGCGAGGAGATCGGCATCGGGGACATCGAGGCCGCCTTCGAGCGGATGGGCCACGCCTCCGACGGGCCGAGCGTGTTGCGCTCGGTCGTGGTGCTCTGATGAGCGGGACCGTACGCGTGGACCATGCGGTCACATCGGGAACGTTCTCCCTGGACGGAGAGACCTTCGACGTCGACAACAATGTCTGGGTGGTCGGCGACGACACCGAATGCGTCGTCATCGACGCACCTCACTCCGTCGAGGACATCATGGCGGTGGTGGCGGGGCGCGACGTGAAGGCGATCGTGTGCACCCACGCACACGACGACCATGTACGGGTCGCGCCCGAGCTCTCGGAGCGGACCGGGGCTCCTGTCCTGCTCCACCCCGACGACGAGCCTCTGTGGCGTCTCACCCACGGTGACCGGTCGTGGGACGGCGTCCTGACCGACGGCCAGGTCATCGAGGTGGCCGGCACGGAGCTCACGGTCATCCACACCCCGGGGCACGCGCCCGGCGCCGTCTGCCTCTACAGCGGCGACCTCGGCTGTGTGTTCACCGGCGACACCCTGTTCAACGGCGGTCCCGGCGCCACCGGCCGCTCGTACAGCGACCTGCCGACGCTCGAGGCGTCGATCCGCGCCCGACTCTTCGCCCTTCCCGCCGACACCGTGGTGCACACCGGGCACGGCGATGACACCACCATCGGGGCAGAGCGCGCCGCGCTCGGCGACGGTTGATCCGATATCGTCCCGGAAATGCGGGAGAGCCCCATCAGACTCGCGTCTGATGGGGCTCTCGACCTCAATATATGTCCGGCGGCGTCCTACTCTCCCACAACCTCCCGGTTGCAGTACCATCGGCGCTGTAGGGCT
>NZ_JAIWOY010000005.1 GCF_020216525.1 Nocardioides nematodiphilus | reverse complement strand
GCTGCGCGAGCAGCACGGCCAGGGAGAGTCCGACGTACCCGGTCCCGACGACAGCGATCCTCATGGTTCGACGGTGACGAGCGAGGACGAGACCTCGTCGGCCTCTCCGCAGACGTCACGTGAACAGCCGACTAATCCTCGAGAGCACCCACGGCGTCCAGTACGCCCCTCAGCGACTCGCGCCGGGCGTCGTCCAGGTGGTCGCGGTGGTACCCGGCCGACGCGAGCAGCGCGACCGTCTTGTGGGCCTGGCCGACCGACACGCCCGCCGCGGCAGCCACCTCGCGCAGCGGGGCGGTCTCCAGTGACGGGTCCCCGACGAGCGCGGCGACGACCTTGCGGTTGGCGGGGGTGAGGAGCCGGCCGGATCGGGACGTGGTCTCGATGCGCCCACCGACCGCCGAGGAGGCCGAGCCGCCGGGCGAGGCCGTCCCGGCACGCGGGCGCTTGCGGCCGGTCACCTCCACGAACACGGTGCCGAAGCGCAGGGACGCGTTCCCGACCGAGTCGACGTACGCGATCCCGAGGGCCTGGAGCTGTGCGCCCATCCGCGGTGAGATCCACGGCGCCACGACGAGCACCGGCAGCGAGGACTCCCCCGAGGCGGCGAGGACGGCCGCGAGCCGCACCGAGGAGAACGCGTGCACGGCGAAGCGCTGTCGAGCGCCGCCCCACCGCAGCGCAAGGGTCGCGTCGGCGCGGACCAGCGGCGAGCGCTCGTACCGGATCGTGCAGTCGACGCCCCAGCCCTCGAGCGTCGCCTGCGCGCCCTCCACCAGCTCGGTCTCGCTGCTCATGCGTTCACAATAACCAGCCGTTCATGATTCGTGAACAGTCGCGACTCGTGAAAAACGGTCATCTGAGATGTCCCGGCCCGAAGGCGCCGGGCTAGAGTGCCCGCCATGACGTCCACCCATACCGACTACCGGCTGAGTCAGCTCGACCAGTTGGAGGCGGAATCGATCCACATCTTCCGTGAGGTCGCCGCCGAGTTCGAGAAGCCGGTCCTGATGTTCAGCGGCGGCAAGGACTCGATCGTCATGCTCCGCCTGGCGGAGAAGGCGTTCTACCCTGCCAAGATCCCGTTCTCGATCCTGCAGGTCGACACCGGGCTCGACTTCCCCGAGGTGATGGAGACCCGCGACCGCTGGGTCGAGCGTCTCGGCATCAACCTCGTGGTCGCCTCCATCGACGACGCGATCAAGAACGGCATCATCCCCGACGCCGCGAAGATCAGCCGCAACCGCCTGCAGATCCCGACGCTGCTCAACGCCATCGAGGAGAACGGCTTCACCGCCGCCTTCGGCGGCGGTCGCCGCGACGAGGAGAAGGCCCGCGCCAAGGAGCGCGTCTACTCCCACCGCGACGAGTTCGGCCAGTGGGACCCGAAGATGCAGCGCCCCGAGCTGTGGTCGCTCTACAACGGCCGCCTGCACGAGGGCGAGCACATGCGGATCTTCCCGATCTCCAACTGGACCGAGCTGGACGTGTGGGACTACATCGGCCGCGAGGAGATCGAGATCCCCTCGATCTACTTCGCCCACCAGCGTCGCGTCTTCGAGCGCGACGGCATGCTCATGACCGAGACCCCGCTCAACCCGTGCCGTGAGGGCGAGGTCGCCGAGGAGCGCAGCGTCCGCTTCCGCACCTGCGGTGACATCACCTTGACCGGTTGCGTCGAGAGCACCGCCTCGACCATCGAGGAGATCATCGCGGAGGTGTCGGTCGCCCGGGTCACCGAGCGCGGCGCCACCCGTGGTGACGACAAGTTCTCCGAGGCCGCCATGGAAGACCGCAAGAAGGAAGGCTACTTCTGATGGGCAGCACTGACGAGAAGAAGGCGGAGCGCCAGATGGACCTCCTGCGCTTCGCCACGGCCGGCTCCGTCGACGACGGCAAGTCGACCCTCATCGGCCGGCTGCTCTTCGACTCCAAGTCGATCTTCGCCGACCAGCTCGAGGCGGTCGAGCGGACCTCGGAGCAGAAGGGTCACTCCTACGTCGACCTCTCCCTGCTGACCGACGGCCTGCGCTCCGAGCGCGAGCAGGGCATCACGATCGACGTCGCGTACCGCTACTTCGCGACCCCGAACCGCAAGTTCATCATCGCGGACACCCCGGGGCACGTGCAGTACACCCGCAACATGGTCACCGGTGCCTCCACCGCCGACCTGGGCCTCGTCCTGGTCGACGCGCGCCACGGCCTCACCGAGCAGTCCCGCCGTCACGCCGTCCTGCTCTCGCTGCTGCGGGTCCCCCACCTGGTCCTGTGCATCAACAAGATGGACCTCGTGGACTGGTCGCAGGAGGTCTACGACAAGATCCAGGCCGAGTTCACCCAGTTCGCGACGAAGCTCAACGTCCCCGACCTCGAGGTCATCCCGATCTCGGCGCTGGCCGGCGACAACGTCGTGGACCGCTCGCAGAACATGCCCTGGTACTCCGGCCCGACGCTGATGCACCACCTGGAGCACGTCCACGTCGCCTCCGACCGGGACCTGGTCGACGCCCGCTTCCCGGTCCAGTACGTCATCCGGCCCCAGAACGACGCCTACCACGACTACCGCGGCTACGCGGGCCAGATCGCGGGCGGCGTCTTCAAGAAGGGCGACGAGGTCATCGTCCTGCCCTCCGGCATGACCTCGAAGATCTCGAGCATCGACGTGTTCGACAAGGAGATCGACGAGGCGTTCCCGCCGATGTCGGTCACCATCCGGCTCGAGGACGACGTGGACGTCTCGCGCGGCGACATGATCGCCCGCGTGAAGAACGCGCCGACTCCGACCCAGGACATCGACGCGATGGTCTGCTGGATGACCAACGCCCCGCTGCAGCCGCGGCAGAAGCTGGCGATCAAGCACACCACCCGTACGGGGCGTGCGCTGGTCAAGGACATCCAGTACCGCCTGGACGTCAACACGCTGCACCGCGACAACGACACCAAGGAGCTCGGTCTCAACGAGATCGGCCGCGTCCAGCTGCGCACCACGGTGCCGCTGCTCGCCGACCCGTACTCGAAGAACCGCACCACCGGGTCGTTCATCCTGATCGACGAGGCGACCGGTGTCACCGTCGGCGCGGGCATGATCAACGGCTGAGCACGGCGCACGCACCACGCATGGAACCGCCCCGCCTCCCTCAGGGAGGCGGGGCGGTTCTTTCCGGTGCGCCGACCCGCACGTTGCCCGACCCGTCCGAAGGTTCCGGAGGGTGGTCGGGAGACACCATCCCGGCGGTCAGCGGAGCAGACGGATCCAGACGACAGACACGAGGATGACGAAGAGAGCCAGGAGGATCCCGATCGCAAGGAGCGCGCTGCGGCGACCTTGGTCGTCGTCTCGCGGCAGACGCGACCGCACGGTGTCCTCAGGCATCGTCCTCGACCAGCCAGAGGCGCAGCACTGCGGCGATGGCCGCATCGACCTCCGCGTCAGCGAGCACACCGCCCGCCTGTGCCTCCGCAGGAAGCAGCCCCGTGACGTCGACCGGCTCGCTGCTGGTGCCCATGCGGCGAGTGAATCGCGACGTCGCGTGCGCGATGGTCCAGCGGGGCAGGGATACCGAATGTCCGGTAGGCGCTCGTCGCTGTTTAATTCAGCGGTGACCTACGACAACGTCTCCCTCGCCACCACCGCCAACGTCTACTTCGACGGCAAGTGCGTGAGCCACTCGTTCACCCTGGCCGACGGCACGAAGAAGAGCGCGGGCGTGATCTTCCCGGGCACCTACACGTTCACGACCGGTGCGCCCGAGGTCATGGAGATCCAGGCCGGCTCGTGCACCGTCGCCGGCCAGACCTACGCCGCGGGCGCGCAGTTCTCCGTCGCGGGCGACAGCAGCTTCGACATCGAGGTCACCGAGCTCCTCGACTACGTCTGCCACTACGGCTGAGCCGTCGATCAGCGCAGCGGCTGAGCCAGGTACCTGCGCAGCATCTCCCGCTGGTCCTCCGGCTCGAAGCCGGTGGCGCGGAGCTTGGCGAGGGCCAGCGCGGAGTTGCGGGGCCGGGGGCTGATCGGCTTGCCGGCCGCGATCGCGTCGGCGAAGTAGGCCTCGGTCGTCACCGGCGTCACGTCGTCGCGCGAGCGGCCGGAGAGCTCGAAGACCTCGGCGGCGATCTCCTGCCACGACAGCGGCTCGCCGGCGTTCGTGACGTTGTAGGTCCCGTACGGCGCCTGTGACGCCACCAGGTGCTTGATCGCGGCGGCCAGCGTCGAGGTGAACGTCAGCCGGCCGACCTGGTCGGCGACGACGGACGGAGCGACGCCGCGCTCGGCGAGTGCCGCCATCGTGCGGACGAAGTTGGTGCCCTCGCCGATCACCCACGACGTACGGACGACGTAGTGCCGCGGCGCCGTGGCGACCGCGAGGTCGCCGGCGGCCTTGGACTGGCCGTAGACGCCCAGGGGCGCGAACGGCTCGTCCTCAGCGTGCTCGACGGCGGTCCCGTCGAAGACGTAGTCCGAGGAGACGTGCACCAGCGTCAGCCGGTGATCGGTCGCGATCCGCGCCAGGGCCGCCGGCAGGGCGGCGTTGGCCTGCCAGGCCCCGAGCCGGCCCTCGGGGGTCTCAGCAGCGTCCACGGCCGTCCAGGCGGCCGCGTTGAGCACCAGGTCGTAGTCGCGCCACGACACCGAGTCCAGGTCGAGGCGTCCGACCGCCTCGGCGCCCGGGAAGGCAGCGACGAGCGCCCGGCCGAGCTGGCCGTGGGCGCCGATGATCAGCGTCCTGCGCGGCGCCATCGGCGTCACGTCGGCCAGCAGGGGGTTGGCGCGGTCCTTCTCCGAGATCTCCACCTCGTCAGAGGACAGGTCGAGCGGCCATGGGATCGCCGCGGTCGGATCCGACAGCGACACCGCGGGATAGGCGATGCCGGGGCGCCAGTGGTCGTTCACCAGGTACGAGTAGACGGTGTCGTCCTCGAGTGCCTGGTAGGAGTTGCCGACGCCACGCGGCACGAAGACCGCCTTGTCCGGGCCGATCTCCGTCCAGTACGTCGCCCCGAAGGACGGGCCCTCGCGCAGATCCACCCAGGCGGCGAAGACGCGCCCGGTGGCCACCGAGACCAGCTTGTCCCAGGGCTCGGCGTGGATCCCTCGGGTGGCGCCGCGCGAGGCGTTGTAGGACATGTTGTTCTGCACCGGCCCGAAGTCCGGCAGGCCCTGGGCGATGTGCTTCTCGCGTTGCCAGTTCTCCTTGAACCAGCCGCGCGCGTCACCGTGCAGCGGGATGTCGAGGACGACCAGGCCGGGAATCGGCACCTCGGCCACCGTCACTGGCCCTTCGCGAGGTAGGCGGCCTCGACGGCGTCCTTCTTCGGGCGCCACCACGCCTCGTTGGCGCGGTACCAGTCGATGGTCGCGGCCATCCCGGCCTCGAAGTCCTGGAACGACGGCGCCCAGCCGAGCTCGGTGCGCAGCTTGGTGGAGTCGATCGCGTAGCGCAGGTCGTGGCCCGCGCGATCGTTGACGTGGTCGAAGTCGTTCTCGTCGTGACCCATCAGGCGCAGGATGAGCCGGACGGTCTCGAGGTTGTTCCTCTCGCCGTCGGCGCCGATCAGGTACGTCTCGCCGATCGCCCCGCGCTCGAGGATGCGCAGTACCGCCGAGGAGTGGTCCTCGGCGTGGATCCAGTCGCGGACGTTGAGGCCGGCACCGTAGAGGCGCGGACGCACACCGTCGATCAGGTTGGTGATCTGGCGCGGGATGAACTTCTCGATGTGCTGCCAGGGCCCGTAGTTGTTGGAGCAGTTCGAGATCGTCGCCCGCACCCCGAAGGAGCGCACCCAGGCGCGGACCAGGAGGTCGGAGCCGGCCTTGGTCGAGGAGTACGGCGAGGAGGGGTTGTACGCGGTCGCCTCGGTGAACCGCGCCGGGTCGTCCAGCTCGAGGTCGCCGTAGACCTCGTCGGTGGAGATGTGGTGGTAGCGCACGTCGTGGCGCCGGACCGCCTCGAGCAGCGTGAACGTGCCGACCAGGTTGGTCTGCACGAACGGCGACGGGTCCTGCAGCGAGTTGTCGTTGTGCGACTCGGCGGCGAAGTGGACGACGGCGTCGGCCGCCGCGACCAGCGGGTCGACGACCGCGGCGTCGGCGATGTCCCCGACCACCAGGCTCACCCGCTCCGCGGGCAGCGCCGCCAGGGCCTCGCGCGAGGCGGCGTACGTCATCTTGTCCAGCACCGTGATCCGGGCGTCGGTGCGCGCGACGAGATGGTGCACGAAGTTGGAGCCGATGAAGCCGGCGCCACCGGTGACAAGGATGCGGTCCACGCGGAAACCCTATCGATGCACCCGACGTGAGTAGGGTTTCGCGCTGTGAAGGGCATCATCCTCGCCGGTGGCACCGGCTCGCGTCTGCACCCCATCACGCTCGCGGTGAGCAAGCAGCTGATGCCGGTGTACGACAAGCCGATGATCTACTACCCGCTCTCCACGCTGATGCTGGCCGGGATCCGGGACATCCTGGTGATCACGACGCCGCACGACGCCCCCGCCTTCGAGCGTCTGCTCGGCGACGGCAGCCAGCTCGGGGTCAACCTCACCTTCGAGCAGCAGCCCTCGCCCGACGGCCTGGCGCAGGCGTTCACCATCGCCGCCGACTGCGGCTTCCTCGAGGACGACGGCGACGAGCGGGTCGGTCTCGTCCTCGGCGACAACCTCTTCTACGGATACGGCCTGGGCAACCAGCTGCGCCGCTTCGAGCAGCTCGAGGGCGCCGCCATCTTCGGCTACCGGGTGAGCGACCCGAGCTCGTACGGCGTGGTCGAGTTCGACGCCGCCCACAAGGCGATCTCGCTGGAGGAGAAGCCCAGCAGCCCCAAGAGCCCGTACGCGGTGCCGGGCCTGTACTTCTACGACGGGTCCGTGGTCGGCCACGCCCGCACGCTGACGCCGAGCGCGCGCGGCGAGCTGGAGATCACCGATCTCAACCGGATCTACCTCGAGGCCGGCCGCCTGCAGGTCGAGGTCCTCCCCCGGGGCTCGGCCTGGCTCGACACCGGCACCGTGGACGACCTCAACGCGGCCGCCGACTACATCCGGGCGATCGAGACGCGCCAGGGCACCAAGATCGGCGCGCCCGAGGAGGTCGCGTGGCGGATGGGCTGGCTCAGTGACGCCGACCTCGAGCGGCTCGCCCAGCCGCTGCTCAAGAGCGGGTACGGCAGCTACCTGCTCGGCCTGCTCGACGAGCAATGACACAACACAGCGGCCCACCCCGACTGAAGTCGGAGCGGGCCGCTGGCGGGTGGATCAGATGTTGATCGTCAGCTCGGCGACGGAGCCGATCTGGGCGACGACCTCGCGGTCGACCGGGTCGGCCTTCGGGGCCAGGGTGCGCAGGGTCCACGATCCCTCGCCGGCGAAGAACCGGAAGTGACCGGACGCGGAGGTCGGGACCTCGGCGGTGAACTCACCGGACGTGTCGAGCAGGCGGACGTACGCCGAGCCGACCGGCTCGCCGTCGCGCAGGACCTGGCCCTGGATGACGGCCTCCTTCGCGACGTTGACGCCGTCGAGGCTCAGCCCGCCCTGGGTCGCGCCGCACATCAGGCGTCAACCGTTCCGGGCTCGTCGCCGAGGACGACCGGGACGCCGACCAGGCTGCCGTACTCGGTCCAGGAGCCGTCGTAGTTCTTGACGTTCTCCTGGCCCAGGAGCTCGTGCAGGACGAACCAGGTGAGCGAGGAGCGCTCACCGATGCGGCACAGCGCGATGGTGTCCTTGGTCGTGTCGAAGCCGACCTCGTCGTAGAGCGCCTTGAGCTCGGCGTCGGACTTGAAGGTGCCGTCGTCGTTGGCGTTCTTGCTCCACGGGACGTTGACCGAGGTGGGGATGTGACCCGCGCGCTGGGCCTGCTCCTGCGGGAGGTGGGCCGGGGCGAGGAGGCGGCCGGCGAACTCGTCGGGGCTGCGGACGTCGACGAGGTTCTGAGTGCCGATCGCGGCGAGGACGTCGTCGCGGAAGGCACGCAGGGACGTGTCCTGCTCCTGGGCCACGTACGTGGTCGCCGGGCGGGTCGGGAGCTCGCTGGTCAGCTCGCGGGAGTCGAGCTCCCACTTCTTGCGGCCGCCGTCGAGGAGCTTGACGTCCTGGTGGCCGTAGAGCTTGAAGTACCAGTAGGCGTACGCGGCGAACCAGTTGTTGTTGCCGCCGTAGAGGACGACGGTGTCGTCGTTGGCGACACCGCGGCTGCTCAGGAGCGCCTCGAACTGGGCCTTGTTGAGGAAGTCACGACGGACCTGGTCCTGCAGGTCGGTCGTCCAGTCGAGCTTGATCGCGCCCTTGATGTGGCTCTTGTCGTAGGCGGACGTGTCCTCGTCGACCTCGATCAGCACGACCTTGGCGTTGTCGAGGTTCTCCTCCACCCACTGGGCGGAGACGAGCGAGTTCTCGCGGGTCATCTGGTTCTGCCTTTCGGATTATTTGAAACTTGTGTGGTGTCAGGTGGTCTGGGGGGTGACGCGCTTCATCAGCAGGTACATCTCGCAGCCGAGACAGAACCGGAAGATCGCGTTGAGCAGGGCGGCCACGAGGGCGAAGCCGATCGCGATCTGGCCCAGGAGGGTCAGACCGGTCGCGTACCCGATGAGGGCGACGGCGGTGAAGGCGAGGCCGACGGCCTGGGCGAACCGCGGCGGAGCCGGGTCCTCGAGCTCGCTCGGAGCCGCCAGCAGCGGACGCACGAAGCGCTTGAAGAGCGCCGCGTGCACCGTGTGCTGCACGCCGCGGGCGGCGCCGATCGCGAAGAGGACGGCCTGCACGGCGGTCAGCACGCCGGCCACGAACGGCGGCAGCAGCAGGACCGCGATGAGCACGACCGCCGTGATCGCGGCGGTGAACTGCGGGCCGCGCGGGTCGATGCCCTGACGGTGCTGGGCGTCGGTGGCGCTGGCGGGTGCCGTGGTGGCAGACATGAGTGCTCCGGGAACGAGATGCGGGATGACGGTCGACATGGGACGGCCGGCATCGCGCTCACCTGGAGCGGGCAGACGGCGGCCGTCAGCGCATGGACATTCGACACAGCGACGAGCGCACGCGGCAGTGGTCCACTGCGCGGCGCTTGGTCAGCATGGTCGAGATCATGACGGCAACGGTAGGGGGCTTTACGTCGGGAGCGAAACTCGCGTCTCGCATAGTGGGATCGCTGTCCACGCCTTGGGATGTCCTAGGATGCGCGGATGACCAAGCGCGCGCTCATCACCGGCATCACCGGGCAGGACGGCTCCTATCTGGCCGAGCTCCTGCTCGAGAAGGGGTACGAGGTGCATGGCCTGGTCCGGCGCAGCTCCAGCTTCAACCGGGGACGCATCGACCCGATCTATCTGGACCCGGCGAACCAGGGCCGGCTGACGCTGCACTACGGCGACATGACCGACTCGACGTCGCTGATCAACGTGGTGCGCGAGTCCCGGCCCGACGAGGTCTACAACCTCGCGGCCCAGTCGCATGTGGCGGTCAGCTTCGAGATGCCGGAGTACACCGCCTCGGCCGACGCCATGGGCGCGATCCGGTTGCTCGAGGCGCTGCGGCAGAACGCCCCCGAGGCGCGCTTCTATCAGGCGTCGACCTCCGAGATGTTCGGCCTGACCCCGCCGCCGCAGCACGAGGACACGCACTTCCACCCCCGCTCCCCGTACGGCGCCGCGAAGCTGCACGCGCACTGGGCGACGATCAACTACCGGGAGGCGTACGACCTCTACGCCGTCTCGGGGATCCTGTTCAACCACGAGTCCCCGCGGCGCGGGGAGTCGTTCGTGACCCGCAAGATCACCCGCGCGGTCGCCGCGATCACCGCTGGCCGCGCCACGTCGGTGACGCTGGGCAACCTGGACGCCGTCCGGGACTGGGGCTACGCCAAGGAGTACGTCGAGGGCATGTGGCGGATGCTGCAGCAGGACGTCCCCGGCGACTACGTGCTGGCGACCGGCGTCGGGACGACGGTGCGCGACTTCGCCGAGATGGCCTTCTCCCACGTCGGGCTCGACTGGCGCGAGCACGTCGAGACCGACGCCCGCTTCGAGCGGCCCAGCGAGGTCCCCGAGCTGCTCGGCGACGCCAGCCGCGCTGCCGCGGAGCTGGGCTGGAAGGCGACGACCACGGTGCGCCAGCTGGCCGGACTGATGGTCGATACCGACATCGCGCTGCTCCAGGGCTGATCCCGTGACGCTGGCGCTGGTCACCGGCGCGACCGGCCAGGACGGCCTGTACCTGTGCCGCCAGCTGGCGCAGGCGGGCGTGCGGGTGCTCGCCGGGCGGCTGGAGACGTCCTCCCGGGACGGGTACCTCGCGCATCCGCTCATCACCCCGGTGCAGCTGGACATCACCGACACCGCGGGGTTCGCGGCGCTGCTGCGCGCCCACCGCATCGACGAGGTCTACAACCTGGCCGCCCTGTCATCGGTGGCGCACTCGTGGGACGACCCGCAGGGGACGGCCTCGGTGAACGCCGACGCCGTCGGCGGCATGCTGGCCGCCGTCCGGCACGTGCGACCCGCCACGCGCTTCTTCCAGGCCTCCTCCGTGCAGGCCGGGACGTCGAGCCCGTACGCCTCCTCGAAGCTCGCTGCCGAGGGGCTGGTGGACGACGCCCGCGCGGCCGGGTTGTTCGCGGTCTGCGGGCGGCTGGCGAACCATGAGTCGCCGCTGCGCCCGGCGCACTTCGTCTCGCGGCGGATCGCCCGCGCCGCCGCGGGCGGCGAGCTGCTCGACCTGGGTGCCCTGGACGCCGAGCGCGACTGGGGCCACGCCCGTGATCACGTCGCCGCGATGCCGCTGCTGCTGCGCCTGGCCGAGCCGCTGGATGCCGACATCTGCACCGGCGCGACCCGCCCGCTGCGCGATCTCGTGCACGCGGCCTATCGGGCGGCCGGGCTGTCCGTGGCCGACCACGTCGTGGAGAGCGGCGGGACGCCGCGCCCGGAGGACCCGGCCTCGGTCGGCGGCGACCCCGCCGTGCTGACGCGGGCGACCGGCTGGACGCCCCGTACGTCCATCGACGAGCTGATGGCCGAGATGGTCGCCGTCGAGCGCGCCCGGCTGGCGTCGGGCCACGAGGACGTCGAGATCGTCGGCTTCGCGGGATCTCGCTGAGGCTCGGCCTCGACCGGCGGGCTCAGGGCAGGGCGCTGAGGACCTGCTGCTTGCGCGGAGCTCCGGCGGCGCGTGCGATCTCGTGGCCGGTGCCGTCGAGGATCAGCGTGGTGGGCGTGCGAAGGACCCCGAGTCGCCGGACGACCTCGAGGTGGTGCTCCGCGTCGATCTCGACGTGCACGACTCCCGGGACGACCCCGGCGACGTCGCCGAGGATCCGCTTCGTGGCGCGGCACGGGGCGCAGAACGCGCTGGAGAACTGCACCAGGGTGGCGCGCTCCCCCGGCTGAACCTTGGCGACGGCCTCACCCAGCGCGGTCCAAGTCGTCTCCTCCGGAGCCTCCTGGATGGCCTCGAGGCTCGCCTCTCGTCCCTCGTCCACCGGATCCGAGGAGGCTCCCTTGACCTCATGGGTCCCGCGGAAGCGGCCGTCGGTCAGGGCGCGATAGCCGCCGAAGGCCACGGCCACCACGACGGCAGCGAGCACGATCCAGAGTCCGACCACGGTGTTCTCCAACTCGGACGGGAACGTAAAGATTCCCGCCCCGGCCGGTCAGCGCTGGGGCCGGGGGGGGGAGAGCCGTACGACCCGCCCCGCCCGGGGATGGGGGGGAGAAGGGCGGCAGGCGCCCCGCCCCCGCGGCGGGGGGGGGGGGGACGCTCGAGGGATCAGCCGCCGAGGCCCGCGAGGGCGCCGAGCAGGCCGCCCAGGACGGGGACCGAGGACGCGCCCGGGAGAGCGGGGGCACCGCTCGGCATCGGGATCGCCGAGGTCAGCGTGGCGAGACCCAGGGCGCCGAGAACCGGGTCGAGGGTGTTCTCGATGCCGGTCAGCACGCCGGGCAGGGTCGGGACGCCGGCTGCGGTGAGGCCCGCGACGATCGGGTCGACGATGTCATCGACGATGGTCTGGACGGTGACGCCGGTCGGGTTCTTCCCCGCCGCCGCGAGCTCGGCCTGGATCTGCGCCGCGGCGTCGGTGAGGATCTTCTGGAACGCCGCCGGGTCCATCCCCGCGGGAACCGGGATCGTGGACAGCGCGGTCTGCAGCTGGGTGAGCACGTCGATCAGCTGCTGCGGCGCCCCGGCCGCCTTGAAGGCGGCCGCGAGCTGGGCGAGAAGGTCCGCCAGGGGGTTCGTGGTCGTCGAGGTGGTGGTCGTCGAGGTGGCGGTGGCGCTGGCCGTGCTGGTCGGCTTGGCGGTCGCCGACGCGCTGCTGGTGGAGGTCGGCTTCGCCGTCGCGGAACCCGTCGGGACCGGCTTGGCGGTGCCCTGTGGAGTGGTCACGCCCTTCTGGCAGGCGAGGAGCGCCGCGTAGTAGTGGTTGCGGCTCATCTTCGCGAAGCGCAGGTCGACCTTCTTGACGTGCACGGTGTCGCGCTTGGCCCGGACGATCCGCGGCGACGCGCGGTGCGCGACGGCCTTGGCGACGCCCTTGCGGGCGCGCTTGACCTTCTTCTTGGCCTTCGCGACGTGCGCGACGGAGTGGTGGTAAGCGGTGAGCTGCGAGGTGCAGTTGGGCGCCGCCTGGGCGTCGTTGGAGAAGGCAAGGGGGACGAACGCGCCGACAAGAAGGGCGGCGCTCGCAGCAATGGCAGTGGCGGGACGCTTCATGCACAGGTCAACGACTGTGGGGGACGCGCGGCACGGAGGTCTAGACCGGATGTTCCGATCGGCGTCTCCGCAGGTCGTACGGCGTGAATGCACCGCGGGCCGCCCCTCCGAGGAGGGACGGCCCGCGGGTCGTTCAGAGAGCTAGCTGATCAGCGATGTGGCCGCTGGATCACAGGCCGGGGATCGGCAGCGGGAGGCTGCCGGCGCCGGGGAGCGAGCCCAGACCACCGAGGCCGGGGAGGCCCAGGCCGATGAGGATGTTGTCGAGCGTGGTCTGCAGCGAGTGCAGGGCAGCGGTCAGCGGGTCAGCAGCGTCGAACTGCGAGAAGCCGGCGATGAGCGGGTTGAAGATCGCGTCGATCAGGCCGTTGGCCGTGGTCGGCGGGTTGCTCAGGGAGGCCTGCATGGCGGTGACGGCAGCGGTCAGCGCGGCCTGGAAGGCAGCCGGGTCGAACGACGAGGGCAGCTGGCTCAGCAGCGACTGCAGCTTCGACGGGTCGATCGAGGACGAGCCCGAGGAGATGGCAGACGAGATCTGCTTGATGGCGTCGGCCAGCTGAGCCGCACCCGGAGCACCCGACGCGCTGAGCTGCGAGGCGATCGAGTTGAGGGCGTTGGTCAGAGCGGCGGGCGACAGGCCCGAGCCGGTGAGCGTGGTCAGCAGGTCGGTCAGCGGGTTGGCGGTGCCCTGCGGGGTGCCCGTGGTCGGGTTGGTGCAGGTGCGCAGCGCGTTGGCAGCCGCAGCCCGGCGAGCCTTGTCCGCGCGGACGTGGCGCTTGTCCTTCTTGACGACGCGCTTCTTGTGCTTGATGACCGCGACGGACTTGCGGGCCTTCTTGGCCTTGCGGAGCTTCTTCTTGTCCTTCTTCAGCTTGCGCTGGTCCTTGTGAAGCTGGCCGTTGGCGGCGTTGTAGTTCGCCTTCGCCGTGGTGCAGGAGACCGCAGCCTCGGCCGAGCCGGTGGCGACGAAGGGCGCGAGCACGCCGATCGAGAGGGCGGTGCTGAGACCGAGGGCGGCGAAGCGCATCCGCGTGGGAGCAGTGGTGGTCATGGCGGGGACCTTTCGTTGGAGTGGACTCCGGCCGGGGCCGGTTCGTGCGTCTGGTTCCCCAACGAGCCTGTGACTACGACGACACGCCTGGCTACATAAAAAATTGTCGGTCTAGACCACGCAAGGCCGATCAGCCGCCGGCGAACGGCGGCAGGAACTGAACCGTCTCCCCCGGGCTGACCTGCACGTTTGCCGCATCCTCCGATGCCGTCGGACGGTCCTGGACGAGTGTTGAACACACGGCGAGGACGTCGGCCAGCCGCGTACCGGGGTGCTCGTTCACGGCGCGGATCGTGATCTCCCGAAGGGTGGTCGGGCCGTCGACGGCGAAGACGTCCTCCCCCGTACCCGCGGCCGCCTTGGCGCCCGCCCAGTACCGAACTGTGATCGTTCCTGCCGTCATCTCTGAGCCTTTCGCTACGATGTCGCTCTGGCTCCACCTGGAGGAACATGAGCACGCTGCTACTTCTGACCGGCTCCCTGCAGCCCTCGATCGAGGTGCTGCCTGGCCTCGCGCTGCTCGGCCACCAGACGAAGGTCCTGCCTGCCGAGGTTAGCGCTCTCCTCGATGCGCCCGACGCGGATCTCCTGCTCGTCGACGGCCGTCAGGATCTCGCGCACGCCCGCGACCTGTGCCGGCTGCTGCGCGCGACCGGCATGGAGATGCCGATCCTGCTCGTCGTCACCGAGGGCGGCCTCGCCGTCGTCGCCCACGACTGGGGCATGGACGACGTCGTGCTGCACACCTGCGGGCCCGCGGAGCTCGAGGCCCGGATCCGGCTGGCGCTGGGCCGTTTCGGCGCCGCGTCGGCGGCCGCCGACCCCGACGCGCACCTCATCCGCTCCGGGGAGGTCGTCGTCGACGACGCCTCGTACACCGCGAAGGTGGGCGGGCGCATGCTCGATCTGACCTTCAAGGAGTTCGAGCTGCTGAAGTTCCTGGCCCAGCACCCCGGCCGGGTCTTCTCCCGCCAGCAGCTGCTCCAGGAGGTCTGGGGCTACGACTACTTCGGCGGCACCCGTACGGTCGACGTCCACATCCGCCGCCTGCGCGCGAAGCTCGGCCCGGAGAACGAGACCCTCATCGGCACGGTCCGCAACGTCGGCTACCGCTTCGTCGTCCCGGCCGCCCGGACGCAGGAGCAGGTCGAGGACGTCGCCCGGCTGAGCCCTGCCGAGTCCTGATCCGCCGGTCCCCGGAGTCGCGCGCGTGATCGACGTACTGGCCATGGCCCGGCTCGCGGAGGCCGCCGACGGCGTCGCCTCGCTCGATGAGGCGACCCGACTGGCCGTGCGCAACCGCCCGGACACCGTGCAGGTGTGGGGCGATGTGCGGGGCTTCGGGCTGCTCATCGGCGAGGAGCTCTCGCTGCTGGCGATGCCGCACGAGCGCGGGACCGGTCTGGGGCGGCGGCTGCTGCTGCAGGCTCCGGCGGAGGCGCGCCTGGCCTGGTCGCACGGCGACCACCCGGCTGCCCGGGCTCTCGCTGCGTCCCATGGCTGGGGGCGGGCGCGTGAGCTGTGGGTGATGCGGCGGCCGACGTCCGCGCCGCTGCCCGCACGGATCGCGGCGCCGGAGGGGGTCGACGTGCGCGGCTTCAGGCCGGGCGACGAGGGGGAGGTGCTGCGGGTCAACGCGGCCGCCTTCGCGCATCACCCGGAGCAAGGCTCGCTGAGCCTGGAGGGCCTGCAGGAGCGGATGGCCGAGCCGTGGTTCTCCGCCGACGGGCTGATCACGGCATGGGATGCCGACACCGGGCGCCTGCTCGCCTTCCACTGGACCAAGCAGCACGACGCAGCGCACGGCGAGGTCTATGTCGTCGGCGTCGACCCGGCCGCGCAGGGCCGCGGACTCGGCAAGCTGGTCACCCTGGCCGGCCTCGAGCACCTTGGGGCGCTCGGAGTCGATGAGGTCGTGCTCTACGTGGAGGGCGACAACACCCCGGCGCGATCGCTGTACGAGGGGCTCGGCTTCACCCACTCGCCCAGCGACACGCACGTGCAGTACGAGCGCAGCGCACCGGCTCACTGACGCCCAGGACCGGTCGCCGCCAAGGCTGCGGATACGGGGGCGGCGCGTCGTATATAGATGAGCACATCGCGGGCACCGCCGATGGTGCTCGTCTTTATAGGGGCCTATAAAGACGAGCACGTTCTCGCGGGCGGCTTCGACTGTGCTCATCCGTATAGGTGCCTATAAAGACGAGCACAGTCGTGAGAAGGCGCGCGGCAGCACGTGGATCGTGCTCATCCGTATACCCGTCGCCGAGTCGCCTTTACGGGAGAGAACCGGCCCGATCGTCTTCACAGTCGACGCCGAGGCAGCGATCTCCACAAGGCACATGACGCTCACACCGCTGACGCAGAAGGCGACGTAGCGTCCCGTCGCATGAGTCCCTCGCCCGACCCGACCACCCGGGAGTCGCTCGAGTTCCTCCGCGCCGTCTGCCGTCTCCCTCAGCGCCAGGGCGAGGCGGTGCTCGCCGCCGGTCTCGCCGGGCCACCCCGCGCGGACGGCCGGCGGCGTCTCTTCGACGCACGCCGTCTCCTCGAACTCGCCGACGCCACCGAGCTCGGCGACGACGAGGTCTGGGCCGCCTGCCCACGCGGGGTCTTCATCGGCCGCATCGCGAGACATCGCAGCTTCCACATCGACGCGCCACTTCCCGAACAGGTCGCAGCGGTCTGCGGGCCCTGGTACGTTCCGCTGCTCGCCCATCTCTGGATCGCCGCGCAGGGCAGCCCACCGCGCCCGTTCCCGTTCATCGCCACGGTCGGCAATTTCGTGGTGTTCGGCGGCGAGATCACCGGGCAGCACTACCTCGAGGGTCTCCCCCGTACGACCAACATGCACGGGCATCGCACGATCTGGCACCTCACCGAGCCGGGCCCGTGGTACGACGCCCTCGAAGGTCGCCGCCTCACCCTCGGCCCGGGCTACCCCTGGAAGATCTGGGGAGCGCCCGTCTCGGCGCCGTTCGACCGCACCGGTCTCGTCGACGAGGAGGTGCTCAACGCAGTGGCCGCACGTGCAGCCCGACGTCGGGGTCGACCACGACCTCCTGCGCCGCCGGCATCCCGTCGACCGACAGCTGAGCATCCACCGGCACAGAGCGCTTGACGAGACCGAGCGCGATCGGGCCCAGCTCGAAGTGGCGGGCCGAGGTGCCGACGAAGCCGACCTCCTTGCCCGCCTCGGTGAGCAGCGGCGTGCCGGCAGCCGGCAGGCGGTTCTCCGAGCCGTCGAGATGGAGCAGCACGAGCCGACGCGGCGGACGGCCCAGGGTGTGGACGCGCGCGACCGTCTCCTGGCCGCGGTAGCACCCCTTGTCCAGGTGCGTCCCCACCAGGCCGACCTCGTTGGGGATCGTCCGGTGATCGGTGTCGACGAAGAAGCGCGGCTCGCCGCGCTCGATGCGCAGCGCCTCGTACGCCCACAGGCCGCAGGCCGGACCGGCCGCGTCCACGTACGCGCGCAACGACGTGCGTGGGATGAACGACGTCGTGCCCCCGGACGTCGATCCGGCCGACACCGGCCGCCACACGACGGCCAGGTCGGGCTCGGCGCTGATCGTCACGTCGGACCAGAACTTCATCCGCTCCAGGAACGTCACCAGCGCCTCGCCGTGTCCCGGCTCGGTCCACGCGGTGAACGCCTCGCCGTCGTCGACGCCGGAGAAGAAGTGCTCGATGTGGCCCTGCGGCGACAGGATCAGCGCGTCGGTCCACACCCCGGCTGGCAGCGACTCGAGGTGCTGCGAGGTCAGGGAGTGCAGCCAGGTCAGCCGGTCGGGGCCGGCGATCCGGACGACCTCGCGGTGCGACAGGTCGACGAACCCCTCGCCCGAGGCGAGCGTGCGCTGCTCGACGTTGAACGACCCGTAGTGCGCCGCCACACCGGCATCGGCGCCGGACGCCGCCACAGCACCCGGCAGGGACAGAAGCTCACTCACCATCAGAAGACTCACACTCCACGCACGACCCGAACACCACCAGGTGCCCCAGGTCCGCCTCGAAACCCATCTCGGTCCGCAGCCGCTCCTCGAAGGAGGCGGCCACCTCAGGGTCAACAGAGACGACACGCTGACACTTCCTGCACACGATGTGGAAATGCTCGTGGTCGGTCGTCGAGTGATACGTCGCGACCCGATCCGACAGATGCGCGTGCCGCACGAGGCCGAGCTCCTCGAGCACCTCGAGGTTGCGGTAGACGGTCGAGAGGTTGATCGCCGACGCGGACTCGCGTACGACCGCGAGCACCTCCTCAGGGGTCGCGTGACCCAGCCGCTCCACGGCAGCGAGGACGAGCTCGCGCTGCGGGGTCAGCCGATAGCCGCTCCCCCGCAGACGCTCGCGCCAGTCCTCGCCCACCCGGCTCAGCCCTCAACGCGGTTGAGCTGCGCCCAGAGGTGGGGCTGGAGCTCCTGGCCCATCGCCTTCATGTCGTAGGCGTAGAGCAGCTGGCCCTCCACGTTGCCGTACAGGCGATGACCGGCGGTCATGTCCTTGGCGGTCTCGGTGTGGCCGACGCCTCGGGTGGCGAACTCGACCCGGCCGTCGGCGGCCTCGCCGAACCAGACCTCCGCGTACCCGATGTTGTGCGCCAGCGTCATCTCGAGCTTGGCCTTGCCCGGCTCGATCAGCTTCGAGCGGATGAAGCCGGTCTCCATCGCCGCAGGGCGGATCCGCTCCTTGGTCTCCGGGTCGATCACCCAGCTGTGCGCGGAGTAGGCGAAGAACGGGCGGCCGTCCTGCTGGAAGACCAGCTCCTGCTCGTACTCGAACGCGTCGATGGTCGGGTAGTCACCGTGGCCGTTGCCGTGCCAGGTGCCGAGCAGCCAGGCGATCGGGGCGCAGTCGGGATGCAGGTTCTCAGGCAGATGGAAAGGCACGGGCCGCAGTCTAAGCGCGCGCGCATAGGGTGGCCCCATGCGAAGGAAGCTCGTCGTGAAGGTCACCGCCGGGACCGAGGACGCCGAGCGGTGCAACCAGGCGTTCACCGTGGCGGCCGCGGCCGTCGCTGCCGGGGCCGAGGTGAGCCTGTGGCTGACCGGCGAGGCCGCCTGGTTCGGGGTGCCCGGGCGCGCTCAGCAGTTCAGCCTCCCGTTGGCCACGCCGCTGGTCGATCTGCTCGGGCTCGTGCTCGCCGACGGCGCCGTCACGGTGTGCAGCCAGTGCGCCGCCCGCCGCGGTATCACCGAGGCTGACGTCATCCCGGGCATCGTCATCAAGGGTGCGGCGGTCTTCGCCGAGGAGATCCTCACAGAAGGCGTACAGGCGATCGTCTACTGACCGGACGTCGCGAGGCGTGACCAACGGCCGCAGAGTGCGTATGACGTCCGGCGAACGCCGATAGGCTGGTGCGCAAATGGACAACGCGAACTCCTCCGACCGCAAGTGGTTCCGCCGTGCCGGCGGCGACGGCGCACCCGGTACGGCCCCCGGCGCCATCGAGACCGCTGAGCAGCTCGCCGAGCGCGCGGCCGAGTACGCCGCCGCGGCCGAGCGTCACGCCCGCCTGCGCAAGTCGGCCGAGGAGGCCGCCGCCGAGCAGGCCGCCGAGCGGATCGTCGCGGAGGAGGCCGGCGCCGAGCACGCGCGCGCCCGTGCGGAGGCCGACCGGATCGCGGCGGACCACGCGTCGATGGCGAGCGCGGCCCACCAGGCGCGCGTGGCCGCCGAGGAGGCCGCCGTCGAGGCGGAGAGGTCGCGCCGCGCGGCCGAGGAGGCCGGCGAGGCCAACGCCAAGGCGCGCGTCCGGGCCGAGCAGGCCGCGGCCGAGCAGGCCAAGCTCGCCGAGGAGGCACTGCGCCGCCACCGCGACGCGGTGCAGCAGGCCGCCGACATCGCCGACGCCCGGTCCCGGGCCGAGGAGAGCGCCCGGCTGCGCGCCTCGGAGGCCGCGGCCGCGCACGAGGCCCGTCAGATCGCCGAGCAGGCTGCCGCCGAGCATGCCCGGCTCGCCGCCGAGGCCCACGAGGCCCGTACGAGCGCGGAGCAGGCCGCCGAGGCGAAGGCGGCCGAGGCGACCGCTGCGCACGGCGCCCGCGAGTTCTCCGAGCGGGTCTCGGCCTCGATGGCCGACCAGGCACGCCAGGCGCACACCGCACGCCAGGAGGCCGAGCAGGCCGCCACCATCGCCGCCGCTGCTCGACAGGCCGCCGATGCCAAGGCCGCCGAGCACGCCGAGGCCCGCGCCGAGGCCGAGCGCGCGGCCGGCGTCGCTGCGCTGCGCGTCACCGAGACCCATGAGGCCCGCCGACGCGCCGAGGAGGCGGCCCAGGCCAAGGCCGACGAGGCCACGCAGGCCCACGCCGACCGGGTCGCCGCCGAGCAGGCCGCCGTCGAGGCCCACGACGCGCGGGCCGCCGCCGAGCACGCCGCCGCCGAGCACGCCCGGATCGCGGCCGAGGCCCACGACCGGCAGACCGCCGCCGAGGCGACCGCCATCGCCACCCACGAGGCGCGCCAGGCGGCCGACGAGGCTGCCGCCGAGCACGCCCGCAGCGCCGCCGAGGCCCACCAGACCGCCGCCGAGCACGCCCGGCTCGCCGCGGAGGCCCACGACGCCCGTACGGCCGCCGAGCACGCCGCGCAGGCCAAGGCCGACGAGGTCGAGGCCGCGCACGCGGCCCGGCTCACCGTCGAGGAGGAGGGCCGCGCCGCGATCGAGGCGGCCCAGGCCGAGCGGGTCGCGTCGGAGGAGCAGGGTCGCGTCGCCGTCGAGGCCGCGCACGCCGAGCGCGCTGCCGCGGAGGCCGCCGCCGTCGAGGCCCACGAGCACCGCCGGGCCGCCGAGGAGGCGGCCGAGGAGCACGCACGCGCCGCGGCCACGGCCCACGACCTGCGCGCCGCCGCGGAGCACGAGGCGGAGAAGGCGCACACCGCGCGTCGGGCCGCCGATCTGACCGCCCACGAGCACGCCGAGCGCGCCGACGCCGCCCACCTGGCCCGTACGGAGGCAGAGACCGCGGCCGCCGAGGCCGCTCGACTGGCCGCTGATGCGCACACCGCCCGACTGGCCGCAGAGCAGGCCGCCGAGGAGGCACAGGCCCGTCGCACCGAGGCCGAGAACGTCACCCACCAGCAGGCCCTCGTCGCCGGCCAGGCCGCTGCGGCCGAGCTGGCGGCGATCACGCGTGCGGAGTCTGCCGCAGCGGAGGCCCAGGCCGCGCACGACCGCGCCGCCGAGCGGGCCGCCGAGGCGGAGGCCGCCCATGCCAGGG
This sequence comes from Nocardioides nematodiphilus, assembly GCF_020216525.1. Taxonomy (GTDB): domain Bacteria; phylum Actinomycetota; class Actinomycetes; order Propionibacteriales; family Nocardioidaceae; genus Nocardioides; species Nocardioides nematodiphilus. Next base: position 263,233 of record NZ_JAIWOY010000005.1, on the reverse strand, counting down.
CCGCCGAGCACGCCGGCCTCGCGACCGGAGCCCACGAGGCCCGTACGGCCGCCGAGAGGGCCGCCGAGGCCGCCGCCATCGCCCGTCGCGAGGCCGAGGACGCTGCCGGCGCCGCCCACGCGCACGCCCAGACGTCGGCCAGCGAGCGGGCCGCCGCCGAGGCCCGCACCACCGAGCTGCTCGCCGCGCTGGCAACCGCCGCCGAGGAGTCCCGGGCGCGGGTCGAGGAGGCCAACGCCGCTCGGATCGCCGCCGAGGAGACCGCGGCCGAGTCGGCCCGGCTGCGTGCCGAGGCCGAGTCGAAGGTCGACCAGCTGGTCATCGACCGCCAGGCCATCGAGTCCTCGATCCGCCACCACACCGAGCTGGTCGAGGCCGCCCTGCAGGAGCGACTCGTCGCCGAGCGTCGCGCCGCGGAGCTCGGCCGCGAGCTGGCCGACCTGCGCGACAAGGTCGTGACGACGATCAAGGAGAAGGGGTCCAAGCGGAGCTTGGCCGCGCTCGAGTTGGCGATCGCCGCCGCACCCGCTGTCGGCACCCCGGCGCCCGCGGCCGCCGCGCAGGAGGTCTCCGCGCCCGACCAGCGCGCACAGACCAAGAGCGCGTGGGCACTGGCGGCGGAGCTCGCCCAGACGGGCCAGATCCCCAAGCTCACCCCCGACGTGCTCCGCGCGATGGACGCCGCGGGCGGGAGGCTCCCGGCCGGTGCCGACCCGTCGGCGACCGCCGGCGGGCGTGCCGAGATCCCGGCCGCGACCGACGCCGACCAGGACATCCGCAGCTTCACCCCGGAGTCGAAGCTCGGCCTGCTCACCGCCGGCGAGGTCACGGTCAGCGACCAGGGCGTCCTCGACGTGCGCAAGGGCAGCCGGACGTACCGGTTCGACCTCTACGACACCGCCACCACGGTCACGATGCACGCCAAGCCGAGCAGCCGCCGCTGGAAGGTCGACCTCGAGGCCGGCGGCCAGGCGGTCTCGATCGACGCCAAGATGGTCGACGCCGAGGCGTTCACCCGCGAGCTGACGCGCTGGCGCCCCGAGATCGGCGTCTGAACTACAGACCGGCCTTGAGCGCGTCGGCGATCACGTCGACGGCCGCCTTGGACGTACGGCCGGCGCCGATCACGTTGAAGAACCCGTGGATCTGGTCGGGGAAGCGGCGCAGCTCCACCTTCACGCCGGCGTCCTCGAGCTTGCGGGCGTACGCCTCGCCCTCGTCGCGCAGCGGGTCGAACCCCGCGGTCACGACGTAGGCGGGCGCGACCCCGGCGGGGACCTCCGCGTAGAGCGGTGAGAGCCGCGGGTCGCGCTTGTCGGTGCCCGTGCGGATGTACGAGCTCTCCGCGACGTCCAGGAAGCTCTGGGTCAGGTAGAAGCCCTCGTTGAACATCGTGCGCGACTCCGTGCGCGCGTCCATGTCGACGACGGGGTAGATCAGGAGCTGGAAGGCGCACTTCTCGCGGGCGACCAGCGCGACGCCCGCGGCCAGGTTGCCGCCGGCGGAGTCACCCGCGACGCCGATCCGCGACGTGTCCGCGCCGATCTCCTCGGCGTGCTCGTGCACCCAGTCGAAGGCCGCGACCGCGTCGTCGTAGGCCGCCGGGAACGGCTCCTCGGGCGCGAGCCGGTAGTCGACCGACAGCACCCGTACGCCGGCCCGGTCGGCCACGTAGCGGCACGACGCCTCGTGCGACCGCAGATCGCCGTACACGAACCCGCCGCCGTGGAAGAAGACCAGCAGCGGGCCGATCGCGGCTGCGCCGTTGGGGATGTAGAGCCGGGCCGGGCGACCCGCGACCGTCAGGGAGCGCGCGGAGCCGCGCTTCTGCTGGCCGCCCCCGATGAGCGCCTGGCGCAGCAGCGCCGCGCGGCCCTCGTCGAGCGGTAGGGTCGAGGGGTCGCCGAGGCGCGCGAGCTCATTGAGCCGCAGCATCAGCTGGGTCTCGGTGGCGAGCGTCTGGCCGTCGCGCACGATCGGCCGGCCGGCGAGGCGGCGCTGCCACGAGGGCCGCAGGTTCATCAGCTTCTCGAAGGCGAGCTTCTCGACGCGGAAGCGCAGCGAATCACGGTTCACGGCCCAGAACTTACCCCGTGGTAGGTGCCACACTTGCGCCATGACCATCGAGAGCGCCGACCGGAGCCCCGACACGACCACGCTCGAGGCCATCGCGGACAAGGAGTACGACCTCGACCCGGTCTACGTGCCCGATCACGAGGCGCTCGCCGAGGTCGAGAAGTACGACGACCGGTTCCTCGACCGGGAGGTGTCCTGGCTGAAGTTCAACCAGCGTGTGCTCGAGCTGGCCGAGGACGAGAGCCTGCCGCTGCTGGAGCGGGTCCGCTTCCTGGCGATCTTCACCTCCAACCTGGACGAGTTCTTCATGGTCCGCGTCGCCGGCCTCAAGCGACGGATCGCCGCCGGGCTCGCCGTACGGGCGGCCTCCGGGCTGATGCCGCGTGAGCAGCTCGAGCTGATCTGGCGCACCACCCGCGACCTCTCCGAGCGCCACGCCCGCATCTTCGGCAAGATCCTGATGCCGCAGCTGGCCGCCGAGGGCATCCACCTGGTGCACTGGGACGAGCTGTCCGACGCCGAGGTCAAGCAGTGCAAGAAGATGTTCAAGGAGCGCGTCTTCCCGGTCCTGACTCCCCTGGCGGTCGACCCGGCGCACCCGTTCCCCTACATCTCCGGCCTCAGCCTCAACCTCGCGGTCATGCTCCGCGACCCCCACACCGGCAAGGAGCACTTCGCCCGGGTCAAGGTGCCGCAGATCTTCTCCCGTTTCATCCCGCTGGGCGACAACCGCTTCGTACCGCTCGAGGACGTGATGCGCGAGCGGCTCTCCAAGCTCTTCCCGGGGATGACCATCCTCGAGGTGCACGCCTTCCGCGTGACCCGCAACGAGGACCTGGAGGTCGAGGAGGACGACGCCGAGAACCTTCTCGCCGCCCTGGAGAAGGAGCTGCTGCGCCGCCGCTTCGGCCCGCCGGTCCGGCTCGAGGTCGAGTCCTCGATCTCCACTTCGGTGCTGGAGCTGCTGGTCTCCGAGCTCGGGATCAGCGACCAGGAGGTCTTCCGCCTCCCCGGCCCGTTGGACCTGCGCGGCCTGCACGGCATCGCCGACATCAACCGCGAGGACCTCAAGTACGACGCGTTCGTGCCCTCCACGCACCGCCAGCTCGCGCCGGTCGAGTCCGCGGCACCGGTCGACGTGTTCAAGGCCGCGCGCCGCGGCGACGTCCTGCTGCACCACCCGTACGACAGCTTCTCGACCTCCGTGCAGCGCTTCATCGAGCAGGCCGCCGCCGACCCGCGGGTGCTCGCGATCAAGCAGACCCTCTACCGGACCTCGGGCGACTCCCCGATCATCGATGCGCTGATCGACGCGGCCGAGGCCGGCAAGCAGGTCCTGGTGCTCGTCGAGATCAAGGCCCGCTTCGACGAGCAGGCCAACATCCGCTGGGCGCGCAAGCTCGAGCAGGCCGGCTGCCACGTCGTGTACGGCCTGATCGGCCTCAAGACCCACTGCAAGCTCGCCATGGTGGTGCGCGACGAGGGCGACTACGGCGGCGGCATCCGGCGCTACACCCACATCGGCACGGGCAACTACAACCCGAAGACCTCCCGCATCTACGAGGACCTCGGCCTGATCACGACCAACGAGGCGATCGGCGAGGACGTCGCCCACCTGTTCAACAACCTCTCGGGCTGGGGCACGGCGCCGGAGTACGAGCGGGTGCTGGTCGCGCCGGCGACCGTGCGATCGGGGCTGATCGAGCAGATCCATGCCGAGATCGCGCACCACCGCGCCGGGCGACCGGCCCGTATCCGGCTGAAGGCCAACTCGCTGGTCGACGAGGCCGTCATCGACGCGCTCTACCTGGCCTCGCAGGCCGGTGTGCCGGTGCAGCTGCTCGTCCGCGGGATCTGCTCGCTGCGCCCCGGCGTGCCGGGGCTGTCGGAGACGATCGAGGCCCGCTCGGTGCTCGGCCGGTTCCTGGAGCACTCCCGGGTGTTCTGGTTCGACAACGGCGGCGAGGCGCGGGCCTGGATCGGGTCGGCCGACATGATGCACCGCAACCTCGACCGCCGCGTCGAGGTGCTGGTGGAGATGCCGACGCCGGAGCTCGTCGGCGAGATCGGCTGGATCCTCGACCTGGCGTTCGACCCGACCACCAAGGCATGGAGCCTCGGCGCGGACGGCGAGTGGACGCGCAACGACGGCACGGTGGACCTGCAGGCGGCCCTGATCGCGCGCCAGCGCGCGCGGCGCAAGAAGGGCTGACGAGCGAGCCGCGTGCGGAGCCTGTCCGGTCGACCCGGCCGGTGTCGGAGCGGCTGGTGCCTCGCCGTTCGCGCTGTCGCTCGCTCTCTCCCCTACCATGTTCACCGTTCGTTCACCCCACGCCAGGAGTTGCCGTGCGTTTGCGCATCCGTCCGGTCGAGACCGCGTTCTACGACCTCTTCACGGAATCGGCCCAGCACCTCGTGACCGGGGCCGCACTGCTCGCCGAGATGCTCGCCGACGAGGCTGACCACAGCGCCGTCGCCGCTCGCATGCGCGAGGCCGAGCACGCCGCCGACGAGACCACCCACGCCATCGTGCGCCTGGTGAACTCGACGTTCGTCACCCCGTTCGACCGCGAGGACATCTACGCGCTGGGCTCGGGCCTCGACGACGTGATGGACTCGATGGACGAGGTCGTCGACCAGATCCTCGTGTACGAGGTCAAGGTGCTGCCGCCCGAGCTCAGCGACCAGGTCCAGGTCCTCCAGCGCTGTGCCGAGCTGACCGCCGCCGCGATGCCGAAGCTGCAGACGCTGCGCGATCTCGAGGAGTACTGGATCGAGATCAACCGTCTCGAGAACCAGGGCGACAAGAACCACCGCCGCATCCTCGCCAAGCTCTTCTCCGGAGAGTTCAAGGCGATGGAGGTCCTCAAGCTGAAGGACATCGTCGAGTCCCTCGAAGAGGCGATCGACGGCTTCGAGCGGGTCGCCAACATCGTCGAGCAGATCGCCGTCAAGGAATCGTGACTCTCGGGATCCTGATCGCGGTCATCGTGATCGCGCTCGCCTTCGACTACACCAACGGCTTCCACGACGCCGCCAACGCGATCGCGACCTCGGTCTCGACGCGGGCGCTGACGCCGAAGGTCGCCCTCACCCTCGCCGCGGTGATGAACTTCGTCGGCGCGCTGCTCGGCCAGGAGGTCGCGCACACGGTCGCCGACACGCTCTCGCTCGATGCGGCCGACGCCAAGCATGCGCTGGTGATCGTGCTCTCCGCACTGGTCGGAGCCATCACCTGGAACCTCATCACCTGGTGGTTCGGCCTGCCCTCGTCCTCCTCGCACGCCCTGATCGGCGCGCTGGTCGGCGCGGCCCTCGCCGCCGGCGGCTCGTACGCCTCGGTGCACTGGCAGACGATCGTGGACAAGGTCCTGCTGCCGATGGTGATCTCGCCGGTGGTCGGCTTCGCGGCCGCCTTCTTGGTGATGCTGTCGATCATGTGGATCTTCCGCCGCCGCAACCAGCACAAGGTCTACCGCGGCTTCCGGGCGATGCAGACCGTCTCGGCTGCGGCGCTCGCGCTCGGCCACGGCCTGCAGGACGCGCAGAAGACGATGGGCGTCATCTTCCTGGCGCTCACCGTCGCCTACCCCGCCACCTACCGCGGCGACCACCTGCCGCTGTGGGTCGTCATCGCCGCGGCCTCGGCGATCTCGCTGGGCACCTACTCCGGCGGCTGGCGCGTCATGCGCACCCTGGGCCGCAAGATCATCCAGCTCGACCCGGCCCGCGGCTTCTCCGCGGAGATCGTCGGCGCCTCGGTCCTGTACGGCACCGCGTACCTCTTCCACGCGCCCATCTCGACCACCCACACGATCACCTCGGCGATCATGGGCGCGGGCGCCACGCAGCGCTTCAACGCGGTCCGCTGGGGCGTCGCCGGCAACATCGTCGCCGGCTGGGTGCTGACCTTCCCGGCCGCCGGCCTCGCCGCCGCGCTGGTCTACGAGCTGCTCCGCCTCCCCTTCGGCCTCTGAGGCCCGCACCACCCCGTACGAACGCGACAGCGCCCCGCACGATCTCTCGTGCGGGGCGCTGTCGTTCGTACGGGGTGCCGGCTCAGCCGAAGCGACCGGAGATGTACGCCTCCGTGTCCGGGCTGTCCGGGTTGGTGAACATCTGCTTGGTCGGGTTGAACTCGACCAGGTGGCCGGGCTTGCCGGCGGCCTTGAGGTTGAAGAAGCCCGTGTCGTCGGAGACACGCGCGGCCTGCTGCATGTTGTGGGTGACGATCACGATCGTGTAGCTCGACTTGAGGTCGTGGATCAGGTCCTCGACAGCGGCCGTCGAGATCGGGTCCAGGGCCGAGCAGGGCTCGTCCATCAGCAGCACCTCGGGCTCGACGGCGATCGCGCGGGCGATGCACAGGCGCTGCTGCTGGCCGCCGGACAGGCCCATGCCGGGCTTGCCGAGGCGGTCCTTGACCTCGTTCCAGAGGTTCGCGCCGCGCAGCGACTTCTCCACGACGTCGTCGGCCTCCGACTTCGGCATCCGCTTGTTGTTGAGGCGGTTGCCGGCGAGGACGTTCTCGTAGATCGACATCGTCGGGAACGGGTTCGGCCGCTGGAAGACCATCCCGATCCGGCGACGCACCTCCACCGGGTCGACGATGGGGTCGTAGAGCGACATCCCGTCGACCATCACCTTGCCCTCGACACGGGCGCCGGGGATCACCTCGTGCATCCGGTTGAGGGAGCGCAGGAAGGTCGACTTGCCGCAGCCCGAGGGGCCGATGAACGCGGTGACGGACTTCGCCTTGATCGTCATGCTGACGCCCTCGACGGCCTTGAAGTCGCCGTAGAAGATGTCCAGGTCCTGGACGTCGATGCTCTTTGCCATGGTGTTGCGTACTCCCGTCAGCGCCCGGTCTTGGGGGCGAAGATCTTCCCGATGATGCGGGCGATGAGGTTGAGGATCATGACGATCACGATGAGGACCAGCGCCGCGGCCCACGCCCGGGCGTAGCCCGGCGGGTCGGCGGCATGGGCGCCGAGCGGCACAGCACCCGGTGTCTTGTACTGGTTGAAGATGTAGACCGGCAGGGTCGTCATCCGCCCCGAGAAGAGGTTGCCGTTCATCGAGTCGTTGTAGCCGGCCGTCACCAGCAGCGGTGCGGTCTCGCCGATGACGCGCGAGATGGCCAGCACGACGCCGGTGACGATGCCGCCGATGGCGGTCGGCATGACGACCTTGAGGATGGTGCGCCACTTCGGCACGCCCAGCGCGAACGACGCCTCGCGCAGGTCGCTCGGGACCAGACGCAGCATCTCCTCGGCGGAGCGGACCACGGTCGGGGTCATCAGCAGCGCCAGCGCGATGGCGCCTCCGATGCCGGCTCGGAACGCGGGGCCGAAGAACAGCACCAGCAGGGAGAGCGCGAACAGACCCGCCACGATCGAGGGGATGCCGGTCATGACGTCCACCAAGAAGGTGATCACCTTCGCCAGGCGGCTGCCTCGTCCGTACTCGATCAGGTAGATCGCGGTCATCAGGCCGATCGGGACCGCGATGACCGTCGCCGCGAGGGTGACGATCACGGTGCCCTGGATGGCGTGCAGGATGCCGCCCTCCATCGAGCCGAAGACGCCGCGCATCGAGGTCGTCAGGAAGTGCACGGTGACGTGCGGGGCGCCCTTCTGCACGACGTTCCACAGCAGCCACAGCAGCGGCACGCAGACCACCGCGAACGCGCCCCAGACCAGGTTGGTCATCAACCGGTCGGTCGCGGCGCGACGGCCCTCGAGGACACGCGACCAGGCGGGCAGCGCCACGACGTACAGCAGACCCGAGAGGAGCACGATCGCGACCGGTCCCCAGCCGAGGATCAGGCCGAGCAGGGCGCCGACGGCGAGGGCGGCGACGGCCACCACGAGGGGTGCCCAACGCGGCAGGCGCGGGTGCGCGAGCGTGGAGGGGGCCACAGCGACGGCGTTCATCGAGCGAGCTTCCTCTCACCACGGCCGATCGCCCAGCGGGCGATGAAGTTCACCACGAAGGTGAACGCGAACAGCACCAGACCGGCAGCGATCAGCACGTGCTGCTTGTCGGCCGAGGCCTCGGCGTAGTTGTTGGCGATGTTGGCCGCGATCGTCTGCGGGCTGGTGTCGCCGATGATGTTGAGCATGTACTTGGGCGAGGACGAGTAGACCATCGTCACGGCCATCGTCTCGCCGAGGGCGCGGCCCAGGCCGAGCATGATGCCGGCGATGACGCCGGACTTGGCGTACGGGAGGACGGCCAGCCGGATGACCTCCCAGCGGGTGGCTCCCAGGCCGATGGCGGCCTCCTCGTTGAGCCGTGGCGTCTGGGCGAAGACCTCGCGGCTGATGGCGGTGATGATCGGCAGGATCATCACGCCCAGGACGAGCGCCGCGGTGAGCGCGGTCTGCCCGTTGGGCGAGGCGGGGCCCTTGAAGAGCGGGATCCAGTTGAGGTAGTCGCCGAGCCAGTTGATCACCGGCTTGAGCGCCTGCGACAGGGCCCGGCCGCCCCAGAGGCCGAAGACGACCGACGGGACGGCGGCGAGCAGGTCGATCACGTACGCGACCGGGGTCGCGAGCCTACGCGGGGCGTAGTGGCTGATGAACAGCGCCACCGCGAGCGCGAACGGCACCGCGACGATCAGCGCCAGCAGCGAGATGAAGATCGTGCCGAAGAGCAGCGGACCGACGTACTGCCAGAAGGTCTCGAACCCCTGGCCGTACTCCTTCGGGTCCACGCTGAGGCCCGGGATGCCCTGGATCAGCAGGAAGACGAACACGCCGGCGAGGGCGAGCAGGATCAGCAGACCGGCGCCACGGGCGCTCGCTGCGAAGACCCTGTCGCCCAGCGCCAGGCGCCCCCGCCGCGCCGAGACGGCGGGCGGGGGCGTGAGGGACGAACCTGTGCTCACTTGGCGGCGATCTTGTCCAGGATCGCGGTGGCCTTGTCCGAGGTGTCGCTGCTCAGCGGGGCCGAGCCGGCGGCCGAGGCACCGGCCTGCTGACCCTCCTGCGACACGATGTAGGTCAGGTAGCCCTTGACCATCGCAGCGGTGGAGGCGTCGGCGTAGGTCGGGCAGGCCAGCAGGTACGAGACCAGGACGAGCGGGTAGGCGCCGTCGGCCGTGTCGGTCCGGTTGACGTCGTAGATGAGCTGGCTGTCGGTGGCCGACGCGTCCAGGTCGGAGTTCGCGACGACGGCGGCGGCGCCCTCGGCGGACGGCGCGTTGTAGGACGAGCCGACCTTGATCGAGACGACACCCAGGCCACCGGCCTGCGAGGCGTCGGCGTAGCCGATCGTGCCCTCGCCGCCCTTGATGGAGGTGATGACACCGGAGGTGCCGTTGCCCGACAGACCGTCGGTGGACGGCCAGGTCTGGGCCGGCTCGTCCTTCCAGGCGCCCTCGCCGGCCTTCGACAGGTACTCGGTGAAGTTCTGCGTGGTGCCCGAGTCGTCGGAGCGGTGGACGGTGTGGATGGCCTCGTCCGGCAGCGTGACGCCGTCGTTCTGCGAGGCGATCTGCGGGTCGTTCCACTTCTTGACGGTGCCGTTGAAGATGTCGGCGATCGTCTTGGCGTCGAGCTTGAGCGAGTCGACGCCCTTGAGGTTGAAGACGACGGCGATCGGGGAGATGTAGCTCGGGACCTCGATCGGGTCGCCGCCACAGGTCTTCTGAGCAGCGGTGTACTCGTCCGACGGGTTGGCGATGAAGGCGTCGGAGCCGGCGAAGGAGTACGCGCCCGACTCGAAGCTGGTGCGACCCGTGCCGGAGCCGACCGGGTCGTAGGTGATGGAGACGCCGGAGTTGTCGCCCTGGAAGGCGGCCATCCAGGCCTGCTGGGCGGTGCCCTGGGCGCTGGAGCCGCCGCCGGCGAGCTTGCCGCTCAGCGCGCTCCCGCCGTCGGCAGGAGCGTTGTCGCCGGCGGTGTTGGTGTTGCTGTCACCGCAGGCCGCGAGGGAGGCGGCGAGGGCGAGGGCGGCAGCACCGGGAACGATGGCGCGGCGAAGGGTGGTCTTCACGAGAGTTTCTCCTGTGGTCTACGCAGGTTGACTCGATGAACGTAGGCAGGCCAAGTGACCTGTTTCGGGGCCCTTGGTGAACGGGCCGTGAACGTGACCTGCCGTCTCGGGGACAAGATCGCGTGGAGGAGGCGGATAGTGAGTGAACTAGCACCGGGCGCTCTTGTCAGAGCGATAGGTGGCGCTCTATAGCGACGACCTTCCCCTTGCGGATGTGGGCGACCGCCATCTCGCCCTTCTCCAGCGCCATCTTGCGGATCCCGAGCGCGGCGAAGATCCCGGGCAGCACCGGTCGGTGGCTGCACACCACCAGGGGCCCACGGCCCGGCAGGTCGTGGGCGAGCCCGAGCATCAGGGCGGCGGTCCTCTCGCTCGAGGAGCCCTCCTCGCTGAGCAGCACGGTCGGCTCGATGGTCACGTCCGCGGCCGCCGCGTAGGGCTCGACCGTCTGGCGACAGCGGGTGCTGGTCGAGGTGACGATCCGCTCGACGCCGTACGCGTCCAGGACGGCGGCGAGCCGCTTGGCCTGGCGCTTGCCCTCGGCGAGGAGCGGACGCGCCTCGTCGTCGCCGTGCCAGGTCGCCCGGGCACGCGACTCGGCGTGGCGCAGGATGACCAGCGGATACGTCCTCTTGCGGGTCGCGAGCGCCTCGCGCATCGTGGCGCGGTCGTGCGGATAGGTGAGGATCCGGGTCGCCTCGGCGATCGGCACCCAGGCGACCTGGTCGATCTCCCCGGGGCGCCGATAGCCGCTGACGTCGTCGTCGACGCCGTCGCGCACGCGCGCGGTCCAGTAGTGCACCCGCTTCCAGCCGCGGCCGACCCGGTAGCGCTGGGCTCCGAGCGGTCGCCCGAGCCGCACCCGCAGGCCGGTCTCCTCCTGGATCTCCCGCACCGCGGCGACGGTGGGGTGCTCGCCACGCTCGAGCTTCCCCTTGGGGAAGGACCAGTCGTCGTACTTGGGGCGATGCACCAGCAGCACCTCGCGTGGACCGTCGTCGACGCGGCGGAGGACAACGGCACCAGCGGCCTGGACGTCCCGGGTCGGTGCTGCCATGTGGGTAGGGTATTCGGCTCGGGCGGTCGCCGTCGCGAGCGGTGTCCGGTGGGTGTCCCGAGCGCGGCGGCGCGGGGAGCCGGGTCGGGCCGGATGCCCTAGGTTTCACACTGTGCGGGGCGAACGGGCAGTGGAACGGACACGAGTGCGGTTGATCGCCTCAGCGGTCGCGTTGGCGGTGATCGTCGCGGTCGGCGTGATCGTCGGCGCGCGCGCCTGGCACGGGGCGCACCGCAGCTCGCTGGAGCGCGCGTTGGACCTCGCCCCCAAGGACGCGGCCCGGTACTCGTGGACCGACTGGGCGGCGCTGCGGACGGCCCTCGGGGTGAGCGGCACGGGCACGGAGGCCGATGACGCGCTGCTCGACAAGGGGTACGACGCCGACCTCACCCCCGCCTCCTCGATCACGTCCTCGGTGGACACCCTGCGCGAGGCGTTCGGCTTCTCCCCCGCGACGATGTCCTCGGAGCTGCTGACCCAGTCGACGACCGGCGCCGCGCTCTTCATCACGCTCGACGACTCGGTGTCGTTCGACGCGATCCGGGCGCACCTGAGCGACGCCGGCTTCGCTCCGCCGTCCTCCGATCAGGGCGTGTGGGACGGCGGTGACGTCGCGGGCGTGGGTCCGGTGCCGATCCTCGGCTTCGCCGCCCTCGACGCCTCGGCACATCTCGTCGTCACCAGCGACTCGGCGGGCTTCCTCCGCGACGCGATGGCCCACCGCGGGGACGGCGATGTGCCGGCGCCGATCGCGCAGGTCGCCGCTCAGGTCGGGTCGCCGATCGCGGCCGAGCTGTACGACGGCGACTACACCTGCAGCCATCTGGCGATGGCCAACGCGGATGCGACCGACCAGGCGCAGGGCGAGCAGCTCATCGCCGATGCCGGCAAGGTCAACCCGGTGCTGGCCTTCGCGATGGCCCGGACCGCTCACGCCGTGCGGGTGGCCATGGCGTTCGCGGACCACGACCAGGCGAAGGTGAACGCCGCCACGCGGGCGAGACTGGCGAGCGGCGACGCTCCCGGGCAGGGCGGCACCTTCCCCGATCGGTTCGCTCTCGGCGAGGTCGCCGCGCGCGGAGCGGTGGTGACGATGGACCTCAAGCCCGTGGCGGACTCACCGGTGCTCTCGGACCTGTCGACGGGGCCGCTGCTCTTCGCGACCTGCTAGCCGGGGCGTCTAGTTGCCCGTGCGGGCGGCCGGCGGCACCGGCGGGGGCGGCCCGTCGACACCGAGGATGGTGTCGATCTCGTCCGGGCTGAGGTGCTCCTCGGACTCGCTCGCCGCGATGATGAGATTGGTGGTCAGCTCGACCTCCCCGAGGAGCTCGGCGTCCTCGAGCGAGATATCGAACTGATCGTGCACCTGGTCCTCCTCATCGCCGCCCGACAGCGTCCTTGCCCCCTGCTGTCGCGCGCACCCATACCCCGTCCAGGATAGGCCCAAACCACAAGGAGACCGGCGGGGAACACGGCGCGGTGCGAAATGGCAGCGAAGCCCCGGCCACTGGCCGGGGCTTCGCACGGTTCTGATCAGTCAGCGACTGGAATCAGAGGGGGCGGACGTTCTCCGCCTGCGGGCCCTTCGGGCCCTGGGTGACGTCGAACTCGACCTGCTGGTTCTCGTCGAGCGACTTGTAGCCGTTGGACTGGATGGCCGAGTAGTGCACGAAGACGTCGTCGCCGCCGTCCTGCTGGGCGATGAAGCCGAAGCCCTTCTCGGCGTTGAACCACTTGACGGTGCCCTGAGCCATTGCTCTGTTCTCCTACTGATCGGGGCGAGAGGCTGCCGATTTCGACGGCCCCACAACACGTGCGGTGACACGTCGCTCCGACCTGTGGGCACCTGGAATGACCCCTTGCCACAGAACAGAAACGCCGTTGGCTCACAAACTCCGCGGGCGTCAGACCACTTGGAACTTGCACCTGTTGCAGACAGGACATTACCAATCTGGCGCAGATTGAAAACCCCTGACTTCGGGAATTCTCGGCCGATCGCGGCCGCCTGCGGGTGACACCCGAGAACGACCACGGCCCGCGCAATGGGCGCAACAAACGCGGCGGCATCGGCTACCCGCCAGTACCGGTGGGGGCCGCCCGTGCGCGGCTCCGGTGTCGGCCGGGCCGCCTCTCCTGACCCGCATATCCCCAGGCAACAGCCAGACTGCGGCCCGTACGATTCCCTGCGTGGGTGCCACCAGCGTCGAGTCTCCTCCGCCGATCACCGACGCCGGCAGCGGTCCGCGCCTGGCGCCGGCGCTCGCGCTGATGGTGGGCACCGTCGTCGTCTTCGGACTGATCGCCGTCGCCCGCTCCCACCAGGTCGACGTCCCGTTCCGGGACCCGCACGGCAAGATGTTCGCCCGCAAGCTGCTCGGCGCCGTGTGGATCTTCGTCGTCCTGTCGATCGCCGACGTCGCCATCCGGTGGTGGCGCGCGGGCCGCGGCGCCGCCGCGATGCGCGCGGTCGTACGGACGCGATGGGCCCCCTCGCGTCTGGCCCTCGTCGGTGCGGGTCTGCTCGCCTACCACCTCGTCTACATCTGCTACCGCAACCTCAAGTCGTGGCTGGTCTTCCGCCCGATCCACGACGACCGGATGCTGCAGCTGGACCGCGACCTCTTCTTCGGCCACAGCCCGGCGACCGTGCTGCACCACCTGCTCGGCACCGATCACGCGGCGCACCCGCTGTCGTTCTTCTACGCGATCTTCACCTACGTGTGCACCGCCGCCCTGGTCGGCTGCCTGGCCTTCCTCGACGACATCCGCAAGGCGTACGTCATGGTGATCGCCGGCATGTGGACCTGGATCCTCGGCACGGCGTCCTACTACCTGATCCCGACGATGGGCCCGGTCTTCTCGGTGCCGCAGGAGTTCGCGATGCTCCCGCACACGGCGGTCACCGACATGGTCGCGGGCAACATCGCCGACCGTGCGCAGATGCTCGCCGACCCGCAGGCGCCCGGCTCGTTCGTGGGCGTGGCCGCCTTCGCCAGCCTGCATGTCGGCTTCACCACCACGGTCGTGCTGATGATGGCGTACCTGCGCAAGCGACTGCTGACCTGGCTCGCCGGGCTCTACCTGGTCCCCGTCGTGATCGCGACGGTCTACTTCGGCTGGCACTTCCTGCCCGACCTGGCCGGCGGCGCGCTCCTGGCGGCGATGTCGGTGCTGATCGCGCACGTGTGCGTCTACCGCAGCCTGCGACGGCCCGCGTGATCCAGCGGCTCCTGCACGACGTCCGCCACCGGACGGTCCTCATCACGCTCGTCGTCTCCACCGCGACCCTGCTGGTCTGGCGCTACGCGCTGGCCACGACCGGCGGCGACATCGCCGCCCAGGACGCGTGGTCGGAGTTCGTCCGGCTGCACCCGGGCAGCGCTTACAACTTCAGTTGGTACGGCGGCATGCACCCGGTCTCCTACAGCGTCGTCTCGCCGGCGATCATGGCGCGGCTCGGGGTCCGGACCACGCTGGTGGTCTCGAGCATCGGGCTCGCCACCCTCACCTCGCTGCTCCTCGTGCAGCTGCCGGCGCTCAAGCGGCCGCTGTGGCCGTCGCTGGCCGCGGTGGTCGCGGTGGGCGGCAACGCGATCTCGGGTCGGGTGACCTTCGCGCTCGGCATGATGTTCGCGCTCGCTGCACTCGGCGCGGTCGTCGCCTGGCCCTCCTCGTGGCGCCTGGCCGATCACCGCCGCAGGATCGCGCAGGGCGTCGTCGCGATCCTGATGGCGACCCTCGCCACCTTCGGCAGCCCGGTCGCCGGCTTCTACCTGGGCCTGGTCGCCGCCGCGCTGTGGCTGTGCCGGCGGCGGGCGGCGGCGTACGTGCTCGGCATCCCGCCGGTGCTGGTGGTGATCAACAGCGCGATCTGGTTCCCGTTCGGCGGCGTCCAACCGATGCACTGGTCGTCGGCGATCCTGCCGATCATCCTCGCTGTCGGCGTGTGGCTGGTCTCGCCCGCGGCGTGGCGGGTGGCGCGGCTGACCGCCCTGATCTACATCGTCGCGGTGCTGTTCGCCTGGCTGGTGCCGACGCCGATCGGCACCAACGTCGTACGGCTCGCGCTGATCTTCGCACCGGTGCCGCTGTTGGCGGCACTGGACTCCGGGCCCGACCAGAACCCGAGGCGTCGAGGCCTCCTGGCACGGCTGCCGCGTCGGTTGCTCATCGTGCTCGCGCTCATCACCAGTTTCACCTGGCAGGCGACCGTTGCGGCGGTCGACTACGTGCACGAGCGACCCAACGCCGCGTGGCGCTACGACATCAACGCGCTGCTGCACCAGCTCGCGATCCGCGACACCCATCTCGGCCGGGTGGAGGTGGTCCCGTCGCGCTCGCACCGGGAGTCCTCCGCGCTGGCGCCGTACGTCAACCTCGCGCGCGGCTGGAACCGGCAGGCGGACCTCCAGCGCAACCCCCTCTTCTACGACGCCTCCACGCCCCTGACCCCCGCGGCCTATCGCGCTTGGCTGGACCGCTGGGCGGTGCGGTACGTCGTCCTGCCGCCCGGCGACATCGACGGCGCCGGGCGCGCCGAGGCCGGTCTGGTCCGCGACGGGCTGCCGTTCCTCAAGGAGGTCTGGGCCAACGCCGACTGGCAGCTCTTCGCCGTCAAGCAGCCGACACCGCTGGTCGAGGCCCCGGGCACGATCGCGTCCTTCACCGCCACCCAGGTCGTGGTCACGGTACCGAGCAAGGCGACCGTGCTGCTGCGGGTGCCGTCCTCGCCGTGGCTGGCGATCGTCGACGCGCAGGGTGTCGCACTGCCGGCGCCGACCAGCACCGAGGAGGGACAGCTCCCGGTCAACGTGAACGGCTGCCTCAGCAACAGGCAGGAGCCGTCCGTGAGCGGCCAGCCGACCGACACCTGGACCGTGCTGCACGCGCCGGCCGCCGGCACCTACCGGATCGGGGCGCCGTACACGATCCCGCGTGGCACGCCCTGTCCCGAGGAGCTGGCCAACCCGTAGCGGAGCGCCACGCGGACCTCACGCAGGACCGGGGTGTGCGGTGCGGCCGCGCAGCGCGTCGAAGGTGTACGCGATGATCGTGCGCGTCATCGGCCTCACCTGTTCAAGGCTGCCACGATCTCCTCGACCTTGTCCTTGGCGTCGCCGAACAGCATCTGGGTGTTGTCGCGGAAGAACAGCGGGTTCTGCACGCCGGCGTAGCCCGCGGCCATCGAGCGCTTGAACACGATCACGTCCTTGGCCTCCCAGACCGTGAGCACCGGCATGCCGGCGATCGGGCTGGACGGGTCCTCCGAGGCGGCCGGGTTGACGGTGTCGTTGGCACCGATCACCAGGACCACGTCGGTGGAGGCGAGGTCGTCGTTGATCTCGTCCATCTCCAGGACGATGTCGTACGGCACCTTGGCCTCGGCGAGCAGGACGTTCATGTGGCCGGGCAGGCGCCCGGCGACCGGGTGGACGCCGAAGCGCACCTCGACGCCCTTGGCGCGCAGCTGCTTGGTGAGCTCGGCGACGGCGTGCTGGGCCTGGGCGGTGGCCATGCCGTAGCCGGGCGTGATCACCACGCTGTTGGCGCCGGCGAGGAGCTCGGCGGCGCTGTCGGCCTTGATCTCGTGAATCTCGCCCTGCTCCTCCTCGCCCTTCGCGGCGGGGGCCTCGATGCCGAAGCCACCGGCGATCACCGAGATGAACGAGCGGTTCATCGCCTGGCACATGATGTAGGACAGGTACGCACCGCTCGAGCCGACGAGCGCGCCGGTGACGATCAGCAGGTCGTTGTTGAGCAGGAACCCCGAGGCGGCCGCGGCCCAGCCGGAGTAGCTGTTGAGCATCGAGACCACGACCGGCATGTCGCCGCCGCCGATGCTCATCACCAGGTGCCAGCCGAGGAACAGCGCGACCGCGGTCAGCAGGGCGAGCACAACGGTGCCGCTGACACCGGTCTCGTGCCGGTCGAGCACGATGTAGACACCGGTCAGGGCGGCGAACACGATCAGCGAGCCGATGTTGATCGCGTTCTTGCCGAGCAGCATCAGCGGGGCGGACTTGATCTTCGCGCTCAGCTTGAGGTTCGCGACGATCGAGCCGGTGAACGTGACGGCACCGATGAAGATGCCGATCGCGATCTCAGCGTTGTGGATGTTCCACAGCGACTGGGGGTAGCCCTCGCCGAGGTGGACGACGACGGTCTCCCGGTGGCCGGCCCAGCCGATCAGGACGGCAGCCAGACCGACGAAGCTGTGCAGCATCGCGATCAGCTCGGGCATGCCGGTCATCTCGACGACACGGGCACGCTGCAGGCCGATCAGAGCGCCGACGACGACCCCGCACAGCATCAGGACGATCGCGAGACCGCCACCAGATCCGACGCCGCCGGTGGCGTCGTTGATGACCACGGCACCCGTCGCGAGCAGAGCCAGGGCCATGCCGATGATGCCGTAGGTCAGACCGTTCTTCGCCGACTCATGCTTGGACAAGCCGGCCAGGGCGAGGATGAAGAGGAGGGCGGCGATGATGTAGGCCGCGGTCGCGATCGCGTTGACGGTCATGATCAGTTGCCCTTCGAGAACATCGCCAGCATGCGGCGGGTGACGGCGAAGCCGCCGAAGACGTTGATGGAGGCGAGCAGTACGGCGATCGCAGCCAGGATCTGCATCGTGCGGTCGCCGGTGACGGTCACGAGCTGCAGCAGCGCGCCGACCACGACCACGCCCGAGATGGCATTGGTGACCGACATCAGCGGGGTGTGCAGGGCGTGCGCGACCTTGCCGATCACGTAGTAGCCGATCACGATCGAGAGCATCAGCACGGTGAAGTGCTGGGGCAGCGGCTGCGGCGCCCAGGCGACGATCGCGCCGAACACCAGCATCGCCACCAGGCTCCAGCCGAGCCGGGCCTGCGCCGACATCGGCTCCTTGACCGGCTTCGGCTCCGGCTTCGCCACCGGTGCCGCCGGTGCCGCCGAGACCTGCACGGGCGGCGGCGGCCAGATGACCTGGCGCTCATGGGTGACCGTGAGGCCACGCTGCACGACATCCTCGAAGTCGAGGACGAGGCGGCCGTCCTTGCCCGGCGTGAGCAGCTTGGCGAGGTTGACCAGGTTGGTGCCGTAGAGCTGGCTGGCCTGCGCGGGCAGGCGACCGGCCAGGTCGGTGTAGCCGATGATGGTGACGCCGTGGTCGGTGGTGACGACCTCGCCGGCGACCGAGCCCTCGACGTTCCCGCCCATGGCCGCGGCCATGTCGACGATCACCGAGCCGGGCTTCATCGAGGCCACGTCGGCGGCGGTGAGCAGGCGCGGGGCGGCGCGGCCCGGGATGAGCGCGGTGGTCACGACGATGTCGACGTCAGCGGCCTGGTCGGAGTAGAGCTGCGCGGCCGCGGCGTCGTACGCCTCGCTGGTGGCCTTGGCGTAGCCGTCCGAGGAGACCTGTTGCTCCTCCTGCGGCACGACCACCGGGAGGTACTCGCCACCGAGGGACTTCACCTGGTCGGCCACCTCGGGGCGCGGGTCGGTGGCACGCACGATCGCGCCGAGCGAGGAGGCGGCGCCGATGGCGGCCAGGCCAGCGACGCCGGCCCCCGCGATGAGGACCTTGGCCGGCGGTACCTTGCCCGCGGCGGTGACCTGGCCGGTGAAGAACCGGCCGAAGTGGTGGGCGGCCTCGATCACGGCGCGGTAGCCCGCGATGTTGGCCATCGAGCTGAGGACATCGAGGGACTGCGCGCGGCTGATGCGCGGGACCGCGTCCATCGCCAGCGCGGTCACGCCGCGCGCAGCGAGCGCCTCGAGCAGCTCCGGGCTCTGGGCCGGAGCCATCAGCCCGGTCACGTACGCACCGCTCCTGAGGCGCGCGACCTCGGCGACCGTCGGGCCGTTGACACGGAAGACCACGTCGGCGCCCCACGCGTCCTCGGCCGTGCCGATCCGCGCGCCGGCCTCGACGTACGCCTCGTCGGCGAAGCTCGACAAGGCACCGGCACCCGCCTCGACCACGACGTCGTACCCGAGCTTGAGCAGCTGGGCGACGGTGGTCGGCGTCGCCGCGACCCTCGTCTCGCCGGGACGGGTCTCGCGGGTCACTCCGATCAACATCGAGGCTCCTTCGTGGTTCTCGCGCTCCAGGGCTCTCGTGGATCGAGGTGCTCCCGGGCTTCGTGCTGGGGATCATGCCGGAATCAGGATGCCGAAGGTGTGACCGCCGTCATATGGATCGATCCACTCCTTGCGAAGTGACGCGGGTCATAGCGGGGGCGCGCTGCTCCGCGGCCAGTCAACCGCGAGGGGCCCCGGCCTGGAAGGGCCTGCGCGTCCTGGGACCGGCGGTCCTCCTCGTCTGGGGTCGACTAAGACATCGCGGGCTCGTGAAGGCAGGAGCGGTGATGCTTCCGGTCCGTGAGGCGGGGCAGAGCCCTGCACAATCGCCGAGGTGCGCGAGCTGGCCGCCGATTTCACCCCGCGACGGAACGAGGCGGCGGCCCGGGGCGCACCCGTGGCGAGGGACCGGCGTACCCGAGTCCGGACGCGAGTGAGCGCGGCGGGGCACTACCCCGCCGCGCTCAGCCGCGTCCGAGCTACTTCACGGTGACGATCTTGACCATCCCCATGAGCGCGTGCGGCATGCCCATCTTCTTGTCGGGCATGAAGCACAGGACCGCGTATGCGCCCGGCGCGAGGTGGAACCGCTGGGCCGTCCACTCGCCGGGGCTGACGATCGAGCCGCTGAACCCCTGACGCGTCATGTCGGCGAAGCTCGGCGGCGGCGAGTTCGGCCCCGAGCTCTGCAGGAAGCTCAGCACCTGGTCCCGCGTGGTCCCCGGCTGCACGGCCTCGAAGTCGACGAAGTGCGCGTAGTCCTTGGACCTGTTCTTGAAGACCAGCGTCCCCTTGTGCGGCAGGGTCGACCGGCCGCCCCAACGGGCGCCCGTGACCGCGACGACCTGGGCCTTGCTCGTCGGCGCGGCCGGGCGCACGGCCGGGCCCGTGACATGGACCTTCACGACGTTGGGTGACTTCACCCCGTCCGGCGGCGTACCGAAGACGTAGTAGGTGCCGGCCTTCGGCAGCTCCAGGGTGCCAGACGTAGGGCCGCTGGCGCTCGGGCCGCCGACGAAGTTGATGTCGGCGTACATCTTGCGGATCTTCTTGACGTTGCCCGCGAAGGCACCGGCGACCAGACCCTCGGCACGCTTCAGCGTCAGCCCGTGCTTGAGCGTCACCACCTGAACACCCCAGCCCGGGGCGCCACCGGTCAACGCGAACCGCACCGTGCCGGTGTGCAGCGTCGTGTCGCTGAGCCTCACCTTGCCATGCGAGTTGATGTGGATCTTGAGGATGCTGGAAGCGTCGGCGTGGACCGGTACGGAGACGACGGCGCCGGCGACGGCGGCGACCACCGCGAGACTGAGGGCGCGCGCACGGAGGAATTGATGCATGGTGCGGCCTTTCTAGGCGGGAAGTTCTCTCGACAGTGGCGCGCAGCCGCGCAGCCGCATGCGGACGTGTTCGCCATTCCCGTAAATCGGGTATGACGCGCACGGCCATGTCGCGGAGGGTTGGTGGGGTGGCGAGAACGGGCTCCAGGGTCATGCGCGCAGCCGTCACGCTGGTCATGGCCGTCGGCCTCAGCGTCGTGGTCGGCGGGCCGGTGCCTGCCTCGGCCGACCTCGGGGACACTCCCGTCAACGCCACCATCGTGATCCCGCGCGACGCGATGGATCACGGCTACGCGACCCGGCGAGTGACCGTGTCCCAGGATGGCGTGCTGAGCGCGGTGAACCTCGACAGCATCGACCACACGGTCACCTCCGACGCCACCGACGCGGGCGGTACGCCCCTGTTCTCGGTCCGCGTTCCTCCCGGCTCGACGCTGAGCGTGCCGGTCGCCGGCCTCGCTGCAGGCACCTACTGGTTCCACTGCACCTTCCACCCCAGCATGCGGGGGCAGCTGATCGTCACCGGCTCCCGCGGCGGCACAACGGGCACTCTGCCTTCCTTCGACCAGGCCCTGGTCGTCCCGCGTCAGGTCGCCGGGCGACACGTCCGGCTGGTGCAGCGGCGGGCGGGCGTCCGCGTGATGCCGGCGGGCCCGCTGACCCGGATGTGGACGTACGGCGGCACCTACCCGGGCCCCACGATCCGCCGTCCCACGGGCCACGAGACGGACGTCACCGTCGTCAACCGGCTCCCCCGCTCCGCAGGATCGACCTCGATGCACCTCCACGGCGACCACCACGCGTCGCAGTACGACGGGCAGCCCACCCACTCCCTCGTGCGCCACGGCCGGACCCGCACCTACCGCTACCCGCTCACCGACGACGGCCGGGCCGAGCCGGGCTCCTTCTTCTGGTACCACGACCACCGGATGGACCGCACCTCGCGCAACAACTGGAACGGGCTCCAGGGGATGATGATCGTCGATGACCCGGCCGAGAAGCGGCTGCGGCTGCCGCACGGGCGTCGGGACGTCCCGCTCATGATCAGTGAGCGTTCGCTCGACGCCCAGAACCAGCTCATCCATCCCGCGATGCCGACCATGGTCATGGACCACGGCGCGATGAGCTGGACCGGCCCGCACGCGCCGCCGAACGACGGCATCCCCGGCGAGCGGATCCTGGTCAACGGCCGCTACGCACCACACCTGGACGTCAGCGCGACGCGTTACCGGCTCCGGTTGCTCAACTCGTCGGGGTTCTCGATGTACGACCTCGCGCTCTCCAACGGGCGCCCGCTCGTCCAGATCGGCACCGGCGACGGGCTGCTGCGCCATCCCGTCGTGCGCCCGGACATCCTGCTCGGGCCCTCGCAGCGGGCGCAGGTCATCGTCGACTTCCATGGCCTGGAGGGACAGAACGTCGTCCTCACCTCCATCCCGCGCGCCGACGCGACGAGCGGGACCGGCTCACGGCCCGGAGCCGTGATGGAGTTCCGGGTCCGGCACGCCGCTCCCGACCGGTCCCGCATCCCGACGCAGCTGCCGTCGCCCGCGCTGGCCCCGGCTCCGCGCCACGTCACCCACACCTGGCATCTCGGCCTCGCGCACGGCCCTCACGGCAGGTCGTACTGGTCGATCGACGGCAAGGCGTTCGACCCGCACCGGGCCGATGTGACGGTCCCCCTGGGCAGCGTCCGACGGTGGCGCATTGTCAACGACACCCGGCTGACCCACTTCGTGCACCTGCACGAGGAGCAATGGCGCACGCTACTGCGCGACGGCCGGCGCCCTCCGCCCTGGGAGCGCGGCCTCGAGGACACCTGGCGGCTCGACCCGGGCGAGTCGATCGAGGTGGCGGCACGCTTCAGCGACTACACCGGCCTGTTCATGCTCCATTGCCACATGCTCGACCACGAGGACCACGGCATGATGGCCCAGTTCGACGTCGTACGACGCTGACGGCCGCTGCGGACCGACGTGTCGTGCTGGGCGAGTTCACGTGACCCTCAGGTGGACGCGGGAGAGGTTCCGCCTGAGTGCGGCCGAGCGTCAGAGTGCCGTCGCCACGCCTGGTTCGAGCAGCAGGAGCCGGGCGCCAAGACCTGCATACTCGAACGCCCGCGCCAACGACTCCCTGGTCTCGCTGAAGTGATCCCAACCATCTGCGTGCGCGGGGACGATGACTGCATCGCCGAGCAGGCCGGCTGCCTGGACCGCCGTGCGTCGGTTCAGGGTGATGTCGGTGTCGCCGAAGGCGCCGACATTGCCGGCCCCGGTGAAGAGCACGGCGACGTCGATCGGGAACCGGCTGGCGATCTCGCCGACGATGTCGACCGATGCGTTGTCTCCGGACACGTAGACCGTGGGTTCGCCGGCGGCCTGGAGGACGAATCCCGTGACGACACCGGTCAACGGTTCGCAGCCCTCCGGACCGTGCAAGGCGGGCACGGCCGTCACGGTCACGTCGCCGATGCGGGTCGACGCCCACGGCTCGAGCCCCGTCACGCTCGGAATTCGGTGCGCCGCTCCCGGTTCGGAGAGCACGACGGGCACCTGGGCCAAGAGCGCCCGGCCCGAATGATCCAGATTGTCGGCGTGCTCGTCGTGCGAGAGCAGGACCACGTCGACCCGCCCGACCTCGTCGACAGTGAGGGCGGGGCCGGTGAGCTTGTGCAGGGTCACGCGCCCTTCGTAGTCCCCGGGCGGGTCGAAGGTCGGGTCGGTCAGGAAGGTCGAGCCGGCGTAGCGGATACGGACGGTAGGGCCGCCGACGAGGAGAAGTTCAGTCATGGCAAAAGCGTGCCGTGCGTACGACCCGCCGACCATTGGCCCGAGTGCCACCGTTCCGTAAGATCGGGCCATGCAGCCCAGGCGCTCGGTCGCGGTCCTCGCCTATGACGGCGTGAGCCCGTTCCACCTCTCGGTGCCGCAGATGGTCTTCGGACTCGCCGGCGTGAGCGGCGTGAAGCCCCGCTATGACGTCGTCGTGTGCACTGAGGACCCCGGCGAGCTGACACTTGCCGGCGGGCTCACGCTCCGCGTGCCGATGGGGCTAGAAGCGCTGGCCACAGCGGACGTCATCGTGGCACCGAGCTGGGACCCGGAGGTCGAGCCGTCAACGGCGTTGCTCGGCTCCCTGCGGGCCGCACACGAGCGCGGCGCCCAGCTGATCGGCCTGTGCCTGGGCAGTTGGCTGGTCGCGGCGACCGGTTTGGTCGACGGGCGCACGGTTTCCACGCACTGGGCTTCCGCCGTCGAGCTCGCTGAGCGCTTCCCCGCCGTCCACGTCGCCGCCGATGTGCTGTGGAGCGACCTCGGCGACATCGTGACGTCTGCGGGTGTCGCAGCCGCGCTCGACTGCTGCTTGCACGTCGTCCGCCAGCACCACGGCAGCACATATGCCGCCTTCGTCGCCCGGGCGATGGTGATGGCTCCGCACCGCGTCGGTTCGCAGGCGCAGTACATTCCGGCGCCCGTCACCGACGCGGGCGAGGACACCCTCGCCGTAGCGATGGGCTGGGCGCACGACCGGCTTGACGAGCCGATCGACCTCACCGCCTGGGCCCGTGCGGGCGCGATGTCGCGACGGACCTTCACCCGGCGCTTCAGCGAGCGTATCGGCTTGAGCCCGATGCGCTGGCTGCTCCTGCAGCGGGTCGATCGGGCACGCCGCCTGCTGGAGTCGACGAACCTGCCCATCGACCATGTCGCCGCCCGCAGCGGCTTCGGGTCTCCGGAGGCGCTGCGTTACCACTTCCGTCGCCAGCTCGGCGTCACGCCGACCGAGCACCGGGCCCAGTTCGGCGAGCTCGAGCCGGCCTGATTCTGACCGCTCCGTCTTCGAGGGTGGTGTGAGCCGATCGGGGTCTCGCCGCCGGCCACCCACATCTACTCTCAGTCGCCTCAAGGCCCAGGTCCAGGCTCCTCAGCGTCTTCCGCGCGGACCGTTAGCGACGGCGGCAAACCACACCGGGTGGATTTCCCATGGTTTGCTCGACGTGATTGTCTACCCCCGCCCCGTTAGCTCAGTTGGTTAGAGCAGCGGACTTTTAATCCGCGGGTCGTCGGTTCGAGCCCGACACGGGGTACTTCCGACAACTTCCCTCGTGCCGTTCGTCGCGCATCTACGCTCTGGTCATGAGCGAGACCGACGGCACCGGGCGGGGGGCCGACCTCTTCGAGCAGTGGCTGGCCCACCACGAGGGCCGTCCGGAGGACGTCGAGCCGGAGCCCCAGCAGATGCCCGGATCCGAGGCATCCGCGCACGTCGAGCCGCAGCTGCCCGATCACAACGTCGCCGCAGCGAGCGTCCTGGCCGCGCTCCGGGCCGAGCCGGATCCGGAGCCCGCGGCGGTCGAGGACCCCGCGCCGGTGGCTGCCGAGCCCGCGTCGGCCGATGAGGTGCGGGCAGAGCAGACCCGAGCGCCGTGGCCCTCGAACCCACCGCTGGACCCGGTGCCCTCACTCGCCCAGACGATCTTCTTCAAGCCCCGCGGCGGGACCCAGCGCATCCTCGGCCTGCTGCTGCTCGGCTTCCTCGCGCTGACCGCCGGCGCGGCCTGGTGGGCGTACCAGGACCGCAGCTACACCAGCTACGCGATCGCCGGCATCGTCGCCGTGGTCACCGGCGTCATCTGGGCGACCCGGACCAGTGCCACCCCGGCTCGGCTCACGCTGCACGGCAGCGAGCTGGAGATCGTGCGCAACGGCAGTAAGGCACTCTTCGACCTCGCCCACGTCCAGGTCGAGATGCACGGCACGCCCGGCGGTCGTGGCTGGAAGGTGCTGATCCTGCGGCGCTCGATGAGCCCGTACGTCATCGACTCCTCCATGGTCGACCCACGCGAGTTCACCTACGTGGTGCGGTACTTCCACCCCGAGATCTAGCCCGGAGATCTAGCCCCGAGATGACGAACGCCCCGGCGCGCGGCCGGGGCGTCCGTTGGGAGGGTGTCAGTGAGCGGTGACGCCACGCTCGCCCGCGTCGGTGAGACGGGCCTCCTTGGCGGCCTGCTCCTCGAGCTCGTTGCGGCGCGCCTCGAGCAGACGCTCGGTCTCGCCCGGGTCGGAGACCAGACCGGTCGCTCCGCCGTCGATCTGCTCCAGCGCCTGGCGGGCGAAGATCTGCTGCAGCGTGGTGGTGCGCTCGCTGCGGTCGCGGCCGAGGAACGAGATCGCCCAACGCAGCACCGCGGTGACGCGGTTCTTGAAGCCGGTCAGGTACGCGAGGTGGACGACGAGCCACATCAGCCACGCGATCAGGCCGGTGAACCGGAGCTTGCCGACCGTCGTGACGGCCTTGCCACGGCTGATGGTCGCCATCGAGCCCTTGTCGAAGTACTTGAACTCCTGGGGGCGGGGCTTGCCGGCGAGGTCGGCCTTGATCGACTTCGCGGCGAACTTGCCGCCCTGCATCGCGACCTGCGCGACACCCGGGAGGTTCTTGAGGCTGATCATGTCGCCGAGGACGAAGACCTCGGGGTGGCCCGGGAGCGTCAGGTCGTCGTTGACGGCGATCCGGCCGGCGCGGTCGAGCTCGGCGCCGGTCTGCTCCGCCAGGGTCTTGCCGAGCGGCGAGGCCTGCACGCCGGCGGCCCAGATCTTGGCGACCGAGTCGATGCGGCGGGTGCTGCCGTCCTTGAACTTGACCTCGAGGCCGCGCTCGTCGACGGCGGTCACCATGCCGCCGAGGACGACCTCGACGCCGGCCTTCTCGAGGGCCTTCTTGCTGTACTCGCCGAGCTTCTCGCCGAACGGCGGCAGCACCTGCGGAGCCGCGTCGACCAGGACCACGCGCGCCTGACGGCTGCTGATGTGGCGGAAGTCCTGCTTCAGCGTACGGCGGGCGAGCTCGGCGATCTGGCCGGCCATCTCGACGCCGGTCGGGCCGGCGCCGACGACCACGAAGGTGAGCAGGTCGTCGACATTCTCGCCACGGGCGGCGCCGAGCTCGGCGAGCTCGAAGGAGCCGAAGATCCGACCGCGCAGCTCGAGGGCGTCGTCGATCGACTTCATGCCCGGGGCGAACTCGGCGAACTGGTCGTTGCCGAAGTACGACTGGCCCGCGCCGGCGGCGACGATCAGCGAGTCGTACGGGGTGACCGACACACGGCCCAGCAGCTCGCTGGTGACCGTCTTGTTGGTCAGGTCGATGCCGGTGACCTCACCGAGGAGGACGGTGGCGTTCTTCTGCTTGTGCAGCACGTCGCGGGTGGCCGGCGCGATCTCGCCCTGGGAGAGGATGCCGGTCGCGACCTGGTACAGCAGCGGCTGGAACAGGTGGTGGGTCGTCTTGGCGATCATCGTCACCTCGACGTCGGCGTGACGCAGGGCCTTGGTGCCGAAGAGCCCTCCGAAGCCCGATCCGATGACGACGACCTTGTGCTTACCTGCCTGGCTGGCGGCCATGCCAATCCCTCTCTCAGTGATCCCTTGGATCGTTCAACATCCATTCTCGCGCGTTGATGCCCGCGTTGCCCACTCGGGGTACCCATCTCGATGGTCACACTTACGACCGGAATAAATCATCTGTTTGGCGTGCCTTTCACACGGGTAAGAGATCGCAGGACAGACTGATCGCCGTCTGGCCACCATCCCGTCCCCGCCTCGTCCTCTCTCGGCCGTCACGCAGGAGATCGCAAGCGTGCCCCTCACTCGTCCCGCTCTGACACTGGCCCGCGGCCCCCGCGGTGTTCAGGACGCGCGGCGTTGGGTGATCCAGACGTGCCAGGACATCGGCCGCACCGATCTGATCGAGTGCGCCGAGCTGGGGGTCTCCGAGCTGGTCACCAACGCGGTGCTGCACGGCGCCGACCCGATCCAGGTCCGCGTCCGCGGCACCCGGGAGCATCCGCGCGTCGAAGTCCGAGACGCCTCCGTCGAGGGGCCGATCCTGCCCGGACCCCTGGGCCTCGACCCCGACGACGACCTCCTGCTGACCTTCGGTCGTGGCCTGTCCATCGTGGCCCGCAGCTCGGACGCGTGGGGCGCGGAGATCGAGTCGGACGGCAAGGTCGTCTGGTTCGCTCCGGCGAGCCAGATCTCCGAGGACGAGGGCGTCGAGGGCGTCATCCACGGTCCGGACGCACCGCCGGAGGACGAGCTCGAGGACCCGGTGGACGTACGGATCCTGGGGGTGCCGCTGCGGCACTACGTCGGCTTCCAGACCCACTTCCGCGAGCTGCGCCGCGAGGTCCGGCTGCTGGCGGTGGCGCACGAGGCCGACTACCCGCTCGCCAAGACCCTCTCGGACCTCTTCAGCGTCCTCGAGCGCCAGCTCCGTGATGGCATCGGCCTGAGCGACATGGAGGGCGCGCTCGCCCAGAACGCCGACGTCGCGGACCTGTCCGTGCGGATGCCGCGCGAGGCGGCCACAACGCTGCGCCGCTTCGTCGACCTGCTCGACGTCGCCGACGAGTTCTGCCGTCAGGAGAGGCTGCTGTCGCTGGCACGCTCGGACGATCAGCGCGAGTTCCAGCGCTGGTTCCTCGGGGAGTACGTCCGGCAGGCCGCCGGCGCCGCGCCGACCGCGTGGGTCGAGCCGCAGACGGAGCCGTCGGCGCTGCGCGTCGTGCGGTGAGGCACGGGAGCCACCCTCGCAGCGCGTCGATGTGTCGATAGGGTCTGGCCTCGTGGAGACCGACTCCGATGTCGAGCTTGCCGTACGCCCGGCGCCGCACCCGTGGCTGGTGCTGCGCGAGCACGCGCATCTCGTACCGATGATCTCGCTGGGCGGCGCGCTCGGCGCGCTGGGCCGCTGGGGGCTGGCGCAGGCGATGCCGCACCCCGCCGGCGCGTGGGCGTGGGCGACGCTGTGGACCAACCTCGGCGGGGCCTTCCTGCTCGGGCTGCTGATGTCGTGCGTGCTGACCGTCTGGGCGCACACCCGCTACGTGCGCCCCCTGCTGGGCGTCGGCGTGCTGGGCGGCTTCACCACCTTCTCCACCGCCGAGCTCGACACCCGCGGGCTGGTCGCCGCGGGCCATCCCGGCGAGGCGCTGGCGTACGTCGCGACGAGCGTCGCGCTCGGCCTGGTCGCGATCATGCTGGGCCTCGGCCTGGGCAGCGCCCTCCTGCGGCGCGGCCGGCCGCGCAGGGTGACCCCGTGACGGCCCTGCTGGTCCTGCTCGGCGGCGCGATCGGCGCCCCCACGCGCTACCTCGTCGACGTCGTCGTGCAGTCGCGGCACGACTCGGTGCTGCCGTGGGGCACCATCTCGGTCAACGTGGCCGGCTCGCTCCTGCTGGGCCTGGTCGCCGGGCTGACCTACGTCTCGGACGCGCCGACCTGGGCGCTCACCCTGGTCGGCACCGGCTTCTGCGGCGCGCTGACGACGTTCTCCACGTTCTCGTACGAGACGGTACGGCTGGCCGAGGCCGGGCGCTGGCGCGCGGCGACCGGCAACGTGGTGATCTCGCTGGTCCTCGGCCTGGTCGCGGTCGCCATCGGCTGGGAGCTCGGCACCCTCTGACGGCCCCGGACGTCATCCGCCACGCTCCGCAGGCGGGCTCGGCGCGTCGGACGTCCTGCTAGGCCCAGCCGAGCTCGTGCAGGCGGGCGTCGTCGATGCCGAAGTGGTGCCCGATCTCGTGGATCACCGTCACCCGGATCTCCTTGACCAGCTCCGCCTCGTCCTCGCAGAGCTCCATCAGCGGGCGGCGGAAGACGAAGACCTGGTCGGGCAGATGGCCGGCCGCGTCGAGGCCGAGCGTGCTGCCGTCGTAGAGCCCCAGGAGGTCGTCCGGCTCCCCCGGCGGCGGCTCCTCCTCGACCAGCACCACGAGGTTGTGCACCATCGCGGCCAGCTCGGCAGGGATCAGGTCGAGCGCGTCGTCGACGAGCTCCTCGAACCGCTCGCGACTGACCTCGACCACGTCAGCAACGTAGCCGAGCACCACGAACCCGCCTGGAGGGCTCCCTGCGGTGCCGGTCTTCGCGCTGCGCGCGTGAACGCGTGGAAATGCGAAACGAGGTGCGTGCCGGATCATCCGGCACACACCTCGCTCGAGTTGAGCGACCCCGACGGGACTTGAACCCGCGGCCTCCGCCGTGACAGGGCGGCGCGCTAACCAACTGCGCTACGGGGCCTTGGCGCTCCTCACCGCGAGGCCTTCGCGGCGGGAACGAGTAGAAACTTATACGAGGGCTGGCGACGATGCCTAATCGGGGGCATGTGCATCGCGAAGGAGCCGGGTTCAGCGATCACGCTCGACGATCACGTTGGTCGACTTGACCACCGCCGAGGCGGTGACCCCCGGCTCGAGGCCGAGCTCATCGGCCGCCTCGCGGCTCATCAGCGACACGATCCGGTAGTCGCCGCAGGCGAGCTCGACCTGGGCCATCACGCCGTCGCGGATGACCGAGGTGACCACGCCGGTGAGCCGGTTGCGGGCACTGGACGTCCGCTCCTTGCCCCGATGGGCGGCGAGCAGCTCCGGCAGGCGATCGGCGTCGAGGACGCGCTGGTTGCCGCGCCGCTCGAACGCGATCCGGCCCTCCGTCTCCCAGCGGCGCAGGGTGTCGGGGCTGACGCCGAGGGCCTGGGCGACCTCGCCGATGCGTAGGTACTGCGACATGTCCGGAGGCTACCGTCCCGCGCCCGGAGCCACCGGGAAGCGGACCCCGCCGACGAGCGCCACCCGTACGGCCTCCCCCGGCGCGAGGTCGGCGTCCGGGTGCAGCGCGAAGAGCGTGCCGCGGGGCGTCGCGACCTCGACGCGGGCCCCGTCCTCGAGACGGACCACGCTGCGTACGGCCCCCTCCAGCTCGCCGCCCGGATCGAGGCGCACGTGCGCGGGGCGGGTCAGGACGACGTCGTCGCCGATCCGGACCTCGCCGTCGTAGCCGAGGAAGCGGGCGATCTCGGCGCTCGGAGGCGCCTTCATCAGCGCGTCGGGGGCACCGTCGGCGACGATCCGCCCCGCCATCATCACCAGCACCCGGTCGGCGAGCGCCCACGCGTCGGCGCGGTCGTGCAGCACGACGAGCACCGCGCTGGCGGCCTCGCGCAAGGTGGTGGCGGTGTCGGCGACCAGCTCGCGCGAGGTCTCCGCATCGAGGCCGGCGAACGGCTCGTCGAGCAGCAGCAGGTCCGCACCCACGGCGACACCGCGGGCGAGGTGGACCCGGCGGCGTTCGCCTCCCGAGAGGGCGGCGGCGGGACGGCGGGCGAGATGGTCGGCCCGCAGGGCGAGCAGCGCAGCCTCCGTACGGCCCCTGCGCTGCCGGCGAGGCACGCCGAACCACGCCTGGGCGAGGTCGACGTTGGCCCGCACCGAGCGCGAGGCCAGACCCGGGGTCTGCAGCACCGTGGCGACACGGCCCGCGACCCGGACCCGGCCGGAGGCGGCGGGCAGCATGCCACCGACCGTCTCGAGCAGCGTGCTCTTACCGGCGCCGTTGGGCCCGAGGACGGCGACCACCTCACCGGGCGCGACCGCCAGACTGAGCCGGTCGAGGACGGGCCGCCCGTCGCGGCGCACCTCCAGGTCGACGACCTCCAGCACCGCCCTCACGACGACCGCCCGACCCGGCGCTGGCCGCCGGCGAACTGGAGCACCGTCAGCAGCGCGGTCACGATCAGGACGAGCCCGATCAGGAGGATGCCGATCGCGATGCCGTCGGCGTACCGCCCCGCGCCGACCCGCTCGAGCGCGGCGGTGGCGAGGGTCTGGGTGGAGTACTCGGCGTTGCCGCCGACGATCGCGATCGCACCGACCTCGGAGAGCCCGGAGCCGACGGCGGCGATGATCGCGGCCATCACCCCGACACGGGCCTCGCGCAGCGCGAGCAGCGCGATCCGGTGGCGCCGCGCCCCGAACGCGCGTGCCTGCGCGATCAGGCCCGGAGCGATGTCGCTGACCGCTGAGATCGTGAGCGCGATGATGATCGGCACGGCCAGTGCGGTCTGGGCGATGTAGACGCCGCGGAGCGTGAAGAGCAGGTGGAAGCGGCCGAGCGGCGCCTGCGGGAACATCAGCACGGCCAGCACGATGCCGACGATCACGGGCGGAAGCCCGAGCCCGGCGTTGGCGAGCGTGACCAGCACGCCACGGCCGCGGAACCGGCCCAGCCCGATGCCGAGACCGATGGGGATGCCGACGAGGATCGCGATCCCGGTCGACAGCGCACACACCCGCAGCGTCACGTCGACCAGACCCCACAGATACGGGTCGCGGGTGGCGATCAGGTGCCAGGCCTGCTGGAGCCCCTGCCAGAGGAACGTCATGCTCAACCCTCGGCGCGGGCGCTTGGCGAGGTCGGCGCGCCTGCACACAGCGCGAGGACGGCGGGCTGGAGCAGGTCCCCGAACGCCGGGTGGAGCGTGGCGTCCTCGACCTGGGTGATCGGGCCGGTCGTCAGCGCACAGTCCGATCCGGCGGGCCGCGCGTGGGCGATCGAGAAGCGGCCCTGCGCGTCGGTGAGCGCGCTCGCGACGGGCTTGCCGGCCACCTCGAGGGTGACCTTCTGGCCGGAGAGCGACGGCGTACCGGGCACGACGTTGGCCAGCGTGCCGGCGATGGCGTTCCTCACCGTCGCGTCGAGCCTGATCACCGGGGCGGCATCGGGGCGGAACGGAGCGTCGCCGGTCTCGGCGAGGTAGCTCCCGACGGCCTTCTGGCCGGAGGGGGACGTGATCCAGTCGAGGAACGCGGTCGCCGCGGCACTGTTGACCTTCGATCCGTCCGGGACAGCGTCGGGGTTGATCGCGTACGCGTGGAAGGAGTTGACCAACAGCCCCGAGTCGCCCTCGACGACCGGGCGCACGGTGCTGAGCGCACCGGTCGAGGCGAGGTAGTCGTAGGTGCCACGGTCGGTGAAGACGTAGCAGTCCGGAGCGCCCGAGGCGGGGCTGCAGACGTCGGCGTACTGGACGTTGGCGCCCTGCTTGGCCCCGGTCACCGTGTACCAGGACGGATAGGCCGGCGAGCTGGTGTCGCAGTCGCCGCTCGCGGTCGACGGCATCGCGCCGCCGCCGTTCTCGGTGGAGACCGCGCAGGTGGCGACGCCCGTGGTCGTGGCCCAGATCTTGTGGGAGGTGACGTCGGTGCCGGCGCCGGTCTCGCGCGCGATGAAGTGCGCCTTGCCCGCCGCACCCGCCGCTGCGATCTTCGCGAAGGCCGCGGCCGGATCGGCGGTCGCCGCTCCGCCGCTCATCACCCCGGCGGGGTCGTTCTTCGGCCCGAGGAGGACGAAGTCGCC
Organism: Nocardioides nematodiphilus; assembly: GCF_020216525.1. Classification (GTDB taxonomy): domain Bacteria; phylum Actinomycetota; class Actinomycetes; order Propionibacteriales; family Nocardioidaceae; genus Nocardioides; species Nocardioides nematodiphilus. Next base: position 230,489 of record NZ_JAIWOY010000005.1, on the reverse strand, counting down.
CCAGAAGATGGCCCGCCCGTACGGCGCCGTGGAGAACCCGTCCGCCACGAACTGGTTCTCCAGGCTCGCCGCGTGCACGATCAGCGCGCTGAACTGCCCGGTCTTGGCGAACGCCATCGCCTGCGCGGTGGCGTTGCCCTGATAGGTCACCGTGTACTGCGGGTAGGCCTTCTCGAAGCCGGGCTTGAGCACGGCTGCGAAGAGGTTCGAGTCGGCGATGTCGCTGGTGCCGACGATCGCGAGCGTGCGGTCGCTCCCGCCGACTCCGAGACCCTGGCCATCAGGCGACCCTCCGCAGCCGGCGCTCAGCGCGGCGACGAGTAGCAGGGGAAGGACGAGGAGACGAGGAGGGCGCACCCTCGATGTATATCAGCGTCGATACCTAGATAGAACCTAGGTATCACAGGTCGAAGCCTCGATTGAGCAGCTCCGCCATCCCGTCGGCCGGAGCGGGCAGGCACATGTAGAAGCCCTGGCCGAAGTCGATGCCGAGGTCACGGACGATCCGCAGCGTCTCCGCGTCCTCGATCCCCTCGGCGGTGGTCTTCAGCTGGTAGGCGCCGGCGACGGCCACGATCGCGCTCACGACCGTCCTGGCAGCGGGCTCGGTGCTCAGCCGCTGGATGAACTTCTTGTCGATCTTGAGGCCGCCGACGGGCAGCTCGTCCAGCAGCGCGAGCGAGGAGTGACCGGTGCCGAAGTCGTCGATGAGGACCCGGTAGCCGGCGTCCTGGAGCAGCTGCAGCCCCTGCCGGCCGACCTCGAGGTTCTCCATCAGGGCGGTCTCGGTGACCTCGAAGATGACCGGCCAGGTGCCGAGCCCGGCGTCCTCGATCCGCTCGATCAGCCGCTCCGCGAAGCCCGGCATGCTCAGCTGGACGCCGGAGAGGTTCACCGAGACCCGGGTGTGTGGTGCGCTCAGGCTCCACTCGCGCGCCTGGTCGATCGCGAGGCCGAGGAGCTGCTCGCCGAGCGGCACGATGAGACCGGTCGCCTCCGCGAGCGGGATGAACTCGGCAGGTGAGATCCGGCGGCCACCCGGCATCTGCCATCGGGCCAGTGCCTCCGCGCGGGTGAAGGCGCCCGTCGCGAGCTCGACGAACGGCTGGTACACGAGGCCGACCTCGTGCTTGTCGATCGCGCGTCGCAGCGCCGCCAGCCGCGCGAGCCGGTCCGCGGACGCGTTGCGCAACTCGCGGTCGTAGTGGCGCACCCGTCCCCGTCCGTCGGCACGACCCGCCTCCGCGGCGAGCAGTGCGCTGCGCACCAGGTCGTACGCGTCGTCCTCGCGGGTGCCGACGGCGACGCCGATCGACGGGAAGAGCGCGAACTCACCGCCGTCGACCGAGAAGGGCTCGCTGAGACCGGCCAGGAGGTTGGCGGCGAGCCGATCACGTACGGGCCCGGTCTCGGCGTCGAGCGCGACCACGACCTTCGCGTTGTCCAGGAGCCCGACGAGGGCGTGCGCCCCGGTCTCCAGGTGGACCCGGTCGGCGACGAGACGGATCAGCGCGCTGCCCACGCCGCTGTCGAGCTCGGCATCGAGCAGGTCGAGGCCGCCGAGGTGGATGACCAGGACCGCACAGGGCTTCGCCCGCCGGGTCATCCGAGCGTTGAGGAGCTGGAGGAAGCGCGCCCGGCCGTGCATGTCGGTGGGGATCGTCGCACCGGAGCGGGCTGCCAGCGCGAGCACCAGCGTGACCAGCCGGCCCGCGTGATGCACCGCCACGATCTCGTCCCGCCTGGGGTGGTGGACCTCGCTCCAGTGGAGGGTCAGCGTGCCCGCGACACTGCCATCGGGCTGCACCAGCGGATGGGCCAGGCTCGCCCGGATGTCGCCCTCCTCCATGCTCGACTTGGAGACCGCAGACAGGGACGGCTCCGTCCGCTTGTCGGCGACGGCCAGGTCGACACCACGGCGGGCGGCCTCGGCCGACAGACCCCGGCCGTGGAGCATGATCAGCTCGTCGGTCCGGGCGATGTAGTCAGGGTCGAAGCCGGGCGCGGCGGCGTGCCGGAGACGGCCCGTGACCTCATCGACCACGACCACGCAGGCCCGGGTGCCGGGGACGATCTCCTGGACGCGCTCGCAGATCGTGACGAGGACATCGCCCACGGGCTCACTGTGCAGCAGCCGGTCGATCACCTCGCGCTGGAAGGCGAGCTCGGCGGCAGGATCCCCGAGCGCCGGCACCTCGTCGGTCTCCACGTCGGGGGCGCGCCGGGCCAGGGGAAGGGAGGCTCCCGTCATCTTGGCCCGCACGTCCGGATATCGGACACCCTGAGGCGAATCTGAGCCCACCCGGCGCCCGAAGGTAAAAACGTCCCGATCCGCGAGGCGGATCGGGACGTTCGCTGTCGTACCCCGTACCGGATTCGAACCGGCGCTACCGCCGTGAAAGGGCGGGGTCCTGGGCCGCTAGACGAACGGGGCGTGAAGCGTCGCTCAGCATAAGGGGTGGGCGCGGGGCGTCCCCAACCCACAGGCTCAGAGGCCGATGTGGATCTGGGTGCCGCTGTCGTCCACGCGGTCGGTGATGCCGCCGAGGGCGCCGGTGACGACTGCGAGGGCCAGGACGCCGCCGATAGCGGGGCGTACGAACGACGCGTCGGCCCCGAGGCTGCGCTGCTCGGCGAAGTAGGGGCTGCGACAGAAGCTCGCGAGAGCCAGCACCGGGATCGTCGAGACGACCAGCTCGAACCAGTCGCCGAGCCGAGGCTCGGCGAGCAGGCTGATGAGCTCAAGCAGCAGCCCCAGGACGAGGATCACCCAGACGAAACCGGTTCGCAGCGGACGCGCTCGAAGCACCCCGGCCGCGAACCAGGCGACGACGGCCGCAGAGAGCACCATCGAGAGGAACGCCCAGGGCGCATCGGCGCCGGTGAGGCCCCGGCGCATCAGCCCGAACAGCTGGGTGCCGAGGAACGCCCATCCGACACCCCACGCGGACGCGGGGAGCTCATCGGTCGGTTCGGCGGGCGTCGTCGGACCCGTCGGGTCGGTCACGGGCATCTCACTCATCGCGGGCCTGCTCCAGGTCGCGCAGCCAGTCACGGCTGGCGGTGCTGACCCGGGAGGGGACGCCGAGCTCGTCGAGCAGCGCGATCGCGGACTCCATCTCCAGGGCGCGGCGGGCGGCATGCGTCCGGCTGCCGTTGAGCAGGACGTCGACCAGTCCGGCGTCGGCCTCCGCGAGCTCGGCACCGATGTCGCCACGGATGGCGTCCTCGATGCCGGCGGCCCGGGCGGCGGCGACGCTCTCGGTGACGGCGGCTGCGAGGCCCTTGAAGAAGACGCTGCGGACCAGCTTGCGCGTGGCCGCCTCGCCGGGCTCGTCGCCGACCACCTCGACCTTCGCGCCGAGCTGGCTCATCAGGTCCGCGAAGAGTGCGGCCCCCGGCCCGGAGACCGCGATCGGCACGTAGAGCCCCTTGCCCGGCACCGTCGACATCAGCACTCCGTCCACGAAGTCGACCCCGACGGGCAGCAGCTCGGCGATCTCGCGCTTGCGGTCGGGGGACGCCGAGTTGAGATCGGCGTAGATGGTGCCCGGTCTGCAGGCCGGTGCGGCCGCACGGGCCACCTCGAGCGCCACCCCGGTGGTGTTGATGCTCAGCACGATGTCGGCACCGGCTACCGTCTCGGCCTCGCCCGCGCAGGTCACCACGCCCGTCGGCGCCGGAGCGACCGGGTCGAAGGCCCGTACGTCCACCCCGGCCGCCACCAGGTCGGCCGCGAACAACGTCCCGGCCTCCCCGAGACCCAGCACCGCGATCGTGGTCATGCGGGCCACGCTCCCCCAGGCCCCGCCACGCGTCAAGGACGACTAGTCGAGGTAGGGATCGGCCCAGGCGCTGACGATCCGCGCGGCCCGCTGCGCCTGGCCCGGCACCATCAGGAGGTGGTCGGAGCCCTCGAGCGAGACGAAGCTGCGCGGGTGCTGGGCGAGCCGGAAGATCCGGCTGGCGTTCTCGATCGGCACGGTGTCGTCGGTCGGCGAGTGCATCACCAGCAGCGGTCGGCCCAGCGTCGGTATCACGTCGTTGAGGTCCGCGGCCCGGACGTCCTCGACGAACGCGCGCTTCAGCGTCAGTGCCTTCGTGCCGCCGACCAGCCACTGCGCCTCGCCGTCAGCGAGGACGCGGTCGACGACGGCGTCGTACTGGTGCTCGGTGCGGCTCGGGTCGGACGGGGCGCCGATGGTCGCGACCGCGGCGACGCTCGCGACCTGCTTCGCCGCCGCGAGGACCGCGCAGCCGCCGAAGGAGTGACCCACCAGCAGCCGCGCGGGCGTGCCGCGCTCGGTCATGAACGCCAGCGCTCGTACGGTGTCGGCGACCTTCACCGTGAACGAGCCGTCGCCCCAGTCGCCCTCGGAATCGCCGAGGCCGAGGTTGTCGAAGCGGAGCATCCCGATGCCCTCGCTGGCGAGCTGGCGGCAGATCCGCGCGGCTGCTGGACAGTCCTTGCCCAAGGTGAAGCCGTGCGAGAAGACGCCCCAGCCGCGCACCTCGCCCTGCGGGAGGTCGATCAGTCCGGACAGCATTGGTCCGGTGGAGCTGGAGAAACTGACGCGCTCGGCCACGGCGGGAATCGTTCCACACCGTGCGGCCGCGGCGACGCAGAAGGCCCCCGAGTGGACTCGGGGGCCTTCTGTGGTGGTGGCCAGAGGCGGGGTCGAACCGCCGACCTATCGATTTTCAGTCGATCGCTCGTACCAACTGAGCTATCTGGCCAAGCCGTGACCGGACATTACCCGATCTGCTCCGGTCCCACCGAATCGCCCTCTACCCCCGCCGTGCGGAGGCGTACGCGAACGCGCCCTCGATGCGGATCTCAGCGTCGAAGCCGCACTCCGCGAGCCACAGCCCCACCTCGTCCGCGGTGGCGGAGCGTCCGACGAGGCCGCCGGCCCGCCCGGCGATCAGGATGGGGCGGTACCGCAGGCCGGCATCCGAGCGCAGCCAGCTCAGCTCGATCCGGTCGCGGGTGACGCGGGCGATCTCGCGGATCGCGGCCCGCGGATCGGGGAAGCAGTGCAGGCCGGTGAGACTGAGGGTGAGGTCGACCGACCGGTCCTCCATCGGCAGGTCGGCGACGTCGGCCTCCACCGGCTCCACCTCGACACCGAGACCCGCGGCCGTACGTCGGGTGCGCGCCAGCATCGCGATCGAGATGTCGGCGGCGACGTAGCGGATCCGGCGCGCGCCGACCAGCCCGCGCAGCGCGACCCCACCCCCGCAGGGCACGTCGAGGACGGTGGACCCGGCGGGCAGGTCGCCGATCGAGGCGATGGCGTCGTACATCCGGTCGAAGTCGGTGCCGAAGCCGACCACCCCGGCCGTACGCGCGATCGGTCGGTGCGCCATCCCGAAGGAGTAGACGCTTGCCCACGGATGATCGAGCCGCCAGGTGTCGCTCACATCGCGGCCGCGCCACTTCACCATGGGCTCAGCGTAGGGCCGCGTCCTCCGCGGCGATGTCCTTGCGCAGGTGGATCTCCTCGACGGTGTCCTGGGTGACACCGAAAAGCTGCTGGGCGCGCCGGTCGAAGCCGTAGACCCGCAGCCGGACACCGCGGGCACCGAGTGGGGCCACATAGGTGTTCAGTGCGCTCAGGAACGACCGGCCGAGACCCCGGCCGCGGTGCTCCGCATCGATCTGCAGGGCATGGGCGTGGATCTCCCTGCCGCCGTCGACCGGGGCGAGGGTCGCCCACAGGCCACCGCCGGGTGCCCCGTCGATGAGGGCGGTGAGCACCAGCTGGTCCGCGGGGAGCGGATCCTCGAGCAGGGGCACGAGCCGAGTCTTTAGCTCCTCGAGGCTCGGGCTGCCGGGCTCGACGACCCCGGCCCGGGTCATGCCGCTGAGCATCAGCTCGCGGAGCTCCCCGACGAACCGCTGTCGCTCGGCGAGGTCCATCGGACGCACCGTCACCCTGCCGTCGTCGTGGAGCTCGGCCCAGCCGTTCGGACCGAACGGACGCTCCGCCCCGAGCATGGTCGCCAGGAATCCGGCGTGGCCGAACGCCGCCGCGAGGGCCGGGGCGACGGCGGTCGTGATCTCGGTCGCGGCCCGTCGGCGGGCATAGTCCTCGAGACCGCGGGCGATCGCCGTCCAGCGGTCGACGGCGTCGTACGGCACGGTGGTCTGCAGGAGGAGGACGGCGCAGCGCCGGCCGGAGGGCTCGGCGGAGTACGCCAGTACCGCCCCGCCGACCTCGACGCCGTCCACCGTGACGGTCACGGCCTCCCGCTCGGCCCCCGCGTCGGGCAGTGGCGTGCCCGCCGATGCGCGGGCGGCACGCCACTGCTCGAGCTGGGACGCGGCCATCGGCCGGACCGTCACCTGACTCACGACACGGTGACCGTGTTCGAGGTCGGGTGAGCGCCCGACAGGACCGTCACCTTGTACGTGGTGCGGTGGGCGCGGTTGCGGTCGCGGACCTTCAGGACCAGGACACCGTTCTCGTCGATGCGCCCCACCGCCGCCTTGCGCCAGTGGCCGTGGACCAGACGACGCAGGATGACCTTGCGGCCGGCGAGGTCCGGCGACACGACGATGCGCAGCCGGTCGGTCCGGTCCTGGCGACCCGAGCCGGTGAGCTGGACGGTGTTCTGCGGGTCGGGGGTCGCGGGGGGCTGGGGGTCGCCGCCCGTGACCGGGGGCTGGGGGTCCCCACCCGTGACCGGCGGCTGGGGGTCGCCACCCGTGACCGGGGGCTGCGGGTCGGTCGGCGGCACCCAGGGTGCCGCGACGAACCGCGCCGTGGCACTCGCGGTCGCGTCGGCGTTGCCGGCGAACGTGCTGTCCTCGGAGTCGGGCGTCATCGCTGTCGTGGCGGTCAGGGTGCCGGTCTCGGCGGCGCTGCCAGCTGCAGCGGCGGAGGGGTCCTGCACGGTGACGGTGAAGGTGCCGTCCTCGCCGGTCGTGGAATGCGCGGTCAGTGTGTGGCCGGCACCGATGCCGGCGTCGCTGGTGCCGTCGGGCGCGTACGAGAGGTCGATCGCGCGCCCCGACAGCGGCTCCTCGCCGATGGCGAGCGTGCCGGTGTAGGTGATGGTTCCACCCGAAGCGGCCGTTCCCGAGGCCGGCGAGAGCGCGAGCGTCGCGTCACCGGCCAGGAAAGTGGCGTCGGTGTTGTCCGTCTCGGTGCTGCCCACCTCGCCGTAGGCGAGCGTGTACGAGCCCGGCGTCGACAGCGCGGCGCTGATCACGATCCTGCCGTCCGCGTCGGTGATGCCGATCGTGGGCGCGGGCGGCGTGGCGCCGGAGCGGTAGATCGCGTAGGGGACGGTCAGTCCTGCACCCACGGCCGCGCCCTCCTGGTCGTACACCTGGAGCGCGAGATCGCCGTCGGTGTACTCGTCGCGGTCGAAGACGGTGCCGTCGGCGAGATACGGCTCCACCGACGTCATGCTGGCGAACGTCGGGGACTCGACGGAGACGGTCCGGTCACCGTCCTCCGGGAAGTACGCGGCATCGTTGTTGGCGTTCGCGTAGTAGCTCGCGCTCGAGTCCGCTGTCTGGGTCAGCGGGACCGTGCCGGCGTCGTCGGTATAGCCGACGAGCGAGTCGTCGGCGGAGCGGCGGACCTGGACGCCGGGGATCGGCAGGCCGCTCGCGTCGACGACCGTCGCGTGTCCGGTGATACCCGCCCCGGCCACGCCGTCGAAGTCGACCGAGATGCCGGTGATCGCCTGCGCCGCTGAGGCCAGCGCCAGCGGCTGGACGTCGTCAGTGCCGCGGAACGCCTTCACCGGCACGACCGCGCCGGGTGCGACGTCGAAGCCGTCGAGGTCCAGGACACCGCTGAAGCTCCCGCCGTACACCGAGGGCATGGGCGGGAAGCCGGGCATGCCGAACGGGCCGCCGGCCTTCAGGGTCACCTGGCTGACAGCGGCGTTGGTCTGGCCGTGGAAGTCACCGTCGGCCGCATCCCACCAGGAGAGGGCGACGTCGCCGCTGGTGGCCGAGGTGGTGCCGGTGACGGTGGCGTACGTCGCGGTCTCTCCCGCGGAGGCGTACGGCTGCGTGAAGTACGGAAGACCGCTGTACTGGTTGGCGAGCTCGACGGCATCGGTCACGTTGTCGATCTGCACGTTCAGGCGCCGGTCCACGACGGTCGTGGTGCCATCGGTGGCGCTGACCTGAAGGTCGTAGACGCCGAGCGGCGCTCCCGACCAATCGGCACTCACGTAGCCATCGGTGGAGGTGCCCAACGGGATGCCGATGGTGGCCCACGCGCTGTCGTCGGCACCGGCCGGGCGGTAGCTGAAGGTCACGGCGGCGTTCGCACTGGCGTGCGCGGTGAGGGTGAACGGGAGGGACGTCGACGTGGTCACCACGTCCTGCCTCGTCGACGCCTTGCCGTTGAGCTGGCTGAGCAGGCTGACGGTCAAGGGGGCGTCGGCGTGAGCCGGGGTGGCGAGACCGGTGACGGCCAGCGCGGCGACGGCGCTGGCGGCCAGGCCGCGCGCGAAGAAGGGACGTGACATGTGGGGCTGCTCCCAGAGTGGATCGGACGGCGGAGCCCCGCACCCGGAGGGGGCCGGCCGAGCGTATTGAGCGCTGGGAAGCGGCACGGGCCGTTTCGGCCGCAGCGATGTGTCCGATCCTGCCGATGACCGGAATCGGACACGGCTACCCGCTGAGCGCGTCCTGGAATTATTCGCCGCGAACAAAACTCACGAGTCACTTACGCTGCGTTTCACTGGCTTTCGCGCCCGGTTGCGGCCACGATGGCGAGCACCATGGTCGACATCGTCTATCCCGCCGTCATCGCCGCCGCACGCGCCTGGTTCAAGCTCGGCGACGTCCAGATCACCATGACCGGTCAGGAGCACATCCCGACCGAGGGCGGTGCCCTGCTCGCGGTCAACCACCTGTCGTTCGTCGACTACATCATGGCCGGCTATCCGGCCGCGGAGCGTGGCCGCCTGACGCGCTTCATGGCCAAGCGGGAGGTCTTCGACCACCCGGTCGGCGGCCCGGTGATGCGCTCGTTCCACCACATCAGCGTGGACCGCGCGTCCGGTGCCGAGGGCATGATGGTCGCCGCACGCAAGCTCAAGGAGGGCGAGGTCGTCGGGATCTTCCCCGAGGCGACGCTCTCGCGCAGCTTCGTGGTCAAGGAGCTCAAGACCGGCGCGGTCCGGATCGCCGCCGACGCCGGCGTCCCGCTGATCCCGGTCGTCCTCTTCGGCACGCAGCGGATCCTCACCAAGGGCCGCAAGCTCGACCTGAGCCGCCACACCCCGGTCGCGATCGAGGTCGGCGAGCCGATGCCCCTGACCGGTGACCCGGTGGCCGACACCGCGGAGCTGAAGCGCCGGATGGACGAGATGCTCGATCGGCTGATCACGAACTACCCGGACAAGGAGCCGGGCGCCTGGTGGCTGCCCAAGGCGTACGGCGGCGGCGCGCCCTCCCTCGAGGAGGCCGACGCGATGTACGTCGAGGAACGTCGACTGCGCGCGGAGAAGAAGGCGAGCAAGCGAGCCGCTGCCGCCAAGAAGGGCAAGAAGAAGTAGCCCGCCGCGGCCGGGTCAGTCCCGGCCGGCGAGGTGCTTCACGGAGCCGAGCTGGTAGAGCCGCTCCGCGTACTGCTGCGCCGTGTCACGCAGCTCCTCCATCGGCACCACCAGCATGTCGTGATCGCCGTCGTGCATCACGGCCACGGCGCCGTGCAGCCAGGCGTCCCACGCAGCCGCGTGGTGGATCGCCACGCGCTCGTCGGTCCAGGCCACGACCTCGGCGTGAGGGTGCGGGTTCTGGATGAGTGTCATACCTCACACATCGGCAGCGCCGTCTCCGCGCGGAGAGAAATTCCGCACGGAGACGGCGCCGGCCTTGGAGCCGGTCAGAAGGCGCCGGCGCCGTTCGGCGTGCCGAGCCCGGTCGGGCCGTCCCAGCGGGCCGTACCGGTGCACCAGACCGCCGGCGAGCAGCTGCCGTTGGAGCCGGTGGTCACGTCGTTGAGCGAGCCCGAGTTCGCCCACGGCAGCGCCGCCGGGTAGGACGGCAGGGTCTTGGTCCCCAGCGCGTACGTCGCCGCGATGATCGGCGACGCCTCCGACGTGCCCCCGACCTGGGCCCACGTCGACTGGGTCGTGTTGGTCGGGTAGTAGACCGCCATCCCACCCGCGCTCGGGTCTGCGGCGGCCGCGACGTCCGCCATCGCGCGCTTGGCGCAGCCGGTCACCGAGGTCTGCCACGACGGCTTCGCGTTGTACGTGGAGCAGCCTGATCCGGCACCGCTCCAGACCGACTCGGCCCAGCCACGGGTCGTGCCCGAGGTGGCCTTGAGGGTGGTGCCACCGACGGCGACCGTGTACGTCGACGAGGCCGGGAACGAACCACCCAGGTAGCCGTTGTCACCCGTCGAGGCGGTCACCGCGATGCCCGGGTGGTTGTAGTAGCTGCCGTAGCTGGAGTCTGCCGCGTCCGCGCTGGAGCCGTAGGAGTTGGAGATCGCCACTACGCCCGCCTGCTTGGCGGCCGTGTTCACCGCGGTGCCGAGGTCGGCGAAGGAGGTGCTGTTGGCCTGCACGACCCAGCCCGAGGCCGTGGTGCACGCCGGGAGACCGAAGTACGACCGGTACGTCGCCAGGTCGCGGGCGAGGTTGCCGTACCCGTACGCGTCCACGATCGCCACGGTCTTGCCGCCCGAGCTCAGCCCGGTCAGCTTGTAGGCCGACTGCAGCTGGGCGGGGGTCAGCGCGCTCGACGAGGGCGTCGTCGAGGCCGGGACGGCACCGTTGGCGTCGACGAGGACCTTGGCGTGACACGCGGCCTCGTCGCTCCGGAACCGCTTTGGGAAGAGCCGTTCGGCGGAAAGTCGGACGTCCAGGTTTCGTTGCGGTACGGCACGTCGCTCGGGATGCGAGAGGATCTCCCGGTGGTCCTGCCCCGCTTCGAGAACGCCGCCCGGATCCGTCCGGTCGCCCTGATCCAGCACGTCCAGGTCCGCGCCGGCGGCGCACGCTCGGCGACGCCGTGCCCGCGCTCGGCGCCCTACGCGAGCGCCGTCGCGACCGGCGTCGGTGACCGGCTCGTCCTGTCCTGGCGCTCCGGCGTCGACGTGCTGGGGGCGGAGTACGCGGACGGCCGCGTGCGGCTGCACGTCACCGCCGGCGGCCGGACCACCACCCACGCCAGCCGCCGCCGACGTCGGCTCCCCCGGCCGGCCGATGCCATCGCGCTGACGCTGACCGGGACCCACCTCACCGTGCTGGCCCGCAGCGTCGACCAGCCGTGGGAGGCGCGCGGACGCGTCGATCTCAGCGAGCTGATCGACACCCGGGACGAGACCTGGCTCGCCGAGCTGTCCGTCGCCCACGAGGGCACCGTCGAGGCGCTCGAGGCCGGCTCGTTCGGCCAGCTCGGACTACGCGACCTGCGGCTCACCACCCACGCCGACGGGACGCCGTACCGGTCCGACGACGGGCGCGCCGTCCTGACGGCGACGAGCGCCGGGCCGGGCTTCTTCGACACCGCGCACACGTCGGTGTGGGCGCTCGACACCGAGGCCCTCGCGCTCGAGCATCTCAGCGACCTCTACTTCCGCCGCGCGCAGCAGGCGGGGGTCTTCGGCGACCACGCCACGCACCTCGTACGGGACGGCGACGGGTGGCTGGTCGCGACGAGCACGTGGGGCGCCTTCGAGGTCACGCCGAGCGATGCTGACCGCGAGCGAGCCGGCGTCAGCGTGACGATCGCCCGTACGGACGCGGACCTGCTCCGCGGGGAGCACGTGCTCGACACCGAGCCGCTCATCCTGCCGACGAGCGGCTTCGCGTCGGTGGGCGTGTGGGACCCACACCTGATCCGGTCCGGGGACGGGTGGCTGGTGGGGTACGTCAGCGCGCGCCGGTTCTTCCGGTTCCACCCGGTCGTCGCGAGCGGGCCGGCCCTGGATCGGCTCGAGGTCCGCGGGGTCGACCCGCAGCGGCGCTCCACCGAGGGCACCACCCTGGCCCGCCTCGGCGGGGACTGGGTGGTGCTCGCCAGCGACGGGCGCGACGGACTCCGGGGTCAGCGCGAGCGCTACCCGGTCTTCGATCTGTCGATGCGGGAGATCGGCGCTCTTGATGCGCCGTACCCGACCAACATCCCGTGGCCCACGCTGGTGCCCGTCACCACCGACCCCGACAGCGAGCTGCTGATGGTCGGCTTCGACGGGAGTCCGTGGGGTGGCAGCCTGCTCGGCTACGGCACCCACGGCGACGTGGTGATCGCGAGGAGCGTCAGCCCCGGCCGGTGACCGGGGCTGAGGCGTCAATCGCGCGAGGGGTAGTCAGACCATTGGTCGGACTCGTCGGTGGCATCGATGTCATCCGACTCGCCTTCGCCACCGTGCAGCTCACGAGCAAGAGCACCGAAGTCGGTGTCGTGAGTGCGGTACTTCAGGTCGCGAGCGACCTTGGTCTGCTTGGCTTTCGCTCGGCCGCGCCCCATAGGGTCCAGCCCCCTCGCACACTTGGCCGGGATCGCTCCCGGACTGCCTCAAAACTTGTCGTGGGCCCAACGCTACCTGTTCGGTGGGCGTGAACGCACACCGGCGGATCGAAAAGATGTTCGCGCCCCGCGAACATTCCTCCGGAAGTCGCGAACGTCACCCTCTCGAGGGCTGGATCACCAGCCCGGGTGCTGGCCGATCAGCTCGACGCGGCCACCGTTGTCGGCGCCGGCGGCGACGACCTCGCCCGCCACCCACGCCTCGATACCGCTCTCGGCCAGGATGGCCAGCGCGGCGTCCACGGCGTCGGGAGCGGTCAGCGCGACCATGCCCACGCCCATGTTCAGGGTGGCCTCGATGTCGGGCTGCGAGACGTCGCCGGTCCTCTTCACCAGGCTGAAGATGGCGCCCGGGGTCCAGGTCGAGCGGTCGACGGTGACAGCCACGGAGGCCGGCAGCACTCGCTCGAGGTTGTTGGCCAGGCCGCCGCCGGTGACGTGCGACATCGCGTGCGTCGCGGTCTCACGGGCCAGGCGCAGGCAGGGCTTGGTGTAGAGCCGCGTCGGCACGAGGAGCTCCTCGCCGAGCGTCTTGCCGAGCTCGTCGATGTGCTGGCCGAGCGGGATCTGCGCGGTGTTCAGCAGCACGTGGCGCACCAGGGAGTAGCCGTTGGAGTGCAGACCCGAGGACGCCATCGCGATCACGACGTCACCGACCTCGACCTTGTCGGGGCCGAGCATGCCGTCCTTCTCGACGACGCCGGTGGTCGCGCCCGCGACGTCGTACTCGCCGGCCTCGAGCAGGCCCGGGTGCTCGGCGATCTCGCCGCCGACCAGCGCGACGCCCGCCTCGGCGCACGCGTTGGCGATGCCGGTGACGATCGCGGTGATGACCTCCGGGACGACCTTGCCGGTGGCGATGTAATCGGTCATGAAGAGCGGCTCGGCGCCGCAGACGACGAGGTCGTCGACGACCATGCCGACCAGGTCGAAGCCGATGGTGTCGTGGACGTCCATCGCCTGGGCGATGGCGACCTTGGTGCCGACGCCGTCGGTGGAGGTGGCCAGGACCGGGTGCTCGTAGTCCTTCAGCGCGCTGGCGTCGAAGAGGCCCGCGAAGCCGCCGAGGCCACCGATCACCTCAGGGCGCTTGGTCTTGGCGACCGCACCCTTGAACATCTCGATGGCGGCGTCCGCGGCGTGGATGTCGACGCCGGCCTGGGCGTACGCGTTCGTCATGAGAAGTCCTTCGATCAGGGATTGTTGAGGACCGGCAGGGCCTTGCCCGCGGTCGGCGACTGGAGGGAGACCTCGAGCAGGTGCTTGCCCAGGAGGCTCTCGTCCGGAAGGGCCACCGGGTACTCGCCGGTGAAGCAGGCGGTGCACAGCTTCTCGGTGGACTGCTCGGTCGAGGCGATCATGCCCTCGAGCGAGATGTAGCCCAGCGAGTCGGCGCCGATCGAGGCGGCGATCTCGTTGACGTCGAGGCCGTTGGCGATCAGCTCGGCGCGGGTGGCGAAGTCGATGCCGTAGAAGCAGGGCCACTTCACCGGGGGCGAGGAGATCCGCACGTGCACCTCGGTGGCGCCGGCCTCGCGCAGCATCCGGATCTGCGCCTTCTGGGTGTTGCCGCGCACGATCGAGTCGTCGATCACCACGACGCGCTTGCCCTTGATCACGTGCTCGAGAGCGTTGAGCTTGAGCCGGATGCCGAGCTGGCGCAGCGTCTGGGACGGCTGGATGAAGGTGCGGCCGACGTACGAGTTCTTGACGAAGCCCTGGCCGTACGGGACGCCCGACTGCTCGGCGAAGCCGGTCGCGGCCGGGATGCCGGACTCCGGCACGCCGATGACGACGTCGGCGTCGACGGGGAACTCGCGGGCGAGCTGACGACCCATCTCGACGCGGGCCTCGTGCACGTTGCGGCCACCGATGTTGGCGTCGGGACGGGCGAGGTAGACGTACTCGAAGACACAGCCCTTGCGCTCGGGCTCGGCGAAGCGGTGCGAGCGCAGGCCGTTCTCGTCGATGACGATCATCTCGCCGGGCTCGACCTCGCGGACGACGCTGGCCCCGACGGTGGCGAGGGCGGCGTCCTCGGAGGCGACCACCCATCCGCTCGCGAGCCGGCCCAGGACGAGCGGGCGGATGCCCTGCGGGTCGCGCGCGGCGTAGAGGGTGTTCTCGTTCATCCACACCAGGCAGAACGCGCCCTTGACCAGAGGCAGCAGCTCCAGCGCACGCTCCTCGACGGTGGTGTCCGGGTGGTGCGCGAGCAGCTCGGAGAGCAGCGAGGTGTCGTTGGTCGACACCGGGTCCGCGGCGCGCACCGGATCGCTGGTGCGCTCGGGAAGGTCCGCGACCATGTCCCGCAGCTCGTGGGTGTTGATCAGGTTGCCGTTGTGGCCGAGCGCGATCGAGCCGTCCGCGGTCGGGCGGAAGGTCGGCTGAGCGTTCTCCCAGGTGGAGGCACCCGTCGTGGAGTAGCGGGCGTGGCCGATGGCGAGGTGGCCCTGGAGCGAGTCGAGCGTCGACTCATCGAAGACCTGGGAGACCAGGCCCATGTCCTTGTAGACCAGGATCTGGCGGCCGTTGGAGACAGCGATGCCTGCCGACTCCTGTCCGCGGTGCTGCAGGGCGTAGAGACCGAAGTACGTCAGCTTGGCGACGTCCTCGCCCGGCGCCCACACGCCGAAGACACCACACTGGTCCTGGGGACCCTGGTCCTGGGGGTCGAGGGCCATCGTGAGACGGCCGTCGCCGGCTCGTCGTCCGGTGTCCACAACTCCGTCAAGGCTCACAAACGGCACGGTGCCAGTCTACGGTCCGCGAAGTCGTACGCCGATTCCCCGAGGTCTCGAGACGGAGCCGCCGACGAGGTCGTAGGCTGCCCCCGTCCGCCTCTTTACCTGGGGCGCTCTCGGGACGCCCTTCCGTAACCCCCTTTGAACCTGAGGCGACCCGATGCCGGCCCCGACCGCCACGAACTCGACCTGGCCGGTCGAGTTCACTCGCGACCAGGTGATGCGGCGCCCGGAGCCCGGTCGCGGCAGCACCCCCCGCGTCCTCCTGCCCGCCGCCGAGCCGCGGTCGTACGCATGAGCGGGTTCCTCGCCGGCCAGCAGCGCCCGGCAAGCGTCACCACCTGGGCCGATCCCGTCATCGCGCCCTCGCTGTGCATGGCCGCGGAGAGCCTCTGCGTCTTCGGCGGGTTCCTGGTCGTGTCCATCGCCGTCGTGCGCGACGACATGGTGCACAACGTCGCGGTCTCCGGTGCGGGCGGGCTGATCGACCCGACCGGGGCGCCGGCCCCGCTGCCGGCCTTCTTGGACGTCTCCTTCCCCGTCAGGCTGGCGGAGCGGCTGCTCGCGAGCGCCGAGCGATGGGGAGCGCTGCACTTCCTCGACCAGGCACGCGGGATCTACCGCAACGAGTGGACGGTCGATCACGACTACCGCGACGCGGAGTGGGACGTCCACAGCGCGCTCGCGGTGCCCGTACGCGACTCGAGCGGCAGCCTCCGGGGCCTCATCCGACTGGACGGTCCGGTCGACGGCCGGGTGCCCGACGAGGATGCTCAGACCCGCCTGAACGAGTACGCCGCACAGGCGGCGCGGGTCCTGCTGACGGCGCTCGAGCGGGAGGACTACGCCGACAAGCTGCGGCTCGCCGAGACCGCCCGCCAGGCGCTGGCCCGCGCGAGCGGCACGGACTCCCCCCGCGAGACCCTCGGCGCGGTCGCCGACGGTCTCGTGGGCGGTCTCGGCCTGCTCGGGCTGCGGGCGACGCTCTTCGACGGCGACGTGCCGAAGGTCTTCGCCTCCTCGGGCACGGTGGTCGACAGCGAGCACCCACGACTGCAGGCGATCCGGGTGCGGGTGGCCAGGTACGCCTGGGAGCACCACACCGTCGCGATCACCACCGCCACCGAGCAGATCGACTTCCCGCTGGTCGCCGGTGACGACGAGTTCCTCCGGGCGCTCTTCGCGGAGTTGGACGCGAGCTCGATCCTCGTCACGCCCCTCGGCTCGGGCACCGAGGTCCTCGGTGCACTCACCCTGTACCGGCGCGCGGACATGCCGGACTGGAGCCCCGCCGAGCGGGCCATCGCCCAGGAGATCGGCCGCGACCTCGGGCGGGTGCTCGGCATCAGCCGCGCCCTCGAGCTCGAGCGGGAGGCCGCCGAGCGCCTGCGGGAGCTCGACGCGTACAAGAGCCAGCTGATCGCGACGGTGGCCCACGAGCTGAAGAACCCGATCGCGGCGATCCGGGTGAACCTCGAGGACGAGATGCTGCGCTCCCCCGAGGCCGCCGCCAACCCGGCCCTGGTCGCGATCGACCGAGGGGCGGCCCGCGCCACCGCCCTCATCGACGAGCTGCTCCAGCTCGCCGCCGCCTCCGACCCGTCCAACTTCCCGCTGGACGAGATCGACCTGGTCGAGCTGGTCCGCGAGGCCGTCGCCCAGGTGCCGTCCTCGGAGCGGGTGCGGCTGGAGGCGCCGAGCGACGGGCTGGTCCTGACCGGCAACCGGCCAGGCCTGCAGACCGTCGTCACGAACCTGGTCACCAATGCGCTCAAGTACAGCGACGAGGACGGGGTCGTCTCGGTGGCCGTACACGCCCGCGCGGACGACGTCGAGCTCACCGTCACCGACCACGGCCTCGGCATCGCGCCCGAGGAGCAGGAGCTGATCTTCCAGGAGTTCTTCCGCTCCTCGAACCCGCAGGCCCGTCGCCGTCCCGGAACGGGGCTCGGCCTGGCGATCGCCGACCGGGTCGTGCAGCGCCATCACGGCCGGATCAGCGTGGAGTCCGAGCTCGGCGAGGGGAGCACCTTCCACGTGGCGCTGCCTCGCACGGCCGGCTGACCCCGGACGTGGTACCTCCGTTGCGGCGGACCGGCACGGAGCGCATGACGTCCTGCCGCGTGGCGTCCGTGGCGCAGGCCGTAATCTGGCCGTCATGAGCGACCTCAAGGCGACCGTCCGCGACCTCATGCCCGCCCTTCTCGAGGACCTCGAGGGGCTGGTCCGGATCCAGTCGGTGAGCGCCGACCCCGCCCGGCACGGCGAGGTCGAGCGCAGCGCGGAGCGCACCCGCGACCTCTTCGCCGCCGAGGGCTTCGCCGCCGAGATCGTGCGCGCGCACGACGGCGCCCCGCCGGCCGTCGTCGGCGAGCTCACGGGCCCCGAGGGCGCGCCGACCGTGCTGCTCTACGCCCACCACGACGTCCAGCCCGAGAACGACCCGGCCGACTGGGACTCCGCACCGTTCGAGCCCACCGTCCGCAACGGCCGCCTGTACGGCCGCGGTGCCGCCGACGACAAGGCCGGCATCGCGATGCACCTCGGCGCGGTCCGCGCGCTCAAGGCCGCGACCGGCTCGGTCCCGGTCACGCTGCGCCTCTTCATCGAGGGCGAGGAGGAGGTCGCCTCCGCGACCCTGCCCGAGCTCCTCGAGAAGCACCAGGACCGGCTCAAGGCCGACGTGATCATCATCGGCGACTCCGGCAACTGGGACATCGGCGTACCCGCCCTGACCACCTCGCTCCGAGGCCTGATCCGCGTCGACGTCGAGGTCCGCACGCTCACCCACGCCGTCCACTCCGGCATGTGGGGCGGCCTGGTCCCCGACGCCCTGATGGCGCTCACCCGCCTGCTCAACACCCTGTGGACCGAGGACGGCTCCTGCGCCGTCGAGGGTCTGGTCAGCGGCCCGGCCGCCGACGTCGACTACCCCGAGGACCGGCTCCGCGCCGAGTCCGGCGCCGCACCCGGCACCCAGTGGATCGGCACCGGCTCGGCCGTCGAGCGGCTCTGGACCAAGCCGGCGGTCACCGTCACCGGCATCGACGCCCCGAAGGTCGAGGGCGCATCCAACACGCTCACCCCGGTCGCCCGCGCCAAGGTCACCATCCGGCTCGCACCGGGCGACAGCGGCGAGAACGCGGTCCGGCGGCTCCAGGAGCACCTGGAGAAGCACGTCCCGTGGGGCGCCCAGCTCAGCACCAGCGTCGTCGACACCGGGGAGCCGACGGTCCTCGAGGCCACCGGCCCGGCGTACGACGCCGCCCGCGCCGCCTTCACCGAGGCCTGGGACGGTGTCGCGCCGATCGACATGGGCGTCGGCGGGTCGATCCCGTTCATCGCGGAGTTCAAGGACGCGTTCCCGGCGGCCAGCGTTCTGGTCACCGGCGTCGAGGACCCGGACACCCGCGCGCACGGGCCCAACGAGGGCCTGCACCTGGCGGAGTTCGAGCGGGTCGTCCTCGGCGAGACGCTGCTGCTCCGCAACCTGGCCTAGCGGTTCGGCCCGGAACCGGTCAGCCGAGCGGGAGGTACTGCGCGAGGTCCGTGCGCTCGCCACTGGCGCGCACGGTCCCCGCGGCGAGCGCCTCGTCCCAGGTCAGCGTGCCGGTGGCGACCGAGATCCACGTGGCCGCGTCGGTCTCGATCACGGCCGGCGGCGTGCCGCGCGTGTGGCGTACGCCCTCGATGCACTGCACGGCCGCGAACGGCGGCACCCGGATCTCGACCGACTTCCCCGGCGCCTTGGCCTCCATCAGCGCGAGGTAGTGCTTGGTGAGGAGCTTGAGATCGGCCTTCGCAACCGTGCCGGCCTCGACGCGCGCACGCGCCGCGGCCACCTCCTCGCGGGCGGCAGGTCTCAGTCGTGCAGCCACGCCACGCACTCGTCGAGCAGAGCCAGGTCGACCTCGAAGTCCGAGGACATCGTGGCGGGGCCCTCGCCGACGGCGCGACCCTGCAGACCGCGGTAGCGCGCGCCGTCCTTGTGGCAGGTGATGTCGTAGAAGTAGTCGTGCGGCATCGACTCGGTCGCCAGGGTCAGCACCTGGACGCCGGCCGGGCTGAAGGCCAGGTTGGTGAAGGCCGCGCCCATGTTGCCGATGACGTGCGTCGCTCCCTTGAACACCGCGATCTGCTCGCGCAGCGACAGGGTCTCCGGGCGCACGAGCTGGTAGCCGAGCGGCGCGAGCCGCTCCATGACGGCGTCCTCGTTGACCAGGCGCCGCCGGTCACCGCCGTTGCGCGAGAGGTAGATCCGCTGCTGCGCACCGGCCTCGACCTTCTCCGCGAGCGCCTCCAGGAAGCGGATCGCGAACGGGGTCTTGGTCACCGGGTGGCGGGTGATGGTGCCCGGCACGACGAGCTGGTCGAAGCGGTGGGCCTCGCCCTGCGAGAGGAACTCGACCTGGTCCTCGCCGATGCCCGCGAGCTCCAGGGAGTCGAGCACCACCCGGCGCATCGGGCTGTCGTCCTCGCGCTGGTTGACGACGAAGGCGCACTCGGCGAGGTCGAACTGGCCGGCGAGCAGCCCGACCTTCGGCAGCGCGTCGACCATCCAGTGGCCGTAGTTGGCGTCCCAGGTCTGCTTGAGCAGCACCCGCGTCCGGCCATCGGCGCGCGGGGGCAGCTCGACCGGCACCCTCTTCCGCTCGAGGACCCACTCGCCGTCGTCGGTGCGGAACAGCCCGGAGGTGCGGCGGATGTTGCGGGCGCAGTTCATCGTCTCGTCGAGGAGCACCCGGTCGGCGGTCGCGGTCGGCGCGGCACCGTAGACCGTGACGTTCTCCAGCAGACCGCTCCACGCCGGCTCGACGACGACCGGCGAGTCCGCGACCAGCTCGTCCAGCAGACCGCTGATGCGAGGGGAGGCCCCCACGACCTCGGCCGGGATCCGGTCGTAGGCGCTGCCGACGTCGGTCGACCAGATCCGACCGGGCTGCTCGCGCACGCTGCCGACGGTGAACCGCGGCTGGGGGTAGCGCTTCTTGTGGACGATCACCGAGTGCCGCAGGAAGACCATCGAGTCGATCGTCTCGCGGCAGTACGCCTCGAAGTCGTCGATGGCCGGGTCGGCGAAGTCACTGCCGGTCAGACCGCTGGCGAGCTCGGCGGCGAAGTCGTACGCCTTGGCGCCGCCGTCGCGACCGTAGACCGGGATGTAGCGACCGAAGCTGGTGTGGATGTCCTCGATGATGAAGGTGCCGCCAGGGGCCAGGTGCGGCCAGAACGCACGGAACGACTGGATCTGGTGGTGCCACTGGTGCGAGCCGTCGTCGATGACGACCAGCGGGCGCTTGCGCGCCAGCGACCGGAGCAGCTCCGGGTCGCCCTGGTCGCCGATCCGGATCCGGATCCGGTCGTTGCGGAAGCGGCGGCAGGACCGGTTGATGTCGACGCCGATGATGCGGGCGCGGGAGAAGAACTCCTCCCACATCTTGAGCGAGGCGCCCTGGTGGACGCCGATCTCGATGAGGAGGAAGTCGCGGTCACGCAGGTGCGACAGGTTGCGCTCGTAGACCCCGAGGTAGTCGTGCATCGTGGAGGCCTTGTCGGTGCCGGTCGAGAGCCCGATCTCGTTGAGCGAGCGACGCGGCGCGGCCGGAGCTGCCGGCTCCTGGGACGAGCGACCGAACAATCCGCGGATCCGGTCTCCGACAACACGGGCACTCATCACGGTGGCTTGGCTCCTTGGATGGGGTCGGGCAACCGCGCCAGAATAGACGCACGCCCGACCCGGCGAGCCGGATCGGGCGTGTTGTCTTGATGAACGATCGGAGCGATCAGGCCATGGCGGCCGGGATGGGCGCCTTCCAGGCGGCGGTCAGCTCCGCGAGCGGGATCGAGATCTCGCCGGCCTCGGTGGACAGCGTGTACGCGTCGCCGCCGGTGGCGCCGAGCTCGTTCAGCGCGATGCCGTACTCGTCGGCGGCGGCGACCAGCGCGGCCTCGTTCTCGCCGGTGACCGTCACGATCACCCGAGCGACCGACTCGGAGAAGAGTCCGACGAACGCGTCGCCCTCGATCTTCACCTCGACGCCGATGCCGGAGACCATGGCGGGCTCGGCGAGGGCGTGCATGAGGCCGCCGTCGGAGAGGTCGTGGGCCGAGGAGATGACGCCGACCAGATCCTTGAGCAGCTTGGCCAGGCTGGCCTCGGCGGCGAGGTCGACCTTCGGCGGCAGACCGCCGAGGTGGCCGTGCACGACGTGCGCCCACTCGGAGCCGGAGAGCTCCTCGCGGGTCTCGCCGAGCAGGAAGATCTTCTCGCCGGCGGCCTGGAACTTCGACGGGGTGCGCTTGGTGACGTCCTCGATGAGGCCGAGCACGGCGACGACCGGGGTCGGGTGGATCGGGGTCTCGCCGGTCTGGTTGTAGAGCGAGACGTTGCCGCCGGTGACCGGGATGCCGAGCTCGAGGCAGGCGTCCTTGAGACCGCGGCAGGCCTCCGCGAACTGCCACATCACGTCCGGGTCCTCCGGCGAGCCGAAGTTGAGGCAGTCGGAGATGGCCAGCGGGGTCGCGCCACCGGTGGCGACGTTGCGGTAGGACTCAGCCAGCGCGAGCTGCGCGCCGGCGTACGGGTCCAGCTTGGCGTAGCGGCCGTTGGCGTCGGTGGAGAGCGAGACGCCGACGTTGCTCGACTCGTCGACGCGGATCATGCCCGAGTCGGACGGCTGCGAGAGCACGGTGTTGCCGCGGACGTAGCGGTCGTACTGGTCGGTGATCCAGGACTTGTCACACAGGTTGTCCGAGGCGACGAGCTGGAGGATCTGGGCGCGGAGCTCCTCGGCGCTCGCGGGGCGCGCGAGCGCCTCGGCGCCGTCGGCCTGCAGCGCGTCCTGCCACGACGGGCGCGCGTACGGGCGCTCGTAGACCGGGCCGTCGTGGGCGACGGTGCGCGGGTCGACGTCGACGATGGTCTCGCCGTTCCACTCGATGACCAGGCGGCCGTTGCCGGTGACGGTGCCGATGGTGGCGGCCTCGACGTCCCACTTCTTGCAGATCGCGTAGAAGGTGGCCTCGTCCTCGGGGGCGATGACAGCCATCATCCGCTCCTGCGACTCGCTCATGAGGATCTCCTCGGGAGCGAGCGTGGAGTCGCGCAGCGGCACCTTGGTCAGCTCGACGTGCATGCCGCCGTCACCGGCCGCGGCCAGCTCGGAGGTCGCGCACGAGATGCCGGCCGCGCCGAAGTCCTGGATGCCGCGGACGATGCCGGAGGCGAACAGCTCGAGCGTGCACTCGATGAGCAGCTTCTCCATGAACGGGTCGCCGACCTGGACCGAGGGGCGCTTGGCCGGGCCGTCCTCGTCGAACTCGACCGAGGCGAGGATGGAGGCGCCGCCGATGCCGTCGCCTCCGGTACGGGCGCCGTACATGATGACGAGGTTGCCGGCGCCGGACGCCTTCGCGAGGTGGAGGTCCTCGTGCTTGAGGACGCCGACCGCGAGCGCGTTGACGAGCGGGTTGCCCAGGTACGAGGCGTCGAAGACGGCCTCGCCGCCGATGTTCGGCAGGCCGAGGCAGTTGCCGTAGTGGCCGACCCCGGAGACGATGCCCGGCAGCACGCGGCGGGTGTCGGGCTCGGTGAGCGGGCCGAAGCGCAGCGGGTCCATCACAGCGACCGGGCGCGCGCCCATCGCGAGGATGTCGCGGACGATGCCGCCGACGCCGGTCGCGGCGCCCTGGTGGGGCTCGACGTACGACGGGTGGTTGTGCGACTCGACCTTGAAGGTGACCGCGAAGCCGTCACCGATGTCGATGACGCCGGCGTTCTCGCCGATGCCTGCGAGCATCTTGCCCGCCGGGGTCTCCTGCGGGATCTCACCGAACTGGCGCAGGTGCACCTTGGAGGACTTGTACGAGCAGTGCTCGCTCCACATCACGGAGTACATGGCGAGCTCGGCACCGGTCGGGCGCCGCCCGAGGATGCGCTTGATCTCGGCGTACTCGTCCTCCTTCAGTCCCAGCTCGGCCCACGGCTGCGAGCGCTCGGGGTCGGCGGAGGCGTTGGTGACGGTGTCAAGGACGGGCTGCGCGGCGGTCACGGGCGCAAATCTATCCGCGACTGCGCCCTGGGACCGACTCGGCGAGACGCGCCGTCCGGTGCGTGGACCCCTCGGTCAGGCGAGCAGGCCGTCGGCGACGACGGCGAGCAGCGGGTCGACCGCCTCTGCGTCGAGGCTCGCGGTGTCGGCGACGGTGGCGACCCCGCCGATCAGGCGGGCCATCTGGACGGGCTCGATGCCGGGCCTGAGGGCGTCGCCGAGGCGCTCGATCACCTTCGCGTTGGCCGCGGAGAGGACCTGGCACTTGGTCCGGATCGGGGAGTCGGGGTCCCCCATCGCCGAGGTGATCTTGGCCGGGGAGCCCTTGTAGCTGCTGACCAGGCCGACGTAGGTGCGGAACCAGTCGAGCAGCACCTCGCGGGAGTCGCCCTCGTGGGCGAGCGCCTTCTCGGTGGCGACATCGACGCCGTCGGCCCACGCCTGCATCACCGCGTCGTGCAGATCGTCGCGGCTCGGGAAGTGCCGGTAGAGCGTGCCGGCGCCGACGCCGGCCTTCTTGGCGATCTCGTCGAGGGGGGCGTCATAGCCCTTCTCACGGAAGACCTGGCGCGCGACCTCGACGATCTTGTCGCGATTGCGCTGCGCATCTGCGCGCATCGGTCCTCATCACCTTTCTGTTCGTGCCTCCGGGAATGGATCGAAGGTGCTGTGACGCTACACCTTGCAAAACGGAGACACTCTCCGTATTGTCTTCAACGTAACCGGAGTAATCCTCCGCTAAGTCTACGTCGGTCTGCAAATGACCAGAACAGGACTGATCACCCATGTCTTCCCAGCTGCTCTCGCGCGACCACACTCGCGCCGCCGGCGTGGCGCCGGAGCCGGTGAACCCGGCCGCCCCGACGCCCCGCAACCGCGCCATCGCGCTCTTCCTCATCCTGCTCGCACAGCTCATGCTCACGCTCGACGCCACCGTGGTGAACGTCGCGCTCCCGGACATCGCCGTCGGGCTCGACTTCACCGCTGCCGGGCTCTCGTGGGTGCTCAGTGGCTACACGCTGGCCTTCGGTGGCCTGCTGCTCCTCGGCGGCCGCCTCGGTGACGTCTACGGCCGCCGCATCTTCTTCATGGTGGGCCTGGGCGTCTTCGTGGCCAGCTCGCTGGCCGGTGGCCTGGCGGTCTCGCCGGCGATGCTGATCGCCGCCCGCGCCCTCCAGGGCGTCGGCGCCGCGCTCGCGGCCCCGAGCGTGCTCGCCCTGATCACCACGACCGCGCCCGATGAGGCCGCCCGCAACCGCGGGCTCGCGGCCTTCACCGCGGTCTCCTCGGGTGGCGCCGCGATCGGGCTCATCCTCGGGGGCGTCCTCACCGACCTGCTCGACTGGCGCTGGACGATGTTCATCAACGTGCCGATCGGCATCGCGGTGATCGCGCTCGTCCCGCGCTTCGTCGGTGAGACCGCTCGCCGCCACGGCCGCTTCGACGTCGTCGGTGCGATCGCCGCCACCGGCGTCGCGGTCTCGATCGTGTGGACGCTGCTCAAGGCGCCCGACTTCGGCTGGGGCTCGATCCAGACGGTCTCGGGCTTCCTCGTGGCCGCCGCCCTGCTCGCCCTGCTGGCCTGGGCCGAGACGCACCACAGCCACCCGCTGCTGCGCCCCGCCCTGCTCCAGGACCGGCACCGCGTCGCCGCGCTCGTCACGATGGCCGCGCTCTACGGCGGCATGCTCGCGACGTTCTTCCTGCTGGTGCAGTTCCTCGAGGACGACCTCGGCTTCAGCCCCCTGATCGCGGGCCTGGCGTTCCTGCCGATGCCGCTGTCGGTCTTCACCATGTCGCGGGTGACCCCGCGTCTCGTACGCCGCTTCGGCCCCGCCCCGCTCGTTATCGCGGGCTCGGTCGGCGTCACCGCGGCGATGACCTGGCTCTCGCAGCTGTCCGGGGCCGACGGGTACCCGTGGGCGATGCCGGCGATGTTCGTGATGGGTCTCTCGATGGGCACCGCCTTCATGCCGATCTCGGTGATCGTGCTCGGCGGCGTCGAGCCGGAGCACGCCGGCTCGGCCTCGGGCCTGCTGCAGACCATGCAGCAGCTCGGCGGCTCGGTCGGGCTCGCGGTGGTGGCCTCGGTCTATGCGGCCCACCAGGTCACGGGCGACTTCCTGCACGGGGCGCACTACGGCTTCATCGCCGCAGCGGTCCTGGCGGGCATGGCTCTCATGCCGGCGCTCACCCAGGTGATCCGGCGCCGTCCGCCGCAGGGTGTGCTCGCGCTCGTCTGTATATCTCCACACTCAATCCCGTCGTTCTGTTACCGATGTGACTGTTGTGACTTACAGTGCTGTGGCCATGTCTGTCCTGCCCCGCGCCTCCCGCGCCCTCGCCGTCGCACTGCTCGCCTCGCTGCTGGCAGCGCCCTCGGCCGTCGCCCGGACGAGCACCTCGCCCAGCCCGTCACCGACCGCGTCGGCGACGCCGACGCCCGGGCCGGTCATCGTGAACCCGGCCAATCCGGCGACGCCGGGCAACCTCACCGGCTACGGCTTCGACCAGTGCAACGCGCCCAGCCAGAGCGCGATGGACGCCTGGATGGCCGCGTCGCCGTTCCTCGCCGCCGGCATCTACATCTCCGGCAACTCGCGGGCCTGCAAGGTGCAGACCAACCTCACCCCGACCTGGGTCGCCAACCAGCTCGCCCGGGGCTGGCACCTGCTGCCGATCACACTCGGGCCGCAGGCCAGCTGCAGCACCCGCTTCCCGCGCTACGGACCGAAGATCGACCCGGTCATCGACGCCACCAGGACGTCGACCGGCGCGTACGCCAACGCGACCGCGCAGGGCAAGCTCGAGGCCGACCGGGCCCTGGCAGCCGCGGCGGGTCTCGGCATCGTCCCGGGCAGCACGCTCTTCTACGACCTCGAGGCGTACGACGTCAGCAAGAAGGCGTGCAAGGAGTCCGGGCTCGCCTTCCTCTCGGCATGGACCGTCGAGATCAAGGCCCACCGCTACCTCTCCGGCGTCTACTCCAGTGCCGGGTCCGGCCTCAAGGTCCTCGACCAGGCCCGTGCCGCGGGCGCCGCGTACGCCTATCCCGACCAGATCTGGATCGCGGACTGGAACGGCCGCGCCGACACCGGTTCGACCTACCTCTCGCCGTCCGGCTGGGCCATCCACCAGCGGGTGCACCAGTACCAGGGCGGCCACAACGAGAAGTGGGCCGGCGTCACGATCAACATCGACCGCAACTTCCTCGACGTCGGGCGGGGCAGCATCGCCTCAGCCGAGACGCACTGCGGCGGCGTGCCGGTCGACTTCGCGAGCTACCCCAAGCTCACCCCGCCGGCCACCGGCGCGAAGGTCGACGTCACCCTGCGTCCGTACGTGAAGGCGCTCAAGTGCGTGATGAGCGAGCGCGGCGGCTACACCGGGCGGATCAACGCCAAGCTGGGCAAGGGCGCGGTCGCGGCGATCACCGCCTGGCGCGGCGCCCACGGCGCCAGCACGACCTCCGCGGTGTGGACCAAGAAGCTGTGGCTCACCCTCTTCGCCAGTGGCGCGCGCCAGACGATCAAGTACGGGTCGACCGGCCCGTCGGTCCGCGACCTGCAGCGCGCGCTGCTCACCACCGCTCAGACGCCCCGGCCGCTGGCGATCACCGGCGTCCTGGACAGCAGCACCCAGGCAGCCCTGGTCGCCTACCAGAAGGCGCACGGGCTCAGCTATCGCGGCGTCGCGGGCACCAGCACCTGGAACGCGCTCGGCTCCGGGGTTCGCTGAGCACTGCAAGCAGAAGAGCCCGCCGCGTCATCGACGCGGCGGGCTCGTGCTGTCAGCGCTGGGTCAGGCGAAGGCCTGCTCGACGAGCGAGCTGAAGAAGCCGAGCCCGTCGGTGCCGGAGCCGGTGAGCTCCTCGACGCCGTGCTCCGGGTGGGGCATGAGGCCGACGACGTTGCCGCGCTCGTTGCAGATGCCGGCGATGTCGTTGATCGAGCCGTTCGGGTTGACCTCGAGGTAGCGGGCGACGACGCGGCCCTCACCCTCGAGACGCGCGATCGTCTCGGCGTCGGCGACGTACTGGCCCTCGCCGTTCTTCAGCGGGACGACGATCTCCTGGCCCTGCGCGTACGCCGAGGTCCACGGCGTCGAGGCGTTCTCGATGCGCAGCTTCTGGTCGCGGCAGACGAACTTGAGGTGGTCGTTGCGCAGCAGGCCGCCGGGCAGCAGGTGCGACTCGACGAGGATCTGGAAGCCGTTGCAGATGCCGAGGACGGGCATGCCCTTCTGGGCCGCCTCGATGACCTCGGCCATGACCGGCGAGAAGCGGGAGATGGCACCGCAGCGCAGGTAGTCGCCGTACGAGAATCCGCCGGGCAGGACGACCGCGTCGACGCCCTTCAGGTCGTGGTCGCCGTGCCAGAGCGGGATGGCGTCGTTGCCGCCGAGGCGGACGGCGCGAGCGGCGTCGACGTCGTCGAGGGTGCCGGGGAAGGTGACGACCCCGACCTTCACTGCTCGACCCGCACGACGTAGTTCTCGATGACCGTGTTGGCCAGGAAGGTGTCGGCGATCTTCTCGATCTCGGCGAGCAGCTCGTCGGTCACCTCGGCGACCTCGAGCTCGAAGCGCTTGCCCTGACGGACATCGCTGATCCCGGTCAGACCGAGACGCGGGAGCGCGCCCAGGACGGCCTTCCCCTGCGGGTCCAGGATCTCAGGCTTGGGCATGACGTCGACGACGACTCGAGGCATGGCGGGATCCTATCGGGCACACTGGCAGGCATGAGCAATCCTGCCGCCCAGTCCGCGCTCGCCAAGGCGGCCTTCCGCCTGCAGTTCCCGCAGTCGCTGGCCGTCTACGACGACTACGCGACCGCCCAGAAGACCGTCGACTTCCTCTCCGACGAGGGCTTCCCCGTCCAGAACTGCATGATCGTCGGTACGGACCTCAAGCAGATGGAGCGCATCACCGGACGGCTCACCACCGGCCGGGTCGCCCTCAACGGCGCGCTCTCCGGCATCTGGCTCGGCCTCTTCGTCGGCCTGATCTTCTCGTTCTTCGGCAACCCCGACCACGTGCTCGCCGAGATCATCTCCACGATGATCCTCGGTCTGGTCTTCGGCGTGATCTGGTCGCTGCTGGGCTTCGCGATGCAGCGCGGCCAGCGCGACTTCTCCTCGGTCTCCCAGGTGATCGCCACCAAGTACGAGGTGCTCGTCGAGCACAAGGTCGCCGCCAACGCCCGCGAGATCCTCGCCAAGCTCCCCGGCGCGCTGCCCAACCCCTTCGCCTGAGGTCGAGAGGTCACTTTCGGAGGGTCGAGTGTCCAGTCACGTGGACACTCGACCCGCGAGAAGTGACCTCTCGACCGGCGTGGTCAGCTGAGCTCGCGCTTGAGGATCTTGCCGGTCGCCGTCATCGGCAGTGACGGCACGATCGCGACCTGGCGCGGGTACTTGTAGTTCGCCATGTTGTCCTTCGACCAGGCGATGATGTCGTCCTCGGTGGCGGTGGCGCCGGGCTTGAGGATGACGTACGCCTTGATCTCCTCGCCGTGGACCTCGTTCGGGACGCCGATGACCGCGGCCAGCGAGATCGCCGGGTGGGTCAGCAGCACCTCCTCGATCTCGCGCGGATAGACGTTGTAGCCGCCGCGGATGATCATGTCCTTGGTCCGGTCGACGATGTAGTACCAGCCGTCGGCGTCACGGCGGGCGAGGTCGCCCGTACGGAACCAGCCGTCCGCGCTGATGACGGCCGCGGTCGCCTCGGGGCGGTTGAAGTAGCCCTTCATCACGTTGTGGCCGCGGATCGCGATCTCGCCGACCGCGTCCTCGTCCCACGCGATCGGCTCCCAGCTGTCGGGGGTGATCAGCTCGAGCTCGACACCCTTGACGGGCTTGCCGATCGATCCCGGGCGGGCCGGCTCGCCCCACACGGAGAACGCGGCGACCGGGGAGGTCTCGGACAGGCCGTAGCCCTCGAGGATGGTGACGCCGAAGCGGGCCTCGAACTCCTTGTGGATCTCGACGGGCAGGGCCGAGCCGCCGGAGACCGCAGCACGCAGGTTCCTCTTGAGCTCGGCGACGTCGACCGTGTCGTCGAGCGCGCCGAGCAGCCCCCAGTACATGGTCGGGACCCCGCCGAAGAACGTGACCTTCTCGCGGAGCATCAGCTGCAGCGCGGTCGCGGCGTCGAAGCGCGGCAGCATCACCATCGTGCCGCCGTAGGCCAGGATGCCGTTCTGCATCACGGTGAGGCCGAAGACGTGGAAGAGCGGCAGCACCACCAGCGCGGTGTCGGGCCGCTCGGCGCTGGCGGCGAAGGACGTCTCGCCGAGGAGCGCGTTGTCGCGCAGGTTGCGGTGACGCAGCTCCGCGCCCTTGGGCTGGCCGGTCGTGCCGGAGGTGTAGAGGACGACCGCGGTGTCCTCCTCGTCGGTCTCGACCGTCTCGAACGCCGGCGCCTGCTGGCCGATCGCACCGAAGAGCGTCTCGGCCCCCTCGATCGGGGAGGCGGCCATCGGGTCGGCGGTGATGACGAAGAAGTGCTCGCAACCCGCGGCCTCCTGGAAGCCGGCGTAGCCCTCGGCGCCGGTCGGGAGGTCGGCGGTGCCCTCGAAGCAGAAGTAGGCCTTCGCCTCGGAGTCGCCCAGGTGGTAGGCGACCTCACGGCCCTTGAGGAGCACGTTGAGCGGAACGACGGTGGCGCCGGCCTTGAGGATGCCGAAGAAGATGATCGTGAAGTACGGGGTGTTCGGGCTGGTCAGCGCGACCTTGTCGCCGGGCTTGATGCCGCGGGCGACCAGGGTGTTGGCGACCTGGTTGGCCAGGGCGTTGACGGTGCCGTAGGTGAGCCGGGTGTCGCCGATGACGATCGCATCGCGCTCGGGGTGGGCGGCAGCGCCGCTCTCCAGCAGGGCAGACAGGTTGTACGACGCCACGGTCGCCTCCATCAGTCGTTCGAACAGGTGCGGTTCTGGATGAAACCTACTGGCCGGTCACATCGGCCAGGAACGTGTCCATCAAATCCATCGCTGCCTCCGCGAGCGGTAGCTCGGGGTCCAGCCGCAGGCCGAGTCGCCGGGCCTGGAGCACGATCTGTGCGGTGATCCAGGTGGCGAGCAGCTCACCGAGATGGGCGGCGCCGACCTCGCGGTACTCGCCCTCGCGCCAGCCGGTGACCGCGACCCGGACCTGGCCGATGATCCCCACCGAGAGGAGCCGGATCTCCTCGTTCTGCAGGGAGGTGAGCCGCACGCCGCCGATCTCCGCGACCTGCTCCACCAGTCCGCTGAGGAACAGCGCGTACGACCCGATCGCCCTCGACAGCTCGCTCGGCTCGCCGTCCCCGACCTCGCGCTCGATCAGCGCGTGCAGCCCAGGATGGCCGTCGACCCACTCGATCGTCGTGCCGACGATCTGAACCGCGATGTCGTGCAGGCTCGAGCTCAGCTCGACCGGCTCGCCGATCAGCGCGAACGCCTGCTCCAGGACGTCCGCCTGGACGGCCCGCAACAGGCCGACCTGGCCGCCGAAGTGCCGTTGCACGACCGTACGGACCAGGCCGGCACGTGCGGCCACGTCCTGCAGGCGCAGCTCGGCGCCCTGGGGCGCCTCCTCGACGACGGCGATCGCCGCGTCGAGGATCAGGCGTCGGCGCTCCTCCCGGTGGCCGTTCCACCGGGAGTGGCGCCCGTCGCGCTGTGGCATCACGACCAGCGTCAGCCGCGCATCGCGGGCGGGACGACCTTGAGGACGCCCAGCCAGGTGCGTTTTCCGGCGAGCGCGGCCAGTGCCTTGCCCACGGTCGCGGACGTCTTCGCCGTCACGAACCACGGCGGCCGCGGCGCGAGCGTGAGCTCGCCGCTGAGCACCGAGGCCGGGAACATGTGAAACGGGCCGCTCACGACGGTCTTCTCCACGTGGTCCATCAGATGCGTGTTGTGCACGACGCCGATGCCCGAGCCGACCGCGTCGAGCGTATGTCCCGGATACGCGCCCCAGGTCGCCCCGCCGAGCAGGAAGGCCACGCCGCTCCAGACGTTGATGCCGACCGCGCCGTACTTGAGCTCGGCGACGAGCTCGTCGAAGCGCTCACCCATCGCCTTGATGTCCTTCGGGTGGACGATGACCGAGCCGCCCAGGGTCCCGTCGAGACGGTCGTTGGCGAAGTCGACAGCGTTCGCGAGGAAGTCAGCGCCCGTGCCGGGGAGCTCGGTGATGCCGAGGACGGCCGCGAAGTACTCGCCGTCGTAGAGCTCGCTGGGCGACTCGTCCTTCATGGCGACCAGGACCGCGCTGCCGACCTGCTCGGCGTCGGCACCGTAGGTGGCCTTCGCCCGGTCGATGCTGGCCTGGCCGTTGGGGTACCACGGCGAGCGCGGAGTGATCTCCTCGAGCACGCCCCGGATCTCGGCGAGGAAGGCGTCCTTCTGGTCCCAGTCGGCCGACAGGATCAGCGCCTGGCCGCCGATGCAGTTGTGGCCGGCGTTGTGTAGACGCTGGGTGACGACATGCTCGGCCTGGAAGCGCAGGTCGCCCTTCGACCACGTCCCGGGGACCACGATGATCGGCGAGACCCCACCGAGCTCGGAGGTCATCTCCTTGCTGAGCTTGGGCGTGCCGGCGGCCTTGTTCCTGGCGCCCTCATCGCCCGGGCCCCACACGATCGCGTCGTGCGTACGACCGGAGCCGGTGATGTGGACATGGCTGATGCCCGGGTGGTCCGCGAGGTAGCCGCCGACCTCGGCGCCGCCGTTGACGATGCGCAGCAGGCCCGCCTCGATGAGCGGCGCGAGCGCCATCTCGTACACCGGAAGGAGGTGCTGGAAGGTCGGGTTGAGCTTGAGGATGCTGACCCGGTTGTACGCGACGAGCTCGTAGGCGATGTCGAGCGGCCCGATCGCCGAGATGTTGCCGGCACCGAGGACCAGGCCCACGCCGCCGTTCTCCCCGACGCGCTTCGCGCCGAGGCCGGCGTCGGCCTTGGCCTGCTCGGCGGTGACACCCGGCTGGAGCCAGACCTCGCCGACGAACCCGTTGAAGAGCAGGTTGTCCTTGAGATCGCCCGGCAGGATCCGGACACTCACGCGGCCACCGGGCGCGGTGCCGAGCTTGCGGCCCTCGATCGCCGACCGGCCGTGGGCGAGCAGGTGCAGGGTGTCGGCGTACTCGCCCAGCATCGGCGCGACCGCGGCGGGACCGCTCATCCACTCCTCACCCTCGAGGCTGCCCGAGGGCACCTGCTTGGCCGACGTCGCGGCGCCGGCCCAGATGCCGGCCGTCGCGGCCACGCTCTTCTGGGTCGCGCGCAGGATCTGGGCGCGCTCGTGCAGGTCCATGCCCGCCCAGGTCTTCGCCCCGGCGGCGAGCTCGGCCACCATCTCGTCGAGCTCGGCGTGGGTCGGCGTGCGCATGTCTTGCTGGGTCATCTGTGTGCTCCTCAGGTCTCGGGTGGCCGGGCTCAGTTGGCGAGTGCGCCGCCGCGCTCGCCGGCGGTGTCGAAGGCGAGGATCTGGTCGTGGTGGTTCTGCTCGTACGCCTTGATCTTGCCCGCCTCGCGAAGCTCGAGCTGCTCGGCGTAGATCTCGGCCGGCGTCCGGTAGCCGAACTCCTGGCGGGCCTCGTCGACCTCCCAGACCTTGTCACTGAGCGGCGCGATCCGGTGGAAGTACGGCGCGATCACGGGGTAGGAGCGCGGCGTCATCGCCTTCATGATGCGCAGCACCAGCGGCGTCATCCGCCACAGCGCGGTCAGGACCGGCCTGAGGGTCGCGATGACGACCGCGTCGGTGGCCGCGCTCTGCGGCACCCCGCCCATCTCCCGCATCCAGTGCGGCATCGTCGCGATGATCGCCTTGCGGATGTACATGTTGAACGGGATCCGGATGTACGACGGCACCCAGTCCGGCAGCGAGGAGCGGTGCATGTTCGTCAGGAAGTCGAACATGTCGATGCTGATCTCGGAGGCGATCATCCGCGGGCGGAAGGACTCGAAGTAGGCGGTGACGTCCTCGCGGGTGCGCGGCATCGCGTCGGTGCCGATCGTCTGGAAGCGCGCCGCGGTCACGCACTCCTGCCAATAGCTCGCCTCGTCCTCAGCGGAGAGCTTGCCGGGGCCGAACATCTCGTAGCACTTGAGGATCGAGTGCCAGGCGGTCAGGTGGATCCACGTCTGGGAGTCGGGGTCGTTGGCCGCGAACTCGCGGCCGGTGACCGGGTCGGTGCCGACGGAGCGGGAGTGGATCCTCATCAGGATGTCGGACGACCTGAGCACCGACTGCGCGTCGCCGTAGAGGATCGTCGCGAAGTACTGCATCGTCCGGTCGTAGCGCAGCGGGGTGCGCTGCTTGACCTGGCCGGTTGCGGCGACGGCGGCCGCGAGGTCGGGGTCGAGGTGCTCGATGGTCACCGCACGGGCGAAGCCGATCAGCGCCGAGGAGGGGTGGGACCAGACATGGCGCGCCACCG
The DNA here is from genome assembly GCF_020216525.1 of Nocardioides nematodiphilus. Classification (GTDB taxonomy): domain Bacteria; phylum Actinomycetota; class Actinomycetes; order Propionibacteriales; family Nocardioidaceae; genus Nocardioides; species Nocardioides nematodiphilus. Next base: position 196,744 of record NZ_JAIWOY010000005.1, on the reverse strand, counting down.
AGTCGGGAGCGAAGAAGCCGTGGTCACGCATCGGCGCCACGGCCTCGCGGTCATCGACAGCACCGGCGCCGTACGGCTGATGGGACTCGGACATGGGGCCTCCTGCGGTGCGCGGATGTTACCGGTGCTCTGCGCACCGGTAACAAGAGTAAGCGCTACACCGCGACCCGTATACCCCTAGCTGGAGCGACGGCCCGGCCCGTCAGAACCGCTCGCCGGTCAGGCGCTCGTACGCCTCGATGTAGCGCGCGCGGGTGCGCTCGATGATCTCCTCCGGCAGGGCCGGCGGGCGCTGGCCGCTCTTCTTGTCCCAGCCGGACTCCGGCGAGAGCAGCCAGTTGCGGACGATCTGCTTGTCGTACGAGGGCTGGGCCTGGCCCGGCTTCCAGTCCGCGAGCGACCAGAAGCGGCTCGAGTCGGGGGTGAGGACCTCGTCGGCGAGCACGATCGTGCGCGTGCTGTCCGCGGCGATCCGCGCGCCGAACTCGAACTTGGTGTCGGCGAGCATCAGCCCGACACCGCGTGCGATCTCGTCGGCGCGGGTGTAGATGTCGAGCGTCAGCGCCCGCAGGGCGTCGGCATCCGCAGCGCCGACGACGCCGACCACCTGGTCGTACGAGACGTTCTCGTCGTGATCACCGACGGCGGCCTTGGCCGCCGGGGTGAAGATGGCCTCCGGCAGGCGGTCGCCGTCGACGAGGCCGCCGGGGAGCTCGATGCCGCAGACCTGGCCGGTGGCGTTGTAGTCGAGGAGACCCGATCCGGTGAGGTAGCCGCGGGCGACGCACTCGACCGGGAACATCGCGAGCTTCTCGCAGATCACCGCGCGGCCGGCGACGGCGGCCGGCACATCGGTCGAGATGACGTGGTTCGGGACCACGTCGGCGAGCTGGGCGAACCACCACGACGACATCCGGGTGAGGATCTCGCCCTTGTCCGGGATGGTGGAGTCGAGCACGTAGTCGAAGGCGCTGATGCGATCGCTGGCGACCATGAGCAGTCGGCCGGCGTGCGCGCCCTCCGTGATCTCGTAGAGATCCCGGACCTTGCCGCTGTGGAGATGCGTGGTGCCCTCGATCGCAGGGGCGGGGGGAATGTTCAGCTCAGCCACGGGCACAGCCTAGGAGATCGGCACTGGCCAGCCGTCTTTCCCAGTTAGTAGACTGATTCACACTACTTAACCTCGGGGGCCCTCCCATGACTGTCAGCTCACGCGCACCTCGCCCGGACTTCCTCATCGTCGGCGCGCCCAAGGCCGGCACCACCGCGCTGCACAGCGCCATCGCCCGCCATCCCGACGTCTTCATGACCTCCCCCAAGGAGGCCAAGTACTTTCTGTGCGACGACGCGCCGCCGCCGCACTGGCGCGGTCCCGGCGACAAGCACTCCCAGCAGGAGTGGATCTGGCGACGCAGCGAGTACGAGGCGCTCTTCGCCCCCGCGCCCGCGCACGCGCTGCGCGGCGAGTCGACGCCGTTCTACCTGTGGAGCCGCGGGGCGCACCGCCGGATCGCCTCGATGCTGCCCGAGGTGAAGCTCATCGCCGTGGTGCGCGATCCGATCGATCGGGCCTACTCCAACTGGATGCACCTGTGGTCCGACGGCCTCGAGCCGGTCGCCGACTTCACCACCGCCTTCGGGATGGAGCGCGCCCGGATCGAGGGCGGCTACGCGCCGTTCTGGCACTACCGGGACCTCGGCCTGTACGGCGAGCAGCTCCAGCACCTGTACGAGTACGTGGATCCCGAGCGGGTGCTGGTGATGCGCTACCGCGAGCTGATCGACGACCCCGCCGCGGCAGTCGATCGGGCCTGCTGCTTCCTCGGCCTCCCGCCCGGCCACGTGGGGGAGATCCCGGTCGACAACGGTCGGCTCTACGCCGAGCCGGGCTGGCGTACGCGCACGGTCGGGCCCGTGGTCCGCGGCGGTGCGTGGCTCGCCCAGTTCGCCCCTCCGCAGGTGTGGCGGCGCGCGGCCCCGGCGCTCATCCGTCAGCTGCGCGGCAGCGGGGCGGCGCACCGTCCCCTGCTCGCCCCCGAGCAGCGCGCCGCCCTGATCGACGTCTTCGCCGAGGACATCGCGCTGCTCACCGAGGTGACCGGCCAGGACTTCGCCCAATGGCTGTCACCGGAGAGCCGGGGCTCCTTCCGCCAGCGCGCGACGGCCTGACCCCCGCCGACTCGGCCCTCACGCACCGCTGACTCGGCCCCCGCGCACCGCCGAGTCGGCCCTTACGCACCACCGACTCGGCCCCCGCGCACCGCCGACTCGGCCCCCGCGCACCGCCGACTCGGCCGCGCGCACCAGCATGCCGGAGGGCCAAGTCGGCCGTGTCCGAGGGCCAAGTCAGGCGTGCCGGAGGGCCAAGTCGGCCGCGCCGGAGGGTCGGGTCGGGCGTGCGGGAGGGCCAAGTCGGGCGTGCGGGAGGGCCGGGTCAGCGGAGGACGGTGATGAGGTCGTGGGCGCCGTCGGGGCGCGCGGCCTCGACGTAGTAGCGGATCCGGCCGCCGGGGAGAGGGACCGCTGCGGCGTATCGGAAGGCGCCGTCGGAGTGGGGCGAGGTGATCGTCGCGACGCCGACGTCGGGGACCAGGCGGTTGCCGTCCCACTGGGCCAGGCCGGTGGTCTCGTACCAGTTGGAGGCCGCATCGGCGCGGCCGTCGTAGAGGAACAGGCCGTTGCCGATCGGGGTCGTGACCCGAGCGCCGCGCTCGTCCCACTCCCCCGGACGCCCGGACAGCACGACGCCGTGGTCGGTCCAGTCGAGGCCGTCGGGCGAGGTCAGGCGACGCGAGGTCATCCGGTCCTCATGCCCCGGCTCGGTGAGCGGGTGGCAGCACAGCCACATCTCCCAGGCACCGGACTCGGCGACGGTGATGACCGGATCCTTCACCGCCGTCTCGTCGTCGCCGGGCAGCACGACCTGGCGACGCCCGCTCGGCAGCTCCTCGGGCGTCGCCGCCGTGAGGCTGTCGACCCACCAGTGCTTGGAGTCCCAGGTCGCGCAGGAGAGGTAGAGCCGCCACCCGCCTCCCTGCGCCGCCGGGATCGGGAGCAGGACGGGTCGCTCGAGCGACTCGCAGTCGAAGGTGTCGCGGCTGACCTCGGCGACCGTCTCGAACTGCACCCCGTCGCTCGAGCGCGCGATGTCGACGGTGACACCACGGCCCTCGGCGAGCGGGCGCCGATTGCGCCAGGTCAGCCAGAAGACGCCGTCGACCAGGACGGCGCTGGCCGCGCCGGCCCAGTTGCCCGGGCCGACGCCGGGCGCGGGCACCACGACCTCGGCGCCGTCGTACGAGGGCAGCGTGGACAAGGTGGTCGTCGACATGCCCACTACCTTAGTCGATTCCGAAACTCGACATTCGGCGTGGCCGTCGCCACACGTGGTCCATAGTCGGGACCTACCGCCCGGTTCTTGGGACCTCCCTGGGCCGGTCCAGACCTCTAAAATCTACTAGCGCGGCCGATAAGTGCAGCGACGACGCGCACCCCTTCCCCGCAACCGTGTAGATGCCCCCGGCACCTGGACGCATAGAGAGGCTGTCATGCCCCCTCGTACTCTTCGGCCCCGACTCGCCGTCCCCCTCCTCGCCGCCGCAACGCTCGCCCTCGGCGCCACCGCGCCTACGGCCTCCGCGGCACCGGTCACCGCATCCATCTCCCCCGCCCAGGCCGCCTGGGGCGCCAACAGCCACGAGGCGTCGGCGGTCTATCCGCAGGTCGACGGCGCGCCGAGCGCCTGGCGAGCCGGCATCAACGGCCGCGGCGTGAGCGTCGCCGTCGTCGACACCGGTATCGACGACTCCGGCGACCTGGCCGGCAAGGTCATCGACGGCTTCGACTTCTCCGGCGAGGGCGACTACACCAAGGACTCCTACGGCCACGGCACCTTCGTCGCCGGGACGATCGCTGGCTCCGGCGCAGCATCGGGCGGAGCGATCAAGGGCGTCGCGCCCGGCGCGAACCTGGTCTCGCTCAAGGTCGCCGGCGCCGACGGCAAGACCGACCCGGTCCGGGTGATCTTCGCGATCGAGTGGGCGATCGCCCACGCGAAGGCCGACAACATCCGCGTCCTCAACCTCTCCCTCGGCGGCGAGTCGACCCAGAAGTGGGCGAAGGACGCGCTCGACGGCGCGGTCCAGGACGCGTGGCGCGCAGGGCTCGTCGTCGTCGTCGCCGCGGGCAACAACGGCACCGCCGGCATCCCGCATCCGGCTGACGACCCGTTCGTCGTCACCGTTGGTGCGGCCGACGACGCGACCACGGTCACTCGCGACGACGACACCGTCGCCTCCTTCTCCTCGACCGGTCCGACCGCGGACGGCATCGCCAAGCCGGATCTGGTCGCCCCTGGTGCGCACCTGGTGTCCACGCGCTCGCCCGGTTCCACCGTCGACGTCGCGCACCCGCAGTCGCGAGTGCTGGACGGCTACTTCCGCGGCTCCGGGACGTCGTTCGCGGCGCCCCAGGTCGCCGGTGCGGCGGCGCTGGTGCTCCAGCAGCGCCCGAACCTGAGCAACAACCACGTCAAGAGCATGCTCACCCGGACCGCGGCGCCCATCGCCGGCGTCAACCCCACCGTCCAGGGCGCCGGCGAGCTCGACATCGCCGCACTGCTCGCTGCCAACCCCCGCAAGCCGGCCAACACGGGGGTCAAGATCTCCGCAGCGTCCATCGCGATGGTGCGCTCGCCTGGCGCCCTGCTGCGGACCCTGTTGCAGTACACGTACTCGTGGGACACGTACTCCTGGGACACGTACTCCTGGGACACGTACTCCTGGGACACGTACTCCTGGGACACGTACTCCTGGGACACGTACTCCTGGGACACGTACTCCTGGGACACGTACTCCTGGGACACCTACTCCTGGGACAGCGACAGCTGGAACTGATCCATCCGTGAGGCGGCTCGTACGGCCACTGCGCCCTGCGAGCCGCCCGCAAAGAGAGATGCCCCCGTATTGAGCACCGTTGAAGGCAGCGATCCTGCCGTGGGCCAGGCGCCCTCCTACGCAGGCAGAGCCCTGACGCCGGCCGGCGTCAGGGCTGTGTGCCTCGCGGTTGCTCTCGCGGCCGTCGCGGTCGGTGTCGCGGTGGGCGCCGCCCAGGACGGCCGTGCGATCGCGCATCCGTTCACGTTGCTCTGCATCACCGTTCTGCTGTCATACACCCACGTGCGAGCGACACGGGTCGTCTACAAGGGCCAGGTCGTCGCCACCCAGCTCGACGAGGCGCTGTTCGTGCCGATGGTCCTGCTGCTGGGTCCGATCGAGGTCACCCTCGCCGTCGCCGTGGCCTCGCTGGTGGGCAACCTCGCTGCGCGACGGACGCCGACGAAGCTCCTGTTCAACGTGGGCCAGAACGTGCTCTCCTTCCTCATCGGGTACGGCATCGCTCGGCTGGGCGGAGCCGAGGTCGGCGCCCCCATCACAGCCGTGGCGCTGACGGCCGCGACGATCGGAGGGCTGGCAGTCGCGGCGTCCTCCAACATCGCGGTGGCCCTGATCGTCCGGCTGGCCACCGGCCGCCCGATCGCCAGCGGGCTCCGACGCCAGGTCACTGCCCGCGGCGCCCACTCGTTCGGAGGGCTCTTCCTCGGAGTCCTGGCCGGCGTCGCGGTCCGGGCGCACCCCGTGACCGCGATCCCGGCCGTCGGAGTCGGCCTGATGGCCGAGCGGGCGTACGTCATGGTCACCATCCAGCGGCACGCCCGGCTGGCCGCTGAGGCGCTCCAGGACCTGGTGGTGGCGATCCGGAACTCGACCGATGCCGACGACATCCGCGTCCAGGTGCTGGCCGCCGCGCCACGCATCGTCCCGGCCCAGGCGGTGCGACTCGTGGAGGCGGGTGAGCCGGAGGCTCCCCACGCGCTGCGTGCCGCGATCAGCGACCACGTCGAGCTCGAGGTGAGCGAGCGGATCGGCGGCGACCATTGGCACGAGGAGGAGCGCTCCGCGCTCGACACCCTCGCCACCGTGGCCTCGGCCGCGCTGCGCAACGCCCAGCTCCTCACGCATCTGTCCGCCATCACCGACAGCCAGCGCGAGAGTGTGCTGACGATCGACGCCGCCGGCGTGATCACCTTCGCCAACCCGGCGGCCCGACGGCTGATCCGGTGCGCCGAGCCGCTGGGCCGGCCTGCGGCCGACGTCTTCACCATGACCCGCGACGAGGGGGCGGTCGACCTGTCCGCCCTGGTCGGCGCGGACGGCGGCCTGGTCGACAACGACGCGACCCTCGTCGCCGGGCGGGGCGAGCGGGTGCCGGTCGCGTTCACCGCGACGCCCCTGACCACCGCGCAGACCGGTGCGGTGCTGGTCATCCACGAGATCACCGAGCGCAAGGCGTTCGAGGAGAAGCTCACCTACCTCGCCTTCCACGACCCGCTCACCCACCTGCCCAACCGGCGGCTCTTCGAGGACCGGCTCGACCACGCCCTCGCGCGCGCCGAGCGGCTCCCGACGCGGCACGCGCTGCTGATGATCGACCTGGACCGCTTCAAGCTGGTCAACGACTCGTACGGCCACCCGGTCGGCGACTCGCTGCTGATCAAAGTCGCGGCCCAGCTGCGCCGCACCCTGCGTCGCGAGGACACCTGCGCGCGGATCGGTGGCGACGAGTTCGCGATCCTGCTCGAGGACATCACCGACGTCGCCTACGCCGTCGACGTCGCCCAGCGGATCCTCGCGACCCTGGCCGAGGGCAGCACCGTGGACGGGCACGAGGTCTTCGTCAGCGCCTCGATCGGCATCGCCACCACCGACCAGGCATCGACCCGCGACGCGCTGATCGCAGCGGCCGACACCGCCGCCTACCTCGCCAAGGAGGGCGGCAAAGGACAGCACCAGGTCTTCACCCCCGAGACCGCGGCGAACCCCCGCGCGCGCCTCGAGCTCGAGCGCGCCCTGCGCCGTGCCCTGGAGAACGGCGAGCTCGAGGTCTACTACCAGCCGCTGGTCGACACCGTCACTCGCGAGGCGATCGGCGCCGAGGCCCTCGTGCGGTGGAACTCACCCGACGGGCTGGTCGAACCGGCCCGCTTCATCCCGCTCGCCGAGGAGACCGGCCTGATCGTGCCCCTCGGCGCCTGGGTGCTCGAGGAGGCCTGCCGGCAGGCGCACGAGTGGACGCTCGCCCGGCCCGAGCTGCCGCCGATCGAGATCGGCGTCAACCTCTCGGCCCACCAGCTCTCCCGGGCCACCTTCGTCGAGGAGGTCGACGCGGTGCTGCGCCGGACCGGCCTGCGCCCGGAGCAGCTGTGCCTGGAGATCACCGAGACCGTGATCATGCGCGACACCAAGGCCTCGATCGCCACCCTCCAGCGGCTCAAGGAGCTCGGCGTCCAGCTCGCGATCGACGACTTCGGGACCGGCTACTCCTCGCTCTCCTACCTGAAGCAGTTCCCGGTCGACGTGGTGAAGATCGACCGCGCCTTCCTCGCCGGCCTGGGCGAGAGCGCGGTCGACACCGAGATCGTGACCGCTGTCATCCGGCTCACCGCCGCCTGCGGCATGACCGCGGTGGCCGAGGGCGTCGAGACCGAGGAGAACCGTCTTCTCCTGGAGGAGATGGGCTGCCCGATGATCCAGGGCTACCTGATCAGCCGCCCGGTCCGGGCCTCGGCGTTCGCCGCCTTCTGGTACGACAACACGTCCCCGCTGGTCCCGGTCCAGCGCTGACGCACGAAGGGCGCGGCTCCGGGATCGGAGCCGCGCCCTCGGCGCTGTCAGACGTGGTGCGTCAGAGGATCTCGCCGGGGACGTACGCGGCGGCCTCGGGGTGCGCGGCCGCGACGGCCTCGATGCGCCGTACGACGGTCTGCACCTGCGCGACGGCGGCGCCGGTGAACTCGATCGGATCGGCGACCAGCGACGCGAGCTGCTCGGAGGTCAGACCCAGTCGCGGGTCGGCGGCAAGCTTGGCGAAGACGTCGTTCTCGGCCTGGCCCTTGCGCATCGAGAGCGCGGTGCCGACGGCGGCCTCCTTGATCGCCTCGTGCGCGGCCTCGCGGCCGACGCCGTTGCGGACCGCGGCCATCAGCACCTTGGTGGTGGAGAGGAACGGCAGGTAGCGGTCGAGCTCACGCTGGATGACCGCCGGGAAGGCACCGAACTCGTCGAGCACGGTGAGGAAGGTCTGGAAGAGCCCGTCCGCGGCGAAGAACGCGTCCGGCAGCGCGACGCGGCGCACGACCGAGTCGGAGACGTCGCCCTCGTTCCACTGGTCGCCGGCGAGCTCGCCGATCATCGACAGGTGTCCGCGCAGGATCACCGAGAGGCCGTTGACCCGCTCGGCGGAGCGGGAGTTCATCTTGTGCGGCATCGCCGAGGAGCCGACCTGGCCCTCCTTGAAGCCCTCGGTGACCAGCTCGTTGCCCGCCATGAGGCGGATCGTGGTCGCCAGGTTGGAGGGGCCCGAGACGAGCTGCACCAGCGCGGAGACGGTGTCGAAGTCGAGCGAGCGCGGGTAGACCTGGCCGACCGAGGTGAAGACGTGGTCGAAGCCGAGGTGGGCCGCGACCGCGGCCTCGAGCCGCTCGAGCTTGGCGGCGTCGCCGTCGAGCAGGTCGAGCATGTCCTGGGCGGTGCCCATCGGGCCCTTGATGCCGCGCAGCGGATAACGGGAGATGAGGTTCTCCACGCGGTCGAGCGCGACCAGCATCTCGTCGGCGACGGTGGCGAACCGCTTGCCGAGGGTGGTCGCCTGGGCGGCGACGTTGTGCGAGCGACCGGCCATCACGGTGGTCTCGTGCTCGGCGGCGAGGCGGCCGAGGCGCGCGAGAGCGGCTACGGCGCGATCGCGGATGATCCTGAGCGAGCTGAGGACCTGCAGCTGCTCGACGTTCTCGGTGAGGTCGCGCGAGGTCATGCCCTTGTGGATGTGCTCGTGACCCGCGAGGTCGGAGAACTCCTCGATCCGCGCCTTCACGTCGTGGCGGGTGATCCGCTCGCGCGCGGCGATCGAGCCGAGGTCGACCTGGTCGATGACCTTCTCGTACGCCTCGATGACGCCGTCGGGGACCTCGATGCCGAGGTCCTTCTGCGCCTTGAGCACGGCGATCCAGAGCTGCCGCTCGAGCACGATCTTGTGCTCGGGGCTCCAGATCCGGGCCAGGTCTTCGGCGGCGTAGCGGGTGGCAAGCACGTTCGGGACGGTCACGGTGAGCGATTCTCCCATGCGGCGGGGCGTGGCCAGGAATGACGGGGATTGGCGGGACCGCGCCGCGGTCACCGTACGGGATGACGACGCGACGCGTGGTGGTCGTGACCGGTGCCTCCGCCGGGATCGGGCGTGCCTGCGTACGCGCCTTCGCGCAGCGTGGTGACGACGTGGCGCTGCTCGCGCGGGGCCGGGCGGGGCTGCACGCGGCGGCCGAGGAGGTACGCGCCTGCGGCGCCCGGGCGCTGCCGCTCATCGTCGATGTCAGCGACGACGGTCTGGTCGAGGCGGCCGCCCAGCGGATCGAGTCGGAGCTCGGGCCGATCGACGTGTGGGTCAACGACGCCTTCGCCACGGTGTTCGCGCCGTTCGAGGAGATCACGCCCGAGGAGTACGAGCGGGCGACGAAGGTGACCTACCTCGGCTACGTCAACGGCACCCGCGCCGCGCTGCGCCGGATGCGGCCGCGCGACCGCGGCGTGATCATCCAGGTTGGCTCGGCGCTGGCCTATCGCGGCATCCCGCTGCAGTCGGCCTACTGCGGTGCCAAACACGCGGTGCAGGGGTTCCACGACGCGCTGCGCGCCGAGCTGCTGCATCAGGGCAGCGGGGTGAGGGTGACGATGGTCCAGATGCCGGCGATGAACACCCCACAGTTCCGCTGGGGGCTCTCACGACTGCCGAGGCAGGCCCAGCCCGTCCCGCCGATCTACCAGCCCGAGGTGGCCGCGCGCGCGGTCGTGTACGCCGCAGGCCATCCCGATCGCCGCGAGTGGTGGGTCGGGGCGTCGACGGCGCTGACCATCGCGGCCAACGCCGTCGTTCCGGGGCTGCTCGACCGCTATCTGGGCCGCACCGGCGTGACGTCGCAGCAGACCGGCGAGCCGCGACCCGACGGCCAGCCGAGCAACCTCTGGGAGCCGGTCGACGCTGACGAGGACCGCGGCGCGCACGGCGTCTTCGACTCGCGCGCGCACCCGCGATCGCCCCAGCTGTGGGCGACCCAGCACCGCGGCGCGCTGGCGACGGCGGCCACCCTGGTGGGTGGCGCTGTCGTCGGGCTGGCCGCTGCGCGGCCAGCTCCCGCGCTCAGTCGAGGACGGCGGCGCCCTCGATGACGCCGAGCGGCTCGGCGGCGATGTCGGAGCGGCGCTGCTGGCCGTCGAACGAGATCAGGTCCGCGGCGGCGTACGCGCGGGCGCGGGCGTCCTCGATGTCGTAGCCCTTGGCGCGCACGGCGAGCACGCGGCCGCCGGCGGTGACGAGGTGCTTGTGGTCGGGGTCGCTCTCCTCGGGCGCGGCGACGATGGCCGTGCCGGCGTGGATGACGTCGACGTCGTTGACGCCGTTGGCCGCACCGGTGCCGCGGATGACGTCGCCCTTCGACGAGGTCTCCGGGTAGCCGGCCGAGGCGAGCACGACGGTGACAGAGGCGCCGTCGGCGAAGACCGGAGCCGGCAGGGAGGCCAGCTCACCGCGCGCGGCGGCGAGCAGCAGCTCGGAGAGCGAGGAGTCGAGCAGCGCGAGCACGGGCTGGATGTCAGGGTCGCCGAAACGGCAGTTGAACTCGATGACCCGAGGACCCGCCTCGGTCAGTGCGAGGCCGACGTAGAGGCAGCCGACGAACGGGGTGCCGCGGCGCGCCATCTCGTCGAGGGTCGGCTGGACGACGTCGCGCATGACGGTCTCGCGCAGGTCGGCCGGTGCCCACGGCAACGGGCTGTACGAGCCCATGCCGCCGGTGTTGGGGCCCTGCCCGCCGTCGAAGATCCGCTTGAAGTCCTGGGCCGGCTGCAGCGGCTGGGCGGTGATGCCATCGCAGACCGCGAAGAGGGAGACCTCGGGGCCCTTGAGGAACTCCTCGATGACGACCCGGTCGCAGGCCTCGGCGTGGGCGAGCGCCTCGGCGCGGTCGTTGGTCACGACCACGCCCTTGCCGGCAGCGAGCGCGTCGTCCTTGACCACGTACGGCGCACCGAACTCGTCGAGGGCGGCGGCGGCCTCCTCGGGCGTCGTGCAGACGCGCGAGCCCGCGGTCGGGACGCCCGCGGCGGCCATCACGGCCTTGGAGAACGCCTTGGAGCCCTCGAGCTGGGCGGCGGCCTTGGACGGGCCGAAGACCGGGATGCCTGCGGCGCGTACGTCATCCGCGACGCCCGCGACGAGCGGCGCCTCGGGACCGACGATGACCAGGTCGGCGCCGATCCCGGTCGCCAGCGCGGCGATCGCGGTGCCGTCGTCGATGTCGACGTCGTGCAGCGAGGCGATCGCGCCGATGCCCGGGTTGCCCGGAGCGGCGTGCACCTCGCTGTCCTTCGCGAGTGCCAGAGCGAGTGCATGCTCGCGGCCGCCGGTGCCGATGACGAGGGTCTTCACGGGGCGGAAGACTATCGGGCTGCTGCGCTATATCCCATTGCGCTCGGTCGCACCGTCCCGGCAGGCTCGCTCGGCACGGTGAGGGTGAACCTGCTCGGCTGCGCCCCGTCGCGGGGGCGGTAGACGGCGTCGCCGCCGTGACCGCGTGCAATCTCCCGGACGAGGTAGAGACCCAGGCCCGTGCCGCCGGTCGTGCCACCGACCGCGAAGCGGTCGAACAGCTCCGGCGCCAGGTCCTCCGGCACCCCGGGGCCCTCGTCGGACACGGTGATCTCGATGCCGTCCCCGGTCGCACGCCCCGTGATGGAGATCGGCGCGCGGCCGTGCCGGATCGCGTTGTCGAGGAGGTTGTCCAGGGCCTGCGCGAGCCGGCCCCCGTCGGCGCGGATCATCACGTCGGACTCGACCGAGACCTCGATGACGGCGCCGTTGTTCGCGGCCCGGGTGCGCTCGACCGCGGTGGTGACGAGGTCCTCCAGGGACACGTCGCCGGGGCGGAGCACCAGGGCGTCGTCCTGCAGCCGGGAGGCGGCGGCGAGGTCCGAGACTAGCCGCTGGAGCCGGTGGGCGCTGGTGTCGATCGCGGAGAGCAGCTGCGAGCGCTCGCTGTCGCCGAGCCGCTCCCACTGCTCCTGCAGCAGCGAGGACGAGCCCTCGATCACCGCGGCCGGGGAGCGCAGCTCGTGGGCGGTCACGGCGAGCAGGTGGGTCTGCTGCGCCACCGCCGCCTGCCGCTCCTCGGCGAAGCGGCGGGCCTCGGTCTGATCGCGGGTGACCTTGGCGAAGCCGATGTGGCGCCCCTCCTCGTCGTGCATGGCGGTGATGACCACGCCGGCCCAGAAGCGGGTGCCGTCGCGGCGTACGCGCCACCCCTCCTCGGAGAAGGCGCCGTCGCGCAGCGCGAGCTCCAGGTTGTGCTCGGGGTGCCCGACCTCCTGCTCCTCCTCGGGGTAGAAGACCCGGAAGTTCTGGCCGATGATCTCGTCGGCGCTGTAGCCCTTGATCCGCTGCGCGCCGGCGTTCCAGCTGGCGACGTTGCCGTCGGGGTCGAGCATGTAGATCGCGTAGTCGCGCACCGCGGTGACCAGCATCCGGAAGCGCTCCTCGCTGCGGCGCAGCTCGTCCTCGGCGTAGCGCTGGGCACTGATGTCCTGGACCTGGGCGAAGACGTAGAGCGGCTGGTCCTTGGAGTCGCGCACCGGCGCGAGGGTGACTCGGGCCGTACGCTCCTCCTCCCCCGGCAGGCGATGCTCGAGGACGACCATCGAGGTGTCTGTGCTGCTGATCGCCTCCAGGCCCGCGTCGAGGGCCTCGCCCTCGCCTCCGGTGAGGCGGCCGTAGTCGACGCCCACCAGGTCGGCGGCCTCGCTGCCCATCAGGCGGGCCAGTGCGGTGTTCGCGCGCACGATGGAGCCGTTGAGTGTCAGAGTGGCCATGCCGATCGCGGCCCGCTCGAAGACCTCGCGGAAGCGCTCGAGGTGCTCGTCGAGGACGGCCTGGTCCTCGGCCACCTCCTCCTCGGCAGGACGCTCGGGTGCCGCTGCGTCGCTCCCGCCGACGACCCGCAGCCGCCCACGGGCGGTCGCTGGCTGCGGACGCTCCGACGTCGGCGGCAGACCGAGGACGCCGAGCAGCCGGTCGGGCAGCTTGTCCATCCGGATCGACTTCTCGATGAAGTCGGACGCGCCGAGCTCGCGGGCGGCCGTCGCGAGGCCGTGCTCCTCGAACCCGGTGAACATCACGACCCGGGTGTCCGGCGACAGGGTCAGGATCGCGGGCAGGGCCTCGAGGCCGTCCATCGTGGGCATCGAGGTGTCGAGCAGGAGCAGGTCGGGCTCGTGGCGGTACGCGAGACCGATGGCCTCGGCACCGTCGCCGCCCTCGCCCACGACCTCGAAGCGTCCGCTGAGCTCCAGGCGGGTGCGGACGAGCGTGCGCACCTCACTGGAGTCGTCGACCAGGACGACCTTCGCCAACTCCATTCGCGCTCCCTCATTTTTACGATGCGGCGTTGTACCCCGCCCGGATTCGTTTCATGCACGGATCCGGACGGGTGACCAGACGATCAGTGCCAACGCGGTCAGGCGAGCGGGTGGATCACGATCGACTCGTGCCGGCCCGGACCGACCCCGATGACCGACATCCGCGCGCCTGAGATCTCCTCGATCCGCTTCACATACGCCTGCGCGTTGGCGGGCAGATCCGCCAGCGTACGGCAACCGGAGATGTCCTCGGTCCAACCGGGGAGGTATTCGTAGATCGGCTTCGCGTGGTGGAAGTCGGTCTGGTTGACCGGCATCTCGTCGAAGCGGACGCCGTCGACGTCGTAGGCCACGCAGACCGGGATCGACTCGATGCCGGTGAGGACGTCGAGCTTGGTCAGCACGAAGTCGGTGACACCGTTGACGCGGGCGGCATAGCGCGAGATGACCGCGTCGTACCAGCCGCAGCGGCGCGGGCGGCCGGTCGTGGTGCCGAACTCGCCGCCGGTGTTGCGCAGGAAGTCGCCCATCTCGTCGAAGAGCTCGGTGGGGTACGGGCCCTCGCCGACACGGGTCGTGTACGCCTTCGCGATCGCCACGATCCGGGTGAGGCGCGTCGGCGGGATGCCGGAGCCGGTGCAGGCGCCGCCGGCGGTCGCCGAGGAGGAGGTGACGAACGGGTAGTTGCCGTGGTCGACGTCGAGCTGGGTGGCCTGGCCGGCCTCGAGCAGGACCGTCTTGCCCTCGTCGAGCGCGTCGTTGAGCAGCAGCATCGTGTCGGCGACCATCGGCTTGAGCCGATCGGCGTGGGCCAGCAGCTCCTCGACGACGGCGTCCACGGAGGCGGCGCGGCGGTTGTAGACCTTGGTGAGCACGTGGTTCTTCAGCTCGAGCGCGCCCTCGACCTTCTGGCGCAGGATCTTCTCGTCGAAGAGGTCCTGGATCCGGATGCCGATGCGGTTCATCTTGTCGGCGTACGTCGGGCCGATGCCGCGACCGGTGGTGCCGATCTTCCGCGAGCCGAGGAATCGCTCGGTGACCTTGTCGAGCTCGCGGTTGTAGCTGGCGATGACGTGGGCGCTGGCCGAGACCTTGAGCAGCGAGGTGTCGACGCCGCGAGCGTTGAGGTCGTCGATCTCGTGGAACAGCACGTCGAGGTCGATGACGACGCCGTTGCCGATGACCGGCGTGACTCCGGGGGTCAGGATGCCGCTGGGCAGCAGGTGCAGCGCGTACTTCTCGCTGGTGCCGTCGGGCTGCGGGATGACGACGGTGTGGCCGGCGTTGTTGCCGCCGTTGAACTTCACCACGTAGTCGACGTCGCTGCCGAGCAGGTCGGTCGCCTTGCCCTTGCCTTCGTCGCCCCACTGGGCACCGATGATCGCGATCGCGGGCATGTCTTGCTCCTTCACGTCGGACGGAGTCCCTCCGCCCGAAAGACGGCTGCTCAACGCACCTGGATTGGGTCCGAAATGCATCGAGCCCCGCGCAAGACGCAGGGTCAGGCCGGGGCTCTTGCAGCCGTACGTTACCAACCGGTGGCGGATCAGAGCCAGCCGCGCACTCTCCCGGCCCCGCCGGCGTACCGCTCCACCAGCTGGCGCCCTCCGCGACGACCGAGCTCTGATGAGTGCCGAGGCGAGCGCCGAGGAGCTGGCCGAGGCTGATCCCCTAGGACGTGCGCGTCGCCGCGAACGTGGTCCTCGCGCTGTCGCTGACCGGGGCGAAGAGGTTGACCAGGCTGCCGTCGGGATCCCGCAGCAGCAGGGAGCGGTTGCCCCACGGCATCGTCGTGGGTGGCGCGACGACGTCGAGCGTCTCGCCGGCGGCGCGCAGACGCTCGTACGACGCGTCGACGTCCTGGACACGGAACTCGATGATCGCGCTGCGGTTGGCGGCGGCCTCGGCGCTTCCCGCCGCGAACAGGGCCACGGTGCGGACGCTGCCGATCGCGAGCGTGCCCGCGGAGGTGTGGATCTCGGCGAAGTCCGGCGTGTGGCGAACAGCGTCGACGCCTGTGACGCGCTCGTAGAAGGCGACCAACCGGTCGAGGTCGGCGGTGATGAGTCGGATCGAGACAAGGTTCATGTAAGCGACGCTAGAGGGCTTACCGGACAGGATCCGTCCGGTATCTCTGCGAGGATTCCCTCATGAGCGGACCGACGAGCCGGGTGCTGGCTCTTCTGGAGCTCCTCCAGGCCGGCGGCACCCACACCGCCTCCGCGGTGGCCCGTCGCCTCGAGGTCGACGAGCGGACCGTGCGCCGATACGTCGAGCAGCTCGTCGAGCTGGAGGTCCCGGTCTGGTCGACCCGCGGTCGTCACGGCGGCTACCGGCTGGCGCCGGGCTACCGGATGCCACCGCTGATGCTGACCGACGACGAGTCGGTCGCCGTGCTGCTCGGGCTGCTCGCCGCCTCAGGCACGGCCCTCGGCGCGGCGAGCGAGCAGGCGACCTCCAGCGCGATCGCCAAGGTCCGACGCGTCCTGCCCAGACCGCTCGCCGCCCGCGTCGACGCCCTGCTCGAGACGGTGGAGCTGACCGTGGCCGGGAGCGACCACGCGCCCCAGCCGGAGCTGCTGCTGGCGATCGCCGGCGCGGCCCGCGCCCAGCAACCGGTGGCGCTCTCGTACGTCGACCGGCACGGCGCCGAGAGCCGGCGCACCATCGAGCCGTACGGCATCGTCGCGCACTCCGGGCGCTGGTACGTCCTCGCCGCCGATGCAGCGAGCGGTGAGGAGCGCTCCTTCCGTCTCGACCGCATCACCCGGGCGACGGCGCAGGCGAGCACCTTCACCCGCCCCGACGACCTCGATCTGCAGCAGCGCTTCCTCAGGTCGCTCGCGACCGCGCCCTACCGTCACGACATCACCGTCATCGTCGACGGCACCCTCGCGGACGTACGTGCCCGGCTGCCCGCATCGGTCGCGCTCCTGGAACAGCTCGAGCCACCCGGGCGGGGCGTACGGGTCCGGATCCGGGCGGAGCGGCTCGACTGGGTCCCCGGGCTGCTCGTCGGCCTCGACCGGCCGTTCCGCGTCGAGGGTCCCGAAGAGCTGCGCGCGCTGCTCCGCAGGGTGGCCACGCGCCTCGGCACCGCTGCGCGCGACGCCCCCGATGACGTCGACGAGCGCACCGTGGTGCCGCGGGACAGTCAGCCAGGACCCTCGGCCCGAGAGCCGAAGGCGGCACGGTAGGCCGTCGGGGTCACCCCGAGGGCGCGGACGAAGTGGCGGCGCAACGTCGCCGCACTGCCCAGGCCGCAGCGCGCCGCGATGCGATCGATGCCGGCGTCGGTGGTCTCCAGCATCTCCTGGGCACGCAGGACCCGCTGCCGGTGCAGCCACTCGAGCGGCCCGGCCTGGAGCTCGGTCTGCATCCGGCGCGCGAGCTGACGCGGGCTGAGCCCGGCCCGTGCGGCGAGGTCGGCGACCGTGACCGGTCACCGCGCCGATCGTCGTCGAGGGCGCCCTCCGCCTCGCCGACGGGCGCGTGCGTGGTTCGGGCGCGCTCGCGCCCGGCCAGGCGTTCGACGCCGCCGAACTCCTGGCGACCCTCGGCGCGACCGGGGCGCTCGCGGACCCCGCGCGCTGACCCGATGTTTGGGTTCCCGACACCGTGTCGCTAACCTTGCCGACATGGTGTCTGCAAACTACTCCTCGAGAGGTGATGTCGATGTTCCTCGCGTTGCGTGAGCTCAGCTTCGCCCGGTCGCGCTTCGTCCTGATGGGGGCCGTCGTCGCACTGATCGCCGTCCTCATGGTGCTGCTGAGCGGTCTGTCCGCCGGCTTGGTCAACGACGGCGTCTCCGGCCTCAAGCGGCTGCCGGTCACGAGCCTCGCCTTCCAGCACGATGTCAGCAAGGACGCCGCGTTCACCCGCAGCGTCGTCGAGGACACCGCCGTCGCGACCTGGGCCGGACAGCCCCACGTCGCCGCCGCGGCGCCGCTCGGCGTCTCGCTGGCCAACGCCCGCACCTCCCGCGGCCTGGAGATCGACTTCGCGATCTTCGGCGTGGAGCCTTCCTCGTTCCTCAATCCGCGTGCCGCGGAGGGACACGGCGTCACCGGGCCCGCTCAGATCGCGATCAGCCCGACTGCTGTGGACGCGGGCGTACGGATCGGCGACACGGTCACGCTCGAGCCGAGCGGCACCACCCTGAAGGTCGTGGGCGCGCTCGCTGATCAGAACACCTTCGGTCACGTCGACATCGGCTACGTGGACCTGCGTACCTGGCAGGAGATCCACGCCGGTGTGCGCCCGGGTGACCCGGTGCCCGACCGGGTCTACCACGAGATCACCGCTGTCGGCGTGCGTGCTGCGGACGGCGCCTCGGTCGACCTGACCGCCGGCGACCACGCCGCCGGGACCACGTCGATGACTTTGCACGCATCGTTCGGCGCCTCACCCGGCTACGCGGCCGAGACGGCGACGCTCCAGCTCATCCAAGCCTTCCTCTACGCGATCTCCGCCCTCGTCGTCGGCGCCTTCTTCACCGTGCTCACCATCCAGCGGCGCACCGAGATCGCGGTCCTGCGCGCGATGGGCGCCAGCACGGCCTATCTCCTGCGCGACAGTCTGCTGCAGTCACTGTTCCTGCTGACCGCGTCGTCGGCCACCGGTGTCGCGCTCGGCGTCGCCGCCGGTGCGGCCCTCGAGTCGACCCCGATGCCGTTCGCCCTCGAGACCACTCCGATCGTCGGCGCGACCCTGCTGTTGATCGTCCTCGGCGTCGCCGGCGCTTCCGTGGCCGTCGTGCGCATCACCCGTGTCGATCCACTCACCGCCCTGGGAGGCAGCCGATGACCACCGTCCTCTCACTCAGCGAGGTCACCGTCGAGCACCGCGACGGCGAGGAGACGCTCACCGCGCTCGATGACGTCAGCCTGGACGTCGCCGCCGGCGAGATCGTCGCCATCGTCGGCGCGTCGGGCTCCGGCAAGTCGACCCTGCTGGCCGTGGCCGGCGCTCTCACCACGCCGACCTCGGGCACGGTCCACATCGGCGACATCGACCTGAGCGCCTGCACGCCGCGGCAGCGCACCGCGATACGGTGCGAGCGAGTCGGGTTCGTCTTCCAGAGTGACAACCTGATTCCGGCGCTCACCGCGCTCGACCAGCTCCGACTGCCGCTCACCTTCGGCCGTGCCACGCATCCCGACGGCCCGCGCGACCCTGCCGAGATGCTCGCCTCCGTCGGCATGGAGCACAAGGCGGGACGGCGCCCGCACCAGCTCTCCGGTGGGGAGCGGCAGCGCATCGGCATCGCCCGGGCGCTGATGACCCGGCCGCGGGTACTCCTCGTCGATGAGCCCACCGCCGCCCTCGACCGGGAGCGCAGCCAGGAGGTCGTCGCCCTCCTCGCCCGCGAGGCGCAGGCGCACGGCGTCGCGGCGGTGATGGTCACCCACGACCACGACGTGCTGCATCATTGCGACCGGGTGCTCACGATGATCGACGGCCGGCTGGCACCAACGTCGGCCTGAGCGCGCGGCGCCCGAGCAGGACGTCGAAGGAGGAGCTCGTGCCACGCATCGCCGCGCCGACCGTCGCCGAGCACCACGCGAACCAGCGGCGTGCGGTGCTCGATGCGGCGCGCGACCTGCTCGGCGAGACCGCCCAGCTCCCGTCGATGGCGGCAATCGGGAAGCGGGCCGGGCTCGCGCGGACCAGCGTCTACCAGTACTTCGGCTCCGCCGAGGAGCTGCTCGCCGCGGTCGTTGCCGACGTCTTCCCCGACTGGGCCGCACGGGTGCTCGACCGGGTCGAGGCGGCCGACTCCCCCGCCGCTCGGGTCTGGGCGTACGTCGAGGCCAACGTCGACCTCTTCACCAGCTCCGAGCAGCAGGTCGCGCGCGCCCTGACCATGCTCGTCGCTCCGGACGTGCTGCGCCGTCCGATGGAGGCCTTCCACGCCCGGATCCGCGGGCCGCTGCGCGATGCTCTGGCGGATTTCGGAGATCCCGACCCTGACACCGTGGCCACCCTCGTCGACACCCTCATCGTCACAGCCGCGCGGCATGCGGTCGACAGCGACACCGCCACGGACGACGCTGACGGAGCAGCAACGCGCCGGGTCGCGCTCGACGGCCTGCGGCGCCTGATCGGACCGTACTTGGAGCGCGGCCCGGCCAACGCCGGCTGACCGGCCCGGACCCTCGCAGGGAGACCTCGGCGCTCAGCGCCCGGGGAGCATCGACAGAGCCTGGGAGCGCTTCGCGACCAGCTCGTCGTACGTCCCGTCGCGCTCGGCCCAGCGATGCATCCGTACGCCCTCCACCAGGATCTCGCGCGGCGCCGGCTCCGCGGCGAGCAGCTCGGTCACCTCGTCGAGGTAGTCGTCGAGGTCGAGGGCGGCCGGGTTCATCTCCTTCTGCTGTGGCGTCGTCGCGACGGCCGGGGGCACCAGCTCAATCACGCCGACACCGGTGCCGTCGAGCTGGGCGCGCAGCGCCTCGGAGTATGCGTGGACCGCCGCCTTCGAGGCGGCGTACGTCGCCATCGGCGGGAACGGCAGGAAGCCGATGCCCGAGCTGACGGTCATGAAGGTGCCCGCGCCGCGCCCGATCAGGTGCGGGGTGAACGCGTCGATCGTCCTGATGGTGCCGAGCACGTTGACGGCGATGGTGGTCTCGGCGGTCTCGAAGTGGGCCGGATCGCGCAGGTCCTCGACCAGGAGGACCCCGGCCATGGTCACCACCAGGTCGAGATCGGGGAAGCGCTCCAGCACCTCGTCACGGGCGCGGGCGACGGACTCGGCATCGGTGACGTCGATGGCGACGCTGTGCACCTTCTCGGGCGGGTCGGCGACGGGTTCCGTACGACGCCCGCCGATGATCACGGTGCTGCCGGCCCGCGCGAAGCGCTGCGCGAGACCGAGCCCGATCCCCGAGGTTCCGCCGACGATGAGGACAGTGTGGTTGCTCAGTTCCATGCTTCCACCGTGCGTCGGGGGAACGACGGACCGGGAGGGCCCCCGTCTTCCGGGGAGTCGCAGGGCCTCCCTCGCGGGTCCCTTCGCGACTAGCGTGCGAAGCGTGAGCACCGACCCCCATCCGCTCGGCACCTACCTGCGGGCCCGGCGTGCCCTGGTCACACCGGAGCAGGCCGGGCTGCCCGACTCGGGGCAGCGCCGGGTGAGTGGCCTGCGCCGCGAGGAGGTCGCGCTGCTCGCCGGCATCAGCGCCGACTACTACCTCCGCCTCGAGCGTGGGCGCGACACGAACCCGTCACCGCAGGTCCTCGAGTCACTCGCCCGGGTGCTCCG
This sequence comes from Nocardioides nematodiphilus, assembly GCF_020216525.1. Classification (GTDB taxonomy): domain Bacteria; phylum Actinomycetota; class Actinomycetes; order Propionibacteriales; family Nocardioidaceae; genus Nocardioides; species Nocardioides nematodiphilus. Next base: position 175,957 of record NZ_JAIWOY010000005.1, on the reverse strand, counting down.
GCTCGACGAGGTCGAACGCGACTACCTGCTCAGCCTCGGGCAGCCGCAGCGACGCGCCCGACCGCGCCGGCGCGTCGACCGGGTGCCCCCGCGACTGCACCATCTGCTCGCCACGCTCGACCTGCCGGCCTTCGTCGAGGGCCCGACGTACGACGTCCTCGCGTCCAACCCGCTCGCCATGGCGCTCAATCCCCGGTTGCGCCCCGGAGAGAACCGGCTGCGCTCGCTGCTGCTCGACCCGGAGGAGCGGGAGCTGCACGAGGACTGGGAGCAGGCCACCGCTCACATGACCGGCGCGTTCCGCGGCTCGATCGACACGATCACCGACGACGCCCGGGTCATCGAGCTGGTCGGCGAGCTGTCGCTGGCGAGTGCCCGGTTCCGTGAGCTGTGGGCGCGCCACGACGTACGCCGCCTCGACGGCGGCACCGCACGGCTCCGTCATCCCGTCGTCGGGCCGCTGGAGCTGCACCGCGACAAGCTCCCGGTCGAGGGCGTGCTGCTCGTCGTCTACTACCCCGAGCCCGGCACCGACAGCGCGGAGCGCCTGGCCGCGCTCGGCTCGCTGAGCGCCCCGTCGCCGAGCAGCTCGAGCGCGCGAGCGGAGTCGCTGCCGGGCTCGGCCGAGTAGAGGAGGAGTATCTGGTCGCCGTCACCGGCTCCGTTCAGAGCCACCCGCGCTTCGCGGCCTCGACGCCGGCCTGGAAGCGGGAGTCGGCGCCGAGCTCCTCGAGCAGCTCGGCGACACGCCGACGCACCGTCCGCAGGCTGAGGCCCAGGCGTCGCGCGATCTGCTCGTCCTGGGCGCCGTGGGCGAGCTGCTGCAGGAGCTGGCGCCGCTCCTCGGTCCCCTTGGCGCCGCGCGCGTACTCCTCGACCGGGGACGCCCGCGACCACAGCTGGTCGAAGAGCATCGCGAAGCCCTGGACCAGGCCCTGCTGGCGCACGAGGATCCGGGGCGTGGTCTGGATGTTGCCGAGCGGCTCGGGGACCAGTGCGTGGGAGCTCCCGATGACGAGCAGCCGGGTGGGCACCTCCGGCAGCAGCCGGATCTCCTCACCGATCCCCCCGCGGGCCTGGATCACCGCGGGCGCGTCGGTGAGGGCCCGTACGGGATAGATGCCGCGGACGCTGCGCCCGCGGGAGATCTCCGCGGCGAGCAGGTCCTTCAGGTCCTCCTCCCAGGGCTGGGTCCACTGGTCGGGACGCAGCCAGCGGATGCTCCCCGAGGTGCGCTGGATCAGCCCCGCCATCGTCTCCCCGACCGAGCCGGAGTGGGTGACCTCGCCGTCGATCGGCTCGGTGTAGTCGGCCCCGCGCGGTCGCTGCGCCTGCTCGCCGTCGGCGACCAGGTGCGGCACCGCGCGGCTGACGCTGAGCAGCTGCTCATAGGCGCTGCGCGCCCGGTCGGCGGCCCGCTCGATGACGAGGGACAGCGCCTGCGGCGGCGCGAGCACGTCGAGGCGCTCGTCGTCGATGACCAGGGCGCCGGACGCGATCAGGTCGGCCGCGAGGACGTCGAACTCGGCGCGTCCGACGTCCAGCTGCCGGGCCACGTCGGCCACCGGCGAGCCGGAGAGCGGCAGGATGCGCAGGTAGAAGCGCGCGACCTCCGGCGCGAGGCCGAGGGCCGCGACGAGCTTGTCCGTGCCCAGGGCCTCCATAGCGGCGACCCTACCGACGGGTCGGCGCCTACGCCTCGGGCTTGAGCAGCGGGAAGAGGATCGTCTCGCGGATCCCGGCACCGGTGAAGAGCATGATCATCCGGTCCAGCCCGAGACCGAAGCCGCCCATCGGCGGGGCGCCGTACTCGAGCGCACGCAGGAAGTCCTCGTCCAGCTGCATCGCCTCGGGGTCGCCGCCGGCGGCCTTGAGCGACTGGGCGGTGAGCACGTCGCGCTGGATGACCGGGTCGATCAGCTCGGTGAACGCGGTGCCCCGCTCGACGCCGCCGATGATGAGGTCCCAGGCGAGCACCTTGCGCGGGTCCTCGGAGTTGAGCCGGGCGAGCGGCTGCGCCTCGGCCGGGAAGTCGCACAGGAACGTCGGCTGCATCAGGCCGGGCTCGACGAGCTCGCCGCACAGCTCCATGACGACCTTGCCGGCCGACCACGACGCGTCGATCTCGACCTCGTGCTTGGCGGCGATCGCGGCGAGCTCCTCGAGCGAGGTGTCCGGGGTGATCTCGACACCGACGGCGGCGGAGACGCCCTCGTAGACCGGCAGCCAGCGCCACTCGGCATCGAGGTCGATGGTGCCGTGATCGGTCTCGACCTGCCGGGAGCCGACGGCGTCGGCTGCGGCGAGGTACATCTCGCGCATCAGGGCGGCCATCGTGAACTGGTCGCCGTACGCCTCGTACCCCTCGACCATCGTGAACTCGGGGCTGTGGGTGGAGTCGATGCCCTCGTTGCGGAAGATCCGGCCGATCTCGAAGACCTTCTCGACGCCGCCGACGACCGACTTCTTGAGGTTGAGCTCCAGCGCGATGCGGAGCGTCATCTCCTGGTCGAAGGCATTCAGGTGGGTCTTGAACGGGCGCGCGTGGGCCCCACCATGGATGAGCTGCAGGATCGGCGTCTCGAGCTCGAGGAAGCCGTTGTCCTCCAGCGTGCGCCGCACCGAGCGGGTGATCAGGGAGCGGGTCCGGACCATGTCGCGCGCCTCCTGGCGCACGATGAGGTCGGCGTACCGCTGGCGGACGCGGGTCTCCTCCGAGAGCTCCTTGTGGAAGACCGGCAGCGGGCGCAGTGCCTTGGCCGCGATCTGCCACTCGGTGGCCATGATGGAGAGCTCGCCGCGGCGCGAGCAGATGACGCGCCCGGTGACCGAGACGTGGTCACCGAGGTCGATGGTGGCCTTCCAGTCGGCGAGCGACTCCTCGCCGACCTCGGCGAGCGACAGCATCACCTGCAGGCGCACCCCGGCGCCCTCCTGGAGGGTGGCGAAGCAGAGCTTGCCGGTGTTGCGCACGAAGATGACGCGGCCCGTGACCGAGACGACGTCCTGCGTCTCCTCGCCGGCCTCGAGGTGGGCGTACGCATCGCGCACGGCCCCGAGCGTGTGGGTGCGCGCGACGTTCGACGGATAGGCCTCGCGGCCGTCGGCGAGCAGGCGCGCCCGCTTGTCGAAGCGGACCTGCATCTGCTCGTTCAGGTCCTGCTCGGGCGCGGCTGCGGTCGTCTGCTCCTCGGTCACGGGCGCGATGTTAGTCGTGCATGAGCGCTTCGTACGCCTCGGCGCTGCTCTCGCGCAGGAACGTGCTGCACCGCTCGTACTCGTCCATCTCCCCGATGGTGCGCGCGGCAGTGGCCAGCAGGGCCAGGCAGCTGAGGAAGCCGCGGTTGGGCTCGTGCGACCACGGCACCGGGCCGTTGCCCTTCCAGCCGTTGCGGCGCAGGGCGTCCAGGCTGCGGTGATAGCCGACGCGGGCGTACGCGTAGATGGTGACCGGGTCGGCGTGGTGCTCGGTGGCGAGGGCGCCGAGAGTCGCCCACGCGATCGGCGACGCGGGGTGGCGTGCGACCACGTCGGCGATCTTGCTCGGGTCCCGCAACGAGGCGAGCTCGGCGGCGGCCGGGTCCTCCGGAAGAAGGGTGGGCGGCGGGCCGGCCATCAGATCCTGGTTGAAAGTCATGGGAATATTGTCAGCCCTCGGGTGTTGACTGTGGTTCGTGACCCAGACCGCAGCCCCCCAGACCCCCGCGGACGTGAGGCCCTGGCCGGCGCTCTTCGCGCTCGTCATCGGCTTCTTCATGATCCTGGTCGACCTGACCATCGTGACGGTGGCGACGCCGACACTGATCGACAAACTCGACGCCAGCGTCAACCAGGTCGTCTGGGTGTCGAGCGCGTACATGCTCGCGTACGCGGTGCCGGTGCTCATCACCGGTCGACTCGGTGACCGGTTCGGCTCGAAGTACCTCTACCTCACCGGCCTGACGGTCTTCACCCTCGCGTCCCTGTGGTGTGGCCTGACCGGCACGATCGAGATGCTGATCATCGCCCGGATCGTGCAGGGTCTCGGCGCCTCGATGATGACGCCGCAGACGATGGCGATCATCACCCGGATCTTCCCGCAGGCCGACCGCGGCAAGGCGATGGCCGTCTGGGGCGCCACCGCCGGTGTCGCGATGGTCGTGGGCCCGATCGCCGGTGGCGTGCTCACCGACGGCCTGGGCTGGGAGTGGATCTTCTTCGTCAACGTCCCGGTCGGCGTGGTCGCCTTCGTGATGGCCGTGCTGCTGGTGCCGGCGCTGCCGACCCACGAGCACAAGTTCGACTGGCTCGGCGTCGCCCTCTCGGGCGTCGGCCTCTTCCTGCTCGCCTTCGGCATCCAGGAGGGCCACGAGCACCACTGGGAGCCCTGGATCCTCACGATGATCATCGGCGGCGTCGTGATGCTGACGGCCTTCGTCTACTGGCAGGCCAAGAACAAGAACGAGCCGCTGGTGCCGCTCGGCCTGTTCAAGGACCGCAACTTCTCGGTCTCCAACGCCGCCATCACCGCGATGGGCGCGGTCGGCGCCTCGATGGGCTACCCGCTGATGCTGTGGGCCCAGGCGGTCCGCGGCTACAGCCCGACCCGCGCCGCGCTGCTGATGGTGCCGATGGCCGTCATGTCGATCCTGCTGGCCAAGCAGGTCGGTGGCCTCACGGACCGGCTGCACCCGCGCCAGATCATGGGCTTCGGCTTCGCCGCGAGCTTCGTCGGCATGCTGACCCTCGCACTCCAGCTCAAGCCGGATGCGAACATCTGGCTGCTGTGCGTCTCGATGGTGGTCATCGGCATCGGCAACGCGTTCATCTGGGCCCCGACCGCCGCGACCGCGACCCGCAACCTTCCGATGCATCTGGCCGGCGCCGGCTCGGGTGTCTACAACGCCACCCGCCAGGTCGGCTCCGTGATGGGCTCGGCCGCCATCGCCGTGATCATGGACGCCCGCATCTCGCACCACTTCGCCGAGCTCGGCAGCAACGTGCAGGTGCACGGTGAGGCCGGCGCGCAGCAGATCAAGGACCCGCACGTCGCCGACCTGTTCTCGCAGGCGATGTCGGATGCGGTCTGGCTGCCGGTCCTGCTCTTCGTGATCGGCTTCGTCGCGGTGATGTTCTACGAGCGCCCGCAGCACACCGGCTTCGCCGCTGCCCCCGGGGCCGTCCCGGCCGAGGCCCACTCCCTCGACTGATCCCGTCGCAACGACGTCGTACGCCCCGAGCACAGTGCTGTGCTCGGGGCGTGCGACGTGACGGGCGCGGCCTGACTCCGCGGCCCCGCACTACCCGGCCGTGAGCGCCCGGCGGGCAGTGAGCTCGGCGACCCAGCGGCCGCTGTCCTTCAGCGTCCGCTCCTGGGTCTCGAAGTCGACGTGGATGAGGCCGAACCGCTTGGCATAGCCCCGGGCCCACTCGTAGTTGTCCATCAGCGACCACGCGAAGTACCCCGTCAGCGGGATGCCGTCGGCCTGCGCCCGCAGCGCCTCGGAGAGGTGGCTGCGCAGATAGTCGAGGCGGGCGGTGTCGTGCACGCGCCGCGCGCCGTCCTCGACGACCACCTCGTCCGCGAACGCCGCACCGTTCTCGGTGATCATCAGGTCGACGTCGGGGTAGCGCTCGTGCGCCCAGGCGAGCAGGTCGTAGATCCCCCACGGGGCGAGATGCCAGCCCATCTCGGTGTGCGGGCCGGGCTGCGGGACCTCCCGTACGAACCGCGCGCCGGGGAAGACCGTGCCGACGGTGTCACGCTCGGGACCGCGCGCGACGATCCCAGTCGTGTAGTAGTTGATCCCGAGCACGTCGATCGGCTGGTGGATCCGCTCCAGGTCGCCGGGCCGCACGAAGGACCAGTCGGTGATGTGGGCGGTGTCCTTGACCAGGTCCTCGGGCAGCACGCCGCGCAGCTGCGGCTCGGTGAAGGCCCGGTTCTGCAGGGCCTCGATCTGCCGGACGGCGTCGAGGTCCTCGGGGCTCGAGGCATCCTCGGGGTAGAGCGCGGCGAGGTTGTTCGTGACCGAGTACGAGACGTCGGGCCGGGTGACGACCGAGCGCAGGGCGGCGATGCCGTGGCCGTGCGCGAGGTTGAGGTGGTGCACCGCCTGCAGCGATGCCTCCTCGCTGACGATGCCCGGGGCGTGCCGGCCCTCGGCGTAGCCGACGTAGGCGGAGCAGAAGGGCTCGTTGAGCGTGGTCCACATCTTCACCCGGTCACCGAGCCGGCGCCCGACCGCCTCGGCGTACGGACCGAACGCCGCGCTCGTCTCACGGCTGCGCCAGCCGCCGCGGTCCTCGAGGGCCTGCGGCAGGTCCCAGTGGTAGAGGGTCGCGACCGGCTCGACACCTCGGGCGAGCAGCCCGTCGACGAGGCGCTCGTAGAAGTCGAGCCCCTTCGGGTTGATCTCCCCCGTGCCGGCTGGGATGATCCGCGGCCACGCGATGGAGAAGCGGTACGCGTCCAGGCCGAGACCCGCGACGAGGTCCAGGTCGGCGTCGAGCCGGTGGTAGTGGTCAGCCGCGACGTCGCCGGTCTCGCCGTTGGCCGTCTTTCCCGGCATGTGGCTGAAGGTGTCCCAGATGCTGGGGCCGCGGCCGTCCTCGGTCACCGCGCCCTCGATCTGATAGGCCGCGGTGGCGGCGCCGAAGAGGAAGCCGTCGGGCAGGGAGGGCTCACTCACCGGCTCGCCTCCGACCCGAGGTCGCGCAGCGTCCAGCCGGTCTCATCGGTGGTGACGCTCGCGCCGCCGTCGGCACCGATCGTGATCGCGTACGTAGCCGTCTCGCCGCTCGGCGTGGTGACCTCCACCAGCCTCTCCTCCCCTACCGCGAGACCCGGGAAGACCCGCAGCTCCAGGCCGTCGCGATAGTCGTAGTCGGGGCGGTCGGTCCGGGCGCCTACCGGGATCACCGCACCGGCGCGGACGTAGAGCGGCAAGGTGTCGAAGCCGTGCTGCTCGCGGCGCCAGCCACCGCCGGTGACGGTCTCGCCCGTCCACCAGTCGGTCCAGGTGCCGGCCGGGAGGTAGACCTCGACCTCGCCGGTGGCGCTGAACACCGGCGCGACCAGCAGGTCCGGGCCGAGCATGTACTGCCGGTCGAGGTAGGCGGCCCCCGGGTCGCCCGGGAACGCGACGACCATCGGCCGCATCAGTGGCAGCCCGCGCTCGGTGGCCTCCCGGCCGGCGGCATAGAGGTAGGGCATCAACGAGAGCTTGAGCTCGGTGAAGCGGCGGGTGACCGCGACCGCGCTCTGCGGCCCCTCGTCGACGGCGCCGGTGACCGGGTCGGTGTCGAAGGTCCACGGCACCCGGTAGCTGTCGCTGCCGTGGAAGCGGGAGTGGCTCGACAGCAGGCCGAAGGCGGTCCAGCGCTTGAAGACGCCCGCGTCCGGGGTGCCCTCGAAGCCGCCGATGTCGTGGCTCCAGAACCCGAAGCCGCTCAGCGCCAGCGAGAGCCCGCCGCGCAGGGTCTCGGCCATCGACTCGTACGTGGAGGTCGAGTCGCCGCCCCAGTGCACCGGCAGCCGCTGCCCGCCGACGGTCGCCGACCGGGCGAACAGCACCGCCTCGCCGTCGCCGCGCTCGGTCACGAGCACGTCGTGGACGGCCTGGTTGTAGAGCTGGGTGTACCAGTTGTGCATCTCGACGGGGTCCGAGCCGTCGTGCCAGACCACGTCGGTGGGGATCCGCTCGCCGAAGTCGGTCTTGAAGGCGTCCACGCCTTGCCCGATCAGGCGGCGCAGCTTGTCCTGGTACCAGGCGGTCGCCCCGGGGTGGGTGAAGTCGACCAGGCCCATTCCGGCCTGCCACTTGTCCCACTGCCACACCGTGCCGTCGGCGCGCTTGACCAGGAATCCCTGGGCGGCGGCCTCGTCGAAGAGCGGCGAGCGTTGTGCGATGTACGGGTTGATCCAGACGCAGACGTGCACGTCCTGCTCCTCGTGCAGCCGCTTGAGCATGCCCTCGGGGTCCGGGAAGACGCGGGGGTCCCACTCGAAGTCGCACCAGTTGAACTCGCGCATCCAGAAGCAGTCGAAGTGGAAGACCGACAGCGGCAGGCTCCGCTCGGCCATCGCCTCGATGAAGCCGGTGACGGTGCCCTCGTCGTACTGGGTGGTGAAGGACGTCGAGAGCCACAGCCCGTAGCTCCACGCCGGCACCGCGGCGGGCCGCCCGACCAGCCGGGTGTAGCGGTCGAGGACCTCGGCGGGCGTCGGCCCGAGGATGACGTAGTACTCGAGGCTCTCGCCGGGCACGGAGAACTGCACCCGCTCGACGGCCTCGCTGCCGACCTCGTACGAGACCGCGCCGGTGTGGTTGACCAGGACGCCGTAGCCACGGTTGGTCAGGTAGAACGGGACGTTCTTGTAGGCCTGCTCGCTCGAGGTGCCGCCGTCGGCGTTCCAGATGTCGACCGTCTGGCCGTTCTTCACCAGCGGGCCGAAGCGCTCGCCGAGGCCGTAGACCAGCTCGCCGACACCGAGCGCGAGCTGCTCGTGCACGAAGACTCCCTCAGGGGTGGTCGCGTGACCGACCGACTTGTGGCCGCTGGCCGTGAGGACCTTCCCGTCGGCCTCGAAGCGCAGTCCGTACGGGGCGCCGGGTGTCACCACGGCACTGAGCCCACCGCTGCGCAGCACGCCCGTGCCGTCGGCCTCGACCTCGACCTCGCCGGCACCGGAGGTTGCACCGACGAGGTCGAAGCCGAGCGGCCGGCGAGCACCGCGGAAGTGCTCGATCCGGACCCCGATCACGCCTGGGAGGGGGGAGGTCAGCGTGACCGTGAAGGTGGCTCGGTTGAGGGTGTCGCCGCGGCCGGCGATCACCCGGGTCGGCGCGGTGACGACGAGCGCGCCGTCGCCCGCCTCGATGTCGTACGCCTCCTGGGCGTACAGGACGGTGGTGTCGGGCCGGAGCTGCCAGAACCCGTCGGTGAACTTCACTGGAGTGCCTTTCGGAAGGGCAGGAGCGTCACTTGACCGCGCCGGCGGTGACGCCGCGGGTCAGGGTGCGCTGGAAGATGAGGAAGAAGATGAGCGTCGGCAGCAGGCCCAGCAGCGCGGAGGCGCTCGTGGTGGTGATGTCCGACATGTGCTCCCCCTGCAGGCTGCTGACCGCGAGCGGGATGGTCTGGTTGTCGTTGCTGACCAGGAAGGTGACCGGGATGAGGAACTCGTTCCAGGTCCAGATGAAGAAGAAGATCAGGAGCACGGCCAGGGTCTGCTTGGAGACCGGCACGACGACCTGCCACAGCGTCCGCCAGCGGCCGGCGCCGTCCATCGCGGCCGCCTCGAGGAGCTCGCGCGGGAACGTGCTGTAGACGCTGGAGAGCAGGTAGGTGCCGAAGGCGCTCTGGATGACGGTGAAGATGATGATCACCGCCCACTTGCTGTCGTACAGGCCGAGCGACTTGAACTCGTTGTACAGCGGGTAGAGCAGCGCCTCCTGCGGCAGCATGTTCGCCAGCAGGAAGACCACCAGCAGAGGCAGGCGCCCCTTCACCCGGCCGATGCCGAGGCCGTACGCGTTGAACAGCGAGATCAGCACGCCGAAGACGGCGACCATGCCGGAGATGAAGATCGAGTTCCACAGCTTGAGCGGGAAGTCGACGCCGTTCCAGAAGCGCTTGATGCCGCCGAAGTAGAGGTGGGACGGCAGGTGGAGCGGACCGCCGTTGTTGTAGTCCTCAGGCGACTTGAACGAGTTCAGCACGATCAGGATCAGCGGGAAGATCACGGCCAGGGCGCCGATGACGGCGACCACCAGCAGGATCCAGTCGAGCGCGGTGCGCCGTGGCCGTACGGTCGGGGCCTTCACCGGCGCGGCCTTCTTCTCCCCCGCCGGTGCGGGTGCCTTCAAGAGGGCGCTCATCGGGCCTCCTCCGCTCGCTCGGCGCGACGCTGGGCCACCAGGAAGAGAGTGGCGACGATCAGGATCACGATGGTCAGCGCGGTGGCGACGGTGGCGCCGTAGCCGACCTGCTGGGACTGGAAGAACTCGCTGTACGAGTAGTAGCTGGGCACGATCGTCGAGGTGCCGGGGCCACCGCGGGTGAGTGCGTAGACCGGGGCGAAGACCTTCAGGGCGGCGATGGTGCAGGTCAGCGTGACCACGAAGATCTCGGGACGGATGACCGCGATCGTGATCGCCCGGAAGCGGTGCCACCAGTTGGCGCCGTCGAGCTCGGCGGCCTCGTACAGCTCGGGGTCGACCCGCTGGAGCGCCGCCATGAAGACGACGACCGGGTAGCCGAGCTGGACCCAGATCAGGACCGCCATGATGGTCGGGAGCGCCCAGGTGGGGTCGCCGAGCCAGTTCTGCCGGGCCCCGTCGAGGCCGATCAGGCCGAGGAGCTGGTTGGCGGCGCCGTCGTCGGGCCGCGCGATCCAGCCGATCACGATCGAGGCGACCACGATCGGGATGATCTGCGGGATGTAGTAGGTGGCGCGCAGGAAGCTGGCCACCCGGCCGCCGAACCTCTTGCCGACCAGGTCGAAGAGGACCGCGGCGATCAGCAGGCCCAGGAGGGTCGGGATGATCACCATCGCGATGATCATCGCGATGCTGTTCTCGAACGACTTCCAGAACTTGTCGTCGTGCAGCAGCTTGTCCCAGTTGTCGAGGCCGATCCACTGCGGCGGCCGGATGCCGCGGTAGTCGGTGAAGCTGTAGTAGACGTTCTGTGCGAGCGGGATCAGGATCACCGCCGTGACCAGGACGAGTCCTGGAAGGAGGTAGAGCCAATACCCGGCTTCACGGCGGTGCCCGATCATCAGCTCACGCCCCGCCGGTGATGGTGTCGACGCCGTCCTGGTACTCCTGGCCGAGCTCCTTGTCGACGTCGGCCGGCGACTTGCTGCCGTTCAGCAGCTCCTGCAGGCCGGCGTTGAGCTGGTCGTAGAACGTCGGGGTCGGCCAGTCGGGGTAGAACGCGAGACCGTCCTGGCCGGTCAGCTTGTTGAAGTTGGCGATCAGCTCCTTGCTCTTCGCGTCGGTGATCGCGGCCGGGTCCGCCGTGACGGGTACGCCGCCGTGGTTGCCCATGAGGTTCTGGATCTCGGGGCTCATCGTGATGTCGATGAACTTGTAGGCGAGGTCCTTGTTCTCGGCCTTGGTCGGGACGACCCACAGGTTGCCCGAGGAGCCCGGCGACATCGTGGCACCCGGGAAGAGGCCGGTGGTCCAGTTGAACTTCGCCTCGTCGACGAACCGGCCGTACCACCAGCTGCCGGAGAAGAACATCGGCGCCTTGCCGTTGATGAAGCTGACGCCGGCGTCCTCGGCCTTCTGGCCGGTGGCGTCCTTGGAGATGTAGCCCTTGTCCTCCCAGTCCTTGATCGTCTGGGTGGCGTAGGAGATCTCCGGGCCGGAGAAGTCGGTCTTCGTCTTGTAGGTCTGGTAGCCGTCGACCCAGGAGCGGTCGGCCTTGGAGAGCGCCAGCTGGTACCAGAGCTGGCCCAGCGGATACTCGGCCGCGGACTCGGCGAGCGGCGTGATGCCCTTGGCCTTGAACGCGGCCATCGCCTGCTCGAGCTCGTCGGCCGTCGTCGGGATCTTGATGTTGTTCTTCTTGAACAGATCGGCGTTGTAGTAGAACTCCACGTACTCGCCGTAGTTCGGCACGCCGTACCAGCTGCCCGAGCCCATCACGCCCTTGTCGTCGTACCGGGCGGTGGTCTGCAGGCTGGTGGAGAGCTTCTTGTCCCACCCGAAGGTGGTGGCGGCCTCGTCGAGGTTGGTGAGCAGGCCCTGGCTGGCGAGCAGGCCGGCGGTGGCGTTGCCCTTGTTGTACTCCAGGATGTCGGGCGCCTCGTCGGAGTTGAGGACCTGGCTGGCGGTGGTGCGGATCTGCTCGAAGGCCTTGTTCTCGAACGCGACCTTGGCGCCGGTCTCCTCCTCGAACTTCTTGATCGCGGCCTTCCAGGCCACGCCCATGGCGGACGTGTCGTCTTCGTAGTCCCACAGGGTCAGGGTGCGGCCCTTGCCGTCCACCGTCGTGCTGACCTTGTCGTGGGCACTGCTGCCGCTGCTCGAGCCACCGCAGGCCGACAGCACCAGTGCGGTGGCTGCGGCGATGGCTCCGAGCGCAAGACCCTTGCTGCGCATGGTGAATCCTCCTCGACGATCCGGAGCGGGGTACTCGGGACGCCGCTTCCTTTTGTTCTGGACCCGAACATATGTCGGGAATCGAGGTGACGCAAGACACAACGACGACAAATCTCAGCCGATCGGCTGAGATTTGGTCGTGGCGGGAGGAGTCAGCGCGCCAGCAGGCCGGCGGGGTCGGCGAGCAGCTCGCTCCACACCAGCTCCGCGGCGCCGATCATGAGCTGCTCGTCGCCGAGCGCCGCCGACCGGATCTCGACAGCCTCCCGCGAGGAGGCGACGCCTTCGGCGATCAGGTCGAGCTCGCTGGCCTCATGCAGGGCTGCGAGGTGGCCCGAGAGCACGATCGCCTGCGGGTTGAAGACGTTGAGGGCGTTGCGTACGGCGACCGCGAGCCGGGCCGATCGATCTGCCACCAACGCGACGACCTCCGGGTCCCCGCTCGCCTTGAGGCGCTCCCCGAGCCGGCCGGCATCGGCCGAGCCGAGCCCGACCGCGGCCAGCAGCGTCGCCTGATCCACCTCGGCCTCCAGGCAGCCCCGCCCGCCGCAGTGGCAGGGCGTCCCGCCCGGGGTGACGACGGTGTGGCCGAACTCCCCGGCGTAGCCGGCGCTGCCGGTGAGCAGATGGCCCCCGACCACCGCGCCACCGCCGACACCACTCGCGCCGCCGATGAGATAGACCAGGTCAGCGACGCCCTTGCCGGCGCCGAGCCGGCTCTCGGCCCGCATCGCCAGGGTGGCCGCGTTGGCCGCCCAGGCCGGCAGCCCGGTCGCATGGGTGATCAGGTCCGTCAGCGGGACCTCGCTCCAGCCCAGGTGCGTGGCCTGGCGTACGACGCCGTCGCTGATCCGCACCTGACCGGGGACGGCCAGGCCGACGCCGAGCACGCGATAGCGGGGAGGATCGTCGCTGAGCATGCCGCGGATGGTGGCGGCCGCCAGCGAGACGACCGTGGTCACGTCGGTGTCGGGCACCTCGATGCGGGCGTGCTTGATCACGCGACCGCCGAGGCCCACGAGCCCGACGTGGACGGCGTCGACCTCGGGGTTGACGGTCACCGCGACGACGTCGGGGTTGACGCTCACCACGCCGCTCGGACGGCCGGCGCCGCCGGTCAGCTCCGGCATGCTCTCGGCGACCAGGCCGAGCTCCTCGAGCTCGGTGACGACCCCGGCCATCGTCGAGCGGCTCGAGCCGACGAGGCGGGTCAGATCGGCACGCGAGTGCGGGCCGTCCTCGTGCAGGAGCTCGAGGACGCGCGACAGGTTGGCACGTCGCAGCTGCTCCGTCGTCCCGCCCCTGACCATGCGCCTGACCCTAGCATCGGGCGTCCCGTTTGTTCGTTAGAACAACAAACGGGCGGCGAACGCCCGGTCCGGCCCGGTCGGACCCGTCATCCGGCGGTGTCTCAGCCGATCGAGCGGCCCGCGGAGCTGAGCGCCTGGCAGGCCTCGACCACGCGGGCGCTCATCCCCGCCTCGGCGAGCTTGCCCCAGTTGCGCGGGTCGTAGCACTTCTTGTCGCCGACCTCGCCGTCGACCTTGAGGACGCCCTCGTAGTGGTGGAGCATGTGGTCGGCCACGGGGCGGGTGTACGCGTACTGGGTGTCGGTGTCGACGTTCATCTTCACCACGCCGTACGACACGGCCGCGCAGATCTCCTCGGTCGAGGAGCCCGAGCCGCCGTGGAAGACCAGGTTGAGCGGCTTGTCGCCGAGCGCGTCGCCGAACTTGGCGACGATCGCGGCCTGGGCCTCCTTGAGGATCTCCGGGCGCAGCTTGACGTTGCCCGGCTTGTACACGCCGTGCACGTTGCCGAAGGTCAGCGCGGTGAGGTACTCGCCCTGCTCGCCGAGACCGAGGGCCTCGACGGTCGCGATCGCGTCCTCGGGGGTGGAGTAGAGCTTCTCGTCGATGGCGCCGTGGACGCCGTCCTCCTCGCCGCCCACCACGCCGACCTCGATCTCGAGGATGACCTTCGCGGCCTTGGCCTTGGCGAGGAGCTCCTCGGCGATCTTGAGGTTCTGGTCCAGCGGCACGGCCGAGCCGTCCCACATGTGGCTCTGGAACAGCGGGGCCTCGCCGCGGGCGACGCGCTCGGCCGAGGCCTCGAGCAGCGGGCGGACGAAGCCGTCGAGCTTGTCCTCGGGGCAGTGGTCGGTGTGCAGCGCGATGTTCACGTCGTACTGCTTGGCGACCTCGGTGGCGTACGCGGCGAAGGCGAGCGAGCCGCTGACCATGTTCTTCACGGTCGGGCCCGACAGGTACTCGGCGCCGCCGGTCGAGACCTGGATGATGCCGTCGGAGCCGGCCTCCGCGAAGCCGGCCAGCGCAGCGTTGAGCGTCTGCGACGACGAGACGTTGATCGCGGGATACGCGAAGCCGTGCGACTTCGCGGTCGCGATCATCTCGGCGTACTTCTCGGGGCTGGCGATCGGCATGTCGGAGGACTCCTCAGCGGGGCAGAACAGGCTTGACTTCACCTCAATCTAGGGCCGGATCCGGGCCCCGTCAGCGCCTCGATCCGTTGGCACGATCCAACTGCGCGCTTGGCACGATCCAAGAGGTGTGAAGTCCACCACGGGCACTTATGGCTACCGTGCAGCATGACTTCCTACCTCGTCCTCGCCTCCCCGGCGGCCGGGAACACCGACGACACCACGATCGAGGAGGCACTCACGGTGCTGCGCGCCGCGGGCCCGGTCGAGGTGGTCACCACCAGCAGCCCCGAGGAGCTCGACAGGGCGCTGGACCAACGCGCGGAGCGCACCCTGGTGATCGCCGGCGGCGACGGCAGCCTGCACGCCGTACTCGACCGGCTGCACCATCGCGGAGAGCTGGACCGCGGCCCGATGGGCCTGCTGCCGCTGGGCACCGGCAACGACTTCGCCCGCGGACTGGGGCTGCCGGTCGGACCGCGCGGGCCGGCCGATGCCGCCGAGATCATCGTCACCGGCCGCCCGCACGGCCTGGACCTGCTCCTCGACGAGGAGGAGGGCACCGTGGTGGTCAACAACGTGCACGCGGGCGCCGGAGCCGACGCGGCGCACGCCGGCGAGAGCTGGAAGGAGCGCTGGGGCCGGATCGGGTACGCCATCGGCGCGTTCCGCGCGATCTTCTCCCCCGAGGACGTCCGGGTGAGCGTGCATGTCGACGGCGAGCTGATCAGCACCGACGCGCGGCCCGTGCTGCAGGTCGCGGTCGGCAACGGCTCGTACGTCGGTGGCGGAGCGCCACTGACCCCCGATGCCCGGCCCGACGACGGCGACCTCGACGTCCTGATCGCGGCCACCCGCTCCCTCGGCTCGCGGCTCACGTACGCCGCCGGGGTGGTGATCGGCCGCCACCCGCAGCGCGGCGATGTCACGTACCGGCGCGGGCAGCGGGTCGAGGTCAGCGGTGAGGACTTCTGGTGCAGCGCCGACGGTGAGCTGACCGGGCCGCACCGTCGCCGGGCCTGGCGGATCCTGCCGGCCGCCTACTCACTCCTCCTCCCCGACGAGGGCTCGGCCGGAGCCTGAGCGCCGCGTGAGCGTGGCGACCGCGGCGGCGACCAGCAGGACGGCGCCCGCCAGCGCGGCGGCGTGGAGGCCGTGGACGTCGGCCGCGCAAGCCGTCGCGGTGACGGCCTCGTCGAGGCCCGCCGGGAGGTGGCGGGCTAGCCCCGCCAGGCCTCGTCGGCACCGAGGTCGGCGTGCTGCACGACCCAGGAGTGCATCGCGATCGCGGCCGCGGACGAGGCGTTGATCGAGCGGGTGGAGCCGAACTGCGCGATCGAGAACGTCCCGTCGCACACCTCGCGGGCCTGCTCGGAGAGGCCGGGGCCCTCCTGGCCGAAGAGGAAGCAGACGTCCCTCGGCAACGCCATCGTCTCGAGGTGCAGCGAGCCGGGCAGGTTGTCGATGCCCAGCAGTCGTACGCCCCGCTCGTGCAGGTAGGCCGCGAGTGCAGGAACGTCCTCGTGGTGACGGATGTGCTGGTAGCGGTCGGTCACCATCGCCCCGCGACGGTTCCAGCGCCGGTTGCCGACGATGTGCACCTCGGCGGCGAGGAAGGCGTTCGCGGAGCGCACGATCGTGCCGATGTTGAAGTCGTGCTGCCAGTTCTCGATGGCGACATGGAACGAGTGCCGCCGGGTGTCGAGGTCGGCCCTGATCGCCTCCAGCGACCAGTAGCGGTAGCGATCGACGACGTTGCGCCGGTCCCCGTGCTCGAGCAGCTCGGGGTCGTACCGGGGCTCCCGGGGCCAGTCCGCGCGCCCACCGGGCCAGGGCCCCACGCCCACCTCGGGCGCCCCGTGCGGCATCGGGTCGTAGGGCGACCGGGCGAGGGAGTCGCCGTCGCCGGAGGCGACAGGGGTCGCGGCCCCCGCGGGAGGCTCTTCGTCCATCAGATGCACCGTCGCCATCTCATTGTCAGGTATCGCCGTCTAGTGTTCGGGTGTGCACGATCTTCTCGTCCAGGCGATCAGCCTTCATGATTTCACGCAGTGGCTGAGCCCGGACTTCCTGCTCCACAAGTTCGGTGCGGCCCTGTTCTGGGTCGGCATCGTCGTCCTCTTCATCGAGTGCGGGCTGCTCTTCCCGTTCCTGCCGGGCGACACGCTGCTCTTCGCGATGGGGCTCTTCATCGCCGAGGGCAAGGTGAGCATCCTGCCCGGCGGTCACATGGGCGACCTGATCTTCGTGCTGGTGGTCTACACCGCGGCGGCGTTCGCGGGCAACGTGACCGGCTACTTCATCGGCGAGAAGGTCGGGCCGAGGATCTACGAGCGCGACGGGAAGATCATCAAGCGCGAGTACCTCGACCAGACCTCGGCCTTCTTCGACAAGCATGGCCACTCGGCGCTGGTCGTCGGCCGATTCGTCCCGTTCGTCCGTACGTACATCACCCTGGTCGCCGGCGTGACCCGGATGGAGAAGCGCGCCTTCTTCGTCTGGAGCGCGATCGGCGCCGTGGGGTGGGTCTGCCTCCTCACCCTGATCGGCTACATCCTGGGCAAGAGCTTCCCGGGGCTGGGCAAGTACATCGACCTGGTCACCTACGGCCTGCTCGCGGTCACCGTCATCGTCCTCGGCGTCGAGTGGCTGCGCAAGCGCAGCGAGGCGAACAAGCACGCCCAGGCCCAGGAGCCTGCCACTCGCGACTGATCAGGTGTTCGTCTCTCCGGTAGGTGACGCGGTGCCACAGCGGCCTGTGCCGCGCTGCGGCACCGCGTGACCACCAGGCTCAGCCCTGCTGGACCGCGTCGAGCTCGGCGCGGGTGAGGACCGAACGGATCGCGAGGCCGACGTCCCGGAGGGACTCACCCGCGACCGGCGAGCGGTCGATCGCGCAGATCACCGTGTCGACGATCGCGCCGGCCGGACGCAGCGCGTTGACCGCGTCGCGGACCGCGCCGCCCGACGTGATGACGTCCTCGATGAGCGTGACCCGCTTGCCGTCGAAGGCGGGACCCTCGGCGAGCTTGGCCGTGCCGTACTCCTTGGCCTTCTTGCGGATGAAGATCACCGGGATGCCGGTCTTGGCCGAGACCATCGTGGCGATCGGGATGCCGCCCATCTCCAGGCCGCCGAGGAGCTCGGTGCCCTCCGGGAGCATCTCCACCATCTGCGCGGCGACGCGCTCGAGCAGGGCCGGCTGCGCCTCGAAGAGGTACTTGTCGAAGTACGTGTCGCTCACCTGGCCCGAGCGCAGGGTGAAGGTGCCGTGCAGGCGGCAGGTGGCGTCGATGTCAGCGGCGAGAGTGGCGTCCGTGGTCACGGGGCTACCTTAGGGCTCGTGACGGTGGCGAGACTGCGTGGCATTCCCCCGACGATCTTCACCGAGATGTCCGCGCTGGCGCTCGCGACCGGTGCGGTGAACCTCGGGCAGGGCTTCCCGGATGTGGACGGGCCCGCATCGGTGCTGGAGGCGGCCGCGACGGCGATGCGCACCGGCGCCAACCAGTACGCCCCCGGGCCGGGCGCCCCCGCCCTGCGCGAGGCGGTATCGCGTCACCAGGAGCGGCACTACGGGCTCTCGTGGGACCCGGTGTCGGAGATCGCGGTGACGACCGGCGCGACCGAGGCGATCGCCGGCGCCCTGTTGGGCCTGGTCGAGCCGGGCGACGAGGTGGTGCTCCTCGAGCCGTACTACGACTCCTACCTCGCGATGATCCGGATGGCCGGCGGCGTACGGCGTCCGGTGACGCTGCGGGCGCCGGACTTCCGGCTCGACATCGAGGCGCTGCGGGCGGCGGTCTCGGACCGGACGCGGATGATCCTGCTCAACACCCCGCACAACCCGACCGGCACGGTCCTGACCGCCGGGGAGCTGCAGGCGGTCGCGGAGGTGGCGATCGAGCACGACCTGATCGTGGTGACCGATGAGGTGTACGAGCACCTCACCTTCGGCGGCGTCGACGCCCAGGGAAACAGGCACGTCCCGATCGCCACCCTGCCCGGGATGCGCGAGCGGACCCTGACGCTCTCCAGCCTGGGCAAGTCGTACTCGCTCACCGGCTGGAAGGTGGGCTGGGCCGTCGGCCCCGCGCACCTCGTCGGCGCGGTCCTCGCGGCCAAGCAGTGGCTGACCTTCACCTCCGGGGCGCCGCTGCAGGTCGCAGCGGCGTACGCGCTCGATGCCGAGCCCGCGTGGCCGGGCATGCTGCGCGACTCGCTGCAGGAGCGGCGCGACCTGCTCTGCGACGGGTTGCGCGGGATCGGTCTGCCGACCACGACGCCCCAGGGCACCTACTTCGCCACCTCCGACATCAGCGGCCTGGGCTGGGCCGACGGCAACGCCTTCTGCCGGGCGCTGCCCGAGCGCGCGGGCGTGGTGGCGATCCCGGTGCAGGGCTTCTACGACCCCGACCGGGTGCTCGCGCAGAACCCGGGGCGTCACCTGGTGCGCTGGGCCTTCTGCAAGCGCCCCGACGTGCTCGCCGACGCAGTGGAGCGGCTCGCCCGCGCGGACCTCAGCGCCTGACGCGACCCGCGTACCAGGGACCGGCCGACGGGAGCAGCAGGAGGACCGCGCAGAGCGCGGGCACCAGCCCGAGCACCAGCACGACGACGCCGCCGGCCACCTCCCCGGCGGAGGTCGCGGGCTGCAGGCCGTCGATGAGCAGGTCGACACCGACCAGCAACACGAGGGCGGCGTAGAGGAACGACAACACGACGAGCGTGACCCGCGGTCCCTGCCGCCGGGCGAGCGCCAGCGCGGCCAGCACGATGGCGGCCACGGTCGCGACGAGCGCGACGCCGATCGCGATCAGGCTGAACACCGCCTCGCTCAGACTGATCGCGTCGTCGGGATCCGGGCCCGGATCGACGCGCACGGCGATCACCCCGATGATCCCGACGACGAGGACCAGGAGCGTGAGGCCGCTCAGGACGAAGGTCAGCACCGCGGCGCTCGTCACCGCGCCCGGCCGACGCTCGCCCGCGTGCGACGGCGGCTGCGTCGAGGGCTGCATCGACGGCTGGGGCGGCGGGTAGAGACCGGGCGGCGGAGGCGGTGGCCCCTGCCACGGGGCATACGGGGGCTGCGGCGGGAACGGCGGTCGGACCCCGTACGGGTTGTCGTAGGAGCCGTACTGGTCCGACATCAGGTGCCGCGTCCTGCGAACCAGTCCTTGGACGCGCCCCGGTGCAGCAGCACGATCACCGCGATCGCGCCCGCCAGCGTGATGAGCGAGATCCCCGAGGTGACGGCGGCGACGCTGAGCGCGATGCACAGCCCCGACATCACGGTCAGCACGACCCGGGCCGCGGGCGAGCGGCGGAGCACGAGGACGGCCGCGACGATCGCGACCGCGGCGGCGATCGCGACGAGGGCGCCGAGGAACGCGAAGCCGACGGCGAGCTCGTGGTCGGTGAACTGGCTGGTGTCGTAGCCGCGCCGGTCCAGCTCGTCCATCATGTCCGGGGCCATCGAGCCACCGACGACGGCGAGCACCACGCCGAGTGCCGCGGTGATCCCCGCGAGGACGAACGTGATGACAGCGGCCGCGGTGACGGCGCCGGGGCGCCGCAGGGTCGCGCTCGGTGCGACGTAGGCCGGGTAGGGCGACGGGTGCTGCGGGGGCGGATACGCGTACGGGCTGGGCGCGATCGGCGGGGCGTACGGCGGCGCCTGGTGCTGCTCATGCTGGGCCGGGGAGGCCGGCGGCGGAGGCCCGGCGATCACGGCCGGAGCCCTGCCCCGCTTGTCGGGGTCGAACCAGGCGCTCGCCGTCGGCAGCCACAGGATGACGACCGCGATCGCGACGACGACGGCGAAGAGCGGCTCGATGGCGAGCCCGGCGATCACCATCGGCAGCGCGACCACGGGCAGCACGACCCGGGCCGTGCGCGAGCGCTGCAGCGTCTGCCAGCCGAGGATCGCCGCAGCCGCAGCGCAGGCCCCGGTGATCATGCCGACGACCTTGAGGATGCGCAGCCAGCCCTCGACGGTGATCCCGAGTCCGCTGGGCTGGTCGTTGATCAGCTGCTCGACGGCGTTGCGGGTGTCGAGGCTGTGCAGCGTGTTGATCTGGTCGAAGGCGGCGATCAGCAGCACCAGCGAGCCGCCGATCACCGCCAGGCCGGCGAAGGTGACCTGCTGCGGACGGACGGGGCCCTTGTCCTGCTCGGACAACTCAGAGCTCCTCGTGCGTGTCGGGGTCGCCGTCGAAGAGACGGCCGTCGGGTCGGCCGAGGGCTGAGATCGCCGCGACCTCGTCGGCGGTCAGGGTGAAGTCGAAGATCGAGAGGTTCTCGACCTGGCGCGAGGGCGTCGCGGACTTCGGGATCGGGATCGAGCCGATCTCGACGTGCCAGCGCAGGATGACCTGGCCCGGCGTGACGCCGAGGCGCTGCGACGCCGCCACGACCGGCGGAGCGTCGTACTGGCCCTGTCGCTTGCCCATCGGGCTCCACGCCTCGGTCCGGATGCCGAGCTCCTCGTGCACGGCGCGCATCGCGGCCTGCGGGAAGAGCGGGTGCAGCTCGATCTGGTTGACGACCGGCGCGACGCCGGTCTCGGCGATGATCCGGCGCAGATGCGCCTCGGTGAAGTTGGAGACGCCGATCGATCGCACCAGGCCCTGGCGCTGGAGCTCGATGAGGGCCTGCCAGGCCTCGACGTAGAGGTCGCGGCTCGGGTTGGGCCAGTGGATGAGGTGCAGGTCGAGGTGGTCCAGGCCGAGGCGGCGCAGCGAGTCCTTGGTGGAGGCGATCGCGTCGTCGTACGCGTGGTGGCGCCCAGGGATCTTGCTGCAGATCTGCACCTGGTCGCGCGGGAGGCCGCTGGCCCGCAGCGCCTCGCCCACCTCGGTCTCGTTCTCGTAGTTGACCGCGGTGTCGAGCAGTCGGTAGCCGGATCCGAGGGCACTGGTGATCGCCTCGACGCCCTCGGAGCCCTTCAGCGGGTAGGTGCCGAAGCCGATCGCAGGAAGGGTGGTGCCGTCACTGAGGGAGTAGGTCGGGGTCACGCTCACATCGTAGAAGGGCGACCCCGACCGGGGTCAGTTGCCGCCGAGGAGGCCGCCGACGGTGCCGAGCACGCCGCCGACGACCTGGCCCACGCCGCCGACGGTCGTGGTGAGCACATCGGTCTGCTGCGTCGTGCTCGTCGTGGGGGTGCTGCTCGGCGTGGCCGAGGCCGGGTCGCTCGCCGTCGCGGCCGGCGTGGCGTCGGTGGTCGTCGACGTCTTGGTCGCGGGCGCCGGGGTGGCGGCCGAGTGCTTCGGGCCGGCCTGCTGCGTCGCGGAGGCCGTCTCGACGGCCGCACCGCTGGCGCGGTGCTTGCCGCCCGCCGACGTGCTCGCGACGACAGGGGCGACCGGTCGCGTCTCGGCGGTGAGCGCGCGGTGCTTGCCGGCGGGCCGGTCCACGTCGCGGGAGATGACGTACGCGGCGCGATCCAGGTGGGTGCTGCTGGCGGGCAGGTAGTCCTCGTCCGGGACCGTGGCCGGGACGCGGGAGGAGGCCGTCTCGTGACTCGCGTCGGCGACGGCGGTGGTGCCGCCGCCGAGCATCGGGCTCAGCGCGACCCCGGCCGAGGACGCGGCCACGAGGAGGCCGACCGGCAGGAGCTGGCGGACCCGGGCCGCGGCGGGCGCGAGCGGTACCGCAGGCGGCACGGTGCGGTCGATGTGGCGACCACCGGGGGGCAGGTCACGGGTCAGGAACGGCATGGGGAGACTCCTTGCGCCGAGAGGGGAATCATCGGAGTAGTCATTGATGACTACTGACAGGTAGCCCGACTAGAGCAGATACCGGCGGAGGTATCAAGTCCAAAGTTGAGTGGAACAGACTCAACTTGTGGTGCGTTGGACAGGGAGAGCGGAAGAATCACCCTCCCCACCCCGGGGAATCGCTGCTCCACGGATCCACTCACAGCAGGAGAGCAAGAGAAGAAGATGAGCCAGTTCGGGATCGACAAGTTCACCACCAAGAGCCGCGAGGCGCTCGAGGCCGCCCAGCTGTCGGCGACGACGGCCGGCAACTCCACCATCGAGCCCATCCACCTTCTCGTCGCGCTCCTCCTGCAAGAGGACGGCAGCGCGGCCAACCTCGTCGCCAAGGCCGGCGCCGATGCGCCCGCCCTGGTGCGCACCGCCGCCGCCCAGCGCGACGCGCTGCCCAAGGTCAGCGGCGAGACCGTCGGCCAGCCGAGCTTCGGTGCCGCCGTCTCGCGCGTCCTCGCCGGCGCGCTCGAGCTCGCCCAGTCGATGAAGGACGAGTACGTCGCGACCGAGCACCTGCTCATCTCGCTCGCCACGGTCGAGTCGAGCGCCAAGCGCCTCCTCACCGAGGCCGGTCTGTCCGCCGACGGCCTGCGCGAGTCCCTCGGCGCCATCCGCGGCTCGCGCCGGGTGACGTCGCAGGACGCGGAGTCGACGTACGAGGCGCTGGAGAAGTACTCCGTCGACCTGACCCAGGCCGCCGAGGAGGGTCGTCTCGACCCGGTCATCGGCCGCGACCAGGAGATCCGTCGCGTCATCCAGGTCCTGTCGCGCCGGACGAAGAACAACCCGGTCCTCATCGGCGAGCCCGGCGTCGGCAAGACCGCCGTCGTCGAGGGGCTGGCGCAGCGCGTCGTCGCCGGTGACGTACCGGACTCCCTCAAGGGTCGTCGGGTCCTCTCCCTCGACCTCGCGGCGATGGTTGCGGGCGCCAAGTTCCGCGGCGAGTTCGAGGAGCGGCTCAAGGCCGTGCTGGAGGAGATCAAGCAGGCCGAGGGCCAGATCATCACCTTCATCGACGAGCTGCACACCGTCGTCGGCGCGGGCGCCGGCGGCGACTCGCAGATGGACGCCGGCAACATGCTCAAGCCGATGCTGGCGCGCGGCGAGCTGCACATGATCGGCGCGACGACGCTCGACGAGTACCGCGAGTCCATCGAGAAGGACCCGGCCCTCGAGCGCCGCTTCCAGCAGGTCTACGTCGGCGAGCCGTCGGTCGAGGACACCATCCAGATCCTGCGCGGGATCCAGGAGAAGTACGAGGCGCACCACGGCGTACGGATCACCGACGCCGCCCTGGTCGCCGCCGCGACCCTCTCGGACCGCTACATCTCCGGGCGCCAGCTGCCCGACAAGGCGATCGACCTGATCGACGAGGCCGCCTCCCGCCTCCGGATGGAGATCGAGTCCTCCCCCGAGGAGATCGACCAGCTCCGTCGCCAGGTGGACCGGCTCAAGATGGAGGAGTTCGCGCTCGCCAAGGAGTCCGACGACGCCTCGGTCGAGCGGCTCTCGGTGCTGCGCGCCGACCTCGCCGACAAGGAGGAGGAGCTGCGTAGCCTGGAGGCCCGCTGGGAGCGCGAGAAGGCCTCCCTCGAGGGCGAGGGCGACCTGCGGCGCCAGCTCGACCAGCTCCGGATGGAGGCCGAGCGCCTCCAGCGCGAGGGCGACCTGGGCGGCGCCTCGGAGATCCTCTACGGCCGCATCCCGGTCCTCGAGCAGCAGATCGAGCAGGCCTCCCGCGCCGCCGACGAGCGCGCGCTGCCGGGTGGCGACGCGCAGCCGCCCCTGGTCGGCGAGGAGGTCGGCCCCGAGCAGATCGCGGAGGTCGTGGAGGCCTGGACCGGCATCCCGACCGGCCGGATGCTCCAGGGCGAGACGGCCAAGCTGCTCGAGATGGAGGCCGAGATCGGCAAGCGCCTCATCGGGCAGACCGAGGCCGTCGGCGCGGTCGCCGACGCCGTCCGCCGCTCCCGTGCGGGCATCGCCGACCCCAACCGGCCCACCGGCTCGTTCCTCTTCCTGGGCCCCACCGGCACCGGGAAGACCGAGCTGGCCAAGTCGCTGGCCGACTTCCTCTTCGACGACGAGCGGGCGATCATCCGGATCGACATGTCGGAGTACTCCGAGAAGCACAGCGTGTCGCGGCTCGTCGGTGCCCCTCCGGGCTACGTCGGGTACGACGAGGGCGGCCAGCTGACCGAGGCGGTCCGCCGTCGTCCGTACAGCGTGGTCCTGCTGGACGAGGTCGAGAAGGCGCACCCCGAGGTCTTCGACATCCTGCTGCAGGTGCTCGACGACGGCCGGCTCACCGACGGCCAGGGCCGGACCGTGGACTTCCGCAACACGATCCTGATCCTGACCTCCAACCTGGGCTCGCAGTTCCTGACCGATCCGCTCCTCGACCCGGAGAAGCAGCGCGAGTCCGTGCTCGCGGTGGTCCGGGCGACCTTCAAGCCCGAGTTCCTCAACCGGCTCGACGAGATCGTCACCTTCGAGGCGCTCACCAAGGAGCAGCTGACCCACATCGTGGAGCTCCAGCTCGCGTCGCTGGAGAAGCGGCTCGCGGTCCGGCGGATCACCATCGAGGTCACCGACGCCGCGAAGCAGTGGCTGGCCGAGACCGGCTACGACCCGGCGTACGGCGCGCGTCCGCTGCGCCGTCTGGTGCAGTCCGCGATCGGCGACAGCCTCGCCAAGCTGCTCATCGGCGGCCAAGTGGCCGATGGCGGCCACGTGACGGTCGATGTCGGCGAGGACGGCCTGACGCTGGCCGTCTGACGCCGGCGAGTCTGTCGCAAAAGGTCACCGTGACCGTTCAGCCCGAGAGTGACCGTTCGTAACGGTCACTCTCGGCGCCAAGGGTCACGGTGACCTTTTCGCGCGAGCTCGGCTCGCGACCGCGCTGCTCAGCCCTTCGGCGGCGACGAGGTGTCGGCGGCGAGTGGAGCGGCATGCTCCGGGAAGTCGCCGTGGGGGTCGTCGACCAGACACGAGCGGCAGAAGCCGACGCCGAACGGCGTGAGCTGCACCGACCGGCGGACGACCTTGGTCGCGCGCGCCGCGTGCAGCGCCGCGAGCACGTCGGGCTGGGCCTCGACGACCTGGTACTCGAGGGGATCCTTCAGCTGCTCGCGGGAGAACCAGATCAGCCCGAGCCGGAAGAGGTTGTTGAGGTAGGCGGGCACCTGGTCCACGTGCCGCAGCCCGGCGCGGGCGCCGATCATGTTGAGCTGCGCGGCGATCAGGTGTGAGCCGGTCAGCAGCGACGCCCCGCCGGTGCGGACGTCGACGGACGGCTGCGGGCCGTCCTCGACGAGCAGCACCAGGATGCGCGCCTCATCGGGCGCGAGCTCGCTGAGGATGTGCGCGTACGCGGGGTGCGCGGAGTCGTCGTCCCGTACGTCGCGCGAGCGCGCGAGCAGCGCCTCGCCCTGCTCGCGCAGGGACTGTTGCGCCGGGAGCGCTCCCCTGACCGGCCGGCCCGCAGGCGCCTGCCCGCCGTTCCCGTTGCGGCCGCTGCCCGGCGAGAGCGCCTGCCCGACCTGGACGACGGCCTCCCCCAGCGTCATGCCGGAGCCGAGGCCCTTGGCCACGTCGGCGACGATGCCGGACGCGGCCGCGACGCCCGAGGCGACGTCGACCGCGGCCCGCGGGTTGGTGACGACGCCGGCGACGCGCCGGCCCGTCCGTACGCCCGCGACGACGCCCCACTGGGCGGTCCGCAGCCAGGAGGTCGCCGCCAGCCGGGCGACCCCGGGGAGCGCCGAGACCGCGCCGGTGCGGCGCACCTCGGGCAGGTGGTCACTCATCGTCCGCCTCCTCCGACGCCGAAGATCGAGAGGTGGATGAAGCCACCCACCACGCCCATGATCGCTCCGTGGGCGTAGAGCATCCACTCGTCCTCCTTGATCGCCGAGCGCATCATCTCGACGAAGTCGCGGGGCGCGAGCTCCTTGGTCCGCTGCGCGATCAGCGTGCGGATCTTGCCGGACTGCTGGCGGCTGAACGCCTCGTCGCGGAACGGCATGAGGGTCCGGTCGACCGCCTCGAGGGCGAAGCCCGACTTGATGGCGTCGTACGAGCGCGCGCCGAGCGCGACCCGGGCCGCACCGCGTCCGAGGCCGGCGGCGCGGTCGATGGCGGGGCCGAGCGCGGCGATCAGCATCGCGCGGGTCCGGTCGCCGCGCGGGCCGTCGACCAGGAAGTCCCCGATCCGCTCGAGGGTGATGACGTCGTCGGCGATGATCCTGGCGTACACCTCGGCGGCCTCGTTCTGCCGCCGCAGGAAGAGGCCGTGGAAGCGGATCCCGAAGTAGCGGGTGGGCTCGACGGGCTCGAAGATCAGCCACATGCCGAGCAGGTTGGTGGCCCAGCCGACCCCGATGCCGAGCACCGGCAGCAGCCACCACTGGTGGAACCAGTGGTCCAGGAAGGCGACCGGGATGCCGAACAGGAAGCCGAAGACGAACCCGATGTTGACCATCGTGTTCAGCTCCTTCTGGCCGATGTCCTTGAAGACCTTGACCACGAGCTCGGGGTTGGCGCGGAAGTGCTCGATCACCATGATCTTGGGGTCGAGCAGCTGATCGATGTGCTCGCCGATCTCCTGGGTGATCGTGTGGACGACGGCGGGCAGCTGGGCCTGGACCCGCGCGACCACCGCGCGCTTGGCGGGCTCGGGCAGGTCGCGCCAGGTGGACGGCGAGGCCTGCCGCATCACGTCGTCGACCAGTGCCGGGATCTCGGGGGCGAACATCGTGACGATGTGCTCGCCGATCTTCTCCGGCTCGAGCTGCTGGTAGAACTCCGCGGGCGTGCCGAGCTTCGCGATCGCCTTGTCGACGGCGATCGACCCCATCTTGGCCGCGCGCGCGGGCACGATGCCCTGCCACCCGAGGCCGCCCTGGAGGAACCCGGGCACCTCCTGGATCTTGCGCGGGAGTACGCGTGCGAGCTCGGCCATCCCCTTGATCCGGGCACCGTGGAAGTGGATCGGGTAGAAGAGCATGATCAGTCCGGACCAGTTGATCAGCCAGCCCACCACACCGGTGAAGAGCGGGATCGATGCGAAGGCGATCCAGTCCCGGGCCGAGTCGAGGTTGCTCAACGTCCAGTCGACGTCGCCCAGATAGTGCTCGATCTGCTCGAACGTCGCGCCCACCGCCTTCATCCCAGGCGGAGATGCCTCGCGCACCTCCGCCCCGCGGATAACGTAGCGAAGACGCCGGGGTTACTCGTCGGTCACGTCAAGATCGCGGACAGGTCCGGTGCCCTCATTCCGAGATCTCTGCGGCCGCCCAGCGCGACGCGCTGGCTCACTCGTTCGCGGCCAGAGCCTGAGCTCGTTCCTCGCTCGCCCTGTCGCTCACTCGATCGCCTCCGGCGGCGCCTCGTGCTGCGGCAACGCGGCGAGCTCCTCGGCCTCCGCGAAGCAGACCCGGGCGAAGTCCTGACCGAACGGCGTCAGGTGGATCGAGCGCCGGATCACCTTGGCCGTACGGACCGCGTGGACCGCGTCCAGCACGTCCGGCTGGGCCTCGATGACCTGGTAGCGCAGGAGGTCGCCGATCGGCTCGGGCGACTGCCACACCAGGCCCAGGCGGGTGAGGTTGTTGAGGTACTGCGGCACCGACTCGGGGTAGCGCACGCTGGAGCGCGGGCCGATCATCGTGAGCCCGCGGGCCAGGGTCCGCTCGGACTTGAGCCGGCCGGCGGCGCCGCCGAGGCGGACGTCGACCGCGGGCTGCGGACCGTCCTTGAGCAGCAGGACCAGGATGCGCGCCTCGTCCGGCGCGAGGTCGCGCAGGATGCCGGCGTACGCGGGGTGGCGCTGCTCGTCGGCCCAGACGTCGCGGCTGCGGCGCAGCAGCGCCTCGCCCTCGCGACGCAGCTCGGCCAGCGCGGCGACGCCGGGCCGGGCCTCCTCGTGCTCGAGCAGCGCACGGGCACGCTCCAGGGCGGGCAGTCCCCAGCGTTCGACCGCCTCGGAGATCGGGCCGCCCTTGGCGATGGTCTTCGCGAACTCGGTGAGTTGCCCGGCGACCATGCTGAGCTCGTCGCTGAGCACGGCGGCCTCACGCGGGTCGACCGCGGCCTTCGCCAGCCGGGCGGTGGTGCGGACGTACGCGACGGCCGACCAGCCCGCGGCGTGGGCGACCACGCCGCCGCCGATCCGGAGCACGCCGGGCAGGGCGCGCATGCTGCCGCGCAGCGGTGCTCGCGCGGCCGGGACCGCGGCAGCCGAAGGCACGACCACCGGTGCCGGTACGGGTGCGGGGACACGCTCAGGAGCCATCGTCATCAGCCCACTCCGAAGATCGCCAGATGGATGAAGCCGCCCGCCAGGCCCATGATCGCCCCGTGGGCGTAGAGCAGCCACTCGTCCTCCTTGATCGCGGCACGCATCATCTCGACGAAGACCGGCGCGGGGAGCGCGCGACAGCGCTCGGCGATGAGCGCACGGATCTTGACGGACTGGCGCTCGCTGAAGGCGGCGTCACGCAGGGGCGTCAGCGTGTAGTCGACGGCCTGCTGCGCCACCGAGGTCTTGATGGAGTCGAACTTGCGCGGTCCCACGGCGATCCGGACCGCGCCGGCGGCGGGGCCGCGACCGACCGCGGCGTCGATGGCGGGCATCAGGGCTGCGGCGAGCATCTGGCGGCTGCGGTCGCCGGACGGACCGTTGAGCAGGTGGTCGCCTATCCGCTCGAGGGTGATCACGTCCATGGCGATGTGCTTGCCGTACACGTCGCTGGCCTCCCACTGGCGGCGGGCGAACAGCGCCTGCAGCCTGAACGGGCCGATCTTGATCTCGTTGGCCGGCTCGAAGATCAGCCACATGCCGAGCAGGTTGGTGGTCCAGCCGACGGCGATGCCCAGGACGGGCAGCAGCCAGGCCTGGTGGAACGCCTGGTCGATCAAGGCGACCGGGATGCCGAGCAGGAAGCCGAAGACGAAGCCGAAGATGACCATCATCCGCAGCTCGCGCCGGCCGAAGTCCTTGAAGATCCGCACGACGATCGAGGGGTTCTTCTCGAAGTTGTCGATGACCATGATCTTCGGGTCGACCAGCTGGTCGATGTGATTGCCGATCTCGGCGGTCACGTTGCGCACGATGCTCGGCAGCTGGCGCTGGACGCGCTCGATCACCGTCGCCCGCACGGGCCGGGGCAGGTCACGCCAGAAGCGCGGGTGCTCGCGCCACATGATCTCGTCGACCAGCAGGGGCACCTCGGGGGCGAAGACCGAGACGATGTGCTCGGCGATCACGTCCGGCTCGAGGTGCTGGTAGAAGTCGCTGGCGGTCGCCATCTTCGACAGCGCCTTGTCGACCGCGATGCTGCCCATCTTGGCGGCGCGCGCCGGCACGATGCCCTGCCAGCCCAGGCTTCCGCGCAGGATCCCCGGGACCTCCTGCAGCTTGCGCGGCAGACTGCCGGCGACGTCCTTGAGCCCCGGGATCTTGAATCCGTGGAAGTGGATCGGCGCGAACAGCATCATCAGACCGGTCCAGTTGATCAGCCAGCCGATGACGGCTGTGAAGATCGGGACCGACCAGAAATGGACCCAGTTGATGTCCAAGGCGTAGCTCCTCCCCGTGCGGCCGGCGAATGATCACGGCCACGTCCCTGCTCCCGAGCCGGGACACTACTGGCCAGTAGTGCAATCGGCCATAGCTTTCGGGGACTAAGGGGTCATCGGGACGAGCTTGACCGTGTTCGCGATGCTCCCGAAGCGGCTCCGGGGCAGGATCCGGAAGCTGAGCTTGGCCTTGATGGAGTCCTCCGGGATCGGCCCGAAGACGCGGGAGTCGGTGGAGCCGCCCCAGTTGTCGCCCATCACGAAGTAGTCGTCCGCGGACAGGGTCCGCCACCGCTCCTTGTCACCGCCGGTCAGTCCCTTGGTGCAGCAGCTCGCGGTGTCGGCGCCGATCCGGGTCGGCCAGGCCGGATTGTCGACGCGGAACGTCCCCTTCTCACCAGCGGGGCGCAGGTAGACGACGGGATGCTCGCCGCCCGCGATCGCGATGCGATCACCCGGCAGGGCGATGACCCGCTTGACGATCGCCAGGCCGCCGGCGCTGCCGGGGTACGCCGGCTCGATCGCCTCGACCAGGTCGAAGCGATGGATGTCATGTCGCTGAAGGAGGTTGACCTCCAGGCGATCCCCGTTGTGCAGCGTCGGCTCCATGCTGTGACCACTGACCTGTACCGAGAACGTCAGCCCCACGACCACGGTGAGCATGGCGAGCAGGAAGACCGCCACCGCCGCGACGCCAAGCACCATCCGAACGACGCCCCGCGCGTCGCGAGCGTAAAACTTCACGCTTCCCCCAGCCCTCTCCCTGCGCGATGCCGGTCGGCAGCGTACGCGTCGGGGAGAACTTACTTGACAGTAGCTTGTGAAGTCCGCCACGCTGCCCATGCTCGGGATACCCGGGACACGCAGTCCTGGGGAGTAAAGGGAGAGCTGCTCGTTGAGGGACGAGCCGCGCGAAAAGGGGAGGGCTTATGTCCAAGTTAAAGGGAGAGGGCCGCACACGTCTGGGCCGCTTCGCGATGGTCGCCGTGCCGTCCGCCGTCGTCTCGGCCGGTCTCGGCGTGGCGATCGTGCAGGGCATGATCAGCGCGACGCTGGCCTCGGCCGACGCGTTCACGCTGCAGTCGAACCAGATCAGCAGTGACTCGCTGAAGGTCGCCGCGGGCGGCGCCTCGGTCGGCTCCACGACGCCGGCCAACAAGGAGGCCATCTACGCCGAGACCGGTCCGGCCACGGTCGCCGACGGCGTGCACATCACTGCGCTGACGCCGTCGCTGCCGATTCTGGGCAAGGTCGC
Organism: Nocardioides nematodiphilus; assembly: GCF_020216525.1. GTDB lineage: Bacteria > Actinomycetota > Actinomycetes > Propionibacteriales > Nocardioidaceae > Nocardioides > Nocardioides nematodiphilus. The sequence goes on along the minus strand of NZ_JAIWOY010000005.1, from coordinate 144,805 downwards.
CCAGATCAAGATCGACTCCAGCGACCACACCGTCAGCCTCCCGGGCGTCGTCCTGAACGCCAAGGACCTCACCGTGAGCGACGCGGATGCCGCCGTCGACGGCTCCAACGCGAGCAACTCGGCCGCCTCGCTGACGAACGTCAAGCTCGGCATCACCGAGCAGCAGGCGGGCGTCACGGCCGCGAACGACCCGGCGTACAACGCCGACGCCTTCGCGCTCCAGTCCGGCCAGGCGACGCTCAACAACGTCAACGCCGACGCCTACGCGATCACGCTCAGCGGCCTGGCGCTCGACGACCTGTCGCTCGGCATCTCGCTCCAGTGAGCATGGGCGCTCTCTGAGCGCCACCGGGTGGCGCCCGAGTCCGCTCGGGCGCCACCACAGCCATCGTGTGTCTGGGAGGGCATGATGACCACGTCCAACATCGAGCCGAGCGACGCCACGCGCGTCCCGCGCACCCCGACGAGCGGCCGCGGCGATGCGCTCGGCCTGCCGCGCCGGCTCCGTCTAGGCTTCCGGCACCTGCGCCGTACTCGTCCTTTCTGGGGCGCCCTGGTGCTGCTCCTCGGGTCCTACCTGATCGCCTTCCCGCTGATGGGCAGCGGTTTCGCGTTCATCACCACGATCGGCGCCCGGGCGCTCACGCCGCTGCTGATCTCGGGCGGCATCGCCGCCGCGGCCCTCGTCGCGCTCTTCGCGCCGAGCCAGCGTCATTTCCCCGCGCTCGTCGCCGCGATGCTCTCGATCGCATCGCTGCCGCTGGCCAACCTCGGGGGCTGGATCGTCGGCATGGTCTGCGGCATCCTCGGCGCGTCGATGGTGTTCGGGTGGACGCCGTACTCCGACAAGCAGCTCGCCCGGTTCGCCGAGCGTGAGGCCACGCGGTCCGCACGCCGCGAGCTCGCCCGCGCCGCCAAGGCGCGGGGCAAGCACAGCGGCATCGCCGCCTGAATCCTCCGAGCATCACCCCGACGCCGCTTGGGAGGGCGGCGTCACGTACGAGGGAGCGCACCATGAAGCACAGCCGCCACCGCGACGGGGCTCGCGCGTCGAGCGCGCCCACGGGCACGGTCCGTTCGCTCGCCCATCGCAACGCCGCCGCGGCGCGCACCACGGCCCGCCGGCTGTGGGACCAGGTCGGCGAGCGTTCGCGTCGGATGCACGACGAGGCGGCCGGCTCGAACCACGGCAGCCGCCGACGTGGCGTCTTCGCGGCAGGCGTCGGCTTCGCCGCACTCTTCACGATGTGGCAGCTCGTCGCCGCCAACGTGCTCGCGGTGAACTTCACGACCTCGGACAACCAGTTCGGCCTCTACTCGAACTACCTCGACGCGCGCTACGCCGCGGGCTTCCTGTCCACGACGACCCGCAAGAACGCATCGAGCGACTCGTGCACCCAGAACGCCTCCGGCGACTCGGCGAACTCCGTGACCGGTGGAACCGCCACGAACGCCCAGTGCGCGGTGGCCGAGCTGGGCATCAACACCGCCCAGCTCGCCGGCCTGTGCGCGATCGCCCACGAGAAGCTTCCGGTGATCGGCAACGTCTCCTTGATGATCCGCTCCGGGATCAACAACTACGGGGGGAACGGGAGCAGCGGCGGCCAGACGATCCCGGACAGCTACAGCGGCATGACGACCGCCAGCGCGGGCACGTCGGTGACCCTCGCGAGCGGCAACACCCTGTCCGTCAGCGGCACCGGCCAGTTGCCCGGCACGACGCCCGGCCTGATCAACGCCAATCAGCTCTTCCTCAACTCCAACGCGTTGAGCGGCTACGGCAACCTGATCAGCGGCCTCAACCTCGGCCAGAACGCCGCCGACGTCGCCTCGTACGCCGGCCTGACCGGAGGAACGCCGGGCTCACCGGGCACCGGCTCGTGGCCCGCCGGACAGACCGCGCCCACGGCCGGCAACTTCGGTCTCTACGCCAATCAGCTGAACGTCGCCGGCCTGTCCGGCTCCACGTACGGCCTGGACCTCGCCGGGAACATCAACCTGCCGGCGCTGAGCATTCAAGTCGTCACCGGCCTGAAGGGTCAGGCGGACTGCTCATGACGCCGCTCGGGTGGATCCGCGCGCTGCGCGACCGTCGCCGTTACACCGGTCCGACGGTCGACGGCGTGCGGCCCGTGCGTGCGGCCGCCATGACCGGCATCGGGCTGGGAGCGCTCGCGGCGATGTACGGCCTGGTCGACGCGAGCGTGCTCGCGGTCAACTTCACCACCACCGACCAGACCTTCCAGATCTACTCCAACTACATCCAGGGCGTCTCCGCGGGCGGCTACATCGCCCAGAACACCTCCGCCACGGTCGTCGGGCAGACCGGCGTCGCCGAGATCGGCATCAAGACGGCGAAGCTCGACGGCCTGTGCGCGATCGCGCACGAGACGCTGCCGGCGGTCGGCAAGGTCTCGCTGATCATCAAGGCGGGGGCGTCGGTCTCGGCGTCGTTCTCCACCTCGAGCGGCACGTTCGTGGACGGGACCGGCGCGCTCGTGCCGCTGGCCTCCGACGGCACGCTGACGTCGGACGCGAGCACCATCGATGCCAGCGACCTCTTCCTCAACACCAACAACCTCACCGGGTACGGCAACAAGATCTCCGGTCTCAACCTCGGTCAGAACGCCCCGGACACGGCGACGGCGCTGTCCTCCGGCGCCTGGCCACAGAGCGGCGCCAACGCGCCGAAGGCAGGCAACTTCGGTCTCATGGCACAACACCTGAACATCGGCTACCTCAACGGATCGTCGTACGGCATCAACCTGGCCGGATCGATCAACCTGCCCGGGCTGAGGATCCTCGTCGTCCCGGGCGATGCCACCCAGTCCTCCTGCCCGACATCGGCATCATGAGCGAGGCGAGTCACATGACGGACGACCTCACGACGGTGGAGGAGCGCCCAGGGAGCCGGGCCCTGCGGCGGGTCGAGCAGCCCCGCCGCGGCCGGGCCCTCGGCCTCCTCGCCGTGGTGCGTCAGTGGTTCCGCGCGTTTCGCCGCACCCGGCCCTTCTGGGGCGGCCTGTGGACCATGGTCGCGGGTGCCGAGATCATCAAGGCGATGTCGTTCGACATCGGCCTCGCCCTGACCGGAGGCTGGTCCTACTCGGCCGGCTACGTGATGGGCGGCGGTCTCATCCTCTTCGGCCTGGTCGCCTGGTTCGCTCCGCACTACCGGGGTCTGGCCGGGATCCTCGCGTTCCTGGTCGCGCTCGGCGCCTTCCCCGCCGCCAACCTCGGCGGCTACCTCTTCGGCAGCGTCGTGGGCGTCGTCGGCGCCTCGATGATCTGGTCGTGGGGACCGAAGAAGCCGAGCAGGCGTCACCTGGCGAAGACGACGTCGACGGATTGAGTCATCGATGCAGCACGGACGAGAAGGCCTCACATTCGCTGACCGCTGTCGCCGAGCCCGCGCACGGCTCCTCGCCGACGCCGCCAGGCGCCGCGGCACGCGGATCCGGGCCGTGCCGATCGCGCTCGGGGGAACGGCCATGGTCGGCGCGATGTACGGCCTGGTCTCCGCCAACCTGCTGGCCGTCAACTTCACCACCATGGACAGCACGGCCGCGATCTACACGAACTACCTCGAGGCCCAGCAGGCCGCAGGGTTCATGGCACCGGGCACCTCGACGGCCGGTGGACAGGTGGCCGCCGAGCTCGGCATCAAGACCCTCAACCTGGTCGGCCTCTGCGTGATCAAGCAGCAGTCCACGCCGTTCGCGATGTCGATGGTGCTCACCGCCGGCATGCCCGTCCCCGACCCGACGGGGGGCAACGCCTTCGACACGAGCACGCCTCCCCCGAGCCCGTACGGGTCGAGCGCGGCCGCGGGCACGGTCAGCGCCAAGATCAACGCGGCCGGGCAGGTGCTCAACCCGACCACCGACCCGGACATCGTGCACGGCGACTACGGCTACCTGAACTCCCAGCTGCTGACGGCCTACGGGTTCCAGGTGGCCGGCCTCGACCTCGGCATCACGGCCGATCAGGTCAACGGACCCAGCTATGCCGGAATCGGCAACTGGCCCACCGGCGGCGGCGGTCGCACGCCCACCGCCGGCGACTTCGGCATCTACGCCGGACAGCTCAACCTCTCCGGCACGGCCGCGAACACCTACGGCCTCAATCTCCAAGGATCCATCTCGTTGCCGAACCTTCGCATCCGGGTGCGCCCCGGAGCCCTGACCCAAGCGGACTGCAGCTGATGGCGACGAAGGCACGACGCGAGGCACGGATCCTCTTCGCCGCGTTCCGTCGGAGCCGTCCCTTCTGGGGCGGACTCTGGACCATCGTCGCCGGAGCATGGATCGTCAAGGTGATGAGCTTCCCCCTCGGGATCGCTCTCAACGGCGGGTGGAGCTACTCCGCCGGCTACGTCGTGGGCGGCAGCCTCATCGTCTTCGGCGTCGTCGCCTGGCTCGCGCCCAACTACCGGATGCTGGCCGGCGTGGTGGCCTTCCTGCTCGCCATCGCGGCCTTCCCCGTCGCTGACCTCGGCGGCTACCTCGTCGGCAGCCTCCTGGGCATTGTCGGCTCCTCGATGATCATCGCGTGGGGCGACAAGCCCGCGCGGCTCGAGCGCGGACGGCGACGCAAGAGGACGAGGGCGGCATGAGCGGCCCGCTGCGCATCGTCCAGTCCGATGGCGCCCAACGCTGGATCGTCGCGCTCACGGTCTGCGTCCTCGTGACGGCGATCGCCCTGTGGCCGCACCCCGGACAGGAGGGCGATGCCGCCCACGCCGCGCTCGCGACCTGCCCGAGGACGCCGACCTCGTACAGCGGCCTCGTGAACGGCAACACCCTCTCGCTCGGCAACGGCACGACGGTCACCCCCTGCATCCCCGACGCTCCGATCCACATGCGGCTCGGCTACAGCGACGGCGGCACGGGCGGAAGCGTCGCGGGTCTCACCACGCAGTTCACGACCGATGGGATCACCTTCCCCGACGGGAGGTACACCTTCTCCAACAGCGGGTGCTCGATCGGCGTCACCTCGGACACCACCCTCGCGAAGCCGACGATCCTGGAGTTCGCCGACGGCACCCAGTCGGCCGGGCCGAGCAATGCCAGCTACTACGGCAACACCGGGTTCTTCTCCTGCGGGACCGCCAGCAACCAGTACAGCCACCTCGGCTGGCCGAGCGGGCGTACCCAGGACAGCAACGCGATGCTCGTCCACATGCGGCTGAAGAACCTCAAGATCTCGAAGAACGCCTACATGACCGTCACACCCCAAGCGGACCCCGCATCGCCCACGGCCGCCGGGACCGGTCAGTACTCGCTGACCTTCACGCCCGCGGATCAGAGCACCGCCGGCTGGAACATCGGCGACTCCTGCGTCTACACGGATCTGTGGCTGCGGGCTGACACCCACATCAAGGTGAACGTCTTCAGCATCAACACGAGCGTCGGCCAGCTGGCCGGTGACAACAGCCTCTGGGGCTCGATCCTCTCCTCGATCGCGACGATGAGCGGTGTGCCCGGTCTGGAGCTCGACGGCTGGGTCTACTACATGAACACCAACAAGGGCAGCGACTGCACGGGCACGCCGACCACGCTCAACCTGCCCAGCACGAACATCGGTGTGACGCCATGACAGCGACCACGCCCCCTCGGCGCACGGGCACACGCTGGCGGACATCCCTCACCCTGCAGGCGATCGGCGTGGCCGCGCTGGTCGGCCTCGGCTCACAGATGTGGGCCGGCCGCGTGATGGGCCTGGGCGGCCTGGGCCTCGTGGTCCAGGACCAGAAGGCGCAGTTCAACACCGCACGGCTCCACACGACCAACGTCGGCTTCGGCATCGTCCCGATCACCTCGCGCAGCACGTCGGGCGACTCGACGAAGTACGCGCTGCGGATGGGCTTCGCCAATGGCGCGCTCGACGGCTTCTGCCTGTCCCAGTCGAAGGACTTCGGAGGGGTCCTGGGCACCTGGACCATCCGGCTGACGTCGCGCGACACCGTCACGAACTCCTACGACGTGGCCGGACAGAACGTCCAGTTCGACGTCACGTCGGCATCCTCGGCCGGCACCCCCAACACGTCGGGCAACGGCATCACCCTCGCGGGGAATGTCGCGCTCGGGGTCGCCCCGCAGACGATCACCACCTGGCAGAGCGGCGGCGTCGACGTGACCAATCCGCTGGACGCGCCGGAGGACTACACCGCCATCGACGGCCGGCTCTTCGGAATCGACTCGGACGTCGGCGACCTCTACAACGTCAAGGGCGACATCTACGACGCCATCATCCAGGGGCCGATCAACATCAAGGGCCTGAAGATCGAGGTCCTACACGACACGGCCGCGAACGTCGGCTGCAAGAACATCCCGATCGTCTACTGACGGCCCGCCCGGGCGGCCACGGTCCCGTCGCCCGGCGGGTCAGACGGCGGCCGCACCGAGGTCGCGCAGCATGCCCTTGACCAGGCGGCGCGAGCTGCCGAGGTTCTCGATCAGCCAGGCGACGCTCTCCGGGTCCTGCAGCGCCTCGCTCTTGCTGAGCGCATCGATGTGGTCGTCGTCGAGCGAGACCACCAGCAGGACCAGCCAACGACCGAGGTCGAGCTTGCGGGCCACGGCGAGCACCTCGGCCATGACGGCGGGGTCGATCGTGGCCGGGACGTTGGCGAGCAGGGGTAGCAGCTCGGCCGGCTGCAGGGCCAGCGCCGGGAGGATGGCGTCCCAGGTGCGGTTGCGAGCGACCGTGTCGATGACGATGTTGCGCACGCCCTCCGTCTGGTGCGCGGCCTGTCCGATGATCCGAGCGGCCTGCCGTACGGGGAGCGACTCCACCAGCATGACCGCCTCGTCGAGGTGGGCATTGATGGCCGCGGCCTGGACGATGTCGAAGAGCCGGTCGTCGGCGAGCAGGTCGACGACGCGCTCGAGGTCCTTCGGGTCGTCGACGTACAGCGCGATCTGGAGGATCTCGGAGCCACCGATCAGCCCGACCAGCTCTTCGAGCGCGGTCAGCGTGATGACCGGGACGAGGCGGCCGGCCGTGACGTACTGCCGGCGGCGCAGCAGCAGCCGGCCGACCTCGACGATCAGCTCGTCGGAGAGCTGCGCGGCGATCGGGCCGATCCGGCGCGGGTCGAGCGAGGGCGCCATGTCGGCGATGAACTCGGGGTCGAGGTGGCGGGCGATCTTGACGGCGTCCTCGACGGCCATCGCGCCGGCGACGCGGGCGGCGACCTGGGGGCCCATCGACTTCTGCACGATGGCGGCGAGCACGCCCGGCGGTACGAGCTTGGCGATCGCCGCGATGCGGTCGAACCGCGACTCGTGCCGGCGGTAGGAGGCCAGCTCGACCTCATGACGCAGGGAGCGGATCGTGACGGCCGGGACGTCGGCGAGGAAGGCGAAGTGAGCAGGGTCGACGGTGAGCACCTGGGCGAGCTTGGCGACCTCGAGACGCGATCCCTTGTGCATCAGGCGCTCTCACCGAGGATCGCGCGGGCGGGTCCGCGGACCGGCCATGGCAGCGCCTCGAGCGCGTTCGCGATGCCGGACTCGATGTTCTTCGCCTCGACCGCGAGGGCGAGCCCGATCGCGGCGTCGAGCTGCCAGAGCTGGCCGGCGTCGAGCTCGCCGAGGCCGTCGAACGCGTCGGGCTCGGTGCCGAGGCGATCCGCGATCGACGCGATGACCTCGGCGTTCTGGCTCGGGAGTGCGCCGGTTCCGCTGGCCGGACCCATGCCGCCGCCTACATCCATGCCGTATCTCCCCAGGTTCGACTAGCGCAGTGACACTGATCGGCCGGGACCCGAGCGACCTTAAGCAGCCCGGATCCGCTGCCACGGACCCGATGGGCTACTCGTCAGTAGTGTGCGGGGCGTCACAGCCCAGGGCATACGGCCCGGACGGGCCATTTGAGCCGGGACCCGAGCCGGACACCGGGACCCAGGGTCAGCGCCCGCGCCGCCACACCACGACCGACTGCCCGGGCTCGGGCGGCCGGATCGCCGGCACGCGGGACGCGGCGGCCGCACCGGCACGACGCGCGGCCAGAGCGTCGCGGAGCAGCTCGCGGGTCGTGGCCAGCTCGGCGAGGAGCTCCTCGTTGCGGGCGCTGAGCGCGTCCACCTGGTGCTCGAGCTCGAGGATGCGACGGACGCCCTCGATGCCGATGCCGGAGGAGGTCAGGTCGGCGATGGTGCGCAACAGCTCCAGGTCGCGGTGGGAGTAGCGGCGCCCGCCGCCTCCGGTGCGCCCCGGCGTGATCAGCCCCATCCGCTCGTACGTGCGCAACGTCTGCGGGTGCAGCCCGGTCAGCTCGGCGGCGACCGAGATGACGTAGACCGCCTGCCCGGGATCGGGCGCTCGCTGGCCGGCCTCGCCGGGACGGGCAGGCACGGCTACGCCTGCGACGGGTCGTCGAAGAGCTTGCTGCGCAACGGCTTGTGCGCGGTCGCGTCGCGGTAGGCCTCGACCGCCGCGCGGGCGGTCGCGTCAAGCACCGCGGGCACCTGCACCTCGACGGTCGCGAGCAGGTCGCCCACCGTGCCGTCCGCCTTGCGCGCGCCCTTGCCGCGGACCCGGAACGTGCGGCCGTTGGGCGTACCGGACGGGATCTTGAGCGTGACCGGGGCACCGGTCAGGGTCGGGATCTTGATCTCCGCGCCGAGCGCCGCCTCGTCGAAGGAGATCGGTACGTCGATGGTGAGGTTGTCGCCCTTGCGGCCGAAGACCCGGTGGCCGGTGACGCGGACGGTGACGTACAGGTCGCCCGCCGGGCCGCCGTTCTCTCCGGCGCCGCCCTTGCCGCGCAGCCGGATCCGCTGGCCGTCCTTCACCCCAGCGGGGATGCGGGCCTGGATCGTGCGCGCCGAGGTGCCGCGGCCGCTGCCCATGCAGGTCGGGCACGGCTCGTCGTAGATCAGCTGCCGCCCACCGCAGCGCGGGCAGGTCTCGTTGAGCGAGAAGGCGCCGCCCACGCCGTTGACGATGTATCCGGCGCCGTCGCACTCGGGGCAGACCTTCGGCTTGGTGCCGGGCTTGCCGCCGGTGCCGGAGCAGTCGGGGCACGGCGCGTCCGAGGTCAGGCGCAGCGAGATCGTGACGCCCTCGAGCGACTCGTTGAAGCCGATCGTCGCGGTCGACTCGACGTCCTGACCCTTGGTGGCTCGGGCGCGCGTGCGGCGGGTGCCGAAGCCACCGCCGGTGGTCGCGCCGCCGCCGAAGAGGTCGCCGAACATGTCGCCGAACCCACCGCCGCCGCTCTGGCCCCGATCGCCGAAGAGGTCCTCGAAGCTGTAGCCGCGACCGGCGCCGCTCCCCGCCGGGAAGCCGCCGCCCTGACCGCCGCCGAAGCCGAAGCCGCCGCCGTAGAGCGAGCGCATCTCGTCGTACTTCTTGCGCTTGGCCTCATCACCGACGACGTCGTACGCCTCCGCGACCCGCTTGAACCGCTCGTGCTTCGCGGCGTCGTCGGGGTTGGAGTCGGGGTGGTTCTCCCGGGCCAGCTTGCGGTAGGCCTTCTTGATCTCGTCGGCGCTCGCGTCCTTGCTGACACCGAGCTCCTTGTAGAAGTCCTTCGTGGCCCAGTCGGACCGGACAGACTCGTCCGCCACCCCTCCTCCTTCCCTTCCTGCTTCGTTGCTTCGTTACTCGGGATCGACGACCAGGACCTGAGCGGCCCGGACCACCCGATCACCGATCCGGTAGCCGGCCTTGGCCAGCACCTTGACGGTGGTCACCTCGACCGAGGCGTCCGCGCCGAGGTGCGAGAGCGCCTCGTGCAGCTGCGGGTCGAACGCCTCGCCAGGCTCACCGAACTTGCTCAGCCCCTGGGCCGTGACGACCCGCTCGAGCTGGTCGGCGACCTGCTTCAGGTCCTCCGACAGATCGCCGTGCTCGCGGGCCCGGTCGATCGTGTCGAGCACCTCGACGATCGGCGCGAGCACCTTGTACGTGGCGTTCTCGGCCACCAGCTCGCGGTCGCGGTCGACGCGCTTGCGGTAGTTGACGTACTCGGCCTGGAGCCGCTGCAGGTCACCGGTCAGCTCGTCGATCTTGGCGGTCAGGGTGTCACCCTCCGGCGCACCACCGGCCGCGTCATCGACGGCGCCCGCGGCCGGGGCCGCGTCGCCGAGCGACTCCTCGACCTCGTCCCCGCCGACGGAGCCCGTGTCGGGCTCCGCCGGCTGGACCGCGTCCTGGCCGTTGCCCTCGGTCACTTGGACTCGTCGCCCGGCTCGTCCACGATCTCGGCGTCGACGACGTCGTCGTCGGCCTCGCTCGTGGCACCGCCGGCGCCGGCCTCGCCACCCGCAGCGGCCTGCTCGGCCTCCGCGGCGGCGTACATCGCGGCGCCCATCTTCTGGCTCGACTCACCGAGCTTGCTGATGGCGGCCTGGATGGCGTCCTTGTCGGCCTCGGTGTCCTCGAGGATCGCCTTGAGGGCGTCGACGTCGGCGGTGACCTCGGTCTTGACCTCGTCCGGGATCTTGTCGCCGTTGTCGGCGAGGAACTTCTCGGTCGAGTAGACCAGCGAGTCGCCCTGGTTGCGGACCTCGACGGCCTCGCGACGCTTGGCGTCCTCCTCGGCGTACTGCTCGGCCTCGCGGACCATCCGGTCGATCTCGTCCTTGCCGAGAGCCGAGCCACCGGAGATCGTCATCGACTGCTCGCGGCCGGACGCCTGGTCCTTGGCGGAGACGTGCACGATGCCGTTGGCGTCGATGTCGAAGGTGACCTCGATCTTCGGGATGCCACGCGGCGCCGGCGGCAGACCGGTGAGCTCGAAGTTGCCGAGCGCCTGGTTCTGCGCCCAGATCGCGCGCTCGCCCTGGGCGACCTTGATCTCGACCGACGGCTGGTTGTCGTCAGCGGTCGTGAAGATCTCGGAGCGCTTGGTCGGGATCGTCGTGTTGCGCTCGATCAGGGTGGTGAAGACACCGCCCTTGGTCTCGATGCCCAGCGAGAGCGGCGTGACGTCGAGGAGCAGGACGTCCTTGACCTCGCCCTTGAGGACACCGGCCTGGAGCGCGGCACCGACGGCCACGACCTCGTCGGGGTTGACGCCCTTGTTGGGCTCCTTGCCGCCGAGCAGCTCCTTGACGACGTCGGTCACGGCCGGCATGCGGGTCGAGCCGCCGACGAGGACCACGTGGTCGATCTCCGACAGGGCGATGCCCGCGTCCTTGAGGACGTTCTGGAACGGCACCTTGGTGCGCTCGAGCAGGTCGGCGGTGATCTTCTGGAACTCCGCGCGGGTCAGCGTCTCCTCGAAGTGCAGCGGGCCCGACTCGCCGTGCGTGATGTACGGCAGGTGGATCGTGGTGTTCTGGCTGGAGGACAGCTCGATCTTCGCCTTCTCCGCGGCCTCCTGGAGGCGCTGGGTGGCGATCTTGTCGGCGCTCAGGTCGACGCCGTTGGCGTTCTTGAACTTGCTGACCATCCACTCCACGACGCGGTTGTCCCAGTCGTCGCCACCGAGGTGGTTGTCACCGGAGGTCGCCTTGACCTCGACGACGCCCTCGCCGATCTCGAGCAGGGAGACGTCGAACGTGCCGCCACCGAGGTCGAAGACCAGGATCGTCTGGTCGTCGCCCTTGTCGAGGCCGTACGCGAGCGCGGCGGCGGTGGGCTCGTTGACGATGCGCGCGACGTTGAGGCCCGCGATCTCGCCGGCCTCCTTGGTCGCCTGGCGCTGCGCGTCGTTGAAGTACGCGGGCACGGTGATGACGGCGTCGGTCACCGGCTCACCGAGGTAGGCCTCGGCGTCGCGCTTCAGCTTCTGCAGCACGAAGGCGCTGATCTGCTGGGGGGTGAACTTCTTGTCGTCGATCTCGACCGACCAGTCCGTGCCCATGTGGCGCTTGACGGAGCGGATCGTACGGTCGACGTTGGTGACCGCCTGACGCTTGGCGACCTCGCCGACGAGGACCTCGCCGGACTTGGCGAAGGCGACGACGGACGGGGTCGTACGGGCGCCCTCCGCGTTCGCGATGACGGTGGGCTCGCCGCCCTCCAGGACCGACACCACGCTGTTGGTGGTGCCGAGGTCGATGCCGACCGCACGTGCCATGGGTGTTACCTCCGAAGAAAGTGGTTGCTCTGCAGCCATCCTGCGCCGCAGATCCGAGTGTTGCAAATAAGTTGAGCCAACTCAACTCAACTTTGCTCATATGTCCCAACTGAGGTCGATGCGAATCCATTCCCGAGGGAATACCTCCCCCCATGCCCGGTTGGGACAGACATGAGCGTTCCTTCGCTGACCCTCAACGACCAGACGACCATCCCCCAGTTCGGCCTCGGCGTGTGGCAGGTGCCCGCCGACGACACCCACCGCGTGGTGAGTGAGGCGTTCGAGCTGGGCTACCGCCACATCGACACCGCGCAGATGTACGGCAACGAGGCGGGTGTCGGCTCGGCCCTCGCCGCCTCCGGCCTCGCCCGCGACCAGGTCTACGTGACCACGAAGCTCAACAACGGGTTCCACGAGCCGGCCCGCGCCAAGCAGTCGCTCGAGCAGTCCCTGGAGAAGCTCCAGCTCGACCAGGTCGACCTCTTCCTCATCCACTGGCCGCTGCCGAGCAGGTACGACGGCAACTTCACCCGTACGTGGGAGACGCTGGTCGAGCTGCGCGATGCGGGCCTCACCCGCTCCGTCGGCGTCTCGAACTTCCAGGCCGCCCACCTCGACACGATCGTCGCCGCCACCGGCGTCGTCCCGGCCGTCAACCAGATCGAGGTGCACCCGTACTTCGACAACGCCGCGCGCGAGGCGACCCTGCGCCACGGCGCGCTGGTCGAGGGCTGGTCCCCTCTCGGTCAGGGCGGTGGCGAGCTCGACGACCCGGTGATCACCGGGCTGGCCGAGCGCTACGGCAAGTCGCCTGCGCAGATCATCCTGCGTTGGCACCTCGACCGCGGGGACATCGTCTTCCCGAAGTCGACCCGCCGCGAGCGGCTCGCCGAGAACATCGACGTCTTCGACTTCGCGCTCACCACCGAGGAGATCGCCGCGGTGGCGGCGCTCGACAAGGGCGAGGCCGGTCGTACGGGTCCGAACCCGGACACGTTCGACTGGATCCCCGCGTAAGGCCTATCCGACGGTGACGGACACGACGTTGGAGGTGATCCCCGACGTCGTGTCCCTCATCCGGAACTTCTGCACACCGAGCTGCCCGGTCTGCACGTAGGTCTCGAACTGACCGCCGGAGACGGCGGCGTCGACCGACAGGAAGTCCTGCCACGTGCCGCCGAGCTTGCGCTGCACCTGCAGGATCGCGCCCTCGCCGCCGGGGTAGACGCCGCTGAGGTCGATCTGCTGCATCGGTGCCACCGAGGTCTCGCCGGCCGACAGGGTGATCTGCTTGGCCTTGGCGCTCGGGCTCTGGCTCGGCGACGCGGTCGCGGTCTCCGGCTCCTCGGTCGGCTCGGCGGTCTCCGTGGACGGCACCAGGGTGACCAGCGGCGAGTCGGGCGTGGGGGTCGACGAGGGCGTCGGCAGGTAGAGCGTCTGGCCGGCCGAGGAGGACCCGCCGTCATCACCGACGCCGAAGACGTGGGTGCCGACGATCGCCACGGCGCCGAGCACCAGTCCGACCGCGAACGTCACCGCGACCAGAGCGATCAGGCCGGCGAGGATCGGGTGCTTCTCATCCTGGGGCAGCTGCACAGGCTTCCTTCCACCGTTCGCTCGAGCGCTTCGCCGCCCATCTTCGCAGGCCCGCCCAACGAGCGGCGAACCCGCTGAGCGCCGATCACGTCACGTCGTCGATCCCCAGGATCTCGTGGTGCAGCGCGACCTGGTCGCGCGCGGCGCGACACGTCAGCGTGACCGGCGGCGTGTGGGTGCTGCGCACCCGGATCAGGTACGCGTGTCCTTCGTGGGCGAACGACGCCTCGGTGAGCAGCCCGCCGTCACCCGGCGCGCCGCTCTGCGAGCGCGAGACGAGGCGAAGCCCATCGGGTGTGGACAGCTCGAGACGGCGGCGCAGCGCGATCTCGGCGGCCTGGACCGGCATCGGGTAGCAGGTGCGTCCCCGCAGGTGGTCCAGCTCGACCTCCCCCGCCAGCCGCGCCCGCGCGATCGCGACGGCCGACTCGGGCGTGAGGCGGCCGTAGTAGAGGCCGTCCGGCGCGACCAGCATGTTGGCCGCGAACCGGTCGCCGCCCAGGTGCGAGACCTCCCAGGTGTGGTCGGGAAGCGCCTGCGCGAGCGCGGCGGCCACCGGCCGGCCCTGCTCGGCGCAGCAGGCATCGTGTCGCCCGTGGGTGCACACCGCGAAGAGCGGCTCGTCGTGCGCCGCCAGTCCGAGCGAACGACCCGCGCGCAGTGCCGGGAGGTCGAGGTCCAGCACCGCTCGCGGGTCGTCGAGGATCGCGGTCTCGGTCCAGGAGTAGGGCGCCCGCGCGTGGACCGCGAAGAGCCGCCGCGGCGCGTCGGCGGTCGCGGTGCGCGCGGGCCGGCGGATCAGGAGCATGCGTACGCCGGCTGCGTGCGCATGCGCGCGCAGCCCCTCGGCGAGCCCGTCGGGGAACCGTGCGTCGCGCAGCGCGTCGACGCCCCACGGCCCGGGGTGCTCCAGCAGCAGGAACGCCGGAACCGTGGAGGCGCTGCCGGCGACTCCCTCGCTCCGGGCGGCGCTGGCGACCGAGCAGCGGAAGTCGTCGCTCAGCGTGCCACCTCGAGCAGTCCCTCGCGCACCAGCCGGCGGCACAGCACCAGCCGGCTCTGCTCGTCCAGCTCGAGCTCGGCGGGGGTGAAGCTCGCCGCGGCCCGGATGTGCTGCAGCACCGGCTGGAGACGCGCCGGCAGGGTCAGCACCCGATCACCCAACAGCATGTCGACCCGGCCCTCCGGCACAGCCGACTCGGCCCTCCGGCGCAGCACACAGGGTCGCCCTGCGCGCCGGCGCAGCACGGTGTCGTCGCCGATCTCGGTGACCGCGTCGAGCAGACCGCCGGAGACCCGTACGGGGCGCGTGGTCAGGAACCGCCGCACCTCCGCCTCCGCGGCCTCGTCCGCGTCCACCCCGGAGATCGCGTCGGCGAGCTCGCGCAACCGATCGGCGAGCCCGTCCTGGAGCGCGCCGGGGTCGTCGAGGTAGCCGGCGGGGAGATGGTCGTCGGGCGGCAGCAGGCCCTCGACCGTGCGACGCAGCAGGCCGCGCCAGGTGAGCTGGTTGATCCCGATGGTGACGTGCAGCGAGACCGCCTGCTGAGCGCGGGCGGCGTGCGGCGTGCCGGTCGGGAGGTAGAGCGAGAGGCCGGGCTCCATCGTGATCGCCTCGACCGTGCGGCCGGTGTCGCGGGCGGCGATGACCTCCCAGTCCTTGGCGCCGGCGGTCTGGAACACGAAGACGTCGTGACTGTCGCTGTGCACCGCGAAGCCCTGCGACCCGGCCGGTGTGAGGTAGGCGTTGGCCTGGCAGGGATGGCCCAGCTCGAGCTCGAGCTCGGCGACGAGATCGGCCAGCGGCTGGTGGTAGCGGTGCAGCCCCTGGAAGACGATGGTGGCGCCGTCGCGGAAGAGCGCGAGCGCCTTGTCAGGGTCGATCAGGCCGCTCATCGCCTGCCCGGCGATGGTGGCGTGCCGGGTGAACCGCTTCTCCGGCAGGACCGCGCCGTCCTGCGCGATGCGCAGCGCAGGCGTGCGCAGCGCCGAGCCCGTCAGCAGCCGGTCGGCGTCCTCCAGGGAGAACAGGCCGGTCAGGCGATGGGGCTCGGTGCGGTGGAGGTGGGTGTGGGACGCCCAGATCTTCTCGGTGAAGAGCCGGGCGTCCCCACTCAGCAGGTCAAGGGCGCTCAGGACACGCCGTCCGTGCCGTCGGTGCCATCGCCGTCGGTGCCGTCCGTACCGTCGCTGTCCGAGCCGTCCGTGCCATCGCCGTCGGTGCCGTCCGTACCGTCGCTGTCCGAGCCGTCCGTACCGTCGCCGTCGGCGCCGTCGGTGCCGTCGGTGCCGTCACCGTCGACACCCGGCTCGGGCATCTGCGGCGCGTCGGCGGGACCCGAGTAGGTCGTGGTCATGTCCTGGTCGGTGAGCGACTCGTTGCCGAGATCCGTCATGGGGGCCTCCAAAGCAGTGGATGTTCGGGCAGAACCGACGGTACCCACCGGGGCATACGGCATGCTGCGACGCATGGAGTTCCAAGACGTCGTACGAACGCGCCGGATGGTGCGTCGCTACCGCCCCGATCCGGTCGCCACCGAGCAGGTCGACCGCGTGCTGCGCAACGCCGTTCGGGCGCCCAACGCCGGGTTCTCCCAGGGGTGGTCCTTCCTCGTCCTGGACACCCCCGAGGACGTCGCCCGGTACTGGGACCTCTTCGTCGGCGACGAGGAATGGGAGGCCGACGGGTGGCTGCGCGGGATGCGCACCGCCCCCGTGCTGATCCTCCCGTGCTCGTCGAAGGCCGCCTACCTGCGCCGCTACGCCGAGGGCGACAAGGGCTGGACCGACGAGGACGAGGCCCGCTGGCCGATGCCCTACTGGCACATGGACACCGCGATGGCGGTGATGCTGATGCTGCAGACCGTGGTCGATGAGGGGTTGGGCGCCTGCTACTTCGGCATCCCGCCGCGGCACGAGAGCGAGGTGCGGGCCGCCTTCGGCATCCCGGAGGAGTGGGACCCGATCGGCGTGGTCTCGATCGGACACCCGGACACCGGCGGCTCCCAGGGATCCCCCTCGCGCCGCACGCGCAAGCCGATGGAGGAGGTGGTCCACCGTGGCCGCTGGTGAGGCCGACCGCGCCCTCGACCCCGCGATCGCGCGGCTGCAGGCGCTGATCCGGATCCCGACCGTGGCGACCGGCACCGAGGAGGCGGCCGCACACTTCGAGGACCTGCTCGCGACCCTGGCGCGCACGTACCCGCTCCTGCACGCCCTCGACGTGACCCGCATCGCCGCCCACGGGCTGCTGATCCGCTGGCCGGGCCGCTCGAGCGAGCGGCCGGTGGTCCTGATGGCCCACCTCGACGTGGTGCCGGCGGTCGGCGAGTGGCGCCATCCGCCGTTCTCCGCCGAGATCGCCGACGGGGCGATCTGGGGCCGGGGCACGCTCGACGACAAGGCCAGCGCCGCCGCGATCTGCGAGGCGGCCGAGGCGCTGCTCGTCGAGGGGTTCGCGCCCGAGCAGGACATCTGGATCAGCCTCGGCTGCGACGAGGAGGTAGGCGGTGTCGCCGCCCGCGCCGCGGTCGCCGAGCTCCAGCGACGCGGCGTGCAGCCCTGGTTCGTGATCGACGAGGGCGGCGCCATCGCCGAGGAGGCGTTCCCGGGCGTGGCGCCCCCGCTGGCGGTGATCGGCGTCGCCGAGAAGGGCACCACCACTCTCGAGCTGTCGGTCACCGGCGACGGGGGCCACGCGTCCGTCCCGGTGCGCAACGGCCCCACCGTCCGGCTGGCGAAGGCACTGACCCGGATCGACTCGCTCTCCATGCCGGGCCACCTGCCCGAGCCCACCCTCGAGCTCTTCCGCCGGATCGCCCCGCACGTGCCGGCGGCGCTGCGCCCGGCGCTCGGCAACATCGGCCGGGTGTCTCCCGTCGCGGTCCGGCTGATGCCGCTCGCCGGGCCGGAGGCGTCGTCGATGACCCGCACGACGCTCGCGATCACCACGCTGGAGGCCAGCCCCGCGATCAACGTCATCGCCACCTCCGCCAAGGCCGGGATCAACGCCCGCGTGATGGTCGGCGACACGGTCGCCGACGTGGTCGCCGCGGTGCGCTCCGCGATGCGCGACGACGCGGTCGAGATCACGGTGGTCGAGGCCGGCGAGCCGACCCCGATCAGCCCGATGGACGACGCCTTCGGGCTGCTCGAGGCGTGCGTCGGCGAGATCTTCCCCGAGGCGGTCGCCACCCCGTACGTGATGATGGCGGCGACCGACTCGCGGTTCTTCACCGCGATCTGCGAGCGGGTCTACCGCTTCACGCCCTTCCGGATGTCGAAGGCCCAGCGGGCCGCCATCCACGCCGCCGACGAGCATCTCCGGATCGAGGACTACCGGCGCGGCATCGACTGGTACCGGCTGCTGATGGAGAGGCTGCCCGGATGACCGGCACCGTTCCAGGGATGCGCACAGCACCCACCGTCAAGCAGACCGTCTGGTCGGTCGTCGGCCTGTTGCTCCTCCTCGAGGTCGCCAGCGGCGTGCTGCAGGGCTACTACACGCCCATCTACACCGACATCGCGCGCCACCTCGACATCAAGGACGCCGACGTCAACTGGTTCGAGGCGGCGCAGCTGATCGTCTCGGCGATCGCGGTGCCGCCGCTGGCCCGCCTGGGCGACCAGATCGGGCACAAGAAGATCCTGGTGATCGCCACGCTCATCACCGCGGCCGGCACCTGGGCGACCGCCTTCGCGCCGTCGTTCGGCGTCTTCCTCGCGGCGTGGGCCATCACCGGGGTGTACGTCGTCTGGCTGCCGCTCGAGGTCGCGATCGTCCACCTGCGGGCTCACGGCGACGAGGGCCTGACCCGGCGCGGCGCTGCGCTCCTGGTCGCCACCTTGGAGGTCTCGGTGATCATCGGCGCCGGCGTCTCCGGCGCCGTGGTCGGGCCGTTGCCGATGGTGGCCGTGCTCGCCGTGCCTGCGGTGGTGATCACCGCGGTGCTGCTCGCGATCTGGCGCTGGCTGCCGCCGACCTCGCAGCCCACCGGTGGCCGCTTCGACTGGACCGGGCTGACGCTGCTGACCGCGATGGTCGGCCTCGTGATGGCCGGCCTGGTGGTCGTCCGCGTCTCCGGCCCGGGCTCCGTGCTCGCCTGGGGCCTGATCGTCCTCGGCGTCGCGATGGCCGTCCCCTTCGCCCGGGCGCAGCTGCGTGCCGCGGCGCCGCTGGTCGACATCCGCCTGCTCGGCACCCGGGCCCAGCTGCCGATCCAGCTCACCGCGGCTCTGTCGGGCATGTCGGTCCTCGGCGCGCAGATCCCCCTGTCGACCTTCGCCCGTACCGACCCGGCGGTCGCGGGCTACGGGCTGGGCACGGGGGCCGGCTTCGTCTCGGTGCTGATCGTCGTCTACGTGTTCTCGATGGTCGTCGGAGCGCTCCTCTACCCGCGCCTCACCCGCGCCACGTCGGTGCGACCCGCGATGGCGATCGCCGCGGTGCTCGTCGCCCTCGGCTACGCGATGTGGCTGCCCTGGCATGCCACCACCGCCCAGGCACTGACCAACATGCTCGTCGCCGGTCTCGGCTCGGGCGCCCTGGTCGCGGCCATCCCGGCAGCGGCCGCGGCGGCCGCCCCCGCCTCGAAGGCCGGCATGGCGACCGGGCTGACCAACGCGATCAAGACCCTCGGCGGCGCGGTCGCCTCGGCCATCTTCGCGATCGCGCTCTCGGCCACCGGCTCCATCGCCGACCCGACCAAGGGCCACGCGCCCCTCTCCGGCTACCTCACCGTCTGGGCGGTCTGCTCGGCCGCCGCGCTGGTGGCCGCCGCCCTGCTCCTCCTGGTCCGCCCCACCGCTGGCCCGGCCCTCGCGCACCGCTGACCCGGCCCTCGCGCACCGCTGACTCGGCCCTCGCGCACCGCTGACCCGGCCCTCGCACACGGTCGACTCGGCCGTCCCGCACGTCTGGAACACGCTCGTACGCTGAAAGCATGGGCGAGGAGGAGTTCGACGAGATCCATGTCGAGCCGCTCAGCGACGACGAGTCCAAGGCGGCGGCCGCGTCGCGGATCCAGCAACAGCAGACGTGGGTCGACGTGCAGCTGCGCGCGGCGATGGAGCGCGGCGACTTCGACGACCTCCCTGGTGCAGGTAAGCCGATCGAGGGGCTCGGCGAGGAGCACGACCCGGACTGGTGGCTCAAGCAGCTCGTCGAGCGGGAGCAGCTGGTCGTCCTGCCGCCCAGCGTCCAGCTCCGCAAGGACGACGCCGAGCTCGACGGCCTGCTCGACAAGCAGAACCGCGAGTCGGCGGTCCGCGAGATGGTCGAGCAGTTCAACGCCCGCGTCCTCTGGGCGCGCTACCAGACGCCGGTCGGCCCGCCGTTCATCACACAGCCGCGCGACGTCGACGAGACCGTCGAGCGGTGGCGCGCCCGTCGTACGGAGCGCCTGGCGGCGATCCCGCCACCGCCACCCTCGACCCGCAAGCGGCGCTGGTGGCGACGCCGGTGACGGGTCCCGACGGCGACCCGGACCGCCGCGCCCCTCGGCAGCGACAGACCCACCCCTCGGCGTGTGACATTTCCCTTACCCGCGGGTAACCAGGTCTCGCTAGGCTCGGCCGCATGAGCCACAAGTCAGCCAAGGACTTCTTCGCGCCGCTGGCCGTCGGCGCGCCCGCACCGCTGCGCGAGATCCCGGCCCGCCCGAGCCGCGCGATCCACTTCTTCGATCCCGGCAACGAGAAGATGGCCGCGAAGGTGCCCGACATGGTCGGCACGGTCGACGTGCTGCTGGGCAACCTCGAGGACGCCGTCAAGGCCGAGAACAAGGAGAAGGCCCGCGAGGGTCTGGTGCAGATCGGCCAGAGCGTCGACTTCGGTCCGACGCAGTTCTGGACCCGGATCAACTCGCTCGACAGCCCCTGGGTGCTCGACGACCTGACCACCCTGGTGCCGGCCATCGGCGACAAGCTCGACGTCATCATGGTGCCGAAGGTGCAGGGCGCCGAGGACATCCACTACATCGACCGGCTGCTCGCCCAGCTCGAGGCGAAGGCCGGCATCAGCAAGCCGCTGCAGGTGCACGCGATCCTCGAGACCGCGCGTGGCGTGGCCAACATCGAGGAGATCTGCGCGGCCTCCCCCCGCATGCAGGGTCTCTCCCTCGGTCCGGCCGACCTCGCGGCCGACCGCCGGATGAAGACGACCCGCGTCGGCGGCGGCCACCCCGGCTACCTGGTGCGCCAGGACCCGGAGCGCGGCGAGGACGGCGTCCCGCTGTACGACGGCCCGCGGACGACCTACCAGCAGGACCTGTGGCACTACACGATCGCGCGGATGGTCGACGCCTGCGCGACGCACGGGATCTTCCCGTACTACGGCCCCTTCGGGGACATCAAGGATACGGTCGCCTGCGAGGACCAGTTCCGCAACGCGTTCCTGCTCGGCTGCGTCGGCGCCTGGTCGCTGCACCCGGCCCAGATCAAGATCGCCAACAAGGTCTTCTCCCCCAGCGTCGAGGACGTCAAGCACGCCCGCCGCGTCATCGCCGCGATGGGCGACGGCACCGGCGCGGTCATGCTCGACGGCAAGATGGAGGACGACGCCTCGGTGAAGCAGTGCAAGGTGATGGTCTCGCTGGCCGAGGAGCTGGCGGCGATCGATCCCGAGCTCAAGAAGCAGTACGACGCGATCGAGCTGGAGGCCTGATGAGCACCGACACGTTCCGGGCCCGCCGCTCGGTCCTCTACATGCCCAGCTCCAACGAGCGCGCGCTGGAGAAGGCCAAGACCCTCCCGGTCGACGCCCTCATCCTCGACCTCGAGGACGCCGTCGCCCCCGACGCCAAGCCGCAGGCGCGCATCAACGCGGCCGACGCGGTCACGAGCGGCGAGTACGGCACCAAGGAGCTCACCATCCGGATCAACGGTGCCGACACCGAGTGGCACCTCGACGACCTCGCCGCCGCGGCCGAGGCCGGCCCGGACGCGATCGTCGTCCCGAAGGTGAACTCCGCCGACGCGGTCCGCGAGCTCATCGCCGCCTTCGAGAAGGCGGGCGTCCCGGAGAAGACGAAGCTCTGGGCGATGATCGAGTCGCCGTACGCGATCCTGCACGCCGAGGAGATCCTCGGCGCCTCGGAGCGGCTGACCGTCGCCGTGCTCGGCACCAACGACCTGGTCAAGGAGCTCTTCGTCGACCACGTCCCCGGCCGCACGAACCTGGTCACGAGCCTCCAGCTCGCGGTCCTCGCCGCCCGCGCCACCGGCACCTCGATCCTCGACGGCGTCTACAACGACGTGAAGAACATCGAGGGTTACCTCGCCGAGGTCGCGCAGGGTGTCGCGTACGGCTTCGACGGCAAGACCCTGATCCACCCCGGCCAGGTCGAGGGCGCCAACGAGGGCTTCGCACCGGGCGCCGAGGCGATCGAGAACGCTCGCGGCCTGATCGCCGCCTTCGAGGCGAGCACCGGCGGCGTGGTCACCTACAACGGCAAGATGGTGGAGAACCTCCACGTCGAGTCCGCGCGCCGCACCCTGTCGATCGCCGAGGCGATCGCCGCGCTGTAAGCGTCGAGAGGTCACCCTCTGCGGGCGCGTCCCCACCCGTCTGGACACGCGCGCCGTAGACGGTGACCTCTCACCACTCCGGTCGTTGACGCTGTGTGTCTGAGCCGACCGGAGGCAAGCCCCACCCGTACGCGGAGATCATCGACCTCTTCCGCGACACCGGCGCGCCCGCTCCAGCGCCCGCCCCAGCACCGATGCCCGCGGTCGTCGCGCCGACGCCGCCACGGGCGCCGGCGCACGGGCCGACCTCGCAGCCGAGCCGCCCGCGTCGCGCGCTGATGTTGCTGCCGGTCGCGCTGCTCGCCGTGGCCGGCGGCGCGGCGGCCGTCGTCATGCACCAGCACGACACCGCCTCGAGGGAGGCTGCCACGCCGCCTGTCACCTCACCGACGGCCGCCTCCGCTGCGCCGGTCGCGGCGCCCCCGGCACCGCAGTCCGCGACGGCGGCCGGCACGGAGTACAGTCGCGCGCTCGACCGCCTCAGCGCCGCGCGGGAGCCCGGCGACCTGGCGACCGCGAGCCGGCGGGTCCGCGCACAGACCACGGACCTCCGCGCCGCGACGGGACGGCTCGCCCGTGCCGAGGCCGCCCACCTCGACGCCCTGGTCGCGCTCGGCACGCTGGACGCCAGCACCCCGCCCGACCTCACCTCGTACGCCCGGCTCACCGCCGCCGCGCAGCACGCCTCCGATGCCGTCACGGCAGCGGCCGGCAGCCGCGAGGACGTACCCGACCCGTCGGTGGCGACCGGCAACGTCGTCGCCCTCACCGGCCGCGCTGTCATCGGCGGTGTCGGCACCCAGGTCCACCGCCTCGCGGACGCCACCGCCGCGGCCCACCTGACCGCGCAGCTGCGCGTCGCCGCGGCCCAGGCCGACGCGCTCGTGGACACGGCGACCAGCGCCGCGAGCACGGTCACCGACCCGCACGCCGCCACCGAAGCCACCGCGTACGCCACGGCGCTGCGCGCACTGGCCGCGCTGGGGGCGATCGACGCCGACCACCTGACGGCGTGGGCGGACCTCCAGGGGCCCCTCCTGCAGAGCCTCTCCGCTGCGGGAGTGCCCGAGGCCGGCGATGACGTGCACGCGATCAGTGCGATGGTCGGCGCTGCCCAGAAGAAGATGGACGCGTGG
This sequence comes from Nocardioides nematodiphilus, assembly GCF_020216525.1. GTDB lineage: Bacteria > Actinomycetota > Actinomycetes > Propionibacteriales > Nocardioidaceae > Nocardioides > Nocardioides nematodiphilus. The sequence continues at coordinate 121,511 of NZ_JAIWOY010000005.1, read as the reverse complement.
GCCGCGAAGAGCGGAGGGAGCGTCCCTGTCGGCTCGGCGTCCCCGACCTCCGCCCAGACCCAGCGAGCGGTGAAGGCCGCCGAGGCCGCGGCGAAGGCGGCCGCGAGCTATGCGACCCGCGCCGACGCACTGGTGGACCGGTACGCCGAGGCGATCGCCACCCTGCCGGCGGTCTCCCCCGGACAACAGCCGTCGTACGAGCTGGCGCAGCGGTTCAACCGGACCAGCCGACTCCTCGAGAGCCTGACCTCGAGCGTCGCGTCCCTCCACGCCCCGGCAGGCATGGCCGGGGCCCAGGCGACCCTCGCCGATCTGGTCGCCCGCGGCCGGACGGCGGCGACCACCGGACAGGATCTGGCCATCAGCGCCACGGAGTGCAATCCGGCCAGGCGCGTCTGTGTGCTCGGCTCGATGTCCCAGTGGCCGGCGTACAAGCGGGCCGTCGGCGCGCTCGGCAGCCCCGCCGCCGTGCGCGGCACGATCGCCGCGGGCGTGCGTACGGCCCAGGCGGCCGTCGCCGCGGCGGGCGACGGGGCCGGACGCGGGTCGGCCGTGACCAGCGAGGTGCCGCCGAAGCCGATCGTCTGACCGGTCACATCTGTCCCATATATCGAGAATCGCGTCTCATCAATCGGGACTTCAGGCGTTAACTGGGTGCATGAGCACGCCGGACGGGTCCGCGACGGTCAGCATCACCTCGATCAGCGAGGCGCGCCGCTGGGGCATGCTCGCCGCCAGCACCTTCGCCCAGGCCGCCGCGGTGGTGGCCAACAACGGCGTCGCATACCTCGTGCCCGCCCTGCACCGTCACGACCACTACTCGCTGGCGGCCGCCGGCGCGATCGTCGCCGCACCCTCCTTCGGCGTGATGGCCGCCCTGGTGGCGTGGGGCTGGCTCGCCGACCATCGCGGCGAGCGCGTCGTCCTGCTCGCCGGGCTGGCCGCGACCGCAGCGTTCTCCGCGGCCGCCACCCAGACCCATGCCACCGGGGTCCTGTGGCTGATGCTCTTCCTGGCCGGGGCCGGCTCGGCCGCGGCCAACTCGGCGTCGGGCCGGGTCGTGGTCGGCTGGTTCCCGCCGCAGCGGCGCGGACTGGCGATGGGGATCCGGCAGATGGGCCAGCCGATGGGCATGGCCATCGCCGCTGTCGCAATCGCTCTGGTGGCGGCGCGCCACGGTGTCCACGCCGCCCTGTGGGTGCCGGCGATCGCGACGCTCGTCGCCGCCGCCATCGTCGCCGTGGTCGTGATCGACCCGCCGCGCCCGCCGAAGAAGACCGGCACCGCGGCAGCCGCCGAGAACCCCTACCGCCAGGACCGCTACCTCGCGCGCATCCACGGCGTCTCCGTGCTGCTGGTCGTGCCGCAGTTCGTGGTCGGCACCTTCATGCTGCTGTGGCTGACCGACTCCCAGGGCTGGTCGACGGGCGCCGCGGGCGCGCTCGTCGCGGTCGCCAACATCCTCGGGGCCTTCGGCCGGATCGCGGCCGGCCATCTCTCCGACCTGGTCCGCAGCCGGATGCGGCCGCTGCAGTGGGTCGCGATCGCCGCGTGCGCCGCGATGATCCTGCTGGGCATCGCCGCCGGGCTCGAGCTCTTCGTCGCCGTGCCCCTGATCGTGCTGGCCTCGGTCCTCTCGGTCGCCGACAACGGATTGGCCTTCACCGCGGTCGCCGAGCGCGCCGGGGCGTACTGGTCGGGCCGGGCGCTCGGCGTGCAGAACACCGCCCAGTTCCTCACCGCCGCCCTGGTCGGACCGATCGGCGGATGGGCGATCACGCATCTGGGGTACGCCTGGACGTACGCGCTGACCGGACTGCTTCCGCTGCTCGCGATCGGGCTGGTCCCGGTGCACGGCGAGCGCCGGCACGACTGACGTCCCCGGCACCCCGTACGAACGACGATCGGCCGGCTCGCCGTGTGGGGGCGAGTCGGCCGATCGGCTCGGGACGCTCAGAGGCCGGTCACGTGAGGGAGCGGATCAGCTTCTTGTTGACGAACTCGTCGATGCCGAAGCGACCGAGCTCGCGACCGAAGCCGGAGCGCTTGATCCCGCCGAACGGGAGCTCGACGGAGTCCAGCTGGACGCCGTTGACGAAGACCATGCCGGCCTCGATCCGGTCCGCCACCCGAGCCGCCTGCGCGGGGTCGGTGGTGAAGACGTACGAGCCCAGGCCGTACGGGGTGTCGTTGGCGATCGTCACCGCCTCCTCCTCCGAGGACGCCCGGAACACCATCGCGATCGGCCCGAAGAACTCCTGGCGATAGGCGTCGTTCTCGACGGTGACACCGGTCAGGACGCCGGTCGGGAAGAACGCGCCGTCGCGCACGCCGGCTGATTCGAGATGGGCGCCCTGAGCGACCGCCTCGTCGACCTGCTCCTGGAGCCGGTCGGCCGCCGCGGCCGAGGAGAGCGGCGTGATGCCAGCAGCGCTCGCCGTGATGGCCGCGGTGAACCGCTCCACGAAGGCCTCGTAGAGGTCCGACGCCACCACGAACCGCTTGGCGGCGTTGCAGGTCTGACCGGTGTTGTCGAGGCGGGCTGCGACCGCGGAGGCCACGGTGGCGTCCAGGTCGTCGGTGGAGAGCAGGATGAACGGGTCCGAGCCGCCGAGCTCGAGCACGACCTTCTTGAGGTTGCGCCCGGCGATCTCCGCGACGGCGGCGCCGGCACGCTCGGATCCGGTGAGGGAGACACCGGTGATCCGGGCGTCCGCGATCATCGTCGCCACCTGGTCGTTGGTCGCGTAGACGTTGACGTACGCGCCCGCCGGCAGCCCGGCGTCGTCGAAGATCCGCTGCATCGCGGCCGCCGACTCCGGACACTGCGGGGCGTGCTTGAGAACGATCGTGTTCCCGACGCACAGGTTGGGACCGGCGAAGCGGGCGACCTGGTAGGCGGGGAAGTTCCACGGCATGATCCCGAGCAGTGCTCCGTACGGAGAGCGGCGCACCAGCGCCGAGCCCTCACCCCCGAGCAGCTCGATCGGCTCGTCCGCGAGCAGCGCGTCCGCGTTGTCGGCGTAGAAGGCATAGATCGCGGCCGAGAACTCCACCTCGCCGATCGCGTCGGCGAGCGGCTTGCCCATCTCACGCACGATGAGCGCGGCGAGCTCCTCCTTGCGCTCCTCATGCAGCTCGCCCACCCGTCGCACCAGGGCGGCCCGCTCGGCGACGGTGGTGCTGCGCCCCCAGCCCCGGGCCGCCGCCGAGGACGCGGCGAGCGCGGCCTCGACCTCGGCGTCGCCGGCGGTCGGGTACTCGCGCACCACCTCGCCCGTGGCGGGGTCGGTGACGGCATAGAGGCTCATGCCACGCCGCCCTGGCCGGCCTCGTGCCGCTTGGCGAGCAGCGACACCAGGTCGTAGGCGACGTGCGAGGCCGCGATGCCGGTGATCTCCGCGTGGTCGTACGGCGGTGAGACCTCGACGACGTCGGCGCCGATGAGGTTGAGCCCGTCGAGCCCGCGCAGGATCTCCAGCAGCTCACGCGAGGTGATGCCGCCCGCCTCGGGGGTGCCGGTGCCGGGGGCGTGCGCCGGGTCGAGGACGTCGATGTCGATCGAGATGTAGAGCGGGCGGTCCCCGATGCGCTGGCGGACCCGGTCGATCACCTCGACGACGCCCTGGTGGTAGACGTCGGCGGCGGTCACGATGCCGAAGCCGAAACGGCGGTCGTCCTCGAGGTCCTTCTTGCCGTACAGCGGCCCGCGGGTGCCGAGGTGGGAGATCGCCTCGGTGTCGAGGAGGCCCTCCTCCACCGCGCGGCGGAACGGCGTGCCGTGGGTGTAGTCCGCACCGAAGTAGGTGTCCCACGTGTCGAGGTGGGCGTCGAAGTGCAGCAGCGCGATCTCGCCGTGCCGTGCCTTCGCCGCCCGCAGCAGGGGCAGCGTGATGGTGTGGTCGCCGCCGACCGTCAGCAGGCGGGTCCCGTCGGCGGTGAGATCGAGCGCGGACGCCTCGATGGTCTCGAGGGCCTCGTTGATGTCGAACGGGTTGACGGCGATGTCACCCGCATCGGCGACCTGGGCCACCTCGAACGGCGAGACGTCGAGCCCGGGGTGGTACGGCCGCAGCAGGCGGGAGGACTCGCGGACGTGGGCCGGCGCGAAGCGGGCGCCGGGCCGGTACGAGACGCCGGCGTCGAACGGCACGCCCGCCACCACGATGTCGGCCCGGTCGACCTCGTCGAGGCGCGGCAGCCGCGCGAAGGTGGCCGGGCCCGCGAAGCGCGGGATCCGAGAGCTGTCGGTGGGTCCGAGCGGGCCCCGAGAGGTGGGTTCAGCCATGGGTCGATTCAGCCTTCCGAGACGATCTGGTTGCCGGACGCGGGTCCGGCTGGGACGAACCGGGGGCCCGCGGGACCGAAGGCGTCCCGCGGCTCCGGGAAGACACGGAGCAGCACCGGGTAGAGCACCGCGGCCAGGCCGATGCCGATCGGGATGCTCAGGTCGATGCCGTTGCTCAGCGCGAGCGGACCGACGAACTGGCCGGGCAGGTTGACGAAGCAGATCGCCAGGGCCGCCGGGACGAGCCAGCCGAGCAGGCCGCGCCAGTTCCAGCCGTGCGCGAACCAGTAGCGCCCGCCACGCTGGCGCCGGTTGAAGACCTGCAGCGAGTCCGAGTCGTACCAGCCGCGACGCACGACCCAGCCGATCATCATGACGACCATCCACGGCGCGGTGCAGCTGATGATGAGGACCGAGAACGTCGAGATGCTCTGCACGACGTTGAACGCGAAGCGACCGATGAAGATGAAGGCGATCGCGATGACGCCGATGAACAGCGTCGCCTGCACCCGGTTGAACCTCGGGAACACGCTGGAGAAGTCCAGGCCCGTGCCGTACAGCGCCGTCGTGCCGGTCGACATGCCGCCGATGAGCGCGATCAGGCAGACCGGCAGGAAGTACCAGCCCGGCGAGACCGCGAGGAGGCCGCCGACGTAGTCGCCGCTGCTGATGAAGTCGGGGGCCTTGAGCGCGATGACCGTGGCCGTGACCAGGCCGAAGAAGAACGGCACCAGGGTGGCGATCTGCGCGAGGAAGGCCGCCGCCATGAGGCGGCGCTTCGGGGTGTCCTGCGGGATGTAGCGCGACCAGTCGCCGAGGAAGGCGCCGAAGGAGACGGGGTTCGACATCACGATCAGCGCGGCACCGAAGAAGGACGGCCAGTACATCGCCTTGGTGGCTGCGTCGGCGCCGTCGCCGTAGACGCCGCCGTACGAGGAGTCGAACGGACCGAAGAAGGCGAAGGCGCCGAGCACGAACAGCAGGGTGGCGGCGATGACGGCGACCTTGTTGACGAGGAGCATGAAGCGGAAGCCGTAGATGCACACGGTCAGCACGAGCACCGCGAAGATGCCGTACGCGACCGCGAGGGTGCCGTCGTTGCTCGGCAGGTGGACAGCGCGGTGCGCGGCACCGACGAGCGCGTCGCCCGAGGACCAGACGGAGATCGAGAAGAACGCGAAGGCGGTCAGCAACGAGAGGAACGAGCCGACGACCCGGCCGTGCACCCCGAGGTGTGCCGAGGAGGAGACGGCGTTGTTGGTGCCGTTGCGCGGACCGAAGATCGACATCGGCGCCAGCACGAGGGCCCCGACGACGACGCCGAGGACGGTCGCTGCGGCACCCTGCCAGAAGCTCAGGCCGAAGATGATCGGGAAGCTGCCGAGGACGACGGTGGCGAAGGTGTTCGCGCCGCCGAAGATGAGGCGGAAGAGGTCGAGCGGCCCGGCCGTACGCTCCGCGTCGGGGATCGGCTCGACGCCGTGCGCCTCGACCTCGGTCGCCTTGGGCGCGACGACGGTGCCGAGACTCGGGGCGCTCTCGTTGATGGTTGACATCGGGATCCTTCAGTCGGCGGCCGGAGCCGGGGAGAGGTGCTCGTGGACGGCGATCAGGCCGTCCCCGTCGCGGACGAAGATGATCGACTCGCGCTCGAGCGTCGTCGTGCGCTCGCCACCGACCGACGTGACCGTACGGACGCTGTGGCTGAGGATCGCGGCGTCACCGTGGATCTGCACCAGCCGCTCGGTGCTCTCGCACTCCTCGACCCGCCAGCCGTCGGCCATCCACCCGGCCCACAGCGCCTCGTAGGCGGCACGGTCGTCCAGACGGTGCGCCTCGGGGTGGAAGACGAAGCTCGCCGAGGGGGCGAAGCAGGAGAAGTAGGCCTCGGTGTCGGTGGCGGCGAAGGCGGCGACGAGGCGGTCCGCGGCCTCGAGCACCTCGTCGATGGTCAGTTCCGGCATCGCCCACTCCTTCGTGCGTTCTCAGTGACCGGGAGAATCTAAGAAATCGTCCGACGTCTGGCAAGCAGTTCCTGACGAACCGTGCACCGTCCAATCATGATCTGCCATTGTGCGAGCAGATCGGGCGTAGGATCCACACTCATGGTCGCTATCGTGGTCACGGAGTGACCGGCGACACAGCGCAAAATTCATCCGACAAAATTCTGGCGAGGACGACGTGGACGAGACCGATCAGGCGATCATCCGGCTGCTGCAGACCGACGGCCGGCTCGGCCACCGCGAGGTCGCGGAGGCGATCGGCCTGTCGCGGTCTGCCGCCGCGGGGCGCATCAACCGCCTCATCGAGACCGGTCAGGTCGTGGTGCACGGCGTGGTCCACCCCTCCGTACTCGGGCGTGCCTCGCTGGCCCACGTGGGGCTCGTCGTCCGCGGACCGGCGGAGCCGGTGGCCCGCTTGGTCGCCGAGCGCGAGGACTGCCCGTTCGTGTCGCTCACCTCAGGCCCGCACAGCATCGTGGCCGAGCTGCGCACCTCCTCCGCCGAGGAGCTCGACCGGGCACTCACGGCGCTGCGCTCGGTCCCCGGGGTGCAGGGCGTCGACACGCTCTCCTACATCGAGGTGATGCGCGACGTCATCGGCCCGGTCGGCGACACCGACCACCAGATCGACGAGATCGACGCCGCGCTGCTGCGCGTGCTCCAGACCGACGGACGCGCGTCGTACGTCGAGCTCGCGGACCACGTGCAGCTCACGCCCGCCGGCGTGCGGAAGCGGGTGATCCGGCTGATGGACTCCGGCGTGGTCCGGATCGGCGCGCTGGTGCGCCAGCCCGGCCGCGACGGCCAGGCAGCCATGGGCATCGGGCTGCGGGTGAGCGGCGACCCGCAGGACCTCCTCGACCGGCTGCACGAGCTCCCCCAGGCGAGCTTCCTGGCCCGCACCCTCGGGCGCTACGACCTCATCCTCACCCTGCGCTCGTACGACCTCGGCGAGCTGCTCGCCGGTCTGGAGCAGGTGCGCGGCCTGCCGGGAGTCAATCAGGCCGACAGTTGGATGCACTTGCAGGTGGTCAAGGAGACGTACGCCTTCGAGGGACTCGCACCGCCCCAGCACGGGTGAGGCCGACCTCACCAGACACATTGAAGTTACCGACAAGTAGAGTTGGCTCACAGTGGGGCGTCCCGCGCTTCACACCCCGGTGGGCCTCCCCTAGGCTCACCTCGCCCCGCAGAACCGCAGGACAGTAGAGCCAAGGAGGCCTGCCGGCATGTTGCAGACCATCGCCATCGTCGTCTCGTTCGCGTTGAGCGCCGTCGCGATCACGCTGACGGTCATCGCCGTACGACGGATGCTCGGCGTGCTCCGCGTCGGACAGCCCGCGCTCGGCCGTACCGACAACCCCGGTCGCCGCCTCGGGGCCATGCTCAAGGAGACGGTCCTCCACACCCGCATGCTCCAGTGGACGTGGATCGGCATCCTGCACTGGTTCGCCTTCGCGGCGTTCATCATGCTGTCGACCGCGGTGGGCTCGGCCTACTTCCAGCTGTTCGACCCGCTGTGGACCATCCCGATCATCGGCCGGTGGTTCGGCTACGAGTGGGTCGCCGAGGGCCTCGGCCTGCTCGGCACGCTCGGCATCGTCCCGCTGTTCGTCTACCGCCTCACGCACATGCCCAAGGACCAGGGCCGCAAGACCCGATTCTTCGGCTCGACCATGTGGCAGGCGTTCTTCGTCGAGGCGATGGTGCTGCTCGAGTCCTGCGCGATCCTCTTCATCCGCGGCGCCGAGAAGAACCTCGCGCTGGCGCACGGCGGCGAGCACGCCGAGCACGCGACCGGCTTCCACTTCCCGATCTCGCAGCTCTTCAGCCACCTCTACCCGGCGGGGCACGAGGACAACATCGGCACGCTGGAGAACATCGTCTTCGGCATCGCCGCGTTCAAGATCATCTCCGCGATGATCTGGCTGATCGTGATCTCGACCAACCTGACCATGGGCGTGGCGTGGCACCGCTTCACCGCCTGGTTCAACATCTTCTACAAGCGTGAGTCGACCGGCCGCGACACCGACGGCAAGACCCTCGCGCTCGGCGCGATGAAGCCGCTGACGTCCGGCGGCAAGGTCATCACACTCGACGACATCGACGACCTCGACGAGGACGCGAAGCTCGGCGCCGGCACCATCGAGGACTTCTCCTGGAAGGGCATCCTCGACTTCACCACCTGCACCGAGTGCGGCCGCTGCCAGTCGCAGTGCCCGGCCTGGAACACCGAGAAGCCGCTCTCCCCGAAGGCCCTCGTCATGGGCCTGCGCGAGCACGCGTACGCCTCCGCCCCGTACCTCGAGGGCAGCGCCGAGCGCCGCGAGCTGCCACTGGTCGGCAAGACCACCGCCGACCAGTCGGTCGGCGAGGGCGACCAGGTGCTCGACTGGTTCTACAACCCGAGCCCCTCGGACGGCCCCTCGTTCGTCATCGACGAGGACGTGCTCTGGTCCTGCACCTCGTGCGGCGCCTGCGTCCAGCAGTGCCCCGTCGACATCGAGCACGTCGACCACATCATGGACATGCGGCGCTACCAGGTGCTCGTCGAGTCCAACTTCCCCTCCGAGCTCAACGGCCTGTTCAAGGGCCTGGAGAACAAGGGCAACCCCTGGAACATGTCGCCGAACGCGCGCATGGACTGGGCCAAGGGCCTCGAGTTCGACGTCCCGGTCGTGGGCGAGGATCTCGATTCGCTCGAGTCCGTCGACTGGCTCTTCTGGGTCGGCTGCGCCGGCGCGTACGAGGACCGCGCGAAGAAGACCACCCGCGCCGTCGCCGAGCTGCTCAACATGGCCGGCGTGACCTTCGGCGTCCTCGGCAACGGCGAGACGTGTACGGGTGACCCGGCCCGCCGCGCCGGCAACGAGTTCGTCTTCCAGGGCCTGGCTCAGCAGAACGTCGAGACGTTCAAGGAGTTCAAGGTCAAGAAGGCCGTCACCACCTGTGCGCACTGCTTCAACACGCTGAAGAACGAGTACAAGCAGTTCGGCGTCGAGCTCGAGGTCGTCCACCACACGCAGCTGCTCAACCGCCTGGTGCGCGAGGGCAAGCTGACCCCGGTCGCGCAGGGCGCGGGCGCGCACAAGCGCTCCATCACCTACCACGACCCGTGCTACCTGGGTCGCCACAACGGCGTCTACACGCCGCCGCGCGAGCTCCTCGAGATCCTGCCCGGCGCCGAGTACGTCGAGATGCCGCGCAACTCCGAGAAGTCCTTCTGCTGTGGCGCCGGCGGCGCCCGCATGTGGATGGAGGAGAAGATCGGCTCGCGGATCAACCGCAACCGTACGGACGAGGCCGTCGGCACCGGCGCCGACCAGATCGCCGTCGGCTGCCCGTTCTGCCGCGTGATGATCTCGGACGGCCTGACCGCCTCGCAGGCGGACGGCACGGCGCGCGAGTCGGTCGAGGTCCTCGACGTGGCTCAGATGCTGCTCGCGTCGGTCAAGGGCGAGCAGGCCACCAAGCTGCTCCCGGGCCAGTCGACCGAGGAGCCTGCCGCTGCGGCGGCCAAGGCTGCCGACGTCGCCACCAAGGCCGAGCCGTCCCCCGGTGACGTCACGGTCACCGAGAACACGATCACCGAGACCGCTGACGCGGGCCCGGCGGCCAAGGCCTCGGGTGGCTCGTCGCTCTTCGACACGCCTGCCCAGGAGCCCGCGGCCCCGGCCGCACCGGCCTCGCCCGCCTCGGGTGGCTCGCTCTTCGACGACTCGTCGTCGCTGTTCGACACCCCGGCGGCTTCCGCCCCGCAGGAGAAGGCTCCCCAGGAGGAGGCAGCCACGCCTGCCGCAGGAGCCGACCTGGGCGCCGGCGGCTCGCTCTTCGACGTGCCGGCCACCGAGACCCCGGCACCCGCCACGGCGGAGCCGAAGGCCGAGGCCCCGAAGGCGGAGGCTGCTCCAGCGGCCGAGGCTGCTGCCCCGGCGGTCGACCTGAACGCCGGCGGCTCGCTCTTCGACGTGCCGGCCACCGAGACCCCCGCACCCGCCACGACGGAGCCGAAGGCCGAGGCCCCGAAGGCGGAGGCCGCTCCAGCGGCCGAGGCTGCTGCCCCGGCGGTCGACCTGAACGCCGGCGGCTCGCTCTTCGACGTGCCGGCCACCGAGACCCCCGCACCCGCCACGACGGAGCCGAAGGCCGAGGCCCCGAAGGCGGAGGCCGCTCCAGCGGCCGAGGCTGCTGCCCCGGCGGTCGACCTGAACGCCGGCGGCTCGCTCTTCGACGTGCCGGCCACCGAGACCCCCGCACCCGCCACGACGGAGCCGAAGGCCGAGGCCCCGAAGGCGGAGGCCGCTCCAGCGGCCGAGGCTGCTGCCCCGGCGATCGACCTGAACGCCGGCGGCTCGCTCTTCGACGTCCCGGCCCAGGCTCCGGCTGCGGCCGCGTCGTCTGCCGCCACCTCCGCTCCGGCCGTGGCCGCTCCGGAGGTCGAGTCCGCCGAGGCTGCTCCGGCCGCCGAGATCCCGGCCACGACGGCGCCGGTCTCGACGGGCTCGTCGTCGGTCCCGCACACGGACGTCGACATCGAGGCTGCCGGCTCGCTCTTCGACATCGCCGCCCCGACCGGCTCGGTCGCCGCTGCTCCGGCCCCGGCCGCTGCCGCGCCGGCGGCTCCGGTCGAGGAGGCGGCGCCCGCTGCCGAAGCCGCCCCGGCCGAGGCGCCGGTCGCGGAGGAGACGCCTGCCGAGGCGGCTCCGGAGCCCGAGCCGGTCGAGACCCAGGCTGCCCCGGCGCCTGCCGCCCCGACCGCTCCGGTCGCTCCGGCCGCCAGCAGCTCGGGCACCGCATCGGCTCCGCGCACGGACGTCGACATCGAGGCGGCTGCCTCGCTCTTCGACATCGAGGCCCCGTCGGGCGCCGTCGCGGCCGCTCCGGCCGCTGCCCCCGCCCCGGCTGCGCCGACTCCGGTTGCCGAGACTCCGGCCGAGCCGGACGCCGAGCCTGACGCCGAGGAGGCCGCTCCGGCTGCCGCTGAGGCCGTGTCGGTCGAGGAGGCTGCTCCCGCTGTCGAGGAGACCCCGGTCCGCGTCGAGGAGGCCCCGGCAGCGCCCGAGGCCGCCGAGACCGAGCCGGAGCCCGCTCCGGCTCCCGCCGCCCCGGCTCCGACCAGCTCGGGCGAGGCTCACACCCCGCGTACCGATGTGGACATCCACGGCGCCGGGTCGCTGTTCGACCTGTAAAGCAGCTCGACGAGTGGGCCCCGGCAGCTGTCGCTGCCGGGGCCCACTCGATTTCGCGGGATACAGGTGAGAAGGTCGGCCCGGCCGGCAGCAGACGACAACTCTTCTCACCAGTTCCTCGACGTCGCGGAGACCGGCGCGCCCCAGCTTCGACCAGCCCAGAGGCGTCACGACGCGGCGGCCGGTCGTGATCCGCCACGGGAGGCCGCGCGGGCGGGAGGCCTCCAGCTCAGGGCCGAGTCACCGAGGCGCGACGGCCGAGTCGCCGGTGCCCGAGGGCCGAGTCGACCGTGCGCGAGGGCCGAGTCGACCGTGCGCGAGGGCCGAGTCGGCTGCCCCTGCAGCTACTCGGAGCCTGCGCCAGGCGAGCGGATCGTCAGCACCGCCTCGACCGGGGCGTCGTCGAGCGCCTCGTAGCCGTGCTCGACGTCGCTGACCCAGGCAGCCGTCTCCCCCACGCCCACCGTCTGCTCGCGGCCGAGCGCGCCGACGCGGGCACGGCCATGGGTGATCAGGAGGTGCTCGGTGACGCCGGGACCGTGCGCACCGGAGCGATGGGCGGCAGCCGGCTCCAGGCTCAGCAGGTAGACCTCGACCGTGGTGCCGTCGTCGTGCCGGCGGGCGTCGAGCAGCCGCGCCGCGATGCCTGGCGAGGCGACGAAGGACCCGGGTGCGACCAGGAAGGTCGCGAGCGGGGCGTCGAGCGCATCGGCGAGGGCGTAGAGCGTGGAGAGGGTCGGGTTGCGGGTGCCGTTCTCGAGCTCGGAGAGCGATCCCTTCCCGACACCCGCGCGGGCCGCGAGGGCGCTCAGGGACAGGCCGGCCTGCTGCCGCGCGAGCCGTACGCGCGCGCCGATCGCCGCCGCCAGCTCCGCCTCCATGGGCGCGAGCCTAGTATGGTTCTGTTTATGGAACGATGGCATGTCGCCTCCTCAGGAGCGGTGGTCGCGCTCGTCGGCTTCGCGAGTTCGGCGATGGTGGTGATCGCCGGGCTGCGCGCGGTCGGTGCGAGCCCGGCCCAGGCCGCCTCCGGCCTGGCGGCCCTCTGCGTCGTCCAGGGCGTCGCGACCATCGCCCTGAGCCACCGTCACCGGATCCCCGTCCTCATCGTCTGGTCGACGCCCGGCGCGGCGCTGCTCGCCGGCACCGGCCACGTCGACGGTGGCTGGGCCGCGGCGGTCGGCGCGTTCGTCGTGGTCGGGCTCCTCATCATCCTGACCGGCCTCTGGCCGCGGCTGGGCCGCCTCATCGCCGCGATCCCGACCCCGATCGCTCAGGCCATGCTCGCCGGCGTCCTCCTCGAGATCGTGCTGACGCCCGTCCACGGCGTCATCGACCACCCGGCGCTCATGCTGCCTCCGGTCCTCGTCTGGCTGGCCCTGATCCGGCTCGCGCCGCGCTTCGCGGTCCCGGCTGCCTTCGCGGCCGCGATGATCACGATCGGTCTCTGGCTCAGCCGACACGGTGGTCTCCACGGCGACCTGCTGCCGCGAGTGGACCTCACCACGCCCGCCTTCTCGATGAGCGCGCTGCTCACCATCGCACTGCCGCTCTGGCTGGTCACGATGGCCTCCCAGAACGTCCCGGGCGTCGCCGTCCTCGCATCCTTCGGGTACGAGGCGCCCTGGCGGCCCAGCATGCTCGCCACGGGCGTCGGCACGGTGGCGGGCGCCTTCGCAGGTGGTCACGCGGTCAACCTGGCCGCGCTGACCGCGGCCCTCGCCGCGGCGCCGGAGGCGCACCCCGATCCGCGTCAGCGCTACCGGGTCGCCGCGGCCGCCGGCTGGTTCTTCCTCCCGATCGCCCTGGCCTCGGCCGCCATCACCGCCGTGGTCGCGATCGCGCCGGAGGGCGTGGCGGTGGGCGTCGCCGGACTCGCGCTGATCAGCGTGCTCGCCGCGTCACTCACCGCCGCGATGGAGGCGCCCGACGGGCGGATCGCCGCCGCCGTGACCTTCATCGTCGCCGCCAGCGGCATCGAGGCTGCCGGCATCGGCGCCGCGTTCTGGGCGCTCCTGGCCGGCCTCGCCGTCCACCTGACGCTCACCGTCCGGCGCTAGCCGGCATCACGGCCTCCGGAGACGCAAAGGCCCCCCACGTACCCGATAGAGCTCTCCTACCCTTGCTGCCTTCCGGCCCTGGGGGATTCGGCGAGATACCGCCACGTGGGGGGTTGCGAGGAAGTCTAGGCGAGGCCCTACCGCGGCCCCAAGCCGGGGCTCAGCGCAGGACGAGGAAGAGGCCGACGGCGGTCGGCAGCAGACCGATCAGGAGCCAGCCGTTGCGCGGGTCGTGCTTGTGGATCCCCTGACCGAGGATCACGGCGCCGACGCCGAACAGGCCGGCGATGATGCTCAGCCCGATCTGGCCGCTGCGCTGGTCGGTCATGGTCGCGGCGATCACGATGCCCACGCACAGGTGGGCGATCGTGAAGACGGCCAGCACCGAGAGCACCCAGCGCTGGACGTGGGTCAGCGACTTGTCGTTGACCGGGCGGACCGGGTTGTTCGGGTCCATCAGGTGGCGCGGCCGCTTCTTGGCCGGCTCGGCAGGCAGGGTCTCCACATCCCTGTTGTACGCCACCGTGACCGGGGCCCTGAATTCGGCGACACAGGTGTGGGCCGGTAAGGTTCGCGGCGGACCCGTCGCCTAGTGGCCTATGGCGCACGGCTGGAATCCGTGTTGGGTGCAAGCCCTCGGGGGTTCGAATCCCCCCGGGTCCGCCAGCCAGAAGAGCCCCTCGCAAGAGGGGCTCTTCTGCGTTCGAGGACCGCTCAGGCCCGCTCGCTCGGGACGTCCCAGCCGGAGAGGTCCGGGCCCTTCGGGACGATGCCGGACGGGTTGATGTCGACGTGCACCCGGTAGTAGTGCGCCTTGATCTGGTCGAAGTCGGTGTTGTCGCGGAACGCCGGGAACGACTGGTAGAGGTCGCGCGCGTAGCCCCACAGGTTCGGCATCTCGCTGAGCTTGTTGCGGTTGCACTTGAAGTGGCCGTGGTAGACCGCGTCGAAGCGCGCCAGGGTCGTCCAGAGCCGGACATCCGCCTCGGTGAGCGTCTCCCCCATCAGGAAGCGCCGATCGGCGAGGCGCTCCTCGAGCCAGTCCAGCGCGGTGAAGAGCCGGTCGTACGCGGCGTCGTACGCCTCCTGCGAGCCGGCGAAGCCGCAGCGGTAGACCCCGTTGTTGACCTCGGTGTAGATCCGCTGCATCACCTGCTCCATCTCGTCGCGGACATCGGCCGGCCACAGGTCCGGCGCGTCCGCGCGGTGGTGCTCGCGCCACTCGAAGAAGAGGTCGTGGGTGATCCACGGGAAGTCGTTGGTGACGACGGCGCCCTGCGTCGGGCCGCCAGCCGTGTCGACGATCGCCGGCACCGTGACGCCGCGCGGGTAGTCCGGGAAGCGCGCGTCGTAGGCGTCGCGCAGGAAGTGGATGCCGAGGACCGGGTCCACGCCGCCCTCGTCGAGGTCGAACGTCCACGAGCGGGCGTCGTGGGTCGGTCCGGGCAGTCCGACGGAGATCACGTCCTCCAGCCCCAGCAGCTGGCGCACGATCAGCGTGCGCGTCGCCCACGGACACGCCTTCGCGGCGATGAGCCGGTAGCGGCCCGGCTCGACCGGCCACATCACGCCCTCGGTCGGCCCCTGCTCCGGGACCCGCGCATCGCGCGTGATCCGGTCATCGATGTACCGGGTGTCGCGGGTGAACTCGCGACCCTGCTCGACGTAGGACGGCACCTGATCCTGACTCATCGACTCTCCCACCCAACCTGTCTAGACCTCATTCAACCTTCAACCATCTTCTCCCCAACAATCCCACGGCCGCCAAGTTCTCTCCCTACGATCCTCAGGTGGACCTGATCGCGGCATTCGATGCCTCGCCGGACTGCGTCCTCATCATCGACGACCGCGGCGTCATCCGGGCCGTCAACCGGGCCGCGGCGACGAGCTTCGGGTACGCCACCGACGAGCTGCTCGGGCAGAAGGTCGATGTGCTGATGCCTCCGCACGACCGCGACCACCACGACGAGTACCTACGGGCGTACGCGACCACCGGCCGGCCCGCCATCATCGGTATCGGGCGCGACGTCTACGGCCGGCGCCGCGACGGCTCCACCTTCCCCCTGCGCCTGAGCATCGGCGAGTTCCGGCACGAGGGGCGTCCCCACTACATCGGCATCGGCCAGGACGTCACCGAGCAGCGCGAGCGCCAGCGGGAGGTCCGCCGACTGGCGACGTACGACGACCTCACCGGCGCGCTCAATCGCGCCACCGCGGTGAGCCGGCTCCGTGCGCGGCTCGCGGACGCGACCGAGCAGGACGCGATCGCGGTCCTCTTCATCGACCTCAACAACTTCAAGCAGGTCAACGACCGCTTCGGCCACGCCGTCGGCGACGAGGTGCTGCGAGTGATGGCCGAGCGCTTCGGCGCCCACATCCGCGGCCACGACCTGCTCGCGCGGGTCGGGGGCGACGAGTTCCTCGCCGTCGTGGAGACGCACGGCAGCCCGGCCCTCGCTCAGCGGGTCGCCGAGCGGCTCAGCCAGGCCGCCCAGGAGCCGGTCGCCCTCGGGCGCCAGCTGATCACGCTGGGCGCCAACATCGGCATCAGCCACTTCCCCGGCGACGGCATCGATGCCGACGAGCTCGTCGGCAACGCCGACATCGCGATGTACGAGGCCAAGCGGGCCGGCGAGGAGGCCCCCCGGCGCTTCACCGGCGATCTGCGCGACGAGCGGGCCCGGGAGTTCGACCTGCGCGATCGGCTCACCGAGGCCTTCGACCGGCACGAGCTGGTGCTGCACTACCAGCCGCAGGTCGAGCTGGCGACCGGCCGCGTCGTCGGACTGGAGGCGCTGGTGCGCTGGCAGGACCCTGTGCACGGCCTGCTCCAGCCCGCCGCCTTCCTGACCACCCTCGAGGCGGCGGGGCTGCTCCCCCGCCTCGCGCCGTACGTCCTGGACCAGGCCTGCCGCGACAACGCGCTCCTCATCGCCGCCGGCGAGCTCGACGTGCCGGTCGCGGTCAACGTGACCTCGGGCTGCTTCGCCAGCCGCCACTTCCTGTCCCAGGTCGAGCAGGCGCTGGCCGACCACGGACTCGCCGCCGACCGGCTCGGGATCGAGCTGGCCGAGACCGGGCCCACCGCCTCGCTCGCGCTCGCCCAGAGCCACGCGGAAGCCCTGCACCGGCTCGGCGCCACGATCGCGATGGACGACTTCGGCACCGGCTTCTCCTCGATCGCGCGACTGCGCGAGCACCACTTCTCCACCCTCAAGATCGACCGCACCTTCATCGGCCGCCTCCCCGGCACCGACCTGGACGCCGCGCTGGTCGCCGGGATGCTCGGGATCGGCCGCGGCCTGGGCATGAGCATGGTGGCCGAGGGCGTCGAGACGGAGGCCCAGCGCGACTTCCTCCTGGCCCAGGGCTGCCGCCTCGGGCAGGGCTGGCTCTACGGCCGGGCGATGCCGCTGGCGGACCTGCGCACCTGGCTCTCGCAGGCCCGTACGGGCGTCGTCCCGGCCGCCCGACGCGCCGAAGGCGTCCGTACGAGGGTGTGAGGCTTGCCCCGACGTGCCACGATCAGGCTGTGAGGTTCTTGTCGTGGCTGGCCGTCAACGCGGTGGCGCTCGCCGTCGTGCTCTGGCTGATCCCCGGGATCCATCTCGACGGGCCGAGCAGCGGCTCCGAGGAGCTCAAGCACAAGATCCTGCCGCTGCTGGTGGTCGCCCTCATCCTCGGCGCCGTCTCCGCGGTGATCAAGCCGGTCCTGACCCTGATCAGCCTGCCGCTGATCATCCTGACGCTGGGGCTCTTCCTGCTGGTCATCAACGCCGCGATGCTCGGCCTGACCTCGTGGCTGCTCGGTCCCACCCGGATCGGGTTCCACGTCGACAGCTTCGGCTCCGCGGTGCTGGGCGGGCTGGTCTTCGCCATCGCCGGCTTCTTCGCCCGCAGGCTCCTGGCGGACGACTGATGCTTCCCGCCGCGCGCGTCGAAGGCCGGTACGCCATCGCGGCGGTCTGCCTCGGCAACATCTGCCGCAGCCCGATCGCCGAGGTCGTCCTGCGCGCCCGGCTCGACGAGGCGGGTCTGGACGGGGTCGAGGTGATCAGCGCCGGCACCGGCGGCTGGCACGCGGGCGATCCGATGGACCGACGCTCGGCGGCGATCCTGCGCGAGCACGACTACGACCCCACCCACCACCGGGCGCAGCAGTGGGACCCCACCTGGCACGAGCGCTACGACCTCGTGCTGGCGATGGATGAGCAGAACCTCGCCGACCTCGGCGGCCCGAGCGAGCGCGTGATGCTCTGGCGCGACCTGGATCCGGAGGGACGCGGCGAGGTGCCCGACCCGTACTACGGGGGCGCGGGCGGCTTCGCCCGGGTGCTCGCCATGATCGAGCGCACAGCCGAGGTCATCGTCGCCCAGCTCACGTCCCGGGCGCGGGCCCCGCAGGCGGTGCGACTGTCGTGACCCGCCTGCCGTCCATCGCCCACCGCGCCGAGCAGCTGCTCGGCCGTGCGGTGGTGAGCACGGCACCGGTCGCGGGAGGCGACGTCGCCACCGCGACCAAGCTGCGCCTCGCCGACGGCACCCAGGCGCTGATGAAGACGCTGCCGCACTGCCCGGCGACCTTCTTCCCCTGCGAGGCCCGCGCGCTGGCGTGGCTGGCCGAGGCCGACGGCGTACGGATCCCCGAGGTGCTCGCGGTCGACGCCGACTGCATCGTGCTGCGCTGGATCGACCCGGGACGGCCGACGGCGGAGGGGGCGGCCGAGCTGGGCCGGGAGCTGGCGAGGACGCATCGCGCCGGCGCGGAGGTGTTCGGGCACGCCGAGGACGGCTTCGTCGCCCGGCTGCCGCTGCCGAACGCTCCCGCGCCGACCTGGGCGGAGTTCTTCATGACCCGCCGCGTGCTGCCGTATCTCAAGCTCGCCCACGACCGCGGCACCATCGACGACACCCACGCCGCCACCATCGAGCGGGCCGCGGCCCGGGTCGCGGAGCTGGTGCCCGAGGAGCCGCCGGCGCGGCTGCACGGTGACCTGTGGACCGGCAACGTGCTGTGGTCCCACGACGCGCACGCCTGGCTGATCGACCCGGCTGCGTACGGCGGCCATCGGGAGATGGACCTGGCGATGCTCTCGCTCTTCGGGCTGCCGCACCTCGAGCGGGTCCAGGAGGCCTACGACGAGGCCTTCCCGCTGGCCCCCGACTGGCAGGACCGGGTGGGGCTGCATCAGCTCTTCCCGCTGCTGGTGCACGCCTGCCTGTTCGGCGGGGGCTACGGCGTGCGTGCGGCGCGCACCGCCGCCCGCTACCTCTGAGCCGGTGCGCGGGTCAGGCCACGAGGTTGGGGACGCGCAGCCAGTCGACGAGCTCGTCGGGGGTGAGCGGAGCGGCGTACAGGTAGCCCTGACCGGCGACGCAGCCGAGCTCGCGGAGCCGGTCGCGCTGGGCGGTGGTCTCGATGCCGACGGCGCCGACGGCGAGACCGAGTGACGTCCCCGCGCGGATGATCGCGGACAGCGTGGCCTCGTCGGCGTCCTCGGCGAGCAGGGAGCGGTCGATCTTGATCCCGGTCACCGGCAGCTCGGTGAGCTGCCCGAACGACGCGCCGCCGTGGCCGAAGTGGTCGAGGGTGCACAGCACCCCCAGCTCGCGGCACGCGGCCACCGTGGCCCGCCCACGCTCGGCGCTGAAGCGGCCGTCGTAGACGATCTCGACGGCGATCCGCTCCGGGCTCAGGCGGTGGGAGGCCAGCAGCTCGCGCAGGCCGACACGACGGCCGTCGGCGATGTTCTGCGGTGCGACGTTGAGGAAGATGCGCGGCACCTCGACCCCGGCTGCGTCCCACTCGGCGAGCTGGGCGAAGGCCTTCTCGAAGATCAACCGGTCGAGCTGCCAGCTCATCCCGATCTCGGCGGCCACCCGGACGAAGCGGTCCGGTGCGATCGCACCGAGCACCGGGTCCTGCCACCGGGCGAGCACCTCGACGCCCAGCAGCGACCCGTCCACGAGGTCCACCTGCGGCTGGTAGACGAGGTCGATGGTGCGGGCGTCGATGGCCGTGCGCAGCGCGCGCCCGACGACCAGACGCTCACGGGCCTCGCCGGGAAGGCCGTCGTGGAAGACCATGGGGGCCTCGCTGCCCTGCCGCTTGCCCTGGGCCGCCACGGTGGACGCCTCCCGGACCAGGGTGGTCACCTCGACGGTCTGGCCGTCGGCGATCGCGACACCCGCGACCAGCCGGACCGGCTGACGGGGGTCACGCAGAGCGATGCTGGGCGTGCGGGCGATGAGCGCCGCGTCGTGCAGCAGCGTCGCCAGCCCGATCAGCGTCGGCTCCTCCAGGCCGGGCATGAGCAGCAGCAGTCGCGGTCCGTCGAGGCGCCGCACCACTGCTCCGTACGTCGATCCGGTCGCCACCACGCGCGCGGCGGCCTCGGCGACGAGACGGTCGGCGATCTCCGGCGCGATCGCGGAGGCGGTCACGTGGTCGGCGACCTCGACGACGACGACCGAGCCCGGGAGCTCGCCGGTCGCCGCGACGTAGCGGTCATCGCGCTCGGCGTCGTAGCGCAGCAGGCCGGTGACCTCGTCGCGCTGGCGGCCGCCCGCCTCGGTGTGCTCGTCGCGCTCGGTCGTACGGACCGGCGCGCTGAGGCTCGCGGAGTCGGCGCCGGCCCGGCGCTCGGACCGCTGCGTGGCCGGGAGGACCAGCAGGGCCGCGATGCACAACCAGCCCGCCAGCAGCGCGACGACCAGCGCCGGCACCGGGACGGAGTAGCCACCGACGAGGCTCCCGAGCAGGAAGCCGGCGGTGACCGAGGCCACGGAGGCGGTGCACATCACGGCGAGGCGCTGGGCCTGGCTCGCGCGTGGCTGCATGGAGGCTCCTCGGGGCTGCTGCGTAGGGGTGCTTCTTCCTTCGGCCGGAAGCCCCGACACCTGCGGGATCGGCGATAGGACGCGCGTCCAAAGATGAGGACTGGCATGCTCGCCACGTGACGACCCTCTGGGAGTGGCTGCTGATCAGCGTCGAGGTGGGTCTGCGCCTGATCGCGCTCGGCGTCATCCCCGGCAACCGCAAGCCCTCGACCGGGATGGCGTGGCTGCTGCTGATCCTGGTCGAGCCGATCATCGGCTTCGCGATCTTCCTGCTCGTCGGGCGGATCGCACTCTCGCGGGGGCGGATGGAGCGCAAGGGCGCGGCGGTGGAGGTGATGCGGGCCCGTGCCGCGCAGCAGGTCAACGTCATCGAGCCGCCGCTGACCGCCCCGGTCGAGCGGGTCACCGAGCTCAACCGGCGCTTGGGCGCGCTGCCGATCGTGGACGGCAACACCGTCGCGATGCGTGAGGGGTACGCGGAGGTGATCCGGGAGATCGCCGACGAGGTGGACCGCGCCACGTCCTACGTCCACGTGGAGTTCTACATCGTCGCCTGGGACGAGGTGAGCGCGCCGCTCCTCGAGGCGATGGAGCGCGCCGCCGCGCGCGGGGTCGCCGTGCGCCTGCTCCTCGACCACGTCGGCTCGTTCCGGGTACGCGGCTACCGGTCGATGGTGCGCCGGCTTCAAGTGAGTGGCATCGCGTGGCAGCCGATGCTGCCGCTGCAACTGCTGCGGGGACGCTTCCAGCGGCCCGATCTGCGCAACCACCGCAAGATCGCGATCGTCGACGGCCGGGTCGGCTGGACCGGCTCCCTCAACCTGATCGAGCCGGGCTACCACCGCGCCTCGAGCCGCCGACTGGGTCGGTCGTGGGTCGAGCTGATGGTGCGCGTCGAGGGCCCGGTCGTGTCCAGCCTCAACGCGGTCTTCGCCTCGGACTGGTACGCCGAGACCGCTGAGGACGTCGACCACGGCCTCGCGCCGTCGACCGCTGGCGAGCAGGTCGTCCGGGAGCCGGGTGAGATCGCCTGCCAGGTCGTGCCCTCGGGGCCGGGGCTGGCGGTGGAGAACAACCTGCGGATGTTCACCTCGCTGCTCTACCTGGCCACGGAGCGCATCTCGATCACCTCGCCCTACTTCGTGCCCGACGAGTCACTGCTGTACGCCGTGACCACCGCGGCCCAGCGCGGGATCCCGGTGGAGCTGTTCGTCAGCGAGGATGCGGACCAGTTCATGGTCGGTCGCGCGCAGGCGTCGTACTATCGCGCACTTCTCGAGGCCGGCGTACGGATCTACCGCTATCCCTCGCCGGACATCCTGCACTCGAAGCACTTCACGATCGACGCGGACATCGCGGTGATCGGCTCGTCCAACATGGACATGCGTTCCTTCGCGCTCAACTACGAGGTCTCGCTGATGATCCCGGACGAGGGCGTGGTGGCGGCGATGCGCGAGGTCGAGGACCACTACCGCGCGATCTCACGCGAGCTGACCCTGGCGGAGTGGCTGCGCCGCTCGCCCGGTGCCCGCTACGTCGACAACGTCATGCGGCTCACGGCCGCCCTGCAGTAGGGCGCCGAGCACGCCCCGGAACGCACCGAAGCCCGGTCCTTGTTCAGGACCGGGCTTCGGTTGACTGGCGGTGGCGGAGGGATTTGAACCCTCGGTAGGTCTCCCTACACAGCATTTCGAGTGCTGCACCATCGGCCGCTCGGACACGCCACCGCGGAGAACGTTAGCGGAGACGCTGTCCCGGGAAGAAATCGGCTCACCCCTGGGGCGACTCCACGATCACGACCACGAGGTTGCGCGGTCCGTGGACGCCCTCGACCCGGCTGAGCTCGATGTCGCTGGTGGCCGAGGGCCCGCTGATCCAGGTCAGGGGACGACCGGCGAGGACGGCCGCTCGCAACAGCGCCGTCGCATCGGGGACGTCGAGGACGATCTGGTCGGCGCGCACGATGCAGACATGGGTGTCCGGCACCAGCGTGATCGCGCGGCGCCCCTGGTCGGGAGCATGGTCGAGCACGATCGTGCCGGTCTCGGCGATGCCGACGGCCGACGCGGTGATCACCGCGTCGACCTGGTCGAGCTGGGCTGCGCTCAGCTCACCGTCGTCGACCACGAACCCGGTGCCGCTCAGTCCGAGGGTGCCGGCCAGACCCGGCGGGATCACGGCCGACGCCCCGGCGGGGAGCGCGTCCCGCAGCGCAGCGGGCAACCCGCCCGCGGTCGTACGGACCACGACGGCGCGATAGTCCGCGACCCGCTCCTCGAACAGGCCGACGACGTCGGCGACAGGGCTTCGCCGGGGCGCCGCCGGGGCCGCCGGCACCTCGGTGACGTCGGCCAGCGCCGCTCGGACACGTCCGAGGATCTCGTCGCGCGCGCTCATCGGCCGCTCTCCTTCGTGCTCTCGTCGCGACCACCGTCGGTCCGCTTCCACCATGCCCGGAACGACTCGGCCGGCGCCGGCGGCAGGTCGCGCGCCGAGGTCCACGCGGCGGCTCCGAGCCTGCGGGCCACACCCAGCCCGACCTTGGTGAACCGCTCCCCGAAGCCGAGCCTGCGGGCATCGGAGAGCGCCACCGCGGCGCCCTTGAAGGCGAGCTGCTCGACCTTCGGCACCCGGCTGTCGCGATGGGCGTCGACGACCTTCGCGCGCTGGTCGACCAGCACCGAGGGGATGTCGATCCGGACCGGGCAGGCCTCGAAGCAGGCGCCGCAGAGCGAGGAGGCGTACGGCAGGGAGTCGGTCTGCTCGTCCACGCCGAAGCCCTTGAGCAGGGGGTTGAGGATCGCGCCGATGGGACCGGGGTAGACCGACCCGTACGCGTGCCCGCCGGTGCGCTCGTAGACCGGGCAGACGTTGAGGCAGGCCGAGCAGCGGATGCAGCGCAGCGCCTGGCGCCCGACCTGGTCGGCCAGGGCCCGCGTGCGGCCGTTGTCCAGCAGGACGACGTGGACCTCCTGCGGCCCGTCGCCGGGCGTCACGCCCGACCAGGTGGAGGTGTACGGGTTCATCCGCTCGCCGGTCGACGAGCGCGGCAGCAGCCGGAGCAGCGGGTCCAGGTCGTCCCAGGTCGAGACGACCTTCTCGATCCCGACGACCGAGATCAGCACCTCGGGCAGCGTCAGGCACATCCGCCCGTTGCCCTCCGACTCGACCACCACCAGCGTCCCGGTCTCGGCGACGGCGAAGTTGGCGCCGGAGACGCCGACGCGCGCCCGCAGGAACTTCTCCCGCAGGTGCTCGCGGGCGGCGGCGGCCAACACCGCCGGCTCGTCGGTGAGGTCCTCGGGCGCGGGGCGTCCGACCGTCTTCATCGCGCGCAGGAAGATCTCGCGCACCTCGGCGCGGTTGCGGTGGATCGCCGGCACGAGGATGTGGGAGGGCAGGTCGTCGCCGAGCTGCACGATCAGCTCCGCGAGGTCGGTCTCCCAGGCGGCGATGCCGGCCGCGGCGAGCGCCTCGTTGAGCCCGATCTCCTGGGTGACCATCGACTTGACCTTGACCACCTCGTCGACCTGGTGGCTCGTGGCCACCGTCGCGACGATCCGGCAGGCCTCCTCGGCGTCACGCGCCCAGTGCACGATCGCCCCGTTGGCCGTGAGGGTCTCCTCCAGCCGGAGCAGCTGGGTCTCCAAGGACAGCAGCGCGGCCTCCTTCACCCCGGCTCCGGCCAGCCGCAGGTCCTCCCACGACGAGACCTCGTTGACCTCGTCGACGAGACGCGCCCGCTTGCCGCGGATCGTGCTGGTGGCGTGCGCCAGGTTGTGCCGCAGCTGCGTGTCCTCGAGAGCCGCGCGGGCGGCGACCGGGAACTTCGGCATCCCGACGAAGGTCCCGCTCATCGCCTCTCTCCCCACGGCTCGGACCCGGTGGAGGCCAGGATCTCGGCCAGGTGGACGGCTCGCACCCCGGCGCGCTGGCGGGTCATCAGTCCTCCGATGTGGGTCAGGCAGGAGTTGTCCCCGGCGGTGAGCACCTCGGCGCCCGTACCGCAGACGCTGCGCACCTTGTCGGTGCCCATCGCGATCGAGGTGTCGGCGTTCTTCACCGCGAAGGTGCCGCCGAAGCCGCAGCACTGGTCGGCGCCGGGCAGCTCGAGCAGCGTCAGGCCGCGCACCGCGCGCAGCAGCTGGAGCGGACGCTCCCCGACGCCGAGCATCCGCAGCGAGTGGCACGTCGGGTGGTAGGTGACCGTGTGGGGGTAGTACGCGCCGACGTCGGTCACGCCGAGCACGTCGACGAGGAACTCGGAGAGCTCGTACACCCGCGGCGAGACCTCCTCGACCGCGCTCTGCAGCGCTGCGTCACCGGAGCGCTTCGCGACCAGGGAGTGCTGGTGGCGTGCGGAGCCCGCGCAGGATCCCGACGGCGTGACGATCGCGTCGTAGCCGGCGAACGCGTCGACGAACGTACGGACCACCGGGACCGCCTCGTCGAGGTAGCCGGTGTTCACCATCGGCTGGGCGCAGCAGGTCTGCGCGGCCGGGAACTCCACGTCGACCCCGAGGCGGCGCAGCAGCGCAACGACCGCCCGGCCCGTCTCGGGATAGAGGGCGTCGTTGATGCAGGTGACCATGAGAGCGACCTTCACCATGTCTCCTTCCGTACTCGAGTCTCGCGCATCACGACGGGATGACCCGCTCCGCGTACGGCACCACTCGCACCGGGCCGACCAGGCCGTAGGCCTGGCGGCTCGCGACCCCGTACACCGCAGGGGTCACCACCCGCAGCCGGTTGAGCAGCGTGGAGGCCACCTCGACCTCGATCACGTTGGTGCCGGGCAGCAGGCTGTGCCCCAGGTCGACGACCGGGTCCAGCGGGTCACACGCGGCGAGCTGCTGGCCGTTGACCCGCACCACGAAGGTGTCGTTGACCTCGCCCAGCTCCAGGGTGGCGCCGTCGTCGCTCGTCCAGTCGGTGCCGAGGTCGATCGTGGTGCGGTAGCGCCCGATACCCGAGACGTCCTCCAGCCCCGCCACCTTCGACCAGGACTGCACGGACGCGAGATCGGTCGCGTGGACCTCCTTGACGGTCGCCAGGTCGGTCGGGTCGGCCGCGTTCGCCGGCTTCCAGTCCTCGAGCTCGAGGGACCAGTTCGTCGGCACGATCGGCGTGCGGACCCGGGCGACCCGCACCCGCGCCGTGCTGCCGTTGGCACGGGTGACGTCGAAGGTGCCGGCACTCGTCGTGCGCAGCACCGCGTTGGCCCCACGCGGCAGCACCGACTGCCCTGCCGTCCCGACCGGCAGCACCGAGCGGGCGACGCCGGCGCCGGGCGCGGCCAGCGCGACGATCGTCGACTGCCCGGGCACCAGGTCGACGGGGACGCGGATGCGCTTGCCCGAGCGCTCGTACGCCGCGATCCGGGTCACCTCGCCCGTCCAGGCGTCGAGGAGCCACGGGACGGCGTCGTCGTCGGTCGCCGTGAGCCAGACGTCCTGCGCGACCCCCACGAGCTTGCGGTTCTCGGCGTGCCGGGCGTTGGCGAGGTAGTAGAGGTCGACGTCGCCGATGACACGGTGGGAGTGCATCACCGTCGAGTCGGGGTGCTCGACGTCGCGCACCACGCCGAGGGCGGTCAGCGCGTCGCCGACCGAGGCCTCCGGCACGGTGCGGGTGGTGGGCAGGGCGCCGATCCTCGTCACGAGGTCGCGGATCTCGGCGACACCCGCGGCGTCGGTGCGGCCCACCGGCGTCACCGCCGACCAGTCGCCGATGAGCACGATCGGCAGCCCCGCCCTCCCGAGCGCGAGCACCTTCTTGGCGCCCTCGATGTCGAGCGTGACGGCGTTGCCACGCAGCGAGTCGGGTCCGATCACGAGGGCCTTGTACGCCGGCCCGTCCGGCGCGAGCCGCCCGCCTCGGACCGTCGCGGCGTCGAACTCCAGCAGCGAGGCGCTCATGAAGGAGTGCGACCAGCCGTAGCGGGTGCCGTTGTTGGTGATCCACTGCGGGCCGATGCCGGTGCCGGCCCAGCCCTTGTCGCGCCAGAACGCGACGTCGTAGCGCGGCACGCCGGTCCGCAGGACCAGCTGGGTGCGGGCGATGTAGGCCGCGATGCCGGGCATGTGCTGCCACTGCGGCATCCGCGGTCCCCACGCCTCGCCGTACCCGATCGCGTTGCTGTAGTAGGGCGAGAAGGCGGCGAACCCGGGCCAGGTGACCCCCGGCGCGGACGCATAGGCGAAGCCGTGGATCATCAGGTTGTTCACGCCCGCAGCGAAGATGCTGTTGATGGTGAACAGCGCCTGGTTCTGCGCGGCGGGGCTCAGGCTGTTCGCGCCCCACGTGGTGTTGTACGCCGCGCCGGCGTAGCAGATGGCCTCGCACGACAGCAGCGTGCGACCGGCCATGTCCCGGCCCGCGGCCATGATCCGGTAGTCGTCGAGGTTCTTGAACCCCAAGGACTCGGTCTCCGGGACGTCGACGATCCCGGAGTGCTGCATGGTGTCGGTCTGCAGGCCGTACGGCTGGATCCGGATGCCCATGTCGAGGGTGCGCGCGAAGGCCTGGAGCGGACGCAGGTGGTGGTCGAGGTAGAGGTCGGAGAGGACCTGGTTGAAGTCGTCGCGGATCGCGTTCGTCGAGAGGTCGTCGGCCTTGGCGGGGTCGGTGCCCGCGAGGGCGTAGAGGTACTTGCCCTTGAGCTCGAGCACGAACGGAAGGAACCGGCGCAGGTCGTAGCCGCGGCTGGCCTGGAACTGCTGCAGGTAGTCGGCGGTCCACAGCGTCGCGTTGGTCTCGATCTCGAGGGAGTCCTCGAACAGATAGCCACCGGCGGCACGCAGCAGGCTGCGCATCTCGCTGTCCAGCACCCGCGCGTTCCACAGGTCGATGACCGCCTGGACGCCCGAGGCGCCGAAGTGGTCGACGACGTAGGCCACCGGGGTGGTGTGGGGCCCGGCCTCGGGCTGCTGGGCCGAGCCGCGCCGCCAGGTCGCGAAGAGCAGCCACGTGCTGTTCGAGGCGTCGGCGGGTGCAGTCCAGGTCAGCCTGCCGTCCACCACCTCGCCGGCGAGGTCCACGTACGAGGCGGGGTCGAGCAGCGTGCTGGTGACGTTGCCCTTGCTGTCCTTCACGTAGCCGGTCACCCGGTGGGCCTGGACCGTGACCAGCTCGGCGCGGGTCGCGCCCGCGGCCGGGGCCGTCACCGGAGCGGGGACCACGTCGGCGTAGGTCGACCCGGCGGGCACGGTGGCGACGCCGTGGATGAGCTCGGTCGAGGCCGCGTCGTCGTTCGGCGTGATCGTGGGGACGGCCGCGGGCCACGACGGCCCGACGGTGATGTCGATCCGCACCTCACGCTCCGCGGCCCGCGCCAGCGCCGCCTTCACCCCCGCGACCCAGGGAGCGGTCCCCCACCCGTACCGGGCCACGTCGACGTCGATCTGGCGGGCGCGGAGGCTGTGCGTGACATCAGCCACCTCGAGCGCGCCGAAGCCGGCGTCGGCGACCGCGTCCACCTCGCGTGCGATCTCCGCGGGGTCGACGAGACCCTCCGGCCACCACCACCGGAAGCCGGCGGCGCTCTGCGTGGTCGGGCGCCGGAAGGCCTTGACCAGGTCGTCCGGAAGACCGGCCGATCCGGGGGCTGCGGCCGCGGGCGAGGCGCCCACCGTGCCGAGGGCCCCGACGACGGCAGCGGTGCCGAGGGTGGCGGCGGCCGCGCCGAAGAGGGCGCGGCGGCTCAAACGCGCTTCGCGGGGTGTGTCCCACATGGTGGTTCCTTCCGAGGCAGGGTCGAGGAGGTGGACGAGAGCTAGGAGAGACGTGCCTCGGCACCGTCCCAGTCCGCGCCGCTGCACGGCTCGTAGCGGACCAGGTCGTGGGTGCGGCGCACGAGAGCGCGCATGGCGGCCAGGCCGGGAAGGTCGGCGCCCAGCGAGCGGGCCTGGACCAGCGCGTTGCCGAGGGCGGCCGCCTCGGACGGGCCGGCCAGCACCGGCAGCCCACACGCGTCGGCGGTGAGCTGACAGAGCAGCTCGTTGTGGGAGCCACCGCCGACCACGTGGACGAGGTCGATCTCGTGGCCCGCCAGGGCGACCGCGCGGCGCACGTTGCGCCGGTAGGCGAGCGCGAGGCTGTCGAGGATCGTACGGACGACCTGGGCCGGGGTCTCCGGAGCAGGCTCGCCCGCCGCGACGGCGAGGGTCCGCAGACGCGCCGGCATCGGGGCGGAGGAGCTCGCCGGGGCGAGCAGGGACGGGTCGTCGATGTCGACGACGGTCCGCAGGGGTGTCTCCGCGGCGGCCGCGGCGAGCAGCGTCCGCAGGTCGGCCGGCTCCCCGTCGGTGGCCCAGACCCGCACCGACTCCGACAGGACCCAGAGCCCCATCACGTTCTTGAGGAAGCGGATGGTGCCGTCGACGCCGCCCTCGTTCGTGAAGCCCGCCAGGCGCGCGGCCTCGGACAGCACCGGTGTCTCGAGTTCGAGGCCGACCAGCGACCAGGTGCCGGAGGAGATGTACGCGAACCGTTCGCTCTCGGCCGGGACCGCGACGACCGCGGAGGCGGTGTCGTGCGACCCGACCGCGATGACCGGCACGCCCGCGGTGCCCAGAGCGTCGGCCACCGCCGGCAGGACCTGGCCGATGACCGAGCCGGGATCGCGCAGCGGCGGCAGGATGCCCGCCGGGATCCCGAGCAGGCCGGCCAGGTCAGGCGCCCACGCTCGGGCGCGGGCGTCGTAGAGCCCGGTGGTGGAGGCATTCGTCCGCTCGGCGCCGCGCTCCCCGGTGAGCCAGTACGCCAGCAGGTCG
This sequence comes from Nocardioides nematodiphilus, assembly GCF_020216525.1. Classification (GTDB taxonomy): domain Bacteria; phylum Actinomycetota; class Actinomycetes; order Propionibacteriales; family Nocardioidaceae; genus Nocardioides; species Nocardioides nematodiphilus. The sequence continues at coordinate 92,357 of NZ_JAIWOY010000005.1, read as the reverse complement.
GGGAGCAGCAGCATCGTCTCGGCTGACTCGAGCGCGCTCGTCCCCCGCGCCGCGAACAGCTGGAAGACGGTGTTGAAGGGCAGCTCCTGCAGGCCGCCGACGGCGTACATCGCGGCCGGGTCGACGAGCGCGGCGACCCGCGCCGGGACGCCCGTGGTGCGGGCGTCCCGGTGCGAGTACGGGCTGCCGAGCAGCTCGCCGTCACGATCGAGCAGGCCGTAGTCGACGGCCCACGAGTCGATGCCGATCCCGTCGAGCGGACCCGTACGGGCGATCTCACGGAGGCCGGCGAGGATCTCGCGGTGCAGGCCGACGACGTCCCAGACGAGCGCCCCGCGGATCGGCACGCCGCCGTTGGGGAAGCGGCGCACCTCCTGCAGCTCGAGCTGGTCCGGGCCGACGACCGCGGCCATGACCCGGCCGCTGGTGGCGCCGAGGTCGACCGCCGCGACCCGGACCGAAGGTGCGGATGAGCTCATCGCAGGAAGGCCGCCGCCACGCCAGCGTCGACGGGGATGTGCAGGCCGGTGGTGTGGCTGAGCTCGGCCGAGCAGAGCACGAAGACGGCGTTGGCGATGTTCTCCGGCAGCACCTCGCGCTTGAGGATGGTGCGCTGCGCGTAGAACTTGCCGAGGTCCTTCTCCTCCACGCCGTAGACGGCGGCGCGGTTGGCGCCCCAGCCCGAGGCGAAGATGCCCGAGCCCGCGACGACGCCGTCGGGGTTCACGCCGTTGACCTTGATGCCGTGCTCACCGAGCTCGGCCGCCAGCAGACGCACCTGGTGGGCCTGGTCGGCCTTGGCGGCACCGTAGGCGACGTTGTTCGGCCCGGCGAAGATCGAGTTCTTCGAGGAGATGTAGACGATGTCGCCGCCCATCTCCTGCTCGATCATGACCTTCGCGGTGGCCTGGGCGACCAGGAACGAGCCCTTGGCCATGACATCGTGCTGGAGGTCCCAGTCCTTCTCCGTGGTCTCCAGCAACGAGCGCGAGAGGGACAGGCCGGCGTTGTTGACGATGAGGTCGAGGCCGCCGAAGGCGAGGACGGCGGCGTCCACCGCCGCGCGGACGGCCTCGGCGTCGGACACGTCCACCTGGACGCCGACCGCGACGTCGGCGGAGCCGATCTCGGCGGCAGCGGCCTGGGCCTTCTCCAAGGAGAGGTCGGCGATGACGACGCAGGCACCCTCGGCGGCGAGCTTCTCGGCGGTGGCCTTGCCGATGCCGGAGGCGGCACCGGTGACGAGCGCGACGCGGGTGGCCAGCGGCTTCGGCTTCGGCATCCGCTGGAGCTTGGCCTCCTCCAGTGCCCAGTACTCGATGCGGAACTTCTCCGCCTCGTCGATGGGGGCGTAGGTGGAGAGGCCCTCGGCACCGCGCATCACGTTGATCGCGTTGACGTAGAACTCGCCGGCGACGCGGGCGGTCTGCTTGTCCTTGCCGAAGCTGAACATCCCGACGCCGGGCACCAGCACGATCAGCGGGTCCTTGCCGCGGATCGCGGGGCTGTCGGGGGTCGCGTTGCGGTCGTAGTAGCCCTGGTAGTCCTCACGGTAGGCCACCGCGAGCTCCTTGAGCCGGGCGATCGAGTCCTCGACCGACGCGGAGGCGGGCAGGTCGAGGACGAGCGGCTTGACCTTCGTACGCAGGAAGTGGTCGGGGCAGCTGGTGCCGAGCGCGGCCAGCCGCGGATGCTCGGCCGAGCCGAGGAAGTCGAGCACGACGTCGGCGTCGGTGAAGTGGCCGACCATCGGGCGGTCGGCCGAGGCGATGCCGCGGATGGTCGGGGCCAGCGCGGCGGCCTTGGCGCGACGCTCGGACTCGGGCAGGGCGCCGTAGCCCTGGAGAGCCGGGCCGAAGGGCTCAGCCTTGGAGTGCTCGGCGATGTAGGCGGCGGCGGTGTCGATGATCCACAGCGAGTTCTGCTCGGCCTCGTCGCTGGTCTCGCCCCAGGCGGTGATGCCGTGGCCACCCAGGATGCAGCCGATCGCCTGCGGGTTCTTCGCCTTGATCTCGGCGATGTCGAGACCGAGCTGGAAGCCGGGACGACGCCACGGGACCCAGACGACCTTGTCACCGAAGATCGTGGCGGTGAGCGCCTCGCCGTCGGCGGCCGTCGCGATCGCGATGCCCGAGTCGGGGTGGAGGTGGTCGACGTGCGCGGCGTCGACCAGGCCGTGCATCGCGGTGTCGATCGACGGGGCGGCACCGCCCTTGCCGTGCAGGCAGTAGTCGAAGGCCGCCACCATCTCGTCCTCGCGCTCGATGCCCGGGTAGACGTCGACGAGGGCGCGCATCCGGTCCAGCCGCAGGACGGCCAGGCCCGACTCCTTCAAGGTCCCGAGGTCGCCGCCGGAGCCCTTGACCCAGACCAGCTCCACCGGTTGGCCGGTGACCGGGTCGGTCTCGGTGCCCTTGGCCGAGGTGTTGCCCCCTGCGTAGTTGGTGTTCTTCGGGTCGGCGCCCAGTCGGTTGGAGCGAGCGATCAGCTCGGCAGCCGCATTCGTGGTCATGTTGGTCAGTTCCATCCTGCCTGCGTACCGCCGACGCGGTCCGCCTCGATCTGTTCCTGGTAGCCGCTGGCGAGGTAGGCCCGCATCGGGTCGGCGGGCAGTCCTCGCTCCTCACGCCAGGCGGCGAGCAGCGGGCGGACGTCGGTGTAGAACGCGTCCATGAAGATCTCGTTGGCCGCGAGGACGTCGCCGTCCTCCTGGGCCGCGGTCAGGGCGTCACGGTCGAGCAGCAGTGCCCGGGCCGTCATCTCCTGCACGTTGAGGACCGACCGGATCTGGCCGGGGATCTTCTTCTCGATGTTGTGGCACTGGTCGAGCATGAAGGCCACGTCGCTGGCCGGATCGAACGCGCCGCCGCGGGCGCACTCGACCAGGATGCGGAAGAGCTGGAAGGGGTCGGCCGAGCCCACGATCAGGTCGTCGTCGGCGTAGAAGCGGCTGTTGAAGTCGAACGAGCCGAGCTTCCCGAGGCGGAGCAGCTGGGCCACGATGAACTCGATGTTGGTGCCCGGCGCGTGGTGGCCGGTGTCGAGGCAGACCATGGCCCTGTCGCCGAGCGCGGCGACCTGGACGTACGAGGTGCCCCAGTCCGGGACGTCGGTGTGGTAGAACGCCGGCTCGAAGAACTTGTACTCCAGCACCAGGCGCTGGTCGGCGCCGATACGGTCGTAGATCGTCTGCAGGCTCTCGGCCAGGCGGTCCTGACGACCGCGCATGTCGCCCTGGCCCGGGTAGTTGGTGCCCTCAGCGAGCCAGATCTTCAGGTCGCGCGAGCCGGTCGCGTCCATGACGTCCACGCACTCCAAGTGGTGGTCGATCGCCTTGCGGCGCACCTTCGCATCGGTGTGCGTCAGGGCGCCGAGCTTGTAGTCGTCGTCCTGGAACGTGTTGGAGTTGATCGTGCCGAGCGCGATGCCGAGGTCCTCGGCGTAGGCACGCAGGGCGGCGTAGTCGTCGACCTTGTCCCACGGGATGTGGAGCGCGACGCTCGGCGCCAGGCCGGTGAAGCGGTGCACGGTCGCCGCGTCGGCGATCTTCTCCTGCACCGTGCGCGGGGTGCCCGCACTGCCGAAGACCTTGAAGCGCGTCCCCGAGTTCCCGTACGCCCACGACGGGACCTCGATGGCCTGCGCCGCCAGGACGGGGGCGATCTTGTCGAACTGTGCTCGCTGGTTCATCTCACTTCGCTTCTGTCGTGTTCTGCGTCTGCTGTGCGGCGCCGAGCTGGTCCTCCAGGTGGAAGATCTCCTCGAGCTGCAGGAAGCCGACGTCCGGGGTGACGCCTTCGAGGTCCTCGAAGAGGTCCGCCATCTCTGCCTGCCATCGGTCGTTGACCTCGCGCCGGGCCATGCCGGCCCGGGCCTCCTCGAGTGAGGGCGTCTCGAGGTAGCCGATCAGCAGCCCGTCGGGCCGCAGGAAGAGCGAGTAGTTGTGCCAGCCGGTCTCGTGGAGGGCCTGGAGCATCTCCGGCCACACGGCGGCGTGGCGCCGCTCGTACTCCTCGATCCGGTCGGGCTTCACCTGGAGCTGGAAGCAGACCCGCTGCATGTCGCGTCCTTCTCTGTGCAGGGTCGGGGTGTGATCGGGTGCGCCCCGACCGGGGTTCGGGGCGCCTGCCGGGACCGGGTCGCGGCCCCGGCAGGCGTGGCTTCTGAGGAGGGCTGACTCAGAAGTTGAACTTGTCGATGTTGTCCTTGGTGAACACGGTCGGGTCGCCCAGCAGGACGACGCCGTCGGCGCCGACGGTGAAGTCGCCGAGCTTGCCCGCGGTGAACTTGTCGCCCTCGTCGCCCTTGATGTCACCGTCGACGAGCGCCTTCGCGGCGTAGGCGGCCAGGTAGCCCAGGTCGCTCGGGTTCCACAGAGCGAACGAGGTGACGGTGCCGTCCTTGACGTACTTGCGCATCTGGTTGGGCGTGCCGAGACCGGTGAGCGCGACCTTGCCCTTGGAGGACGAGGTGTCGAGGTAGCGGGCGGCGGCGGCGATGCCGACGGTGGTCGGCGAGATGATGCCCTTCAGGTTCGGGTGGTCCGAGAGCAGGGCGGCGGTCTTGTCGAACGAGGTCTGGTCGTCGTCGTTGCCGTAGACGGTGTCGACGAGCTTGATGTTCGGGTGGTCGGCCGCCAGGTCCTTCTTCATCAGCTCGATCCACGCGTTCTGGTTGGTCGCGTTGGCCGCGGCCGAGAGGATCGCGATCTCTCCGGAGTCGCCGATCTGCTGGGCGATCTGGTCGACCTCGGTCTTGGCGATGCCCTCCGGCGTGGCCTGGTTGATGTACAGGTCGCGGCAGTCGGCGCTGGTGTCGGAGTCGAAGGTGACGACCTTCGTGCCGGCCGACATGGCCTGCTTGATCGCAGAGCACGGCGCCTTCGGGTCGTCGGCCGAGATGACCAGGGCCTTGACCCCCTGCTGGGCCGCGGTGTTGATGAACGAGACCTGGCCGTCGGGGGTCGCGGTGTCCGGGCCGACCTCCTGGTAGACGCCCTTGAACTCGTCGACGGCCACCTTGCCGCCGTCCTTGTCCGAGGCGTCGAAGTACGGGTTGCCCAGGTTCTTCGGGATGAAGGTGATCGTGGTGCCCGAGCCGGAGCCGCCGTTGCTACCGCTGTCGGCGCTGTTACTGCTGCTGTTGTTGCTGCTGCCGCAAGCGGCCAGGCTCAGCGTGGCAACCAGTGCCACGGCCGTACCGGCGGTGAGCCGACGGGTGCTGAACTTCATTGTTCTACCTCTCTGGGTGGGATGTGGCGACCGCTTGCCGTCGCCGGAGGGTTCCGAGACCTGCCCGCCGGGCCCTCTGCTTCGAGAGCCAGGCGAGGATGCTGGTGGACATCACCGAGAGCACCAGGAGCGCTCCGATGACGATGTTGATGACGTTGACCGTCTCGTTCTGCAGTCGCATCGCGCTCTGGATCACGCCGATGAGCAGGACGCCGGCGATGACGCCGTGCAGTGCGCCGCGACCGCCGAAGATGGAGACGCCGCCCAGGAGCACCGCCGCGATGACCTTCAGCTCGTCGCCGGTCGCGTTGTCGCCGCGGGCGTTGCCGCTGCGCAGGGTGATGTAGATGCCGGCGAAGGCCGAGATCGCGGCCGTCAGGATGAACAGGATGAACTTCGTCCGGGCGACGTTGACGCCGCTGAAGTGCGCCGCCTCGTCGTTGAGCCCGATCTCGAAGACCCCGCGGCCGAACGTGGAGAAGTGCAGCAGCCAGACGAAGACCGCGATGAGGACGAGGATCGGGAGGACGATGACCGGGAAACGCGTCGAGCCGATGTGCTGTGTGGACAGGTCGGTCCACTTCAACGGGAAGTCCGTCTTGGCGGTGGTGCCGAGCAGGCCGACGGCCAGGCCGCGGTAGGCGGCCATGGTGCCGATCGTGACGGCCAGGGACGGCAGTCCCACGTAGGCGATCAGGAAGCCGTTGAGCGCGCCGGCGACCACGCCGACCAGGATCGCGATGAGCCCGGCGAGTGGGATCGACAGTCCGGCGTCCTGATGCAGGAGGCCGACGGTCACGCTGGACAGGCCCACCACACTGGCGACCGAGAGATCGATCTCGCCGGTGATGATGACCAGGGCCATCGGCAGCGCGATCAGCATGATCTCGGCGTTGTCGAGACTGAGGAAGTAGATCGTCAGCGGGCTCTTGAAGTTGGCCACGTTGGCGCTGGCCCAGCCGAAGACCAGCACCAGGAGCGCGATGATCGCGACCTCGCGGGTGAGCAGGGTCCGACGCCACCACGAGTGGCTGTACGCGCGATAGGTACGGGCCGCCGGTGGGGCGCCGGTGACGGTCGCGGAGGTCATGCGTTGTCCCTCGCTTCGATGAGCTTGCGGTCGCGACGGATGGAGAGCACCCGGTCGAGCACGATGGAGCCGATGATGAGGACGCCGACCACGAACTGCTGCCAGAAGTCCTGGACACCCAGCACCGGCAGTGCGCGGTTGATCGTCACGAGCAGGCAGGCGCCGATCGCGGCGCCCCAGACGGTGCCGCTGCCGCCGAAGATGGCCACGCCGCCGATCACCGCGGCCCCGACCGCCTGGAGCTCGAGGTTGAGTCCGGCGTTGGAGCTGACGGTGCCGTAGCGGGCCGCGGTCATCACGCCGGCCAGGCCCGCCATCGAGCCCGACAGGAGGAAGGCGCCCAGGATGCGGCGCGTGACCTTGAGGCCGTACAGCTCGGCCGCCTCGGGGTCGGAGCCGATGGCGTACAGCTCGCGTCCGCCACGGGCGGTGTAGAGGTAGTAGCCGACGAGTGCGAGCACGACCACCGCGACGATGAAGAGCACCGGGATGCTCAGGAACTGCTGGGTGCCGAGGTTGAGGAAGCTGTCGGGCATGTCGGAGGCGTTGACCCGGTTGCTGCCCGCCCACGACAGGAAGATCCCGCGGAAGATGTACATCGTGCCCAGCGTGATGACCAGCGCGGGGACCCGGCCCCACGCCACCAGCACGCCGTTCACCAGCCCCAGCACGGCCCCGAAGGCCAGCCCGATGAGGAAGACCAGGAAGACCGGTGTGCCGGGGTGGGCGATGAAGATCCGCCCGGTGAGGTACGCGGTCAGGCCGAGCACCGAGCCGACCGACAGGTCGACGTTGCGGGTGATGACCACTGCCGCCTGGCCGACGGCCAGGATGAGCAGGATCGACGGTGTCAGGAGCAGGTCTCGCCAGCCGTTGTCGCCGAAGAGGAAGTGGCTGTTCTTGATCGTGGTAGCCGCGATGACCAGCAGCAGCACGATGGCGACGGCGATCTCACGTGAGCGCAGTGCGCCGCCCAGCAGGCGGCGGGCCGGCGACACCTCGCTCGGGCTCAGGGTCAGGGTGCTCATGCGGAGACCTCCACCGTCGTCGCGGGCGGGATGTCGTTGGGGCGGGCCGCCCGGGTTGCTGCGTGCATGACCTTCTCGGGGGTGGCGTCCTCGCGGGCGATCTCGGCGGTGATCTCGCCCTCGCACACGACCAGGACGCGGTCGGCCATCCCGAGCACCTCGGGAAGCTCGGAGGAGATCATCAGGATCGCCATGCCCTGGCCGGCCAGGTCGGACAGTAGGCGGTGCACCTCGGACTTGGTGCCGACGTCGATGCCACGCGTGGGCTCGTCGATGATGAGCAGCTTCGGCTCGGTCGCCAGCCACTTGGCGATGACGACCTTCTGCTGGTTGCCGCCCGACATCGTCGCGGCGGCCATGTCGAGGGCGGAGGTCTTGACCTCCAGGCGAGCGGCCCACGGGCCGCTGGCCCGGTTCTCCGCGGCAGAGGTCAGCACCCCGCTCGTGGCCAGACCGTTGCGGATCACGGCGGCGACGTTGCGCGCCACCGAGGACTCCACCACGAGTCCCTGCTTGCGCCGGTCCTCGGGGATGAACGCCACGCCGGCCCGGATCGCGGCCCGGACGTCGCGCCGCGGGACCTCCTTGCCCAGCATCCGCACCGATCCGGAGTCGTAGGCGTCGACGCCGAAGATCGCACGGGCGATCTCGGATCGACCGGCACCGACCAGACCGGCCAGACCGACGATCTCGCCGGCGCGGACGGTGAGGCTCACGTCGTGGAAGATGCCCGTGGAGCTCAGGTTCTCGACCTCGAGCACCGGCTCGCCGATGGGGGCGGGAGTCTTCGGGAAGAGCTCGGCGACCTCGCGGCCGACCATCCGGGCGACGATCTGGTCGACCGACGTGTCCGCGATCGGGTCCGTGGAGATGTACTCCCCGTCGCGCATGACCGTGACCGTGTCGCACAGGTCGAAGACCTCGTCGAACCGGTGGGAGATGAAGACCAGTCCGCGGCCCTCGTCGCGCAGGCTGCGCGCCACGGCGAAGAGCCGCTCGACCTCGACGCCCGAGAGCGCGGCGGTCGGCTCATCCATGATCAGCAGGCTCGCGTCGAGCGAGATCGCCTTGGCGATCTCGATGATCTGCTGGTCGGCGATGGACAGACCACGAGCCGGGCGGCGCGGGTCGATCTGAACCCCGAGCCGGCGGAACAGGGACTCGGCCTCGGCATACATCGCGGCCCGGTCGATCCGACGGCCCCGACCGAGCGGCTGGCGCCCCATGAAGATGTTCTCGGTGACCGAGAGGTCCGGGAAGAGCGTCGGCTCCTGGTAGATCACCGCGATGCCGGCGGCCTTGGAGGCCGCGGTCGAGTGGAAGTCCACGTCATCGCCGAGGAAGCGGAAGTCGCCCGCATCCCGCCGATAGACACCAGCGACGATCTTGATCAGGGTCGACTTGCCCGCGCCGTTCTCGCCTACCAGCGCATGGATGGACCCGCGCCGGACGGTGAGACTGCTCGAGCGGAGCGCCACGACGGTCCCGAAGGACTTCGCGACTTCCCGCAGCTCGAGCACCACGGGGCCCGTTGCCGATTCCGGCATGCCCGCTCCTTTGAAACGTTTTAATCGAACGAGTTGGAGACTAGGTGACGCCAGTCACAGCCGTCAAGGGCCTACCCGGATTGCCCGCTCAATCCGTGATCAATCCGTGATCCAAGCGTTGACATACGACCTTTGAAAACGATTGAATCCTTTAAACAAGCGCACCAGAGGGGAACCGCGTGAGCACACAGGCGTCTGCGTCGATGAAGGACGTCGCCGCGGCCGCAGGCGTCTCCCTCGGCACCGTCTCGAACGTGCTGAACCGGCCCGATCGGGTGACCGCGTCGACGCGCGAGAAGGTCGAGCGGGCGATGGCCGACCTCGGGTTCATCCGCAACGAGTCGGCGCGCTCCCTGCGCTCGGGCCGCACGCGTGCGCTGGCCTACGTCATGCTCGACGCCGGCAACCCGTTCTTCACCGACGTCGCCCAGGGGATCGAGCACGCCGCCGAGTCGGCCGACCTCTCGCTCTTCCTGTGCAACAGCGACAGTCGCGAGGCGCGCGAGGCGACCCATCTCGGTCACCTCGAGCAGCAGCGGGTGCAGGGCATCCTCATCACGCCGGTCGATCCCGATACCCCGTTGCTCGACGCGATCGCCCAGCGTGGCACGCCCCTGGTCGTCGTCGACCGGATCCGCAAGGGCGACCAGTTCTGCTCCGTCGCGGTCGACGACGTGCTCGGCGGCCGCATCGCCGTGGAGCACCTCATCGACCGGGGCCACCGTCGCGTCGCCTTCGTCGGCGGGTCGCTGGGCGTCGGTCAGGTGGCCGATCGCTACGAGGGCGCCCGGCTGGCGTGGGCCGCCGCCGGCCTCCCGTCCGACGACCTCACCCTCGTCGCCGCAGACTCCCTCACCGTCGCCTCCGGGCGCTCAGCGGGCGAGCGCCTGGCCGGCATCCCGTCGAACCGGCGCCCGACGGCCGCCGTCTGTGCCAACGACCTGATCGCCCTCGGGCTCCTCCAGCAGGCCACCGCGACCGGTCTGCGCGTCCCGGACGACCTGGCGATCGTCGGCTACGACGACATCGAGTTCGCGGCCGCGGCCGCGGTGCCGCTGACCTCCGTACGGCAACCCCGTCAGGAGCTCGGCCGGGCCGCCGCCGATCTGGTCCTCGACGAGGCGACGAATCCCGAGCATCGCCACCAGCAGGTCGTCTTCACCCCCGAGCTCGTCGCCCGAGCCTCGACCCTCGGGACGCACCCGCGGGTCAGCCTCGCCGACTGAGGCTCTGCGTCAGGCGTCTCGCGCGGCCGCGGGTCCCGACCCGGAGGAGGCCACTCGCTGTCCCTGGAAGAAATCGGCCAGCAGCCCGGCACACTCGGCCTCGGCGACACCGGCGAGGACCTCGGGGCGGTGGTTGAGCCTGCGGTCACGGACGACGTCCCACAGGGAGCCCACCGCGCCGGCCTTCTCGTCGTACGCGCCGAAGACGAGGGTCTTGATCCGGGCCAGCACGATCGCGCCGGCGCACATCGTGCAGGGCTCGAGCGTGACCACGAGCGAGCATCCGTCGAGCCGCCACTCCCCGCGGGCCCGGGCCGCCTCGCGCAGGGCGACCACCTCGGCGTGGCCGGTCGGGTCGGCGTCGGCCTCGCGGACGTTGCGCCCGCGGCCGATCACCTCGCCCTCGGGCGAGAGGACGACGGCGCCGATCGGCACGTCGCCGGTCGCGAGTGCCGCTCGCGCCTCATCCAGGGCGGTCGCCATCGGCGCCGCCCATCGGTCCGTCGTCATCACGCGGAGGCGAGCCCGATCGTGTCGTCGAAGAGCTGGCCGAAGCCGAGCTTGCGAGCGATCTCGGAGACCATCTCGTCGGGATAGAGGTCGACGTCGTCGAGCAGGATGCCCATGTCCATCGCGCTCATCCCCATGTCGGCCAGGATGCCGAGGTCGCCGGCGGGCTCGGGCGCGTCCTCGTCCTCGGGCATGGGCAGGCCGAGGTGGTCGAGGGCGTCGCCGGCCAGTTCCCACTCGTCGGCGGCGGTGATGTCGGAGAGCAGGATGCTGGTGGCCGCGCCCGCGACCCGCACGACGACGAAGAAGTCCTCATCGATCGCGATCAGGCCGAGCGCACCCCCGTCGCCGGGGAAGCGGCGCAACGCGTGGACCAGCGTGTCGACGTCGACGAGGACGTCGTGCGCCAGCTCCTGCGCCGTCCACTCGCCGTCTTCGCGATAGACCGCAAGCGCGAAGTCGACACCATCCACCTGCTCGGGCATGTCATCCAGAGTGACAGAGCATGGGCGTGCGGCCAACCCCTATTGGGGACCCATGTCCAACCCCTTCCGCCGTCGCTTCCCGTAGGGTGCCGCCATGGCCCTGCAGACCCTTGTCGTCGACCACCCGCTCGTCGCTCACAAGCTCACCCATCTGCGCGACGAGCGCACCGATTCGCCGACCTTCCGCTCGCTCGCCGACGAGCTGGTCACGCTGCTGGCGTACGAGGCCACCCGCGAGGTCCGGGTCTGCCCGGTCACCATCACCACCCCGGTCGCCGAGACGCAGGGCGTCGAGCTGGCGAGCCCGCGTCCGCTGGTCGTGCCGATCCTGCGCGCCGGCCTCGGCATGCTCGAGGGCATGATGCGCCTGGTCCCGACCGCCGAGGTCGGCTTCCTGGGCATGGTGCGCAATGAGGAGACGCTCCAGGCGACCACGTACGCCGAGCGCCTGCCCGCGGACCTGTCCGGGCGCCAGTGCTACGTCGTCGACCCGATGCTCGCCACCGGCGGCACCCTGGCCGCGGCGATCGACTTCCTGGTCTCGCGCGGCGCCGACCACATCACCTGCGTGTGCCTGCTCGTCGCCCCCGAGGGCGTGGCCCGGCTCGAGGAGCTGACCGCGCACATCGACGTGCCGATCAAGGTCGTGACCGCCGCCATGGACGAGCGCCTCAACGAGCACGGCTACATCGTGCCCGGGCTCGGCGACGCCGGCGACCGGCTCTACGGCGTCGCGGGCTGACCCTACGCCTTCGGTGGCCTCGGCGTCCCGCCGCGAAACTGGGCCCATGTAACGCGGTGTTACAGCTTGTTCTGCGGTGCTGCAACACCGCGGAAGATGGTGTAACACCGCGTTACAAGCAGACAGTGGCCTCACGCGGCTCGGCGGCGAGCACCCACGATCCGGTACGGAGCCAGGTCGCTGATGTCCGTGCCGAACCGGCGACAGGTATCGCGGTACTCCCGATCCAGCCGCGCACGGGCCCGCTCCCGCGCCGTGCCCCAGTAGTCGGACCACACGATCCGCGACGTGCCGAGCTTGAAGCCGGTGATGAAGTCCTGCCGACGCTTCTCATCCCACAGCACCTCCTCCGGCGGCTTCGTCGCGACTCCGCCGGCGGTCGGCGGCCGGTACTTGATCGCGCCATCGGGCTCGAAGACGTGGCGGTCGAGACGCAGGTCGCACCACACCTCACGACTCCCGTCCGTCAGGCCGAACTGCGTCTCCGGCCTCCCCCGGCCGAGCTCGATCACCAGCATCCGGGCCATCGTCTCGTGCACCGACTCCGCACCGGCGTCGGCGAGCTCGAGCTCGGCACGCGCCGTACGGATCCGGGGCCAACACGGCATGGTCTCGAGAACGGCCTCGAGCTGGGCGAGTGACACGCCCATCCGCAGAGCGGAGTCGAAGGCCACCACGCCGTAGGGGTGGCCGTGTACCCGCGCGATGTCCGCCGCCGTACGCGCGATCCCGAGGCACCGCACCCCGTCCACCTCGACGACGTCGCCGGGCGCGTACGGCGCGACGTGGTGCTTGACCCCGAACTCGTGGCGCGAACCGTGGACGGTCGACCGAGTGACATGCGTGAGGCACGGGGACGGCAGGAGGAGGCCCATGCCGAGGACCAGTCCGGCCGACTCATGGCTGCGCACGTGGTCGCGGCCGATGCGCAGACACGCGGCGTCATCGAGCAGCCGCTGTTTGGCACCCCGCTCGACGGCGTCGGCGACGGTGGACTGGAGGGCATAGACACCGCGCCGTACGGAGACCCAGTGCCCGGTTCGCACGGCGCGGTCGATCTCCACCTCGGTCATCCCTGCGGCGAGCGCCTGATCGCGCCTGACCAGGCCGCGCTGGGCATGAAGATGACCGAGGACGATGGCGTTCATGTCACGGACGATCCCGGCGCGCGATAGATCGGGCAACGGTGCCGGGCGCGCCTGTGGATGGAGCGAGCCCGCGAGGGGGTTGTGGATCGAATCCGGCCGCCTTCGGACCCTTGTAACGCGGTGTTACAGGTTGTTCTGCGGTGCTGCAGCACCGCAGAACCTGGTGTAACACCGCGTTACAGCCCAGCCAGCGGCAGGTCGGCGAGCACGTCGTAGCGAGGCCTGCCGCGCGGCCCCTCGCCGAGGTGTGACTCGACCAGGGAGATCGACGCGGCCGTCCAGGACGGGCCGCGGTAGGTGTCGAGCAGCCGCACCCACGCGCTCACCTCCGCCGGCACCCCGAGCCGTGCCACCGTGACGTGGGGGCGGAACCGGGCGCCGCCGACCTCGATGCCGCTCTTCGCCGCCGCGGCACGGGCACCGGTGGCGAGCCGGCCGAGCTCGACAGCGCCCTCGCCGGTGGCGCAGTCCAGACCGGCCCAGATCACCTTCGCCCGGCCGACGTTCGGGAAGGCCCCGCCGCCGGCGATGGCCAGCTCGAAGGCGGCGCGGCGGGCTGCGCCGCGCGCCAGCCGCTCGAGCAGCTCGTCGAGCCGCCACTCCTGGACGTCACCGAGGAAGGCGAGGGTCAGGTGCAGCTGCTCCGGGAGGGCCCACCGGAAGGGGGCCGCCGAGCGGCGTACCTCCAAGAAGGCATCGAGGTCCTCCTCCGCCGCGGGCGGCGGGATCAGGGCGACGAACAGCCGCATCAGCCGATCTGGGTGCCGAGCAGGCGACCGATCAGGAGCGTGACCACCATGGCGAAGACGCCGCCGCCGACGTTGCGCAGCACGGCGGGCATCGGACGGGCGCTGCTGAAGCGCGCCGAGGAGTAGCCAGTGATCGCCAGTGCGATCGCCACGACCAGCGCGGTGACGTAGTAGCGAGCCGGGGTCGGCAGCAGGATCGTCAGCATCGGCAGCACGCCGCCGACGGTGAAGGCGATCATCGAGGCAAAGGCGGCGTTCCACGGGTTCGTGACGTCGTCGAGGTCCAGACCGAACTCGAACTCGGCGTGGGCGCGGAGCACGTCCTTCTTCGAGAGCTCCTCGGCGGCGCTGCGCGCGACGTCGTACGAGAGGCCCTTGCCCTGGAGGATCTCGGTCAGGTGGTCGAGCTCCTCGTCGGGCATGGCCGCGAGGTCCTGCTTCTCGGCCTCGATGATGGCCAGCTCGGCGTCGCGCTGGGTGGACACCGAGACGTACTCGCCCGCCCCCATTGACAGGGCGCCGGCGACGAGCGCGGCGATGCCGGCGATGAGGATGTTCGTGCGGTCGGTCGTCGCGCCGGCGACACCCATGACCAGGCCGGCGACCGAGACGATGCCGTCGTTGGCGCCCAGGACACCCGCGCGCAACCAGTTGAGTCGGTTGCTCAGCCCCTCGACGTCACCGTGGGCGTGCTCGTGGATATCGGTCACCTCAGACATACGGCCCATCGTCCCGCTTCGGGACGATGGGCCGCAAACCAGGCAAGCCTGTGCTGAGTCGCGATCAGAGGCCCAGATCCCGGCCGATGATCTCCTTCATGATCTCGTTGGACCCGGCCCAGATCTTGGTGACGCGGGCGTCGCGCCAGGCGCGGGCCACGCGGTACTCGTTCATGAAGCCGTAGCCACCGTGCAGCTGGACGCAGTGGTCGAGCACCTCGGACTGCGTCTGCGAGGACCAGTACTTCGCCTTGGACGCCTCGACGGCGGACAGGTCGCCGGTGGCGTGGGCCGCGACGCACTTGTCGACGTAGGCCTCGGCGACCTCGATCTTGGTGAAGAGCTCGGCGAGCAGGAACTTGTTGTGCTGGAAGTTCCCGATCGACTGGCCGAACGCCTGGCGGTCCTTCGCGTACTGCAGCGTCTCGGCGAGGATCTGCTTGGCGTGCGCGACGTTGGCCACCGAGCAGGAGAGCCGCTCCTGGGCGAGCTTCTGCATCATGTGGATGAAGCCCATGTTGAGCTGGCCGATGATCTCGGCGTCGGTGACGCGGACGTTCTCGAAGAACATCTCCGCGGTGTCCGACTCCTCCATGCCCACCTTGTCGAGCTTGCGGCCGCGGCTGAAGCCCTCCTTGGTGGTCTCCACCGCGAAGAGGGTGATGCCCTTGGCGCCCTTCTCCGGGTCCGTACGCGCCGCGACGATGACCAGGTCGCAGGAGTAGCCGTTGGTGATGAAGGTCTTCGAGCCGTTGATGACCCACTCGTCGCCGTCGCGCACGGCGGTCGTCTTGAGCGCGGCGAGGTCGGAGCCACCGCCCGGCTCCGTCATGCCGATCGCGAGCAGGATCTCGCCGGAGGCGACGCCGGGCAGCCAGCGCTCCTTCTGCTCCGGGGTGCCGAGCTCGTTGATGTAGGGCGCCGTGATATCGACGTGGATGCCCACGCAGGTCGGGTAGGCGGCTCCGACCTTGGCCAGCTCCTCGTTGAGGACGGCGTTGAAGCGGAAGTCGCCCGCCCCGCCGTACTCCTCGTCGAGCGCGAGCCCGAGGAAGCCGTTCTCGCCGGCCTTCAGCCAGAACTCACGCGGCAGCGCCTTGGCCTCGATGTACTCATCGGTGTGCGGAAGGACGTCCCGCTCGATCCAGGTGCGGACCGCGGAGCGGAAGTCGTCGTGGTCCTCGGTGTAGATCTCACGCTTCATGGCGCACATCGTACGCCGTAAGTTACTGGCGCGTACGGGGGCCCGGGCAGGCTTTGGTCACACTCCGGGGCGGCGCGTGGTGTGCGCGACGTACAGGTCGCACCTGGCGCGCTTGGCGACCTCCTTGGCCACGCTGCCCAGGATCCGGGAGGCACCCTGCACGTTCTTGTTGCCGACCACGATCAGCTCGGCGTCGAACTGGTCGGCGGCCAGGAGCAGCGCGGCGGCGGGCCGCCCACTCGTGGCGTGCGCGCTGACGTTGAGACGCGGGTAGAAGGCGCGGATCCGGGCGATCGCGCCGTCGGCCGCGCGGGTGGCGCCGGACAGGGCGGACGCGTCGCGCGCGCTGGACCCGAAGGCCCACTCGCCGTACTCCTCCTCGCGCTCCTCGCCGCGGCCGTAGGCGCAGATCACGCGAAGCTCCGAGCCGAGCGCGGACGCCAGCCGCGCGGCCGCGAGTGCGGCCTGGGCCGACGGCTCGGAGCCGTCGACGCCGACGATGATGACGCCCATCGTGCTTCCCCCATAGGAACGAACTGTCTCCCCAAGGTAAGTCGTGGGAGCGCGACCACCGAATCGCTTAACCGCTGTCCAGAGAATGGCGGACCCGGTCGTCAGGTCGGCGGCACGGCGGCCGATGGATGGTCACCGGCACGGATGCCGGAGGCGGACGCACAGGGAGGTGCACCGTGGCTGTCGGCGACCACATCTACGTCCCGCGAGGGCTGTACACCCATCACGGCATCGATGCCGGGGACGGCACCGCGATCCACTTCGCGGGCGAGCCCGGCCGGCGGATGCACGACGCCCTGGTGGTGCGCGCTCGCCGCTCGAGCTGTTCCTGCGTGGCGGCACCCTGCACGTACGGCGCCATCCGTCGGCCTCCGTCGCGGAGCCCGAGATCGTGCTGGCGCGTGCCGAGTCGCACCTCGGCGAGGGCGGGTACCGCCTCTTCCGCAACAACTGCGAGCACTTCGCCACCTGGTGCGTCACCGGCCGCCACACCTCGACGCAGGTGCGCATCGACGTCGCCTCGACCGCTCTCGCCGCCGCTGGACTGCTGGTCGGCACCACGCTGTGGGCGCGCCAGCGCGCCTGAGCCCACCCCCGTTGCGGGAACCGGAGCGTGTTAGCGCTAACATTGTCTCGTGACCCCGATCACAAAGCGCTCCTACCGCCTCGCCGACGGCCGCGAGCTGCACTACTTCGACGACGCTGGCTCGACGCTCCCGCCCGAGCGCGCTCCGGACCTGCGCGAGCTCGAGCCGCGCCCGCCGGCCGCCGACATGCGCCTCGACGTGCTGACCGGCGACTGGGTCTCGGTCGCCACCGCGCGCCAGACCCGCGTGGTGATGCCGGCCCTCGACCCGCTGGCGCCGCAGGAGCCGGGCAACCCGAGCGAGGTGCCGTCCGACTACGACGTCGTCGTCTTCGAGAACCGCTCCCCCAGCTTCGCCGCCGTGCCGGGCGCGGACGTCGTCGACAGTCGCACGATCGGCCTGGGTGCGACCGCGCCGGCGGTCGGGCGCTGCGAGGTGGTCTGCTTCAGCCCCGAGCGCGAGGGGTCGTTCGGCAGCCTCACCCGCTCCCGTGCCCGTACGGTGATCGAGGCGTGGGCCGATCGGACCGCGGCCCTGTCCGCTCTGCCGGGCGTCGCGCAGGTTTTCCCGTTCGAGAACCGCGGCGCCGAGATCGGCGTGACCCTCCAGCACCCGCACGGGCAGATCTACGCCTACCCGTACGTCACCCCCAGGACGCAGCGGCTGGTCGAGACGATCGAGCGCTACGACGGCGACCTGGCCGCGGACGTGCTCGCCTTCGAGCAGGCCGGCCCGCGGGTGGTGCTCGCCGGTGAGCACTGGACCGCGTACGTCCCGTTCGCGGCGCGCTGGCCGATCGAGGTGCACCTGATGCCGCACCGGCACGTGCCGGACTTCGCCGCGACGTCGACCGAGCAGCGCGACGAGCTGTCGCACCTCTACCTGCGGCTGCTGCGCGGGGTGGACGCGCTCTACGACACCCCGACCCCGTACATCGCCGCCTGGCACCAGGCGCCCGTCGGCAGCCACCGCGACCAGGTCCGCCTGACCCTGCAGCTCACGTCTCCCCGACGCGGCGAGGACAAGCTGAAGTATCTCGCCGGGAGCGAGGCCGCCATGGGAGCGTGGGTCGCGGACATCGCGCCGGAGAGCCAGGCGGTACGACTGCGTGCGGCGATCGCACGCGCTGACGAGGAGAGCCCCGCATGAGCATCGAGCGTGTCCTGGAGGGCTTCGCCACCGCCTTCGGCCGGCCGGCCGACGGCGTCTGGTCGGCGCCCGGGCGGGTCAACCTGATCGGCGAGCACACCGACTACAACGAGGGCTTCGTCCTGCCCTTCGCGATCGACCACCGCACCTGGGTCGCGGTCGGGCTGCGCCCGGACCGGACGATCCGGGTGGCGTCGGCCTCGGTCGACGAGGTCGGCACCTCGACGCTCGACGAGGTCGGCCCCGGCGCGGTCGCCGGCTGGTCGGCCTACCCCTTCGGCACGGTCTGGGGCCTGGGCCAGGTGATGAGCGCAGGCGGCGCCTCCCTGGACGCCGCGCGCGGCTTCGACGCGTACTTCGTCTCCGACGTACCGACCGGCGCGGGCCTCTCGTCCTCGGCGGCGCTGGAGTGCTCGCTGGCGGTCGCGCTCAACGACGAGTGGGCGCTCGCGCTGAGCGGCCCGGACCTCGTCCGGGCGACGCACCTGGCCGAGAACGACGTGGTCGGCGCCCCGACCGGGATCCTGGACCAGTCCGCCTCGCTGCTCTCCGAGGAGGACGCGGCGCTCTTCCTCGACTGCCGCACCGGTGAGAGCCGGACGGTCTCCCTCGGGCTGGTCGAGGCCGGCCTCACGATCCTGGTGATCGACACCCGAGTCACGCACGCGCACGCCGACGGCGGCTACGCCTCGCGCCGCGCCGGGTGCGAGCGGGCCGCGGCGGCGCTGGGCGTAAAGGCGCTGCGCGACGTCGCCGTCGCCGACCTCGAGGCCGCGCGCGGGCGGATGGACGAGGAGGCGTATCTCCGGATGCGGCACATCGTCACCGAGAACCAGCGCGTCCTCGACACGGTCGCGGTGCTCGATGCGACCGGCGCCGCGGGCATCGGCGATCTCATGGTCGCCTCGCACGTCTCGCAGCGCGACGACTTCGAGGTCAGCGTCCCCGAGCTCGACGTCGCGGTCGACACCTCCGTCGCCGCGGGAGCCCTGGGCGCCCGCCTCACCGGCGGCGGCTTCGGCGGCTCCGCGATCGCGTTGGTGCCCGACGACCTGGTCGGCGAGGTCACCGCCCAGGTGACCGCGGCCTTCGCCGAGCATGGCTTCAAGGAGCCGAAGATCTTCGCGGTCACCCCGAGCGCCGGCGCGCGGAGGGATCGCTAGAACGCACCAACGCCGGGTCGGTGACACCCCACACGCGTCACCGGCCCAGCGTTGCAGTCATTCCTACCGAACGGCGACGGCGGGCGTAACCACGGAAAAGGGGGGTGACCCTCGCATCGGGCGGCCGCCTGCCACGGCCGGGTCGCGGGGGCGACAGCATCCACCGCGCGAGCCGGATCAGAGCTCGTAGACCAGCGCGAGGTCCGGGGTCACCGCCGTCGCGATCGGCTCACGGCCGCTCGGCAGGATCCGTCCGGTGAAGCGTCCCTCGGCCGTGGCGAGCGCCTCGGCCATCCAGTGCCGCAGGCCGTCGAGGATCACCTCCGGGAGCTCCCGGTCGGGCCCGTCATCGAGGAGGACCACATCGACGCCGCGCAACCGGGCCTCGCGGGCGGCTGCCACCAGCGGCGGGGCGGCGAGCCGGCCGCCGCGGAAGTCGTCGCGCAGGTGCCCCTCGAGGGCTCGGCACTCCCGCGCCAGCTCCGGCGGGATCTCGGTGGCGGAGGCGAGGGTGGTCAGGGTCGGAGCGACCAGCCGGGTGACGGCGCGGACGTTCGCGGCGAGCGTCTCCTGACGGGCACGCTCGGCCGCGCGGTGGTCGAGGTCGACGAGCTCCTCCGCGCCGAGGCGCGCCGTCCGGGCCTGCAGCACCCGCCACGCGGAGACGCAGACCAGCGTCCACACCACCGCGAGCACCGGGGTGATGAACGTGGCGTTGTTGGGCAGCACCGTGGCACCGCGGGCGAGCAGCCCCATGGTGCCCAGTCCGACCCCACCCGCCACGGCGAGCACCGCCGACGCCGGGCGCGCCCGGATCGCGAGGACGCTGGCGAGGATGCCCATCCCGATCAGGTACCAGCCGGCCGCCTCGCCGTTGTGCGGGGCCGGCGCCCACCCGAGGGAGCCCACCAGCCAGCAACAGCCGACAGCGACCGCCGTGCGGACGGGGGTAGGTCGGCCGAGGTGTCGCCAGTCCAGGACGAGCATGCCGCCGGCGATGCCCAGATAGGCGACCGCGACGACGTCGGGACGGGCGCCGTTGGCGAGGGCGAGCACGCCGAGGACGGCCTGGCCGAGGAGGAAGAAGGCGATGCCGATCCGGATGTCGCGCAGCATCCGCCCGCCGACGCCGGCCACCGGCTGGGCGCGCGGCGTCCGGTCGGGGGACGCGAGCCAGGCGAGCGTCACCACGGTGCCCCGCCCCCGCTGCGACACGACGCGAGCGCTTGCCCCCGGCAGCGCGTTGACCCGGCCGAGGATGCTCACCGCGATGCCCATCCGCTGGTGGGACACCGACGGCGGGTGGAAGCCCGGACCGTTGTCGATCACCTGGATGCGAAGGCCGTCCGCCGTGGTCGCGACCTTGAGGTCGACCTGGGCGCTCGGCGCGTGCTTGGCGGTGTTCGCCAACGCCTGCGCGACGGCGTCGATCAACGCGGAGGCGACGTACGCCGGCAGGGCCGGGGCGCCCTCCAGGTCGCGATGGACGAACACGGCGGGCGCGGTCGTGCGGATGGTCCGGTCGAGCTGCTCCAGGAAGACCGCCTCCGTGACCGTACGGTCGGGGCTCTCCGGCGACTGCGCCCGTCCGATCAGATCCAGCGCGCGGGTCGCCTGGGGGCCGGCCGCCTCGGGGAGCCGTTGGCTGCCGAGCAGCAGCGCGGTGAAGACCTCGTCGTGGACCAGCGCCTCCATCTGCTCACGGGCGGCACGGCCGGCGGAGGCCGCCGCGGACGCGGCCACCGCTTCGGCGGCGCGTCGCGCCGCCTCGTCGTGGCGCCGAGCCGCTGCGATGAACTCGGCGAACGTCGCGGTCATGAGGCCGAAGAAGATCAGGTGGGCGTCATCGATGAAGCCGGGGATCGTGAGCCCCCGGTCGAGGGCACGCAGCGCCTCGATGCCGCAGAGGACGGTCACGGTGGTGACCGCTGCGCCGAGGACACCCGAGCCGGTGGCGGCGAAGGCCGCCGCGACCGCGATCGACTGGACCAGCAGCCACGGCGGCTCGATGGCCGGCCAGACGCCGAGCGCCGTGCCGATGACGATCGCGAGGATGCTGAAGACGAACCACAGCGCCGCGACGACGTTGAAGTGCCGCAGCAGCGCGCTGCTGCGTGAGGGCACCACCAGCAGGCCGAGGAGCCCGAGCGCCCACGGCGCGACGACGAGCACCGCGATCGTCGCGGGCGCGGCCGCGAGTGCGGCCCGCTCGACGGAAGCGGCATAGACGAGGCAGATCCCGGCGCTGAGCGCCTGGATCGCGGTCAGGGCCCGCAGGACACGCAGCACCGAGCCACCGACGGAGGAGGCGTCCGGCATCCTCAGCGCTGCTGCTGCGGGATCGGGAGGAAGCCGTCCTCGACGCCGCGCTGGTAGAGCTCGACCTTGGTGTTGGCCGGGCGGCTGAGCTGGCCGTACGCGTGCCGGATGCGGCGGATGTGGTCGTCCACGGTGTGCTCGCTGATGAAGAGCTGCCTCGCGACGGCCTTCGCGCCCAGGCCGGAGGCGTACAGCGCCAGCACCTCGCGCTCGCGCGCGGTCAGGGTGGCCGCCTCGAGGTCGGGGTCGGAGTCGAGGGCGGCCGCCCACTCGGTGGTCGCGGTCGGCTCACCCGCCGCCGCCCTCACGATCGCGGCGACGATCTCCTCGGCCGGGGCCGACTTGCGCAGGATGCCCTGGACCGGCGCGTGCGAGACCTGCCGGATCAGGTACGGGTTCTCCCCCGAGGTCAGCACCAGCACCTGGGCGCCCCAGGCGTGCAGCCGCTCGGCGTTGTCGGCCGGGTCGGTGCCGTCGCGCAGGTTGAGGTCGAGGACGACCAGGTCCACCGGCCCGGGCTCGCGGTCGAGGAGCTCGGCGACCGAGCGAGCGTGTGCGACGAACCGCAGGTCGTCGCGCCCGGCGATCATGCCAGCGACCGCGAGCGCGACCACCTCGTGATCGTCGACGACTGCTACTCCCGGGCGCACGTCCTGAGGCTAACGGCGTCGGCGCGCGTTGGACATGGGGCCGGGACCGGCCCAGACCGATCGGTCCATTCTCAGTCCCTCGCCGCCGCGAGGGTGAGCGCGATGTCGATGATCATGTCCTCCTGGCCACCGACCAGACGACGCTTGCCGCACTCCATCAAGATGTCGCGCACGTCGACGCCGTAGCGAGCGGCGGCGTTCTCGGCGTGCCGCAGGAAGGACGAGTAGACGCCGGCGTAGCCGAGGGTCAGCGTCTCGCGGTCGACGCGGACCGGGCGATCCTGGAGCGGGCGGACGATGTCGTCGGCGGCGTCCTGCAGCTTGAACAGGTCGCAGCCGTGCTTGAAGTCGACCAGGTCGGCGACCGCGATGAAGGCCTCGATCGGACAGTTGCCCGCACCGGCGCCGTGGCCTGCGAGCGAGGCGTCGACGCGGTAGACGCCGTTCTCGACCGCGACGACGGAGTTGGCGACCGAGAGCGACAGGTTCTCATGGGCGTGGATGCCGATCTCGGTCTCGTCCTTCAGGACCGAGCGGTACGCCTGGACGCGGGCGGCGACGTCGTTCATCGTGAGCCGGCCGCCGGAGTCCGTGACGTAGACACAGTGCGCGCCGTAGGACTCCATCAGCCTGGCCTGCTGGGCGAGCAGCTCGGGCTCGGCCATGTGCGACAGCATCAGAAAGCCGGAGACGTCCATGCCCATCTCGCGGGCGGCCTGGATGTGCTGGGCCGAGACGTCGGCCTCGGTGCAGTGGGTCGCGACCCGGACGCTGCGCACGCCGATGTCGTAGGCTCGCTTGAGCTCGTGGATGGTGCCCACGCCGGGCAGGAGCAGCGTGGTGAGTCGGGCCTTGGTCATGACCGAGGCGGCCGCCTCGATCCACTCCCAGTCGGTGTTGGAGCCCGGGCCGTAGTTGACCGAGCCACCGGCGAGGCCGTCGCCGTGGGCGACCTCGATGGCGTCGACGCCGGCGTCCTCGAGCGCGACGACGATGCGCTTCACGTCATGGGGGCTGATCCGGTGACGGACGGCGTGCATGCCGTCACGCAGCGTGACGTCCTGGACGAAGATCGGGGTGCTCATCAGTTCATGCCCTTCGTGCGCGGGTTGCCGTTGGCGGCGATCTTCTCGGCCATCTGCACGGCGGCCGAGGTCATGATGTCGAGGTTGCCGGCGTACGCGGGCAGGTACATGCCCGCGCCCTCGACCTTGAGGAAGACCGAGACCTGGTGGGTGGGTCGAAGGGCCTCGCCCGAGGCGCTCGTGGCGAGCAGGGTCTCGACGGGCTGGCCGGCTGGGATCTCGGCGATCTGGACGTCCTGGACCATCTGGTAGCCGGGCACGTACGCGGAGACGTCGCCGACCATCTTCGTGATCGAGTCGACGATCTGCTGCTTGACCGTGTCCTGGTCGCTCTGGGGGAGGGACACCAGCGCGAAGACGGTGTCGCGCATCATCAGCGGCGGCTCGGCCGGGTTGAGGATGATGATCGCCTTGCCACGCGCGGCGCCGCCTACCTTGACGATCGCCTCCGAGGTGGTCTCGGTGAACTCGTCGATGTTGGCGCGGGTGCCGGGGCCGGCGGACTTCGAGGCGATGGAGGCGACGATCTCGCCGTACGCGACCGGGACGACACGGCTGATCGCGGCGATGATCGGGATGGTGGCCTGGCCACCGCACGTCACCATGTTCACATTGGGAGCGTCGAGGTGCTCCTCGAGGTTGACCGCGGGGATGGTGTACGGGCCGATCGCGGCCGGGGTGAGGTCGACCATCCGGATGCCGAGCGGTCGCAGCCTGGCGTCGTTGTGGGCGTGCGCGCCGGCCGAGGTGGCGTCGAAGACGATGCCGATCTCGTCGATCTGGGGCGACCTCAGCAGGCCGTCGACGCCGTCGGAGGTGGTCTCGAAGCCGAAGCGGTCGGCGCGGGCGAGCCCGTCGGAGGCGGGGTCGATGCCGACCATGACGCCCATCTCGAGGTGCTGCGCGTTGCGCATGATCTTGATCATCAGGTCGGTGCCGATGTTGCCCGAGCCGATGATCGCGACTTTGGTCGTGGCGTTCATCTGGTGGTGCTCCTTACGCGGAGAAGGTGACGGAGACCGAGCCGAGCCCGGTGACGGTGGAGGTGACCGTGTCGCCGGGGGCGACCGGCCGCATCGGGCCCATCGCGCCCGACAGGACGACCTGGCCGGCGCGCAGCGGGTCGCCGAGCTCGCGAGCCTGGCGGGCGAGCCACACGACGGCGTTGACCGGGTCGCCGAGGCTGGCCGCGCCGGTGCCGGTCGAGACCTCCTCGCCGTTGATCGCCATCGACATGCTCACGTTCTTGGGCTCGAACTCGTCGAGCGTGCGGCGCTCGGTGCCCAGCACGTACGCACCGGCCGAGGCGTTGTCGGCGACGGTGTCGCCGAAGCTGATGTCCCACCCGGCGATCCGGCTGCCGCAGATCTCGAGGGCCGCGACGCCGTAGTCGATCGCGGCGCGGACCTGCGCGTCGTCGAGGTCGCCGTCGGCGAGGTCCTCCTTGAGCACGAAGGCGATCTCGGCCTCGGCCCGCGGCTGGAGGACCGCGGCGTACGGGATGGTCCCGCCGTCGGGGTGGGCCATGTCGTCGAAGAGGATGCCGAAGTCGGGCTGGTCGACGCCCATCTGCTGCTGCACGGCCGCCGAGGTGAGGCCGATCTTGCGGCCCACCACGACGGCGCCGGCAGCGAGGCGGGCCTCGGCGAGGCGCGTCTGGACGGCGTACGCGGCGGTGATGTCGTCGGCGCCGATCAGGTCACGCACCGGCGTGGTGGGCTCCCCGGCCTCGTCGGCGGCCTGGAGTCGCGCCGCTGCCTCGGCGATGCGGTCGACGGAAGTTTCGGTCATGCGTGCACTCTTCACGGAACGAGGGCGGTTTCCCAGCAGCCCGTTCCATTCACCGGTACGCGGCGCGGGAGACCCGGATGACTCAGGGACGGGCGTGGGTATGGGCGATGTAGACGTCGCACGACGCGTGGCGGGCGATCTCAGCCGCGATCGATCCGAGGATCCGCGCGCCACGGCCTGTGCGGCGACCGTACGGGCGGACTCGACGCTCGAGAACACCAGATCCCGGTCGTCCTCGATCCGCTCGACCTCGACCTTGCCGTACGCACACAGCACGCGCAGCTCGGAGCCCAGCGCGGACGCCAGCCGGGCCGCGGTCAGGGCGGCCTCGGCCGCCGGCTCGCTTCCGTCCACGCCGACAACGATGCCGCCCATGGTCCAGCTCCCGTAGGTGAGGTCGATCAGAGATTCCCCGGAGGCTAGCCACCACCCGATCCGGCGAGGCACGCTTTTCCACTGCGTGGCAGAAGCGCGCCACGGCCCCGTCCGCCGCGTCATGCTGCAAGCGCGAACCCGTCCCTTTCTCGATCGGAGAATCCATGACCGCGACCGTCCGCAGCCTGGGTTACGTCGTCTTCGGCGCCAATGACCTCGAGGAGTGGCGCACCTTCGCCCCGAGGGTGCTCGGCATGGAGCTGGTGGAGCACACAGCCACCTCGCTGCGCTTCCGGATGGATGAGTTCGGCTACCGCTTCCAGGTCGAGGAGGGCGGCCCCGAGGGCGTCCACACCCTCGGATGGGGCGTGCAGAACGGCGCGGCTCTCGACGAGGTCGTCGCGCGCGTCGAGGCGGCCGGCTACCCGGTTACTCGCCACGGCCTCGGGTCGGAGCACGCGAAGGCGCGCGGGGTGAAGGACGTCGCCTCGTTCTGCGACCCCGACGGCATCACGATCGAGCTGTTCCACACCTTCGAGGAGGCGTTGACGCCGTTCGTCTCGCCTACCGGCACCACGTTCGTCGCCAACCGTGCCCTCGGTCTGGGCCACGTCTTCCAGATGGTGGGCGACGTGGAGAAGTACCACGCGCTCTACCGCGACGTGCTCGGCTTCATGCTCTCCGACTACATCGGGCCGGCGACCTTCTACCACTGCAACCAGCGCCACCACTCGATGGCCTTCATCCCCACCCCGCCGGCCCGTCCGCACCTGCAGGGCGTCGGCCAC
The DNA here is from genome assembly GCF_020216525.1 of Nocardioides nematodiphilus. GTDB lineage: Bacteria > Actinomycetota > Actinomycetes > Propionibacteriales > Nocardioidaceae > Nocardioides > Nocardioides nematodiphilus. The sequence continues at coordinate 66,258 of NZ_JAIWOY010000005.1, read as the reverse complement.
ATCATGATGGAGACCACCGACATCGACGCCGTCGGTCGCGCCATCGACGCGATGAACGCGCACGGCGCCGAGGAGAAGGCGACGCTGGGCAAGCACACCAACGACAAGATGATCTCGTTCTACGTGGAGACCCCCTCCAAGACGCAGATCGAGTACGGCACCGGTGGCGTCCTTATCGAGGACGACGCGACCTGGGTGCCCACGTCGTACCCCTCCGCGCACTATTGGGGCCACGAGCGCGAGCTGTGAGATCGAGCGGTCTAACCTCACCGCCGTGAGCGATCTCCATCCCGCAGCCCTGCGCGCGGTCGCCCGTACCCGCGGCGAGGGCCTCCACCTGTGGGGTCGGATGCTCGGACTCGCGTCGGTCCCGGACGACGTGCCGCGGGCCGACGACGAGTACCTGTTGCAGGCGGCGGGCGCCGACATCACCTCGCTCGCCACCCTCACCGATGTCGGAGCGGGTTACACGATCCGCGGCCATCTCGGCGACCAGGTCCGGCTGGCGACGACCTCGCTGAGTCTCCAGCCGATCGGTCCGGCGGCGGCTGCGGCGAGCGGCCCGGTCACCTGTCGCAGTCGGCTGATCTGGCTGGCCCCGGACCTGAGCCGGGCGCTGGTTCGCGGATACGTCACCGATCCGGGCGGCGCGCCGATCGCCACCGCGACCGTCTGGATGGTGGTGCTCTCGAGCGAGCCCGCCGCGAGCCTCGTACCGATGCCCTGGGAGGGCCCGGGCGCCGGGCCCGCCCTGACGGAGTCCGATCTCACCCCGGACGAGTGGACGTTCGCCGTCTCCGCCTCCGCCGCCATCGCCCGTTCGGCGGCCTCGCGGCGCCCGGTGCCCGAGGAGCTGCTCGACGTGACCTGGACGCTCGGGAGCGACACCCGGCTCATCGGCACCGTGCCGCACGGACCGCACCTGGGCAACCGGGTCGGCAACGTGCAGGGCGGCGCGCTCTTCGGCCTCGCCGCGACCGCGGCCACGCGTCTGGTCGGCGGACAACAGCTCGCCGACGGCTCGGTGCAGTACCTGCGTCCGGGGACCGGCGGCGATCTGCAGGTCACCGCGACCATGGTCCGGCGTGGACGTACGGTCTCCGCCGTCGACGCCACGGTGACCTGTGACCGTCGTGAGCTGATCGGCGCCCGCTTCTCGTTGATGGCCTGATCCGCTTCTCTCACCACGTGATTCCACGGGTGTCGGCGCCCCGCCGCGGTTCCTACCGTCGGTGTCATCCCTAGCGTCGGCCGGCCCCTCGGCCGGGCGCCGAGCCGGAGTACGAGGAGAAGCCATGACCGGACCCGAGGCACTGAGCGACCTGAAGGTCCTGGACATCGCCACCCTCTTCGCGGGGCCAACCTCTGCGACGCTGTTGGCCGACTTCGGCGCCGACGTGATCAAGATCGAGCACCCGACCCGGCCCGACCCGGCCCGTACGCACGGGCAGTCGAAGAACGGCGTCGGGCTGTGGTGGAAGATCCTCGGCCGCAACAAGCGCGCGATCACGCTCAACCTCTCCTCGCCCGAGGGCCAGGAGGTCTTCCTCGAGCTGGTGAAGACGGCCGACGTCGTCATCGAGAACTTCCGGCCCGGCACCCTCGAGCGCTGGGGCATCGGTCCCGAGCGGCTGCTCGAGATCAACCCGCGCCTGATCGTCACCCGGGTCACCGGATTCGGCCAGTACGGCCCGCGGGCCAAGGAGCCGGCGTTCGGCACCATCGCGGAGGCGATGAGCGGCTTCGCCCACTCCACCGGCCAGCCCGACGGGCCGCCGACCCTGCCGCCGCTGGCGCTGGCCGACAACATCAGCGGCCTGGCCGCCTCGATCGCCACGCTGACCGCGGTGCACCACCGCGAGCGCACCGGCAAGGGCCAGATCATCGACCTGGCGATCATCGAGCCGATCATGCACATGCTCGGCGCCCAGGTGACCATCTACGACCAGCTCGGCATCATCACCCAGCGCAAGGGCAACCGCTCCGAGAACAACGCCCCGCGCAACACCTACAAGACCGCCGACGGCGACTGGGTCGCCATCTCGTCCAGCGCCGACTCGATCGCCGACCGGGTGATGCGGATGGTCGGTCGCGCCGACATCGCCGAGCAGCCGTGGTTCGGCTCCGGCTTCGAGCGCGCCCGGCACGCCGATGAGATCGACGACGCGGTCGGCTCGTGGATCGCCGAGCGCCCGACCGACGAGGTGATGGCCGAGTTCAGCAAGGCCGAGGCGGCGATCGGCCTGGTGTACGACGCCTCGCGCGTGATCGAGGACGAGCAGTACAACGCCATCGGCGCGATCGCCACCGTCGAGGACGAGGACCTCGGCCCGGTCCGGATGCCCAACCTGCTCTTCCGGATGTCGGAGACGCCCGGCGCGATCCGGCACACGGGCCGCGGCCACGGTGCGGACACCGACGCGGTGCTGAGCGAGCTCGGGCTCGGTGCGGAGCGGATCGCCGAGCTGCGCGCCGCGGGCGCGATCTGAGCCGCCCGATGCCGACCACCTGGCTCTACGTCCCGGCCCCCAAGGTCGAGACGCTCCTCCCCAAGGCCGTCCGCGGCGCGGACGCCGTGATCATCGACCTCGAGGACGCCACCCATCCCTCGCAGCGCGAGGTCGCGCGCGAGCTGGTCGCGGGACTCGCGAAGGCCGGGTCGCAGCCGGTGCCGATCGCCGTGCGGGTCAACCACGTCTCGTCCTCCGACTTCGTGCTCGACGTCGCCGCGGTCGGGCCGCTGCTGCGGGCCGGGATCATCCAGGAGATCCACCTGCCGAAGGTCGAGTCGGGCGCCGATGTCGCGGAGGCGCGTCTGCTCACCACGGCGTACGCCGGCGACCGTCCGCACCTGGGCTGCCTGATCGAGTCCGCCCGCGGTGTCCGGTACGCCCACGAGATCGCCGAGGCACCGGGCGTCTGCGGGATCTCCTTGGGCGAGGCCGATCTGCGCGCCGACCTCGGCCTGCCGCGCGCGGTCGACGGCAGTGCCGACGACGCCGGGCTGTTACTCGCCCGGCTCACCACGGTCCAGGCCTCGCGTGCCGCCGGCCTGCCCGCGCCGCGCGGCTCGGCCTTCGCGAACGTGAAGGACCTGGACGGTCTGCGGGCGTCATGCACCGAGCTGCGCCGGCTCGGCTTCGTCGGCCGCTCGGTGATCCACCCCGGCCAGATCCCGGTCGTGCGCGAGGTCTTCGCGCCGACGTCGGGCGAGCTCGCCTGGGCGCGCTCCATCGCCGACCGGGCGGCTGGCATGGAGGTCGAGGGCACCGCCTCGGTCGCCCTGCCCGACGGCTCGTTCATCGACCCGGCGATCATGCGCCAGGCCAGCGACCTGATCGCGCGGGCGTCGGCATGAGCGCCACCGAGAATCCCGGCACGAACACCGGGACCCTTGCCGACGGCACCGCCGTCTCGGTGATCGACCTGGCCCAGCCGCTGCACCCGAACATCCCGGTCTCCCCCAGCCACCCCGGCTACAAGCACGCCCTGCTGCGGCGCCACGGCGATGCCGTCCGGGTCGACGGGACCTCCGGCGCCAACGACATGCTCGTGCTGGGCACACACACCGCTACCCACATGGACGCGCTCGCGCACATCAGCCACGAGGGGATGCTGCACGGCGGCGTCAGCGCGGCCGAGGCGCAGGTCGGCGGCCGCTACCTCCAGCACGGCATCCACACCGTGCCGCCCGTGGTGGCGCCCGGCCTGCTGCTGGACGTGCCGGCCGCGCTCGGTGTCGAGCGTCTCGACGCCGGCTACGCCGTCACGCCGGAGGACCTCGCGCGGGCGCTCGGGGACCGGGTGGTGCCGCAGGGCGCGGCGCTGCTCGTCCGTACCGGTTGGGGACGGCTCTGGGACGCTCCACACGACTTCCTGTCGCACGACGCCGGCGTGCCCGGCCCGGACGAGGCCGCCGCCGCATGGCTTGCAGCGCACCGACCGGTCGTCGTCGGCTCCGACACCACCGCCTTCGAGCACATCCCCGCCAGCGAGGGACACGCCCGCCTGCCCGGCCACCGGATCCTGCTCGTCGAGTCCGGCATCCCGATCTTGGAGATGCTCGCGCTGGAGGGACTCGCCCCGGTGGCGCCGGACGTCTTCACCTTCATCGCGGCACCACTGCGACTGGTCGGCGCGACGGGCTCACCGCTGCGCCCGCTCGCCCTGATCTGATCCTGTGACGAACCCCTTGGAGGAGCACCCGTGGCCGCTGGCGCCGACACCCCGATGATAGGCACCGCGGTCGCGCGGCTCGCCGAGTTCGCGACCTCCGTCGCCGCGGCCCCGCCCCCGGCGGTGCTGCACGACTCGACCCTGCGTCTGCTCGACGTCGTCGGGATCTCGGTCGCCGCCCTCGGTACCGGCCCGGCGGAGGTCGCACGATCGCTCGTCACGCGGTGGGGCGGGGCGCCTCTCGCCGGCGCGATCGGCCTCGCGGAGCGGCTGCCCGCGCCGTCGGCCGCGCTGGTCAACGGGACGCTGGCGCACGCGCTCGACTTCGACGACACCCACGTACCGTCGATCCTGCATCCCTCCGCCTCGATCGTGCCCGCGGCGCTGGCCGCAGCCGAGGAAGCGGGGGCCTCGGGGACGACCCTGCTGACGGCGATCGCGGTCGGCAATGAGATCGCGATCCGGCTCGGCAACGCCGGCTTCGATCCGGCGATCAACAACTCGGTCTTCTTCGAGCGCGGTCTGCACGCCACCTCGATCTGCGGCGCGATCGGCGCGGCCGCAGCCGCCGCGGTGGCGTACGGCCTCTCCACCGAGCGGACGGCGCACGCGATGGCGATCGCCTGCTCGATGGGCGCGGGCCTACTCGAGGCCAATCGGGCCGGCGGCTCGGTCAAGCGGATGCACTGCGGCTGGGCCGCGCACTCGGGCATCGTCGCCGCGCAGTCCGCGGCCGCCGGGCTGACCGGCCCGCCGACCGTGCTCGAGGGCAGGTTCGGGTTCTTCCAGGCCTACTGCGGCGACACCTACGACGAGGCCGCGCTGCTGGGCGAGCTCGGCGAGCGATGGGAGATCGACGCGTGCTTCGTGAAGCCCTACCCCACCAACGTCTTCACCCACACCGGCATCGACGCCGCCCTCGCGCTGCGGGCGAAGGGGCTGCGTGCTGAGGACGTGGCGTCGGTGACCATCGGCGCCGCCGCCGCGACGCTGCGGACGATCGCCAACCCGCGCGAGGCGAAGATCCGCCCGGAGTCGGGCTATCACGCGCAGTTCAGCGGGCCGTTCACGTTCGCGTTGGCGCTGCGCGGCGGCTCGGGGCTCGGGGTCTACCTCGACGACTTCACCGATGCCGCGGTGGCCGACCCGATCAACCTCGAGCTGGCCGCGAAGGTGACCCACGAGTCGGACCCGCGCTGCGAGGCGATCTTCCCGATGCACTTCCCCTCGATCGTCACCGTCGTGACGACTGATGGACACACCCTGGTCGAGGAGGTGCTCGCCAACCGCGGCACCGCCGCCCGGCCGCTGACGGCCGACGAGGTGCGGATCAAGTACGACCTCAACGCGCGCCCGCTGGGTGCCGACGCGGACGTGCTGGCCGACCGGATCCTCTCGGTCGCGCAGCGCGGGCACGTACGGGGTCTGCTCAGCCTCTGAGGCGGCTTCGCCAACATGTCACCGTGACTCTCTCGGGGTGTCACGGTGACAGTGACGACCTGGCGGGGCAGCGATCAGATCGGCGCGTTGACCGCGTCGTACGCGTAGAGCCAGTCGTAGCGCTCGGCGATCGGCGCCTCGGAGTACTCCCGAGCCATGTACGCGTCCGCGCCCTCGGCGGTCGCGAGCTCCTGGGAGTGGAAGCGGCCGGTGTTGGCGGTGGCGCCGCGGACCATGGTGGTGGTCCGCTCGAGGCGGGCCGCCTCGTACCGCTTGAGCGCCTCGGCCGGGTCGGCGAACGCCGTCAGGCAGCGGGCCAGCACGACGCCGTCCTCGATCGAGTGGACCGCGCCCTGGGCCAGGAACGGCAGGGTCGCGTGGGCCGCGTCGCCGAGCAGCGAGATCCGGCCCGACGTCCACCGCTCGATCGGCTCCCAGCGCACCAGTGCCCACTTGGACAGCGACGGGGAGAGCCGGATGAGGGTCTGGACGTCCTCGTGCCAGCCGGCGAAGTCGGCGGTGCACTCCTCGTGCGTGCCGGGCTCGCTGCCGCCCTCGGCGGTCCAGGTCTTGCCCTCGATGGTGGCGACGAAGTTCATGATCTTCCCGCCGTGCAGCGGGTACGACACGGCGTGACCGCCCGGGCCGATCCAGGTCGAGCCGACCCACTGCTGCATGTGCTCGGGCAGGTCGTCCCAGTTCACCAGGCCGCGCCACGCGACCATGCCGGAGAACTCGGGCGAGTGCGAGCCCCACAGAGCCGTACGGACCGCGGAGCGCCAGCCGTCGGCGCCGATGACGACGTCACCGGTCACCGTCGAGCCGTCGGCGAGCAGCACGGAGGCCGAGGTCGCGTCCTGCTCGATGCCGACCACGCGCGCCGACAGCGAGATCGCATCCGGGGCGAGCGCGCGTACGCCGTTCTCGAGAGCGGCCAGCAGGTCGGGGCGGTAGACGGTGAGGTACGGGTAGCCGTACTTCTCCACCGCGACCGGCCCGAGGTCGAAGAGCGGCCACGCCTTGCCCGAGTTCCACAGCCGGAACTCCTTGCGCTCCACCGTGACCGAGCTGCGCTGGAGCTCCTCGAAGACCCCGAGGTGGTCGAGCGCGCGCGAGCCGTTGGGGCTGATCTGGATACCGCCCCCGACCTCGGTGAGCGCTTTGGCCTGCTCCAGCACCTGCACCTGGTGGCCGGCGCGCAGCAGGGCGAGCGCCGCACTCATCCCGCCGATGCCGCCACCTGCGATGACAATCTTCATGACACTTCTCCTCAGAGCTTCTCGGTGCGCAGCAGTCCGAGCGCGCCGTACACGGGCTCGTCACTGGCACGGACCAGGTAGGCGTCCTCGCGGACGGTGAAGGAGTACGGGCGCCAGGCCGGGACGGCGATGATGTCGCCGCGCTCCCAGCGCAGCACCTCGCCGTCGACCAGGGCCTCGCCACTGCCCTCGATGACGGTGTAGAGCGAGTTGGCGGTGGTCCGCATCGTCGGCGACGCGAAGCCGGCCGAGGACTGCTGGACGTGCAGCGCGATCGTCGGCATCGCCGGGCCGCCATCGGTGGTCAGCTCGATCTCCTGCTCCGCCATCCCGTGCTCGGGCGCCTCGGTCTGGGCCTCGAGACGGGCCAGAGAGTCGGTCCAGCGGTACGCGATCGGCGACGCGTCGAGGTCACGTGGGTCCGGCTGGAGCCCGTCGTGCCCGACCACGTCCTCGTACTTCTCGAAGAACATCGGCTCGAGCAGGTGGATCAGCGGGACGTCGAGGATGTCGACCCAGTAGCAGTCGTCGGCGTCCGCGGCGGCGGAGTGCTCGTGCCAGGTCCACGACGGTGTCAGCAGCACGTCGCCGGGACGCATCTCGACCCGGTCGCCCTCGACCACGGTGCACGTGCCGCTGCCCTCGAGGATGATCCGGAGCGCGGCCGGGGTGTGGTGGTGGGCGAGCGCGTTCTCGCCGGGCTTGATCATCTGGTACGCCGCTACCATGGTGCGCACCGTCGGATACACGTTGCCCTCGGCGGGGTTGGTCAGCGTGACGTTTCGGCGGTCGGCCTGGGTGTGATCGACGAGCCGGCCGGCCACATCGAGGACGCCCTTGATCTCGGCGTAGTGCCACACGTGGGGCAGCAGCGTCTTGCGCGGCTCGGGCCACAGAGCCGGACCGGCAGGACGGTGCCACCCGCCCTCCATGGAGAGCTCTTCGAAGACGCCGTAGAGCTGATCGAGGCTGGTGACCTGCGACAGGTCGGGAAGGTTCGGGGACGTGGCGCTCACTTCGCACCCTCCTCGATCGCGACCTGCTGGTCGGCAGGGACGAGCTCCTGCTTGGCGATGTCCGTCGTGTACGGGGTCGCGAAGACCTCCGTCTGGCCGGAGGCGCCCTGCACGACGGAGACCGACATCTCGCCGACGCGCTCGATCGTGATCCGGATGGTGTCGCCGTCGACGACCGGGCCGACACCTGCGGGGGTGCCCGTCGCGATGATGTCGCCGGGCTCGAGGGTCATCACGGCAGCGGCCATCTGGACCATGCCGGGGATGTCGAGCACGAGGTTGCCGGTGTTGGTGTGCTGGCGCAGCTCCTCGGTGCCGTCGGCGTGCCGGACCCAGAGCGCCATGTCGAGCTGGGTCGGGTCGCCGACCTCGTCGGCGGTGGTGATCCAGGGGCCGACCGGGCAGAACGTGTCGAACGCCTTGCGGAAGACGCGCTCCTCCCGGCCGCGGACGACCATGTCGAGGAGGCAGGCGTAGCCGAACACGTACTCCTCCCACTCCTCACGCGTGATGTTGTGGCAGCGCTTGCCGATCACGATGGCCAGCTCGGACTCGTGGTGGACCTCGCGGCCGGGGACGACCGGCAGCTCGACCGGCTCACCGGCGCCGGAGAGCGACGAGGACGGCTTGAGGAAGAACCCCTGGATGTCAGCGCGGTAGCCGGCCTGCATCTCGCGGCCGTGGTCGTGGTAGTTGACCGGGTACGCGATCACCTTGCTCGCCCACGGGACCGGCGTGCGCAGCGTGACCTCGCCCAGGCGGTGGCGGGGGGCGCTGTGCAGGGCGTCCTCGATGGCGTCCCGGTGGGACGCGAAGTCGCGGATCAGCCGGTTCGGGCCGACGACCGGCCACTCGTCGGTGTCGATGCCGACGACATCAGTGACGTCGACGACCTCGTCGCCGATGACGACGCCGATGCGGCCCTCGTCGAAACGGGCGATCTTCATGGGGCTCCTCCGGACAGACGGTTTCCGATGCTGACGACGCTAGGAAGCGCAGGAGTACGCCGGAAGCGATCTTCCGATGGGTGCGACGAGCAGACCGGCGGCGGCCGGAGGCGGGTGAACATCGGATCGTCGGCCCGAGCTGCGGGCCCCATGACTTGCTGCGAGGAGTCCCATGAGCACCGTGCGCGACGCCGTCTTCGAGGAGCTGCGGAACCTCGGCGTGACGCGGATGTTCGCCAACCCGGGTTCGACCGAGGTGGCCTTCCTGACCGACCTCACGCCGGAGATGGAGTTCGTGCTCGCGCTCCACGAGGGCGCCGTCATCGGGATGGCGACCGGCGAGGCGATCGCCACCGGCCGGCCCGCGCTCGCGCTGCTCCACACCACCGCCGGGTACGGCAACGCCGTCGGCGCGATCGCCACCGCCCGCGCCAATCGCGCGCCGATGGTGATCCTGGTCGGCCAGCAGGATCGTCGCCACCTCGCCTCCGAGCCGTTCCTCGCCGGCAGGCTGCACGGCCTGGCCGGGGACTACCCCGTCTCGGTACGCGAGCCCGCCCGCGCCCAGGACCTGCCGGCCGTCATCGCCCGCGCCTTCCACGACGCCCTCATCCACCGCGGCCCCGCCGTGGTGATCGTGCCGATGGGCGACTGGGACGAGACCGCCGACGAGACCATCGAGCTGGCCGCCCCGGCCGAGCTGCTGATCAGCGGCGGCGCCGACGCGGCCGTGGTCGCCCGCCTCACCGCCCTCCTCGACGGGGCCGAGAGGCCCGCCCTGGTCCTCGGCTCGAGCACCGACCAGCCGGAGACCTGGGCCGCGGTCGCGGCGCTCGCTGCCCGCCTCGGCTGCGACGTCTGGGCGGAGGCGCACGCAGCCCGCGCCAGCATCGACCAGACCTCGCGCCCGTGGGCCGGCCATCTTCCCGCGGAGCGCGGCGCGCTGCGCAAGGCACTCTCGCCGTACGACACCGTCCTCGTGATCGGCGCCCCCGCCTTCCGCCAGTACCTCTGGTCGCCCGGACGCTTCGCCGAGCCCGGGACCACGGTCGCCGTCCTCACCGACGACCCCGACGAGGCGGCCTATTCCGCCGCCGCCCTGGCCGTCGTCGGCCCGGTCCGGGCGACCGTCACCGCGCTCGCCGAGACCACCGCCGCCCGTACGGACAGCGCAACCGGCGCGATCACCCGTCCCGCAGCTCCCGCGCCGCTCGCCGACGACCAGCAGCTCACGCCCGCACATGTCTTCAGCGAGCTGTACGCCCGCCTGCCGGAGGTCTCCACGCTGATCGAGGAGAGCCCGTCGACCCGCCGGCTGCTGATGGACACCGTCCCGGCCCGCCGGCCGCTCGGCTTCCTCACCCCAGCGCAGGGCGGGCTCGGCTTCGCGCTGGCCGCCGCGACCGGGCTCAAGATGGGTGCCCCCGAGCGACCGGTCGTCGCAGTCGTCGGCGACGGCGCCTCGCTCTACAACATCCAGACCGTGTGGAGCGCCGCGCACTACGGCGTCGGCGCGCTCTACGTGATCATGTCCAACGGCGGCTACGCGGTGATGGACCGGCTGGCCGTCAACGCCGGCGGCGAGGCGCCCTGGCCGGGCTTCGGCGAGATCAGCGTCTCCACGATCGCGGCCGGCTTCGGCTGCCCGAGCCGCCGCGTCACGACGTACGACGAGCTCGTCGCGGTCCTCGATGAGGTCGTGCCCACCCTGGCCGATCGGCGCGAGCCGCTCCTCCTCGACGTGGCGGTGGCGTCCTGACATGACGCCGACCGTCCCGACCGCCCATCGCCCCGACCCCGCCGTCGACGCCGCCCCTGCCGTCGACGGCGCCGGCGAGGCGTTGGTCGCGCTCGCCCTCGGGCACACCCTTCCGAGGGCGGGCGCTGCGGTGGTCGACACCCTCGTCGACACGATCGCGGTGACGATCGCGGGCCAGCGCACCGAGACCGTGCGAACGCTGCGCCGCTGGCAGGAAGCCTCACTCGGCGACACCCCGGTCTGGGGCACCGGCGAGCGGCTCGCGCCGAGCAGGGCCGCGCTGCGCAACGGCACCGCCGCGCACGCGCTCGACTACGACGACGCCGGGCTGACCATGCCGATCCACCCCAGCGCGGTGCTGTGGCCGACCGTGCTGGCGCTGGCCACGCCGCAGACGCCGACCGCGCGGCTGCTCGCAGCGGTCGAGGCCGGACACGTGCTCATCCGCGCTCTCGCCGACGTGCTGCCGATCTCCGCCCACTACGACCGCGGCTGGCACGCGACCTCGACGCTCGGGGTGCTGGCCGCGACCGCCGCCGGTGCGGGCGTCGCCGGACTCAGCGCCGGCCAGGCCCGCACCGCGCTCGGCATCGCCGCCTCGACGGCGGCCGGGAGCCTGGCCAACTTCGGCACCATGACCAAGCCGTTCCATGCCGGGCGCGCCGCCAGCGACGCCGTCCAGGCGGTCGGGCTGGCGCAGGCCGGCTTCACCGCCAACCCCGGCGAGCTCGACGACCCCCGCGGCTTCCTCGCCCGCCACGGCGCCCCCACCGGTGTCGTCGGGGTCGACCTGGGCGAGCGGATCGCGCACTGGCTCGACGCGTGGGGCGAGGACTGCGCGGTCAAGCAGTTCGCCGCCTGCTTCGGCACCCACCGGGCCCTGGCCGCGACCGCCCGGCTGCGTCCCGAGGTCGCCGACCTGACCGCGATCCGCAGCATCCGGGTCGAGGCGCACCCCGCGACCCTGCGCCCCCTGCGCGCCGCGCTGCCCGTCACCGGCGACGAGGCGACGTTCTCGATGGCCTTCAACGTGGCGCAGGTCCTGCGCACCGGCGGTGTCGGTCCGGGCGACTTCACCATGGAGGCGATCGCCGCCAACGCCGGCCTGATGGCGCTCGTCGAGACCGTCGCCGCCGACTCCCCGAGCATCGGACCCGATCTGGGCGGTCGCCGCTTCGCCCGGGTCGAGCTGGTCCTGGCGGACGGTCGTACGCTCGCGCGGACCGTCACGCTCGACGAGCCCGCGGACCGCCCCGACGCTGCCGCCATCGACGACAAGCTAGTCCGCTGCCTGACCGCGGTCGGCGTCAGCGAGACCGACGCCGCAGGGCTCCCGGCCCGGATCCGCGCCGCCGCCGCCGCACCGGCCGCGACCGCACTGGACGCCGTACTGTCGTTGCACCTGACCGAGGAGGACGCATGAGCCGTCGCGAGGACCACGGACTGCCGCGGGTCGAGATCACCGACGAGAGCCTGCGCGAGGGGATGCAGATCGAGGACGCCTCGATCGACCCACAGGACAAGGTCCGCCTCCTCGACGCCCTCTCCGCGGCCGGCGTGCCGCGGCTGATCGTCGGCTCCTTCGTCTCCCCGACGTGGGTGCCGCAGATGGCCCAGGTGGAGGAGGTCATCGCCGGCTTCACCCCACGCGAGGGCACCACGTACACGGCGCTCGCGCTCAATGCGCGCGGCGCCGAGCGCCGTGCCGAGCTGACCGAGCCGTACGGCCCACTGACCGCCCTGCCGGACGTGCCACGGTCGACGATCCACCTGTGCGACGTCTTCGTGCGGCGCAACACGAACAAGAGCCAGGCCGACGAGATCGCCGCTCTGCCGCGCATCATCGCGGCCGCGGTCGAGCGCGATGTGCACGAGGCGACGGTCGCGATCAACGCCGCGTGGGGCTCCAACTGGCTCGGCCCGTTCACCCTCGAGCAGCGGATGGCCTACGCCGCCCACCAGTACGACGCCTGGACCGCCGCCGGCATCCGGGTCTCGACGTTCTGGCTCGGCGATCCGATGTCGTGGAACACCCCGCGCGCGTTGGAGGAGACCATCGCCGCGTTCCGTGACCGCTGGCCTGAGGTCGAGCGCTACCACCTGCACCTGCACGACGCCCGCGGCACCGCGCTGCTCTCCTTCTACCAGGCGCTGCGCGCGCTCTCGGCCGAGCACGTGCTCGGGGTCGACACCGCGATCGGCGGCATGGGGGGCTGCCCCTACTGCGGCAACGGCCGCGCCACCCGGATGATCCCCACCGAGGACCTGGTCGACCTGCTCCACGAGGAGGGCGTCGCCACCGGGATCGACCTCGACAAGCTGATCGAGGCGGCCTGGCTCGCCGAGGAGGTCGTCGGCCACGAGCTGTACGGCAAGGTCGCCAAGGCCGGTCCGCGACCCCGCGGCGCCGAGCTCTACCCCATGGACATGCCTTTCGTGGAGTCGATCGAGCAGGCCCAGCACTTCCGGCTCGGCTCGTCGGTCTACGCCGGTGCACCGTCGCCGTACAAGGAGCCGATCCGCTCCCCCGCCCGCGACGCGGTGGAGGCCGGCCTCCCCGTGCCCCTCGCCGTGCCCGCTGCCGTCACTGAGGAGAAGTGATGTCGTTCCTCGACCCCGCCGACTGGGAGCGCTCGCTCTTCACCGGCCACTGGGTGCCCGCGTCGTCCAGCGCGACGTCGCGCGAGCCCGCCACCGGCGAGAAGATCGGCGAGTACGGCGTCGCGTCGCCCGCCGATGTCGCCTCCTCGGTCGAAGCCGCCCGGGTCCCGCAGCGCGCGTGGGCCGCGGCGACCTATGACGTACGCGCGGCGGTGCTGCGCCGTGCCGCGGCCGCCTTCGTGGCCCACGCCGAGGAGATCGCGGAGGTGTTCGGTCGCGAGGCCGGGGCCGCCCGCGGGGTGGCCGCGCCGCAGGCGCACATCGCCGCCGAGGAGTGCTTCGAGGCCGCCGCGCTGGCAGCGATGCCGGCCGGCGACCTGCTCCGGTCACGCGCCCAACGGCTCTCCTTCGCCCGGCACGTGCCGGTCGGGGTGGTCGGCGTGATCGCGCCGTTCAACTCCCCCATCCTCCTCGCGATCCGCGCCATCGCCCCGGCGCTGGCACTCGGCAACGCGGTCGTGATCAAGCCCGATCCGCGCACCGCGGTCTGCGGCGGCGCGGTCTTCGCGGAGGTCTTCCGCGAGGCTGGCCTGCCGGAGGGGCTGCTGCACGTGCTGCCCGGCGATGCCGAGGTCGGTGCGGCGCTCGTGGCGCACCCGCACGTCCCGGTGATCGCCTTCACCGGCTCCACCGGCGGCGGCAAGGCGATCGCCCGCGCCGCGGCCGAGCGCCTCAAGCGCACCCACCTCGAGCTCGGTGGCAACTCCGCGCTGATCGTGCTCCCGGACGCCGACATCTCCGCAGCCGCGCGCGCGGGGGCGTGGGCGTCGTTCCGCCACGCCGGACAGATCTGCATGGCCGCCGGCCGGCACCTGGTGCACGAGTCGGTCTATGACGACTACGTGAGCGCGCTGGCCGAGGAGGCGGCGGCGCTGCGGGTCGGCGACCCGGTCCGCACCGACGCCGAGATCGGCCCGATCATCGACGAGCGGCAGCGCGACCACATCCATGGGCTGGTCACCGCCTCGGTCGATGCCGGCGCGGAGCTGCTCAGCGGCGGCACGTACGAGGGGCTGTTCTATCGGCCCACCGTGCTCGGCCGACCGCCGCTCGACGCCCCTGCGTACGCCGGCGAGGTCTTCGGGCCGGTCGCCTCCGTGGTGCCGTTCGCGACCCTCGAGGAGGCTGCCGACCTGGCGGCCGACTCGGAGTACGGACTGGCGCTGTCGATCTTCACCCGCGACGTGCTCGCTGGGCTCGACCTGGCCGAGCGGATCCCCGCCGGTCTGGTCCACATCAACGACCAGACCATCAACGACGAGCCGGTCGCACCGTTCGGCGGTGTCGGAGACTCCGGCAACGGCGCACGGCACGGCGGCCACCAGTCCAACCTGGAGGCGTTCACCGAGGTGCAGTGGGTCACCATGCGCCAGGCGCCGCCCGCGTACAGCTGGTAACCCCCGAAAGGACCCCTGCGATGACTGACGAGATCCTGCTGATCGAGGACCGTGGCCGCACCCGCTGGCTCACCCTCAACCGACCCGACGTGCGCAATGCCCTCAACCGCGACCTCAACGACGCGCTGATCGACGCGCTCATCGAGGCCGACCACGACCCGTCGGTCTACGTGGTTGCGATCACCGGCGCCGGGACGACGTTCTGCTCGGGTGCCGACCTGGGCGATGCGAAGAGGCTGGCCGATGCGGGCAAGCCGTTCTACGGTCCCCTGCACAACAACCGGCGCAGCCTCTTCGAGGTCATGATCGACACCCGCAAGCCGACCATCGCCGTGGTCAACGGGGCCGCGGTGGCCGGCGGCTTCGAACTGGTGCTCTCCTGCGACCTGCGGATCGCGGCCGAGGGCGCGTTCTTCGCGGTGCCGGAGGCCAAGCGCGGGCGGGGTGCCCACTACGCCTCGGTGGCGCTACCGCAGCTGGTGCCGAGCGCGATCGCGATGGAGTGGCTCTACACCGGTCGCCGGGTGTCGCTCGAGGAGGCGTCGCGATGGGGCCTGGTCAACCGCGTGCTGCCCGCTGACGGACTGGTGGCGGGTGCCGAGGAGTTCCTCGCCGTGCTGACCGACTCCGCCCCGCTCTCGCTCGAGCGGCTCAAGCTGACCTTCCGGCGGACCGCCGGCATGGATCCGCACGCTGCCATCCGCCTCGACATCGGCCCGGACGTCTACCTCTCCGAGGATCAGGTCGAGGGCACCCGCGCGTTCCTGGAGAAGCGTGCGCCCGAGTGGAAGGGTCGCTGACCCGGCACGATGTACTGAACGACACCGAAGGGGCGGCGTGCTGCGTACGCCGGCCCTTCGGTGTCTGTGCTACTCAGACGCCCTCGGGGCGCTTGTGGCCCCAGTAGTGCGCGGAGTCGTAGCGCACCGGGAGCCACGTCTCGTCGTCGATCAGGATGCCGCCGACGCCGAACTCGATGCCGAAGCCGGAGGGGCTGCGGACGTAGAACGAGATCATCTCGTCGTTGGTGTGCTTGCCCAGGGTGGACAGGATCGTCACGCCCGCCTCCTGGACCGCGTCCCACTGCCGACCCAGCAGGTCGAGATCGTCGATCTCGAACATGAAGTGCCCGATGCCCGCCTTGCGGTGCGGCGCGTTGGCGAAGGCGAAGGAGTGGTGGCGGGGGTTGCAGTGCAGGAAGGTGCCGAGGTCGCCCGGCATCTCGATGTGGTCGCTGAGCCGGAAGCCGAGCAGCTCCCGGAACAGCGTGTTGTACGCGTCGTTGCCGTGGTGCAACGCCTGGAAGGCGTGGCCCATGCCCAGGTCGCCGGC
This sequence comes from Nocardioides nematodiphilus, assembly GCF_020216525.1. Taxonomy (GTDB): domain Bacteria; phylum Actinomycetota; class Actinomycetes; order Propionibacteriales; family Nocardioidaceae; genus Nocardioides; species Nocardioides nematodiphilus. The sequence continues at coordinate 50,271 of NZ_JAIWOY010000005.1, read as the reverse complement.
GACGAAGGTCGCGCCGATCGGGGAGACGAAGCGCTCGATGGTGCTCTTGAGCCCCCAGAACAGCTCGTGGTCGATGACGTCCTCGGGGTCCCGGAACCGGACGAGGTCGACCACCATCCGCTCGGCGATGAGCTCAGGGCTGCCCTGCTCGACCTGGTAGCCGGCTGCGGTCAGCCTCGCGGTGAGCTCGGCGAGCGCCTCCGGGCCGCCGACGTCCCACCCGAGCGCGACGGCGCCGCTCTCCTTGGCCTGACGCACGTCGAAGCGGTAGGCGTAGTGGTCCATCCGGAGCAGCAGTCGCTCCTCGTCGCGGTGGGCCACCTGCAGGCCGAGCAGGCCCGATCCGAACGCGACCCATTCGTCCAGGTCCGGTGCCGTGACCACTGCGTAGCCGAGGGCCTTGACCTTCGCTGTCATTCCACTCTCCTCATCTAGATGTCTGCTGTGCTGCTGCGCTCGGCCACGGCGCGACGACCGGCTCGTGGCGAGGAGCGGAAGAACGGCTAGCGCCGATCGGCGGCGGCCGTCTCGGCCCGGACGCGGAGCCGGGCTGCGCCGGCCTCGGCCACGGCCTTCAGCGCGACGATCCAGCCCTCGATGCGCACCACGCCCGCGCCGCGCGGCAGCCGTGAGAGCCGGATGGCGAGCCGGGTCTGCGCTTCGCCGGTGGCCAGCGGCACGATCACCGAGTGCAGGTCGTAGGTCTGGTCGGGGTCGAGCACCGGCTCGTAGAGGGAGGCGCTCTCGGCGATCATCTGCCGGATGCGCCGCTCGTGGATCGGCATCACGTCGACGCCCGAGTAGTCGCTCATCAGCGCGACCCGGTCCGTCGGGTCGTCGGGTACCAGCGAGAGCGAGTAGCCGTTGCGCCGCACGGCGGCCAGGTTGTCCCGGAAGCTGGCTCGGTCCTCGTCGGACGCCTTGGCCCGGTCGAGCCAGCGCTCCACCTCCGAGTCGGGCGCCTGAGCGCAGAAGACCGTGCCGACCGGTGGGATGAGCGGGATGCGGTGCCCGACCGCCAGGCTGCCCGGTTCGCTGTCGCCCCGGCTCGTGGCCGTGACGAAGACCGCCTCGTCCCCGACCCGGATCATGACGCTGCAGTCGGCACCCAGGTCGCGGGCCAGGTCCTCGAGCGGTCCGCGGACGATCTCGGCCATCTGCGCGCCCTCGATCAGCTCGGGGTCGGAGCTGGCCACCGGCGACGGCAGCGCGAAGCGGCCGTAGCCGCCCTGGAAGAACAGCAGCGGCAGGGTCGGGCGCTGCACCTCGAGGTCGAGGACGCGGCCCACCACGATCATGTGGTCGCCGCCGTCGAGCTCCTCGGCGACCTCGCACTCGATCCATCCGACCGTGCCGGGCAGGATCGGGGCTCCCTGGCCGCTGGGGCGCCAGCCCACGCCGGCGAACTTGTCCTCGGTCCGCGAGGCGAAGCGAGCACACAGGTCCTGCTGGTCCGCGGCCAGGATGTTGACGCAGAAGTGCCTGCTGGTGCGCAGTCGCGCGTAGCTGCCGGAGGCGCGGGTGGGCAGATAGGCGACCAGGGGCGGCTCGAGTGACACCGAGGTGAAGGAGCCGACCACCATGCCCACCGGCTCGCCGTCGCCGTCGATCGCGGTGATGACGACGACGCCGGTCGGGAAGTGGCCCAGCGTCTCGCGGAAGAGTGCCGAATCGAATCCGTGCGTGGTCTCCATGGTCGATCTCCTGTTCTGCGGTGCTGCTTCGGGGCCCGGCGCGCCAGCGGTCGTGCTGCGGGGACCTGGTCCGATGGTCACATCCGTACGTTCGCGGGCAGCTGCCCGCCGAAGGCCACGGTGCCCGTCGCCTGATAGATCTGTTCGGCGACGTTGGCGCCGTGTCCGAGCGCGATGTGGAGGTCGCGCCAGAACCGCTGGATGGGGTTGTCGAGCCGCATCGCGGACCCGCCGGCGATGGCGACCAGCCGGTCGACCGCTTCGCCCACGCGACCTGAGGCCCGGACCTGGTTGCGCCGGATCTCCGCGCGCAGCTCGATGCCGATCGGGGCGCCCGACGCCGCGGCGTCGTAGAGCCGATCGATGTCGGTGAGGAACTGGAGCCGACTGGCCTCGAGGTCGGCCGCGGCCGCCCCCAGCGCGTTCAGCTGCCGTGGGTCCGTCGCGGCGACCAGGCCGCGGGTCGAGACCCGCGGCCTGGGTGTAGGCCAGCCACGCGGCGAGAGCGCCCTCTGCGGCGGCGAGGGTGCCGGCGGTGATGGCGCCGCTGAACATGGTGTGGAACGGCATCCGGTACAGCGGGACACCACCGCGCCCCGCCTGCTCCGCGGCGGCCCCGGACTCGAGGTCACGCGGATCGATGAGCCGGTGATCGGGCACGAAGGCGCGCTCGATGACGACGTCCTTGCTGCCGCTGCCCTTGAGGCCCACGACGTTCCAGGAGTCCGGCACGATCGTGTAGTCGCTGCGCGGCAGGATGAAGTGCCGCAGCCCGTCGGGGCGGACCGCGCCGTCCTCATCGGTGAGCATCCCGCCGAGCACCACCCAGTCACACAGGTCGGTCCCGGAGGAGAACGGCCAGCGGCCGCTGAAGATCCAGCCGCCGTCGGTCCGCGCGGCCCGCCCGATCGGCGCGTACGGCGAGGCGACCCAGACGTCGGGGTCCGCGCCCCAGATCTCCTCCTGCACCTGCCGCGTACCCTGGGCGATCTCGAAGGAGTGCACGCCCACGACCGAGGAGACCCAGCCGGCGGACGCGGAGCGGCTCCCGATCGCCAGGACCGATTCGAAGAACTCGCGCGGATGCCCCTCGGCGCCGCCGAACTCCTTCGGCTGCAGCGCCTTGACGACCCCGGCCGCACGCAGCGCGCGGTGGGTGCGCTCCGGCAGATGGCCGAGGGCATCGGCCTCCTCCGCCTGGTCGAGGAGGAGGTCGGCAAGCTGCTCAACCCGTTCGAGCAATGCGCTCATCAGTTGTTCCTCTCGGCTCTCAGAAGGTGGCCGCGGAGGCCGACTCGATGAAGTCGCACACCAGCCGGTTGAACTCGTCGGCGTGCTCGAGCTGCGCCCAGTGACCGCATTGGTTGAGCAGGACCATGCGGGCGTCCTCGATCGTCGAGACCAGCCGTAGGGCCGCCTCGAAGTGGACGACCCGGTCGTCACGACCGTGGATGATCAGCGCCGGAGCCTTGATCGCGGCGATGTCCTCGAGGGTGGACTCGCCGCGGCGGGGACGCCCCAGCCCGGCCGCGAAGTTGGTGATGTGCTCGGGGTGGGCGGCGCAGCTCTGATAGCGCTGCTCGATGAGCTCGTCGCTGGCGAAGGACTGGTCGAACGCCATCACCCGGCACAGCGCCCGCATGTTCTCCCGCGAGGGCTCGCGGTAGCCCTGATGCAGCACCTTGAGCCCCTCCGAGGGGCCGCCGCCAGCGACGAACATCCGCGGGCCGGGTGCGCCCGAGCCCATCGTGACGACGTGGCTCACGCGGTCGGGGTGGCGCCCGGCGACCTTCAGCGCGGTGGCGCCGCCCATCGAATTGCCGACCAAGGCGGCCCGTTCGATGTCCAGCGCGTCCAGGAGTTGGATCGCGGCCGCGACATGGTCGCGCTCCTCGTAGGAGACGGGGTCCGAGGCACCCCAGCCGGGCATGTCCGGCGCGATCACCCGGAACCGCTCGGCGAAAGCGTCGAGGTTGGGACCGAAGTTGCTCCAGCCGGTGGCACCCGGGCCGCTGCCGTGCAGCATGACCACCGGGTGTCCCTCGCCGACCTGGTGCAGGTGGATGCGCCCGCTGGCGGTCTCGACGAACTGGCTGGACTCGCGCTCTGAAACCATCTGATGTCCTCTCCTCGCGTCTCGGGCGACGGCCGACGGCGGTGTTGTCTCAACCCTGCTGCGCCGGGGCGCGGCGCACGGGCCTTCTCGCAGCGGGTGGAAAACTCGCTGTCGTCCTCGTCACACGCGAGCGAGGGCCGCGGCCGCGCGATCCGCGCAGCGCCGGTCGGCCTCCGGCGCGCCACCACTGACGCCGATGGCGCCGATGAGCACGCCGTCCCGGAACAGCGGGACGCCGCCGTCGAGGGTCACCGGACGGAATCCGGCCTCGTCGGTGGCGATCGCGAGCACGTCGGAGAAGTGCTCGGCGAGGTGGGCCAGCTCCACGCTCGGTCTTCCGAACCTGGCCGCCGTCCGGGCCTTCGCCCGTGCCACGGCGCCCGTGAACCACGCCGCCGTCGCCTCGCGACCGACGGCGAGGTCGTTGCCGGCCGCGTCGACCACGGCGAACGCCCCGGTAAGGGACTCCTCGGCTGCCGCCGCGCGTGCGGCCTCGAGCACGGCGAGGGCCTTGCCGTAGGTCAGCATCACCATCTCACGCGGTCGCGACCGCGGGCTTCTTGATGTACGTGTAGATCTCGCTGCGCAGCTCCGCGAACCGCGGCTCGGCCTTGGTGCCGAGCTGGTCGCGCGGCGTCGGCAGGTCGACCGGGATCAGCGCCTTCACGGTGGCGGGCTTGCCGGACAGGACCAGCACCGTGTCGGCCAGGTAGACGGCCTCGTCGATGTCGTGGGTGACCAGCATGACCGCGATACCGAGCTCGTCGCGGACCTTCAGGACGAGGTCCTCCAAGTCCGCACGGGTCTGGGCGTCGACCGAGGCGAAGGGCTCGTCCATGACGATCGCCTTCGGGTTGAACGCCAGAGCGCGCGCGATCGCGACGCGCTGCTGCATGCCGCCCGAGAGCTGCCACGGGTAGGAGTCGAGGAAGTCCGCGAGGCCGACCTCGGCGAGCGCCTCGGCGGACCGGACGATGCGCTCCTTCTTGCCGACGCCCGCCGAGCGCAGCGGCAGCGCCACGTTGTCCCGTACCGAGAGCCACGGCATCAGCGAGCGGCTGTAGTCCTGGAAGACGATCGCGAGCCCCTGTGGGGTGCCCTTGACGAGCTCGCCGTCGAAGTGCACGGTCCCGTCGGTGGGCCTCTGAAGACCGGTCAGGCAGCCCAGCAGGGTGGTCTTGCCGACGCCGGAGGGGCCGACGATGCAGACGAACTCGCCCTTCTCGACGGAGAAGTCGAGGTCCTGGAAGATCTGCCGGGGGCCGTACGCGTGCCCGAGGCCCCGGACGCTGATCAGCGGCGCGCCGGGGCCGGCGGGCGTGGCGGGGTGCTGCGTCATCAGTTGCCTCCTTGGCTGTGTGCCATCAGTCCGTAGTGCCAGGCGATGAGCCGGCGCTCGACGAGGGCGAAGAGCTTGTTCAGGATGTAGCCGACCACGCCGAGCGCGATGATCCCGGACCAGAGGCCGGTGTAGTCGAAGGACGTGCTCGCGTTGAGCGTGAAGAAGCCGAGGCCACCGCCGATGCCGATCATCTCGGTCGCGGTCATCGCGATCACGCCGATGGCCAGGGCGGTGCGGGCGCCGGCGAAGATCTGCGGGGCCGCGCTCGGCAGGAGGATGAACCGCACGCGATCGGCGGTCGTCATCCGGTAGCTGCGGGCAACGTCGCTCAGCTGCGGTTCGACGCCGTGCACGCCGTCGATCGTGTTGAGCAGGACCGGCCAGCAGCACACCAGGGCAATGGTGACGATCTTGAAGCTGTCGCCGAGACCGAAGACCAGCGAGACCAGCGGCATCAGGGCGATACCGGGCGTCGAGCGCAAGAACTCGATGTAGGGACGCGACGCGTTGCTCAGCCAGTGCACCGAGCCGAGCACCAGACCCGCCAGCACGCCGACGACGCAAGCGATCAGGTAGCCGATCGCGAGGCGGCGCAGGCTGGGCAGGACGTCCTCACGGGTGCCCTCCCAGAACCAGAGCTCGCGGGAGCGGTCGAGGATGGCGTGCAAGGACGGGAAGTAGGTGTCGGTGCTGTTCGCGCTGACGATCCACCAGGCAGCCACCAGTACGAGCGGCAGCCAGATCTCCCAGGCGATGCGCTGCAGGATCCGCATTTCAGTCGACCTTTCCGCGCTGGGAGGGGTGCCACCACAGCACGCGCTTCTGCAGCACGACCAGCCCGACGTTGAGCATCAGGCCGAGGGCACCTGTGGTGAGCATGTAGACGAACGTGGCCCGCGGATCGGTCTCACCCGAGTCACGCATCTCGACGCCGAGGCCGGGCACGCGACCCAGGTACTCGGCGGTGACGGCGATCAGCAGGCTGATGCTCGCCGCGATCCGCAGCCCGGTCATCAGGAACGGCAGCATCGAGGGCGCGTACACGAACCGGATGCGCTCGATGGTGGAGATCCGGAAGGCCCTGACCACCTGCCGCGACTGCGGCGTGATCTGGGCGACCGCATAGGTCGCCTGGACCAGCAGCGGCCACACCGCGCCGAAGACGATGAGGAAGACCGCCATCGTCCGGCCGATGTGCAGCACCAGGATGGCCAGGGGCAGCAGCGCGATCACCGGGATCGTCCGGCCGAAGTCGACCAGGAACTGCGTGCTCAGCTGGGCCCGTCGACTCATCCCGATCAGCATGCCGAGCGGGATGCCGATCGCGGCGGCGATGACGAAGCCGATCAGCGCCGTCAGAAGGGTCTCGCTGACGGCATGCCAGTAGGCGGAGGTGCGCATCAGCTCGCCGAGCTTGTCGAGCGCCTGCGGGGGCGTGGGGAAGTTGGCGTCGGCGCCTTTGGTCCTGGCGAACCAGGTCCACAGGGCCAGGACGACGACCAGGGCGCCGAGACGCTGCGCCACGGTGATGAGGCGGGCGCGGACGTTACTCGGGCGCCCACCCCGGGAGTCGCGGCCGGACGTGACCGCCCTCGACTCCCCGGAGATGGTGCTGCTGCTCATGGATTTCGACCTTGCGAGGTGATTACGGGAGGAGGTCGGTGGCCTTCAGCGAGGAGCTCGCGTCCAGCATCTGGTACTTCTTCATCCGGTCGATGGAGAACTGGACGTCGTCGGCGGAGACCGCAGCGACCCCGAAGTTTGAGTACCGGGCCTTGGAGAGGAGCTCGGCCGGCCACTTGTCGTTGACGGTACCCGCCAGCTTGGCCTTGCCCGCGGCATCGAGGGCGTTGAAGGCGGTGTTGCCGTCGATGATGGCGGTGCGGAACTTGTCGACCACGTCGGCGTTCTTGGCGGCGAAGTCCTTGGTGGAGGCGAACGAGTACGCGATGTGGCCCTCGTTGCTGACGAAGCCGGCCAGGTGCGAGACCTTCGGGTCGGCGGCCCAGCCCGTACCGGTCGGCTCAGCGGAGGTGGTGGCGTCGATCTGGCCCGACTTGATCTGGGTCAGATTCTGGGTCGGGTCGGGGATCTGGACCCACTGGATCTTCGAGGAGTCGCCGCCGGCCGCGTCGACGTTGCTGCGCACGTCCAGCCACAGCTGGCTGTTGAGCTGCGGGATGCCGAACTTGCTGTTCTGCAGGTCCTTGACCGAGGTGATCTTGGAGCCCTTCTTCACCCACACGTTCGCCGTGCCCCAGCCGTCCGAGGTCAGCGGGGTGCCCTTGGTGGCGGGAGCGTCGAAGACGAACGGGGCCGAGGAGGCCTTGGCAGCAGCCAGGACCGGGGTGGTCATGTCCATCAGACCGAACTGGACCTGGCCGCTGGAGAGCAGCGGTGCCACGTCGGCGGGGGTGTTCACAGTGACGAACGAGACCTTCAGTCCGGCGTCCTTGAACGCGCCGTCCGCCATCGCCTCGTAGGCGCCGAGCGAGCTGAAGCTCGGGTAGACGGCGACCTTGACGGTACCGGTCGAGGCGGCGTTGGCATTGCCGCTCGAGGACGAGCCACAGGCGCTGAGGGTTCCGAGAGAGAGGGCAGCGACGGCCGCGGCGGCGACGGCGCTGAGCTTGTTCCGGTTCATGGGTTCTCCTTGGGGATCGGCCTGGCTCGGCCGGGGTATCTGTGACCCAGCACACCCGACGCAGGGCGGCCAGTCAGCACCAATTCCGGTAGGTGATCGGAGCCCCGGGAACCTTGTCCTGCCGTGGCTAGCGTCACGTTTCGAAGACGCCTGTAATGACTGTGACGCGAGGAGTGTGCGATGGCGACCCTGCCCGAGACCCTGACCGAGGACGGGACCAGTAGGACCGTCGAGACGCCCAGCGGCACGGTCCGTTACAACGCGGCCGGTCCGGCTGGAGCGCCCGTCGTGGTGATGCTGCACGGCAGCGGCCCGGGTGCGACCGGCTGGTCGAACTTCAAGAGCCAGATGCTGCACCTCGCTGACCGTTACCGGGTGATCGCGCCCGACATGCCCGGCTGGGGTGCCTCGGTCCCCGCCACGTACGAGGAGCGCAACCACCCCCGCACGGTGATCGAGCTGCTCGACGCCCTCGGCATCGAGCAGGTCGCCCTCGTCGGCAACTCGATGGGCGGCGCGACCTCGCTGAAGGTCGCAGCCGACAACCCGGAGCGGGTGACCCACCTCGTCACGCTCGGCGCCGGCGCACCGGGCAGCAAGCTCTTCCTGCCCGGCGGGGGCCCGTCCGAGGGCTACAAGCTGCTGCTCGCGGCCTACCGGGACGCCTCTCCGGAGCGGATGCAGAAGTTCGTCGACGTCTTCTGCTTCGACACGAAGTTCCGCAGCCCCGAGCTCGCCAAAGAGCGCTCCGACCGCGCCCTGGCCTACCCCGAGCACCTCGCGAACTTCGTGGCCGGCATCGGCAAGCCGCGACGCGGTACCGCCAGCGAGGACGAGATCGCCTCGATCCAGGCGTCGACGCTGATCATCCACGGCCGCGACGACCGCGTCGTGGTCTTCGAGAACGGCGTCAAGCTGCTCAGCCTCATCCCGAACTCGACGCTGGTCGCGTTCAACCAGTGCGGCCACTGGGCCCAGGTCGAGAAGGCCGCCCAGTTCAACCGCCTGCTGGACGTCCACCTCGAAGACCTCCTCGCCCACTGAGCCGGGCACTCGAAAGGACACCGAACATGAGCAACGACTTCAGCGTGCTGGCGAAGGTCGAGGAGCTGGCTGACTTCTTCGCGGCCCAGGCCGAGGAGGCCGACGCCCTCGGGCGCCTGCCCGACGCGACCGTGGCCACGATGAAGGCGACCGGGATCGCGAAGATCCTGCACCCGGCCGACCTCGGCGGCCTCGAGGGCTCTCCGGTGGAGTTCTTCCAGAGCCTGATCGCGATGGGGTCGCAGTCGACCTCGGCGGCCTGGGTCGCCGGCGTCGTCGGCGTGCACGCCTTCGAGCTCGCGCAGGCCGACCGTCGGCTGCAGGAGGAGATCTGGGGTGCGTCGGGCGAGAAGGCCGACACCTGGACCGCCTCTCCGTACGCCCCGTTCGGTCGGGCCAAGACCGTCGAGGGCGGGTACATCTTCAGCGGACGCTGGCCGTTCTCCTCGGGCACCGACCACTGTGAGTGGATCATCCTAGGCGGCCTGATCACCGACGCTGACGGTGCGCCGATCAAGGGCAACCCGCTGCGTCACTTCGTGTTGCCGCGTGCCGACTACGAGATCGACCAGGACTCGTGGAACGTCGCCGGCCTCAAGGGCACGGGCTCGAAGGACATCATCATCAACGATGCCTTCATCCCCGAGCACCGGGTGATCAACTCTGCCGACCTCGGCACGTTCGACCTGGCGAAGAACGCCGGCCGGTACGACTCCCCGACCTACCGGATGCCGTTCCACCAGATGTTCAACGGCGCCATCGCCGGCGCCACGCTGTCGGCCGCGGTCGGGGCGCTCGGCGCCGCATCGGCGTACATGCGCTCACGGGTGACGGTGAAGGGTGTATCCACCTCGACGGACCCACGCCACCTGTTCGTCCTCGCCGAGGCCGCCTCGGACATCGACGCCTCCGTCATGCAGTTCCTCGGCGGCTTCGAGCAGATGTGGGACCTGGCCCTCGAGGGTCGCGAGATCCCGCTCGACCTGCGCGCCCGCACCCGCCGCGATCAGGTCCGTGCCGTGCACCGCTCCGTCGGCGCCGTCGAGGAGCTGGTCAAGCTCGCGGGCGGCAACGCGCTGCGCGGCGGCAGTGCGATCAACCGGTTCTGGCGCGACGTGCACATGGGCGCCGCACACCAGGCCAACCAGGAGGACTCGACGTACCAGACCTTCGGGCTCAGCCACATGGGTCTGCCGCTGCCTCCCTCGGCGCGCGTCTGACGCTCTGCACCGCAAGGGCCCTGCTCCGGAATCCGGAACAGGGCCCTTCGCCGTCGATGCCCTCGCCGACTCCGACGCAGCACTGACGACAGGAGGCCCGACTCCTCACGGAACCGGGCCTCCTGCCAGGTGGGGATGTGCCGACGAGGGCCTACTCAGGCAGCTCGATCACGTTCTCCGCCGCCAGCGCGGCGACGTCGGCCTCACTGAATCCGAGCGAGGCGAGCACCTCGGCGGCACCCTCGCCCAGCACCGGCGGGGCGGTGCGCAGCTCGGGGTAGTCGCCGTCGAAGGTCATCGGCAGGTTCACGACCTGCAGGTCGTCGACAACCGGGTGCGGCAGCGGCTGCATCATCCCGATGGCCTGCACCTGGGGGTCTCGGAAGACGCGATCCACCGTGTTCACCGGCGAGTGCGGCACCCCGGCGGCCTCCAACAGGCCGACGATCTCGTCGAGCCCGAACGCCGAGGTCCGCTCGGAGAGCGCGGCGGTCACCTCGGCACGGCGCTCGTTGCGCTCCGGGTTGGTCTTGAAGCCGGGCCGCTCGTCGAGGTCGAGGGCGCCGATGGCGCCGAGCAGGCGACGCCACAGCGCGTCGTTTCCGGCCGAGATGAAGACGTGGCCGTCGGCGGTCGGGAAGGCGCCGTAGGGCACCACTCCGCGGAAGCCCGAGCCCAGCCGCGCGGGTGCCGGGTTGCCGGCCGCCTGGCCGATCATCGGCGAGGTCATCCAGGTCAACGCGGTCTGCAGCAGGGAGAGCTGCACGTGCGAGCCCACACCGCTGGCGTCACGACGGCGCAGTGCCTCGTAGACCGAGATCGCCATCCACATCCCGGTGCCCATGTCGAGCAGCGAGACGGGCACCCGGACCGGATCGCCACCGTCCTCACCGGTGATCGAGACGATGCCGGAGTACGCCTGCAGCAGCGGGTCGTACGCCGGCTGCGCGGCCCGCGGCCCGGTGTGCCCGAAGCCGGACAGGTCGGCGATGATCAGCCGCGGGTTGAGCGCGCGCAGCTCCTCGACGGAGAAGCCGGCCTTGGCCAGCGCGCCGGGTCGCAGGTTCTGCACCAGAACGTCCGCGGAGGTGACCAGCTTGCGCAGGACCTCCTGGCCCTCCACGGTCTTGTAGTCGAGCGCGAGCGACCTCTTGTTGCGGTTGAACGACATGAACGCGATCGACTCGCCCGACCAGCTCGGCGGGTTCCACGACCGGGTGTCGTCACCGCTGCCGAGCCGCTCGACCTTGATCACCTCGGCACCCATGTCACCCAGGATCTGGGTGCCGAACGGTGCCGCGACCGAGGTGCCGATCTCGACGACCCGCAGCCCGGTGAGGGATCCGGGGGCGCTCATCAGAACGACTTCGGCAGGCCGAGGGTGCCGTGCGCGATGCCGGCCAGGACGAGGTTGTTCGAGATGGGGGCGGTGCGCGGGAGGCGGGCCTCGGTCCACTTGCGCGCGATGCCGTACTCCTCGGTGGCGGCATAGCCGCCGAAGGTGGAGAACGCCGCGTCGGCGGCCTGCCACAGCGCCTCGCTGGCGAGGTACTTGGCGGCGCCGACCTCGAAGCGCGGGTTCTCCCCCGCGGCGTACATCTCGGCGGCGCGCCAGCGCATCAGGGAGGCCGCCTCGAGCCGGGCGTACGCCTCGGCGAGCGGGAACTGTACGCCCTGGTTCTGGCCGATCTTGCGGCCGAAGACCTCTCGGGTGTTCGCGTACTCGACGGCGCGGTCGATCAGGTGGAAGCCGGCGCCGATGTACTCCGAGGTGACGATGACACGCTCGGAGTTCATGCCCGAGAGGATCACCTTGAAGCCCTTGTGCTCCTCGCCGATCAGGTTCGCGGCCGGCACCCGGAGGTCGCGGATCGCGAGCTCGTTCGTCTCGTGGTTGACCATCGTGGCGATCGGGGTGACGACGATCTGGCCCGACGCGATCGCGTCCTTGAGCTCGACCAGGAAGACCGAGAACCCGTCGGAGGGCTTGGTGGCGTCCTCGCGCTTCTTGGTGCGGGTCAGCAGGAGCAGCAGGTCGGAGTGCTGGACGCGGCTGATGAAGATCTTGTTGCCGTTGATGACGTAGTCGTCGCCGTCACGGACGGCGAACGTCTTGATGCGGGTGGTGTCCGAGCCAGCGTTGGGCTCGGTGACGCCGAAGGACTGCAGGCGCAGCTCGCCGGAGGCGATCCGGGGCAGGTAGCGCTGCTTCTGCTCGTCGCTTCCGTGGCGCAGGATCGCGCCCATCGTGTACATGCCTGCGCGGGCCGCGCCGGCGTGGCAGCCGTTGCGCTCGAGCTGCTCGAGGACGACCGCGGCATCGCGGATGTCCGCACCGCCGCCGCCATACTCCTCGGGGATGAGCATGCTCATCCAGCCGTCGCGGTAGAGCGCGTCGACGAACTCCTCGGGGTACGTGTGGGTGCGGTCCTTTTCTCCCCAGTACTCGTTACCGAAGGGCTTGCAGAGCGTGTCGATCGCGTCGCGGATCGCGCGCTGCTCCTCGGTGAGGCTGAAGGCGGACGACTCGATAGCGGCCATGACGGACCTCTCTGATCAGCCTTCGCCGCGACAGGGACGACGAGGGCAGGCAACGGGAACGAGTCTCAGCACACCGCTTTCGGAGCGCGTATGGCAGGACTCGTATCACTGAGAGGAAATCTTTACGCGCACGGCGTTGCCAGTGACTGTCGTCACAACTATGCTGAACGACGTTCCGGATAAAGGAACGGGGTTCCGGATTGGAACGTCGTTCCGACTTTCCCAAAGCCTCACCCGCATTCCCGGAGGATCCGATGTCCACTGCCACGGCCGAGCTCTTCGAGAGCAAGCGATCCGTTCTCGGTCGCGCGTTCGACATCCTGGAGTGCTTCGCCGGCGGTGAGCAGGAGCAGTCGATCACGGCGCTCTGCGCGCACACCGGCCTCCCTCCGGCCACCGTTCACCGGATGCTGGCCAACCTCGTGGAGTGGGGTGCGATCGAGCGTGCCGGCCGTGGGCGCTACCGCCTCGGCCGCCGCCTGTGGCGCCTCGGCAGCGACGTCCCCAGCAGCCGCGCGCTCAAGGACGTGGCGCGTCCGTGCCTCGTCGACCTGCACGCCATGACCGGCGAGGTCGCCGTCCTCTCCTCCATCGACGGGGAGCGGATGGTGGTCGCCGACGTCATCGCCGGGCGTACCGCCTTCCGCAGCTGGACCGCCCCGCGCAACATGCCGATCGCCGGCACCGCACCGGGTCGCGTGATGCTTGCCCATCTGCCCCTGGAGGAGAGCCGTCGCCTGCTCGAGCGGGCCGACGCCGAGATCACCCACCAGGCGTCCGACTTCGGACTGCGCCAGCAGCTCGGCGAGATCCGCCGCACGGGTGTGGCGGTCGCCCCCTTTGCCGGCAAGGTGTGGGTCAGCGCTCCGATCTTCGACGAGGTCGGCGCGATCCGCTCGACCATCTCGGCCGTCGCCGACCAGGACCACCACAACCTCCCCGGCCTGACCCATATCGTCACCGGCGCCGCGCGCGCCGTGAGCCAGGGTCTGCGCGAGCGCGCCGCCTCGGCGGTCTGACGTGTCGGTGCTCGAGAAGGCCGCCCAGGTCATCGACGTCCTCAATCGCAATCTCGGGCCCGCCAAGCTCGGCGTCATCGCCGACGAGGTCGGGCTCCCCAAGTCCTCGGCCCACCGTCTTCTCAACGAGATGGTGGGCCTCGGCATGGCCCGGCGGCTCGAGGACGGCAACTACACCTCCGGCTACCGGCTGGTGCAGTGGGGCCACGCCGCAGACCTCGCCCTCGGCATCCGCCAGGCAGCCGAGCCGATCATGCGCCGCCTCTCCGACGAGGTCGCCGAGAGCGTCCACCTGCACGTCCCGGAGGGCAACCACCGCGTCTGCGCCGCGGGCGTCCCCGGACCCCAGACGCTGCGCCCGGTGATCCGGCTCGGCACGATCCTTCCCCTGGGCGTGGGCGCCTCCGGCAAGCTGCTGCTCGCCTATGCCACCGACCGGGCCCGTGCCGAGGCGCGTCAGCAGGCCGACGACGCCACCGAGGCGTCCTGGCCCGACGAGGGCCAACTCGCCCTCCTGCGCGAGCGCGGCTGGGCCACCTCCACCGCCGAGGTGGAGAGTGGCCTCACCGCCATCTCGGCCGCCGTTCTGACGCGTACGGGCGAGGCCCTCGGCGCCCTCACCGTCGCCGGCGCGTCCAGCCGACTGCCCGCCGAGCGCTGCGCCGAGCTGCGTCCGCTCGTGGTCGGCTCCGCCCGCGAGATCGCCCGCGCGCTCGGCGCCTGAGTCGCGGAACGGGCGACCCGCGGCCTCGTGCTGGCGACGTCCCGGGAAACCGAGGCAACCGTCCTATGCTGCGTTGATGGAGCACGATCCGCGCCGCAGCACCGGTGGCAACCGCCGCGGCCGGCGATCGCGCGAGGAGATCCTCGAGGTCGCCTCCCGGCTGATGGCAGAGCGCGGGTACGCCGCCACCTCGCTCTCCGTCCTCGGTGCCGAGACGGGTCTGCCGAAGAGCGCGGTCTATCACCACTTCCACTCCAAGGCCGGCCTGCTCACGGCCGTGATGGAGCGCGGCCTGCACGACTTCTTCCACGCGATGCGGGAGGCGCACGCGAACCCGCCGAGCGGCGGCACCCATCGCGAGCGGATGGCGTGGTACCTCGAGCGGACCGGCGAGGTCTTCACCGCGCGCCAGGAGTTCCTGCGCCTGCACATGATCCTGATCCTGTCGGCCGAGGCCGAGGAGGTCGAGGTCGCCGACACCATCACGAAGGTCCGCGACGAGGGCCGGCTCCTGATGAACACCATGATCCGCTCGACCTTCAGCGACCTGGGCGACGAGATCGCCGCCGCGGTCGCCGACGAGCTCGACCATTTCGGCATCGCCGGCTTCGACGGCGCCTTCATCGCGATGCAGGCCGATCCGTCGCGGGCACTCGGCGGGCCCAACGCGCACCTGGCCGAGGCACTCGTCCTGCTCGGCGAGCGGATCGCCGCGAGACTGCGCGACGGCGGCGACCCTGTCAGCCCCTGAACGCGCGCAGCGCCTCGACCGCGAGGGCGTGGTCGTCCTCCTGCGGGAGACCGGAGATCGTGAGCACGCCGACGATGCCGGTCCCCCTCACCCGGATCGGGAAGGCGCCGCCATGGGCGACGTACTCGGTGAAGGGAAGCTGCGTGCTCGCCGTGAAGTTGCCGCCGTGGCGCCGGCCGACGAGATAGGAGCTCGCGCCGAAGCGATACACCGTCCGGACCTTCCGCTCGATCCAGGCGTCCATGTCGGCCGTGGTGTTCTCGCGGGCGGCGTGGAAGATCTGCTGGATGCCCTTGCGGATGTCGATCACGACGGCGAGATCGCGCTGGCTCGCGAGGTCGTACGCGATGGTGCCGAGCCGCCAGGCGTCGTCGTTCGAGAAGCCGTCGAGGACGAGCTCGGCCTCCTCGGCCTCGATGCGGGCGATCAGGTCGGCGTCGATGTCGTGGGGCACGCTGAGAACCCTCTCATGTCGTCGTGGAACGATGGCCTCATGACCGCGAGCTGGAGCCGGCGAGCGACGCTGCTCGGCGGCGTCGGAGCACTCACCGGGCTGGCCGCGTGCGACAGCCAGGAGCCGGCGGCCGCTCGATCCTCTTCGCCGGCGCTCGCCTTGCCGGCCGGCTCGGCGTCCGCCGGGCCGATCCCCTGGCGCCGCCTCGCTCGGCACGTGCCGCTGGTGCGGCCCGCGTCGTCGTCGTACGACCAGCTGCGGCTGACCCCCAACCCGCGATGGGACTCCGCCCGGCCGCTCGCGATCGCGCGCTGCACCACCGCCGCGCAGGTCGCGACGACCCTCGCGTTCGCCCGCGAGCACCAGGTGCCGATCGCGCTGCGGGCCGGCGGGCACTCCTATCCCGGCTGGTCGGCGGGTGCGGGGCGGCTGGTCGTCGACGTGCGCCCGATGACGGCGATGTCGTGGTCGGGGACCTCTCTCACCGTGGGCGCCGGGCTGACCCTGGCGCCGATCGTCGCCGCGCTGGCCTCCCACGACCGAGCCTTGCCGACCGGCTCGTGCCCGACCGTCGGTGTCACCGGCCTGACCCAGGGCGGCGGGGTCGGGGTGCTGACCCGGGCGTACGGCCTGACCTGTGATCACCTGCGCTCGGCCGAGGTGGTGCTGGCCTCGGGGCAGCGCGTCACGGCCTCGGCGGACTCGCACCCGGATCTCTTCTGGGCGCTGCGTGGCGGGGGCGGTGGCCACCTCGGCGTCGTCACCGCGCTCACCTTCGCGACCGTCGCGGCGCCGACGGTGGTCTCGACCTATCTGACCTGGCCGGCGGCTCGTGCTGCGGCGGTCATCCCGGCGTGGCTCGACTGGATCGGCTCGGCCGACGCGCGGGCGTGGTCGACCCTCAAGCTCCTCGGCGGCGCCGCCCACCCGTCCGGGATGTCCATGGGTGCGACGGTGACCTGGGTCGGGCCACCGGCCGGCTTCGACGCGATGCTCGCGCCCCTGCTCGCGACCCGGCCGACCGGTCGCTTCGATCACACCCGCAGCTACCTGGCCGCGATGCAGGCCTACGCCGGGTCAGGTGCGCGCGAGGCGTTCGCCGCGACGTCGCATGTCGCGTACGACGCTCCGGGTGCCGCCGCTTCGACGATCGTGGCGCACGCCTCGGACGTGCCGCCGGGGCTGCACGAGGCAGGTATCTCGATCGACGCCCTCGGCGGTCACGTCGGCTCCCTCGCCCCGAGGTCGACGGCGTTCGTGCATCGCGCGGCCCTGGCCACGGTGCAGTACACGGCGACCTGGGCCAGCGGGGCCGACGCCACCCGGGCGCCTCACACCGCCCGCTCGTACGTCTCGTCGTTCCGTGCGGCGATGACCCCGGCGTGGGGCCAGCACGCGTACGTCAACTACGCCGACGCGTCGCTCGCCGACCCGGGGACCTCCTACTTCGGCGCCAACTGGCCGCGCCTTCAGCAGGTGCGCGCGACGTACGACCCCGACCGGCTCTTCACCCAGCCGCAGTAGCCGCGCGTCGCCGCAGACCCGTCACGACCAGGACGAGCGCAGCAACGGCCGCCACGGCCTCCGCGTAGACGCTCCAGGTCTTCTCGGCGTACCAGACCGGCTCGTACATGTCGGGGAGCGGTCCGAGCCGGCCGGGGTCGACGGAGTAGTAGAGGACGACCGCCACGACGCCACCCGCCGCGACGGCGAAGGCGATCGCGGCCGAGATCCAGCTGCGCCAGGCGATCAGCAGCACCGCCGCGACGAGGGCCGCGGCGCCCTCGATCCGGAACAGCGCCGCCTGGCTGATGAAGCGGGTCCGGACCAGCGCGTAGTCACCCGCCAGGTGGAGGTGCACGTAGG
The DNA here is from genome assembly GCF_020216525.1 of Nocardioides nematodiphilus. GTDB lineage: Bacteria > Actinomycetota > Actinomycetes > Propionibacteriales > Nocardioidaceae > Nocardioides > Nocardioides nematodiphilus. The sequence goes on along the minus strand of NZ_JAIWOY010000005.1, from coordinate 32,856 downwards.
CATCGACCGCCAGCCCCGCGACGACGACGGCCACCAGCACCCACTCGAACCCACTGCGTCGCTCCATGCCGATGACACGAGGCGGAGTGCCCCTGAGTTCAATCCGATCCGGATTGAACCGACGCGCCGCGGACTCCGTGAAGGGGTCAGGGACCCGACCCGGGCCCACGAGGAGAAGGGGACCACCATGATCCGCACAGACATCAGGCGACCGGCCTCGCGGCGGCTCGCGCTGCCGGCCGTCGCCATGGCGGCCGTGGCCGTCCTCGCCGCCTGCGGCTCGACCTCCAACAACGCCACGGCCGGCGGTGGCGGTGCGACCGCTTCGGGGTCGTCCGGCGACGGCGAGGCGGAGACGATCGGCACGGCGAGCGGCGGGTACGGCACCTACCTCACGGCCGATGACGGCCGCGCGGTCTACCTGTGGATGGCGGACAAGGGCAGCACGTCGTCCTGCTCCGGCGCGTGCGCCACGGTGTGGCCACCGGTCCTCACCGACGGCGCCCCCAAGGCGACCCAGTCGGCCGTCGCCGCCGACCTGGGCACCACGACCCGCTCGGACGGGAAGACCCAGGTCACCTACCAGGGCCACCCGCTGTACTACTTCGCCTCGGACACGAAGGCCGGTCAGACCTCGGGCCAGGGCAGCGACGGCTTCGGTGCCAAGTGGTGGCTGCTCACCCCCGCCGGCGCGGCGATCACCAGCGACGCCGGCGGATCGAGTCCGGCCGGCGGCTCCAACGGCTACTGATGCGCGACAACGCGGCCATGCGGGGAGCACCATGATCGTTGTGCCGGTCGGCCCCGCACCGGAAGGTGCCCAACTGCTGCGCGCGCTCCATGACGAGCACGGCGCCGCGCTGTGGCGCTACGCGCTCCGCCTCACCGACGGCGACAGCGCCCGGGCGCAGGACGTGGTGCAGGAGACCTTCATCCGCGCCTGGCGCAATCCGAGGGCGTTCGATCCCGAGCGGGGCAGCGCGCGGCCGTGGCTATACGCGGTCGCGCGGCGCATCATCATCGACGACAGCCGCTCCGCGCGGGCCCGTCACGAGGCGGTCCGCGAGGAGCTGCCGGACGCGGGGGTGCCGGACGGGACCGAGGCGGTCGACGACCGAGACGTCGTACGGCAGGCGCTGGCCCGGCTCTCGCCGGAGCATCGGGCGGTGCTCCGCGAGTGCTACTACCGCCAGCGCAGCGTCGAGGAGGCCTCCGCGATCCTCGGCATCGCCCCGGGCACGGTCAAGTCACGCACGCACTACGCGATCCGCGCGCTGCGCATCGCCCTCGAGGAGCTGGGAGGCATGGCATGAGCCACGACCCGTACGCACAGAGCGCCGCGGCCTACGTCATGGGCGCGCTCGGGGCCGACGAGAGGGCGTCGTACGAGGAGCACCTCGCCACCTGCTCCGCGTGCCGCTCGGAGGTCGCCGACGTCGAGTCGGTGATGCCGTTCCTCCAGGTCAGCGAGGAGAGCGACCTCGACCAGGTCGAGGAGGTCCCGCCGCTGCCCGACACCCTGCTCCCCCGGCTGCTCACGGCCGAACGGCGGGAGCGCCGACGTCGCCGGACGCTCCGGCTCGGTCTCGGCGCGCTCGCCGCGGCGTGCGTCCTCATCCTGGGGGCGGTCCTGATCGCAGGCCGTTCGGATAGCGGCGCGGACAGCCGCCCGATGGCCGCCGTCCAGCCGACGTCGCTCAGCGCCACCGCGCGTCTGGAGACCACCGACACCGGCACCCGGATCACGGTGCACTGCTGGGATCGCACCGCCACGGCGGCGACGGGGTACGCGTACACGCTCTCGGCGCGCTCGCGCTCCGGGCAGGTGACGGCGCTCGGGACGTGGCAGCTCAACGACGGGCAGCCGATCACCTTCACCACGAGCTCCTCGCTCGCGGCCGACCAGATCGCGGCGATCGACATCAGCGACACCGGCGGCACGACCCTGCTGGAGCTGCAGAACTGACCCGGTGCGAGCCTCAGTCCGGCGGCTCCGGCGAGCCGGGGACCGACGGCGCGATGTCGGACTGATCGCCGCGGTCCTTGTCGGCGAGGTCGGGGCTGTCCTTCTTCTCCGTGGTGTCCTCGCCCGGGGTGGTCGCCTCGTGCTCGGCCCTGGTCTCGAGGTCCTCGACGATCTCCCGAGGATCGTCCGTGCCGTGCGGTGACTGGCTCATCGCTCTCTCCTTCGCCTGGTCGCGGGCCGTGCCGGCCGTGCGACCAGTACCCCACCAGGGGGCGGCGAAGACGCGGCGTAGCGTGTCGGTCGCGGCCTGGAGCCGCGAGCACCGATGACAGACCCCACCATCGAAGGGCAACCCCATGGCTGATCCACGCGCCGGCACCGTCGCCACTCTCGCGGACCTCGTCGATGTGGCCCAGCTGGTCACCGCGTACTTCACGCACACGCCCGATCCCGAGGACCCGGAGCAGCAGGTCGCCTTCGGGACCTCGGGCCACCGCGGGTCGTCGCTGCGCACCTCGTTCAACGAGCACCACATCCTCGCCACCACCCAGGCGATCTGCGACTACCGCCGCCTCCAGGGGTATGCGGGTCCGCTCTTCCTCGGCCGCGACACCCACGCCCTGTCCGCGCCGGCCTACGCCACCGCCATCGAGGTGCTGGTCGCCAACGACGTGACGGTGCTGGCTCAGGAGGGCTACCAGCCCACCCCCGCGGTCTCCCTCGCGATCATCACGGCGAACGCGGGCACCACCGGCGCATCGGCCCTGGCCGACGGCATCGTGATCACGCCCTCTCACAACCCGCCGGCGGACGGGGGCTTCAAGTACAACCCGCCGCACGGCGGCCCCGCCGGCTCCGAGGCCACCACCTGGATCGCCCGGCGCGCCAACGAGCTCATCCGGGGCGGCCTGCGCGACGTGCTGCGGGTGCCGTACGAGCGCGCGCTGCGGGCGATCACCTCGTACGACTTCCTCGGCGCGTACGTCAACGCCCTCCCTCAGGTCGTCGACCTCGACGCGATCCGCCGCGCAGGGGTCCGGATCGGCGCGGACCCCCTCGGCGGAGCCTCGGTGGAGTACTGGGCGCGGATCGCGGAGCAGCACGCACTCGACCTGACGGTGGTCAACCCCGTCGTCGATCCCACCTGGCGCTTCATGACGCTCGACTGGGATGCCAAGATCCGGATGGACTGCTCCTCGCCGTACTCGATGGCGTCGCTGGTCGAGCGGCGGGCGGACTTCGACATCAGCACGGGCAACGACGCGGACGCCGACCGTCACGGCATCGTCACGCCCGACGGCGGATTGATGAACCCCAACCACTTCCTGGCCGTCGCGATCGAGCACCTCTTCGGAGGCGCCCGCCCCGGTTGGCCGGAGACCGCCCGGATCGGCAAGACGCTGGTCTCCAGCTCGATGATCGACCGCGTCGCCGACTCGCTCGGCAAGCCGCTGGTGGAGGTCCCGGTGGGCTTCAAGTGGTTCGTCGACGGCCTCCAGGACGGGTCGTTCGGCTTCGGCGGGGAGGAGTCGGCGGGCGCCTCGTTCCTGCGGCACGACGGCTCGGTGTGGACCACCGACAAGGACGGCATCCTCCTGGCCCTGCTCGCCTCCGAGATCCTGGCGACGACGGGTTCGACGCCCTCGCAGCGCTATCGCGAGCTGGTCGCCGCCCACGGCGAGCCCGCGTACGCACGCACCGACGCCGCGGCCACCCGTGAGCAGAAGGCGGCACTCGCCCGGCTGACGCCGCAGGACGTGAGCGCCGCGGAGCTGGCCGGTGAGCCGATCACCGCCAAGCTGACCACCGCTCCCGGCAACGGCGCCGCGATCGGCGGACTCAAGGTGACCACGGAGTCGGCGTGGTTCGCCGCCCGTCCCTCGGGCACCGAGGACGTCTACAAGATCTACGCCGAGTCGTTCCGCGGACCCGAGCATCTCGCCCAGGTGCAGCAGGAGGCGCAGGCGGTCGTGACGGCGGCGCTCGGCTGAGCGCTGCCCGCGCTCGCTCTGGTCTGTCGATGTCGTCCGGGGTACCGGGCTGGATGAGACTCGCCCGCACCGCCATCCTGTTCGGCCTCGCGAAGAAGGCCTACGACATCGGCCGCAAGCCTGAGAACCAGCAGCGCATCAAGCAGGCAGCGGCTCGGCTCCAGGCCCAGCGCGCCGCCAGGCGCAAGGCGTAGCCGTACTGCCGACCCTCCTGGCACCACCTCCCCAATCCTGGTTAAACCTCTCCGTGAGCGTTGAAGAGCGCACGGGCGAGGGTAAAGCCGGAGGTAAGCGAGTCTCGGGAGGAACATCATGTCTGATCTCCGCGTGCCGGACCGTGAGCCCCTCGCCGTCTTCGCCGCGGGCGTCCTCGCCGGTGCTCTCGTCGTCGGGCTCACCTGGCTGGGCTTCTCGGTGGTGCACTCGGGGCACTCCGACGACCACGCGCGTCCGGACGCCAGCGGGGCGCGCCTGCTGAGCGGGTCATCGGCGGATCGGACCGCGATCGCCCGGGCGCAGGACTGCGCCGGGGTGTACTACGCGCAGAAGCCCCCGCTCCAGGCCGCCGACGCCGCGTTGGCGCAATGGGAGGTCCACATCGGGGCGATGAACAAGTTGGTCACCGGAGCCATCTCGCTCCAGCAGGCCACCCAGTTCTGGAACGATACGAGGGTGGGTGCGAAGGCGAACCTGCAGGCCTTCGCTCGCGCGGAGAAGCGTTACAGCAAGCGCAGCGACCACTGCCCGAAGAGCTGGATGGCATCCGCGGACCAGGACCTGCGCCGCTGTCATGCGGCGGTGGTCGCACGCAACCACTCGCTGGATCTCGCCGAGGTCACCTTGGCGACCTGGCGCCACCACGTGATGAGCATGGACATGCTCCGCAGCGGAACGCTCTCCCCCCAGGCGGCCGAGAGGATGTGGCTGGACAGCTGGATGCGCGGCAACAGGCAGGTGCATGCCTTCACCCGCTCCAGAGCGGCGGCGGAGCATCTGTCTTGCTGAGGCGGTCGAAGATTGTCTGATGGGAGCCCGGTCGCGGGTACCAGGGTTCCATGACCAGGTTCAGCGACACGTTGATGACGGAGCACGGCCCACGCGAGGTGGTGAGCCACGCCCACCAGGCGGAAGACGTCGAGCCGGCCACCGGCCCGTCACCGGCGCGGCTCCCAGTGCGGGAGGCGTGATGGACCCCTCCTCCGCGGCGGTGCTCTTCGACATCGACGGCACCCTCCTCGACTCGACGTACCACCACGCCCTCGCGTGGCAGCGCGCCTTCGCGCGACACGACCTGGTCGTCCCGATGTGGCGGATCCATCGCGCGATCGGCATGGGCGGTGACCGGCTGGTCGCACACGTGACAGGGGAGGCGACCGAGGAGCGGCTCGGCGACGCGCTCCGCGAAGCCTGGCGAACGGAGTACCTACCTCTGCGGCACGAGGTCGAGCCGCTTCCCGGTGCACGAGAGGTGATCGTCCGGCTCCGAGCGGAGGGCTACCGGGTGGCGCTCGCCTCCTCTGGTGATCCGGAGTTCTCCCAGGAGGCGGTCGAGCGGCTCAGAGTCGCCGACGAGATCGAGGCCCTCACGACCGCCGAGGACGTCGAGGAGTCCAAGCCGGAACCCGACCTCCTCGGCACAACGCTCGACCGGCTCCCGGGCGTCGGGCGCGCTGTCCTCGTCGGCGACACGGTCTACGACGTGCAATCGTCCGCACGCGCAGGCTTGTCCTGCATCGGGCTCCGTTCGGGCGGCATCAGCACCGCCGAACTCCTTGACGCAGGCGCCGCGCTTGTGGTCGACACGGTCCAGGACCTGATCGAACTGAGGTGGGATGACTACCTGTCCCCCGTCCATCGCTGACGAGTTCCTCATGACTGCGTGCCGGCAAGCGCTAAGTCCCTCGGCATCTGACACGGTGTCCGCTCGCTGCTAGCGAGAGATTCTTGCTTGGTGGCTATACCGCCGACGGTGTGTTGCGGGGCGTATATGTCACCAGCCCGCTTCACTGAGCCGACCAAGGCCCGCTCAGCTCGCACACGGCGCGTGGCACTCGAACCGTCGGGCCGTCTGGGGTCATCGAACCGACGACTTGCCCTGTCCTGACCCGAAGCGGTTGCATCGACGCGGCCGTGCCACGGCCTCACCCGGAACGCCCTCCGCCGGAGGAATCTGTGCACAGTGATTGCACAGCAATCAGGGCATGCCGCTCTGACCTGCGGAAACACGCCAGATCAGTAGTACCAGGGGTACGGGCTCCAGTCGGGCTCGCGCTTCTCCAGGAACTGGTCGCGGCCCTCCTGCGCCTCGTCCGTCATGTACGCCAGGCGGGTGGTCTCGCCGGCGAAGAGCTGCTGACCGACGAGCCCGTCGTCGAGCAGGTTGAAGGAGTACTTCAGCATCCGCTGGGCCGTGGGCGACTTGCCGTTGATCATCCGGCCCCAGTCGAGGGCGACCGCCTCGAGCTCGGCGTGCGGGACGGCGCGGTTGACGGTGCCCATCCGGACGCCGTCCTCGGCGGAGTACTCCTCGGCGAGGAAGAAGATCTCACGGGCGAACTTCTGGCCGACCTGGCGTGCCAGGTAGGCCGAGCCGTAGCCGCCGTCGAAGGAGCCCACGTCGGCGTCGGTCTGCTTGAAGCGGGCGTGCTCACGCGAGGCGATCGTGAGGTCGGAGACCACGTGCAGCGAGTGGCCGCCGCCGGCCGCCCAGCCCGGCACCACGCAGACGACGATCTTCGGCATGAACCGGATCAGCCGCTGGCACTCCAGGATGTGCAGCCGCGAGAGCTTGGCCTTGTCGATCGCGCTCGGCTCGGCGGCGCCGGTCGCGGAGGCGTCGTACGTGGAGCCCTGCTCCTCGTACTGGTAGCCCGCCTTGCCGCGGATGCGCTGGTCGCCGCCGGTGCAGAACGAGTGCTTGCCGTTCTTCGGCGACGGGCCGTTGCCGGTGAGGAGCACGCAGCCCACGTCCGCGGAGATGCGGGCGTGCTCGAGCACGCGCAGCAGCTCGTCGACGGTGTGCGGGCGGAACGCGTTGAGCACGTCGGGGCGGTCGAAGGCGATCCGCACGGTCCCGTGCGCCTTCGCGCGGTGGTAGGTCAGGTCCGTCAGGTCCTCGAAACCGGGCACCTCGTCCCACTGCTCGGGGTCGAAGGTGTCGCTCACGCCGTCGATCGCACTCATGGCGTGAGGCTATCCGCCCTGGAATATCCGGCCGCGGATGGGCACTGTGGATGTCATGACTGATCTCCTCGAAGGCGAGTACGAGCCCAGCCCGGCCGATTGGGTGCGCAACCAGGTCGAGGCCTACGAGTCGACCGGCGGCAAGGAGGCCTGGCATCTGGCGGATCGGGAGGACTGGCCGATCGTCGTCATCACCTCGAAGGGCGCGAAGAGCGGCAAGCTCCGCAAGAACCCGGTGATGCGCGTCGAGCACGACGGCGCCTACCTGGCCGTCGCGTCCAAGGGCGGCGCCCCGGAGCACCCGGTCTGGTATCACAACTTCCTCGCCAACCCGGTGGTCCAGCTGCAGGACGGCCCCGAGCCGGCGCTCTACCGGGCGCGCCTGATCGAGGACCAGAGCGAGTACGAGGCGTGGTGGGAGCGCGGCGTCGAGGTCTATGAGCCGTACGCCGAGTACCGCCCGCGCGCGGAGGCGGCGGGCCGTACGATCCCGCTCTTCGTCCTCGAGAGGATCTGACCTACCACCAGCTGCCGGTGTGGACGCCGACGTACCACAGCGTCCCGGAGCCGGCCACGGCGACGAGCCAGGCGCCCAGGCGGGTGCCCGCGATGCGGATGGTGTTGAGCCTGGCCACGACCGGACGCTCGGCGAAGCCGCGCAGACCGCCGTGGCTGCGCAGGTCCCAGAACCACTCGGGTGCGGCCTTGCCCAACACGGTGACGAGTCGCTGGAACTCGGCGGTGCTCAGCCCGGCGACGTAGGCCTGGTTGGTCTGGTCGTGACGTACGACGCTCTGCAGCGTCGGCCGGTTGTCGTCTTCGCGCACGCTGAGGCCGTTGCCGGCGCGGCCGGCGCCGTCGGGGTTGGCGCGGTGCCAGTCGCGGTCGCGGATGACGTCGTCGACCGCCGTCTTGCGCAGATCGGCGTCCGCCGCCCCGCGCGCAACCGCCGGCTCGGGCTTGTGCTCGTCGACCGCGGCGTCCGCGCCCGGGCGCGGTGCCTGCTCCGTACGGGCCTTCGCCTCCCAGGCATCGGGATCGGCCAGCGCCCAGCGGGCCTGGAGCTCCGCCTTCGGCGGCAGCTTGACGCCGGTGTTGATCTCGCGGAGCACCTGGTAGGCGTCGCGGAAGTCGATGCCCGTCTTCTTCAGCACGACGATCATCCGGTCGAGACTCGAGGCCTCGCGCTGCGGGCGGGCAGCCGGGGCCTGGGCGGAGGCGTCGGGCGCCGCCTCCTCGGCCTCGTCGGCGGGTACGGCGGTCGGCTGTGCTGTCGTGCCCTCAGCGAGCGGCTCGCCTGGGAGCGGCAGACCGCCCTGGGCCGCCGCGACCGCCGGCTGGCCGGGCTGGGGCGTGACGCGGACGGCGGCCGGACGGCCGTCGACCGTCGCCTCCTCGGCGCCCTCCTTGATGTCGGCGGCGTCGAACAGCTTGGGATCAGGCGTCCCCTTGGTCTCCAAGGTGCGCTTCGTGGTGATCCAGCCGCCGACGGCCTTGAGGTCCTCGGGCTTCTCGCGCTCGCCGAGCTCGACGACGATCGCCTCGTCCTTGCCACGCGCCGAGGTGTCAGCGGTGGGCCCCGCCGTCCGGCGGCGTGCAGCCCGGTTGACGGTGCCGCCGGCACCGGCTCGGGCGGCGGTGGTGGCCGCGTTCTCGCCGTCGGTCCCGCCGAGCTCCTCGGCGAGCGCGCGCTCCGCGTCACGCAGGGCGCGCTGGATCGCCTGTTGGGCGCCGCCCCCTCCGAGCGCAGGAATGCTCATATCGCGAGCATCGGCCATCGACTGCGCGACCTGAGTGGTCGGGGCGGTCCGCGGGGCACTCCGAGGTCAGGCGGGCAGCGTCACTCGCGGGCGATCGAGCCGGCCAGGCCGACGAGATGGCCGAGCCGGGCGAGCTCGGAGTCGAGGAAGTCGGGGCCGCCGCGGCGGCCGATCACGACCACCTCGTTGCCGTCGATGCGGGCACCGGCGTAGACGGTCTCGTCGTCCTCGCCGCCACTCACGTCGAGGCGGGCGGTCCGCTCGATCTCGACGAACGGCAGATCCTCGGGGGCACCCGAGGTGGCCTTGCCGCGCCCGGTGACGCGGTGGACGCGCACCGCCCAGTCGGCGCGGAACGTCTGGGGCAGCACGTCGACCAGCCGGTCGAGCGCCTCGGCGGGCGCCTCGGTGAGGTCCTCGACGGCCTCGAGGTCGAGGAAGAGGTTGCCACCGGCGTGGTAGCGACTGCACCAGATGACGTGCACGTCGCTGAGCGCGTTGCAGGCCGACACCACCGAGTCCGGCATCGCGTTGGGGGCCATCTCGAGGAGGACGTCGTCGATGGCGGTGCCGTCGTGGTTCTTCTCCACGATCTCGATCGCCTCGATGTCACCGCCGGCCTCACCGATGGCACTGGCCAGGCGACCGAGGGACCCCGGGATATCGGGGATCTGGACGCGGAGCAGGTACGGCATCCCTTGACTCTAGCGGGGAGATGTCTCCTTCACGTTTCAGACGTCAACAGTCGGTCACGCAGCCCCGTCGCCCGCTGGGCGCGCTGCTGGACGGCTGCGATGACCGCCTCACGGGTGCCGATCACGGTGACCCTCTCCTGGGCACGGGTGACGGCGGTGTAGAAGAGCTCGCGGGTGAGCAGCGGCGAGTCGGCGGGCGGCAGCAGCACGCTGATCTCGCGGGCCTGGCTGCCCTGGCTCTTGTGCACCGTCATCGCGTGCAGCGTCTCGACGTCACCCAGTCGCGAGGTCGCGTACGAGGAGCCGCCGGCGATCTGGACGGCGAGCGCGCCGTCCGGACCGGCGACGGTGACCCCGGTGTCGCCGTTGAAGAGGCCGACGCTGTAGTCGTTGGCGGTGATGAGCACGGGGCGGCCCGCGTACCAGTCACCGAGCCAGGTGCCGGCGCGCTCGGCGAGCGCGTGGTCGACCTGACGGTTCCAGTGCTGGACGCCCCAGGGGCCGTCGCGGTGGGCGCAGAGCAGGCGGTGGCTGTCGGCCTCGCCGAGGGCGCCGGCCACGTCGCCGGCCAGCGCGCGGTCGCGGAGCTCGACGGCGTGGCTGGTCAGGCGGGCCCGGAGCCCGGCCATCGCGGCGTCGTCGTCGGGGTCGATGCGTCGCAGCGTCGGGCCGCCGGCGTCGAGGAGGGCCAGCACCCTGCCGGGGTCGCCGTCACGCAACGCCGCGGCGAGCTCGCCGATCCCCTCGCCGAAGCGATGGCTGGTGCGCAGTGCCGCCACGGCGCTCGAGCCGCGTGCGGTCAGGCCGGCGACCAGGTCCGCGAGGACGGCCCCCGCCTCGACCGAGGCGAGCTGGTCGGGGTCGCCGACCAGGATCAGCCGGGTGTCGGTGCGGACGGCCTCGAGCAGCCGGGCCATCATCGTGAGCGAGACCATCGACGTCTCGTCGACGACGATCACGTCGTGCGGCAGCCGGTTGCCCCGGTGGTGGGCGAAGCGGGTCGAGGACCCGGGCCGCCAGCCGAGCAGACGGTGCATCGTCGAGGCGTTGAGCCCGGCGAGCCGCTGGCGGTCCTCGTCGGTGAACCGCTCATCACGCTGGGCCTCCTCGACCGCCTCCTGCAGTCGGGCGGCGGCCTTGCCGGTGGGGGCGGTGAGGGCGATGCGCAGCCGCGTCCCGCGGGCGGCGGCGTCCGCGGCGATGAGGGCGAGCAGGCCGGCCACGGTGGTGGTCTTGCCCGTGCCGGGGCCACCGGTGAGGACGGTCGTCCACTGCCTGGCGGCGGCGATCGCGGCCGCGCGCTGCTCGGCGTAGCCGTCTCCCGGGAAGAGCCGCTCGGCCTGCTCCGTGAGCAGGGCCGGGTCGACGAACGGCGCGATGCTGGCCTCGCGGGCGAGCAGGTCGTCGCGGACCTGACCCTCCTCGCGCCAGTACCGGTCGAGGTAGAGCAGGTCGCCCTCGATCCGGATCACGGAGGCGTCGGCCAGCGGGCTCGTCCGGACGCGCTCCAACCAGCCGGGGCGGGGCCAGGCGAGGCCGGCGCCGAGGTCCGGCTCGGTGGCCATGAGGTCGGCGAGGTCGACGCAGACGGAGCCGGCCCGCGCCGCGCGTACGGCGAGCGCCACTGCGAGCTGGACGTCCTCATCGACGCCGCCCACGAGCGCGGCCGTACGAGAGGCGACGTGCACGTCGGCGGCGGTGAGGATGCCGGCGGCGTTGAACGCGCCCAGCATCCCGGTCGCGGCTCGCGCGAACCGCGCGTCGGCGGGGTCGGTGATCTCGTCGGTCCAGCGCTCGATCATGCGGCGCCTCCGTCCAGCAGGTCCGAGAGGGCGGTGACCAGGCTCGCCGGCGGCTGCCAGGAGAAGACCCCGGCGGGGTGGCCGTCGACGAGCGGCGTCTGGGGGCCGCACATGCCGCGGACGTAGAGGTAGAGCACGCCACCGAGGTGGGTCGCGGGGTCGTAGCCGGGCAGGCGCCAGCGCAGGTAGCGGTGGACGACGACGCCGTAGAGCAGCGCCTGCAGCGGATAGTGCGAGTGCAGCATCGCGGCCGCGAGATCGGTGTAGTCGGCGGCGGCGGTGCCCAGGAAGTTGGTCTTGTAGTCGACGATCAGGAAGCGGCCGTCCGGGAGGCGCAGCACGGCATCGACGGAGCCGGAGAGGTAGCCCTTCAGGGGCTGGTCGCCGAGCAGCGGGCGCTCGAGTCGCTCCGCGTAGGGAGCGAGCGGGTCGTCGGCCGGAAGATGCGTGCGGAGCAGCGGGGCGACGTCGCGCAGCAGGACCTCCGGGCGACCAGGCGACCGGGTGTCGCCGCCGGTCAGCGGCAGCTCGAAGTCGAGCTCGCGCAGCCGGTCGCGCAGCGGGATCGCGCCCAGGGTGATGCCGGGTGCGAGCGGGCCGAGTGGGGTGTGGTGCAGGGGCACGAGGGCGGCGGCGAGCTCACCGGGGTCGACGCCGACCGGCGCGAAGCGGAGCTGCTCGACGACGTGGCGGCGCAGCTCGGCCTCGAGGTCGCCCGCCTCGGGGTCGGCGTGCTCCAGGACCGCGTGGACCAGGGTGCCGAAGTCGGCGCCGGCAGGCAGCTCGGCCATCGGCGAGATCACCTCGTCCTGCGCCTCACCCGCTTCGTCGGTCGCCACCACGACGAGGGCGTCGTCGGCGGCCGGCTCGTCGTCGGTGCCGGTCTCCTCGGGCTCGGAGGTGACGTGCGCGCCCTCCTCGACGCGGATGAGCGCGGAGTAGGAGGTGCGCCGCCAGTCGGCGTCGACCGTACGGTCGAAGGTGCGCACGGTAAGAGCCGCAGGAGCCCCGGAGTCCTCGGGCGGCGTCGCCGCCGACACGTCGGCGACCTCGGCGTGCGGCCCGCCGAGCCGTTCGATGAGGCCCAGGACGCGCTCGGCGTAGTCGTCGTCGCCGACCTCCTGCAGCGCCGGCACGTCGCGGGTGCCGGGCTGGCGACCGAAGAGGATCCGGTGCAGGCCGCCGATGCCGGTGTTGGCGGTCGGTGCCCACCAGGCGACGAGCTGGGACTGGGCACGGGTGGCGGCGACGTAGAGACGGCGCAGGTCCTCGCCGGACTCCTCGGCGCGGTGCTCGGCGCTGTGCCGGCCGGTGACGTCGAGCGTGCGGGTGCCGTCGGCGTCGTGGAAGAGCGCGACGTCCACGTCGAACTCGAAGCGCTGGTAGGCGAAGGGGAGGTAGACGATGGGGTATTCGAGGCCCTTGGAGGCGTGGACGGTCACGATCTGGACCGCAGCGGCGTCGGAGTCGAGCCGACGGGGCCGGTCACCGGAGCCGGCGCGGCTGCGCTCCTCGCGGAACCACGTCAGCAGCGCGGTCAGCCCGAGGCGCTCGCGCAAGGCGGTGTCGTGCAGCAACTGGCCCAGGTGACGCAGATCGGTGAGGAGCCGCTCGCCGTCGACCTGGCCGAGCACCCGGGCGGTGAGGCCACGCTCCTCCGCGGCCTCGAGGAGGGCCGCGACGCCGCGGTTGCGGAGCAGGAGCGCCCAGCCGCGCAACGTGTCGGCGACCGCGGCGGTGAGCGCCTCACCGCCGGCGTCGAGCGCGGCCACGTCGTGCCCGAGGAACGCGGTGAGCGCGGCGGCCCGGACCAGCGCTGAGCGGTGCGGGGACTCGAGGGCGGTCAGCAGCGCGAGCCAGTCGTCGCCGGCCGGGGTGAGGAAGACGTCGCCTCCGCCCTGGACGACCGCGGGGATCCCGCGGGCGTGCAGGGCCTGCTGGACGAGGGTGCCCTGGTCACGGGTCGCGACGAGGACGGCCAGGTCGCCGGCCCGGACCCGCCGGTCGCACCAGGTGGCCTCGGAGCCGAGCAGCTCAGCGACGTCACCGGCCAGGTCGCCGGCGATGAACGCCCGCGCCTCGGCCGCCGCGATCTGCCCGCGCTTGAGCCGGAAGCCCCGGCGCGGCACCCGCCGGATCCGGAAGGGCTCGCCGTGGGGCGCCCCGGCCAGCCGGGTGCCGGGATGGCGGGCCTGGACGTCGTGCACCACGATCGCCGGGTCGCCCAGCGCGGCACCGCCCAGCACGGTCTGCAGCGGGGCCAGGAGGTCGGCATCGCTGCGCCAGTTGGTGCCGAGCGTGGCGGTCGTCGTGGCGGTACGGGCGGCGGCGAGGTAGGTCGCGACGTCGCCGCCGCGGAAGGCGTAGATGGCCTGCTTGGGGTCGCCGATCAGCACCATCGCGCGGCCCTCGCCGTCGGCGCCGAACGCGCGCGACAGCACCTGCCACTGCACCGGGTCGGTGTCCTGGAACTCGTCGACCAGGACGATCCGCCACCGCTCCCGCATCCGGGCGCGGGCCGGCGAGTCGGCGTCCTCGAGCGCAGCCGCGAGCCGGCTGAGCAGGTCGTCGTACGAGAGGATCCCGAGGCGGCGCTTGCGACGCTCCACCTCGGCGCGCACCGCGGCGGCGAAGTCGACCCGGGCGGCCCCGGTCTCCGCGGTGGCCGGCGCGAGCACGGCCTGCGGATCGCCCACTACCTTGCGGGCCAGCGCCAGTGCCTCGTCGCGGCCGAACGGCGGCCGCTCGCGCAACCTGCCGAAGCGGGAGAGGTAGAGGTCGTCGACGACCTCGACCACGAACTCGTCGAGCGACTCGACCAGGGTCGCGCCGGCATCGCTGTCGCCGGCCACGCCGAGCGAGCGCAGCACGAGCTGGCAGAACTGGTGGGTGGTGGCGATCGTCGCGGCGTCGAAGTCCGCGACGGCGTCGCGCAGCCGCACCCGACGCCGCTCCCGCTCCTCGTCGTCGCCGTCGAGCAGGCAGCCCAGGAGGTCGCTGTCGCCGGCCTCCCCGGAGACCAGGGCCTGGTGCGCCTCGACCAGCTGGCCGCGGACGCGGTCGCGCAGCTCCTGGCTGGCCGCCCGGCCGAAGGTGATGACGAGCAGCTGGTCCAGGGTCGCGTGGCCCTCGGCGACGTAGCGGGTGACGAGCGCCGCGACCGTGAAGGTCTTGCCGGTGCCGGCGCTCGCCTCGAGCAGGGTCGTGCCGGTCGGCAGCGGGCCGCAGACGTCGAAGGTGTGGAGGTCGGTCATCACCAGCTCCCCTGCTCGGCGACCAGGAGGGGGCTCCAGACCCGCATCGCCAGGGCTCCGAAGCGATGGGTCTCGCCGTCGAAGGCCTCGCCGCTCAGCGGCGCCTGGCTCAGACCCGGGATCGGCGCCTTCGCGCCCCACGTGCGGACCTGCTCGGCGTCGCTGCACTCCCCGGGGAACCTGCCGTCGCGCCAGTCCCAGCCGGCCTTGTCGACGGCCTCGTCGCTGGTGCCGTGGGTGCGGCGCTGGCGCGCGTAGGTGAGCGACGACTTGAGCGGGAAGGGCAGCGGCTCGGTCAGCCCGGCGTCGCGCAGCGCCACCAGATCGCGCAGCAGCGCGGCCGCGCGGTGATCCAACGGCCCCAGCTGCGAGTGCCCGTACGGGACGCGGGAGCGACTGTTCGTCGGTCGCCCGATGGTGTGCGCGCTCCACGCCCGGTCCTCGTCCGAGGCGGCGAGCGCGAGGAGCTGGATCCAGGACTGCAGCCGATGGGTGGCGCCGAGCCGGCTGAACGAGACCGGGACGAGCCGGTCGCCGTAGACCTGCGGGACCGTGCCGCGCAGCCGCCTCCCGTCGCCGAGGTCGACGTCGATGTCGACGGCGGTGGCGGGCCGGGTGCGCAGCGTGAGCGCCTGACGCGCCAGGGGCTCGGCCTTGCCGATGAGGTCGGCGAGGACGCGCCAGCCGAGGAAGCCGGGTGGCAGGACGCCCCGACGCCACTCGTGCTGGCGGGCGGTCTCGACGTCGAGGCCGCCGAGCAGGTCGTGGAGCACGCGCTCGCCGACGCCCCACTGCAGGAGGTTGTCGATCTCGACCGGCATGCCGTCGTCGAGGAGCTCCTCCTCACGTGGGATCGCCAGGTCGAGCCGGTCGCGCAGGAAGGCCCGGACCGGGCTCTTCCAGAAGGCGAGCAGGTCCTCCAGGACCACGTCGTCCGGCGCGGCGGGCACCAGCGGGCCGGGCAGGAACGGCGCGACGGGCTGCTGGACGCGGGCCGCGGTCGCCCCGGCCAGTGCGGCCCGGTCGAAGGTGAAGGCGCGCTGGGGCACGAGCTCGCCGGCGATCAGGTTACGGGCGTCGAACGGCTGTAGCGGGTGATGCACGCTCACCTGATCCGACACCGAGTCACCGCGGGCTGCCGTGGCGGTCGTGTCGAGGGCGTCGAGGAGCTCGCCCAGCGGCACGGCCGGCGGCTTGGGCTGTCCGGTGTACTCGCCGGCGCCGGAGTAGGTGACGACCAGGGTCTCGGTGGCGGCGAGGATCGCGTCGAGGAAGAGCTGCCTGTCCTCGCTGCGGGGGTCGCGCTCGCCGGTGAGCGGGTCGCGGGCGAGCACGTCGTCGCCGTCGGTGATGCCCGAGCGCGGGAACACCCCGTCGTCGAGGCCGAGGAGGCACACGACGCGGTGGGGCACGGAGCGCATCGGCACCAGTGTCGCGACTGTCAGGGTGCCGGTGCGGAAGTTGGCGCGGGTCGGGCGGCCCTCCAGCCGGTCGCCGAGCAGCGCCCGGACGTCGGGCAGGCGGAGGGCGACGTCGGAGCGGTCGGCCGCGGTCTCGCGGACCTGGCCGAGCAGCCGCTGGACCTGCCCGCTCTGCCATCCCTCGGTGGCGGGGACGTCGGTCAGCACCGCGATCCCCTCGCCGAGCGCGCTCAACCACTCCTCGAGCGGGTGGGTGCCGACGAGCCGGTCGGTGGCCTCGCGGACGCGGTCGACGAACTCGGTCAGCCGGCCGACCAGGTCGATGTCGCCGCTGCCGACGTCGTCCAGCGGCAGGGTGCGGTCGAGCCAGGTGCCGGCGTCCTCGGACATGGTCACGCCGGCGAGCAGCCGGTCGAGCCCGAACTCCCAGGTGTTGGCGACGTAGTCCTGCAGCCCGAACTCGCTGCGGTGCGCGGCGTCGAAGCCCCACCGCACGCCTGCCTCGCGAGCCCAGTCGCCGAGCTGCTGGAGGTCGTCCTCGCGGAACCGGAAGCGGCGCCGCACCGGCTCCAGGTGGGCCAGGTCGAGCACGTCACCGACCCCGGCGCGACCGCCGGCCAGGTCGAGCAGCCGGGTGGCCAGGTCGAGCAGTGGGTTGGTGCGATCGAGCGCCCGGTCGGCGAGCCGGACCCGCAGCCGGTGCGCGGGGTGCCCGGCCGGGCCGACGACGTCGGCGAGCCCGAAGCAGGCCTCGATCAGGGGCGCGTACGTCTCGACGTCGGGGCACATCACCAGCACGTCGCGCGGCTCGAGGGTGGGGTCGTCCGAGAGCAGGCCGAGCAGGACCTCGCGCAGCACCTCGACCTGCCGCGCAGGGCCGTGGCAGGCGTGCACCTGCACCGAGCGATCGTGCTCGGCCACCGTCCGAGCCCGGCGATCACCCACGGCGTTGGCGCGCAGGTCGCCCTGCAGCCACCCGAGCAGCGTCGCGGGCGCCTCGAGCGCGGCGCTCACCGGCTCGTCGACGAGCGGGATCGCGGCCAGCGAGCGCTGCAGCTCGCGGGTGTCACGACCGAGTGTGGCCAGCAACGGGTGCGCCACGCGCTCGACCGACCGGTCCTCACGGCGCAGCACGGCACCACCCTCGACATCGCCGAGGGCGTCCCAGAGCGCCGGCGACGGATGCGGCAGCCACAGATGCACGTCGCGGTGCTCGCCGAGGGCGGCCAGCAGCTCGATCTCGGTGCTCGGGAGCCGGGTGTGCCCGAAGAGCGAGAGCCGCTCGGGCAGATCGAAGGCGCCGGGCTCGGAGCGCAGCGATGCCACCGTCGCGCGCTGCCGCTCGACCGGATCGGGTCCGCCGACCGCGGCGACGAGCCGGCGCCACAGCTCCGGCTGCCAGGCCAGATCCGCGGGAAGCGCGGTCAGGTCGCCCGGGGAGTCGGCCCAGGCGGCGAGCAGGGCGGGTCGCTGCACGGCGTACGAGGAGAAGAGCCGGGCCAGTCGCCGAGCCGTGGCCAGGCGGCGGCCTGCCCGCAGGTCGGCCTCCTCGGCGGGGAGGCCGTGGCCCAGGTGCCGGGCCAGCACAGCGGCCCACGGCTGCTCGATCGCGTCGTCGATGACGCCCAACAGCGGCCAGGTCAGCGCGTCGGGCGACCAGGGATCGTCGTCGTCCGCGCGCAGCGCGCCGAACAGCGACCAGGGCGAGCGGAACTCGACGCCCGCACAGATGCCGTCCTCGCGCCCCGGAGCCGCGCCGAGCAGGTGGGAGAGGCGCTGGGAGAGCCATCGCTCCACGCCCTTGGCCGGCACCACCACGACCTCCGTGGCGAACGGATCGGCGAGCGGCACGGCGAGCAGCTCGCCGAGAGCGTCGGCGAGCTGGTCGGTGCGCGTCGCGCGATGGAGCCGGACAGCCACAGCGGCAACCTACAAGTGACCCCCGACACTTCGCCGAGGGCCCGGCTCAGCCGGCCGGTTGCTCGTCCGCCCGGTCGGCCTCCTCGATCTCGCGCTCGACCGCCTCGCGCGCCTCCGGATGGCCGTGGAACCGGCGATAGCTGAGCGCCAGCAGCGCGAAGGCGATCGCCGCGGAGATCTCCAGCGTCACGCCGGTCTCCCAGCCGCCGATCAGCCACAGCGAGTCCGCCAGCGGCCACCAGCCCGGCGGCGCGGGATCCACGATCCACAGCACCCCGGCCGCCACCAGCCCGAGCATCGCGAGCAGGGACATCGTGAGCTGGAGCGGGCTCTCCACACCGTCGGCCGCCGCCCGTACGGCCCGCAGCCGCAGCGGCGCCAGCCGCCGGCGCGCCCACTCGTACTCCCGCGAGAGCAGCGCGACGCCGAGCACGAGGAGCAGCAGCCCGGGGCCGGGCAGCACGAGGGCGGCGAGCCCGAGCACGACCAGGATCCAGCCGATGACCTCGAGGACCAGCCGACGCAACCTGCTCACAACTACGAGCGTGCCAGACGTCTCCCAGTCACGAGAACCTCGTTCTCCGGCACCTCGTGGCCGGCGGCGCAGCGCAGCGCGACCTCCACCGGCTCACCACACCCGGCGTGGCTCAGCGTCGGGCCGCCGCCGGGGATGTGCGCCTTGCCCCAGGCCGTCAGCGCCATCAGGACGGGAAGCAGCTCGTGGCCGGCGTCGGTGAGCACGTACTCGTACCGGGTGCGCTGACCGGGCTCGCGGTACGGCGACTTCTCCAGGACACCGGCCGCGACGAGCTCGCGCAGCCGCTGGGAGGCGACCGCCTCGGTGACGCCCACCCGCCGCACCATGTCGTCGAAGCGCGTCGCCCCGTAGAACGCCTCGCGCAGGAGCAGGACGGCGGTGCGGTTGCCGACCAGCTGCATGGTGCGGTCGATCGGGCAGTGGTCGCCGAGCGGCACCGTCCGCTCCGCGAGGGCCCCGGCGAGCTGAAGAGTCATGGGAGCATCCTACCTTGCCTCTTCCAAAGCCAGCCCGCTAGATTGCTGGCTATGGAGTCCACGAGCCAGCCCCGAGTGCGGCATCAGCGCGCGGCGATCGGCATCCTCACCGGCGCGGCCTTCCTCGCCAGCCTCGACCTCTTCATCGTCAACGTCGCCTTCGACGAGATCGGTCGCGACTTCGGCACCGCCTCGCTCGGCCGGCTCAGCTGGATCCTCAACGCCTACGCCGTCGTCTACGCCGCCCTCCTGGTCCCCGCCGGCCGGCTCACCGACCGCTACGGCCGCAAGCAGGGCTTCGTCGCCGGCACCGCGCTCTTCACCCTCGCCAGCCTGCTGTGCGGGCTGGCGCCCGGTGTCTGGTGGCTCGTCTCGGCCCGCGTCCTGCAGGCGGTCGGCGCCGCGCTGATGACGCCCGCCTCCCTCGGCCTGCTGCTCGCCACACTCCCGCCCGAGAAGCGAGCGGCCGGCGCGCGGCTCTTCGCGATGACCGGCGCGGTCGCCGCAGCGTTCGGGCCGGCGGTCGGCGGAGGCCTCGTCCAGATCTCGTGGCAGACCGCCTTCTGGATCAACGTCCCGCTCGGCATCGGCCTGGTCGTCGCTGCGATCCGCGTCGTCCCGGACGTACGCCACAACCAGGACGCCCCGCGACCCGACCTCCTCGGCGGCCTCATCCTCGCGCTCGCCATCGCCGCACTGGTGCTCGGCATCGTCCAGGGCAACGACTGGGGCTGGACCTCGGCCGGCGTCCTCGCGGCCTGGGGCATCGCGCTCGCCGGGACCGCCGCCCTCGCGCATCGCATCAGCCACCACCACGCCCCGGTGATCGACCCCGAGCTGCTCCGGATCCCGGCCTTCGCCTGGGCCAACATCAGCCAGCTCGTCTTCAACATCGCGTTCGGCGTCGGCCTGCTCAGCCGGATCCTGTGGATGCAGGAGCACTGGGACTACTCGGCGCTGCGCACCGGCTTCGCCGTCGCGGTCGGACCGGCCTTCGTGCCGATCACCTCGATCCTGGCGACCCGCTTCCTGCCCCGGCTCTCCTCGGGTGCGCAGATCGCGATCGGCACCACCCTCTTCGCCGTCTCCGGTCTCTGGCAGGCGCTCGCCACCGGCACCCACCCCGCCTACGTCAGCGAGATGCTCGGCCCGTGGATCATCGGCGGCATCGGCGTCGGCCTCGCCCTCCCCCAGCTGATGGCCGCCGCGACCTCGAGCCTGCCGCCGCACCAGGCCGCCACCGGCTCCGGCGTGGTCAACATGGGGCGACAGGTCGGCCTGGTCCTCGGCATCTCGGTGATGGTCGGCCTCCTCGGCACCGGCCTGCCCGACCTCGCCCACTTCCAGCGCGTCTGGGTCTTCATGGCGATCGCATCGCTCACGGCCGCGGTCGCCGCCCTCGCGATGGAGGCCGTACGACGCCCCCGCCCGGTCCGTGAGAGCGAGGCCACTACCGTGAAGGCATGACGTACACCCCCGATCCCGAGCGCTACGACGGCCGGATGCCCTACCACCGCACCGGCCGCACGGGCCTCCTCCTGCCGGCCCTCAGCCTGGGCCTGTGGCACAACTTCGGCGACGACACGGCCTTCGAGCGCCAGGAGCAGATCCTCCAGGCGGCCTTCAACGCGGGCATCACCCACTTCGACCTGGCCAACAACTACGGGCCCGAGCGCGGCTCCGCCGAGATCAACTTCGGCCGCCACCTGCGGAGCACGTTCCGGGGGCTGCGCGACGAGCTGGTGATCGCGACCAAGGCCGGGTGGGACATGTGGCCCGGCCCGTACGGGAAGCCCAGCGGCTCGCGGAAGTACCTCGTCTCGAGCCTCGACCAGTCGCTGCAGCGGATGGGCCTCGACTACGTCGACATCTACTACCACCACCGCCCCGACGCGGAGACCCCGCTCGAGGAGACGATGACCGCCCTGGACGCGATCGTCCGCAGTGGCAAGGCGCTCTACGTCGGCATCTCCTCGTACACTCCCGAGCGCAGCCGCGAGGCCGCCGCGATCCTGCGCGAGCTCGGCACGCCGCTGGCGATCCACCAGCCGTCGTACTCGATGCTCAACCGCTGGACCGAGACCGACGGCCTGCTCGACGCGCTCGAGGACGAGGGGGTCGGCTGCATCGCGTTCAGTCCGCTGCACCAGGGCATCCTGACCAACCGCTACCTCGGCGGCGTGCCCAAGGGCAGCCGCGCGACCAAGGGCGTCTTCCTCAGCGAGGACCGCCTCACCCCGGAGCTGATGGCGTCCGTACGCGGCCTCCACGAGCTCGCCGAGGGCCGCGGTCAGACGCTCGCGCAGATGGCGCTGGCCTGGGCGCTGCGCGACCCGCGGATGACCTCGCTGGTCATCGGCGCCTCCTCGGCCCAGCAGGTCAACGACTCGGTCGGCGCCCTCCGGGCCCGCGACTTCACCGCCGACGAGCTGGCCACGATCGACCGGCTCTGCGAGGCCTCCGGCGTCGACGTCCACAAGCGCGAGCGCGGCGACGTCAACGACCTGCGCAACTAAGAGATGGTCCGGGACGAAAGGGTTGTCTCAGGGTCCTGTGACCCCACCAGTTCGTCCCGGACCATCGGGTTCAGGCGGCGTCGTAGCGCGCGCCCTCGGGCTTCTCCATCGAGGCCCACCACACGATCAGGATGATCCAGCCCACGATCGGGATGAGGACCAGCAGCTGCCACCAGCCGGAGCGGTTGGTGTCGTGCAGCCGGCGGGCGCCGAGCGCGAGCGAGGGGCAGATCGTCGCCAGGCCCCACAGGTCCGTGAGGATCCCGGTGCCGATGACGGCCGCGACGATCGCGAGCACGATCGCGATGCAGAAGGCGATCAGCTCCCACCACCAGAACTCCGAGCGGCTGGCGCGACCGCGGAAGAGCGCGTAGCGCTTGAAGAAGCGCTCGGCGGCCTGCTGGGGCGTGGCGCCGCGCAGCGGCGCGACGGTGGGGTCGCCTGACGGGATCGGCGCACCATACCCGTACGGCTCCGGGGGCGGCGGCGGATAGGGCTCGTACGACATGGGGTCCTCCTGCGGACCGAGGCTGTTCGGACATCTGCACGCTAGCGCCGAGTACGCGCCCGTGCGCGCAACCGACGCGAGATTCTCCAGTCAGGTTTTCCCCAGGGTGCGGTCACACAATGGGACCATGGCACGCGTAGGCATCTGTGAGGACGACCCGACGATCCGACGGATCGTCACCGAATCCCTGCGACTCTCCGGACACGAGACGGTCGCCGCCCACACCGGAGCCGAGGCGATCCGGCTCTTCCGCGACGACGACGAGCTCGACGTCGTCATCCTCGACATCGGCCTGCCTGACGCCGACGGCCGCGACGTCTGCCAGGCGCTGCGCAGCGGCGGTCAGGTCTCGCCGGTCCTCTTCCTGACCGCGCTCGGCCAGCTGCACGACAAGGTCGCCGGCTTCGCGGCCGGCGCGGATGACTACCTGGCCAAGCCGTTCGACGTGAAGGAGCTCGCGGCCCGCGTCGACGCGCTCGCCCGCCGCGGCCGCCTCGTCCAGCCCCGCAACCCCACCGACCTGGTCCTCGACCCCGCCCGGCACGCGATCGTGTGCCAGGACAAGGAGGTCATGCTGACGCCCACGGAGTTCCGGATGCTCGCCGCCATCACCAGCCGTCCGGGCGAGGTCGTGCGCCGCCGTACGGTCGTCGCGGCCGCCTGGCCGGACGGTGCGATCGTCAGCGAGAACACCATCGACTCCTATGCCGCCCGGCTGCGCCGCAAGCTCACCGAGGTCGGCTCGCCGGTCGAGCTGAAGACCGTCCGAGGGGTCGGCTTCACCCTCAAGTGACCCACTCCGAGCAGCGAGGCGCTTGAATGAGCGGCATGCTCCGCCTGCGGCCCCGCGGCTTCCGTGCGCAGATCGTCGCCTCGACGATCCTGCTGATGGCGTTCGTGATGGTCGTGCTGACGGCGGGCACGCAGGCGGTCCTGCAGTGGAACGCCGGCAACGACGTCCGGCGGGCCCTCGACGAGCGCACCCACGCGGTGCTCGCGGTGGCGCGGACGACCGACGAGCCGCTCACCGACCAGTCGTGGGACGAGCTCGACCCCCTCAGCAAGATCTACGACTCCCACGGCGACCCGGTCGGCGGCAGCATCCAGCGCTCCGCCGCCTCGGCGGCGCGCCGGCTCGCCGCCGAGGCGCTGCGCACCGACGCCCAGCAGGACGGCCACGTCGGCGACACCCTCAACCTGCGCGCGGTCCCGTTCCGCACCGAGCTCGGTGAGCGCGGTGTCGCCGTCGTGATCGAGGACTCCGACCCGTACGAGCGAGCCGAGCTCGAGACCCTGATCGCGATGATCGTGCTCGGCACCCTGGTGGTGGCGACCGCCGCCGGCATCGCGTTCCGCGTCACCCGCCAGGCGCTCGAGCCGGTGCAGCAGATGGCCGAGCGCGCCGACGACTGGTCCGAGCACGACCTCTCGCACCGCTTCGACCTGGGGCCGCCCGACAACGAGCTGAGCCGTCTCGGCCAGACCCTCGACCACCTCCTCGATCGGGTCGCCGCTGCGATCCGCGCCGAGCAGCGCCTGACCGCCGAGTTGGCCCACGAGCTGCGCACCCCGCTGACGGCGATCCAGGGCTCGGCCGACCTGGCGCTCATGCGCGGCGTGGAGGACGCGTCCGCCCGCGAGGACCTCGAGGAGATCGCCGCCGCCGCCCGCCGGATGGGCACCGCGATCACCACCCTGCTCGAGCTGGCGCGCGAGCGCAGCGAGCGTGGGAAGGCCAGCACCCCGATCGCCGCGGTCGTGGATGCGGTCCGTCCGCTCGTGCCCGAGGGGCTCCGGCTCGTCGACGAGGCCTCCGCGGTCACCGTCCCGGTCGCCGCACCGGTCGAGCTCGTGGTGCGCACCGTCTCCCCGCTCGTCGAGAACGCCGTACGGTACGCCGACAGCACCGTCACGCTCTCCGCTCGGGTCACCCCCGACCGGATCGAGCTGGTCGTCGCCGACGACGGTCCCGGCCTGGACCCCGAGATCCGCGACAGCGTGTTCGAGCCCGGCACCTCCTCGTCGGGAAGCACCGGGCTCGGGCTGGGGATCGCTCGCCGGGTGGCGAGCTCACTCGGAGGCGAGGTCCAGATCGACGCCGAGGTGGGCGTGACGACCGGGGCCGCCTTCGTGGTGAGCCTGCCGCGCCGCTGAGGCCGCCGCCGAGATGTCCGGCACCGGCACCCGGCCGGCGCTGACCCGCCCGGCGAGGCGCTCGGTGACCACCACGTAGCCGAGCAGCAGGGCGAAGAGCACCAGCCCGAGCGCGGTCACGGTGCCCGTGGTCCAGCCGAGGCCGCCGTGCGCGTGGCTGACGGCGAGGCCGTCGGCGATCGAGGCGCCGAGCGGACGGGTGAGCGAGTACGACGCCCAGAAGCAGAGCACCGCGTTGGCGCCGAGACGCCAGCCGATCAGCGGGACCACGATGAGGGCGCCGAAGATGACGACGGACCAGCCGTAGCCGAGGTGCAGGTTGGACGCGGTGGTGTCGCCCAGCGCGGTGCCGAGACCGAAGGTCATCAGCACGGTGCCCCAGTAGAACCGCTCGCGCCGGCCGGTCGTGATCGAGTGGATGTCGAGGGTGCCCTCCGAGCGGTACCACCACAGGAGCAGGCCCGCGAGCAGGACGAGGTAGATCGCCGAGTCGACGTAGTAGGGCGTGCCGAGCGCGACGTGCGGTCCGTCGGCGATCATCGTGCCGAAGACGGCGACGAACAGGACGGTCACCCAGTAGCGCACCGGGTGGTAGCTGTCGGAGCGCAGCTGCCAGATCAGCGCGGCGAAGAAGCCGCCGACACCGACGACGCCCGCCGCGACCAGGCTGTGGGTCCCCATGAAGTCGGAGGCGGTCTCGCCGATACCGGTGGTGAGCAGCTTGATCACCCAGAAGATCACGAAGACCTCGGGGACCTTGGGCGCAGCGAAGGTCCGGGTACGGACGGGAGCTGTGGCTGTCATGGCCCCGACGGTAGGGAGGTCCTGCTGACCCCCACCTGACCAGCGGCCCGGGCCGGGGCACTCCCGGCGCACGACCAGGGTGATGACTAGTCCTCACCCCAGGGCAACTCCCGCCGATCAATACGGCGATCGCCATGAAGCACTCCGTACGACTCCTCGCCTCCGTCGCCAGCGCTGTGGTCCTGACCGCCGCCCCGCTGGCCCCCGCCCATGCCACGAAGCCCAGGGCTGCGAAGGCGACGAGCGCGCCGGTCTCGAGCCGGGCCTCGTCGTGGACGCTGGAGGACCCGTCGTTCCCGTTCCGATGGGACGGCTGCGAGGCGATCCCGTACCGGGTGAATCTCGCCGGCACTCCGCGCCGCAACCTCACGGTCCTGCGTGCCGCGCTCCGCCAGATCGCCGACGCGACCGGCTTCACCTTCCGCTACGCCGGCTCCACCAGCGTGGTGCCGTTCCGCAAGGGCCGCAGCACGATCGAGCAGGTGCCCGACGACGCGCTCTACGTCGCCTGGACGACGTCCTCGGTGGTGCCGCGGCTGGCCGGCAACGTGATCGGCCTGGGCGGCCCCGGCACCTCGTACAGCCGGATCGGCACGCAGTGGCGCGTCGAGAGCGCGGGCGTCGTGATCGACAAGAGCGCGCACCTCAGCACCGCGATCGGCAAGAACGGCGCCACCCTGCAGAGCCTGCTGCTGCACGAGCTCGGGCACGCGATGGGCCTCGGCCACAGCGAGTCCAAGGCCAACGTCATGTACGAGGGGCTCGGCAACTGGTCGCGGCCCCACCTCGGGCCCGGCGACCGCGCCGGCCTGCACGATCTCAGCAGCCGTACGAGCTGCTGACGCCCGCCCCCAGGCGGGCCCACGAACGCCGAAGCCCTGACCGCGGGGGCGGTCAGGGCTTCGGTGACAAGCAGGGGACGGCGATCAGCCGGCAGCCTCATCCAGGGCCTTGGCGACGCGACGGTGCGCCTCCCAGATCTCCTCGGGCAGGCGGAACTGCTTGAGGTGCTCCTCGCGGAAGCCCATCTCCTGACGCCAGCGCTCGACGTCGATGGAGAGCAGCTTCTCGAGATCGCCGTCCCGGAAGGACATGCCCTCGAGGTTGAGCTCCTCGGCCTTCGGCAGGACGCCGACGGGCGACACCACACCCTCGACCTCGCCGGCCTGGTACTGCTGCAGCCACAGCAGGGCCCGCACGTTGTCGCGGAAGCCGTTCCAGAGGAAGTGGCCATCCTTCGGGTCGCGCTGGAACCAGTTGACGTGGGCGAAGATCGGCGGCTGGGTGGCCTTGCCGATGATGTTCAGCCAGTGCTGCGCGTAGTCGCCCTCCTCGTACGCCATGAAGGGACGCATCGACATGGGGTCGTAGCGGAGCTGGCCGTCGAGACCGTCGGCGGCGAACGTCGCCTCCGCACCGAGGGTCATGCCGTCGTAGACGCCCTCGGCGATGTCGGTGATCGCCCGGACCAGGGGCTCGCGGTCACGCGTGCGGCCACCGAAGATGATCGCGTCGACGACGACGCCGGCCGGGTCGTCGAAGTCGGGAGCAGCGTTGGGGACGTGCGCGATCGGCGTGGTGAAACGGCTGTTGGGGTGTGCCCACGGCTCGCTCTGCTCGCCGGGACCGCGGTCGGCGATCCGCTCGCCCTTCCAGTCCAGCCAGCCGTCCAGGTCGTCGGGGTGGTGCTTGGTCTTGCCCTCCCACCACACGTCCTGGGTCTTCTCGTTGTAGGCGACGTTGGTGAAGATGGCGCCGGTGCCCGGCAGGATCGCCTCGACGGCACCCGGGTTGGTCTGCTCGTTGGTGTCGCGGGCGACGCCGAAGACGCCGTACTCGGGGTTGAACGCCCGGACCTTGCCCTCCTCGTCGACCCACATCCAGGCGATGTCGTCGCCGTAGAAGGTGACCTCGTAGCGGTCACCGAGCACGTCGGGCGCCAGCGTCATCGAGAGGTTGGTCTTGCCGGAGGCGCTCGGGAAGCCGCCGACGACGTGGAACGTCTTGCCGGTCTGCTTGTCCTTGATCCCCAGCAGCAGGAACTGCTCGGCGAGGAACTCCTTGGAGGCCCAGCCGTCGTAACAGGCCTGGCGCAGACCGTGGGCGATCTTGCCGAGCAGCGCGTTGCCGCCGTACGAGGAGCCGAAGTGCAGGATCGTGCGCTGGTCGGCGACCGTGGCGAACAGCCGCTGGTCGTTCGGGGTGCCCTGGCCCAGGTTCGGCAGGTCGCCCTCGACGTGGACCGCGCGGACGAAGGAGTCCTGGTCGGCCAGCTCGTTGATGTAGCTGATGCCCACGCGGGCCATCCGGATCATCTGGTTGACGACCGGGCGGCTGTCGGTGAGCTGCACGCCGGCGGCGTACTTCTCCAGCGCGCTGCCCTGGGGCGCCATCAGGTAGGGGATGACGTACATCGTCTTGCCCCGGGAGGCGCCGGTCATGCGCTCGGTGAGCGTCCTGACCGTCTCCTCGGCGGGGCGCCAGTTGTTGTACGCGCCCTTGTCGACCTCGTTCGAGGTCGCGACGACCGTGCGCTCCTCGGTGCGCGCGGTGTCCTTGAAGTAGGAGCGGCTGTAGTACCGACCGCCCTCCACCGGAAGGATCTCACCGGCAGCGAGGGACTCCTCGAGCAGACGGGCATCGTCCTCCGCGCTGACCACCTCGACGGCGTCCGCACCAGTGATACCGGCCCAGTAAGCGACGTACTCCCGCACGTGCTTGTTCGTGAGTCCTGCATCGTCGAGGACCTTCTCAACGTCAACCATTTCCGCAACCCTTCTTGCCGAGGATGCAGGCACGCTACCGGAGGAAAATGGGCCTCCAGACCGCCGTCCTGTTACCCAGAATGAGTCGTGCGTCACCCTCTGGACGAATGGATCGATCCAAATCTGACTTCCACTTTCGAGGGGCAAAAGGGCTGTTTCCCGCAGGCCGAGAGGCGTCCTTCGCGGGCCCTTCTCGAGGAGCTTTCGCGAGGGCGCTTGTGGTTGCGAAGGAGGGTCCGGAGAGGTCGGCGGGAGGCCGGCCTGGTGGCGCGGAGCCTCGAAATGGAGTCACGCCCGGAGCGCGGCCAATGTGGGGTACCGATGGGGTTCGGTGATGGTCGCGATCCGGGCGTGAGTGCTGGGGCGAAGGTCTCGGGTCCTCCGCCCCAGCAGGACCATCATGAACCATTCAACGACCTCCCCGCAGCCGAATCGCGAACCCGTCCCGCATCGGTCTGGACCGGTCATTCGGACCCGCACAATACTAGAACGTGTTCTCGTTCTGAACTACGATCCGGTCATGGACGACCGCTACGCGCTGGAGCGCCTGAAGTACCGCTACCTCCGCACCCTGGACCTCAAGCAGTGGGACGAGTTCGCCGCGTGCTTCGTCCCGGAGGCCACCGCCGACTACGCCGGACTCGCCTTCGGATCGCGCGACGAGCTGGTCGGCTACATGCGCGCCAACCTCGGCCCCGGGCTGATCACGATGCACACCGCCCACCACCCCGAGATCGAGGTGAGCGGCGACGAGGCGACCGCGATCTGGTACCTCGAGGACACCGTGCTCGCGCCGGAGCTGAGCTTCGCGCTCGAGGGCGCGGCGTTCTACGAGGACCACTGCGTGCGGACGCCCGACGGGTGGCGGATCGTCCACACCGGCTACCGCCGCACGTACGAGAAGTCGTGGAGCACCAGTGACGTGGCGTCGCTGAAGATCACCACGGGCACCGCCTACGAGGCGCCGCCGCGCCTCTAGCCGCTGCTATTGCCACACGGCGCCTCCTGCCGGATGCCCAGCTCGCGGACGGGCGGGGGCCTTGCGCTCGCTCCCCTCGAAGCGACCCGCGATCCAGATGCGAACGGGCCCGTGTGCAGCGCACACGGGCCCGTCCCAGGAAGGAATCGGTCGGGTCAGACAACACCCTCGGTC
Organism: Nocardioides nematodiphilus; assembly: GCF_020216525.1. Classification (GTDB taxonomy): domain Bacteria; phylum Actinomycetota; class Actinomycetes; order Propionibacteriales; family Nocardioidaceae; genus Nocardioides; species Nocardioides nematodiphilus. Next base: position 3,950 of record NZ_JAIWOY010000005.1, on the reverse strand, counting down.
AGGTCGCGGACCTCGGCGTAGCGAGCGCGGACGGCCGGGTCGACCGGGGCCTCGTACGTCTCGACGCCGCCGGCGTTCCAGACCGGCGCCTCCGCGTCGCCGGAGAGCGCCCAGGCGGCCTGGCGGGCGGCGCCGTCGGCGACGTACTCGCCCGGCTCCGGGACGACGACCGGACGGCCGAGAACGATCGGGGCGATCTGGCGGACCGCGGCGGACTTGGCGCCGCCGCCGACCAGCAGGATCCGCTTCACGTCGACGCCCTGCGCGACGAGGGCGTCGATGCCGTCGGCGAGACCGCACAGCAGTCCTTCGACCGCGGCGCGGGCGACGTGGGCCGGCGTCATGGTGTGCAGCGTCAGGCCGTGGAAGGCGCCCTTGGCGTGGGGACGGTTCGGGGTGCGCTCGCCCTCGAGGAACGGGACCAGGACGAGGCCGTCGGCGCCGGAGGGCGCGGAGAGGGCCAGCTCGGCGAGCCTGTCGAGATCGACATCGAGCATCGCGGCGGTCGAGGCCAGGACACGGGCGGCGTTGAGGGTCGCGACCAGCGGCAGCGACCGGCCGGTGGCGTCGGCGAAGCCGGCGACCGTGCCGGTGACGTCAGCCGCGGGGACCTCCGAGACGGCGCAGGCGACGCCGGAGGTGCCGATGGAGAGGACGACGTCGCCCGGGATGGCGCCGAGGCCGAGGGCCGAGCCCGCGTTGTCACCGGCACCGGCGCCGAGGATGGCGCCGGCCGGGGTCGCGAGACCCGACTCGGCCGGGCCGAGCACGCGCGGCAGGACGAGGTCGTCGCGGCCGAAGGCCAGCTTGAGCAGGTCGAGGCGGTACCCGTCCTTGGCCGACCAGTAGCCGGTGCCGCTCGCGTCGGAGCGGTCGGTGACCAGGTCGTTGATGTCCGTGGAGCCCGACAGCTTCCAGGTCAGCCAGTCGTGCGGGAGGCAGACCGCGGCGACGCGAGCCGCGTTGTCCGGCTCGTTGTCACGCAACCAGCGCAGCTTGGTGATGGTGAAGCTGGCGACCAGGACCGAGCCGACCGCGTCGGCCCAGGCCTTGTTGCCCAGCTCGTTGTTGAGGTCGGTGGCGGCCTGCGCGGAACGGGTGTCGTTCCACAGCAGGGCCGGCCGTACGACATCGCCTGCCTGGTCGAGGCAGACCATCCCGTGCTGCTGACCGCCGACCGAGATCGCAGCGACGTCGTCGAGCCCACCGGCCGCGGTAGCGGCCTCCTGAAGGGCCGACCACCAGTGGTCGGGGTGGACCTCGGTGCCGTCGGGGTGCTTCGCCGAGCCGGAGCGGACGAGCGCCCCGGTCTCGGCGTCGCGTACGACGATCTTGCACGACTGGGTCGAGGAGTCGACTCCTGCGACGAGCGTCATCTGCGGTCTCTTTCGGTCAGCGGTCAGTCAGCGCAACTGGTGGAGCAGGTGGGACGGATGCTCAGCGAGCGCCGAGCAGGTGCTCCATGGCGAGCTGGTCGAGCTGCTCGAAGGCGAAGCCGTGGCTGGCCATGGCGTCGATGTCGAACTCCTCGTCGCGCACCGTCGCCAGCGACTCGCCCTCGGCCAGGGTCGGGGCGGCCAGCTGGTCGAGACCCGAGCGCTGCAGGGCGGCCTGGACCTCGGGGTCGGCACGGAACGCGGCGGCGCGCTCCTTGAGGATGAGGTAGTTGCGGATACCGCCCTCGGCGGAGGCCCACACGCCCTCCTCGTCCTCGGTCCGCGGCGGCTTGAAGTCGAAGTGACGCGGGCCGTCGTAGCCGCTGGACTCGAGCAGGTCGACCAGGTTGAACGCGCCACGCAGGTTGCCGGCGCCGAAGCGCAGGTCCTGGTCGAAGCGGGGACCGTGCTGGCCGTTGAGGTCGATGTGGAAGAGCTTCTTGTGCCACAGCGCCTGGCCGATGCCGGCGGCGAAGTTGAGGCCCGCCATCTCCTCGTGGCCCGTCTCCGGGTTGAGGCCGACCATCTCGGAGTCGTCGAGGGTGTCGATGAACGCCAGGGCGTGACCGATCGTCGGCAGGAGGATGTCGCCACGGGGCTCGTTGGGCTTGGGCTCGATCGCGAAGCGGATGTTGTAGCCCTGCTCCTTGACGTAGGCCGTCAGGGTGTTGAAGCCCTCGCGGAAGCGGTCGAGCGCGTCGCCGACGTTCTTGGCGAAGTTGCTCTCCGCGCCCTCGCGGCCGCCCCAGAACACGTACGTCTCGGCGCCGAGCTCGGCGGCGAGGTCGATGTTCTTGGCGATCTTGGCGAGCGCGAAGCGACGCACGCGGCGGTCGTTCGAGGTGAAGCCGCCGTCCTTGAAGACCGGGTGGCCGAAGGTGTTGGTGGTGACCATCGGCACCTTGAGGCCGTTGGCCTCGACGGCCTTGCGGAACGTGTCGATCTTGGCGAGACGCTCGGACTCGCTGGCGTCGAACTCGAAGACGTCGTTGTCGTGGAACGTCACACCGTACGCACCGAGCTCGGCGAGCTTGCCCACCGCGTGAGCCGTCTCCATCGGCGGACGCACCGCGCCACCGAAGACGTCGACGCCCTGCCAGCCGACGGTCCACAGACCGAAGGTGAACTTGTCAGCGGGGGTGGCCTTGTAGTCGCCCATCGCACGCATCCTTTCCAGGGAAGTATTTCGTTCAGGTTGTGAACTATTAGTGTGATCCAACCCGCATCACCGCGTGATGTCAAGCGGGCGCGGCAGAGTTGTCAAGGTGTTCAGGTCTTGGTCTAATCACCGGCATGGCCGGTCCGGTACAGCACGCGCAGATGCGGGCGAGCAACCTCGCCCTGGTCCTGCGCGCCATCGCTGACGCCGGGACGATCACCCGCGTCCAGACCGCCACCGCGACCGGTCTCACGAAGTCGTCGATCTCCGGTCTCGTCACGGACCTGGTCACCGCCGGCCTGGTCGAGGAGACCGAGGCGGTGCCCGGCCGCGCCGGCGACCGCGGGCGGCCGAGCGCGATGATCGCTCTGCATCGTGGCGGGGCGGCGGGTCTCGGCCTGGAGCTCAACGTCGACTATCTCGCCGCGCTCATGGTCGATCTCGGCGGCACCGTCCGCTACCGCCACGTCGTCACCCGCGACAACCGCGGCCGCCCTCCGGTGGAGGTGCTCGAGGAGCTGGGCCGGCTCGCCCAGGAGGCCGTCACCGCCGCAGCCGAGCAGGGCCTGACCCTGGCCGGCGCCTGCGTCGCGGTTCCCGGCGCGGCCGACGGCACCACGATCAGCCGCGCGCCCAACCTCGGCTGGGCCGACGTGCCGGTGGAGCTGCCGCTACCGCGGACGGCGTACGGGCTCGCGATCGAGAACGAGGCCAACCTCGCCGCTCTCGGCGAGCTCTGGTTCGGCGCGCAGGTGCCGCGGGACTTCGTGCACGTCTCCGGCGAGATCGGCATCGGCGCCGGCATCGTCGTCGACGGCGAGCTCTTCCGTGGTGCGCACGCTCGCGCCGGCGAGCTCGGCCATGTCGTCGTCGACCCGGCCGGACCGCCCTGCTCGTGCGGTGGCCGTGGGTGCCTCGAGAGGCTCGCCGGCCTGGACGCGATCCTGGCGGCGGCCGGCGTCGACTCGCGCGGCGAGCTCGAGCGGCGCTGCGCCGCGGGCGAGCCCACCGCTCTCGGCGCGGTGGCCGACGCGGGCCGCCTGGTCGGGGTCGCGCTCTCGTCGGCGACCAACCTGCTCGACCCGGACGCGGTGGTGCTCGGCGGCGTCTTCGCGGCGCTGGCCCCGTGGCTCGCGCCGGCCGTCGCGGACTCGCTGGCGGCCCATGCCGTCGGGCCCGAGCTGCTGGTCTCCAGCCTCGGCGCCGACGCCGCCGTCCGGGGCGCTGCCGGCTCGGTGATCCGCCGGGTCATCGACGACCCGGCGACCTTCCTCAGCGCCCAGGGCTAGTCGCTCAGTAGGGGTAGAAGCCGTGGCCGGACTTCTTGCCCAGCAGGCCGGCATCGACCATCCGGT
>NZ_JAIWOY010000004.1:148933-378105 GCF_020216525.1 Nocardioides nematodiphilus | reverse complement strand
GCTGCGCGAGCAGCACGGCCAGGGAGAGTCCGACGTACCCGGTCCCGACGACAGCGATCCTCACTCCTCACCTATCGGGTGCGGGATGTGGATCATGAGGCGCGGACGCGGCGAAGCCCGGTGCAGCGACCGAGAGCTGCACCGGGCTTCGCCGGTAGTACAGGGTGGGGGAGAGGTGGTGCGGGTGAGGAGCTTCGCTCCTGACGCCTAGCCTGCCGCGTCGAGCACCGGGGTGACGGCGCGACGGGTGCCGGCGGCGTGGCGCTCGGCCACGGCGTCGAAGTAGGCCTCGCGGCGGCGGGCCGCGCAGCCGTTCGGCTTGCCGGCGGGCTTGACCAGCTGCGGGTCGAGCGCGCTGTTCATGGCGTCACGCAGGAGGACGAGGGCCTCGGCGCGCATCTGCGAGATGCGCGAGTCGGTGACGCCCAGCTCGGCGGCGATGTCGGCCATCGGCCGCTCCGCGAAGAAGTAGTCCTGCACGACCACCCGGAGACGGTCGGGGAGCTCCGCGATCGCCTCCATCAGGTAGGTGAGGCGCTCCTGGTGCTCGACCAGCTGCTCGGGGCTCGGCGCCCGGGTGGGGACCAGCTCATCGAGCGAGGCCGTCGTCGAACCCTGGAGCGAGAGCACCTGGGCGCGGGAGACGTCGTCGTCGTTGGCGCTGACCTCCTCGACGCTGAGCCCGGCGGCGGTGGCGACCTCGGCGACGGTGGGGGTCCGTCCGAAGGTGCCCGCGAGGCGGGAGCGGGTCTCCTCGAGGTCGCGGGCCCGGCGACGCACGGACCGCGAGGCCCAGTCGACGCTGCGCAGCTCGTCGAGGATGGCGCCGCGGACACGGGTCGCCGCGTAGCGCTCGAAGGGCACGCCGCGCTCGGCGTCATACGCCTGCGCAGCCTGTACGAGAGCAGTGAGGCCTGCGGAGGTCAGGTCGTCACGGCTCACATGGGAGGGAACACGGCCCATCGTCTCTCGGACGATGTGGCCCACCAGCGGCATGTGGCTGGTGATGAGTTCGTCGGCGCGGGGGTCGCCAGTCTGCTCGGTCACGAGAAGGACTATGGGGGACGGAACATCAGCAACGCCATGGGAACGCGGGGGTAAAAGACCCTTGTTACCCAATACAGGACCCTGGTCCCAAGTGAGGCTAGTCACAGGCAACTATGCCCGGCCCAACGACTTGGACTAGAGCGGGGAAAGCGTTTTCCCGTGGTCCTCGTGCCGTTGTTGTGGACCGCACGGTTCATCCGGTTGGTGAGTAACTACCTGACCGGGTGGAGGGAGATCGACGGGGCTTCCCAGGATGCTCGCCACCAACCGCCTCGCGCAAAGGACTCAGGATCTCCGGCCGTCGGGCGATGAGGACGCTGTCGGGCCCACCTGGTGCTCGAGTGATCCGAGAGGTGGCCCCGTGGAGAAGCTGTCGCTGATCCTCTGGCGTGAGCGCGAGCTGCTGGAGACGCTCGCCTACAAGCTGGAGGTCGAGCAGCTCATCCTGGCGTCCGGCCGCAGCCGTTGGCTCGCCCACTCGACCAAGGAGGTCGAGGAGGTGCTGGAGCTGCTGCGCGAGACGGAGGTGCTGCGCGCGATCGCCGCGGACGAGGTCGCGGAGGACCTGGGGCTCGCCCCGGCGCCCACCCTGTCCGCGATCGCCGAGGCGGCCGCGGAGCCGTGGCGCGCGATCCTCGACGACCACCGCACCGCGTTTGTCACCGCGACCCGCGAGATCGCCGAGCTCTCCGAGTCCAACCGGGGCCTGATCACCGCCGGCTACCGCTCGGCACGCGAGACGCTCCTGTCCCTCGGCGGCAACGCCGACGGCTACTCACCCGATGGTTCCGCGGTGCTCGACGCCCCGCGCAAGCGACTCTTGGATCGGAGTCTGTAGTTCATGGCCAGCACCTTCGGCAGCCTCAACATCGCCAAGAGCGGTCTGCAGTACCAGCAGATCGCCATCGACACGGCGAACAACAACATCTCGAACGTCAACACCGACGGCTACGTCCGCCGTCGTGCGGAGGCCGCTGAGGTCGGTGGCCCCGGCCAGCCGGTGCACTGGTCGTACTCCGACGGCCACGGCCAGGGCGTCGCCACGGAGAGCGTGAAGCGCCTCAGCGATCTCCTGATGGACAGGCGCGTGCGTACGGAGCACGGCAACCTCTCCTTCCTCAAGGTGCAGCAGGCCTCGATGGAGCGCGTCGAGGCGACGATCAACGAGCCCTCCGACAAGGGCGTCGCGTCGATGCTGACCGCGTACGGCAAGGCGTGGCAGGACGTCGTCAACGCCCCCGACGGCGAGGCGGCCCGCGCCTCGGTGATCGCGGCGGGCCAGAGCCTGGCCGCGTCGATCAACACCCAGGCCCGCGGTCTGGCCACCGAGGTCGAGCAGCAGCAGGCGGCGGTGACGGAGAACGTCAAGCAGATCAACGACGACGCCCAGAAGCTCGCCCAGCTCAACCACAACATCTTCCTGGCCAAGGCGAACGGCAGCGACGTCGGCGACTTGGAGGACCAGCGCGACCAGATCGCGCTGGAGCTGGCCAACAAGGCCGGCGCGGTCGTCGAGGCCCAGCCCGACGGCCGTTACACCGCGTACCTCAACGGCAACGCGCTGGTCCCGCCGGCCGGCACCGGCATCGGCCCTGACGTGGCCAACACGCTGGTCGCCAACAACCTGGCTACCTCCGGCGACCCGGACCAGGACCCGACCACGACGGGCACGCTCTCGTACAGCATCTTCGCCCCGGGCGAGGACCCGCTGACCGACCCGCCGGGCGTCGCGGACTCCTTCGCCCTCACCAGCGGTGAGCTCGGCGGCGAGAGCGTCCTGCTCAACTACACGATCAAGGACTACCGCGCGAAGCTCAACGACCTCGCGACCGGCCTCTCCTCGGTGGTCAACGCGCAGCACGGCGCCGGCTTCGACAAGAACGGCAACGCCGGCGTCGACTTCTTCTCGTTCGACCCCGCCAAGCCCGGCGGCGCCGCTGCGCAGCTCACCGTCGCGATCGCCGGTCACCCCGAGCTGGTCGCCGCCTCGGCCGGCGTCGATGCCAGCGGCAATCCGCTCCCGCTGCCCTCGAACGACGCGACCAACGCCGACCTGATCAGCGAGGTGCTGCTCGGCAAGCCGACCGCTGCGGTCCCGACCGACGGCTCGCTGGGCTCGACGGGCTGGGCCGGCTGGACCGACACCGCGACGAACGTGCACTCGGGCACCAACATCAGCGACATGTACCAGTCGATGGTCGCGGGCCTCGGCTCGACGGTCGCGGGCCTGAACACCCAGACCACGAACCAGACGATGCTGACCAGCCAGGTCGACGACGAGCGTGAGCAGACCGTCGGCGTCAGCATCGACGAGGAGACCATCAACCTGATGGCCGCGCAGCGCGCCTACCAGGCCTCCAGCCGGGTCCTCACGGTGATGAACGAGGTCCTCGACACCCTTATCAACCGGATGGGAGTCTGATCATGATCAGCCGCGTCACCCAGCACATGCTCGTCGGTCGCGAGCTCTCCTCGATCGGCCTGGCCTCCACCCGGATGGCCGCCGCGCAGGAGACGATGACGACCGGGCGCCGGATCAACCGGCCCTCGGACGCCCCCGCCGACACCACGGTCGCGCTGAAGGCGCGCGGGGCGATCGGCCAGAACGAGCAGTACCAGCGCAACGCGCAGGACGGCACGGCCTGGCTCTCCACGATCGACACCACGCTCAGCAGCACCAACAAGCTGCTCAACCGGGCGTACGTGCTGGCCCTCCAGGGCGCCGACTCCGGTGCCAACGGCGCTGCCGCCGAGTCGGCGATCGCCGACGAGATCGACCAGATCAAGCAGAGCGTCCTCGGCCTGTCGAACACCCAGTACCTCGGACGTCCCGTCTTCGGCGGCACGACCACGAACGGCTCGGCGTACGTGCTGTCCGACCCGGCGGACCCGGCCAGCGCGGTCGTCTACAAGGGCGACACCGGCAGTGTGAACCGGCGCGTCGGCGACGGCACCGTCGTCCGGGTCGACATGGAGGGCACGAAGGTCTTCGGCGACACCGCCGGCGGCGACAGCGTCTTCGACCACCTCCAGGCGCTCTCGGACGCGCTGCGGGCCAACCCGGTCGACGACGACGGGGTGCAGAGCAGCATCGCCGCGCTGCAGAAGGACATGAGCAGCATCGGCGCCGCCCAGGCGGACGAGGGCGCTCGGATGAAGCAGATCGACACCGCCTCCGGGATCTCCCAGGACACCACCCTCGCCCTGCAGAAGGTGAAGTCCGATGTCGAGGACGTCGACATCGCCGAGGCGACCATCAACATGCAGTCCATGACTGCCGCCTACCAGGCCGCGCTGATGGCCGTCGGCAAGTCCACCCAGCAGAGTCTCCTGAACTTCCTGTCATGATGCTGGCCGTGGCGACGTACGACGAGACGCGAAGCGTCCAGGACCTTCCGGTCATCGAGCTGGTCGAGTCGATGCCGGGCTTCCCGGACGACCACCGGTTCGAGCTGGCCCACCTCGACGAGTCCGGCGTCCTCGGGACGCTGCGCTCGCTCGACCACGACGGCCTGCAGTTCCTGGTCGTCCCGGCGACGCACTTCTTCCCCGACTACGAGCCGGTGGTCTCCGACGAGACCGTCACCGCGCTCGGCATCGAGGCCGTCGAGGACGTCCTCCTGCTGCTGGTCGTGAACGCGGCGAAGACCCTCGCCGACACCACGGTGAACCTGCGCGCCCCCCTCCTCATCAACACCACCAGCCTCAAGGCCGCTCAGGTCATCCTCGACGACGCCGACCTCCCGGTCGCCGCGTCGCTGATCGCCTGAGCGCTTGTCCGACCCTGCGGCTGTGCGGCCCTCGGCCCGCACTGTCGACGGAAGCGATAGCGTGTTCCCATGTTGGTCCTGAGTCGTCGTGTGGGCGAGAGCGTCGTCATCGGCGACGAGGTGACCGTGACGGTCCTCGAGGTGCGCGGCGACGTCGTCCGCATCGGCATCGACGCGCCGCGCTCGGTCAGCGTCCACCGCGCCGAGCTCCTCAAGGAGCTGGCCGACTCCAACCAGGAGTCCGCCTCGCCGAGCCAGGACGCGGTCGCGTCGCTGGCCGAGGCGCTGCGCCAGCGCCGCTGATCCGCTCTTCGGTCTCGCGAGCCACGACCTAGGTCCCGGTGGACCAGCTTCCGGCGAATCCACTGACGGGTTCTGGTCAACCGTCTGGCCCAGATGCCGACTAGCCCTGTGCTTAGGAGGGTGAGTCGATGGACGACGATGCCGAGATCATTGCCGAGTTCCTTGTGGAGAGCCACGAGAACCTCGACCAGCTGGACCGCGATCTGGTGGAGCTGGAGCAGAACCCGGGAAGTCGAGAGCTGCTCTCGAGCATCTTCCGGACCATTCACACGATCAAGGGGACCAGTGGGTTCCTCGCCTTCGGGCGCCTGGAGAAGCTGACCCACGTCGGCGAGACCCTGCTCTCGAAGCTGCGCGACGGTGAGTACGCCATGAACGAGGCGATCGCCGAGTCGCTGCTGCGCATGGTCGACACCGTGCGGCTGCTGCTCGAGGGCATCGAGCGCACCGGCAACGACAAGGACCCCAACGTCGACGTCGTGCCGATCCAGGCCGCGATCGAGCTGCTGCTCGAGCACCGTGGCGTGCTGCCGTCGGCCGAGCCGGTGGTGGAGGAGTCGGCCCCGATGGCCGAGGACGCCGCCCCGGTGGTCGAGCACGCGCCCGTCGAGGAGCCCGAGGCCGGCGTGCCCGAGCAGGCCCCCCGCGACGAGGTCGTCGAGACACCCGTCGAGGCGCCCGTGGTCGAGGCACCCGTGGTGGAGGCACCCGTCGCGGTGGCTCCGGCCGGCTCGCCGGCCGCCGAGACCGACGGCTGGGACGGCACCGAGCGCCGCTCGGTCGCCGACTCGAGCGTCCGTGTCGACGTCGACCTGCTGGACAACCTCGTCCAGCTCGTCGGCGAGCTGGTGCTGACCCGCAACCAGATCCTCCAGCGGACCGAGTCGCAGGACGACCCGGACCTGCTGCGTGCCAGCCAGCGCCTCGACCTGGTCGCCAGCGAGCTGCAGGAGTCGGTCATGAAGACCCGCATGCAGCCCATCGGCCAGGTCTGGTCGAAGATGCCGCGGATCGTGCGCGACCTGGCCCACCAGCTCGGCCGCGAGGTCGACCTGCAGATGGACGGTCACGACACCGAGATGGACCGCTCGGTCCTCGAGGCGGTCAAGGACCCGCTCACCCACATGGTGCGCAACTCCATGGACCACGGCATCGAGAGGCCCGAGGACCGCGTCGCCGCCGGCAAGTCCCGTACGGGCATCCTCAGCCTGCGCGCCTTCCACGAGTCCGGCCAGGTCATCGTCGAGATCCGCGACGACGGTAAGGGCATCGACCCGGCCCGGATCTCCGCGGTCGCCCTCGAGCGCGGGGTCATCACCCGCGACCAGCTCGCCCGGATGGACACCAAGGAGATCGTCAACCTGATCTTCCGGCCCGGCTTCTCCACCGCCGAGACCGTCACCAACGTCTCGGGCCGCGGCGTCGGGATGGACGTCGTGCGCTCCAACATCGAGCGGATCGGCGGCTCGGTCGACGTCTCCAGCGAGGTCGGCAAGGGTTCCACGTTCCGCATCCGCATCCCGCTGACGCTCGCCATCATCCCGGCGCTGGTCGTCGGCGAGGGCGAGGAGCGGTACGCGATCGCCCAGGCCAACCTGGTCGAGCTCGTCCGGATCGAGGGCGACGACCTCGAGCGCCAGGTCGAGGACCTCGGGGGTGCGCCGGTGCTGCGTCTGCGCGGCCGGCTGCTGCCCCTGGTCAATCTCGCCGAGGCGCTCGGTGGGCGGCCGGAGCCGAGCGATCACCTCACGGTGGTCGTCGTCCAGGCCGACGACGTCCGCTTCGGCCTGTGCGTCAACGCGGTGCACGACACCCAGGAGATCGTGGTCAAGCCGATCGGTCGCCAGCTCAAGGAGCTCGCGATGTACGCCGGCGCCACCATCATGGGCGACGGCAAGGTCGCGCTGATCCTCGACATCCCGGGCATGGCCCAGGAGCAGGGCGTGGGCGCGGTCGAGCAGGAGCTGCTCACCGCCCGGGCCTCGCTCGACGAGGAGGACCGTACGGCGCTGCTCGTCCTCGAGGTCTCCGACGGCCGCCGCGCAGCGCTGCCGCTCGCGTCGGTCGCACGACTGGAGGAGTTCCCGCACGATCGGATCGAGCGCACCGGCTCCGTCGAGGTCGTCCAGTACCGCGACGGGCTGCTGCAGCTCGTCCGGCTCGCACCGGCCATCGGCCTGCTGGACACCTCGGACCGCCAGGAGCAGGTCTCCGTGATCGTCCACGAGCTCGCTGACCGCTCGGTCGGCATCGTGATCGACCGTGTCCTCGACGTCGTCGACAGCGCGCTCGTCCTCAGCGAGGTCGGCGGCCGCTACGGCGTCAAGGGCTCCGCTGTGGTCCAGGACCACGTCACCGACATCGTCGACCTCGAGGCCGTCGTCGCCCGTACAGGAGTCATCGCATGAGCACCGCAACCGCCACTGTCGCCGTCGCGGAGCAGTACTGCACCTTCTGGGTGGCCGGTCAGTTCTTCGGCGTCTCGGTCAACGAGGTCCAGGAGGTCCTGCGGCACCAGCCGATGACCCCGGTGCCGCGTGCCCATGACGCCGTCCGCGGCCTCATCAACCTGCGCGGTCAGATCGTGACCGCGGTGGATCTTCGGGTCCGGCTGGGGCTACCGCCCCGGGCGGAGGGCGATCTGCCCATGAACGTCATCGTGCGCAGCCGCGGCGAGGTGGTCAGTCTCCTCGTCGACGACATCGGTGACGTGATCAACACGGCAGGGCTCTCCGTGGAGTCCGTGCCGTCCACCATGCCGGCGAAGCTGGCGGACGTCGTCCAGTGCGTACGCCCGATGTCCGACGCGGTCCTGCTCGTGCTCGACGCGGATCGTGCGGTCGACATCTTCGCCGTCGTCGAATCTCCAGGGGGAGGAACATCGTGACGAAACCGGTGACGAGCCTCGGGACCGGCGTGACCGCCGGGCCCGGGGCTCCTGCCGTTCCGGACGCAGAGGGCTATCGCGTCGTCCTGAACAGCATCGAGACCCCATCCATCGTGGCGGACGCCGATCTGGTCGTCAGATACGTCAATCCGGCCGCACATCGGGCGCTAGGGCAGGTGCGGGAACACCTGCCCTACTCGCCCGATGCGGTGATCGGATTGCCGCTCGACCAGGTGATCCTGTTCGCCCTTGAGGCCAAGAGCCCCGGCCGCCACCGGGAAGCGCTTCCACTTTCAATCACCCAGCCTATCGGCAGTCGCGTCTCACAGTTGAATGTGAAACCTCTCCTGGACGCCGCCGGTCGCTTCGTCGGAGCCATCGCCCAGATGGACGACGTCACGCCCCAGCTCGAGCGGGAGAACAGCACCGCCCGGCTCCGCTCGATGATGGAGAACAGCCCGACGAACATGATGTTCGCCGACCGCGACTTCGTCATCCAGTACATGAACCCGGCCTCGCTGGCGACGCTGCGGCGTCTCGAGGAGCACCTGCCGGTCAAGGCCGACCAGGTGGTCGGCTCGAGCCTGGACGTCTTCCACAAGACGCCCGCCTACCAGCGAGGCATCCTCTCCGACCCCAAGCAGCTGCCGCGCCGCGCCAACATCGGCGTGGGTCCCGAGACCCTCGACCTGCTCGTCAGCCCGATCCACGACGAGAAGGGCGAGTACGTCGGCGCGATGGCGACCTGGGACGTGGTCACCGACAAGCTGCGGATGGAGCGGGAGGCCACCGAGGCGCAGGCCGACACCGCCGCGGTCAACGAGGTGCTCGTCTCGCTCCAGCACGCGACCACCGCCGAGCAGGCCGTTCGTACGGCCCTCGACACGGTGCGCTGCGCCTTCGGGTGGGCGTACGGCTCCTACTGGACGGTGGAGGAGGACGACCTCCTGCACTACCACCTGGAGTCCGGCGACGCCGGGCCGGAGTTCCATCAGGTCACCCTGGGCGCGACCTTCGCCGAGGGCGTCGGCCTGTCGGGCCGGGCGTGGCGTCAGCGGGACCTGTTCTTCACCCAGGACATCGGCGAGATGACCGACTGCGTCCGGGCCCCGGTCGCACAGCGGGTCGGCGTGAAGTCGGGCGTCTGCTTCCCGATCATGGTCGAGGGCCGGGTCGTGGGCACGATGGACTTCTTCGCCACCGAGACGCTCCATCCGAGCGCCCAGCGCCTCGACGCGCTGCGCAACGTCGGGCGGATGGTCTCGCAGCGGCTCGAGGCCATCGAGCGCGACACCCGTGACCGCTCCGTGGCCGCCCATACGGCCCAGGGCGTCGAGCGGATCCTCGAGATGGTGCAGCACGCCTCGACCGGCGACCTGACCCGCAGTCTCGGCTTCGAGGGCGAGGACGCCGTGGCCCGGGTCGGGCGCGCGCTGGACGATCTGGTCGCACAGTTCCGGGTCAGCATGACCAACATCGGTGGCTCGGCGCAGACGCTCAGCGCGTCGGCCGAGCAGCTCACCGGGGTGGCACGAGGCATGGAGAACGGCGCCTCGCTCACCTCCGAGCGGGCGGAGTCCGCCTCCGGGGCCTCGGTCCAGGTCTCCTCGTCGATCCAGACGGTCGCCACCGCGGCCGAGGAGATGACGGCGAGCATCCGCGAGATCGCCAAGAACGCCACCGAGGCGGCGACGGTCGCCACGTCGGCGGTCCAGGTCGCAGGCGGTGCGCAGGAGACGGTCGCGTCGCTGGGGGAGTCCAGCGCGCAGATCGGCCAGGTCATCAAGGTGATCACCGGGATCGCGCAGCAGACCAACCTGCTGGCGCTCAACGCCACCATCGAGGCAGCTCGGGCCGGCGACGCCGGCAAGGGCTTCGCGGTGGTCGCCAACGAGGTCAAGGAGCTGGCCAAGGAGACCGCCAAGGCCACCGAGGACATCTCCGGTCGGATCGAGGCCATCCAGGCGGACAGCCAGAGCGCGGTCGCCGCCATCAGCCGAATCGCCGAGGTCATCGCGAGGATCAACGACATCCAGTCGACGATCGCGTCAGCGGTGGAGGAGCAGACCGCCACCACCAACGAGATCGCCCGCTCGGTGACGGAGGCCGCAGCCGGCGCCGACGGCATCGCCTCCGACATCACCGAGGTGGCCTCGGCGGCCGCCGAGAACCGGGCGGGGGCGCAGGACACCCTGCAGTCGGCGACCGACCTGTCGGCGATCGCGACCGAGCTGCGCGCGCTGGTCGCGAGGTTCACCCTCTGAGCGACGCTCCAGCGTGCCCGAACAGTGGCCGGCCCCGACCGGGGCCGGCCACTGGCGCCGTGGAAGCGACCTGAGGCGACGTGACAGTTGCCCAGTTCTCCGCCCTATGGTAAAGAGTTGGGCGGTCTTCCGCAGTCTCGGCGATCCAGGCCGATGAAGCAGACATGGTCACCGAGATCCCCGAGGCGCTCGACGCCCTCACGGTGCCGCCGGCTCGGGCCGCGGACCCCGCTGAGACCCTGTCCCAGCCGGACGCCCCCGCGGCGGCGCCCATCGCCGCCCCGGCGGAGGTGTCCGCGCGCGCGAAGGCAGGCGTCCTGACCCGGGTGACGATCACCCAGCGCCTCATCGCGATGGCGTCGATCGCTGCAGTCCTCTTCGTGGTCCTCGCGACCATCGGCGTCACCCGCCTCCAGAGCGTCAGCGCGTCGGCCGGCAGGATCAACGCCGCCGCAGCGCTCCGCTCGCAGGCCCACGTCGCGTACGAGCAGTTCCTCGCCGACGACGACGCGATGAACATGTTCGTCGCGTGCCTGGCCGTCGGCACCCCCGAGGGCGCCAAGCTCGCCGCGCAGACCTGGGGCGACGTCCAGGACGCCTCGAAGGGCGCGCAGGAGGCGCTCACCACGGCCCTCGCGATGAGCCCGACCGTTGAGGAGAAGGCCCTGCTCTCCACGCTGCAGGCCGACATCAAGACCTTCGACCAGTTCTCCCAGTCGGCCTACGACTTCACGCAGGCCGACAACCTCGAGAAGGCGCTGCAGATCCAGACGATCAGCAACGGCGACGTCTCGGCGCAGATCCCGGCCGAGTTCGACAAGCTCCAGAAGCTTCTCAACCACGACACCGCCGCGGCGAAGGCCGCCGCGAGCGCCGCGGCCAGCTCCGGGCGCAGCCTCCTGATGGGCTCGGCCGTCGTCGGCCTCATCGCGATCATCGCCCTGGCCTGGGTCATCATCCGCTCCATCGCGGGCCCGCTCAACCAGGTGGTCCTCGCCCTCCAGGCGATCGCCCGCGGCGACCGCTCCCGTCGGGTCGAGCACCGCAACCAGGACGAGGTCGGCGCCATCGCCGTCTCTCTCGACCAGGTGGTCGGGTTCCTCGACGAGGCGGACGCCGCCGCCGCGGCCGCCCTGATCGAGCGCGAGGCGCAGGTCGAGCGCGACCGCCTCGCGGCCCTGGAGAAGGCGGAGGCTGATCGCCACGCGGCCGAGGAGAAGGCCGAGTCCGAGCGTCTGGCGGCTGCCCGCGAGGCAGAGATGGAGCGAGAGCGCCTCGAGGCCCAACGTGCCGCCGAGGAGACCGAGCGCGCCCGCGCGGCCGAGGAGAGCGAGCGCGAGCGCGCTCGAGAGCGTGCCGAGGCCGAGGCCGAGGCGACGCGTGCCGCCGAGGCCGCTCGTCTCGCCGAGGAGACCGCGGCCCGGGTCGCGATCGTCCTCTCCTACGTCCAGCAGGTCGCCGCCGGTGACCTGACGCGCGCCCTCGAGGTCGACGGCGAGGACGCGGTCGGGCAGATGGCGAGCGCCCTGCGCCGGCTCACCGAGTCGCTGCGCGAGAACATGGCCGAGATCGGGCAGACCGCCGCCTCGGTCAGTGCCGCCTCCGTCCAGCTCACCTCGACCAGCCAGGAGCTGGGAGCCGGCGCCCAGCGCGGCTCCGACCTCGCCGGCGGCGTCTCGGCGGCCTCCGAGCAGGTCTCGGCGAACATCGCCTCGGTAGCCAGCGCTGCCGAGGAGATGTCGGCGAGCATCAGCGAGATCGCCCGCAACGCGACCTCGGCCTCCACGGTCGCGGCTCAGGCGGTGACCGTCGCCGGATCGGCGCGCACCACGATCGACAGCCTCGGCACCTCGAGTGCCGAGATCGGTCAGGTCGTCGCGCTGATCACCTCGATCGCGCAACAGACCAACCTCCTCGCCCTCAACGCCACCATCGAGGCGGCCCGGGCCGGCGAGATGGGCAAGGGCTTCGCGGTGGTCGCCAACGAGGTCAAGGAGCTGGCCGCGGAGACCGCGAAGGCCACCCAGGAGATCTCGCAGAAGATCGAGTCGATCCAGGGCGATGCCGCCTCCGCGGTCGAGGCGATCACCGAAGTCGGCGAGGTGATCGACCGGATCAACGAGATCCAGACCTCGATCGCCGCAGCCGTGGAGCAGCAGACCGCGACGACCAACGACATCTCGCGCTCGGTGACCGAGGCGGCCGCCGGCTCGCACGGCATCGCCGGTGACATCTCGGAGGTCGCCGTGGCGGCGAACCGTACGCTCACCGGAGCGGGGGCGACCGCCCAGGCGGCGACCTCGCTCACCGGCGCGGCCGGCACCCTCGACCGCCTGCTGGCGGGCTTCCGGTACTAGCCGCAGAGGCCGGCGCCGGGATCGGCGCCGGCCGGCGGAGACGTTCAAGCCCGGAAAGGCTGCGGGGGCAGCCTTCCCGGGCTTCTCCCTCCCAGGAGTGGAAAAGCTCAGGTGTCCCGGCTCAGCCGCGGACAGGCGAACGCGGCGCGTCGAGGTCGCCCGCGCGCCGCGGTGCCGGCAGCGAGCTGCCGCTGCCGTCGCGCAGTCGGTGCGCGAGCACAGCGGCCTGGGTGCGGTGCTGCACGCCGAGGCGGGCGAGCAGGCCGGTGACGTGGTTCTTGACCGTCTTCTCGGCGAGGAACAGCCGCTCGGCGATCTGCCGGTTGGTCAGGCCCTCGGCGATGAGGAAGAGGATCTTGCTCTGCTGGGGGGTGAGCTCGGAGAGCACGTCGAACGCGCGGCGGTGGAACTGGACCTGCTGCACCACCCGGGACGCGATCACCGGGTCGATGAGCGTGTGACCGCTGGCGACCAGCCGGATGCCGCTGACCAGGCTGTTGCCCTCGATCTGCTTGAGGACGTAGCCAGCGGCGCCCGCGAGGATCGCGGAGGTAATGGCCTGCTCGTCGTCGTAGCTTGTCAGGATCAGGCCCTTGATGTCCGGGTTGGCCTCGCGCATCTGGCGGCAGATGTCGATGCCGGAGCCGTCGGGGAGCTGGGCGTCGAGGACGCAGACGTCCGGAGCGAGAGCGAGGATCGCCGGCAGCGCGTCGCGCGCCGTGCCGGCTTCACCGACGACCTGGATGTCGCCCTCCGCCTCGAGCATGCTGCGCACGCCGCGGCGCACGATCTCGTGATCGTCGACGAGGAAAACGCGAATCTGACCGTCCTGCATAGGACCATTGTCCTTGAGGAGCGGCCCACCGCGGAATCAGGTGCACGGTCACGGCCATTCGTCCGGATAGGACCAGGGAAGATGGCCCGAACGGACTATACGAGGAACAGTGGAGGGCCGTGTCGCCCTCCTCGGGCAGCCGCTAGGGCGTGACGGCGTCGGCCAGGTAGGAGCGGCGCGAGGCGAGGTGACGGGCGTCGCGGAGCAGTCCCAGGACGGCGCTCAGGTCGATCGGGCCCGACCCGGAGGTCTCGGCGAGCAGCATGGCGACGTCGTCGTGGGTGACCGCGGCGCCGAGCTCGAGGCGGTAGTGGGTGTCGGTCAGGTCGAAGCTGATGTCGCGAACGGTCGCGATCAGGTACTCCTCGCCGTCGCGGACCAGTACTCGCTCACCGGGCTCCAGGCCACGCGCGAGCCGGGTGGTCGAGTGCGCGACCTCCATCGAGCCGGCACGACGGCTGAACGCATTGAGGTCGAGATCGAGTCGCTCCACTGCTGCTTCCTCCCCTTACGGCAGATCTCGAGGTGAGACTTACCCACCTGGACTGACAACGAAACATGTGAATCGAGGTCACGCGCTCCGGCACCCCTCGGTCTAGACCAGATTGGGTATGCATCCGTGCCAGAGTGGGCCACATGGCAGACCGCGATCTCGACCTGGTCCTCTTCGGCGCGACCGGTTTCACCGGCGCCCTCACGGCCGACTACCTCGCTCGGACGGTGACGCGGGAAGGCGGTCCTCAGGACCTGCGCTGGGCGTTGGCGGGCCGCAACCCGGCCAAGCTGGCCGCCGTACGGGACGGCCTCGTCGCCCGTTTCGGCGACGATCTCGCGGACCTGGAGCTGCTGTCCGCCGACGCCACCGACCCCGCCAGCCTGGCCGCGGTCGCGGCGCGGGCGCGGGTGGTCATCACCACGGTCGGGCCCTACCTCGAGCACGGCGAGCCGTTGGTGCGCGCGTGTGCCGAGGCCGGCACCGACTACGTCGACCTCACCGGTGAGCCGGAGTTCATCGACACCATGTACGTCCGCTACCACGAGACCGCCGAGCGCACCGGGGGCCGCCTCGTGCACGCCTGCGGCTTCGACTCCATCCCGCACGACCTCGGCGCGCTGTACACCGCGCAGCAGCTCGGCGCGAGCGGTGCGGTCACCATGCGCGGTGTCGTGCGCACCGGCGCCCTCGCCTCGGGCGGCACCTTCCACTCCGCGCTCGGTCAGTTCGCCCGGGCCCGCCAGCTGCGCGCCGCGGCGATCGCGCGCAAGCAGGTCGAGCCGCGCCCGACCGGGCGCCGGGCCAAGGCCGTCGCGGGCCGCCCGACCCGAGATGCGACGCTGGGCTACTTCCTGCTCCCGCTGCCCACCGTCGACCCCGCGATCGTGGTCCGCAGCGCAGCGGCGCTTCCTGTCTTCGGCACCGACTTCCGCTACTCCCACTACGCCGGCACCAAGACCCTGCACTACGCGGTCGGTGGCGCCGTGGGTGTCAGCGCCCTGGTCGCGGCCGCTCAGATCGGGCCGGTCCGGCGCTGGCTGGGTAACCGGATGCCGCAGGGGGAGGGCCCGAGCGAGGCCCGTCGGGCAGCGTCGTGGTTCACCGTCGACTTCGTCGCCGAGGGAGACGGCCGCACGGCCCACACCCGCGTCTCCGGCGGCGACCCCGGCTACACCGAGACCGCGAGGATGCTCGCCGAGGCGGCCCTCTGCCTGGCGCTCGACGACAACCCGCCCACGGCGGGCTCGGTCACCACCGCCGTCGCGATGGGCGATGCGCTGTTGGGTCGATTGCAGCGGGCGGGAATCCGCTTCGAGACGATCGAGGACTGAGCGAGCGCTCCGCCGCGGGGGCGAGCTGCGCGGCGAGCCAGAGTCTGGCGTGCGCGGTGATCTGCTGGAGCACGAGCCGGTAAGTACCCCGTCCGCCGAATCTCACACGGGGGCATGCCGGCGCCGGTCCCGGTTACTTCAGGGTCATGACGACCCTGTGGATCATCGTCCTGATCTTCATCGTCTTCGCCCTCGCGGCGGGGACGGTGCAGATGCTGGCCGCGTTCGCCGACCGGCGGCGCGCACGGGAGATCGCGCGTGACGAGAGCCGCCCACACCCGGAGGGCGGTCACGACGACGCCGGCCAGACCGGGCCCCGCAGCGGCGGGTCCGACTGGGACGGCACCACCGACCCCTACGGACGGGAGTGAGCCATGCCGAATCCGAGCCTGAAGAACGAGAAGCTCTACGAGGAGCTGCGCGACCAGGGCGACTCCAAGGAGAAGGCCGCCCGGATCTCCAACGCGGTGGCCGCGCGCGGCAGCACGTCGGTCGGTCGCAAGGGCGGCAAGGCCGGATCGTACGACGACTGGACGGTCGCGCACCTGCGCCAACGCGCCAAGGAGCTGGGCCTGCACGGCTACTCGCACAAGCGGAAGTCCGAGCTGGTCGAGGAGCTGCGCAACCACTGAGGTGGCGGCGCCGCGACGCGGCGGGGTGCCCCCGGCAGGGATCGAACCTGCGACGCCCGCGTTAGGAGTGCGGCGCTCTATCCACTGAGCTACGGAGGCTGGGCGGGGCCCATCTTGTCACCACCCCGGTCGGAGCTCTCAACCCGTACCGTCACACCGGATCCTCGCGTGTGGCGTCATAGCACACCGGCTGCCGGTGTTTTGGCGTACCCGCCGAGCGGACAGCACACTTTGGGGGTCGCGCGTAAGGTCATGGAGGCCCGCGACGCGGCCTCCGATGATCCGAGCGATGACACAGTGCCCCCGACGCGAGTGACGGTGATGGATGTACGACGCAGAGCAGCGCGCGCCGTTCGCATCCCCTGGCACCGCTCCTGAACCCATCGCCGCGGCTCCTCGCGCGACGGACACGGTCGTCCGCGACGCCCGGGCCGGCAAGCGCCGCGCCAAGCGGCGCAAACGTCACACGGTGGCGAAGGTCCTCATCTCCTCGCTCGTCGCGCTGGTCCTGGTGACCGGCCTGTCGGCGGCCTATCTCTACCGCCACCTCAACGGCAATCTGCACGTGTACGACGCGACCCAGGACATGGTCGGCGACCGGCCCGAGCGCGTCTTCACCGGCCCCGACGGTCCGCTCAACATCCTGGTGATGGGCTCGGACAGCCGCGACTGCCAGGGCTGCGACATCGACGGGCTGACCGAGGGCGGTCAGCGCTCCGACACCACGATCCTGGTGCATCTCTCGGCCGACCGGAAGCACGCGTACGGCATCTCGATCCCGCGCGACTCGATGGTCAACCGGCCCGCCTGCAAGGAGTCCGACGGCTCGATCAGCTCGACGGCCTACGGCATGTGGAACGAGGCGTTCTCGGTCGGCGGGCCCGCATGCACGATCGAGCAGGTCGAGCAGCTCACCGGCATCCGGGTCGACCACTTCGTGGTGGTCGACTTCGAGGGGTTCAAGTCGATGGTCGACGCGATCGGCGGCGTGAAGGTGTGCATCCCGCAGACCTGGGACGACCGCGCGCACGGCATCTACCTGCCGGCCGGCACCCGCAAGATCTCCGGGAACCAGGCGCTGCAGTACGTCCGTATCCGCCACATCCCCGGCACCGACGGCTCCGACCTCGGCCGGATCAAGCGCCAGCAGGCGTTCGTCGGCTCGATGGTCAGTCAGGTGCTGTCCTCCGACACCCTGTCGAACCCGATCAAGGTCGTGAAGTTCCTCAACGCGGCGACCAAGTCGCTGACCGTCGACCCGGGCCTGAAGAACCTCGGCAAGCTGGCCGGCCTCGCCCAGCAGTTCCAGGGCATCGGCCTGAACAACATCAAGTTCATCACCATCCCGTGGCAGTACGACCCGGCTGATCCCAACCGGGTCGTCTGGCTGCCCCAGGCGGCCCAGGTCTGGAACGCGATCAAGAACGACCGACCGCTCTCGCGCGGCCTGACCTCGGGCTCGATCAACGTCAGCAACCTGCCGGGCGCCTCCTCCTCGGCATCGGCGAGCACGAGCGCCGGAGCCGGCGACGCGCCGAGCACCTCGCCCAGCGGCGACGCGAGCTCCAGCCCGTCCGGTGGCCCGACGAGCACGCCGACCCGCTCCGCGGAGGACACGCAGGCGCTCGAGTCGGCCGGGCTCTGCACATGAGCGAGCAGCACGACCCCCGGCCGGCCGAGTCGGAGTGGGAGCGCAAGCGCCGTCTCGCCCGGATCTTCGGCGACGTCCTGCCGGAGTCGACCAGCGACGACCGCGACGAGGCCGGGGCGCGGGAGCCGCAGAGCTCCGACGACTGGCTGAAAGCACAGGTGCCGCCTCACCACGGCGGGTGAGACGGCACCTGGCGTGCGCTGCGTCTGATCAGATCTGGCGCTGCTGGGCAGCGAGGAGGTCGCGGATCTCGGTGAGCAGCGCGACGTCCTCGGGCGTGCCGGGCTCGTCGCTGGCCGGGAAGTAGCGCTCCTTGGCGGCGGTGTAGGGCATCACGATCAGGAAGTAGACGATCGCCGCCATGATGATGAACGTGACCAGCGCCGTCAGCCAGGCGCCCACGGAGACGCCACCCGGGTGGTAGTTCGAGAAGTCCGGGGTGCCTCCGACCTTGCCGATCAGGTCCATGATCAGCGTGACGGTCGCGGTCACCACGGCTGCGAACGCGGTCGCCATGATGAACGCGACGGCCAGCTCGATCAGATTGCCGCGCAACAGGAAGTTCTTGAAGCCGCTCATTCCTACTTCTCTCCGAATCGTTGGATGAAGGGAGATCCCCCGAGTGATGAAACGGCTCGACCCTAGTGTGGATACGCGTAGGTGAGGAAGTCCCTCACCGATGCCGATGTGACCGGTGTGACGAGGTCCTCGGGGACTCCCGCAACGATCAGACGTCCGCTGAGGCTGTCCGTGACGCCGTTTCCGGAGGCTGTTGCCGTCCCGCGTGTCGGGAGTGGGCCGGGCAGGGCCAGCACCTCGGCGTCGGGAGCGACCACGCGGGTGGTCCCCGAGGCCGCGTCGGTCGCCAGCAGGCGGATGTGATCACCCACCCGGAGCAGCGCCGCCATCTCGGGATCCGGCAGACGCACGGGTACGGCCACCAGGCCGGGGCGCCCGGCCGTCAGCGCGGGCCCGACCAGGCGCAGGTCGGTGACGGGCTCGCCCCGTCGGACGGCTGAGGCGAGCACCCGGCCGGCGAGGTCGGGGCCGGCGGCGGCGCCCACCGGGACGGCGTCGGGCGGCACCCGGACGCTGGCCAGGTCGTCGGGTCCGAGGCGCGTGCCCGCGGGCAGGTCGCGGCGCGCGATCGTGAGAGACGCGCTCGCCGGCTCGGCGGGGCGGGCGGCCTGGAGGGCGAGGACGACCGCGAGGAGCGCGCACAGTCCTCCGAGCAGCCGTCGATGGGCCAGCACGCGGCGTCGCAGACGCCGAGCTGCGCGCCCGAGCGGTCCGGAGTTCCCGAGAGGAGAGGTCACTCCTCGACGGTAGGACGCCTCGCGGATTCGTGCGTCGCGTTATCCACAGGCCCGCGATCCGGATGCGGGCCTGGGAGCGTCGAGACCGTCAGTCGCTGCTGGGGGAGGCCGCGGCGGTCGAGGTCGACCCCGAGCCCGAGCGCGAGTCGGTGCGGTAGAAGCCGGAGCCCTTGAAGACCACACCGGCGGCGCTGAACACCTTGCGCAGTCGGCCGTGGCACTCGGGGCAGACGGTCAGGGCGTCGTCGGAGAAGCTCTGGACCGCGTCGAATCCGTGGCCGCACTCGGTGCAGGCGTACTGATAGGTGGGCACGACGCTCCTTCTTACGTATCGCTCGAACGATGGCCTCCGCTGGCACTCAACGCGGCCGACTGCCAGTTTACAGCGCTCAGCGCAGGCGCAGGATTCCCGAGGGGGTCGCGGCCGCCGCCACCGGCCGGTCGTGCGGCTCGACCGGGACCGGCTGACCGGTCTCGTGGTCGTAGAGCAGCACGCAGGTCATCGTGCCGACCGGCACCCTGCCCAGCGCCCGGTCGTACGACCCGCCGCCTCGTCCGAGCCGGTTGCCGTGCGCGTCCACCGCCAGCCCCGGCACGAGCACGACGTCGGCGTGCGCGATCGCCTCGACGCCCAGGAGCCGACCGGCGGGCTCCAACAGCCCCCGGCCGGCACTGACGAGCGAGCCCGGCCCCTCGTACACGCTCCAGTCCAGGTCGTTGTCCGGCAGCAGCCGGGGGAGAAGGACCCGGCGGCCGGAGGTTTGAAGCGCGTCGATCAGGGGACCTGTACCAGGCTCGCTGCCGACCGAGACGTAGGTCGCCACCGTGGCGGCCCGACGCATCTCGGGGAGAGCGAGAAGGTGGGTGGCCAGACCGCGAGCCGCCTCGCCGATCTCGACGACGGCGAGACGGTGGCGCGTGGTCAGCAGCTGATCACGCAGCGCGATCTTTGAAGGAGATGTTTGTGGATCAGCCACACGGCCAGCCTACGATCAGCCCTATGCACAACGAGGGGCTGGCCGCAGCGGTCGACAAGATGCGTGCCGCGCACGTCGACGAGGTCGCGGTCCGGACCTTCGCGCACTACTACGGCGAGCTCGAGCGCGGCGCCACCGGCATGATCCCCGAGGAGTCGATCGAGCCGGTCACGATCCCGGCCCTCGCCGACGCACAGGTTCCCGAGGAGGCCGCGACCACTGCCATCTCGGGCACCGCGGTGATCAAGCTCAACGGCGGCCTCGGCACCTCGATGGGCATGGACCACGCGAAGTCGCTGCTCGGCGTCCGCGACGACCTCACGTTCCTCGACGTCATCGCGCGCCAGATCCTGCACCTGCGCGCGACCCACGGCACCCGGCTGCCGCTGATCTTCATGAACTCCTTCCGTACCTCCGCGGACACGCTCGAGGCTCTGGCGCGCTACACCGACCTGCCGGTCGAGGGGCTGCCGCTGGAGTTCCGGCAGAACATGGTCCCGCGACTGCTCGCCGACGGCCTGCTCCCGGTCGAGTGGCCGCAGGACCCGACGTTGGAGTGGTGCCCGCCGGGCCACGGCGACATCTACACCGCGCTGCGGGGCACCGGCCTGCTGGACGCCCTGCTCGAGCAGGGGTACGAGCGGGTCTTCGTCTCCAACTCCGACAACCTCGGCGCCGTCCCGGACGCGCACGTCGCAGGCTGGTTCGCCGCCTCGGGCGCGCCGTTCGCGATCGAGGCTGTACGGCGCACCCCGTCGGACCGCAAGGGCGGCCACTTCGCCCGCCGTCGCTCCGACGGCCGGCTGGTGCTGCGCGAGACCGCGCAGACCCTGCCCGAGGACAAGGCGGCGCTGCAGGACCTCACGCGTCACCGCTACTGCTCGACCAACAACCTCTGGATCGACCTGCGCGCCCTCAAGGCGGCGCTCGACGAGCGCGACGGCATCCTCGGTCTGCCCATGATCCGCAACGAGAAGACGGTCGACCCGAGCGATCCCTCGACCCCGAAGGTGATCCAGGTCGAGACCGCGATGGGCTCGGCGATCGAGATCTTCGAGGGCGCAGAGCTGATCGAGGTCGGGCGCGACCGGTTCATCCCGGTCAAGACCACCAACGACCTGCTCGTGCTGCGCTCGGACGTCTACGACATCCGCGACGGCTACACGCTGGACCAGGTCGCCGACGAGGTGCCGTTCATCGACCTCGACAGCGATCACTACAAGCTCGTCGCGGACTTCGAGGCGCACTTCCCCGACGGCGTGCCCTCGCTGGCCAAGGCGACCGCGCTGCGGGTCCAGGGCGACTGGACCTTCGGCGCCGGCGTCCAGGTCCTCGGTGACGTCACGCTCGCCGCCGACGGCACTGACCAGGTCGCACCCGGCACCGTCCTGGACTGACCGGCGCTCGATAAGGTCGACACATGTCGGCCTCACCTATCAGCCCGGACGAGCATCGCCAGCGGATCCTGGACGCCATCGAGCCGATGGCGTCGTTCCCGCAGCCGCTGATGGACGCGCTCGGCCTGGCCTGCGCCGCCGACGTGCACGCGCGGGTCTCGCTGCCGGGCTTCGACAACTCCGCGATGGACGGCTACGCCGTCCGCTTCGCCGACGTCGACGGCGCGAGCGGCCCCGAGCCCGTCGTGCTGCCGGTCGTCGGCGAGATCGGCGCCGGCACCGCGCGGGTGCACGCGCTCGCCCCCGGCACAGCGGTCAAGATCATGACCGGCGCCCCGGTCCCGGCGGGCGCCGACACGATCGTCCCGTACGAGGCCACCGACCGTGGCGTCAGCCAGGTGCGGATCAGCGAGGCGCCACACGCGGCGGGCGCGTACGTGCGTCGTACGGGCGAGGACGTCGCCGACGGCGACCTGGTCGTCGCCGAGGGGACCGTGCTCAGCCCCCGCCACCTCGGCCTGCTCGCCGCCACCGGCCATGCCGCGGTGTCGACCCGCCCCCGTCCCCGGGTCGTGGTCATCTCCACCGGCACCGAGCTGCGCGAGCCCGGCCAGCCGCTGGGCCACGACTCGATCTACGACAGCAACTCCTACCTGCTCGCGGCCGCGGCCCGTACGGCCGGCGCGATCGCGTTCCGGGTCGGGATCGTCCCCGACGACCCGCACGGCTTCACGACCGCGCTGCACGACCAGCTCGTCCGTGCCGACCTGGTGATCACCTCCGGCGGCGTCAGCCAGGGCGACTACGACGTGGTCAAGGAGGCGCTCTCGGCCGAGGGCGTGTGGTTCGGGCCGGTCGCGATGCAGCCGGGCAAGCCGCAGGGCTTCGGCCTGGTCGGCGACGAGCGGGTGCCGATCTTCTGCCTGCCGGGCAACCCGGTCTCCTCGTACGTCTCCTTCGAGGCGTTCGTGCTGCCCGCGCTGCGGCGCCTCATGGGCCTGACGCCGGAGGCCCGGCCCACGGTCGGCGCCCGGCTCCGGACCGAGGACGGCGGGCCGCTGCGCTCGCCGGGCGGCCGGCGCCAGTACATGCGGGGGCGCTACGCGGACGGCGTCGTCACGCCGTTCGGCGGGGCCGCCTCGCACATCCTCGGCGGTCTGGCGGGCGCCAACTGCCTGCTCGTGGTCCCCGAGGACGTCACCGAGGTGCAGCCCGGCGCCACCGTCGAGGTCCTTTCGATCGAGGAGTCCTTCTGATGGCCCCCGAGGAGCGAGCGCCGCGGCTGACGCACGTCGACGAGACCGGCGCCGCCCGGATGGTCGACGTCTCGGAGAAGGCCGTCTCCGCCCGCGTCGCGACCGCGTCGGGCCGGGTGCTGGTCTCGCCCGAGGTGATCGGGCTGCTGCGCGGCGAGGGCGTGCCCAAGGGTGATGCGCTCGCCGTCGCCCGGATCGCCGGGATCATGGGCGCCAAGAAGACCCCCGACCTCATCCCGCTGTGCCACCCGCTGGCCATCTCCGGTGTGAAGGTCGAGCTCGCGGTCGCCGACGACGCCGTCGAGATCCACGCGACCGTGAAGACCACCGACCGCACCGGCGTCGAGATGGAGGCGCTCACCGCCGTCACGGTCGCCGCTCTCACCGTGATCGACATGGTCAAGGCCGTCGACAAGGCCGCCACCATCACCGACGTGCGGGTCGAGACCAAGAGCGGCGGCAAGTCGGGGGAGTGGCGTAGGTGAGTGCGCAGGAGGGCCTGCTCGGCGCAGTGGTGGTGGCCTCCAACCGCGCGGCCGCCGGCGTCTACGAGGACACCACCGGCCCGCTGCTCACCGCCTTCCTCGACGAGCTCGGCTTCGCCGTGGGTGATCCCGTCGTCGTACCGGACGGGGAGCCCGTGGGCGCCGCGATCGGTGCGCACATCGCGGCCGGGGCGCGGGTGGTCCTGACCACCGGCGGCACGGGACTCACGCCGACCGACCTGACCCCCGAGGTCACCCGCCCCCTGCTCGATCGCGAGATCCCGGGCATCGCCGAGGCGATCCGGGCCGCCGGCGTGGCCAAGGGCGTCCCGACCGCGATGCTCTCGCGCGGCCTCGCGGGGCTGGCCGGTGAGTGCCTGGTGATCAACCTGCCCGGCTCGCGTGGCGGGGTGAAGGACGCGATCGAGGTGCTGCGGCCCGTCCTCGAGCACGCCGTCGAGCAGTCGGTCGGGAGCGACCACTGATGCGGCTGGGTGCGGCGCCCGCCGATCGGGCGGCGTGGCCCGCGCGACTGGAGGCGACCCTCCCCGACGGCGGTCGCCTGGTCGTGCGTGCGCTCTCGCGGCGCGACGGGCCCGCGTGGCACGAGGCCAGGCAGCGCTCGGCGGCCTGGCTGCACCCGTGGGACGCGACCGTCCCGCCCGGGGGCGACCTGCGCCCGACCACGTTCCCCGCGCTCGTGCGCCGTCTGCACCGGGCCGCGCGCGCCGGCACGACGTACCCGTTCGCGATCGAGATCGACGGCCGCTTCGCCGGGCAGGTGACGGTCAACAACATCGTGCGGGGGTCGGCGCAGTTCGCGTCGATCGGCTACTGGATCGCACACGACCTCGCAGGCCGCGGCGCGATGCCCCGCGCGGTGGCGCTGGTGATCGACCACTGCTTCACCGTCGCCGGGCTGCACCGGATCGAGGTCTGCATCCGCCCGGAGAACTCCAACTCGCTGCGGGTCGTGGAGAAGCTCGGCATCGGCGAGGTCGGCTACGCGCCGCGCTTCCTCCACATCGACGGCGCCTGGCGCGACCACCGCATCTATGCGATCACGGTGGAGGAGTGTCCCGGCGGACTGCTCGCGCGACTCGAGGGTGAGGATCGATGAAATCCCAGAAGTCACAGAAGTCCTTTTGCGACACACCTGTAGACATGCGCCCCACCCTGCGCTAGCGCTCCTAACCTTCACTACGTGAGCTCGCTGATCTTCGTCGCCGTCGCCGTGGCGTGGGCCGTCTACCTCGTCCCCAAGGCGCTCGAGCATCATGACGAGAGTCTGCGCTCGCGCACGGTGGCGACGTTCTCCCACACGATGCGGGTGCTGGCGCGCCGCGAGGCTGCCTCCAGCCGGACGACCACCCTGGTCCCCGGCACGCCCGCCCGGGTGGGCCAGGAGCGAGCCGAGCGAGCCCCGGACGTCCCGGCGCAGAAGTCGCGCAGCGCGGCCCGCCGCCGTCGCAACGTACTTCTCACGATCCTCCTGCTCAACGCGGGCGTCGCCGTCGCTGCGGGTCTGGGCTACGTCGGCTGGGCCGTCCAGGCTGCGCCCGTCACGCTGCTGGTGGCCTGGCTGGTCGCCTGCCGCCTGATGGTCCGCCGCGAGCGCTCGGTGCGCCGCATGACCCCGGTCCGCCCGTACGCCGCCGCGCCGGTCCTCGAGACCGAGTACGACGTCGAGCCGCTCGACGCCAGCGCCGAGATCGTCGTCGGGGACGTCCTCGACGACGACACGCAGAGCGTCCCCGTCGTCGCCGCCGAGATAGCGGGCAGCTGGGACCCGGTCAACGTGCCGCTCCCGACCTACGTGTCCAAGCCGCCGGCCGCCCGTCGTACGGTCCGCACCATCGACCTGGACTCCACCGGCGTGTGGAGCTCGGGCCGCAGCGAGATCGACAGCGCCCTGGTCGCCGAGGCCGACGCGGCCGCGCGCGAGGCGAAGGCCGCCGAGAGCGAGAAGCGCCGCGCGACCGGCTCCTGAGGGGCCCTGATTTCACCTCGTTCCGCGGCCGATGCTAATGTTGCGGAGCACTCGCGGGGGTATGGCGCAGCTGGTAGCGCGTCTCGTTCGCAATGAGAAGGCCAGGGGTTCGAATCCCCTTACCTCCACCGAGGAGAGCCGGATCCGCAAGGATCCGGCTCTCGTGCATTTCCCCGGGAAGTCACCCCGTTTGGACTGTGCCGCAGGTGGGCACGATGACCCTCGCTGAGGCCGATGGAGCCCCGACCGTCAGGGAGTGTCATGCGTAGGTTGTCGCTAGGGATGTCGGGTCTCGCGATCGCACTGGCCGTCGCCGCGCCGGCGCCCGTCTCGGCGGCGACGCAGACCGTCACGGTCGTCTCCGGGCACGCGCTCGTCGGTGCCAGTCCGCGCTTCGTGAAGCTCTCGTGCGCGCTCGACGGACCGCTCGCCGCCGCGAACGCCAAGCTGACCTACCAGGCCAGCTCGCTCCCCGGGCACAGCGGCAAGGTGGCGCATCTGGTGCCACCCGCGGATGCGATGCACGGTTACGGCGTCGTGGTGTCGACCCCCATCTCGGGCCTGACCGGGCTCAGCGTGATGACCTCCGGCA
Organism: Nocardioides nematodiphilus; assembly: GCF_020216525.1. Taxonomy (GTDB): domain Bacteria; phylum Actinomycetota; class Actinomycetes; order Propionibacteriales; family Nocardioidaceae; genus Nocardioides; species Nocardioides nematodiphilus. The sequence goes on along the minus strand of NZ_JAIWOY010000004.1, from coordinate 352,519 downwards.
ACCACGGCATGGGGCTGCCGGTCGTGCAGTACCCGACGACGGGCGGCGCGACGATGGTGGGCGCGCTCGCGACCGGCAACGCCGGATACGGCTGGACGACGGTGAGGGGCCTCGACCAGAGCCTGAACTGGATCCGGTACGCCCACGGCGTGGCCTCGATGCAGGGATCGGCCGCGCTCAGCACGATCGCGGCGCGCTTCCCCGCTACGGGGCCCGGCCTGGCCGGCTTCGTCTTCGGCTGCGACGTCTCGAACCACGACTTCGAGCTGGACGACCTCGTGGTGGGCACCTCGCGGGGCGCCCGGGTCTACGACTTCGAGACCGCCACCGTCGCCACCCGGCTCCAGATCTCCTCGCGGCACAAGGTCCGGGTCGGGAAGCGGGTGACGCTGCGTGGCTCGCTGTCGCCCGCGGCGGCCGGCATCCCGGTCGGGATCTACACCGTGGCGCACCACAAGCGGCACCTGATGCGCGTGGTCCGGACCAGCGGCGCGGGCCGATTCTCGACGCGGGCGTCGTTCAAGCACCCGGGGAAGGTGGTCTGGTCGGCGATCGTGCAGCCCGGCCAGCGCTGGGTGTCGGGAGCCTCCGGCAGCCGCACGATCAAGGTCCGGCCCAAGCCGCGCCCGAAGCCGAAGCCCGCACCCGTCCATCACCCGGTCAGCCCGCCGTCCTCCGGCTCCTCGGGCTCGACGGGGTCCTCGGGCTCCTCCGGTTCCTCGGGGCCGACGCCGCCGCCGAGCGGGTGCACGGCGGTCATCTGCAGTGGGTAGCGCGCGATGAGCGGCCTGCCGGAGGTGGGGGAGCGCTACGGGCGCTACCAGATCAGCCGACTGATCGGCGAGGACGGCGGGGGTGTCGTCTACGAGGCGACGGACACGATGCTGCGCCGCTCCGTGGCGCTCACCGTGGCGGGACACGACCGCCGCGAGGCGTTCGGCCGCGAATCGGCGCTCCGCGCCGGGATCCGTTCGCGCCACGTGGTGACGGTCCTCGATCACGGCACCATCGACGACACCGCCTACCGCACGACCGAGCACTTCCCGGACGGTGATCTCGCGACCCGGCTCAGGACCCACGGGCCGATGCCGCGTACGGACGCGCTCGCTGTGACCTCGCAGATCTCGGCGGCGCTCGCCGACGTCCACGCCACCGGCGTCGTGCACGCGGGCCTGGCCCCCGAGACCATCCTGCTGCGCACCGACGCCGCCGGCCCTTCCCCGCACCTCAGCGACTTCAGCAGCGCGGTGCCGGGGCGCGACGACGACCGCTCCGACCAGCACGCCGTCGGTGTGTTGCTGTGGACCTGCCTCACCGGCTCGGCTCCGGCCGCGGCCGAGCCCGTACCCCAACTCCCGGCCACCTCGGCGGAGGACCGGGCGATCAACGGCCTGCTCCTGCGGCTGCTCTCCCCAGATCCTGAGGATCGCTTCGCCAGCATGGGCGAGCTTCGCGCAGCCGTCGACCGGGTGGCCACTCGCGGCGTCAGCCTGACCGCCGCGCCGTCGGTGACGCTGCCCGTCGCCCCGGTCGTGGCCGGGGAGACCGTACGAGCCGAGCCGACGCTGTTCCGCTCGGCGGAGGCCCTGGGGGCTGAAGCCGAAGCCCTCGGGCCGAATGTGCCGACGCCGAGTGAGCCGGAGGCGCTTGCGTCTCCTGCGCCGGCGGTCGCGCCCGCGCTCCCGTCCGTCGCCGCGGCGCCGCCTGCACCTCCCAAGAGGCGCCTGCCGACATCTCGTGAGCCGGCGGGGCGCTGGCCCTGGTGGGTCGTGGCCGCGGTGGCGCTCGTGCTGATCCTCGGCGGCGCGGCCTACGGCCTCACCCGCGGAGACGGCGATGCCGACCCGCGGGCGGCCTCGGCGTCACCCACGCCGACGGCGGCGGGCAGCCCCACGCCGTCGCGCACCTCCACGCCGACCCCCACGCCCTCGGCCGCTGTCCCGTCGGCACCGTCGAAGCCCAAGCCGAAGCCGGCGATCGGCACGCTCGCCCGCTCCGACGCCGCGTGCAGCGGGACGGCGGGCGACTACCAGAAGTGGGCGTACGCGCTCACCGGCTTCACGCCGGGCCGCACCCTCCACCCGCAACTGGCGATCCGCTCCGACCACGGCAACGGCGAGACCACCGGCAAGCCGGTGACGGTGGGGCCGAAGGGCCGGGGGACCGGCGACTTCTGCGTCCCCACCGGCACCCACGGCACCGTCACCATCACCGTCGCCGGCACGACCGCCGAGCGTCACATCGGCTGACGGCGTAGGAACGCGGCCGAGGCCTACGGTGCCAAGCGCCCCGTCGCACCCGCGGAGACAGGTGAGAAAGTCGGCGGCCGGCCGGCGGCGAGGCCCACTTTCTCACCTGTTCGCAGCGAGGTCGCGGCTCAGAGCCCCATCTGCTTGGCGATGATCATCTTCATCACCTCGGAGGTGCCGCCGTAGATCCGGTTGACCCGGCTGTCGGCGTAGAGGCGGGCGATCGGGTACTCGTTCATGTAGCCGTAGCCGCCGTGCAGCTGCAGGCAGCGGTCGATGACCTCGGCGGCGGCCTCGGTGCAGAAGAGCTTGGCCGAGGCGGCCTCCGGAGCGGTCAGCTCGCCGGCGTCGAGCGCCTCCAGCGCCCGGTCCGAGACGGCCTGCATCGCGTCGACCTTCGCCTGGCACGCGGCCAGCTCGAACTTGGTGTTCTGGAAGGACGCCACCGCCTGGCCGAAGACCTGGCGCTCCTGGGTGTACTTCTGCGCGAACCACACCGCCGCCTGGGCCTGGGCGTACGCGCCGACCGCGATGCCGAGTCGCTCCTGCGGGAGGTTCTGGCCGAGGTAGGAGAAGCCCTTGTTCTCCTCGCCGAGCAGGTCCTCCACCGGCACCACCACGTCGTTGAACGCGAGCTCGGCGGTGTCGGAGGTGCGCAGGCCGATCTTGTCGAGCTTGCGACCGACGGTGTAGCCCTCGGCCTTGGTGTCGACGACCAGCAGCGAGATGCCGTACCGGCGATCGGTCTCGAGCGCCGGGGCGGTCCGGGCGCAGACGATGACGCGGTCGGCGTGGTAGCCGCCGGTGATGAAGGTCTTGGCGCCGTTGAGGATGTAGTGGGTGCCGTCGTCGGACAGACGGGCGCTGGTGCGCATGCCGGCCAGGTCGGAGCCGGTGCCGGGCTCGGTCATCGCGATCGCGAACATCATCGAGCCGTCGACGAAGCCCGGCATCCAGCGCTGGAGCTGCTCCGGGGTGCCGAGCTTGAGCAGGTACGGGAGGCAGAGCGCGACGTGCACGCTCGAGCCGCCGAAGTTGACCCCGGCGCGGGCGCACTCCTCGGACTGGATGGCCGCGTACTTGAACGAGTCGATGCCGGCGCCGCCGTACTCCTCGGGCACCTCGATCCCGAAGACGCCGAGCTCGGCCAGCTTGTAGTAGAAGTCGCGTGGGACCAGCCCGTCGTCGAACCACTCCTGGTAGTGGGGCACGACCTCGGCCTCGATGAAGGCGCGAAGGGTCTTGCGGAAGGCCTCGTGGTCCTCGTTGAACACAGTGCGTCGCATGGCGCCCAGTGTTGCATCCCGTCTTAACGCCCCGCCGGTGTTATTGCGAGCGGTTTGCAATAAGGTGGCGGCATGAGCAGCCCGGTGTCGCCCCTCGCGAGGTTCCGAGCGAGTCTGAGCGCCGCGGACAAGCGCTCGCTGTGGGCGATGGGCACGATCGTGGTCGGCCTGCACCTGGTCGGTTTCGGCATCCTCTTCGGCCTGGTCGCACCGCAGCACTACCGGCTCGGCGGGGACCACCCGGTCTTCACCGTCGGCGTCGGGATCCTGGCGTACACGTTCGGCCTGCGGCACGCCTTCGATGCCGACCACATCGCCGCGATCGACAACACCACCCGCAAGCTGGTCGCCGAGCGCGGTGAGCGCAAGCCGCTGAGCGTCGGCTTCTGGTTCTCCCTGGGCCACTCCACGATCGTCTTCGTGCTGTCGTTCCTGCTGGCCATCGGCGTCAAGGCGCTGGTCGGGCCGGTCGAGGACGACAGCTCCCGGCTGCACACCATCACCGGTGTGATCGGCCCGAGCGTGTCCGGGGTCTTCCTGTGGGTGCTCGGCATCCTCAACCTCGTCACCCTGCTCGGCATCCTGCGCGTCTTCCGCGACCTGCGCCGCGGCCGCTTCGATGAGGCCGAGCTCGAGCGCCGCCTCGACGAGCGGGGCTTCATGAACCGCTTCCTCGGCGGTCTCACCAAGGCCGTGCGCAAGCCGTGGCACATCTACCCGATCGGCGTCCTGTTCGGGCTGGGCTTCGACACCGCCACCGAGGTCGGCCTGCTCGTCCTGGCCGGGGGAGCCGCCGCCTTCGCGCTGCCGTTCTACGCCATCCTGGTGCTGCCGGTCCTCTTCGCGGCGGCGATGGCGCTGGCCGACACCGTCGACGGCGTCTTCATGAACTTCGCCTACGGGTGGGCCAACGCCCAGCCCGTACGGAAGGTCTTCTACAACCTCACCATCACCTCGATCTCGGTCGCGGTCGCCCTGGTGATCGGCACCATCGAGCTGGTCGGCGTCGCCGCCGAGGAGTGGGACATCAACGGCGGCCCGCTGGCCGCGATCGCGTCGGTGCCGCTCGACTACGCGGGCTACGCGATCGTCGCGCTCTTCATCGCCGCGTGGGCCGTCGCCATCACGGTCTGGAAGGTCGGCCGGATCGAGGAGCGCTGGAGCCTCCCCGAGTCCTCCCCGTCCTGAGTCAGGCCTGCTTCGCGCGCTGCCGCGCGACCAGCGTCGCCACCGCGCGCCAGCCGAGCATCGTCAGCGTCAGGAAGATGATCGCGACGATCACGAAGCCGGTGGCCACCCCGCGGCCGGTGGCCATCCGGATGCCCATCCCGACGGCGTACGTGAAGCCGAGGATGCCCAGGCCGGCCGGGAAGACCCTCCAGGACGTGAGCTCGCGCTGCTGCGCCCACAGGTGACCCGCGAGCATCGCGAGCGCGTACGGCCAGGCGATCACCAGGATCACCCACCACGTCGCGGAGTCGTCGTGGGCCGACTTGCCGCCGGCGGCGAACGCCAGCACGCACACCAGGTCGGCGAGGATCGCCCAGAGGCGGGCGCGGTCGGACGTCGTGGGCATCAGATCCACCTCGAGAACCAGATCCGGGAGAGCCACTGCCCGTGGGTCAGCAGCTCATTGGTGTAGATCGGCCAGAACCAGGCGAAGTTCGCCAGCACCAGCAGGAAGAACGCGCCCGAGACGATCACGCCCACGGTCCGTTGGGGTGAGGAGACCCTGGCGGTGCCCATCATCCGGCCCATGCAGAGCACGATCGCGAGCACGGTGAACGGGATCATCGAGATCGCGTAGTAGCTGAAGATCGGCCGGTCGGCGTACTGCAGCCACGGCAGCCAGGTCGACAGCGCGCCCACCACCGCGACGCCGTAGCGCCAGTCCCGCGCGCCGACCCACAGGATCAGCGCGGCGATCAGGGCGAGCGCGCCGCCCCACCACAGGACCGGGGTGCCGAGCAGCAGCACCTGCCGCAGGCAGGTGTCGCCGGTCGGGGCCTGGCACGTTTCGCCGTCGCTGACCGCGCCGGGCTTGATGCCGGTGTCGGCGGCGACCCCGACGGGGCGGTTGAGCAGCGGCCAGGCGGCCGGATGCGAGGCGTACGTGTGGGTGGCGCAGTTGAGGAAGTGGGTGTGGAACGTGAAGACGTCCTGGTGGTAGTACCAGAGCGAGCGCAGGGGCACGGTGACCCGGTCGAGCCCGGTCGGCATCGGCGTCTTCGCCGTCGCGGCCGTCGGCCACTTCGCGTGCGGGTCGGGGTTGTCCGCGACGAACGTGGTCTTGTTCTTCGGGTCGCAGTGGCCGGAGCCGGTGAACTGCGTGTACTGGGTGGAGGAGAGCGATTCCTCGTACACCCGGTGGTTCATCAGCCACCCGGTCCAGGTGCCGGTGTAGACGATCGCGGCGACCACGACGAGGTGCACGAAGGCGGTGATGCCGTCGGCCAGCAGCGCCTTCGGCATCGACCACAGCACGCCGAACATCCGGCGCGCGCCCGCGCACCACGCGACGTAGAGCAGGCCGAACGCGGCGAGCGGGTAGGCGGCGTCCCACTTGGTGCCGATCGCCAGGCCCCAGGTGATGCCGGCGGCGAGCAGCCACGGGCGGAACAACAGCTTGCGTACGGGACCCCAGGCCCCCGCGCCCACGTACGGGACCTGCGTCGGGGTGAGGCGGGCCATCTTGGCCCGGAGCCAGTCGCGGTCCATCACCATGAAGTGCACCGCGAGCAGGATGAAGAAGGCGCCGAAGATGTCGAGCAGCGCCAGCCGGGACAGCACGAACTCGAGCCCGTCGAAGGCGAGCAGCAGGCCGGCGACCGCGCCGAGCATCGTGGAGCCGGTCATCCGGCGCACCAGCCGGATCAGCACCAGGATCATCAGGGACCCGATCACGGCGGCGGCGATCCGCCAGCCGAACGGGTCCATCCCGAACGCCTTCTCGCCCAGCGCGATCAGCCACTTGCCGACCTCGGGGTGGACGATCATCTCCGCGCCGTCGGGGCTGAAGACCTTCGACGGGTCGGTGGTGCCGGCCAGGATCAGCTTGTCCGCGTCGGTCACCGCGTTGCGCGCGTAGCCGTAGTGCAGCAGCGACCAGCCGTCCTTGGCGTAATAGGTCTCGTCGAAGGCGAACAGGTGCGGGATCCCGAGGTGCCAGATCCGCATCAGGAACGCCATCACCGTGATCGCGATCGAGATCACCCAGCTGATCACCGGGTCCTCGTCGGTGGCGCGGGCGGTGGCCCGCCGCCAGGCCGACGGCACCGGCCGACCCAGTGCCGTGCGCGAGAGCGTGATGAGCTTGGGCTCGGTGCTGTGCTCATTACTGGGGGGCGCGGACGTCACGGTGCTGAACTCTACGATGGGCCCGTGCCCACTCGTGCTGATGCTGGTGACTCCGGCGTGCTGGTCCTCGCCGCGACCCCGATCGGCCGGGTCTCCGACGCCCCGCCGCGACTCTCCGAGGAGCTGGCGACCGCGGACGTGATCGCCGCCGAGGACACCCGCCGCCTCAAGCGGCTCACCACCGACCTGGGCGTCACGATCGCGGGACGGGTGGTCTCCTACTTCGAGGGCAACGAGTCCGGCCGTACGCCGCAGCTGCTCGAGTGGCTGCTCGCCGGCGAGCGGGTGCTGCTGGTGACCGACGCCGGGATGCCGTCGGTCTCCGACCCCGGCTACCGTCTGGTCGCCGCCTGCGTCGAGGCGGGGGTGCACGTCACCGCCGTACCGGGCCCGTCCGCGGTGCTGACCGCGCTCGCCGTGAGCGGCCTGCCGGTCGACCGGTTCTGCTTCGAGGGTTTCCTGCCGCGCAAGTCCGGCGAGCGCTCGCGCCGCCTCGCCTCCTTGGCGGCGGAGGAGCGCACGATGGTCTTCTTCGAGGCGCCCCACCGCACCCTGGTTGCGCTCGAGGCGATGCGCGACGCGTTCGGCCCCGGGCGGCCCGCCGCCGTGTGCCGCGAGCTGACGAAGACCCATGAGGAGGTGCGCCGCGGGGGACTCGGCGAGCTCGTCGAGTGGGCCGGCGAGGGCATCCGCGGCGAGATCACCATCGTCGTCCAGGGCGAAGAGGTCGGTGCCGCTAGCGTGGCGTCCGATCCCGACAGCCTCCGGGCAGCGGTCGCCGAGCTGGAGGCCGAGGGCGTCACCCGCAAGGACGCGATCGTCGAGGTGGCGAAGGCGGCCGGGCTGCCGAAGCGCGAGGTCTACGACGTCGTACACAAGTCTGAGAGCAAGTGAGAGGACCGACGATGGTTGAGCAGGGCCGGATCACCGAGTTCGAGCGCGACGGGCTGATCTTCGACGTCAGCGACACCGGGCCGCTCGACGGTCCGGTCGTGGTGCTGCTGCACGGCTTCCCCGAGCGCAACACCTGCTGGCGCGACGTCGCTCCCCGGCTGCACGAGGCCGGGCTGCGCACCATCGCGCCCGACCAGCGCGGCTACTCGCCGCGCGCGCGGCCGAAGCGGCGCCGGGACTACGTCGTCCAGGAGCTCGCCGCAGACATCGTCGCCCTGATCGAGCGGGTCCGGGAGCAGAACGGCCACGACAAGGTCCACCTGGTCGGCCACGACTGGGGTGCGGTCGTCGGCTGGACGGTCGCCGCCCAGCACCGCGATCTGATCGCCTCGTACACCGCCTTCTCGGTGCCGCACATGGGGGCGTACCTGCGCGCTCTGCGCGGACCACAGGCACTCAAGTCCTGGTACATGGCCATGTTCAACCTCCCCTTCCTGCCCGAGCGGCTCGCCGACGCCGGCGTGATCGCCAAGGTGCTGCGCACCACCGGCATGACGCGCGCCGACGTCGCCCGCTTCCAGACCGAGATCGTCGAGTACGGCGCCCTGCCCGGCGGACTCGGCTACTACCGCGCCCTGCCGTTCTCGCTCGCCGGCCTGCGCGAGGACATGACCGTGCACGTGCCGACCACGATGGTCTGGAGCGACGGCGACACCGCCATCGACCGCCGCGGACCGGAGCAGGCCGGCAGGTACTGCACCGGCCCGTACGAGTACGTCGAGCTGGTCGGCGTCTCGCACTGGATCCCGACCCAGGCGCCCGAGGCGGCCGCCGAGGCGATCCTGGACCGGGTGAACGGGTGACCTTCCCACCTCTTCCGGAGCCGCTGCCGGCGCCGGTCGTCGACAACCACTGCCACATCGACATCGTCCGGGGCGACGACGAGCTCGCCGTCGCGGACGCCCTGGCGAAGGCGGACGCGGTCGGCGTGACCCGGATCGTCCAGATCGGCTGTGACCTGCCCGGCGCCCGCTTCGCCGAGCAGGCCTCGCGGGAGTGGGACAACGTCATCGGCGGGGCCGCGCTGCACCCCAACGAGGCGCCGCTGGTCCCCGACCTGGAGGCAGCGCTGGCCGAGATCGAGCGCCTCGTCACCGCGCACCCCAAGATGCGGGTGGTGGGGGAGACCGGCCTCGACTACTTCCGTACGGGCGAGGAGGGGCGCGGGGTGCAGGCCACGTCGTTCCGCCGTCACATCGATCTGGCCAAGCGGCACGACAAGACGCTCCAGATCCACGACCGTGACGCGCACGACGCGATCCTCGCGGTGCTCGACGACGAGGGTGAGCCGCCGGCGCGCTGGGTGATGCACTGCTTCTCCGGCGACGCGGACTTCGCCCGGCGCTGTCTGGACCGCGGCGCCTACCTGTCGTTCGCCGGGACGGTGACGTTCAAGAACGCCGCCTACCTGCGCGAGGCCCTCGCCGTCACCCCGCGCGACCGGATCCTGGTGGAGACCGATGCGCCGTTCCTCACCCCGCATCCGCACCGCGGTGCGACCAACGCGGCGTACATGGTGCCGACGACGGTGCGCGTGATGGCGGAGGTGCTGGGCGAGGACCTCGAGGCGCTTTGCCTGCAGATCGACCAGAACACGGATCTGGCCTACGGAGCCTGGTAGCTCTGTGACCCGTGTGACTGGTGGGGCGCTTTTCCGAGACACTCGTCACGATTTAACCCGAAGCACCCGTGGGTAAGTTGAGTTTCAGCCTGTTCTGGGGTGCCCTGGATGACTGTCGGCCGGGATCGGTAGAAGATTTCGCCGCCATCGCCAAGGCCCCGCGACCCGGGGCCTTGTTCTCGGGGAGACCCAGGAGCGCCGGGGATGGCGACCGAGGCCCGGGTAGCTCGAACATCGGAGAATCGTGCAGGTACGCACGCTCGCCCCGCGCCTGTGGGGCCGCCTCAACACCCGCAAGAGCATCGTCGTCCTCGCCGCTGTCGGCGCCGTCTCGGTCGTCGGCACCACCGCTGGGTACGCCTCCCTGGGCCACGACGTCACCCTCACCGTCGACGGCCACAGCCACCAGGTCGACACCCGCGCCTCGACGGTTGCCGATGTCCTCAAGGACCAGCACATCACCGTCGGCCCCAAGGACATCGTCGCCCCCGGTCTCGACGAGAAGATCAGCGACGGCACCGCCATCGACGTGCGCTACAGCAAGCCGCTGTCGCTCGACGTCGACGGCAAGGAGCAGACCTACTGGGTCACCTCCAGCACCGTGAACGAGGCGCTGAGCGAGATCGGCCGCAGCTACCGCGCCGCCGAGCTCTCGACCAGCCGCAGCGCGACCATCGGTCGCGACGGCATGGCGCTCGAGGTCACCACCCCCAAGACCATCACCGCGGTCCTCGCCGGCAAGGACCCCGTCGTCCGTACGGTCACCGCGGGCACCGTCGGTGAGGCGCTCGACGCCCTCGGCGTGAAGCTCCAGGGCCAGGACGACGTCACGCCGGCGGCGGGCAAGCCGCTGCACGATGGCGACAAGATCGTCTTCACCGACTACGCCACCAAGACCACGTCGGTCTCGGGCGAGGTCGTCGACGCCCCCGTCGTCGAGCACGACGACTCCTCGCTCGACCAGGGCGTCCGCAAGGTCACCAGCCCCGGCAAGGACGGCAAGCGCGACGTCACCTACGAGCTGACGTTCAAGAACGGCGAGCTGGTCAAGAAGAGCGTCGTCAGCCAGACCGTCCTGGTCGCCCCGAAGGCCGAGCAGGTCACCGTCGGCACCAAGGCCCCGGCCGCGAACTTCGCCGGCGGCAACTCCGCGTGGGACCGGATCGCGCAGTGCGAGGCCGGCGGCAACTGGGCCGCCAATACGGGCAACGGCTACTACGGCGGTCTCCAGTTCAACCTGGGCACCTGGCAGGCGTACGGCGGCACCGGTCTGCCGTCCAACGCCTCGCGTGAGCAGCAGATCGCGATCGCGACCAAGGTCCGCGACGCCTCCGGCGGGTATGGCGCCTGGCCGGTCTGCGGCCGCCTCGCCTGACGCACCGGCGGAGCGTCCGCGGCGTTGTCGTCGCTCGGCGGTCGCTCCCGGGAGGGGTAACACGTTGTTCGCTCGGGTTGCAGCCTGACGCGTCGGGCTGCTGCCGCCACGAACAACGTGTTACCCCGACCCACCGATAGCCTGTCGCCCATGCCCGATCTGCGTCTGCTCGGTCCCACCGAGGTCCGTGCGCTCGCCGCCGAGCTCGACCTCAGGCCGACCAAGCAGCGCGGGCAGAACTTCGTCATCGACGGCAACACCGTGCGTCGCATCGTGCGCGAGTCCGGCGTCACCGCCGACGACGTCGTCCTCGAGGTCGGCCCGGGCCTGGGCTCGTTGACGCTGGCGATCCTCGAGACCGGCGCCGAGCTGACCGCGATCGAGATCGATCCGCTGCTCGCCGGCCGGCTCCCGCAGACCATCAAGGAGCACGCGCCGGACCGCGTCGACCGCTTCCGGCTCGTCCTCGAGGACGCGTTGCGCGTCACCGAGGTGCCGGGCCCGCCGCCCACCGCCCTGGTCGCCAACCTCCCGTACAACGTCTCGGTGCCGGTCCTGCTCCACCTGATGGCGCTGCTGCCGTCGCTGCAGAAGGGCCTGGTCATGGTCCAGCTCGAGGTGGCCGACCGGCTCGCCGCCAAGCCCGGCTCCAAGATCTACGGCGTGCCGTCGGTGAAGGCCGCCTGGTACGCCGACGTGCGCCGCGCCGGTGTGATCGGACGCAACGTGTTCTGGCCCGCACCCAACGTCGACTCCGGACTCGTCTACTGGGAGCACCTCCCCGCACGCGAGACGACCGCGACCCGCGAGCAGGTCTTCGCCGTCGTCGACGCGGCCTTCGCCCAGCGCCGCAAGGCACTGCGTGGCGTGCTGCGCGGCATCGCCGGCTCCGCGGAGGCCGCCGAGGCCGCGATCGTCGGCGCCGGAGTCGACCCGATGGTGCGCGGCGAGATGCTCGGCGTGGAGGAGTTCATCGCGATCGCGGAGCGGATCTACGCGTGAGCGCGCCGGTGTCGGTGACCGTGCGCGCGGCCGCCAAGATCAACCTCCATCTCGGCGTCGGGGCCGTCCGTGACGACGGCTTCCACCCGTTGGCCACCGTCTACCAGGCCATCGGGCTGTACGAGGACGTCACCGCCACCCGCGCCGACACCTGGAGCATCCACACCATCGCCGACGCGGGCATCGACCCCGACGGCGTGCCCGACGACGAGACCAACATCGCGATCCGGGCCGGCCGGGCCCTCGCCGAGCATCACGGGCTGACCGGGCACGCCGCTCACCTGGAGGTCCACAAGGGCATCCCGGTCGCCGGCGGTCTGGCCGGCGGGTCCGCCGACGCGGCCGCCGCACTGGTCGCCCTCGACCGGCTCTGGGGGCTCGAGACCTCCGACGACGACCTGCTCGCCATCGCGGCTGACCTCGGCTCCGACGTGCCGTTCGCGCTGCTCGGCGGCACCGCCATCGGCACCGGTCGCGGCGAGCTCGTCGAGCCGCTCGAGAACAACGCCGACCTGTGGTGGCTGGTGGTGCCCAGCGACATCGGGCTCTCGACGCCGCAGGTCTACCGCAAGTACGACGACCTCGCGCCGGCCGACGCCGCCGGCGACGCACACCCCGCCGAGCTGGTGGCCGCGCTCGCCTCCGGCGACGCCGGGGCCGTCATCGGCGCGCTGCGCAACGACCTGACCGCGCCGGCGTACGCGCTGCGGCACGACCTCGCGGCCCGGGTCGGCGAGCTGACCGGACTGCTCGGCTCCGGGATCCGCGTCCTGCTCTCCGGCTCAGGGCCCACCCAGCTGGTGCCGTACGCCGATCTCGAGCGGGCCCGCCTCGCCGCGGCGAGGCTCACCGAGGCCGGGATCGCCCACTGGCTCGCGCCGGCGCCGGTCGCCGGCGTGCACGTCGTCCACTACGACTGAGCACGACCGCGCTCCGGGACTGCGGAGTCTCACCGCTCGCCTGAGAGAATGGGCCACGCGATGGCCAATCTTCTGAATCTCGAGCACGTCTCCAAGTCCTACGGCATCCGTCCGCTGCTCGACGATGTCTCCCTCGGCATCGGCGTGGGGGAGCGGATCGGCATCGTCGGGCGCAACGGTGACGGCAAGTCCACCCTGCTCGAGGTGATGACCGGGCTCGAGGAGCCCGACGAGGGCCGCGTCTCCATGACCCGCGGCACCGAGATCGGCTACCTGCACCAGGGCGACAAGCTCGACGACACCCACACCGTGCGTGAGGCCGTTCTCGGCGGCATGTCCGACCACGAGTGGGCAGCCTCGGCGCGCAGCCGCGAGATCGTCGAGGTGCTGCTCGCCGGGATCAGCCTGGAGCGACCCGTCGACGGCCTGTCCGGTGGCGAGCGCCGTCGCTGCGCGCTGGCCCAGCTCCTCATCGGCGAGCACGACCTGATCGTCCTCGACGAGCCCACCAACCACCTCGACGTCGAGGCGGTCTCCTGGCTCGCCGACCACCTCACCAAGCGCTCGTCCGCGCTCGTCGTGGTCACCCACGACCGGTGGTTCCTCGACGCGGTCTGCCAGTGGACCTGGGAGGTCCATGACGGCAAGGTCGACGCGTACGAGGGCGGCTACGCCGCGTTCGTGCTCTCCAAGGCCGAGCGCGGTCGCCAGGCGGCCGCCACCGAGCAGCGCCGGCAGAACCTCGCCCGCAAGGAGCTCGCCTGGCTGCGGCGCGGCGCCCCGGCCCGTACGTCCAAGCCCAAGTTCCGCATCGACGCGGCCAACGCGCTGATCGAGGACGTGCCGCCGCCGCGCGACCGCTTCGAGCTGCAGAAGTTCGCCACCCAGCGCCTCGGCAAGGACGTCATCGACGTCGAGGACGTCGACATGTTCCGCGGCGAGCGCCAGCTGCTCTCGCACGCGACGTGGCGACTGGGCCCCGGCGAACGGGTCGGCATCGTCGGTGTCAACGGCGCCGGCAAGACCTCGGTGCTCTCGCTGCTCGACGGCTCGCTCGCGCCGAAGGTCGGCAAGGTGAAGCATGGCCGTACGGTCGCGCTCAAGCACCTGACCCAGCAGCTCGACGACCTCGATCCGGAGGCCCGCGTCCTGCCGACGGTCGAGTCGGTGCGCAAGATCAGCAAGACGCTGGACGGCCAGGAGCTGACCGCGACGTCGATGCTGGAGCGCTTCGGCTTCACCGGCGACAAGCTCGTCACCCGGATCGGGGACCTCTCCGGCGGCGAGCGCCGCCGCCTTCAGCTGCTGATGCTGCTGCTCACGGAGCCGAACGTCCTGCTCCTCGACGAGCCCACCAACGACCTCGACATCGAGACGCTCAACATCCTCGAGGACTTCCTCGACAGCTGGCCCGGCACCCTCGTCGTCGTCTCCCACGACCGATACTTCCTCGAGCGGGTCACCGACTCGATCTGGGCGCTGCTCGGCGACGGCAGGATCTCGATGCTGCCCCGCGGCGTGGACGAGTACCTCGAGCGCCGGATGGTGGCTCCGTCAGCGTCGGGCGACGGGTCCGTCTCCGAGACCCTGGCTCCCGCCGGTGCGCCGAGCGCCACTCCGGTAGCCGACGCCAGGCCCAAGGCCGGCTCCGCCGAGGAGCGGGAGGCCAAGAAGACCGTCGCCCGGATCGACAAGCGGCTGGAGAAGATCGCCGAGCAGGAGGCGAAGCTCAATGAGCAGCTCGCCGCCCATGCCAGTGACTACGCCAAGCTCGCCGAGCTGGGCGCCGAGCTCAACGCGCTCGCCGAGGAGAAGGGGGAGCTGGAGCTGGAGTGGCTGGAGGCCGCCGAGCTCCTCGGCTGACGTGCGGGAGGGCCGAGTCGGCGGTGCGGGAGGGCCGAGTCGGCGCTAGGAGAAGCGGACCAGGAGCTGGCGCAGGAGGTCCGCGAGCTGCTGCTGGTCCTTCTCCGAGAGATCGGCGAGGAAGGCCGCCTCGGACTCGAGCAGCGCCCCGAAGGCGCCGTCGACGGCCTGCTTGCCCTCGGGGGTGAGCCGGACGAGGACGCCGCGGCGGTCCTCGGGATCGGGGTTGCGCTCGACGAAGCCGCGGGCGGCCAGCCGGTCGACCCGGTTGGTCATCGTCCCCGACGTCACCAGCGTCTCGCGCAACAGGCGCCCCGGCGAGAGCTCGTACGGGGAGCCGGCGCGACGCAGGGCGGCGAGCACGTCGAACTCCCACGACTCGATCTCGTACAGCGTGAACGCCGCGCGCCGGGCCAGGTCGAGGTGGCGGGAGAGCCGACCGAGCCGAGAGAAGATCGCGACCGGTGACAGGTCGAGATCGGGCCGCTCACGGGCCCAGTCCTCTGCAAGGTCGTCGACCTCGTCCCTCATGGCGCCGACGCTAGCAGAGGTCGAGATTCTCGACATCAAGACATACGGATCCACCTCACATCCGTGCATCGACCCGAGCGCCCTGGTTACCGGGAGACCATGATCGACGTGCCTGCGCCCCGTCCGAACGACGCCGCTCCCAACGCGGTCATCCTCAATCGCGTGCGCCGTGCGCAGGGTCAGCTCGGTGGCGTGCAGCGCATGATGGAGGAGGGTCGCGATCTCGGCGAGGTGGTCGCCCAGCTCAAGGCGGTCACCAAGGCGCTGGACAAGGTGGCCTTCACCCTCCTGGTCGAGGAGCTCCAGGTCCGCGTGGCCGACGACGCCGGGCCGGAGCGCATCGACGAGATCGAGCGCATCTTCCTCGCGCTGGCCTAGGCGGCCCGCCGGTTCCGACCCCGAAGTTACTGGCTAGTAGGCTGCGGCCATGTCGCAGCTCTACAAGCTCTGGAACGCCACCTCCCCGATCCCGGTCGTGGGCAAGCGGATCTTCTCGTTCGCGTTCAGCCAGAAGGCGCCGTACTTCGGCTCCATCCATCCGCGGGTCAACGAGCTGCGGCCCAACTACGCCGAGGTCATCGTCCCGAATCGCCGTGGCAACCAGAACCACATCAAGACCGTGCATGCCATCGCGGTGTGCAACGGCTTCGAGATGGCGATGGGCGCCTTCGCCGAGACCACGGTGCCGGCCGACAAGCGCTGGATCCCGATGGGCATGGACGTGCGCTACACCGCCAAGTCCACCAGTGACATCGTCTGCTCGGCCGAGACCGACCAGGAGCAGTGGGACGCCGCCGACGGCGAGCTCCACGTCCGGGTCAAGGGCACCCGCGACGACGGGGTCGTGGTCGCCGAGGGCGTGATCAAGCTCCACGTGAGCCCGAAGAAGTAGCCCCGCGACGCTCGAGATCGTGAGATCGCCCGGCGCTCAGCCGCAGACGGGAGCGTCGGGCAGTGGGGCCGGGACGCCGATGGTGGGCAGACCGAGGCCGACCTTGCGCGGCTCGTCGGGCTTGCCCTGACGTGACTCCCAGGCATCGCCGGAGCGCGTACGACGCACGCTGACGACCGCGTCCGCGACCAGGTGGTGCGGGGCCGCGTACGTGATCTCGACGGTGACCATGTCACCGGGGCGCGCACCCTCGTCCGGCGCCGCGAAGTGGACGAGCCGGTTGTCGGGCGCACGGCCCGACAGGCGCTGGGTCTCGCCGTCCTTGCGGCCCTCGCCCTCGGCGACCATCAGCTCGACCATGCGTCCGACCTGCTTCTGGTTCTCCTCGTGCGCGATCCGGTTCACCACGTCGACCAGGCGCTGGTAGCGGTCCTTCACGACCTCGGGCGAGATCTGCTCGGCCATGGTCGCGGCCGGCGTGCCGGGGCGCTGGGAGTACTGGAAGGTGAAGGCGCTCGAGAAGCGTGACTCCTCGACCACCCGCATCGTCTCGAGGAAGTCCTCCTCGGTCTCACCGGGGAAGCCGACGATGATGTCGGTGGTGATCGCGGCGTGGGGGATGGCGGCGCGGACGCGGTCGATGATCCCGAGGTACTTCGAGGATCGGTACGAGCGCCGCATCTCCTTGAGGATCCGATCGGAGCCCGACTGCAGCGGCATGTGCAGCGACGGCATCACGTTCGGGGTCTCGGCCATCGCCTCGATGACGTCGTCGGTGAACTCCGCCGGGTGCGGGCTGGTGAAGCGCACCCGCTCGAGGCCCTCGATCTCGCCGCACGCGCGCAGCAGCTTGGAGAACGCCTGACGGTCACCGAACTCCACGCCGTACGCGTTGACGTTCTGGCCGAGCAGGGTGATCTCCGAGACGCCCTCGGCGACGAGTGCCTCGATCTCGGCGAGGATCTCGCCGGGACGGCGGTCCTTCTCCTTGCCGCGCAGCGCGGGGACGATGCAGAACGTGCAGGTGTTGTTGCAGCCCACCGAGATCGAGACCCAGGCGGCGTACGCGCTCTCGCGCTTGGTCGGCAGGGTGGAGGGGAAGACCTCGAGCGACTCGAGGATCTCGACCTGCGCCTCCTCCTGGACACGGGCCCGCTCCAGCAGCACCGGCAGCGACCCGATGTTGTGGGTGCCGAAGACGACGTCGACCCACGGGGCCTTCTGCACGACCAGGGAGCGGTCCTTCTGCGCCATGCAGCCGCCGACGGCGATCTGCAGGCCGGGGTGCTCGCGCTTGACCGCGGCCAGGTGGCCGAGGTTGCCGTAGAGCTTGTTGTCCGCGTTCTCGCGCACCGCGCAGGTGTTGAAGACGACGACGTCGGCCTGCTGGCCCTCGGCGGGCTTCGCGTAGCCCGCGTCCTCGAGCAGACCGGAGAGCCGCTCGGAGTCGTGGACGTTCATCTGGCACCCGTAGGTGCGGACCTCGTACGTGCGCGTCATAGCGCTACGAGGGTACGGCGCCCTCGGGGGAGGTTCATCATCGAGAGGCGCTAGCGGGACCGCTCCACGAGCGGCGCGATGCGGGCGTCGAGGAAGGGTGCCAGCGACCGCGCGAAGCTGTTCGTCAGATCATGGTCGTCGCTCGGCGCGCGGCGGCCGGCGGTCAGGCCTCGATGGAGTCCTCGTCGCCCGGATCGGCTCGCACAAGGCCTCGATCGCCACAACGGCACCGTGCGGGCTGCTGAGCCACGACGTGGCGGACAAGAAGCTGCTGCGGGAAGTGGTCCGCGGCTCGACCACGGCCACGGGATCTGCTGCCGGGGAGAGGTCAGGCGTCGGCGAGCGCCGGCGCCGGCGCGGCGTGGAACGCCTTCTCCAGGTGCGGGTGGCGCGTGACGTAGCGGCGCACCGCGATGAAGCAGACTGCGGCCGCGATCTCGGTGATGCTCATCGAGATCACGAGGGGGAGTGCGGTGTCCTCCCCGGCGATGCCACCGACCGGGGAGACCAGGCCCGCGCAGAGGAACATCAGACCGCCGCCCAGGCCGCTGCCCGAGCCGGCGATGTCACGGCTCTGCTGCGCGCCCAGGGCGGACGAGTTGCCGCCGATGAAGCCGAAGGAGCCCATCGCGACGAAGAGCGGCGCGAGGATCAGCTCGCGCGGCGCCGAGGCGACCACGACGACGAGCATGGTCAGCACCGCGCCCACCGCGACCGGCAGGGCGTACGAGACGGTCCGGGCGGGGTGGATCCGCTTGCGGGCCAGCCGCGAGGAGGCGTAGTTGCCCGCCACCAGGGCCACCGAGTTCCCGGCGAAGCACAGGCCGTAGGCCGAGGCGGAGAAGCCGAGGTAGCTCTGGAAGATGAAGGACGAGGAGGAGACGTACGCCATCAGGGTGCAGAAGTTGAGCACCTGGGTGCCGACATGGCCGATGTAGGCCGGGCGGGTGAGCAGGGTGCCGAGATGGCCGTACCGGATCCGGTGCGAGCGCTTCTCCGGCGGGTGGGTCTCGTGCAGCACCAGCAGGATCACGAGCAGCTGCGCGGCCGTGAAGGCGACGATGATCGCCAGGATGCCGCGCCACGGGATCGCCTCGGCGAGCACGCCGCCGACGACCGGTGCGACGATCGGCGCGACGCCGATGATCGAGCCGATCAGCGTCATCGTGCGCGCGAGCGGGAACCCGCTCAACCGGTCGGCGACCGACGCGCTGGTCGCGGTGACGCACGCTGCGCTGGCGAGCGCCTGGACCAGCCGGGCCGCGATCAGGACCTCGACGGTCGGCGCGAGCATCGCGACGACCGAGGCGACGAGGGCGACCGACGCGCCGACGATCATCGGGCGGTAGCGACCGAACCGGTCGCTGACCGGGCCCCACAGCACCTGGCCGACGCCGATCCCGACGAGGAACGCGGTCAGGGTCAGCTGCACCATCGACGCATCGGTGTCGAGACCGCGCGTCATCTCCGGGAAGGAGGCGAGATACAGGTCGGTGGCGATGGGCGAGGTCGCCCACAGCAGCGCCATGGCGACCATGAGGCGCCGCGGCAGATGTTCCTCAGTCACTGGGCCCAATTTACGTTGGGAACGTTCTCATCGACGAATGGATGAACGCCCGCACCTGACGTCGGGCCGCCCCCGGAACAGGGGGCGGCCCGACATGGTCAGGCTTCGATCAGGGCGTGGCGGCGAGGGCTCAGCGGCCGTCGAGGCCGAGCGCGTCCTTGGCCTTGTCCAGACCGCCCTCGATCTGACCGTCGAACTTCCCGCCGGTCTTGTCGCTGGCGAACTCGCCGGCCTTGTCGAGCGCCTCCGAGACCTGGTCGGGGTGGTCAGCGATCGCGTCCTTGGCCTTGTCGAGCGCGTCGTCCAGGAATCCCATGATGTTCCCCCATGTGCCGAGTGGTTGGCGGGCGGCGCTCCGAGCGGCACCGCGTCCGGCTGCCACACTAGTCACGTGTCAGAACGCCGTACAGAGGTGCCGATCGTCGCCGTGGTGGGTGCCACCGCGGCCGGCAAGACCTCGCTCTCTCTCGACCTGGCCGAGCGCCTCGGCGGCGAGATCGTCAACACCGACGCGATGCAGCTCTACCGGGGCATGGACATCGGCACGGCGAAGCTGCCGGTCGAGGAGCGGCGCGGCATCCCGCACCACCTCATCGACATCCTCGATCTCGCGCACCCGGCGACCGTGGCGGACTTCCAGGAGCGCGCTCGTACGGTCATCGGTGACCTGCGCGCCCACGACCGTACGCCGGTCCTCGTCGGGGGCAGCGCCCTCTACACCCGCGCGCTGGTGGACCAATTCGAGTTCCCCGGCACCGACGCCGCCGTCCGCGAGCGCTGGGAGGCCGAGCTCGAGGCCGTCGGCACCCGCGCCCTGCACGCCCGGCTCGCCGAGCTCGACCCGGTCTCGGCGGAGCGGATCGAGCAGGACAACGGCCGCCGCATCGTGCGCGCCCTCGAGGTCATCGAGCTGACGGGGGAGCCCTTCAGCGCCCGCCTGCCGGTGCAGGAGTACGCCGACCCGGCGACCATCCAGATCGGCGTCGACATCGACCGCGAGACCCTCGACGAGCGGATCAAGCTGCGCGTGGAGGAGATGTTCGAGGCGGGCTTCGTCCTCGAGGTCATCCGGCTGATCGACGAGGGTCTGCTCGAGACCAAGACCGCCAAGACCGCCATCGGCTACCGCGAGGTCGCCGCGTTCCTCGCCGGCGCGCTGACCCTGCCCGAGGCCAAGCTCAAGACGGCGATCAAGACCCGCCAGTTCGCCCGTCGTCAGGACCAGTGGTTCCGCAAGGACCCGCGGGTGGTGTGGGTGGGCTACGACGACCCCGAGCGGGTGGAGAAGGCGATCGCGGCCGTTCGCTCGCTGTAGCCCCGTTATCCGCGCGGGTGGCGGGGCACCGGGCACGTACCCGTCTCGGAGGAGTGCCCATGAAGTCCACCCACGCTCTGGCCGCCGGTGCTGCGCTCGCGCTCGGCAGCACCCTGTTGACCATCGGGATCGCCCCCGCCGGGGCGGCCTCCGCGACGGCAGCCGCGCATCGTGCCACTCCGCCACCCAAGCAGGCGACCATGGTCGGCACCGGCGGCGGCATCTCCACCGTCGACGCCGACGCCAGCCGGATCGGGCTGCAGGTCCTGCGGCAGGGCGGCAACGCTGTCGATGCGGCGGTCGCGGCCGCGGCCGCACTGGGCGTCACCGAGCCCTTCAGCAGCGGCATCGGCGGGGGCGGCTTCTTCGTCTACTACGACCACCGCACCGGGAAGGTCAGGACCATCGACGGTCGCGAGACCGCGCCCCATGCGATGTCGCACGACGCGTTCATCGACCCGAGCACCGGGCAGCCGTACCCCTTCACTCCGCAGCGGGTGACCAGCGGCGTCTCCGTCGGCACGCCGGGCTCGCTGGCGACCTGGCAGCGCGCCCTGCACCGGTGGGGCACGCGCTCGATGGCCCGTTCGCTGCGACCCGCGGCGGCGCTGGCCCGGCGCGGCTTCGTGGTGGACAGGACCTTCAACCAGCAGGTCAGCGACAACGCCGAGCGGTTCCAGGCGTTCACCAGCACCAGGAGGCTCTACCTGCGCGGCGGGCACGCACCGACGGTCGGCAGCCGCCTGCGCAACCCGGACCTGGCGGCCACGTACGACCTGATCGCCCGCAAGGGCGTCCGCGCCTTCTACCGCGGCGCGCTCGCTCAGCAGATCGCCCGGACCGTCCAGCGCCCGCCGAAGACGGCCGGCACCGACCTGCCGGTGATGCCCGGATCGATGACGCGCCGGGACCTGGCGCGCTATCGCGTCGTGGACCGGCGCCCGACGCACGTGACGTACCGCGGCCGTGACGTCTACGGCATGGGGCCGGCGTCCTCGGGCGGCTCCACCGTCGGCGAGGCGCTCAACATCCTGTCGAACTACCACCTCAGCGCGATGAGCGCCCCCGCCGCGCTGCACCACTACCTCGAGGCGAGTGCGCTCGCGTACGCCGATCGCAACGCCTACGTCGGCGACCCCGACAAGGTCCACGTCCCCCTCGCGGATCTGCTCTCGCCCACGTACGCCAAGGAGCGGGCCTGCGCCCTCTCGCCGACCACCGCGATGGCGAAGCCGGTCGCGGCCGGCGACGTGTCGTCGTACGACGGCGTCTGCAGCGGAGCGCCGGCCACCGGCGCCGCACGTGAGGACACCGAGAACCGCGAGACCACCAACCTGACCGTCTCGGACCGGTGGGGCAACGTCGTCGAGTACACGCTCACCATCGAGCAGACCGGTGGCTCCGGCATCGTCGTGCCGCACCGCGGCTTCCTGCTCAACAACGAGCTGACCGACTTCAGCGCCGTCTACGACCCCCACGACCCGAACCGGATCGAGCCGGACAAGCGCCCGCGCAGCTCGATCTCGCCGACGATCGTCCTGCGGCACGGCAAGCCGTGGCTCGCGGTCGGATCGCCCGGCGGCGCCACCATCATCACCACCGTCCTGCAGATCCTCTTCGATCGCATCGACCGAGGTATGACACTGCCGCAGGCGATCGCCGCGCCGCGCGCCTCCAACCAGAACAGCGCCACCACCACCGCGGAGCAGGCCTTCATCGACCGGTACGGCGCGGCCCTCGCCGCGTACGGCCAGAAGTTCGCGCCTCCGGGCGCCCCGGGCACGAGCGCAGCCGAGATCGGCGCGGCGACCGGGATCGAGTTCGGGCCCGGGAGGAGGATCACCGTCGCGGCCGAGCCCACCCGGCGTGGCGGCGGCTCGGCGCGGGTGGTCCGCGCGGGCTGAAGCCGGGCGGAGGGCCGGCGGGGTGCGCCGGAGTAGCCCCGCGCCCGCACTGGCGGCCGGTGGCCGGAGCTCGATCCGCGCTCGGCGCCGTCGCTCGCGCGGTCGCCTACGCTTGGCGCGTGACCCCGATCGACACCGCCGACGAGCTGCGCTCCCTGCTCGGCGAGCCCAACGAGCGCGCGGTCAACAAGGAGCGCACACGGCTCCTCGACATCGATCGCGACTGGCTCGCGGCCAGCCCGTTCTGCGTGCTCGCCACGAGCGACGCCGACGGTCGCCTCGACGCCAGTCCGAAGGGCGACCCCGCCGGCTCGCTGGTCCACGTCATCGACGACACCACGATCGCCATCGCCGAGCGACCCGGCAACAAGCGCGCCGACGGCTACCTCAACGTCCTCGCGAACCCGTACGTCGGGCTGATCTTCGTCATCCCGGGCCGCAGCGACACGCTGCGGATCAACGGCCGCGCGCAGCTGGTGCGCGACGCCGACTTCTTCGACGCGATGAGCGTGCGGGACAAGCGGCCGATCCTGGCGATGGTCGTCGAGATCGAGCAGATCTTCTTCCACTGTGCCAAGGCGTTCCTGCGCAGCGGGCTGTGGGAGCACGAGACCTGGGCGCCGGATGCGCGGATCCCGCGGCGCGCGGTGATCGCGAAGACGTTCGAGAACGCACCCGGGACGATCGAGGAGCTCGACGCCTACTACGGCGAGGCCTACACGAAGGGGCTCTACTGATGGGCTACGCATTCATCAAGGCGCACGCCACCGAGAACGACTTCGTCGTCCTGCCCGATCCCGACGGCAGCGTCCACGGGCCGCTCGCGGACGCCCGCGTACGAGCGCTGTGCGACCGGCACGCCGGCATCGGCGGCGACGGTGTGCTCCGCGTCATCCGTACGGCCTCCTACGACGCCACCTGGCCGGGCGCGCCGACCTCCTCGGCGACGTGGTTCATGGACTACCGCAACGCCGACGGGTCCATCGCGGAGATGTGCGGCAACGGCACCCGCGCCTTCGCCGCCTACCTGCGCGACAGCGGGCTCGACACCAGCGACGAGATCACCATCGCGACCCGCGCCGGCGACAAGACCCTCACCTTCGACGGCGAGCTGTGGACCGTCGACCTCGGCGCCCCGCAGCTCCTCGGCTGGACGGAGATCGGGATCGACGGGGACACCGGGCGCACCTGGAAGGCGCGCCACGTCGACATGGGCAACCCGCACGCGGTCGCGCTGCTCGACGACGGCGACGTCCGGGTGGACGACGTCGACCTGACCCGCCAGCCGGCCTTCGACGCCGCGACCTACCCGCACGGCGTCAACGTCGAGCTGGTCGAGCGGGCAGGCGAGGCGCACCTCAGCATGCGCGTGCACGAGCGTGGCGTCGGCGAGACCCGCTCCTGCGGTACGGGCATCGGTGCGACCGCGGTGGCGATCATGGAGGCCGACGGACACGTCGCGGACGGCTCCACCTACACCGTCGACGTCCCCGGCGGCCGGCTCACGGTCACCTGGAGCGAGGCGGGCCACGCCCTGCTCACCGGCCCCGCGGCGCTCGTCGCCAGCGGCACGACCTCGCTCTAGGCGGGGGCGTCAGCCGACGGAGACCCCGAAGGCCTTCGTCAGCGACGGCGCGGTGCGCGCGTGGCGCAGGTGCTTGGCGCCGATGACGTCCTCGAGGAACCCGGTCAGCGAGTAGTGGTTGAGCGGCGTGGTGACCACGCGCCGGTGCTGACCCCTGGTCGCCACCACGGTGAGCACCTTGTTGCCGGCGCTGTGGTCGTCCTCGTCGGCGGTGACGACGATCGCGAGCCGGCCCGAGCGCCAGTCCGGACCCGCGGTGAGGGAGGCGATCCGGGAGGAGATCCAGGCGTCGGCCTGGGCGAGGGTGCCGTCGTGCGCGTCGTGGATGACGTCCGGGATGACGAAGCCGAGGTTCGGCAGCGTGCCGGTCGCGGCGTCGTGCGCCAGCCGCGTCGCCGGGACGTCGTTGCGGCGGCAGGCCGCGCGATCGGGCGTGAAGTAGGTCCACGGGTTGTGCCGCACGGCGTAGGTCCCGGCGTTGGTGAGCGCGCAGCGGTGCGGCATCGCGTCGGCGTACGTCCGTGCGGTCCGGTGCTGCCGCCGCGCCTGGCGGAACACGTTGCTGCCGGTCAGCCGGTGGGCCGACGGGTTGGCGTCGTCGTTGACGCCGAGGGTGCTGCCGGCCGCGATCGCGATGTAGTTGGGCAGCGACGGGTGCTGGATCGCCGAGTAGTTCGTGGCGTACGAGTGGCGCTTGGCGAAGGCGTACGTCCTCGGCATGCCCGCCTGCATCTGGGCCAGCGAGTGGTTCTCGACCACGAACACGATGACCTTGTCGACCGGTCGCGGCGCGGCCGACGCCGACGCGGACGTTGACGGCGGGGATGCGCTCGGGGCGGCGGTCGACGATGTCACGGAGCCGCAGGCGGTGGCCGCCGCGACCAATCCGGTGGCGGCGATCAGGCGGATCGGGGAGATGAGCTGCACCCCACGACCGTACCTGCGCGGGCCGCGGCCGGCCACGACGTCGTCCCGACATGTCCCGGCGGCGTCGGGCACGGTCCTGAGCGGGGTCGTACTCGGCCGCTGATGGCCGTTCCATGCTGACAGTCGCGCTGTTAGGGTCCGAGCATGGACCTCACCAACAGCACTGCCATCGTCACCGGCGGCGCCAGCGGCATCGGCGCCGCGTGCGTACGCCAGCTCGCCGCCCGTGGCGCGACCGTGATCATCGCCGACCTCCAGGCCGACAAGGGCGAGGCCCTGGCGGAGGAGGTGAAGGGCGTGTTCGCGCAGGTCGACGTCACCAACACCGACCAGATCACCGCCGCGGTCGAGCAGGCCGCCCAGATCGCGCCGCTCAAGGCGTGCGTCAACTCCGCCGGCATCGGCTGGGCGACCCGCACCATCGGTCGCGACGGCCAGATCTCCTCGGCCTTCGACCTCGGCGCCTTCCGCAAGGTCATCGAGATCAACCTCATCGGCACCTTCGACATGACCCGCCAGGCCGCCACCGTGATGAGCCGCAACGAGCCCGACGAGAACGGCCAGCGCGGCGCGATCGTCAACATGGCGTCGGTCGCGGCCTTCGACGGCCAGATCGGCCAGGCCGCCTACTCCGCCTCCAAGGGCGGCGTCGTCGGCATGAACCTCCCGGTCGCGCGCGACCTCGCCGCCTCCGGCATCCGGCTCAACGTGGTCGCGCCCGGTCTGATCGACACCCCGATCTACGGCACCGGCCCCGAGTCCGACGCCTTCAAGGCCAACCTCGGGTCCAACGTGCTCTTCCCCAAGCGCCTCGGCACCGGCGACGAGCTCGCCTCCATGGTGATCGAGCTGCTGACCAACGACTACATGAACGCCGAGGTCGTCCGCGTCGACGGCGGCATCCGGATGCCTCCCAAGTGATCGTTGCCCCACCCCGCCACGGCGGTGCGTCCGCGATCGGTTAATCGCTGGCGTACCGCCGTACTCTTGATGCTGTATGACTAACGCATCTGACTTCAGCCTCGAGAACGAGCTCGAGGACACCGCCGGCTGGGACGACACGGACGCCCTCGACGCCGGCTATGACGACGAGGACCCCGAGGAGCAGACCCTCGGCGCCATCGAGCTCGCCGAGCGCCACGCGCTTCGCCGTGTCGCGAACCTGCGCACCGAGCTCGAGGACATCACCGAGGTCGAGTACCGCCAGCTCCGTCTGGAGAAGGTCGTCCTCGTCGGCGTGTGGACCAGCGGCACCACGCAGGACGCCGAGAACTCCCTGGCCGAGCTCGCGCTGCTCGCCGAGACCGCCGGCTCGGAGGTGCTCGAGGCGATCTACCAGCGCCGGCAGGCACCCGACCCGGCCACCTACGTCGGGCGCGGCAAGGTGGAGGCGATCCGCGAGATCGTCCAGGCCACCGGCGCCGACACCGTCATCTGCGACGGCGAGCTCGCTCCCTCGCAGCTCAGGAACCTCGAGGACAAGGTCAAGGTCAAGGTCGTCGACCGGACCGCGCTGATCCTCGACATCTTTGCCCAGCACGCGAAGTCCAAGGAGGGCCAGGCGCAGGTCGAGCTGGCCCAGCTCAGCTACATGAAGCAGCGTCTTCGTGGTTGGGGTGGCAACCTGTCGCGCCAGGTCGGCGGTCGTGCGGCCAACGGCGTCGGCATCGGTGGACGTGGCCCCGGTGAGACCAAGATCGAGACCGACCGTCGTCGGATCAACGACAAGATCGCCAAGCTCCGCCGCGAGCTCAAGGAGATGAAGGGCACCCGCGACATCAAGCGGGCCACCCGTCGTCGCAACCAGATCCCCGCGGTCGCGATCGCCGGCTACACCAACGCCGGCAAGTCGTCGCTGCTCAACCGGCTCACCGACGCCGGCGTGCTCGTCGAGGACGCCCTCTTCGCCACCCTCGACCCGACCACGCGGCGCACCACCACCGCCGACGGCCGCGTCTACACGATGTCCGACACCGTCGGCTTCGTCCGGCACCTGCCCCACCAGCTCGTCGAGGCCTTCCGCTCGACGCTGGAGGAGGTCGCGGATGCCGACCTGATCGTGCACGTCGTCGACGGCTCGCACCCGGACCCGGAGGGCCAGCTCTCCGCCGTCCGCGAGGTCTTCGCCGAGATCGGCGCCTCCCAGGTGCCCGAGCTCGTCGTGATCAACAAGGCCGACGCCGCCGACCCCGTCGTGGTGCAGCGCCTGCAGCGCGCCGAACCGCACTCGGTCGTCGTCTCGGCCAAGACCGGCGAGGGCATCGCCGAGGCGATCCGCGCCATCGAGACCGACCTGCCCCGTCCGGGCGTCGCGTTCCACGTGCTGCTGCCGTACGGGCGAGGCGACCTGGTCAACGCGATCCACCAGCAGGGCGAGATCGACTCCCTCGAGCACACCGGCGAGGGCACCGAGATCAAGGGTCGCGCCAACGAGGATCTCGCCGGCGAGCTCGCCGCGTACGCGATCTGACGATTCGGCTGCGCAGAACGCCTAGGGAACGCATCCTTCTCCTGTGCGCGTCTCGGTCCGTCGTGCGGCCTTCGTGGTCGTCATCGTCTGTCTCCTCGCCGGTCTGCTGACCGGCGTGCGGACGTGGCACGCGCGCGCCGCCGCCGACGCCATCGGGCGCGCCCGCTGCCACGACTTCGCCGCCGCCCACGCCGCGCGGACCGCAGCGGTCTCCGGCACCGGTCGGCGTGTCGTGGTCATCGGCGACTCCTGGTCCGCGGGCCTGGGGCTCGCCGACCCGGACCGGTCCTGGCCCGCGCGCCTGCCCGGGCGGGTGTACGTCGACGGCTTCTCCGGCTCCGGCTTCAGCGCCTACGCCTCGCCATGCGGTCCGGTGGCCTACTTCCAGCGGGCCCACCGGGCCGTGCAGGGCGGCGCCGACCTGGTCGTCGTCGAGGGCGGTCTCAACGACGTCGACCAGTCGTCGGCCGCGATCACCGACGGCTTCCACCAGCTGATCGCCGCCCTGCGCGGACGCGATGTCGTCGTGGTCGGGCCGCCGATGGCACCGTCGCGTGCCGCCGGCGTCCCGCGGGTGGACCGCCTGCTCGCGGCGCTGAGCAAGGACGCCGCGGTCCCGTACCTCTCGACCGTCGACCTCCGTCTGGGCTATCAGCCCGACCGGCTGCACCCGACGCAAGCCGGGGCCGACGCGTTCGGGGATGCGGTGGCCGCCTTCGTCGCAGGGCGCCCGGCCTGAGCCTCAGCGCTCCCAGGGCGGCTCGTCGCCCATCTTCTTGTAGTACTTCGCCAGGTGGCTCTTGACCCGCTCGACGTCCTTGTTCGGCAGGTCCACGCCGCCCCGTGCTCCGTCCATCACGTTCCCGGCCGCCATCACGCCTCGCGGCACGGCGACCAGGCGCCCGCCGACGACATCGGCGATGAGCAGCTTGTAGGCGGTGAACCGGTCCTTGCGATCGGCGTCGTACCAGACGTGGGCGTCGCGGTAGCGCTCGTTCGGCTCGTCCTCGGCCTTCGCCCAGGCGCGCACCCGCTTCTCCGCGGCGGCGCCGTCCCAGGCGCGTTCGCGATCCGCGAGCGGCAGGTCGCCGAATGCGGTGACAGCCATCGGTTCCTCCTTCACGGGCATCTTCCCCAGGGGTCTTCGCCAGCTCCTGTACCCGATCGGCCAAGATGGACGGTATGGACCAGCGCACTCTCGGCAGCACC
Organism: Nocardioides nematodiphilus; assembly: GCF_020216525.1. Lineage (GTDB taxonomy): Bacteria > Actinomycetota > Actinomycetes > Propionibacteriales > Nocardioidaceae > Nocardioides > Nocardioides nematodiphilus. The sequence goes on along the minus strand of NZ_JAIWOY010000004.1, from coordinate 323,992 downwards.
GGCAAGGACGTCTCGATCATCGGCCTCGGCACCTGGCAGCTCGGCGCCGATTGGGGTGACGTCACCGAAGACGCCGCGCGCGCCGTCCTGGAGGCCAGCTTCGAGGCCGGCGTGACGTTCTTCGACACCGCAGACGTGTACGGCGACGGGCGCAGCGAGCAGATCATCGGCGGCTTCCTGCGGTCCTCGGGGGCGCCGGTGACGGTGGCGACCAAGATGGGCCGCCGCGTCGACCAGGTCCCGGAGAACTACACCCTCGACAACTTCCGGGCCTGGACGGACCGCTCACGTCGCAACCTCGGCGTCGACACTCTCGATCTGGTGCAGCTGCACTGCCCGCCGAGCGAGACGATCGAGGACGAGCGGACGTACGACGGCCTGCGCACGCTCGTCGACGACGGCGCGATCGCGGCGTACGGCGTATCGGTGGAGACCTGCGACCAGGCGCTGACCGCGATCCGCAACGGAGCGGCGAGCGTCCAGATCATCCTCAACGCCTTCCGGCTCAAGCCGCTCGACGCGGTCCTCCCGGCCGCGGCCGAGGCCGGCGTCGGCATCATCGTCCGGGTGCCGCTCGCCTCCGGCCTGCTCTCGGGTCGCTACAGCCGCGAGACGGTCTTCGCGCACAACGACCACCGCAGCTACAACCGCCACGGCGAGGCGTTCGACCAGGGCGAGACGTTCTCCGGCGTCGACTACGAGGTCGGGCTGCAGGCGGCGCAGGAGTTCGTCGAGCTCGCACGCACCCACGGCCCGTCCGGCGCCAGCACCGCGCAGGCCGCACTGGCGTGGGCGGCGCAGCAGCCCGGCGTCACCACGGTGATCCCGGGCGCGCGCAACGTCGACCAGGCCCGGGCCAACGCCGCCGCCGGCTCGCTGCCGGCGGTCAGCGAGGAGTTCCTCGCGGGCGTACGGGCCATCTACGACACCCACCTGCGCGCCGCGATCCACCCGCGCTGGTGAGCGCCGGGCGCTCCCGTCGGCGGGGGCTGCTGCTCTGGCCCGGGATCGCCCTCATCCTGGTCGGCGTCGGCCTGCTCGGGTACGTCGGCTGGGAGTTCTGGGGCACCACCTGGGTGTCGCACCGGCACCGTGACCAGGCGCTGACCCAGATCGAGCGGGAGTGGGCGCGACCGCAGGGCGGCTCGGGCGCGGTCCGGACCACGTGGGGCGATGCCACCGCGATCATCCGGATCCCGCGCTTCGGCTCCGACTACGCGGTGCCCGTCTTCGAGGGCACCTCGGACGACGTGCTGGCGACGGGCTTCGGCCACTTCGACCACACGGCCGCGCCGGGTGAGGTCGGCAACTTCGCGCTCGCCGCGCACCGGATCACCCACGGTGAGCCGCTGCGTCGGATGCCGGAGCTGAAGATCGGTGACGAGGTCCTCGTGCAGACCCGGACGACGACGTTCACGTACCGCCTGACGACGCCCGGATCGGGGCTCGTGGTGCCGTTCACGGCCGGCTGGGTGACCGATCCGCTGCCGACCAACCCCGACGGCGGCGTCGAGCCCGCGCAGGCTCCGGGGCAGCGGCTGATCACGCTCACCACCTGCAGCGAGCTCTTCCACACCGACAACCGGATGGTCGCCTTCGGCGTGCTGGAGAAGAGGGTCGCCTCATGAGTCGTACGCGCTTCACCCGGGCCGAGCTCGAGTCCTACCGCGACGCCGTCGTGCCGGATCTGCTTCCCGGTCCTGGGCAGGAGCTGCGACTGCTGTTCGTCGGGATCAACCCGGGGCTGTGGACGGCGGCGACACAGACCCACTTCGCGCACCCGGTCAATCGCTTCTATCCCGCGCTCTTCGCCGCCGGCATCACCGATCATGCGATCGACCCGGCGGCCGGGATGAGCGACGCGGACCGTGACCACCTGAGGTCGCGCGGGATCGGGATCTCCAATGTCGTCCACCGCGCCACCGCGCGCGCCGACGAGCTGTCGAAGGCCGAGCTGGTCGAGGGCGGCGCGCAGCTGCAGGCACTCGTACGCCGGCTGCGGCCCCGAGTCGTCGCCGTCGCGGGCATCACCGCCTACCGCGCGGCCTTCGGGCTCCCCAAGGCCGTGGCCGGCGTCCAGCCCGCCGACCCCGACGACTGGGGCGATGCCCAGATCTGGGTCGTCCCCAACCCGAGTGGCCTCAACGCCCACGAGACGGTCGCCTCCCTCGCGGAGGCGTACGGAGCAGCCGCCCGCGCCGCCGGCGTCATCGACTGACTGGTGAGAAGGTGCCCCTCGGGATGGCAGCGGAGGGCACGTTCTCACCAGTTTCCACTCACATCTGACACTCGGGAGAGCCGAGTCCACAGGGGACCTGCCGAGCGGTGCGGACGATGCGCCGTTCCACGAGAGTCAGGTCATGCTCGAGTCGACGCCGCCTCTGCCGGTCCACCGGGGCCGCAGCCCCGGTTCGGGTTGGGAGCGTTTGGCCTACGGCGTCCACCGACTGCCCAGCCAGCCCATCCCGGCTGATGCCGGGTGGGAGGCGAAGGCGGGGGCGCGCCGGACAGCCCTCGTCGCCGACCTGTGGGCGTGGAAGCCGCTCCTGCGTGCTGACGCCTGCTTCACGCATCTGACCTCGGCCATCGTCAGAGGATGGCGGCTTCCGCAGTTGCCGGCGGGCCTGCCCATCTGGATCGTGCAGAGCGCGGGTGAGCACCCGAGCCGCCGAGGAGGCGTACGGGTGATCCGGCGTGCCGGGCCGACTCCCTATGACGATGTCGATGGCCTTCCGCTCGCGACGGTTGTGGAGACCATCGCAGCCTGTGCCAACGACCTGGCGCTGCTGGATCTGGTCCTGCTCATCGACTGCGCTCTGCACCGGGACGACACCAGCGTCGCGGAGCTGCAAGCGGCCGCGGCGGTCCGTCGTCGAGGTGCTCCCTTGCTGCGCGAGGCACTGGCGCTCTGCGATCGGCGGACGGAGTCGGCGTGGGAGACACCGTTCCGCTTGCTTCATCACGTGTGCGGCATCCCGATCGTGCCGCAGGTCGATCTCCTCAGCGAGGGCCGGCTCCTCGGGAGGGCGGACCTGGTGATCGCCGGCACCCGATCGATCCACGAGTTCGACGGAGCCGGCCACCGGGACAGCGATCAGCACCGCCGCGATCTAGAGCGCGATCGAGTTCTCAGCGCCGCTCGCATCACGAGACGGGGATACACGGCGCAGGACGTGGCCAGTCATCCGCACACGATCATCAGGGAGGCCTGCGCATCGCTGGGATGGACCTTCGAATGGAGCCGCCTGGACCCATGGTGGCCGCTGTGGAACGAGTCCTGCTTCACAGCCGCCGGCCCAGTCGCTCTGACGGCTCGGGTCAGCCGTAAACAGGTGAGAACGCGCCGCCGCGAGTGAGCCGGAAGGCGACTTTCTCACCTGTTGCGCGGGAGCGCCGACCCAACCGGCCGCGTCGAGTCGTCTCAGCAGGCGCCGCGACCGAGTCGGGCCAGGCCCTCACGGTCGCCCGGGCCCAGATGGGTGAGGCCGACGTTGGTGCCGGCCATCAGCTCGCGGGTGTCGTCGACGTGCCCGAGGCCGAGGACGTGGCCGAGCTCGTGCATGACCACGGCGATCTTCTGCGGCTCGCCCACCTGCGGGTCGTCGAACCAGTCGGTCCGCAGCGCCACCATGCCCGTCCGGTAGGCGAAGTGCGCGATGCCGGAGGGGACGGCGGTGCTGCCGCCGAGGCCGACGTTGCCGCTCTCCCGGCTGAGGCCGTCCAGCACGCCGGAACGCACGAAGCCGATCAGCACCGGATCGCCGGCATGGCGACCGGTGAAGTGGGTGTCCTCCGTCGTCCCGCGGTCCTCGAACGCGAGGCCGGCCGCGGCAGAGATCCGGGTGATCGCCGTGGCGATGATCGTGTCGCCGTCCGCAGGGCCGCCGCTCAGGTTCACGACGTACGGGATCGGATGGCACGGCGAGTAGGTGACGGGGTCGTCGGTGCCGGGCTGGGTCTTGGCGAAGGCGAAGTGCCCGTGCGTCCGGGGGACGGCGACCGCTGGCAGCACCCGGTCCGGCTCGCGCACGTGCACCAGTGTCCGGAACTGGCCGCCCAGCGAGGTCGGCGCGACCAGGAGGAGACCGGCGGCGAGGGCGACGCTGAGCGCGACGAGCACCAGCGTCCTGCCGAGCCCCTGCCGTGCCCTCCGTGCCACACCTCCTCGTCCCCGCGCGCCGCGTCACTTATGCGGGCTCGGTGGTTAATTCTGCAAAGTCGGCGAATAGGGTGAGCGCCGTGGCGTGGAACACCTTCATCGAGGGCGACAACCTCGAGGTTCTGCGCGCCCTGGTGGACCGGGGCGAGACGTACGACCTGATCTACATCGACCCGCCCTACAACACCGGCTCGTCGTTCGCCTACCGCGACGACATCCGCGGCGAGGACGGTCGGCGCAAGGGCCGCCACCGGGCGTGGGTCGAGATGATGCGCCCCCGGCTCGAGGCCGCGCGCGACGTGCTCGACGAACGGGGCGCGATCTACGTCTCGATCGACGACAACGAGGTCGCCTACCTGCGGCTGCTGATGGACGAGGTCTTCGGCGAGGCGGCGTTCCTGGCGCAGGTCGTGGTCAACCTCAACGCCAAGGGCCGCCAGCTCGGCAAGGGCTTCGCCACCTTCCACGAGTACCTCCTGGTCTACGCGCGCGACGCGAAGAGATGCGCCCTGGACGCCTCCTCGCCGGACCTCGTCGACGAACGCGACTTCCCGCTGATGACCGAGGACGGCCGCCGCTACCGCCACCTGCCGCTGCGCAACACCAACAAGAAGTTCAACCCGGTCACCGCGCCGACCCTGCACTACCCGCTGCACGGCGACCCCGCCACCGGTCGCGTGGCCGCGACCCCCTTCGACGGCAGCACGGAGATCAAGCCGGTCTTCGGCGACGGGTCGCCGGCGGTGTGGCGCTGGAGCGCGCCGCTGGTCGCCGAGCGCTCCGACGACCTCGTGTGCCGCCGGCTCGCCGGGACGCTGGGGGAGCGGATCGACATCTCCCAGCGTGACTGGCTCGAGCACACCGACGGCGGCAGCACGCCCCGTCGCAAGAAGCTGCGCACCATCTGGACCGCCGCCGAGATCGGCTCCACCGACACCGCCGTCGCCGAGCTCAAGGAGCTGGCGGGGCACCTCTTCGAGTCGCCCAAGCCGACCGGGCTGATCCGTCGCATCCTGCAGACGATGCCGGCCGACGCCCGGGTGCTCGACTTCTTCGCCGGCTCCGGCACCACCGGCCACGCGGTCGCGCTGCAGAACGTCGCCGACGGCGGCGCCCGCACCTGCCTCAGCGTGAACCACCCCGAGGCCGTACGCCCCGGCTCCAATGCGGACCTGGCCGGCCTGGTGACGGTCGCCGACATCACCCGTACTCGCCTGCGAGCGGTCGCCGAGACCCTCGGTGGCGGCCTCGAGGAGCGCAGCCTGTGAACGATGCCTGCCGCCACTGCGGACCGCAGCGCACCCACCGTCCCGACCCCGCCGCGGCCGTGCCGGCGAACGGACTCACGCGGTGAGCGGTGCTGAGCGCTGGCGGATCCCCTCGCGCATCCCTGCGCGTCTCCAGCCCGGACTCCACCGCGGCCGGGTGTCGATGCGCGCCCGCCGCGCGCGGCTCAACGCGCGTCGCTTCCAGATCGCCCAGTGCGCGGGGGCGGCCGGCGTCGCGTGGCTGCTGGCGCACGAGCTCCTGGGTCACAAGTCGCCCGTGTTCGCCGCCGTGGCCGCGATCGTCTCGCTCGGCACGTCGTACGGTCAGCGTCTGCGCCGAGTCGCCGAGGTGACGCTCGGCGTCGCGCTCGGCGTGCTGCTCGGCGACCTGCTCGTCCTCGCCTTCGGCGTCGGGCCGGTCCAGATCGGCGTGATCGTCGCGCTGGGCATGTCGATCGCGCTCTTCCTCGACGGCGGCCAGATCTTCCTCAACCAGGCGGCGGTGCAGGGCGTCTTCGTGACCGCGCTCGTCCCGTCGGCGAGCGCGGCGTGGACCCGCTGGACCGACGCCCTCGTGGGTGGTGCGGTCGCCCTGCTGGCTGCCGCCATCGTGCCCGCCGCGCCGCTGCGCCGACCCCGTGAGCAGGCGGCCGTCGTGGTCGGCAAGATCTCCACGCTGCTGCGCGCCGCCGCCGACGTCATCCGCGACGCCGACGCGGTGCACGGGATGGCCGTCCTGGCCGACGCCCGCAGCACGGACCCGCTCGTCCGCGAGCTCCAGGCCGCCGCCGACGAGGGCATCTCGGTGGTCGCATCGAGCCCGTTCCGGATCAGGCACCGCGAGCAGGTCCGGGCGATGAGCGAGCTGATCGAGCCGCTCGACCGGGCCCTGCGCTCCACCCGCGTGCTGGTGCGTCAGGTCGCGGTGGCGGCCTACCGTGGGCAGCCGGTCCCGGAGGAGTACGCGGACCTGGCGCTCGCGCTCGCCGAGGCGACCGACCAGCTCGGCGCCGAGCTGAAGGCGAACCGGATGGCGTCAGCAGTACGCCCCCGGCTGGTCGAGCTGGGGGAGCGGAGCAGCACGCTGCCCCGCTCCGCCGTGCTCAACGCCGAGGGCGTCCTGCTCCAGCTGCGCTCGGTCATCGTCGATCTGCTGCAGATGACCGGGATGGGTCCCTTCGAGGCGACCGACGCGCTCCCGCCGTTCTGACGGGGGCTACTTCTTCGGCGGCAGTGCGAACTTCGCACCCAGGGCGATGAGGTCCTGGTAGCGCGAGCCGGTGTACTTGCCGAAGTTGTGCACGATGTGGGCGTCGAGGCCGACCAGCACGCGGGCCTGCTTCTTCTCGATGCCGTGGATGATCACCTCGGCGGCCTTCTCCGGCGTCGTGCGCGCGAGCTTCTCGTCGAAGAACTTCGCGGTCGCCGCCTGGTCCTCCTTGGCCGAGGTGCGCGCGGAGCGGGCGATCGCGGTCTTGATGCCACCGGGGTGGACGGCGGTGACGCCGACGCCGGTCTTGCCGATCAGCATCTCCTCGCGCAGCGCCTCGGTCATGCCGCGCACCGCGTACTTGGCGGCGTTGTACATCGACTGACCCGGCATCGACACCAGGCCGAAGAGCGAGGAGATGTTGACGATGTGCGCGTCACCGGACGCCGCACCCGACTCCAGCAGGGCCGGCAGGAAGAACTTGGTGCCGTGCACGACGCCCCAGAAGTTGATCCCGATGATCCAGTCGATGTCCTTCCACTCCAGGTCGACCAGGTCGCCGGCGAGCGCGACCCCGGCGTTGTTGATCACGACGTTGACGCCGCCGAAGTGGTCCAGGACCGCCAGCGAGTACGCCTCGAAGGCGTCGCGGTCCGCGACGTCGAGCTGCGCGGTGTGCACGTCGACCGGCGCCACGTCGGCGACGGCGGCGGCGGTCTCCTTCAGGCCGGTCTCGTTGATGTCGGAGAGCGCGAGCTTGGCGCCACGGCGGGCGAAGTCCAGCGCGAGGGCGCGACCGATGCCGGAGCCGGCACCGGTGATCACGACGACCTTGTTCTTGAAGTTCTTCATGCGGAAACAGCCTCCGTGGCGGTGGTGGTGTCGACGGCGTCGGTGAGCGCGGTGACGTCGTAGCTGGTGGGGTCGAAGCGGGAGAGGTGGCGGCGGAACGTGAAGGTCTGGCCCGGCCACAGGGTGACGTTGTTGCCGAACTTGTCGAGGTACCACGAGGCGCACCCGCCGGTGGTCCACACCGTCTTCCTCATCCGCTCGAGCACGGCGGTGGTCCAGCGCTCCTGGGCCTCCGCGGTCGGCTCGATCGCGGCCAGGCCCTGCTGGCGCATGGTGCGGGCGGCGTCGACGACGTACCGGACCTGCGACTCGATGATGAAGATCATCGAGCTGTGGCCGAGCGCGGTGTTGGGGCCGACGATCTGGAAGAGGTTGGGGAAGCCGTGGATCGCGGTGCCCTTGTAGGCGCGCATCCCGGTCTCGTCCCAGACCGCGGCGAGCGTACGGCCCTCGCGGCCCGTGACGTGCTGTGCGATCGGCGCGTCGGTGACGTGGAAGCCGGTCGCGATGACGAGGACGTCGATCTCGCGCTCGGTGCCGGTGCTGTCGACGATGCCGCCGGCGGTCACCTTCGCGATGCCGTCGGTGACGAGCTCGACGTTGTCGCGGTCGAGCGCCGGGTACCACTTGTTGGAGACCAGGATGCGCTTGCAGCCGGCGCGGTACTGCGGGGTCACCGCGGCGCGCAGAGCGGGGTCGGAGATGCCCTTGGCGATGTTCTTCTTGCCCTGCGCCTCGACCGCCTTCATCGCGACGGGGAAGCGGACGAAGGCCGGCACGCGAGCCTCGAGGGTCGCATAGACCCCCGCGCGTACGGCTCGCTGGGCGCCCGGGACGTAGCGGAAGAGCGTCTTCTCGAGACTCGTGAAGCGGCGCTCGTTGCGCGGGATGATCCAGTTCGGGGTGCGCTGGTAGACGTCCACGCGGCCGGCGATCTTCGCGACCTCGGGGACGAGCTGGATCGCGGAGGCGCCGGTGCCGATCACGGCGACGCGCTTGCCGCGCAGGTCCACGTCGTGGTCCCAGCGGGCGCTGTGGAACACCTCACCGGCGAAGGAGTCGATGCCGTCGATGTCGGGCAGGGACGGCTCGGAGAGGCCGCCGGAGGCGGAGACGACGGTCCGGGCGGCGTACGTCCGCTCCTCGCCGGTCCGCACGTGCGTGGTGGTGACGATCCAGCGCTGCTGCGCATCGTCCCAGGTGGCGTGGTCGACGGCGGTGTCGAGGACGCAGCGGTCGAGGATGCCGGCCTCCGTGGCGACCCGCTTGGTGTACTCCCAGATCTCCTGCTGGGGGGAGTAGACCTTCGACCAGTCCGGGTTGAGCGCGAACGAGAAGCTGTAGAGCTGGCTCGGGACGTCGCACTCGGCACCGGGATAGGTGTTGATGTGCCACGTGCCGCCGACGTCGCTGTCCTTCTCGACGACGACGAAGTCGCGCTCGCCTGCTTCGTCGAGCTTGATCGCTGCGCAGAGGCCGCCGAAGCCCGCGCCGACGATGAGGTGGTCCACCTCGATCGCAGTGCCTGTCTGAGTCATGTACTCGACGGTAGGTCCCCTATTGAACAGATGTCAATAGGCGTCTAGGGTTCTTCACATGGCCTCCCGGATCCGTCTGTCGCCCGAGCAGCGACGCGTGCAGCTGCTCGACCTCGGCGTGCGGCTCTTCGCCCGGCGCTCCCTCGACGAGCTGTCGGTGGACGTGCTCGCCCAGGAGGCGGGGATCTCGCGCGGGCTGATCTACCACTACTTCGGCGACAAGCTGGGCTTCCGCGAGGCGGTGGTCCGTCGCGCCGCCGAGGACCTCGTGGCCGCCACCGCGCCCCCGGCCACGGGGGAGCCGCTCGAGCGCCTGGTCGTGTCGATGGGCGCCTATCTCGACTGGGTCGAGCGCAACCACGAGGGCTATCTCTCGCTGCGCCGCGGCGCTGCCTCCGACCCGGTGCTGAGCGACGTGTACGACAGCGCGCGGTTCGCGCTCACCGACCGGATCTTCCGCTCCGACGACTCGGGCCTGATCCCGGACACGCCGGTCGTGCGGCTGGTGGTGAAGGGCTGGGCCTCCTACGCCGAGGAGCTGGTGCTGAGCTGGGTCGCCGAGCCCGGGGAAGTCACGCGGGAGCAGCTCGTCGACCTGCTCTCGGGCTCCCTGATCGCGCTGGTGACGGCGGCGGCGTAAACCGCTGGCCGGGTGAGGGAGAATGGTCCCCGCCATGCACATCACCTATCCGGAGCACCTGCCCGTCAGCGAGCGCCGCGAGGACATCGCGGCGGCCATCCGGGACCACCAGGTGGTGATCGTCGCCGGCGAGACCGGATCCGGGAAGACCACCCAGCTGCCCAAGATCTGCCTGGACCTCGGCCGCGGTGCCGGGCGTGAGGGCGGCGGAGGGCTCATCGGCCACACCCAGCCGCGTCGGATCGCCGCGCGGTCGGTCGCCGAGCGCATCGCCGACGAGCTGGCCCAGGACGGGCTGGGTGACGGCGTCGGATCGGTCGTCGGCTACCAGGTCCGGTTCACCGACCGTACGTCCGCCGCGAGCCGGATCAAGCTGATGACCGACGGCATCCTGTTGGCCGAGCTGCAGCGCGATCGCGACCTCAAGAAGTACGACACGATCATCATCGACGAGGCGCACGAGCGCTCTCTCAACATCGACTTCCTGCTCGGCTACCTCAAGCGCCTGCTGCCGCGCCGGCCCGACCTCAAGCTGATCGTCACCTCCGCCACCATCGACACGGCTCGCTTCGCCGAGCACTTCAGTGACGTCCGTACGGGCGAGCCGGCACCGATCATCGAGGTCAGCGGACGGACCTTCCCCGTCGAGGTCCGCTATCGGCCGCTGATGGAGCTGCCGGAGAACGACGACGAGGGCGAGCCGGTCGTCCGCGACCAGACCGAGGCGATCGTCGACGCCGTCAAGGAGCTGAGCGCCGAGGGACCCGGCGACATCCTGGTCTTCCTGCCCGGCGAGCGGGAGATCCGCGACACCGCCGACGCGCTGGCCGACATCTCCCGGTCGGTGCGCGGAGGAGGGGGCGGCGTCGAGATCGTCCCGCTCTACTCCCGGCTCTCGGCCGCCGACCAGCACCGCGTCTTCCAGCCCCACACCGGGCGCCGCGTGGTGCTCGCCACCAACGTCGCCGAGACCTCGCTGACGGTCCCCGGCATCCGCTACGTCGTCGACTCCGGCGTCGCCCGGATCTCGCGCTACTCGGCGCGCAGCAAGGTGCAGCGTCTCCCCATCGAGGCGATCTCCCAGGCGTCGGCCAATCAGCGCAGCGGTCGCTGTGGCCGCGTCGAGGCCGGCATCGCGATCCGGCTCTACTCCGAGGAGGACTTCGAGGGCCGTCCGGAGTTCACCGACCCGGAGATCCTGCGGACGAACCTCGCCTCGGTCATCCTCCAGATGGCCTCCCTCGGCCTCGGCGAGATCAACCGCTTCCCCTTCGTCGAGGCGCCCGACAACCGCAACGTCACCGCGGGTGTCCAGCTACTCGAGGAGCTCGGCGCGCTGGCGCCGGGCACGGCCGGGCGCACGCCGCATCTCACCGGCCTGGGCAAGAAGCTCGCCCGTCTCCCGATCGACCCCCGGCTGGCGCGGATGATCCTCGAGGCCGAGCGGCTCGGCTGCGTCCGCGAGGTCATCGTCATCGCCGCCGCGCTCTCGCTGCAGGACCCGCGCGAGCGCCCCGGGCAGGACCACCCCAAGGAGCAGGCGCAGGCCGACCAGTTCCACGCCCGCTACAAGCACGAGGCATCGGACTTCCTGACCTGGCTCAACCTGTGGCGCTACCTCAAGGAGCAGCAGCGGGAGCTCTCCTCCAGCGCGTTCCGCCGGATGTGCAAGCGCGAGTTCCTCAACTACCTGCGCGTACGCGAGTGGCAGGAGTTCGAGTCGCAGCTGCGCCAGGTCTGCAAGGAGATGAAGATCCAGCTCGGCGCCGTCGCGGAGCTGGCGTCCGACTTCGGGGCGAACGAGGACGGCATCCATCAGGCGCTGCTGTCGGGCCTGCTCTCGCAGATCGGGATGCTCGAGGAGCGCGAGAAGGAGAAGCCCGGGCAGGCGCGCGGCGGGGACAAGCCGCGCCGCCCCGGCCCGCGCGAGTACCTCGGCGCCCGCAACACGAAGTTCGCGCTGTTCCCCGGCTCGGTGCTGCACAAGAAGAACCCGCAGTTCGTGATGTCCGGCGAGCTCGTCGAGACCTCCCGACTCTGGGCGCGTCAGAACGCCGCGATCAAGCCGGAGTGGGCCGAGCGGCTGGCCGGCGAGCTGGTCAAGCGCACCCACTCCGAGCCGCACTGGTCGCGCAAGCGGGCCGCCGTGATGGCCCGTGAGCGCGTCACCCTGTACGGCGTGCCGCTCGTCGCGGACCGGCTGGTCAACTACGGCCGGATCGACGCCGCGATCGCCCGTGAGCTCTTCATCCGGCACGCGCTGGTCTACGGCGAGTGGCAGACCCACCACCGGTTCCTCGCCGAGAACGCCGCCCTCATGGAGGAGGCCAAAGAGCTCGAGCACCGCGCCCGGCGCCGCGACATCGTCGTCGACGAGCACACCCTCTTCGACTTCTACGACGCCCGGGTGCCCGAGAACGTCGTCAGCGGCGCGCACTTCGACCGCTGGTGGAAGCAGCAGCGCGACAAGGGTCTGCTCACCTTCGACCTCGACATGCTCACCCGCGAGCACGACATCGACGAGACCGAGTTCCCGAGCGTGTGGGAGAGCGGACCGCTCACCTTCGAGATCGGCTACCACTTCGAGCCCGGCACCGCCGACGACGGCCTCACCATCGACGTCCCCGTCGCGACCCTCAACCGGGTCGGCGACGACGACTTCTCCTGGAACGTCCCCGGTCTGCGCGAGGAGCTCGTCACCGCGCTGATCCGCTCGTTGCCCAAGAGCCTGCGGACCAGCTTCGTACCGGCTCCGGACCAGGCCCGGCGCTTCCTCGCCGAGGTCCCTGCGGGCGAGGAGCCACTGCTCGACGCGCTCGAGCGCTGGGGCCGGGCGACCGCGGGCGTGCACATCCCGCGCGAGGCGTGGGACCAGAGCAAGATCCCCGAGCATCTGCGCCCGACCTACCGCGTCGTCGACGAGTCCGGCAAGGAGCGGGCCCGGGGCAAGGACCTCGCCGCGCTCAAGGCGCCGTTGGCCGGTGAGTTCCGCAAGGCCATCGCCGAGGTCGCCACCGACGTCGGTCTGGCCCGTACGGGTCTCACCGCCTGGACGATCGGCGACCTGCCGGCGACCGTCACCGAGAAGCGGGCAGGACACGAGGTCACCGTCTACCCGGCGCTCGACGACGAAGGGGCGACCGCGGGCGTCGTGGTCTGCGGCGGACTCGAGGAGGCCGAGGCCCGCCACCGGCTCGGCGTCGCGCGGCTCCTGTTGCTCGCCACCCCGAGCCCGGTCAAGCAGGTGATCGACGGACTGTCGCTGCAGGACAAGCTCGCGCTCGCCTCCACGCCGTACGCCAACACCGCCGCGCTGGTGGAGGACTGCCGCGCCGCGGTGGTCCAGCAGGTCGTCGACGCCCGGCCGCGGGCGATGACCGAGGCGGCCTTCGCCGAGCTCCGCGCCGCCCTGGGCGGGGCCGGTGACCACCAGGCGGCCGTCGTCGCGGTGCTCTCCGACGCGCTCCGGGCGCTGGCGAGCTGGCGCGAGGTCGACAAGGTGCTCAGCGGCCGCGCGGACATGTACCAGCTGCCCGCGCTCACCGACATGAAGGACCAGGTCGCGCGGCTGATGCACGTCGACAGGTCCGGGAGCGGGTTCATCCGGGAGGCCGGTGCGACGCAGCTGCGCCGCTACCCGACGTACCTCGCCGCGATCATCGAGCGCCGCCGCAAGCTGGACGCGAACCTCAACGTCGACCGCCAGACCCAGGACCGGATCGCCGATCTGCAGGAGCACTACCTGCACCAGGTCGCGGCACTGCCGCCCGGGCGCCCGCCGGGGGAGCGGCTGCGCCAGGTGCGCTGGATGCTCGAGGAGTACCGCATCCAGCTGTGGGCCCAGCAGCTGGGCACGGCGCAGACCGTCAGCGACCAGCGGATCCGCAAGATCCTCGGCTGAGGTCGTGCCGCCGGGCCGTCACCTAGGCCGGGCCGACCGCACGACCTAGGCTGAAGGGATGAGCCGCCAGCACCACCGCCCCATGCAGCCGGGCGACCGCTTCTTGGAGGAGGTCGCCGGAGGAGTCGACCCGATCGAGCTGCGCGAGGCCGCCGACCGCGCCGCGGCGCTGTTGGTGCGCGGCGCGCGCGACAGCGACGACCCGGCGGTGACCGAGCGGCTGCTGCACCTGGCCGACACCGAGGGGATCGAGACGATCGCCGAGGTGTGGGCCGGTGCGCCGGCCGACTCGCTGGCCGGCAGCCTGTGGCGGCTCTACCTCCTGCGCAGCTGGGTCTACGCCGACCCGTACGAGCTGGCCCGACAGTTCGACGCCGGTCGGCGAGGCGCTCCGGTGGCCCGCGTGGTGGCCGGTGTGGCCGAGCCGCCGGGACCCGAGGAGCTCAAGGCGCTGGTCGACCAGGTGCTGCGCGGGATCGCCGGCAGCGAGTTCGCCGACGTGCTGTTGCGCGCCGCCGCGTTCGCCCGGGTGGTGGCCACCGGACGGGCTGCCCTGGAGCACGAGCCGACCGAGGTGCGGCACACGCTGGCCCTTGCCGAGCAGCTCGAGGCGGCAGGTCATGCAGAACTCGCCGGACGCTTGGGGTGAGCCGTTAAGATAGCCATCGAGCACGTCGGGCCGTGGCAGCCCCGGGTCCCAAAATAAGCCGCTACGAGCGGCCACGCGCCGTGAGGCGCTCCCGGTCCGGCGTGCTCACTTTGTCTGTCGAAGGGAAGGCGTCGGGTTGAGGTCGATTCGGGCGGTCGCGGCAGCACTCGCACTCACCGCGGCAGTCCCGCTGGTCCTCGCCGGATGTGGCGGCGCCGCCAACACGACCGCGCCGCGCCCCACCGCCACGGTCACGGTCACGCCGCAGCCCGTCGCGCTGACGGTCGGCTTCTTCGGCACGGCTCGTGAGATCGCCGCCTACCAGGCGGCCATCGACAACTACGACGCCGCCAACCAACGGGTGACGCTCACGCTCAAGACCTGGCGCAACGCGGCGCTGATGATGCGCGACCTCGCCGGCGGCACCCCCGCCCCGGACATCTTCCTCGCCGAGCGCGGCGACCTCGACGTACTGCAGGGGAGCAAGCTGACCCAGCCCCTCGACGACCTGCTCGCCGCGCGCAACGTCGACCTCGGCGATGGCTACTCGCGAGAGGCCCTCGAGGCGTTCTCCGCCGATCACCACCTCACCTGCATGCCGTACGCCGCGACGCCGCAGGTGCTCTTCTACAACACCGACCTCGTGGACTTCGACGCGATGAAGGCCCAGGGCCAGCCGGTGCCGGGCGACCTGACGTCCGGCAAGTGGAACCTCGCGCAGTTCGACGCGGCGGCCCACTGGGCTGCGCGTCCGGCCCAGGGCATCCGCGCCTTCGTCCAGCCGACGGACATCACGGGGCTGGCGCCGTACCTCTACTCCGGCGGCGGCAAGGTCGTCGACGACGACGGGTCGCCCACCTCGCTGGCGCTCTCCGACGACAGCAACCAGGGGGTCTGGGACAAGGTCCTTCCGGTCCTCAGCGACGCGGAGACGGCCGTGACCGGCCGGCAGCTGCGTGGGCACTCGGCGCTCCAGTGGTTCCGCCGCGGACGACTCGCGATGCTGGTCGGCGACCGCTCGATGGTGCCGGCGCTGCGTGATCAGGTCGGGCTGCACTGGGATGTCATCGGTCTGCCGGCCGTCGGCGAGCAGGCCACCGTGGGCGACTACACCGGTCTGTGCATGAGCGCCCAGAGCAAGGATCCGCAGGCGGCTGCCGACCTGCTCGCGTACCTGATCTCCCGGCCGGCGGTCTCGCTGGTCGCTCACGCCGGTTACATCGTCCCCGCCAGTGCCGAGGTCGCGATGTCCGAGGACTTCCTCCAGCCCTACCAGCGCCCGGCGCACGCGCAGGTCTTCGTCAACGCGAGCCGCGCGATGCACATCCTGCCGATCGGCTCGACGTATCTCGAGGAGATCGACCGCCAGACCGACGGCCTGATCGCCAACCTCTTCCGCCCGGGCGCCGACACCGCGTCGCTCACCCAGCAGATCGACGCGGCCAGCCAGCCGGTCCTCGCCGCTCAGAACGGCGTGCTGCACCCCTCGCCGACGGCCACCCCGACCAACTAGCCACCGCGTCTGCGCGTACGCAGCTGCACGCTCGGGTCAGGCCTCGGCGCCGAGGATCGCGTCGACCAGCAGGGGAGCGGTCAGCGCGATCTGCCAGCCGCGGGCGCCGTACCCGCTGAGCTGGGTGGCGACCTCGTCGAGCAGCGCACCCGGGTCGCGGGTGCCCGGCGGGGTCCACATCGCGCGCCGCAGGTAGTCGGGGGTGAGCAGGTTCTCGAGCGGGACCTTGCGCTCCTCGGCGAGCGCGGTGATCGACTCGCGAGCCAGTGTCAGGCGGCGGGCCGCGACCGGGTCCTTGTCGGCCCAGGCGCGCGGCGGCGGGGGGCCGCCCTCGCTCTTCGGGTTGCGCGGCGGCAGCTCGCTCTCCTCGAGGGCGAGCACCTCCTTGATCGCCGCGATCCAGCGCGAGGAGTAGCGCTCCGCGCCGCGGCCGTGGAAGCCCTTGAGACCGAGCAGTGCGGCGCGATCGGTCGGCATCGCGGCCGCGGCGACCACGATCGCGGCGTCGGGGATGATCCGCCCGGGCGTCACGTCGCGCTGCTGGGCGATCTCGTCGCGGGCCTCCCACAGCGCCTTGATCACGCCGAGCTCGCGTCGGCTGCGGATGCGGTGCATGCCGGACGTACGCCGCCAGGCATCGGTGCGCGGCACGAGCTCGAAGGACCGCTCGGCCTCGAACTCCTGGCGGGCCCACTCCGCCTTCCCGGTTTCGGCGAGCTCGAGCATGAGCGCGTCGCGCAGCTCGACCAGCACCTCGACGTCGAGTGCGGCGTACTCCAGCCACGCGGCCGGCAGCGGTCGGGTCGACCAGTCGGCTGCGGAGTGCTCCTTCTTCATGTGGAAGCCGAGCACCGTCTCCACCAGCGTGGCCAGGCCGACGCGCGGATAGCCGAGGAGGCGTCCGGCGAGCTCGGTGTCGAAGAGTCCGGCGGTCGGCCTGAGGCCGATCTCCGCCAAGCACGGCAGGTCCTGGGTGGCGGCGTGCAGGATCCAGTCGACCCCGTCCAGCGCCTCGATCAGGGGATCCAGGGTCGACAGGCCGATCGGGTCGATCAGCCAGGTGCCGGACCCCTCGCGCCGCAGCTGGACGAGGTACGCGCGGTTGCTGTAGCGGTAGCCCGAGGCGCGCTCGGCGTCGACTCCGACCGGGCCGGTGCCGGCGGCCAGCGCGGCCGCGGCCTCACGCAGCCCGGCGTCGGTGTCCACGACCGCGGTCAGGCCGTCGCGCAGGGTCAGCAGCGGCGAGACCGGGGCCTCCTCGCCGACCTCGGCCTGCTCGTCCTCGCCGCCCTCGAAGCCGGGGGTGGTGATGCTCTCCGGCGTCGCCGCCGCTTCCTCTGTCACGCAGTTCCTCGCTGGCCACGCCGGGAGGGGAGCACAGCGACCCCCTCGGGGACCGGCGGCAGGCCGACAGCGGTGCACATCAGCTCTGCCCACGCCTCGACGTGGGGGCGGACATCGACATACCCGTCCTCGTCGGCCACGGGCGTCCACGACGCCCGGATCTCGACCTGCGCCGAGCCGTCCTCGTCGGCCATCCCGCCGAAGCTCTCGGTGGCCACCCGCGTGACGGACCCGGAGGCCGCCTCGTAGGTGGCGCCGTTGGACTCCAGCGCCTCGGTCAGCCACGACCAGCCGACCGCGCCGAGCAGCGGGTCGCTGACCAGCTCGAGCTCGACCTCGGCGCGGGTGTAGAGCACGCAGCGGAAGGTGCCGCCCGCCCATGCGTCGTTGCCCTCGGGGTCGTGCAGCAGGATCAGCCGGCCGGTGCCGAGGTCCTCCTCGTCGACGGTGACGTCGGCCGAGAGGGCGCTCGCGTACGGGGCGATGCGCTGCGGCGCTGGCATCTCCTCGCAGAAGATCTCCGGTCGCAGGACCGCCGTGTGCATCGTCGCCACGGCAGCACGGAACACAGCAGGCACGGCAGAACCCGCGCCAGGGCGTGCTTCTTCCCGAACGACCATGTGTCCAGGGTAAGTCGGGGTTCCTCGTACGGATGTGCGAACACGCCGGGGTGGGTGCGACGATCGTGAGCGTGACGACTGCACGCGATCCCCGTCTGGCCGACTCCGCCTTCCTCAAGGCGGCCCGCGGCGAGACGCCGCAGCACACGCCGGTGTGGTTCATGCGCCAGGCGGGCCGGGCGCTGCCGGAGTATCACAAGGTCCGCGAGGGCGTCGCGATGCTCGACGCCTGCATGGACGCCGATCTCATCACCGAGATCACCCTCCAGCCGGTCCGCCGCTACGGCGTGGACGCGGCGATCTTCTTCTCCGACATCGTGCTGCCGCTCAAGCCGCTCGGCCTCGACCTGGAGATCAAGCCGGGTGTCGGCCCCGTCTTCGCCAACCCGGTGCGCACGCTCGCCGACGTCGAGGCGATCCCGGACCTGACGCCGGAGCACGTCCCGTTCATCACCCAGGCCGTGCAGAACCTGGTCGCCGAGCTCGGTGGCACGCCCCTGATCGGCTTCGCGGGCGCGCCGTTCACGGTCGCGTCCTACCTCGTCGAGGGCGGCCCGTCCAAGGAGTACGCCAAGACCAAGGCGCTCATGTTCGGTGCCCCGGACGTGTGGGACGCCCTGATGCGCAAGATCGCCGGCATCTCGGCGACCTTCCTCGAGGTCCAGGTCAACGCCGGCGCCTCCGCCATCCAGCTCTTCGACTCCTGGGCCGGTGCGGTCACCCCGAGCGACTACGCCACCTATGTGCGTCCGTACTCCTCGGCCGTCCTCGCCCGCGCGGGCGAGCTGGGGGTCCCGCGGATCCACTTCGGAGTGAACAGCGCGATGCTGCTCGACCAGATGGGGGAGGCCGGCGCAGACGTCGTCGGCGTCGACTGGCGCACCCCGCTGGAGTACGGCATCGACAAGATCGGCCCCGAGCGTGCGGTCCAGGGAAACCTCGACCCGACACTGGTCTTCGCGCCGACGGGCGTGATGCTGCAGCGCGCCGGCGACGTCATCGAGGCCGGGAAGCGGGCCAAGGGCCACATCTTCAACCTGGGCCACGGGGTCATCCCCTCCACGAACCCCGACCAGCTCAAGAAGCTGGCCGAGTTCGTCCAGGGCTACCCCGTCTGAGCCGACCGGATCTGGGCGACCCGCGCCCGGAGCGCCTCGATGAGGGCGTCCACGCTCGCCGGCAGGCGGGCGCCGCGGCGGGTCAGCATCACCATCCGCACCCCGATGGGGTCGACGGCCAGCGGCCGGGTGGTGATCACGCCGGCGAGCAGCAGCGGCGCATCCGTGACGCTGAAGTCCGGCAGGATGGTGACGCCCAGCCCCGAGCCGACCATCTGCATGCCCATCTCGGCGCCGTCGGTCGTGTGCCACGCCGGCGGGACGGCGTCGCCGAACAGTCGCCGTGCGACGCGGTACATGAGGTAGCCCTCACGCATCCCGATGAAGCCGGCCGCGAGCACCTGGTCGGGTGACACGGCGTCCAGGGCGGCGAGCGGGTGCTGCGTCGGCATCACCACGACGGGCTCACCGCGCAGCAGCTCGGTGCCGTCGACGTCGGGGTGCAGGTCGTCGGTGACGAGCAGGTTGACCAGGCCCAGGTCGAGAGTGCCCTCCGTCAGGCCGGTGTGGATCTCGTCCTGCTGCAGCTGGCGGACCTCGATCGGTGCCGGGTGATGACCGCTCTGGTGGGCCTTGATCGCCGGCAGCACGATGTGCGCGGTCGCGGTGTTGACGGTCCCGACCCGGATCGTGCGTCCCACACCGGTGTGTCCTCCGGCCTGCTGCTCGAACCGCGCGACCGCGTCGAGGATGTCGGCGAGCAGCGGCATCAGGTCCTTGCCGATGCTCGAGATCCGCGCCCCGGAGCGCCGACGATCCAACAGGCTCACCCCGAGCTCGCGCTCCAGCCGCGTGATCGCCTCGCTCAGCGCGGGCTGGGAGACCCTGAGGTGCTCGCCGGCACGCCGCAGCGATCCGTGGGCCGCGACCGCGGCGACGTACTCCAACTGCTCGAACCGCACCGGCCGGCCCTCCTCTTGCCAATAATGTCTACTGACATAGTAGGTTAACTGGTGATAGGCCTACCCTTCCGCGGAGTGACATATGACTGACTTGACCTTCCACTGGTTCATCCCCGCCAACGGCGGTGACGGCCGCGCGGTCGTCGGCGGTGGCCACGGCGTCACGGCCGGCGCTGCCGGCCGCCCGGCCTCCGTCGCCTACCTCGGCCAGATCGCCCGGGCGGCCGAGCAGCAGGGCTTCGAGGGCGCGCTGATCCCTACGGGGCCCTGGTGCGAGGACGCATGGGTGACCTCGTCCATGCTGACGGCGGTCTCCGAGCGTCTGAAGTTCCTCGTCGCCTTCCGTCCCGACGCGGTCGCGCCGTACGTCGCCGCCCAGATGGCCGCCACGTACGTCAACCTCACCGGCGGGCGCCTGATGCTCAACGTCGTCACCGGCGGCGAGGACCACGACCAGCGCATGTACGGCGACTTCCTGGGCAAGGACGAGCGCTACGCGCGCTGTGACGAGTTCCTGACCATCGTCCGCGCGCTGTGGAGCGGTGAGACGGTCGACTTCGCCGGGAAGTACCTGGCCGTCGAGGACTCGAGCCTGCAGAACCTGCCGCGCGAGCTCCCGCAGATCTACTTCGGCGGCTCCTCGCCGGTCGGCATCGAGGTCGCGGCCAAGCACGCCGACGTCTATCTGACGTGGGGTGAGCCCCCGGCCGCGGTCGGGGAGAAGATCGCGCGCGTCCGCGCCGCGGCCGCGGCGTACGGCCGCACCCTGCGCTTCGGCGTACGGCTCCACACGATCGCGCGGGACACCTCCGCCGCAGCGTGGGCCGAGGCGGCGCGCCTGCTCGAGGGCATCAGCGACGAGGAGATCGCCCGGATGCAGGCGGGCCTGCGCAAGAGCGGCTCGGAGGGCCAGCGCCGGATGCTCGAGCTCAACGGCGGCTCCAAGGACGACCTCGAGATCCACCCGAACCTCTGGGCCGGCGTCGGTCTGGTCCGCGGCGGGGCCGGCACCGCCATGGTCGGCAGCCACGCCGAGATCGCCGACCTCATCGAGCAGTACGCCGCTGTCGGAATCGAGGAGTTCGTGCTCTCCGGCTACCCGCACCTGGAGGAGGCGTACTGGTTCGGCGAGGGCGTCCTGCCCGAGCTCGAGCGCCGAGGCCGCTGGAGCAATGCCGCGCCCGCGCCGTACGCGAGCCGGGCGTCGGTGCCGTTCGGTGCGGCGGTCGACTGAGCCCGCACCCTGCAACAACGAGGGGCGGTCGCCGGATGCCGGCGACCGCCCCTCGTTCTCGTTCTGATGGTTACTCGAGGACGCTGTCCACGATGCTCTTGATGTCGACCTTCTTCGGGATCTCCCCGGCCTCGGTGAACCGGTCGGCGAGCTCCTGGGTGGCGGTGATGTCCTCGGCGCTGACCGGCTCGACCGTGCTCTGCTTGCGCGCGGTGACCTTCTTCAGGATGTCCACGGGGATGCCGGACTCGTCGGACCAGCCCTGCGCCCACTGGTCGGAGTGGGACTTGGCCCAGTCGAAGCCCTGGCCCACGAGCTTGACGAAGGACGCGATGTTGGCGCGCGTGCCCGCGTCGTCCAGGGACTTGCTCGAGGCGACCTCGAACTGGCGCCAGGCGTCGTCGGCGACGGTGTCGGTCGCAGCGGTGAGGTCGACGGCGCCGTCCTCGACCTGGGCCTGGGCGACGAACGGGTCCCACGTCACGTACGCGTCGACCTGTCCGGTCTTGAACGCGGCCAGGCCGTCGGCGGGCGCGAGGTACTGCGGCTGGACGTCCTTGAGGGTGAGCCCGGCCTGGGCCAGGGAGGTGAGCATCAGCCCGTCGGCCGATGAGCCCTTGAAGACGGCGATCTTCTTGCCCTTGAGGTCGGCGATCGAGTGGATGTCCGAGCCCTTCGGCACCAGGATCGAGTCGTTCTGCTTGTCGGCCTCGTGGACAGCGGCGACGACCTTGAAGTTCGCGTCGGACGCGGCGCCGAAGATCGGCGGCACGCCGCCGACCCAGGCCACGTCGATCTGGTCGGCGGCGGCGGCCTCCACGATCGGCAGGCCGGCGGTGAACTCCGACCACTCGATCGTGTAGGGGAGGTTCTCGAGGAGGCCGGCCGCCTTGAGGACCGAGCGGATGCCGTCCTTCTGCACGCCGACGCGCAGGACCGGCTTGCCGTCGGCGGCCGACGAGCCCGAGCTGTCGTCGCTCGATGAGCCGCAGGCGGCGAGGGTTCCGGTCAGGGCGAGCGCGGTGGCTGCGACGAAGCTGCGGCGGAGGAGGGAGGTCATGCGGGTTCCTTCTCTGGGGTGATGGGTGCGGGGTCGTGGGGGAGGCCCTCGTCGACGCCGAGGAGGCGCAGGAGGGCGGCGCGGTGGGCGACGATCTCGGGGTGGTCGCGGCGACGGGGCCGGGGGAGCGCGACGCGCTGGTCGTGGGTGATCACGCCGTCGGCGATGACCAGGACACGGTCGGCGAGGAGCAGCGCCTCCTCGACGTCGTGGGTGACCATCACGACCGCCGGGCTGTGCGCGTCCACCAGGCGGCGGACGAGGTCCTGCGCCGAGATCCGGGTGAGGGCGTCGAGGGCGGAGAAGGGCTCGTCGAGGAGGAGCAGGTCCGGCTCGCGTACGAGCGCTCGGGCGAGTGCCACCCGCTGGCGCTGGCCGCCGGAGAGCTGGCGGGGCCAGTCCTTCTCGCGACCGGCGAGGCCGACCTCGGAGAGCATGGTGGCGGCACGCCCGCGAGGATCGGGACCGCGCAGCCCGAGCGCGACGTGTCCAGGACGCGGCGCCAGGGGAGGAGCCGGGCCTCCTGGAACACCACCGACGGCTCCTGGCCGGTCACGATCTCGCCGGTGGCCCCCGTGTCGAGGCCGGCGATGATCCGCAGGAGCGTCGACTTGCCGCAGCCGGAGTGCCCGAGCAGCGCGACGAACTCGCCGGCGTGCACCTCGAGGTCGATGCCGGCCAGGACCTGGCGCTCGCCGAAGCGGCGACCGACCCCGCTCAGGCTCGCCACGACGCGGCCACGGCCGGTCCCGTCGGCCGTATCGGTGCCGGTAGCGGTGATGCTGGAGGTGGTCATGCGGCGCTCCCTTCGTCGCGCCAGCGCAGGGCGCGGCGCTCGAGCAGTCGGACGATCGAGTCGGTGAGCAGGCCGAGGACGGCGTAGCAGAGCAGCCCGACCACGATGACGTCGGTCTGCAGGAAGTCGCGGGCGTTGTTGATGAGGTAGCCGAGGCCGGCGCCGGCGTTGACCTGCTCGGCGACGATGAGCGCGATCCAGGCGGCGCCCAGCGACTGCCGCAGGCCGACGAGGAAGCCCGGCAGGACCTGCGGGACGTAGAGGTCGCGCAGACGCTCGAGCCGGTTGAGCCGCAGGACGCCCGCGACCTCGGTCAGGTCGCGGTCGATGTCACGCAGCGCCGCGACCAGGTTCAGATAGATCGGCACGATCACGAAGAGCGCGACCAGGTAGATCTTCGGCTCCTCCTTGATCCCGAACCAGATGATGAACAACGGCACCAGGCCGAAGATCGGCAGCATCCTCAGCGCCTGCATGATCGGGTCGAGGAGGGCATCGCCGATCTTCGAGAGGCCCACGATGGTGGCCGCGACGATCGCCACGCCGGCGCCGAGCAGGAAGCCGAGGGCGGCGCGCCGGGACGAGACCACGATCGCGTCGCCGAGCTGACCGCTCTGGATCAGCCGCCAGGCCGTATGGGCCAGGTCAACCGGCGAGGCGAGGGTGGCGCTGTTCAGCACGCCCGTCCAGGACGCGAGCTGCCACAGGAGGATCACGGCGAGAGGTGAGAGGGGTCTGACTACCCCGTGAACGGACATGGCTATCACCATAGAGCATGTTGCTAAAGACAATCGAAATACGCGACAAAGATGCCGAAGGTGCTTGACCTGGACTCCGGACGAGTGGGAGCGTGATCAAAGTCGAGTAAATTGATACAGATACGCAATCACGGAAAGTGAGCCGTCCCCCATGAGCATCTCCTTCACCAAGCTGAGCGCCAATCTCGGAGCTCGTGTCTCGGGTATCGACATCACCGCCGACTTCTCCGCGAGCCAGCTCGAGGAGCTGCGCGCCGGCCTGGTCGAGCACAAGGCGCTCGTCTTCGACGCGCCCGGCCTCACGGCCGAGGGCCAGGAGCGGTTCGCCGGCCGCTTCGGTGCGATCACCACCTCGCACCCGACCGTGCCGGGTGACCCGACGATCAACATCCTCGACGTCGACTCGATGTCCTCGAAGGCGAACGAGTGGCACACCGACGTCACCTTCGTGCACAACCCGCCGTCGATCACGACGCTGCGGGCAATCACCCTGCCTCCGTACGGCGGCGAGACCCTGATCGCGGACACGGCCGCCGCCTACCGCAGCCTCCCGCACCCGCTGCGCGCGCTGGCCGACACCCTCTGGGCGATCCACTCCAACCAGTACGACTACGCCGACATCGCCGCGGACCGTGACCTGTCGGAGAAGGCCAAGAGCTACCGCGAGGTCTTCCAGTCCCTGGAGTTCGAGACCCGCCACCCGGTCGTACGCGTGCACCCGGAGTCGGGGGAGAAGGGTCTGTTCATCGGCGGCTTCACCCGCCGCATCGAGAGCCTGAACAGCAACGACTCGCGTGATCTCATCCGGATCCTGCAGAGCCACGTCACCAAGCCGGAGCACATCCTGCGGGTGCAGTGGCAGCCCGGCCAGCTCGTCGCCTTCGACAACCGGATCACCCAGCACTACGCGATCGACAACTACGGCAATGCCCCGCGCAAGCTCTCCCGCGTCACCGTCTCGGGCACGGTCCCGGTCTCGGTCTCCGGCGAGCGCTCGACCGTGCTCAAGGGCGACGCCAGCCACTACACGCCCTCGGACGAGACCGTCGCCGCCTGATCCGCCGCTGCGCCCGCCGCTCTCGGGTGCGGCGGGCGCAGTCCTGCTCGTCCGGACGATCGTCCAGGTGGCGGACGACACGCCCACGATGTGAGACATTCCGACCTACGTCCCGGTAGGTCTATAAAGTTCAGTGAACTACTAAACAAACAAGACCAAACGGACCTGGTCCGCACCCAACCCACAGGAGCACCCGATGACCCGCACCGCCCGAGCCCGCGTGAAGCTGACCGCCGGTCTGCTCGCCTCCCTCGCCCTGGTCGGGAGCGCCACCGCCTGCGCCAGCAGCGAGGCCGCTGCCGGCAAGGGCAAGGAGGTCACCACCATCCGCTACCAGTCTTACGCCGGCGGTGTGGACTCCCTCCTGCTCGCCGACGCCCTCGGCGACCTCAAGGGCCTGACCCTCAAGCGAGTCGGCGACATCACCGGCGGCCCGCAGGCGCTGCAGGCGCTGGTGTCCAACCAGACCGACATCGGCGGCTCCGCGTTCTACGGCGCGATCGCCCAGCTGGTCTCCTCGGGCGCGAGGATCAAGGCGGTCTTCCCCAGCTACGGCTCGAACGACAAGATCCAGCAGAAGCTCGCCGTCCCGGAGGACTCCTCCATCAAGACGGCCCGTGACCTGATCGGCAAGAAGATCGCCGTCAACACGCTGGGTGCCAACAGCGAGGCCATCATCGACACCTGGCTGGCCAAGGAGGGCCTCAGCCAGGACGAGATCAAGAAGGTCACGCTCGTCGTGCTCCCGCCGCTCAACATGCCGGAGGCGCTGGCCAAGGGCCAGGTCGACGCCGCGGCGCTGTCGTTCCTCGGCTACAAGGTCGCCTCCCAGTCGGTGAAGCTGCGCAACCTCGTCGACGACACCGACGTCGTGGGTGGCCCGTACGCGGGCGGTGGCTACACGCTGCGCGACGACTTCATCAAGGCCAACCCCAACACCTCGCGCGAGCTCATCGCCGGCATCGCCGACGCTGTGGAGTTCATCGAGACGCACTCAGCGGATGAGGTCTTCAAGGTCCTCTTCCCCTACCTGGAGAAGCACGGCTTCGCCGACTACGAGGACGCCATCAAGGCCAACTTCCCCGGCACCCTCGGCCTCACTCCCAAGCCGGTGATCGCCGACGGCGACATCACTCGCTGGACGGACTGGCTGTCCAGTCACGGTGACATCGCGCCCGGCTCGGTCAAGCCGTCGGACGTCTACACCAACGAGCTCAACCCGTGGGCCGACGGCGGCTCGGCCACCAGCACGGGCACCCCCGCCGCCACCCCGTCCACCGGAGGTGCCTCATGAGCAGTCGGATCACTCTCGAGAGCGTCGGCCAGACCTTCTGGGTCCGCGGCAACGACGACAAGCAGCTGCGCGAGTTCGTCGCGCTGGACTCCCTCGACCTGGACGTCGCGCCGGGCGAGTTCCTCACCGTCGTGGGCCCCTCGGGCTGTGGCAAGTCCACCGTCCTCGACCTGATCGCCGGACTGGCCAAGCCGACCAGCGGGCGGCTCGCCATCGACGGCAAGCCCATCACCGGTCCGGGCCTCGATCGCAGCGTCGTCTTCCAGCAGTACACGCTGCTGCCCTGGCGCACCGCCCAGGCCAACATCGAGTTCGCCCTCGAGGCGAAGGGCGGCCTGACGAAGAAGGAGCGCGCCGAGCGGGCGCGGACCTACCTCGACCTGGTCGGCCTGACGGAGTTCGCCCAGCGATTCCCGCACGAGCTCTCCGGCGGCATGAAGCAGCGCGTCGCGATCGCGAGGTCCCTGTCGTACGAGCCTCAGGTGCTGCTCATGGACGAGCCGTTCGGCGCGCTCGACGCCCAGACCCGCGAGCGCCTCCAGGAGGAGCTGGTCCGGATCTGGCAGCGCACCGGGACCACGATCGTCTTCATCACCCACGACATCGAGGAGGCCGTCTTCCTCGGCCAGCGCGTCGCCGTCATGAGCGCCCGTCCCGGCCGCATCCGCGAGGTCGTCCCGATCGAGCTGGACCGCGCCGGCGCGGGGGAGCGC
This sequence comes from Nocardioides nematodiphilus, assembly GCF_020216525.1. Taxonomy (GTDB): domain Bacteria; phylum Actinomycetota; class Actinomycetes; order Propionibacteriales; family Nocardioidaceae; genus Nocardioides; species Nocardioides nematodiphilus. The sequence continues at coordinate 297,366 of NZ_JAIWOY010000004.1, read as the reverse complement.
GACATCCGGGCCACCCGCGAGTTCGCCGACTACCGCCACCACATCTGGTCGCTGCTGCGCGAGCAGAACCTCAGCGCCCCGGCACCCGTGGACGCCGAGAAGGAGCTGACCCATGTCGCCTAGCCTGCTGGCCGAGAAGACCGAGGCCCGTCCCAACCCCCGCCAGGAGGAGTCGGTCAAGGCCAAGGGCGCCTCGCCCCGACGTACGAGGGCCGTCACCGCCACCCGAGGTCTGCTCGGCGTGATCGCCTTCCTCGCCGTATGGGAGTTCGCACCGCGCGCCGGCCTGGTCAACGACTACTTCATCCCGCCCTTCCACGTGATCGCCCGAACGTGGTGGGAGATGATGCGAGACGGCGAGCTGGAGAAGCACATCCGGGCCAGCCTGATCCGCTCCGCAGCCGGCTTCTTCGCCGCCATCGCGATCGCGATCCCGCTCGGCGCCGCGATCGCGTGGTACCGCCCGGTCCGCGAGTTCCTCCAGCCGGTCCTGGAGATCTTCCGCAACACCGCGGCACTGGCGATCCTCCCGGTCTTCACCCTGATCTTCGGGATCGGCGAGACCTCCAAGATCGCCATCGTCCTCTACGCGTGCTTCTTCCCGATCCTGCTCGCCACCGTGACCGGCGTCGCCACCGTCGACCCGCAGCTGCTGCGCTCCGCGAAGGTGCTGGGCCTCAGCCCGGTGGCGACCTTCCGCAAGGTGGTCTTCCCGGCCGCGATCCCGACCATCTTCACCGGCATCCGGATCTCCGGCGCCGCCGCGATCCTCGTGCTCATCGCCGCCGAGATGATCGGCGCCACCGCGGGGCTGGGCTTCCTCATCAACTACGGGAACCAGAACTTCCTGATCCCCACGATGTACGCCGCGATCCTCACCACCACGGTCCTCGGCGTGCTCATCAACTACGCCCTCATCGCCCTCGAGCGCCGCTTCTCGCGCTGGCGTGCCTGAAAGGAACTGTCATGCCCCAGTCCCGCAAGCCCCGCACCCTCTCCCTCAACGCCTTCCTACACGACACCGGCCACCACGAGGCCTCCTGGCGTCACGCCGACAGCTCGGTCGAGCGGGTCGGCGACGTCACCTGGATCCAGGAGATCGCCAAGAAGGCCGAGGCCGCCAAGCTCGACGCCGTCTTCCTCGCCGACAGCCCTTCGTTCTGGGGCGGCGGCCACCGTCCGCACAACCAGTTCGAGCCGATCACGCTGCTCACCGCGCTCGCCGCGGTCACCGAGCGGATCGGACTGATCGCCACCGCGTCGACCACGTTCTACGAGCCGTACAACCTCGCTCGCCTCTTCGCCTCGCTCGACAACATCTCCGGAGGTCGCGCCGGCTGGAACATCGTCACCACCTTCAACGAGGGCGCCGCCCACAACTTCGGACTCACCGGCGTGCCGAGCAACGAGGAGCGGTACGGCCGCGCCGACGAGTTCGTCAACGTCGTCGACCGGCTCTGGGACTCCTGGGAGGACGACGCGATCGTCGCGGACCGGGCCTCCGGGGTCTTCCTCGACACCGACAAGGTGCACCCGATCGACCACGTCGGGCGCTACCTGCGGGTCAAGGGTCCGTTCAACGCGCCGCGATCCCCCCAGGGCCGCCCCGTGCACGTCCAGGCCGGCTCCTCGAACGAGGGCCGCGCCTTCGCCGCCCGGCACGCCGAGGCGATCTTCACCGCACACCAGACCCTCGAGGACGCCCAGGCGTTCTACGCCGACATCAAGTCGCGCGCCTCGCAGCTGGGCCGCAACGCCGACCACGTCCTGGTCCTGCCGGGCATCAGCCCCTTCATCGGCGACACCCCGGCGGAGGCCGAGGAGCTCTACCGACACTTCAACAGCCTCACCGTCCCCGAGTACGGCATCCGCCAGCTCGAGACCATGGCCGGCGTCTCGCTGCGCCACCTCGAGCTCGACGAGGCCGTACCGCTGGACGTCTTCGGTGCCGCGGGCGACGTGCTCAACAACGACCGCTCCCGCAAGCAGGTCGTGGCCAACATCGTCCAGCGCGACCGCCCGACCCTGCGCGAGCTGCTGCACCGGCTGGCGGGCGGCCGGGGGCACAACGTCGTGCACGGCACCCCGACCCAGATCGCGGACACCATCCAGGAGTGGTTCGAGGGCGGCGGGGCCGACGGCTTCAACGTGATGCCGCCGCTCTACCCGCAGCTGCTCGACGCCTTCACCGAGAAGGTCGTGCCGATCCTGCAGGACCGCGGCCTGTTCCGGACCGAGTACGAGGGCAGCACGCTGCGCGAGCACTACGGCCTACCGCGCCCCGAGTCGGTCTACGCCCAGCGCGAGCAGGCGCTCGCATGAGCCGCCAGCTGCACCTCAACGCCTTCCTCATGGAGGCCGGCCACCACGAGGCCGCCTGGCGGCTGCCCGAGGCCGACCCCGGCGCCAGCTTCGACCTGGGCCACTACGTCAGGCTCGCGCAGCTGGCCGAGGCCGCGACGTTCGACTCGCTCTTCCTCGCCGACGGTCCGGTCGCCCAGGGCACCGGCGAGTTCCGCACCCCGGGGCAGCTCGAGCCTCTCACCCTGCTCACCGCGCTGGCCGGGGTCACCGAGCGGATCGGTCTGATCGCGACCGCCTCGACCACCTACAACGACCCGTACAACCTGGCCCGGAAGTTCGCGTCCGTCGACCACGTCAGCGGCGGCCGGGCCGGGTGGAACATCGTCACCTCGGCGACCGAGCAGGAGGCGGCCAACTTCGGCCTCGCCGACCGCCCGGCGCACAGTGCCCGCTACGAGCGCGCCGAGGAGTTCCTCCAGGTCGCGCTGAAGCTGTGGGACTCGTGGAGCGACGACCACTTCCTCGGCGACAAGGCCGGGGGCCGCTGGGGCGACCCGGCCGAGCTGCGCGCGATCGATCATGTCGGCAAGCACTTCCGCGTCGCCGGCCCGCTCAACGTGCCGCGCCCGCCCCAGGGCTACCCGCTGCTCGTCCAGGCGGGTGCCTCGGAGGAGGGCAAGGCGTTCGCGGGCACGTACGCCGAGGCGATCTTCGTGGCCCACCAGACCCTTGAGCTCGCGCAGGCCTTCTACAGCGATATCAAGGCGCGCGCCGCGGCCGCGGGCCGCAACCCCGACCACGTCGTCGTGCTGCCGGGCATCGTGCCGATCATCGGCTCGACCGAGCGGGAGGCGATCGCGCTGGCCCAGCAGCTCGACGACCTGCGGATCCCGGCCTTCGGGCTGCGGATGCTCGCGGGCGTCCTGGAGGTACCGGAGTCCCAGCTCGAGCTGGACGCCCCGCTCTCGCCGGCGATCACCGGCCGGACCTCGCGTGAGGGCTTCGACTCGCGGGCCAACCTCATCATCGAGCTGGCCGTACGGGAGAACCTCACCGTCCGCCAGATCCTCGGCCGCCTCGGCGGCGGGCGCGGCCACAACGTCGTGGTCGGCACGCCCGAGCAGATCGTCGAGGTCATCGAGTGCTGGTTCCACCACGGCGGGGCCGACGGCTTCAACGTGATGGGCGCGGCGCTGCCGTCCGGGCTCGAGACCTTCATCGAGCAGGTGGTCCCGATCCTGCGGGCCAAGGGCCTGTTCCGCGAGGAGTACGCCGGGACGACGCTGCGTGAGCACTACGGCCTGCCCAAGCCGGCCAACCAGTACGCCCGAGTCGGGGCCGCGGCCGCCGGATGACGCTGACCGCCGTGGCCCGCGTGGGGGCCGAGCGGGATCGGGAGGCCGAGGTGGGGCTCCGCCTCCTGGTCCTGCTCGCCTTCATCGCGGCCGCCTCCCCGCTCGCCATCGACCTGTACCTCGCCAGCTTCCCGGGCATCCAGCGGGACCTGGCGACCACGCCGACGATGGTGCAGCTCACCCTGACCGCCTATCTGGTCGGGATCTCGATCGGGCAGCCGATCTGGGGACCGATCTCCGAGCGGTACGGCCGGCGCCGGCCCCTGATCCTGAGCAACACGATCACGGTGGCCTCGTCCATCCTCGTCGCGCTGGCGCCGACGATCGACGTCCTGATCGCAGGGCGCCTGGTCCAGGCGCTGTCCGCCGGGTCGGGGATGGTGATCGCTCGCGCGATGATCGCCGACCGCGCCCACGGCTACGCCGGTGTCCGGGCACTCACCCTGATGATGACCATCCTCGGCGTGGTGCCGGTCGTCGCGCCGACGCTCGGCGGCCTGATGGCCACCTTCCTGCCCTGGCGCGGCGTGCTCGGGGTGTTCGCAGCGATCGTGGCCGCCCAGCTGGTGGTCAGCGTGCGCTGGGTGCCGGAGACGCTCCCGGCCGTACGTCGTACGGCCCGCGTGCAGTACGCCGACCTCGGTCGTGTGCTGGCCCGCCCGGCGTACCTCTCCTATGGCGTCACCCTCGGGCTCAGCGTCGCGGTGATGATGGCCTACCTGGCCGGCTCGTCCTTCATCTACCAAGAGGTGCTCGGCTTCAGCCCCGTCGGCTACGGCCTGGTCTTCGCGGCCAACGCGGTCGCCATGATCGCCGCCGGGCTCTTCTCCAGTCGGCTCGCCCGCCGGGAGATCCACCCCGCCCGTACGGCCGCCCTCGCGCTGCCGGGGGTCGTCGTCTGCTGTCTCGCCCTCGCGGTGATCGCCCAGACGCCGTGGCCGGCACTGATCGTGATCCCGTCGGTGGCCAACGCGTTCTGCGTCAACCTCGTCACCGGAAACTGCATGGGGCTCGCGATGGCCCAGGCACGTGACCTGCCCGGCGCCGGGTCGGCGGTGCTCGGCCTGTTCATGTTCGGCTTCGGCGCGGCGGCCACGCCGCTGGCGAGCGCCTTCGGGGGAGTGGGGTCGGCGCTGCCGACCGCCGTCGTGATGGCCGTGACCGCGCTGGCCGCCGCCTCCGCCTTCGTGATCGGCCGCTGGTGGGTGGTGCGTCACCCGCTAGTAGAGACCGTATTCGCATAAAGTAGATTCATATACACGACTTATGATCGGAGTGAGCGCCATGACAACCGCCATCGTGGTCGGCAACCCGAAGCCGAACAGCCGCACCCTCGCGGCGGCCACCCACCTCGCCACCGAGCTCGCCGGTGCGCCCGACCTCGTCATCGACCTGGCCACCCTCGGCCCGGCGATCCTCGACTGGGCCGACCCGGACGTGACCGACCTGGTCAAGCAGGTCGGCGCGGCCGACCTGGTGATCGTGGCCAGCCCGACGTACAAGGGGGCGTACACGGGGCTGCTCAAGCTCTTCCTCGACCGGTTCGCCGGCGGGACCGGGCTCTCGGGGCTGGCCGTGCCCCTGATGCTCGGCGGCAGCCCCGCTCACTCGCTGGCCCCCGAGCTCACCCTGCGTCCGATCCTCACCGAGATCGGCGCGACCGTCCCGGGCCGAGGGCTGTACGTCCTCGACTCCCAGCACGACGACCCCCCTGCCTATGCCGACTGGCTGAGCGCCACCGCGCCGCTCATCACGACCTATCTGAACGGACGCCCATGACCACCGTGACCTCCGCCGGGATCGACACCGCCGAGCTGTCGACCAATCAGGACCTCGACCCCCGGGCGCTGCGGGACGCCTTCGGCGTCTTCCCGACCGGTGTGGTGGCGGTCGCCGCCATCGTCGACGGCGTGCCGGTCGGCCTGGCCGCCTCGTCCTTCACCTCGGTCAGCATCGATCCGCCGCTGGTGTCGTTCTCGATCGCATCGACCTCCAAGACCTGGCCCGACCTGCGCCGCGCCGAGCACGTCGGCGTCACGATCCTCGCCGAGCATCACGGCGCCGTCTGCCGCCAGCTCGCCGGCGAGCCCGCGGATCGCTTCGAGGGCCTCGCCGTGACGGTCTCCGAGGATGGGGCCGTCACGCTGCCCGACGGCCTCGCGCGCTTCGACTGCACGATCTACAACGAGGTCGAGGCCGGCGACCACACCATCGTCCTGCTGCGCCTGCACGCGCTACAGCAGAGCGTCGGTCAGCCACTGGTCTTCCACCGCTCCGGGTTCGGCCGCCTCGCCGGCTGACCCCCACCAGCCCCTCGCGGGACGGTCCCCAGCACCCGGAGGCCGTCCCGCGAGGTCTCTTTGGCACAGTGGTCCAGGTGAAGGCAGTCGTCGTCGGGGCAGGCATCGCAGGACTCACCGCGGCCCGTGAGCTGGCCGGGGCCGGTCACGAGGTCCTCGTGTACGAGGCCTCCGACCGGGTCGGCGGCAAGCTCCGCACCGAGAGCGTCGCGGGTGTGAGCGTCGACGTCGGCGCCGAGGCGATGCTCGCCCGGCGTCCGGAGGGCGTCGCGCTCGCCGAAGCGCTCGGGATGCCGATCGTGCACCCCACCCGGGCGACCTCGCGGATCCTGTCCTACGGTGCCCTGCGCCGGATGCCGCGATCGATCATGGGCGTCCCCATGGACGTCGAGGAGCTGGCCGCCTCCGGTGTCCTCAGCGCCGACGGCGTCGCCCGGATGCGGGCGGAGGCCGCCCTGGCGGTCGAGCCGCCGGCCGGTGACATCTCGGTCGGCGACCTGGTCGCGGCCCGCTACGGCGACGAGGTCACCGACCGGCTCGTCGAGCCACTGCTCGGCGGCGTCTACGCCGGGCGCGCCCGCCGGATCTCGGCGGCGGCCGCGGTCCCGCAGCTGCTCACGATGCTGGCCAGGGGCGCACTCACCCCGCAGGCCGCCGCGATCGAGCCGTCCACCGCCCCGGTCTTCGCCGGGCTGGCCGGCGGCATGGGCCGTCTTCCGGGCCGCCTCGCCGAGGGCCTGGACGTGCGCCTGTCCACGACCGTCGGGTCCCTCGACGACCTCGACGCGGACGCGATCGTGCTCGCCACCCCGGCCCGACCCACCGCCCGGCTGCTGCGTGACGCCGCCCCCGAGGCCGCCGCGCTCCTCGGCGGCGTCGAGTCCGCGACCAGCGCGGTGGTCACGTTCGCCTTCCGGGCCGCCGACGTCGCCGCCGAGCTCGGGGAGGAGCGCTCCGGCTTCCTCATCCCGCCGGTCGAGCCGACCGCGATCAAGGCCTCCACCTTCTCCTTCGCCAAGTGGGACTGGGTCCGCGCGGCAGGCGCCGCCGAAGGCGTGGTCCACCTGCGCACCTCGCTCGGTCGGGCCGGCGAGACCCTCAGCGAGGACGACGACGCGCTGATCGCCGCCTCCCGTGCCGACCTCGAGACGATCGCCGGCGTCACCGCCGCACCGGTGGACGTGCACGTCCAGCGCTGGGTCGACGGCCTGCCGCAGTACGCCGTCGGTCACCTCGACCTGGTCGAGCGGGTCCGTGCCGACGTCGCACGGGCCGCCGGCGGCACCGGGCGACGGATCGTGGTGTGCGGCGCCGCGTACGACGGCGTCGGCATCCCCGCGGTGATCGCCTCCGCGCGCCGCGCCGCCCAAACGGTCACCGTGACCGTTTGAGCCGAGCGTGACCGTTGCGAAGGGTCACTGTCGCCGCGAAGGGTCACCGTGACCGTTTGAGCCGAGCGTGACCGTTGCGAAGGGTCACTGTCGCCGCGAAGGGTCACCGTGACCGTTTGAGCCGAGCGTGACCGTTGCGAACGGTCACTGTCGCCGCGAAGGGTCACCGTGACCGTTTGGCGCGCGGCAGCCTTGCCGGGTTGTCCCTGGTGGGTGGGACAACCGGCCCGAGATGGTCGTGTCATCAAGGCGGGAACGGCCCGCCGGACACCCACCGGAGCACCCGATGAGCACCCACCTCCACACCTTCGACCCGGCCCGCGCCGACCTCTCCGAGACGGTCTCCGGCCCCAGCCCCGTCGGCCGCGCCTCCCGCGCCTGGGCCGCCGCCGGCATCGGCGCCGGCCTCCTCGGCATCGGCACCGTCATCACCTCGTCCAGCATCAGCGCGGTCTACGACGACAAGCTCGGCGGCAACGCCCAGGGCATCGCCGACAAGCTCGCCGACCTGACGCCGAACATGTTCGCGTTCCACTCGATCACCGCGATCGGCGCGGTGCTCACCGTCGTCTTCGCCGCCGGCCTCTCCGCCCGTCTGCGGGCGGTGGCGCCGAGCAGCATCGCTCCGCTGGTCGCCTTCGCCGGCCTGGTCGGCACCGCGGTCGTCAGTGTCCTGGGCAGCGGCCTGGACACCGAGTTCATGATGACGCTGTCGACGAAGCCGGACGCGATCGTCCCCGAGGCCGCCGTCATGTACAACCACTGGGTCGGCACCATCCCGTGGCTGTTCACCCTCAGCGGCCTGGCGGGCCTGGCGACGTACGTGGTCTCCCGCACCGGCGGGGTGCCGCGCTGGATCGGCCGCACCGGCCTCGTCCTCGGCGGCCTGACCATCGCCCTCGGCGTCTCTCCGCTGGAGTACATGGCCGCCGTCCCCGGCACGCTGTGGACCCTCGTCACCGCCGTCGGGTTCTTCGCCGGCGACAAGAAGTTCCGCACCGCGTGAGCATTCCGTGCGGTCCTGAGTCCGCCGGTCCGGCCCAAACGGGTCCGGGCCGGCGCTCGGCCGTCCAGAATGTGCGCGTGTCCCACACCCGTACGGCTCGCGGGGTGCTCGTGCTCGCCGTGTGCTCCAGCCTGGTCTGCCTCGTCCTCGCGGCCTGGTTCGACCTGCACACGGATGCGGGCGCGCCCGGCGCCGGCTACGCCCCCGGCGTGGGCTCCACGTACGTCCTGATCGGGGTCGTCCAGACGGCGATGGCGATGCTCATCCTGCGTCGCGACCCGCATCAGGGCTTCGGCTGGGGCCTGCTCGGCGCGGGGTTCTTCTGGGCCACCGACGGCCTGTCGCAGTCCTACGTCGAGTTCGGCATCCGTGACGATCACGCGCTGCCCGGCGTGACCCTCGCGGTGTGGAGCCTCATGCGCCTCGGCTCGTTCCTCCCGCTCACGGTGGCGCTCCAGCTCTTCCTCTTCCCGACCGGCCGCTTCCTGCCCGGTCGCTGGCGCGCGGCCAGCTGGGCCGGCGTCGCCGGCATGGTGATCGGGTCCCTCGTCGTCCTGGTCGTCCCGATGAGCGCGCCCGACGGCGTCCGGCTGCCGCCCGATGTCGATCCGAACGCCGGCACGGTGCTGCTCCCGCACGCCGTCGCCGCGGCGATCCAGAACGCCACCGGGGCTCTGACCGTCCTCGGCTTCGTGCTCTCGATGATCTCGGTGGTGGTGCGCTACCGCCGCTCGCGCGACCTCGAGCGCGACCGGATGCGGTGGCTGCTGTGGAGCGTCGTGGTGGTGGCGCTGCTGATCGTGGTCCCGCCCCTGCTGGAGGTCTCGTACGGCGACGCCTTCATCTTCATCCTCGCCCTGGTGCCCTCGATCGGCATGACGATCGCCATCGTCGACCCCGGGCTCGTCTCCATCGAGGCACTGCTCAGCCGCACCTTCGTCTACGCCGCGCTCGCCGTCGTCATCCTGCTGGCCGACCTGCTGGTCCTGGCCGCGCTCACCACGGTGCTCGACGACTCCCTGAGCCAACGCCAGGTCGTGCTCGTCGTGCTGCTCGTCTCGGTGCTGCTCTACGGTCCGCTGCGCCAGCGGCTCATCCGCGGCGTCCAGCGGGTCATGCTCGGCGCGCGCACCGACCCCTTCGACGTCGTCGCCGGCCTGGCCGCCACCCTCGAGTCGACCGAGGAGGGTCCCGAGCAGCTCGCCGCCGTCGCCGTCACGGTGGCCGACGCCTTCCGGGTCCGGTACGTCGCGATCGAGGTGGACCGGGGCAGTGGCGAGCGGCTGATCGCCACCCACGGGACCGCCCCCGAGCAGACCCGGACCGTCCCGATCGTCTACCGCGGCGCCGATGTCGGCCGGATCGTACTGCCCGCGCGAGGCGTGCGCAGCCGGCTCTCGCGCCGCGACGACCAGCTGCTCACCAACCTCGTGCGCCAGGCCGCGATCGCCGCCCGCACCAGCGAGCTGACCGCCGAGCTCCAGGCCGGCCGCGAGCGGCTCGTCACCGCCCGCGAGGAGGAGCGTCGGCGCATCCGCCGCGATCTCCACGACGGTCTCGGGCCCGCCCTGTCGGGTGTGGTCTTCCGCCTGGAGAGCGCCCGGCTCCTGGTCGAGCGCGACCCGGCCACCGCGATCGATCAGATCGCCCAGACCAGCGGCGAGGTCCAGGCGGTCGTCGCCGACGTCCGCCGACTCGTGCACGACCTGCGCCCGCCGGCCCTCGACGACCTCGGCCTGGTCGGCGCGATCAGCCAGCTCGCCGCCGGGCTCGCGCGCGGAGGCCCCGCCATCGAGGTCGAGTCCGGAGGAGTCGACGCGCTGCCCGCTGCGGTGGAGGTCGCGGTCTACCGGATCGTCGCCGAGGCACTCACCAACGTGGTCCGGCACGCATCGGCCACCAGCGTCCAGGTCCGGCTGTGCCGTACGCCCGACGGTATCCGCGCGGAGGTCGCCGACGACGGAACCGGCATCGAGGCCGAGACCACCGCCGGGGTCGGCCTGCGCTCGATGCGCGAGCGCGCCGCCGAGCTCGGCGGCCGGGTGGAGGTCTCCTGTCCCGAGACCGGAGGCACCCTCGTCCGCGCCTGCCTGCCGATCGCCCCCAGCCCGCACGTCACCCCCGAGAACGCCGAGGAGCCCTCATGATCCGCGTCCTGATCGCCGACGACCACCAGATCGTGCGCGACGGCCTCAAGTCGCTGCTCGGCGCGCTCGACGTCGAGGTCATCGGCCTGGCCGAGGACGGCCTCGACGCCCTGCACCAGGTCGACGAGGCCCGGGCGGGGGAGGACGGCCCCGACGTGGTCGTGATGGACATCCAGATGCCCCGCCTGGACGGCCTCGAGGCGACCCGGCGGATCACTGCGCGCCACCCCGGCGTCAGGGTCGTCATGCTCACCATGAGCGACGACGACGAGACGGTGCTCTCCGCGATGCGGGCCGGCGCCAGCGGCTACCTGCTCAAGGGGTCGGGGGCCGAGGAGGTGCACAACGCGATCAAGGCGGCGGCCGCCGGCGGCATGGTCTTCGGCGCCAGCCTCGCCGCCCAGGTCGCGACGTACTTCTCCGGTGTGAGCACCCGCACCGAGGCGCCCGAGCCGTTCCCGGAGCTGACCGAGCGCGAGCGCGACGTGCTCAGGCTGCTGGCCGCCGGTCGCTCCAACGACCAGATCGCGGGCGAGCTCTACGTCTCCAGCAAGACGGTGCGCAACGCCGTCTCCGCGATCTACGGCAAGCTGCACGCGGCCGGCCGCGCGGAGGCGATCATCAAGGCACGCGAAGCCGGGTACGGCCGCGACTGAGCAGCCGGCCGAGCCCTCGGCCCGCGAGCCCGACGACCAGGCAGCCGAGGGACATCCCGATCAGGACCATGAACGCGCCGACCAGCCACAGACCGGTCTCGTCGTCACGCGACGAGGTGATCGACCAGGCGATGGTGAAGCCCCACGGCATCAGCGCGAGCGCGCGCGGGTGGACGAACGTCGCGCCGAGGACGCCGGCACCCAGCAGTGTCAGCACGCAGCCGATCACCTGCCACGCCTCGTACGGCCCGCTCATGACCCCGGTCCGCGGATCGGTCTGATAGCTGGTGTCCCAGCCGAGCCAGCCCCACCAGGAGGCGGCAGCGGCGAGGGCGAGAAGCAGGGCGGTCAGGACGATGGCGGTGCGTGATCGCGTCATGGGCCCCAGCCTCGCGACCGCGTACGGGGTGCGCATGAGTAGGCGTGCTCAACCCGCTGACACAATGGCCCCATGACCGACCCGCAGGCCCACATCAAGACCAACGCCGCGAAGATCAACGAGCTCAACGACACGATCCGGTACACGATGTGGTCGGTCTTCGCCCTCGACGACCTCTTCGAGGATGACGACGACGCCCAGCGCGCCGAGGAGATCGCCGAGCTCGAGGCGCTCCTCACCGCGCTCGCGGAGGAGGACGTGGTCCTGCGCGGCCTCTACGACGTCGCCGGGCTGCGCGCCGACGCCGACGTCATGTTCTGGCTGCACGCGGCGTCGTCCGACCAGCTGCAGAGCGCCTATCACCGGATCCGCCGCACGGCCTTCGGCCAGCGCCTCACCCCCGTCTGGTCGCAGATGGCGCTGCACCGCCCCGCTGAGTTCAACCGCTCGCACCTGCCGGCCTTCCTCGCCGACGAGCGCACCCACGACTACGTCGCGGTCTACCCCTTCATCCGCTCCTACGAGTGGTACCTCCTCGAGGACGCCGAGCGTCGCCGGCTGCTTGCCGAGCACGGTGCGATGGCCCGCGACTACCCCGACGTGCGCGCCAACACGGTGCCGTCCTTCGCGCTCGGCGACTACGAGTGGATGCTCGCCTTCGAGGCCGACGACCTGTCGCGGATCGTCGACCTGATGCGCCACCTGCGCGGCTCGGAGACCCGCCGCCACGTGCGCGAGGAGGTGCCGTTCTACACCGGGCGCCGCGTCGACGTCGCGGATCTGCTCCGCCAGCTCCCGTAGCGCGTCCTTTACGTGTGACGTCCGTTACGGCATGGTTCTCGCTTGTGTGACGGGCCGGCCAGGGAGGGTGGGCCCTGCTCGACCTTGTGGAGGGAACCATGGCCATCGTCGCCGACGAGCGCGCAGCGCTTCCGGACGTACCGCTCGAGTCGAGTGGGCTCGATGACGTCGACCCGGAGCTCGTAGGACCCGAAGTCGCAGGACCCGAGGTCGCAGGGCCCGAGGACGCAGAGCCTGAGGAGGCCGCGCAGAAGGCCGGGTTCGACCTGCTCCGCAAGACCTCGATCAAGCAGCGCCTGTGGGGCCTCACCGCGATCGGCATCATCGTCTTCGCGCTGATGTCGACGATCAGCGTGCTGCGGCTCGCGCCGGTCAAGAGCGACGCCCGCACCACGCAGACGATGCAGAAGGTCGCGGCGCACGTCAGCGAGGCGTACGACCACTTCGCCCTCATGCGCAGCGACCTGCAGGCCTACGTCAACGCGACGCAGTGGAACGTCAACGGCGTGGGCACCTACGCCCAGATGCGCGTCGATGCCTTCGACGCGGACTTCACCGCGGCGACCGCAGCGCTCACCGCGGCCGCCAAGGAGGCGACCCCGCAGACGCAGCAGGCGATCCACGACGTCGCCAGCAAGATCGCGCAGTTCCACGACCTGCTCCCGCAGGTGCAGGCCGACCTCGACGCCGGCCGCACCGACGACGCCCTGGCCAAGATCCTCGACGACACCAGCCCCGCGGTCGACCTGACCAAGGACGTCAACGGCCAGCTCAGCGGTCTGGTCGCCCAGGCCACCGCTGACGCCGGGCACCGCACCGGCCAGGTCGAGAAGGCGGCCGGCAGCCTCGGCAACCTGATGGTGATCATCGCCGTGCTCGGCGCCCTGATCTTCCTCGTGGTCGCCTGGCTGGTCATCGGTCGGATCACGCGCCCGCTGAGCCGCGTGGTCGCGGTGCTCCAGGCGATCGCCGCCGGCGATCGCACCCAGCGCATCGAGTACGGCCGCAAGGACGAGATCGGCTCGATCGCCGACTCGATCGTCGAGGTCGTCGTCTCGCTCGACGAGGCCGACGCCGCGTCCGCCGCGGCCTCGGCGGAGCGCGAGCAGCGCCGCCAGGCCGAGCGTCGGGCGGCCGAGGAGCGGGCCGCCGCCGAGGCGCGCGCCGCGCAGCAGCAGGCCGAGGCCGAGGCCGCGCAGCGCGAGGCCGAGGCACAGCGCGAGCGCGAGCGGCTCGAGGCCGAGCAGGCCGCGGCCGCCGCGGAGAGGGCGCGCGAGCAGGAGCTGGCCGACGCCGAGCGCACCCGGGACCGGGCCGCCGCCGAGGCCGAGGCGGCCCGCGCCGCCGAGACGGCCCGGCTGGCCGAGGAGACCGCGGCCCGTGTCGCGATCGTGCTCGAGTACGTGAAGAAGGTCGCCGAGGGCGACCTGACCGCGACCCTCGAGGTGAGCGGCGCGGACGCCGTCGGCCAGATGGCCGAGGCCCTGCGCCAGCTCACCGACGCGCTGCGCGGCAGCATGGCCCAGATCGGCGAGACGTCCGCCTCGATGGCCACGGCCGCCGAGGAGCTCACCGCGGTGTCGGCCGACATGACCCGCGGCACGGGTCACGCCTCGGACCTGGCCGGCAGCGTCTCCGCTTCCGCGGAGCAGGTCAGCGCGAACGTCGGGGCCGTCGCCTCGGCCGCGGAGCAGATGTCGACGTCCATCCGTGAGATCGCGCGCAACGCCGCCGATGCCTCCACGGTCGCCGGTCAGGCGGTCGAGGTGGCCAACGACGCCCGTACGACCGTCGACTCGCTCGGCGTCTCGTCGGCCGAGATCGGCCAGGTCATCAAGGTGATCACCGCCATCGCCCAGCAGACCAACCTGCTGGCGCTCAACGCCACCATCGAGGCAGCTCGGGCCGGCGACGCCGGCAAGGGCTTCGCGGTCGTCGCCAACGAGGTCAAGGAGCTCGCCGCTCAGACCGCCAGGGCCACCGAGGAGATCGGACAGCGGATCGACACGATCCAGGGCGACACCACCTCCGCGGTCGAGGCCATCACCCGGATCGCGGATGTGATCGGTCAGATCAATGACATCACCGGCACTATCGCCAGCGCTGTCGAGCAGCAGACCGCCAGCACCAACGAGATCGCCCGCTCCGTCAGCGAGGCGGCGTCGGGCGCCAACGGCATCGCCTCCGACATCACCGAGGTGGCGAACGCGACCACCCAGGCACAGTCGGGAGCCCAGGGCACCTCTGCGGCCGCCTCGGAGCTGGCCGGGATGTCGAGCACCCTCGACCGGCTGGTCGGAGCGTTCCGCTACTGAGCCGATCGTCGTCAGACGGGCGTCCGACAGCCACTTCTGGTGGTCGTCCGGACGCTCGTCTTGACGTTGCGCTATGGCGGGCGGCCGAGCGGCCGATGGGACTCATCCATACGATCCGTACTTGGAGGACCCCATGGCCGTCCTGGCCTTCGAGCGCGGCGCAGACCGTTCCGCTCCGCGCCCATCCGACCACCCCGACCGCAGGCCCGTGACCGGACCGGCCGCGCCCGAGCGGCCGGGCGGCCTCCGGGGCCTGCTTCGTCGGGTGAGCATCCGGCAGAAGCTGATCGCCATGGCGGCGATCGCGATCGTCGTCTTCGCCGTGATGAGCACGATCGGGATGCTGCGGGTCGGTCCGTCGCTGTCCGCGAACCAGCTCAACGGCCAGACCGCGGGGTCGATCGCGCAGACCAACGCCGCGTACCAGGCGTGGGTCTCGAGCGACGACATGATGGAGTCCGCGCTCAACTCGCCCGCCATCGAGAAGGAGTCGCCGGGCATCACCGAGACCAGCATCGGCTACGTCGAGGACAACTACCAGGCTGCCATCAAGCACCTGAAGAGCGCGCTCGACGGCGTTCCGCAGGGTGGGGCCGCTTCGGCGGGTGCCACCGCGGCGCTCAACGACCTGCTCGAGCAGGTGACCGCGTACCACAGCACCATCCAGCTCAAGGCGATCGAGGCGTTGAAGGCGGGCGACGACACCGCAGCGTCCCGGATCGCCATCATCCAGGCGTACGACCCCTATCTGAAGATCGACGCCGCGTTCACCAAGCTGATCAAGCTCGCCACCCAGGTCACGCACGAGAACACCTCCTCGATCGACGGCTCGCTCACCTCGCTGCGCAGCACCCTGGCGATCGTCGCGATCGTCGGCGCGATGCTCTTCATCGTCGTCGCCTGGTTCATCATCCGCTCGATCTCGCGTCCGCTGCGCAAGGTCGTCGAGGTGCTGCGTGCCATCGCATCGGGCGATCGCACCCAGCGTGTCGACCACGCCAACCAGGACGAGATCGGCTCGATCGCGGACTCCATCGACGAGGTCGTCGTCTCGCTCGACGCGGCCGACGAGGCCCAGGCCGCCGCGCTCGCCGAGCGCGAGGCGGCCGCCGCCGAGCAGCAGCGCGTGGCGATCGAGCGCGCCGAGCTGGAGGCGCGCGCGGCCGAGGAGAAGGCCGCCGCGGAGGCGGAGCGGGTGGCCCGCGAGGCCCAGATCGAGCGGGAGCGTCTGGAGGCCGAGCAGGTGGCGGCCGAGGCCGAGCGCCAGCGCGAGCAGCAGCTCGCCGACGCCGAGCGTGCCCGGGAGCAGGCCGCCGCAGACGAGGAGCGCGCTCGCGCTGCCGCCGTCGCGGCCCAGGCGGCTGACGACGCTCGCCGCGTCGGCGTCATGCTGACCTACGCCCGAGCCCTCGCCGCCGGTGACCTGACCAGCCACCTCGACGTCGATGGCCAGGACGCCCTCGGCCAGGTCGCCGACGCACTGCGACAGCTCGCCACTGCTCTGCGCGACTCCATCTCGGAGATCGGCCAGACCTCGACGTCGATGGCCGCGGCGGCCGAGGAGCTGACGACGGTCAGCTCCGACATGTCGCGCGGCACCGGTCACGCCTCGGATCTGGCCGGGAACGTGTCGGCGGCTGCCGAGCAGGTCAGCGCCAACGTCGCGTCGGTCGCGACCGCTGCTGAGGAGATGTCGTCCTCCATCCGCGAGATCGCCCGCAACGCCACCGATGCCTCCTCGGTCGCCGCTGAGGCGGTCGTCGTGGCGAACGACGCCCGTACGACGGTCGACTCGCTGGGCGTGTCCAGCGCCCAGATCGGTCAGGTCATCAAGGTGATCACCAGCATCGCGGAGCAGACCAACCTGCTGGCGCTCAACGCCACCATCGAGGCCGCTCGGGCAGGCGATGCCGGCAAGGGCTTCGCCGTGGTCGCCAACGAGGTCAAGGAGCTCGCCTCCGAGACCGCCAAGGCGACCCAGGAGATCGGCGAGCGGATCGAGGCGATCCAGGGCGACACCACCAGCGCGGTCGAGGCGATCACCCGCATCACCGCGGTGATCGGACAGATCAACGACATCACGGGCACGATCGCCTCGGCGGTCGAGGAGCAGACCGCGACCACCAACGCGATCGCGCGCTCGGTGACCGAGGCGGCGAACGGCGCGCACGGCATCGCCAGCGACATCACTCAGGTGGCGAGTGCGACCACCCAGGCGCAGTCCGGCGCTCAGGGCACCTCGGCAGCGGCCTCGGAGCTCTCCGGAATGGCGGTCACCCTTGACCGGCTGGTCGGAGCGTTCCGGTACTGATGGCGTGATGGGGCCGGAACGTGACCAATTCGTTCGCATCGTGACGATGCGCGTGTCACGTTCCGGCCCCGCTGGCCGATACGTACGGGGTAACTCGACGTAAGGACAGATCCATGACCATCGTGGCGCCGCCGCGCGACACCGAGCTCGACCTCCACGACGACGCCTCGGCCGAGGTGATCCCTGAGCAGGAGAGGCGGTCCGGGCTGCTACGCCGGGTGAGCATCCGTCAGAAGCTCATTGCGATGGCGGCCCTCGCGATCGTGGTCTTCGTGGTCATGACCGCGATCGGCGTGATGCGGGTCGGTCCCACGATCAACGCGAATCAGGCCAACACCTCCACGGCGCGTGCGATCGCCGCGATGAACGCGGCCTACACGGCATGGGTCGCGAGCGACGACGACGTCCAGTCCGCCCTCAGCGTGTCGCCGATCGAGTCGGAGGCACCCGGGACCGTCGACGAGATGATCAACGACCTCGCGGGCGACTCCGACTCCGCCCGGTGGCACCTCGGGGCAGCCATCGACGCCATCGGTGACGATGACAGTGCCACCGGACGCGCCGCCATCGCCGGGCTCAAGGCGCTGGAGAAGCTGGTGGACAGCTACCACACCGACATCGAGGTGAAGGCCATCACCGCGATGCAGCAGGGTCAGATGAAGACCGCGGCCCGGATCGCCATGATCCAGGGCAACGACATGTACACCCAGGTCGACGACGGCTTCACCAAGATGACGAAGCTGGCCGGCCAGGCCTCCGCTGAGAGCGCCGCCGCCATCGACGACTCGCTCACCTCCCTCCGGCTGAGCCTCATCGTCGTCGCGGTCCTCGGCTCGATCCTCTTCGTCGGTGTCGCGCTGCTGATCATCCGTTCGATCTCGCGCCCGCTGCGACGGGTCGTCGAGGTGCTGCGGGCCATCGCATCGGGCGATCGCACCCAGCGTGTCGGCCACGCCAACCAGGACGAGATCGGCTCGATCGCGGACTCCATCGACGAGGTCGTCGTCTCGCTCGACGCGGCCGACGAGGCCCAGGCCGCCGCGCTCGCCGAGCGCGAGGCGGCCGCCGCCGAGCAGCAGCGCGTGGCGATCGAGCGCGCCGAGCTGGAGGCGCGCGCGGCCGAGGAGAAGGCCGCCGCGGAGGCGGAGCGGGTGGCCCGCGAGGCCCAGATCGAGCGGGAGCGTCTGGAGGCCGAGCAGGTGGCGGCCGAGGCCGAGCGCCAGCGCGAGCAGCAGCTCGCCGACGCCGAGCGTGCCCGGGAGCAGGCCGCCGCAGATGAGGAGCGCGCTCGCGCCGCCGAGGCTGCTCGGGTGGCCGAGGAGACCGCGGCTCGCGTCGCGATCGTCCTGGAGTACGTGCAGCACGTCGCCGAGGGCGACCTGACGCGAGAGCTCGGCATCGAGGGCGAGGACGCCCTGGGCCGGATGGCCGACTCACTGCGGCAGCTGACCACCGCGCTGCGCGCCAACATGACGCAGATCGGGCAGACCTCGACGTCGATGGCGGCCGCAGCCGAGGAGCTGACCGCGGTCAGCTCCGACATGTCGCGTGGCACGGCGCACGCCTCGGATCTGGCCGGGAACGTCTCGGCGGCTGCCGAGCAGGTGTCCGCGAACGTGAGCACGGTGGCGACCGCCGCCGAGCAGATGTCGGCCTCCATCATGGAGATCGCGCGCAACGCCACCGACGCCTCGACGGTCGCTGCCGAGGCGGTCGTGGTCGCCAACGACGCGCGCACCACGGTCGACTCCCTCGGCGTGTCCAGCGCGGAGATCGGCGAGGTCATCAAGGTGATCACCTCGATCGCTCAGCAGACCAACCTGCTGGCCCTCAACGCCACCATCGAGGCGGCCCGGGCCGGGGAGATGGGCAAGGGCTTCGCGGTCGTCGCCAACGAGGTCAAGGAGCTCGCCTCCGAGACGGCCAAGGCGACCCAGGAGATCGGTGAGCGGATCGAGGCGATCCAGGGCGACACCGTCAGTGCCGTGGAGGCGATCACCCGGATCACCTCGGTGATCGGGCAGATCAACGACATCACGGGCACGATCGCCTCGGCGGTCGAGGAGCAGACCGCGACGACCAACGAGATCGCCCGGTCGGTCAACGAGGCCGCCTCCGGCGCCACGGGCATCGCCGAGGACATCACCCGGGTGGCGAGCGCGACCACGCAGGCCCAGTCGGGTGCGCAGGGCACCTCGGCGGCCGCGGGCGAACTCGCCGGGATGGCCACGGCGCTGGACGGCCTCGTCGGCGCCTTCCGCTACTGAGCGGCACGTTATTTGCAGGGTCGTCCTGTGCTCGACAAGTTGGCGGTGCGATCCCACCGACTGTCTAGCCTGGATCGCCAAGACCTGAGGTGGGGCTGAGCCGCGTGTGGGGCGGCTCAGTCCCCACGTCGGGCGCCTACTCGGCCGCCGGCTCCAGGGTGATGCTCAGGCTGTTGATGCAGTAGCGGTCGCCGGTCGGGGTGCCGTACCCGTCGGGGAAGACGTGCCCGAGGTGCGAGCCACAGTTGGCGCAGCGCACCTCGACCCGCTTCATCCCGTACGAGGTGTCCTCGATGTACTCCACCGTGTCCACCACCGGCTGGTAGAACGACGGCCAGCCACAGCCGGAGTGGAACTTCGTGTCAGATTCGAAGAGCTTCGCCTGGCACGCGCGGCATCGGTAGACGCCGACCGTCTCGGTGTCGGTGTACTCGCCGCGGAACGCCTGCTCCGTGCCCGCCTCGCGCAGCACGTGGTACTCCTCGGGCGACAGCTGCTCACGCCACTCGGCGTCGGACTTCTCCACGTTGTAGGCCACGTCATGATTCTAGGCGGCCGGCGAAGGGCAGTTCGCTACCGGCGACCGCTCGCTTCGTCGCGTAGGTTGACGCCATGGCCAAGGCTGCGGCGGTGATGGTGCCTGTGACGGGTCCGGCGGGGGAGCGCGAGGTCCGGGTCTCCAGCCCCGACCGGGTGGTCTTCGAGGCGACCGAGCGCACCCCGGCGCTGACCAAGCTCGAGATCTGCCGCTACTTCGCCGGTGCCGGCGAGCCGCTGATGCGCGCCATCGGGGAGCGCCCGACCGCGATGGAGCGCTGGCCGGACGGCTGGCGCGAGGGGATGCGGCTGGCGCTCGGACCCTTCGACAAGGACGCCGACGGCTTCTGCCAGAAGCGGCTGCCCAAGGGCGCCCCCGACTACGTCGAGACCGTCGAGATCACCTTCCCCAGCGGACGTACGGCCGACGAGCTGTGCCCCACCGAGCCCGCCGCCCTGGTCTGGGCCGCCCAGATGGGGGCGCTCACCTTCCATCCATGGCCGGTGCGCAGGCCGCTGGTCGACCGCCCCGACGAGCTGCGGATCGACCTCGACCCGCAGCCGGGCGCGGTCTTCGCCGATGCGCAGCGGGTCGCCGAGATCGCCCGCGAGCTCCTCGAGGAGCTCGGGATGCGCGGGTTCGCGAAGACCAGCGGCAACCGCGGCATCCACATCCACGTCCGGATCCGTCCGGAGTGGTCCTTCGAGGACCTGCGCCACGCCGCGATCGGCTTCGGTCGCGAGCTCGAGCGTCGCGACGGGGGAGTCACCACCAACTGGTGGAAGGAGGAGCGGCCGGACGGCTCGATCTTCATCGACTTCAACCAGAACAACCGGGATCGGACCATCGCGTCGGCCTGGTCGGTGCGCGCGAAGCCGGGCGCGCCGGTGAGCACGCCGATGACCTGGGCGCGAATCGCGGAGGTGCGCGATCCGCGCGACCTCAACGTGGTCACGGTCGGCGACTTCCTCGCCTCCGAGGGCGACGCTTGGGCGTCGATGGATGAGCAGGCCTACGGCCTGGAGCCGCTGCTCGAGCTGTGGGAGACACTGCCCGGGGGCGAGCTCAACTACCCGCCGGACTACCCGAAGATGCCGGGCGAGCCGCCGCGGGTGCAGCCCTCGAAGAAGGTCGCCGAGCACTGGGACGACGCGGGGAACAGGATCGCCGAATAGGCCCGGGAAATGAGGCAGGGCCCGCCGCCGTGATCCCCCGATCACGCAGCGGGCCGCTTACGAAACACGAAGCAGTGAGTCCCCCGACCTACTGCTCGGACACGTCCGACGGTGCTTCGACGCCTCTGGCGCGCTCATATCCCTAGGACTGAGTGCGGGTCAAACACTACGGTTGCGCAAGCCTCGATGCGGTGACATCCCCGCCTGCTTCGGTAACAGAACGTATACATTTCCGCGGGAAGCGGGGATGGCGGACCGGCTCAGAAACCGTTGATGCCCTCGCCCTCGCCGGCCTGCTCCTCGAAGGTCTCGTGCTCGAGCAGGTGCAGCACCGGCACGCCGAGCTTGCGGCGCGCCTGGGCGGTCCAGTCGACGTGGAAGAACTCCGCGACCACGTGCGGCCGGGTCAAGATGATGACCTCGCGGCCGTCGATCTTCTTGACGGTGGCGACGAGCGACTCGATCGGCTCCTCGACCAGACCGCCGACGGCCGTGGCGCCGTCCTTGGTCAGCGCCGCGAGCGTCGTCGCGAGCTCGGCCTGGGCCCGGTCGCGGGCGTCCTTCTCCACCTCGGCCAGGTCGACGTTCTCGGCCAGGAGGGCCGGCGCGCCCAGCAGCTCGCTGCTGGGCATCGAGCCCATCGCCGCCTCGATCCGGGCCGCGGCGTCCTCCACGGGCAGCAGCACGTGGTAGACCACCGGGTCCTCGATGCCCTCATGCAGGGAGTGGACCCGCGCGGCGTCGGCGGCGCTCAGCGCCTGCTCGACGAGGAGGACGACGTCGTAGGTCGCCTTGGTGCTCTCAGAGTCAGCCATGGCCCTGACACTACCCAGGAATCAGCCGCCGAGTACCTGCTGGAGGTCGTACGAGACCGGCTCCTCCAGCTGCTCGTACCCGCAGGACTCCGGATCGCGGTCGGGCCGCCACCGCTTGAACTGGGCGGTGTGCCGGAAGCGACGGCCCTCCATGTGGTCGTAGCCGACCTCCAGCACCCGCTCGGGGCGCAGCGGGACGAAGCTCAGGTCCTTGCCCGACGACCAGCGCGACTGGGTGCCGGGCACGCGATCGGGATTGGCGGTGAGGAACTCCTGCCAACGCCCCCACGGGTGGTCCTCGATGGCGACCTCGAGCGGCGCGAGCTCCTCGATCAGCTCGGCGCGGCGCTTGGCGGTGAAGGAGGCGGCCACACCGATGTGCTGGAGCTCGCCACCCTGATCCGGCGGGGCGTCGTAGAGGCCGAGCAGCAGGCTGCCGAGCAGCGGCGCCTCCGGCGTGGAGGTCTTGTGCAGCCGGTAGCCGGCGAGCACCACGTCGGCCGTCCGGGCGTGCTTGATCTTGAGCATCGTCCGCTGGTTGGGCGCGTACGGGGCGTCGAGCGGCTTGGCCATCACGCCGTCGAGTCCGGCGCCTTCGAACCGGGTGAACCACGCCGTCGCCTCGGCCGGGTCGGTGGTGGTGCGGGTGAGGTGGCAGGGGCCCTCCTCGCCCAGGCCGGCGAGCGCGGTCTCGAGCGCCGCGCGCCGCTCGCCGAACGGCCGCTCCAGCAGCGACACGTCGCCGAGGGCGAGCAGGTCGAAGGCGACGTACGAGGCGGGCGTCTCCTCCGAGAGCTTGGTGATCCGCGAGGCAGCGGGGTGGATCCGCTCCTGGAGCACCTCGAACTCCAGCCGGCTGCCGCTGGCGACGAAGAGCTCGCCGTCGAGCACGCAGCGCTCGGGTAGCTGGGCCCGCATCGCCTCGACCACCTCGGGGAAGTAGCGGGTCAGCGGCTTGGTGTTGCGAGAGGCCAGCTCCACCTCGTCGCCGTCCTTGAAGACCAGGCAGCGGAAGCCGTCCCACTTCGGCTCGAAGGAGTAGCCGCTGGCGTCGGGCACCTTCGCCACCGACTTGGCGAGCATCGGCAGCACCGGAGGCATCACGGGTAGGTCCATGCCTCCGATGGTGTCAGAGCGTCGCGGCGTACGCCTCCAGCAGCGCGCGCGCCTTGAGCATCGTCTCGTCGTACTCGTCCGCAGGCACCGAGTCCCACACGATCGCGCCGCCGGTGCCGATGGTGACCCCTTCGGGGGTGCACACCGCGGTGCGGATGACCACCGACAGGTCGACCGAGCCGTCTGCGCCGACGACGCCCAGAGCGCCGGAGTAGATCCCGCGCGGCTCGGGCTCGAGCTCGGCGAGCAGCGCGACCGTGCGCTCCTTCGGGGCACCGGTCATCGAGCCCGGAGGGAACGCCGCGCGGACCGCGTCGAGCGGCGTCGCGTCCGGCCGCAGCCGCCCGGTGACCGTCGAGACGAGCTGGTGGACGGTCGCGTACGACTCCACCTCGAGGTAGCCGGGCACGGCCACCGAGCCGGGCTCGCAGACCTGGTTGAGATCGTTGCGCAGCAGGTCGACGATCATCAGGTTCTCGGCGCGGGTCTTCGGGTCGGTGACCAGCGCCGCGGCCGCCTGCGCGTCGCGAGCCGGGTCGGCGTGCCGAGCGGCGGTGCCCTTGATCGGGCGCGCGGTGACCGTGCCGCCGGGACTCACGGTCAGGAACGTCTCGGGCGTCGCCGAGCAGATCGCGGTCCCGTCGAGGCGCAGGAAGGCGCTGCGCGCTGTCGGCGTCCGGGCGCGCAGCTGGCCGTGTAGGGCCAGCGGGTCCTCGATGGGCGGCAGATGGAGGCGGTTGGTGAGACAGAGCTCGTAGCTCTCGCCGCCGGCGAGCAGCTCCTTGCAGGCCGCGATGTCGCCCAGGTAGGCCTCGCGGGTGCGCGCGGCCCGGGGCACCGCCGGCTCGACCGGCGTCACCTCGACGTCGGCGGTGACGCCGCGCAGCAGCTCGAGCGTCGCGGCGCTCGCCTGCAGCCACTCCTCGGCGCCCTCGCCGGGCAGCGCCCGCAGCTCGGCTCCCGCCGGGGTCAGGGCGATCACCCGCTCGACGAACAGCCAGCGCTCGGCGCCCTCGTACTCGAGGCAGCCCACCAACCCGCCCGGCAGCGGGTCACGCAGCCGCGGTCCACTCAGCGACGCCGTGTCGGTCGGTACGCCCGCGCCCAGGTAGGTCGTCGGGCCGTCCAGCCAGAACGCGTACGGGTCGGCGGCGTGCAGCGCCTCGAAGAGCACGCCCGGATCGAAGCTCCCCGGGATGCTGCGGCGCAGCACGGCGGTGCCGTGCACCACCTCGACGAACGCCGCGATGATCCGCGACCCCAGCTCGGTCTCGACCGACTCAGGGTGGAACTGCACGCCCCACCGGGGCCGGTCGCGCACGGCCAGCGCCATCACGGTGCCGTCCTCGGCCCAGGCCGTCTCGTCGAAGCCGCAGCCGGGCGCCGAGGTCACCGCGAGCGAGTGGTAGCGCGTCGCGGCGAAGCCCTGAGGCAGTCCGGCCAGGAGACTGGTGCTGCCGGCAGGCTCCTCGTACCGGATCGAGGCGATCTTGCCGTGCGCCGGCTCGACGCGGGCCACCTCGCCGCCGTGCAGCGTCGCGAGCAGCTGATGGCCGAGGCAGACACCGAGCACCGGCACGTCCGGGAGACGCGCCAGCAGCGCGGGGCCGTACCCCACGTCGGAGGCCACCCACGGTGAGCCCGGGCCGGGGGAGAGGACGATCCCATCGACGCCCTCGACGCTCAGCAGCGACGGGTCGTCGTTGCGCACGACGCTCACCTCGGCGCCGGCCGACGTCAGCAGCGCCGCGAGGTTGAAGGTGTACGAGTCGTGGTTGTCCACCAGAACGATGTGCCCCGGCCGGTCCGGCCGCCCCGGGCTTGAACGTTCCATGAAAACCAGCCTAGGTGAACGAGCGAGTGCTCAGCGCCCCGGCGAGGGACGAGCCGGGGGCGCTTGACACGAGCGAGCGAGCCACGTTCGCGAAGCGAACGTAATGCTGGCGGTTGGGTAGTCTTTCGTCCATGAGCAAGGTCGTCGGATACGTGCCCGGCGTCTTCGATCTTTTCCACGTCGGGCACCTCAACGCGCTGCGTCAGGCGCGCTCCATGTGCGACGTGCTGGTCGCGGGCGTCGTCTCCGACGAGATGTGCGAGGCCGGCAAGGGCATCGTGCCGACCGTCCCGCTGATCGAGCGCCTGGAGATCGTCAAGGCGATCGGGATCGTCGACGACGCGTACGTCGAGACGAGCCTGGACAAGCGCGACGCCTGGCGCGCGGTCGGGTTCCACAAGATCTTCAAGGGTGACGACTGGAAGGGCACCGCCAAGGGCGAGCGGCTCGAGCAGCAGATGGCCGAGGTGGGTGTCGAGGTCGTCTACTTCCCGTACACGATGCACACCTCCAGCACCGCGCTGCGCCGCCACCTCAACATCGGCGACGAGCAGGTCTCGTGACCGCCAGTCCCTCGCGACCGGCGGCGACCGGTGGCGTCGCGGTCGACGACCGCGGCGTGCTCGTCACCGCCCAGGGCACCGGCCCGCTCGTGCTGAGCCTCGACGACCGCTACCTCTGGTCGATCACCCCCGAGCGCGATGGTGCGGCACTCGACGGCGGCTGGCTGGTCGCCTGGCCGCACGTCCTCGAGCGCTACCTGAACGGCACGGCCCGCATCAGCGTCGCCGACGTCACCGGCGAGACCGTGTACTTCGACGCCGACGTCACGCTCGGATCGGGCGAGGGTCACATCGAGGTCGTCGACGGCGACGGCTACCCGCTCTCGGTCGACAAGGTCGGCCACCTCGGGCGCTCGTTCGCGGCGACCGACGAGGGCATCCGCAACGAGATCCTGGAGGGCACGCAGCGTGTGCTGCGCGACCTGAAGGAGAAGTGCGGCGTCGAGGCGTACCTCAACTACGGCGCCCTGCTCGGCACGATCCGCGACGGCGCGATGATCGCGCACGACTCCGACACCGACGTCTGCTACCTCTCACGGCACGAGTCGCCGGCCGACCTCATCGCCGAGTCGTACAAGATCGAGCGGACCATGCGCGCCAACGGCTGGATCCTGCTGCGCATGTCCGGCGGCGACATCAAGGTGCTGCTGCCCCTGAGCGACGGGCGCAACTGCCACATCGACATCTTCGTGGCGTTCTACGTCCGCGGGACCTTCTACCAGCTCGGCAACCGCAACGGGCACCTGCCGCGAGAGGTCATCACGCCCCTGTCCGAGGTCGAGCTGCACGGCTATCGCTTCCCGGCTCCGGCGCAGCCCGAGCGGATGCTGGCGTTCCTGTACGGCCCGCAGTGGCGCGTGCCCGACCCGTCCTTCAAGTACAACGACCCGGCTCCCGGCGTGCGCCGCCTCAACGGCTGGCTGCGCGGCTTCCGCACGACGATGGGGCTGTGGACCGAGTTCTGGTCCGGGTCACGGGGCGCGAAGGTGGCACGACGCAGCTCCTCCTTCCGCAAGTGGGTATCGCCCCAGCTGGCGCCCGGCTCCGCGATCGTCGACGTCGGCTGCGGCAACGGCCGCGACGCGGTGCGCTTCGCCAAGCGCGGCCACCGCGTCTGGGCGGTCGACTTCTCCCGCGGTGCGCTGCACGCGGCCGGCCGGCGGATCAACCGGCACCACGTCTCGGTGCGCACCGAGCAGCTGATCCTCGGCGAGCTGCGCCAGTCCCTGACGTTCGGCGCCCGGCTCGCCCGCGACCCGCACCACATCTACGCGCGCCGCCTGCTCAACGCGATCGACGACGCCGCCCGGGAGCAGTTCTGGCAGCTGTGCTCGATGGGGTTGCGCGGTGGCGAGCACGCGCTCTTCGTGGAGTTCTCCGCCACCCTCGACGACGCCGACGACGCCGAGGGCATCGCCCTGGATCCGGACGGCCGTGAGCACCGCGTCGACCCGGTCGTGGTCGTGGCCGAGATGAAGGACCGCGGCGGCGTCATCGAGCACTTCGAGATCGGCCCCGGGGTCGACCTCTTCGACCGACCCGACCCGGCGGTGTGCCGGATCCGGGCGACCTGGCCTTCGCCGAAGGGAAAGAGCGCATGAGCAAGCTTGCTGAGAACGTCGAGAAGTGGAAGGCCGAGCGGGCCAGCGGCCGTACGGTCCGGGCGCGCCTGCGCGCTCTCGAGGACGAGGTCCAGGAGCTGCGTCAGTTCAACCGCCGCATCGCGGAGCTGACCGACGTCGTCGCCGAGCTGCTCATCCCGATCCAGGACCGCGACGAGGCCAAGGTCCAGGAGGTCCTTGCGCGGTACCGCTCTCAGATCTGAGAGTCTTGGCCTCACATTCCCCAGTTGGTCTGCCGGCAGGGCCCGCCTGACTTTGAATCAGGATTAGCGACGATGGTTCGACTCCATCCTGGGGAGCCACCTGCTCCGGAGAACGACGCGGCCTGCGGCGTCCCGAGCCGAACGGGTCCAACCCGCCGCGAGCGATCGCGTCGCGGGGTCTGGCCCACCGGAGCCCCGCCTAGCGTTGCTCGAGGTTGTGCACGAGTCGCTCGCTGGTGTGCTTGACGGCGATCGCGATCACCGGGTTGACCGCCTTCTCGATCACCTTGCCGGCCGGGCCACCGGGCAGGGTGTAGCTGATCCACGCGTCGAGGCGGGTGCGGTCGTCGCCGAGGTCGGTGAAGGTCCAGCGCTGGGTGTTCTTGATCCCGCGGATCGAGGAGATCTCCACCATCCGGTCCGGCTCGTAGCCGGTGCACCGGATCCGCGAGGTCAGCGAGACGCCGAGCTTCATCACCCCGTCGTAGGTCGCTCCGAGGCCGCGCAGCTGCTCGCCGACGGGCTCGATGCGGTCCAGGCCGTACATCCAGTCCTTGGTCTTGGTGAAGTCGTCGACGTACGCGAAGACCTCGTGGACCGGTGCCGCGATCTCCACGCTGTGCTCGACGATGCCCGACATTGCTCTCCTTCGCTTTTCGCCCGATCGCGCGCCGAAGCCTGCGCTCAGCGCCTAGTTCGCCCCGGTCTCCGCATTCGACACTATCCGGAGGCCGAGAACGTGTGGGGCATGGAGTTGGAGGTGCGGGCGCTGAGGCGTACGAAGCTGGCGGTCGAGCAGGATCTGGAGTCCGGTGGAGTCAGTCTCACCGGCGAGCTCGACTTCGACGTCGTGCCGTCCGCCCGCGCCGAGATCGCCGTCCGACTGCTCACCGCCACAGCGCGCACGGTCGACCTGAGCGGGCTGACCGACCTCACCGGACCCGCGGTCGTCCTCATCGAGGAGCTGCTGGAGGACGGCGTCGCGATCCGCTGCGCTGCCGGGTGCGCCGCCGAGGAGACGCTGCGCGTCGCGGGGCTCACCGAGCGGGTCGAGGTGATCGTGCCGCCGCGACCGCGCAACGCGGAGCCGGGGGAGCTGTAGGGTTCGTCGCACCGGAGTCCATCGAGGGGACACCCATGCACGATCCCGTGTACACCGAAGAGACCGCCACCGATGCGGAGGGCGCTCATGCCCTGCTCGCGGCGGCCTATGGCGCGGGCAGCGTGCGCTTCGAGCCGTCCGGCGATCTCATCTTCGGTCGTCGCCGCCAGGACCTCGGCGAGGTCCGGGTCGATGAGGTGCAGTACTCCTTCCTGAGCGAGTACGACATGGACCCGCTCGGCTACGTCCTGATCCTGCGGATGCGGGACGGCGAGATGGAGTTCACCGGCGAGCGCGGTCCGAGCCGCCGCTATGGCGCCGGTGACGTCTTCCTGTGTGCCCAGCCTGATGAGGGCTACCACGCGATCACCCGTACTCGCAGCGCCCAGGCGGTCGGCCTGGACCTGAGCCTGATCGAGCAGGCGTGTGAGGGCGCCGTCCCGGAGGTCCTGCGCCGCCTCGAGCGCGGCGCTCTCCGACCGGAGCAGGCACGTCTCTGGCGCCGCACCGTCGACTACGTCACCGACCTCGTCGCCGACGCCGACGCCGCCGCCAGCCCGCTGGTCCTGGGTGCGGCCGGGCGGATGCTCGCCGCCTCCACGATCGCGGCGTTCACCGCCGAGGCCGCGCCGTCCGGGATCGACGAGCCGATCGGCTCCACCCAGGCGACGGTGCGCCGAGCGGCCGCCTTCCTCGAGGCCAATCCCGATCTCGACCTGGGCGTCGTCGAGATCGCCCGGGCCGCCCACGTGTCGGTGCGCACCCTGCAGGCGGCGTTCCGCCGGCACCTGGACACCACCCCGATGACGTATCTGCGACGGGTCCGACTCGACCGGGTCCGGGCCGAGCTGAGCGCCGCCGACCCGGCGGGCGGCCTCACCGTCACCCAGATCGCGGCACGCTGGGGCTTCGCCGATCTCAGCCGCTTCGGCGCTCACTATCGGCGGATGTACGGCGAGTCGCCGAGCGAGACGCTGCGCCGCTGATCGACGCGACCCCTCCGGGTCGCGGGCGGCTGGACCGTCCGTCCCTCACCCCTGCCAGCGCTCCCCTCGGCCGCAGGGGCTACGAGTCGACCGTTGACGCGGCGGCAAGTCAGAGTACTATCTTCCCGACAATGCATTCTAAAGTCGATGATGTGGAGTACGGGATGAAGTACATGAGTTTCCTCGCTGTGGCGACGCAGCAGCCGACCTGGGGCGCCTCGGTCGACGGACAGGTCTACGACCTCGGCCCGACCGGTGCGGCCGTCGCGCCCACGCTGCGAGACGCGATCGCCGCCGGCCTGCTCGCGGACACGCTGATCGACACGCTCGTGCCGGTCGCCGCTGAGTCGGAGGTGACCTTCCAGCCGGTGATCCCCAACCCCGGCAAGATCGTCTGCGTCGGCGTGAACTACCGCTCCCACCTCGAGGAGACCGGCCGTGAGGAGATCACCGTGCCGACCCTCTTCCCGCGCTTCGCGGACAGCCAGACCGGGCACCTCGTCCCGGTGGAGATCCCCGCGGTCGGCAAGCAGTTCGACTACGAAGGTGAGCTCGCCGTCATCATCGGCGCCCCGGCCGTCAAGGTCCCGGCGGCCCAATACGCCTCGGTCATCGCCGGCTACAGCGCGTACAACGACTTCACCGTGCGCGACTGGCAGCGCGCCACCTCGCAGTGGTTCCCGGGCAAGAACTTCCCCGGCACCGGCGCGATGGGCCCCTACTTCGTGCCGGCCGGCGAGATCGAGGACCTCGACTCCTGCACCCTCGAGACCCGCGTCAACGGCGAGCAGCGCCAGAAGGCCCAGATCGCCGACCTGCGCACCACCATCGATCAGCTCATCGAGCACATCTCGACGTTCACCCCGCTGGCGCCTGGCGACATCATCGTCACCGGCACGCCCGGCGGCGTCGGTCTCTTCATGGACCCGCCCGCCCTGCTCAGCGCCGGGGACGTCGTCGAGGT
This sequence comes from Nocardioides nematodiphilus, assembly GCF_020216525.1. Classification (GTDB taxonomy): domain Bacteria; phylum Actinomycetota; class Actinomycetes; order Propionibacteriales; family Nocardioidaceae; genus Nocardioides; species Nocardioides nematodiphilus. The sequence continues at coordinate 267,216 of NZ_JAIWOY010000004.1, read as the reverse complement.
CGAGATCACCGGCCTGGGCGTCCTGCGCAACGAGATCGTCGCGGAGCAGGCGTGACCGTCCTCGCCTGCGCCCTGTCGCACTCGCCGCTCATCGGCGAGATCGACCCGGGCGCGGGCGTCCTCGACGAGATCGAGACCGCGGTCGCCGAGGTCCGGCGGGCGATCGAGGCCTTCGACCCGGAGGTCACGGTCGTCTTCGGCCCCGACCACTTCAACGGCGTCTTCTACGACATGATGCCGCCGTTCTGCATCGGCTCGGCAGCCTCCAGCGTGGGGGATTGGGGTACGCGCAAGCGCGCTCTGCCAGTCGATGCCGACGCGGCCCGACGGCTGGTCGATGCGGCGCTCGAGGCCGACATCGACGTGGCCCAGTCAGAGCGGCTCTACGTGGACCACGGCATGGCGCAGAGCCTCGAGATGCTCTTCGGTGCCGACTACGAGCGGCCCATCGTGCCGGTCTTCATCAACGCGGTCGGCCTCCCGCTCGGACCGATGCGGCGCGTACGTCGGCTCGGCGAGGCGATCGGCCGCGAGATCGCCTCGTGGGACAAGCGCGTGCTCGTCCTCGGCTCCGGCGGTCTGTCCCACGACCCCCCGGTGCCGAAGCTGGCCGGGGCCTCCGACGAGATCCGTGAGCGGCTGATCGACGGCCGGGATTACACCCCCGAGCAGCGTCGGGAGCGACAGCGCCGCGTCATCGAGGCCGCCCTCGCGCAGAGCGGTGAGACACCTGCCGACATCGCGCGCCAGCAGCCCCTGGACGAGGAGTTCGACCGGATGGTGATGGCCACGCTCGCCTCGGGCTCGATCACGAGCACCGACGGCTGGGCGAACGACTGGATGGCCGAGGTCGGCGGCGGCTCCGCGCACGAGATCCGGACGTGGGTGGCGACCTTCGCCGCCGCCCACGCTGCCACCGGCTCGGACATCGCGATCGCGGACCAGTGGTACTGGCCCGTCCACGCGTGGGGCAACGGCTTCGGGATCATGCTCTCTGAGCCCGTCGCGCGACTCGTCGAGCGGCCGGTTGAGGGGAGTGCGTCATGAGCGCCTTCCTGTACGCCGCCTCCCGGACGCCGTTCGGCCGCTTCAACGGCGCGCTGAGTGCTGTCCGGCCCGACGACCTGGCCGCGGCCGCGATCACCGGGCTGCTGGCCAAGGCACCTGGCCTCGAGCCGGCCGCGATCGAGGAGATCGTCTGGGGCAACGCGAACGGCGCCGGCGAGGAGAACCGCAACGTAGCCCGGATGGCCGGCCTGCTCGCGGGCCTGCCGACGAGCGTCCCGGGCAGCACGGTCAACCGGCTGTGCGGCTCGAGCCTGGATGCGGCGATGATCGGCTCGCGCCAGATCGATGCCGGCGACGCCGAGATCGTGCTGGTCGGCGGCGTGGAGTCGATGACCCGTGCGCCGTGGGTCCTGCCCAAACCGGCGAAGGGCTTCCCGCCCGGCGACGTCACCGCGGTCTCCACGACGCTCGGCTGGCGGTTGGTCAACCCGGCGATGCCGACGGCGTGGACCGTCTCACTGGGGGAGTGCAACGAGCAGCTGCAGGAGCGCTTCGGGATCTCGCGCGAGCGGCAGGACGCCTTCGCGGCCCGGTCGCACCGGCTCGCCGCACGGGCCTGGGACGAGGGCTTCTACGACGACCTCGTCACCCCGGTGGCTGATACCGAGCTGATCCGCGACGAGGGCATCCGCGCCGACACCACCGCCGAGGGGCTGGCGGGTCTCAACCCCTCCTTCCGTGCCGACGGCACGATCACGGCGGGCAACGCGAGCCCGCTCTCCGACGGCGCATCGGCGCTCCTGATCGGATCGGAGCGGGCCTCCAGCGTCGTCGGCCTCGCTCCGATCGCCCGGATCGCGGGCCGTGCGGCGTACGCCCTCGACCCCCGGGAGTTCGGCTACGCCCCGGTCGTGGCGGCCAACCATGCGCTGGCCCGGGCGGGTGTCGCCTGGGAGCGGGTCGGCGCCGTCGAGCTCAACGAGGCCTTCGCGGTCCAGTCGCTGGTCTGCGTGGACGCCTGGCTCACGTTGGGACTGCGCGACGCGGAGCTGGTCAACGCCCAGGGCGGCGCGATCGCGCTCGGTCACCCGCTCGGCGCCTCGGGCGGCCGCATCCTCGGCACCCTGGCCAAGGTCCTGCGCGCATCCGGTGAGCGGTACGGCGTGGCGGCGATCTGCATCGGCGTCGGCCAGGGTCTGGCCGTCGTCCTGGAGAACCTCGACACGACCGCGGAGGCCACGCGATGAGCCGCGCGCAGCTCCTGGACAGCGCGGACGAGGCCGTCACGGGGATCGAGGACGGCTCCACGATCCTGATCGGAGGCTTCGGCCTGGCCGGGATGCCGTTCGACCTGATCGACGCCCTCATCCGCCAGGGCGCCACCGACCTGACGGTCGTGGCCAACAACGCCGGCAACGGCGAGGTCGGCCTGGCCGCCCTGCTGCAGGCCGGCCGGGTGCGAAAGGTGCTGTGCTCCTTCCCGCGCCAGGTCGACTCCTACGTCTTCGACGAGCTCTACCGCGCCGGGCGCATCGAGCTCGAGGTCGTCCCGCAGGGCAACCTCGCCGAACGGATGCGCGCGGCTGGGGCCGGCATCGGCGCCTTCTTCTGCCCGACCGGGGTCGGCACCCCCCTCGCCGAGGGCAAGGAGACCCGCACCATCGAGGGCCGCGACTATGTCCTGGAATATCCGATCAAGGGCGACTACGCGCTCGTGAGCGCCTACCGTGCCGACGCGATGGGCAATTTGGTCTACCGCAGGACGGCCCGCAACTTCGGCCCTGTCATGGCGACCGCCGCGACGACCACCATCGTCCAGGTCGGCGAGGTCGTGCCGATCGGGGCGCTGGATCCCGAGGCCATCGTCACGCCCTCGATCTACGTCGACCGCATCGTCCAGGTAGAGGCCCGCCACTACACCGTCGAGGGGGCGCGATGAAGGCCTCGACAGGCTCGACCTCCGGGCGCGTGCTGACGATGGACGAGCTCGCCGCGGTGATCGCGCGCGACATCGCCGAGGGCTCGTACGTCAACCTCGGCATCGGCCAGCCCACCAAGATCGCCGACCACCTGACGCCCGAGCAGGGCGTCGTCCTGCACACCGAGAACGGCATGCTCGGCATGGGCCGCAAGGCTGAGGAGCGACTCGGCGATGTCATTGATGCCGACCTCACCAACGCCGGCAAGGTCCCCGTCGTCGAGACGCCCGGCTGCTCCTACTTCCACCACGCCGACTCCTTCGCGATGATGCGCGGCGGCCACCTCGACGTCTGCGTCCTCGGGGCCTTCCAGGTCAGCCGCACGGGCGACCTCGCCAACTGGAGCACCGGCCGGCCCGGCGACATCCCCGCGGTCGGAGGGGCGATGGACCTGGCCATCGGCGCCAAGGACGTCTTCGTGATGATGACGCTCTTCGCCAAGGACGGCAGCCCCAAGCTCGTCGAGGCGTGCACCATGCCGCTTACCGGCGTCGGCTGCGTCAGTCGCGTCTACAGCGACCACGGCGTCTTCGACCTGACGCCCGAGGGCGTCGGCATCCGCGAGACGTACGGCGTGGACGAGTTCGAGCTGCGTCGTCGCCTCGGCCTCGACGGCTGAAGAAAACATTTTCCTTCCGACCCCCTGGACGGACGTGACTGCCGTCACTAGAATCACGATTCTAGAAACAAGGTTCAAGCAATCGAGAGGAACCCGAGATGGCTCTGGCCGTGGCCGCCCTGTCCCACGCACCGTCGTTCGGCAACGTCGACCCCGGCGGGACGATCAAGGCGGAGATCGACGCCGCCATCGCCGAGGTCTGCACCTTCGTGGAGGAGTTCGACCCGGAGGTCGTGGTGGTCTTCGGCCCCGACCACTTCAACGGGCACCTGTACTCGCTGATCACGCCGTGGACCGTCGGCGCGCAGGCCGAGGGCGTGGGTGACTACGGCACCACCTCGGGCTCCGTGCCGGTCGACGCCGAGGTCGCCCGCGAGCTGCACGCCCTCGTGCTCGAGCAGGGCGTCGAGCTCGGACGCTCCGAGCGGATGAAGGTCGACCACGGCATCATGCAGCCGGTCGAGTTCCTCTTCGGCGCTCCGCTGTCGCGCCCGATCGTGCCGGTCTTCGTCAACTCCCTCGGCTTCCCGCTGACCCCGATGCAGCGCGTCCGAGCCATGGGTGAGGCCTTCGGCAAGGCCGCCGCGCAGCTCGACAAGCGCGTGCTGATGCTCGCCTCGGGCGGCATCTCGCACAGCCCGCCCGTCCCGCGCTGGGACGGCGCGCCGGGGACGCTCCAGGAGCGGCTCATCTCGTACGCCCCCACCCGCGAGGAGCGGGCGGCGCGCGAGCGCGCGATCGTGACCGGCATCCAGGCGATCGCCGACGGCAAGGCCTCGAGCGAGCCGCTGAACGAGGAGTGGGACACCCTCGTCCTCGACGTCTTCCGCTCCGGCGACCTGTCCACCGTCGACGCCTGGGCCAACGACTGGTTCCTCGCCGAGGGCGGCAGCGCCGCGCACGAGATGCGCAGCTGGATCGCCGCGTACGCCGCGCTCTCCACCGCCGGGGCGTACCGGATGGCGGTCGACCGCTACTGGGCCGTGCCCACCTGGGGCGCCGGCTTCGGGATCCAGGCTGCCATCAGCGAGGACCGGGCATGAGCGACCAGATCACGTTCTGGCAGGCGATCGCCGACCTGCCCCACACCCTCGAGTACGTCCAGGTGGGCCCGTGGCGCACCCGCGTCCTGACCGTCGGCGGCACCGGCGAGCCGGACGAGGAGACGATCGTCCTGCTCAACGGCACCACCGGCCACATCGAGGCGTTCACGCAGAACATCCACGCCCTCGCGTCGCGCTGCCGCGTGATCGGGTACGACTACCCGGGGCATGGCTTCACCACGCTCACCGACCACGACCTCGAGATCCCCGAGTACGAGGAGCACCTCCTCGGGCTGCTCGACGTCCTCGGCCTCGAGCGCCCGCACCTGTGCGGCGAGTCGCTCGGCGGCTGGATCGCGATCAAGTTCGCCGCCCACCACCCCGACCGGGTCCGCACCCTGATCCTGAGCGCCCCCGGCGGCCGCGTCACCGACGAGGCCCGCGTCGACCGCGCCCAGTCGGTGAGCCGGCAGGCGGTCGCCGAGCCGACGTACGAGAACGTCAAGCAGCGGCTCCAGGTCGTCATCCACGATCCGGAGAAGATCACCGACGAGCTGGTCAGGATCCGCCAGGCGGTCTACTCCCGTGAGGGCTTCGGCGCCTCGATGCGCCACATCGCGGTGCTGCGCGAGGCGGAGACCCGCTACCGCAACCGCGTCACCGACGAGGACTACGCCGCGATCCCGGTCCCGGCGCTCCTCGTCTGGACCGACCACGAGCCCTCCGGGGGCCCCGACCTGGGCGAGCGCCTCGCCGGGCTGATCCCCGACGGCGAGTACCTGCTCGTCAAGGACGCCGCGCACTGGCCGCAGTGGGAGGACCCCAAGACCTTCAACCGCAACGCCCTCGACTTCCTCGCCCGGAAGGCCTGAACCATGACCGAGCAGAGCACCCCCCGGCCGAGCACCACCGAGCAGAGCCTCATCGAGCAGATCGCCGACGACCTCTACCAGGCCCGTCGCGCCGTCACGACCATCGACTTCGTCAGCCCGCGGCTGCCCGAGCACGACCTGGACGCCGCGTACCGGATCTCCGAGCTGGTCGCGACCCGTCGCGAGGCCGAGCTGGGCGTGAAGCGGGCCGGCCGGAAGGTCGGCCTGACCAACCCGCTCGTGCAGAAGCGCGTCGGTGTCTTCGAGCCCGACTACGGGATCCTGCACGACGACATGGTGCACGCCTCCGGTGTCGTGCGCCGGGCCTCGCAGCACAACTTCCTGCGGATCGAGGCGGAGGTCGCCTTCGTCCTGGGCAAGGACATCCTCGACGCCGACCTCGACGTCATCAAGGACGCCGTCGACTACGTGACGCCCGCCTTCGAGCTGGTCGACTTCCGCTACCCGGGCAGCGTCGGGCAGATCGTCGACACGATCGCCGACAACGCCGGCTGCGACGGCATCGTCCTGGGGGAGGAGCGCCACCCGTACGGCGAGGTCGACCTCGCCGGCGTCGAGATGGTGATCACCACCGCCGCCGGCGTCGAGATCACCCGCGGTGTGGGCAGCAACGTCCTCGGCGACCCGATCAACGCGGTGCAGTGGCTCGCCGAGACCGCGCTGCGGATCGGGCAGCCACTGCGCGCCGGCGAGGTCCTGCTGTCGGGCTCCATCGGCTACATCGAGCCGTGGCCGGCCGACGTCGAGTGCATCGCCACCATCACCGGACTGGGCCGCGTCACCGCGACCCTCGATTCGAACAGCTGAGGACCGAGATGACCACCACGTACGGCGTCGACACCGAGACCCGCGTCGCGATCGAGCAGCTCATCGCCGAGCTGCTGTGGCGCCTGGACCACAACAGGGCCGACACCACCTGGGAGCTCTACACCGAGGACGCGGTCAGCGTCGGTCCGCTCGGTGTGATGGACGGCCGCGAGGCGATCAAGGCCTGGGGCGCGAAGCGAGCGCTGCAGACCGACCTGGTCGGGCGGCACTTCATCGGCGGCATCCGGCTCTCCTGGGAGGGCGACGTCCTCACCGGCACGATCGCGTACCTGACCTTCCGCGACGCCTCCGAGGACGTCCTCAGGCCGGCCAGCGTCGGCGAGTTCCGCGAGCAGTACCGCCAGGTCGACGGCGAGTGGCGCTTCGCGCGCCGCGAGATCGTCCCGGTCTTCGGCGGCGCCAACGCCGCCGCGCACGCCAAGCGGCTCGCCGACGGGGAGAAGTCATGAACGCTCCTGCGCTGCTGCACCAGGCGATCGCGTCCCAGGCCGTGACCGAGTTCGCGATGGCCGCAGGCTACGACGGCGTGATCATCGACCTGCAGCACGGTGAGGTCGGCCTGGAGGACGCCTGCCGGATGCTGCGCGCGATCCCGCGCGAGCGCAACGCCCACGCCTACGCCCGCGTCGGCTCGATCGACCCCGCCACGATCCTGCGCCTGCTGGACTCCGGTGCGCGCGGCATCATCGCGCCGACCGTCGAGACCGCGGCCCAGGCCGCTGCCCTCGTCGCGGCGACGAAGTACCCGCCGCTCGGCGCACGCAGCCTCGGGCCGTCCCGGCCCGCGCTGTACACCGGCGACGACTACACGGCCGCCGGGAACGCGGCCGTCTCCGCGATCATCCAGATCGAGACCCGTGCCGGGCTGGAGAACGTCGAGGAGATCCTCGCGGTGGAGGGCCTCGACTCGGTCTACATCGGTCCCGCCGACCTTGCCGTGACGTACGGCCTCCCCGGTCGCGGCGACTGGGTCGACGGCCCGGTGCGCGACGCGATCGTCCAGCTCGCGACGAGCGTCCGCGCGGCGGGAGTCACGCTCGGCAGCTACTGCGCGTCCGCCGCCTACGCCAAGGCACTGATCGAGGACGGGCTGGTCGACTACGTCGGCCTCGGCATCGACCTCGTCTTCGTCAGCCAGGCGGCGAAGAACACCATCGACACCTTCAGGAGCAACGCATGACCAGCGCTGTGGAGCCGCTCGGCCAGGCCGGTCGCGACGCCGACGTCCTCATCGTCGGAGCCGGGCCCGTCGGACTGACCCTCGCCAACCTCCTCGGCCAGCGCGGCGTGCGCACCCTTGTGCTCGAGGCCCTCGGCGAGCTGATCGACTACCCGCGCGCCGTCGGCATCGACGACGAGGCGCTGCGGGTGATGCAGACGCTCGGTCTCGTCGAGGAGGTGCTCGAGCACACCATCCCGGACCAGAAGATCTACATGATCAACGGGGAGCGCACCATCCTCTCCGAGGTCAACCCGACGACCCGCGAGTTCGGCTGGCCGCGCCGCAACGGCTTCGTCCAGCCGCTCGTCGACCAGGTGCTGCTCGGTGGTCTCGACCGCTTCCCGCATGTCGAGGTGCGCTTCGCGACCGAGGTCCTCGACGCCACCCAGGACGCCGATGGGGTGCAGGTCACGCTGCGGACCGATGGCGGCGGGGAGCAGGTGCTCAGCGCCGGCTACCTCGTCGGCGCCGACGGCGGCAGCTCCTCGACCCGCAAGCGCCTCGGCCTCACCTTCGAGGGCGAGACGCGTGAGTCCAAGGGCCTGGTCATCGACGTGCGCAACGACCCGATCGGCACCCCGCACGCGGTCTTCGGCGGCGACCCCAAGCGCGGCTACGCCTCGATCTCCCTGCCGCACGGACTGCGCCGCTGGGAGTTCACCCTCTTCCCGCACGAGCCCGAGTCCCTCGCCGAGGACGACGCCTTCATCTACGACCTGCTCGCCGAGCACGTCCCGGACCCGAAGCGCCTCGACATCATCCGCCGCCGCGTCTACACCCACCATGCCCGCATCGCCGAGCGGTTCCGCGTCGGTCGGATCCTGCTAGCCGGCGACGCCGCCCACGTGATGCCGGTCGTCGGCGGCCAGGGCTGGAACTCCGGCATCCGCGACGCGGTCAACCTCGGCTGGAAGCTCGCCGCAGTCGTCCAGGGCCTCGCCGGCGACGACCTGCTCGACACGTACGAGAGCGAGCGGCTGGTCCACGTCCAGCAGATGGTCGCGATCTCGGTGGGCATGGCCAACGAGATGACCGACCACGACGCCGAGCGCACCCGCCTGCGCGATCTAGCAGCCGCGCAGCGCACCCCCGAGGAGCAGGCGGCCGTCCGCAACCAGGCGTTCAAGCCGCAGCCGAAGTACGACATCGGCGCGGTGGTGCACACGCCCGCCGCCACGTTCAAGACGCTGCCGGACCGAGAGGTGCCGCGCGTCGCGGGCACGATCTACCCGCAGCCCACCGTCCGTACGACGGACGGCGTCGACCGACTGCTCGACGACGCCACCGGTCAAGGCTGGCGGGTGCTGGTCTGGAACAACGACCCGACCGCGCTCCTCGGTGCGGAGGCGATCGCCGCGGTGGAGCGCCTCGGCGGGGCGCTGGTGCAGATCGTGCCGTCGACCCAGCTGCACTGGGCCGCCACGAACGCCGCTCCCGGCGTCGTCGTGGTCGGTGACCTCGGCACGCTGCAGGCCTGGTTCGATGCCCGGCCGACCTCGGTCGTCGTCGTCCGGCCCGACCACGTCGTGGCCGCGGAGTGCCTCGCCCAGGAGCTCGAGGCGACCCTCGGTGCCGTCTTCCGGGCGGCCCACCTCCGCGCCTGAATGCACGATGCTAAAGAAATGCAATATCCATTGACCAATGCGTAACAGCCGAACTAGTGTGATGTTACGGGGGTCACACCCTGACCCAAGCCAGCGAAGCTGCAAGGAAGTAGGAAGCACCATGAAGAAGACCCTCGCCGCGGTGGCCGCCACCGGCGTCGCCCTCTCGCTCTCCCTCACCGCCTGTGGCGGTGGCTCCGTGGACGGCGGCAAGGCGGCGGCCGACAACAGCGGCAGCAAGCTCACCCACGTGAAGATCGGCCTGTTCCCGTCCTCGGCCGTCGGCGCCTTCCAGCTCGGCATCGACAAGGGCTTCTTCAAGGAGCACGGCATCGACCTCGAGCTCGTGATGGGCCAGTCCAGCGCCGCTCAGCTCCCGGCGGTCAACTCCGGCAGCCTCGACTTCGTGCTCTCCAGCCCGACGACCCCGCTGGTCGCCGACTCCAAGGGCCTCGACCTCAAGATCGTCGCCGGCTACGCGAAGAACAACCCCAGCATCGTGACCGACTCCGTCGCCGTGATGGTCGGCAAGGGCTCGCCGATCAAGTCGGCCAAGGACCTCGTCGGCAAGAAGGTCGCGATCAACGCCCTCGGCAGCATCGGCGAGATCGGCATCAAGCAGGCCGTCGAGCTCGACGGCGGCGACCCGAGCAAGGTGACCTTCGTCCAGCTCGGCTTCGACCAGGTCGCCGCGCAGCTCGCCAGCGGCCAGATCGACGCTGGCATGGCCGGCCCGCCGTTCATGCAGCAGATCATGGGCGCCGGCGGCGCGGTGGCCAGCGACTTCATCCAGAAGGCCGGCCTCGGTGGTGCCGAGCTCGTCATCGTCGCCGGCGGCAAGACCGTCGCGGCGAAGCCGGACATGGTCTCGAACTTCGACGCCGCCCTCGACGAGACGCTCACGTACGCCCAGGGCCACGTCGACGAGGTCCGCGCCGAGCTGCCCAAGGTGATCGGCACCGACCCGGCCGTCGCCGCCAAGACCGACTTCATCAACTGGGACGAGCACCTCGACACTGCCGCCCTCGCGCAGTTCGGCACCCTGCTGAAGAAGTTCGGCATCATCCAGCAGGAGCCCGATCTGTCGAAGCTGGTCTGGACCAAGTGACCCCGAGCGGGCCGGGACTCGGCTCGGCCCGCTCCTCCTGAAGCTTCCCCCGGAAAGGATCTCCGCCATGAGCGTGGCACACGACAACGTGCAGCTCGCCGCACCGCCGGCGACGCCGCGTCGCCGGGCCTCCCTCCTCGAGCGCGGCCTGCCGGCCCTCCTCGGTGCCCTCGGCATCGTGGGTGCCCTCTTCGCCTGGCAGATCTTCTCCGAGATCGGTCCGGTGGACCCGCACTTCCTCCCGCCGCCGTCCGACGTGCTGCCGCAGTTCTTCCAGAACCTCGGCTACGCCGACTTCTGGACCGCGACCGGCTACACCCTGCGGGCGTGGCTGCTAGGCCTGGTGATCTCCACCCTCGGCGCCATCGTCCTCGGCGTCATCATCGGCTCGAGCGACTTCCTGCGGCAGGCGACCCACTCGACGATCGAGTTCCTGCGCCCGATCCCGTCGGTCGCGCTGATCCCGCTCGCGGCCCTGCTCTACGGCCCGGTGCTCAAGGCTGAGCTGCTGATCGTCGCCTTCGCCTGCTTCTGGATCGTCCTGGTCCAGGTGCTCTACGGCGTTGCGGACGTCGACAAGGTCGCGACCGACACCGCGCACACGATGCACCTGTCGTACCTGCAGCGGGTCCGCTACCTCGTGTTCCCGACGCTGCTGCCCTACCTCGTGACCGGGATCCGGCTCGCCGCGACGGTCGCCCTGATCCTGTCCATCGGTGTGGAGCTGATCGTCGGCACCCCGGGCCTGGGCCAGAAGGTCGCCCTCGCCCAGATCAACGACGCCACACCCTCGATGTACGCGCTGATCCTCACCAGCGGTGTGCTCGGCATGCTCGTCAACGGCCTCATGGGCCTGCTCGAGCGCCGGCTGCTCTTCTGGCACGCGTCGGTGCGCGGAGGAGTGAAGTCATGAAGCTGCTGAAGCGATTCCTCTACTTCGTCGGCCTGCCCGCTCTGCTGATCGTGCTGTGGTGGGCGACCAGCCGCAACGGCACGAGCTTCTTCGTCCCGAAGCCGGGACCGCTCGTCCACGCCTTCCGTACGGTCTGGCTGGGCGACGGCTTCCACAAGGACGTCGTGCCGAGCCTGACCCGCCTCGCCGCCGGCCTGATCATCTCCATCGCCCTGGGCATCGGCCTGGGTGTGGTGATCGGCTCGGTCGACTGGGTGCGCTGGCTGCTCGGCCCGCTGCTGGAGTTCCTCCGCGCCGTGCCCTCAACGATCCTGATCCCGGTGCTGCTGCTCGTCATCGGCATCAACGACGCGATGAAGGTGACCGTGATCGTGCTCGGCTGCATCTGGCCGGTCCTGCTCAACACGGTCAAGGGCGTCGCGTCCATCGACGAGGTCCAGCTCAGCACCGGCGAGGTGTACGGCCTGCGTGGCCTCGACCGGCTGCGCTACCTCGTCCTGCCGGCGGCCTCGCCGCAGATCTTCGCGGGGATCCGGCAGAGCCTCGCCGTCGGACTGGTCCTCATGGTCACGTCCGAGATGTTCGCCGCGACCGAGGGCATCGGCTACGCGACGATCAACTTCCAGAACCAGGTGGCCATCCCCGAGATGTGGAGCGGCATCGTGCTGCTCGGTCTGATCGGCGTGGCGCTGTCGGTGTTGTTCCAACTCGTCCAGAGGCGCGTCCTCGGGTGGTACGAAGGATTGAAGGAGAGCGCCAATGTCTGAGCGCCAGGATGTCCGGCTGAGCGTCAGCCAGGTCCAGAAGGTCTACCGTCGCGACGGCCGCGAGTTCGAGGCGGTGCGATCGCTGACCTTCGACCTCCACGAGGGCGAGTTCGCCTGCCTCGTCGGCCCGTCCGGCAGCGGCAAGACCACCCTGCTCAAGTGCATCGCCGGGCTCATGCAGCCCACCTCGGGCACCGTCGTCCTCGACGGCAAGAAGGTCAACGGCCCGGCCAAGGGGATGGCGGTGGTCTTCCAGGAGTACGGCCGCAGCCTGTACCCGTGGCTCACCGTCGAGGGCAACATCGAGCTCCCGCTGAAGGTCGCCAAGCTCTCCAAGGCCGAGCGCCGGGCTCGGGTCGACGAGGCCCTCACCTCGGTGGGGCTGGAGAACGCCCGCAAGAGCTACCCGTGGCAGCTCTCCGGCGGCATGCAGCAGCGGGTGGCGATCGCCCGCGCCGTGGCGACCCACCCGAGCGTGCTGCTCATGGACGAGCCCTTCGCGGCCGTCGACGCGCAGACCCGCGCCGACCTCGAGGACCTGGTCCGTGCGGTCTGGAAGCGGCACAACATGACGATCCTCTTCGTCACCCACGACATCGACGAGTCGGTCTACCTCGCCGAGCGGGTGCTGGTCCTGTCCAGCTCGCCGACGGTCGTCCAGGACGACCTGGCCATCGACCTGCCGGCCGAGCGCGACCAGCTCGAGACCCGCTCGATGCCGCGCTTCACCGAGCTGCGCGCGCACGTGTACGGGCAGGTCCAGATCGCCAAGACCAACAAGGGCGGCGCCACGAGTGCCCAACAGACCTCGACGGTCTGAGCAGCAGAACGGGAGACGGACTCACATGGCGGACAAGCAGGACGACCAGATCGACGTCATCGTGGTCGGGGGAGGGCCGGTCGGGCTGACCGCGGGGCTCCTCCTCGCGGAGGGCGGCGCGCGGGTCACGGTCGTCGACCCGCTGACCGCACCGGGGGATCTGCCCCGGGCGATCAGCATCGCTGACGAGTCCTTCCGCATCATCGACCGGCTCGGCCTGGCCGACCCGCTCAAGGCGGAGACCTACCTCGACACCGGCGCGCGCTACTTCGGGCGCGGGGACCGGCTGCTCGCCCAGTCACGCCCGGTCGCCTCGCGCCTCGGCCACCCGGCGAAGTCGCAGTTCGACCAGCCGGTCCTCGAGCAGCTGCTCTGGGACCGCGCGGTCGCGCACCCCCTGCTCGACCTGCGGGCCGGGCATCGGGCCACCGCGATCGCCCAGGACGCCGACGGCGTCACTGTGACGCTCGCCGACGAGCACGACGCCACGACCACGCTGCGCGGCTCCTGGCTGATCGGCGCGGACGGCGGTCGCAGCTTCACCCGCGACGAGATCGGCGTGCCGCTGGTCGGGTCCACCCAGGAGGAGCGCTGGGTCGTCATCGACCTGCTCAACGCCCCCGGCGAGCGCGAGCCGTACGCGGAGTTCCACGGCAACGGCCGGCGGCCGTACGTGCTCGTGCCCGGCATCAAGGGCCGGCTCCGCCTCGAGTACATGATGCTGCCCGGCGACGACGCCGACGAGCTCACCCGCCCCGAGCGGATCCGCGAGCTCGTGCTGCCGTTCCACCCCGATGTGACCGAGCAGGAGATCCGCCGCGCGGTCGTCTACGTCGCCCACCGGCGCCTGGCCAAGACCTACCGCGTCGGCCGTGCCCTCCTCGCCGGCGACGCCGCCCACCTGATGCCGCCCTTCTCCGGACAGGGCCTCAACGCCGGCCTGCGCGACGCCGCCAACCTGTCGTGGAAGCTGCTCGCCGTCCTCGCCGGCGACGGCTCGGACCGGCTGCTCGACACCTACGAGCAGGAGCGCCGCGCCCACGCGAGGAAGATGGTCCGGGTCTCGCACATCACCGGCTCGGTCGTGATGGCGCGCGGTGTCGCCGCGGTGCTGCGCGACGCCGTCTTCGGCCTCGCCAGGCTCGTGCCTCCGGCGCATGCGTATCTCTCGTCGATGCGCTTCATCACTCCGCCGAACTATGCCGACGGCCTCACGGTCGCGCCGGCCCCCGACGTCGACCCCGCGCTGGCCGCGATGGTCGGCACGTCGCTGAGCCAGCCGACGGTGGCCGACGCGTCCGGTGCCCGCACGCCCCTCGACCACCTACTCGGCCCCGGCTGGGCGGTCCTCCACCTCGGCCCGGAGGGCACGATCGCCCGCGACCCGTACTGGAACGGCGCCGCGCGCCTACGCCTGTGTGCCGCGGGTGCGACGGAGGCCAGCACCCGCCCCGACGCCCTCATCGACCCCACCGGCCTGCTCGTCGACACGGCCCACCCGCTGTCCGTCGCGCATGCCGTCGTGGTCCGCCCCGACCGCTACGTCGCCGCCGTGTTCACAGCCGGCAGCGAGCGGCAGGTGGTCGACGGGCTTCGCAGCTATCTCGACCTGTCCCAGCGCCAGGAGGCGACCGCATGAGCGAGCGACACGACGACCTGTTCTGGCGCGACCGGCACGAGCCGATCACCGAGAGCGACGCCTTCCTGCGCGAGATCGTCGAGCAGGCTGAGTTGCCGCCGCTGCTCGTCGCGCTGGCCGCGGCGACCGGCGAGACGGCCGGTCTCACCCCCGAGCTGCGCCCGCCGCTCACCCCGGTGAACACCGTCGGCCACCCGCACGGCGGGATGACGGCCGAGCAGCAGGCGAGTGCCCGCGAGCTCGCGTACGAGGGGCTGCGCCGGCTGCGCGACCAGCAGATCACCACCGTCGACACCCTCCCCGACGACACCGTCACCGAGCTCCTCGACTACCTCACCGACGGCCGCCGCGCGTGGGCCGACTCGCTCAAGCACGAGCTCGACCTGGCCGCCGACAAGGGTGGAGCGCCCGACTGGCACTTCGCCGAGCTCGCCGGTGGGCGGCCCTTCGACGTCCTGATCGTCGGCTCCGGCGTGGCCGGCATCGCGGCCGGTCACCGCTTCAGCCAGGCCGGCGTCCCGTTCACCATGATCGACGCCGCCGACGGCCTGGCCGGCACCTGGCGCAAGAACCGCTACCCCGGCGTCCGGCTCGACACCCCGACGTTCGGCTACTCGTACTCCTTCGCGCAGCGCACCGACTGGCCCCACCAGTTCGCCCAGGGCGGCGAGATCGAGGACTACCTCCTCACCGTCGCCGAGCGCGCCGGGCTGAGCGACCGGATCGAGTTCGGCACCCGGCTGGTCAGCGCCACGTGGCAGGAGGACGCCGACGCGTGGGAGGTCGTCACCCGGACGGCCGACGGCGACCGCACCCGGCTGTTCCACGCCGTCATCAGCGCCGTCGGCCAGCTCGACCTGCCCAATATCCCCGACTTCGAGGGCCTCGAGCACTTCCGCGGCGTCACGATGCACTCCCAGGAGTGGGACCCGTCCGTCGACTGGCGGGGCAAGCGCGTCGCCGTCATCGGCACCGGCGCCAGCGCGTACCAGATCGTCCCGGCGATCTACGCCGACGTCGCGAGCCTGACCGTCTTCCAGCGCAGTGCCCCCTGGATGCTGCCCGCGCCGACCTACCACGCGCCGATGTCGGAGACCTTCGACTGGCTGGCCCGCAAGGTGCCGCACTTCGGCCAGTGGTTCCGGCTGTGGGTGACCGTCCAGGGCATCCCCGGTCGCTTCCACACCGTCCGCGCCGAGGAGGGCTGGAGCGGGGCGCCGCTCAGCGTCTCGCCGATCAACCAGGCCGTCCGCGACGAGCTCATCGGCCGCCTCGCCGAGCAGTTCGAGGGCCGTCCCGACCTGCTCGAGATCGCGATCCCGTCCTACCCGCCGGGCGCCAAGCGGATGCTGCGCGACAACGGCGTCTGGGCGCAGGCGCTGCGCGCCCCGCACACCACCGTGGTGACGTCGGGGATCGAGGCGTTCACCGAGCACGGCATCCGTACGGCCGACGGGGTCGAGCACGAGCTGGACGTCGTCATCCTCGCCACCGGCTTCAAGCCCTCGGACTACCTCGACGCCATCGACGTGGTCGGGCGCGACGGCGTCGAGCTGCACGAGTTCTGGAAGGGCGACGCACGGGCGTACAACGGCATCACCGTCCCCGGCTTCCCCAACTTCTTCATGCAGTACGGCCCCAACGTGGGCGGCGTTGTCGCCGGCAGCCTGCACTTCATGCTCGAGCGCGCCGCCGAGTACGCCCTGGAGGCCGTCCGCGAGCTCCTCACCCGCGGAGTGGCGTCGCTCGACGTGACGCCCGAGGCGCTGGATCGGTTCGTCGAGTGGGTCGACCGGGAGAACCAGCAGATGGCCTGGGGCCAGCCCTACGTCAGCAGCTGGTACCAGAACGGTGCGGGCCGGGTCTCGCAGGTCTGGCCGTACACCAACGCCGAGTACTGGGAGATCACCGAGCGGATCGACCCGCAGGACTACACCTTCCGGTGAGCGTGACTGTGTTGCGTACGTTTGCCGTCTCCACGGGGGCCGTCACCGGCATCGTGCGCGATGGTGTCGTGGATGTCCGGGGGATCCGCTACGGCTTCGCCCCCCGCGGCGCCGAGGTGGGTCCTCCGGACGTCGCCCAGGCGGCCCCGGCGTCCTTCCCCCAGACGCCGGGGCTGCTGGACGCTCTGCTCGGCCCCGCCCTCGGTGAGCTCGAGCAGGGCGAGGACGCCTTCGGCATCCGGATCCAGGCGCCTGCGGACGCCAGCGGCGCCCCGGTGCTCCTCTTCATCCACGGCGGCGGCTTCACCTCCGGCAGCCCCGAGGCCCGCTGGTACGACGCCCACGACCTGGTCGCAGCCAGCGGAATCGTGCTCGTCACCGTCGGCTACCGGCTGGGCGCCCTCGGCGTCCTGTCCGGGACCGGCGGTGACGGCTCGGGCCTTCCCGTACGCGATCTCGACCGGGCGACGCGCTGGGTCGCCGAGAACATCGCCGCCTTCGGCGGCGACCCCGCCGCCATCACGATCGCCGGCGACTCCGCCGGCGCCTGGTTCGCGCACGCCCTGAGCCTGCTGCCGTGGATCGCCGGCCGGTTCGCCCGCACGCTGTTGGTCAGCATGCCGCGGATGGCGCCGCTCTCCGGGGCCGACCACACCGAGCGGGCCGAGGCCTTCGCCTCGCACCTCGCGCCAGCGGCGTGTGACACCGCGCCGGTCACCGACGTGCTGGCCGCGCAACGGCAGGTGCCGCCGGCGTACCGCGGACAGGGCTTCCCGTTCGCGCCCGCCGCCTCGGAGGAGCTGCCCGCGTGGCTGGGTGAGCCGGCCCTCAGCGCACCCCGGCTGCACACCGGGTCCCTCCTCCTCGTCACCACCGCGAGCGAGGCCGCGGCGTTCCTGAGGCCACAGCCGCCGGAGAGCTTCACCCGTGCCCGCCTCGAGGAGTACGTCGGCTCGACCTTCGCGGACCCCGACGCCGCGCTCCGGTATGCGGAGGACCGGGTCACGGGGGAGGAAACGGCGTACGAGGCACTGGTCGCGGCGACGACGCTGGCGCAGTTCACCTCGACCGCCTACGAGCTGGCCGCGGCCGCGACCGTCCCGGCCGGTCACGTTCGGCTCGATGTCCGCAGCCCGCTGCCGCGGGCCCTCGCGCCGCACTGCTTCACGCTGCCCTTCCTCTTCGGCGACCGCGCCGCCTGGCTCGACGCCCCGATGCTCGATGGGTTCGACGACGAGCTCTTCGAGCGCACCCGTTGCGCGCTGCAGGACGAGGTGATCGCGTTCGTCCGCGGTGTCGAGGGCAGCACGCCGCGATGGCGCCGCGACGACCCGCGGCTGCTCGCGATCGGTTCCTCCGGAGCTGCAGCCGCGCGATATGACAGCCTTTCTTTGCTTCAGCCCCTCGAGAGGAGTCCGCGATGAACAAGCGGCGCGTCCAGAAGTCCACCCCCGAGAACGAGCGGGCGATCCTCGACGCCGCCCTCACTCTGGCGGTGACCGCGGGGTACGAGGGCACCACGATGTCGGAGGTCGCCCGCCTCTCCGGGCTGCCGATCGGCTCGGTCTACTGGCACTTCGAGAACAAGGAGCAGCTCTTCGCCGACCTGATCGAGTTCTGCTTCGAGACCTGGAAGGCCGACCACACCGGTCCGACCAACCGCGACCTGCTGCGCCGCAGCATCGCCGGGTCGGCGGGGGGCTCGTCGAACCCGGAGAACAAGACCGAGGCGTTCTGGATCCTCGCGCTGCTCTTCGCCCTCGAGCGCCGGCTGGCCGACAACAAGGCCCGGCAGAAGTACCTCGAGGTGCGCAAGCAGATGTTCGAGCTCATGGTCGCTCGCGTCGAGCCCCAGATCCCGCCCGAGGTGCTGGCCGCAGACCCCGAGTTCGGGCGCAAGATGGTCGTCCTCGGTCGTGCCCTCACCGATGGCTTCTACATCGCCGCCTGCGCCGGCGACGAGATCGACTTCGCGGAGTTCGCGGACCTCTCCGCCTCCGCGGTGGAGGCGCTCATCGCGCGCCGTGCCAGCCAGCTGCTCGAGGAGACCGGCGCATGAGCGACGCTCCTGACACGAGCCCGGTCGCGATCGTCGTCGGTGGCGGATCCGGCATCGGCGCCGCGGTCGTGCGCGAGCTGCACGAGCACGGCTATCGCCTCGCTGTCCTCTCCTCCTCGGGCGCCGGCCGCGAGCTCGCCGAGAGCCTCGGCGGCGTCGGCCTCGACGGCAGCAACCGGTCGGAGGACGACCTGAGGGCCATCGTCGACCTGGCGTTGTCGACGTACGGCCGGATCGACACGGTGGTGAACAACTCCGGCCATGGCGCGAGCGGGCCGGTGCTCGACCTGAGCGACGCCGACTGGCGCGACGGCCTGGAGGGCTACCTGCTCAACGTGGTGCGGATGGCGCGGGTCGTCACGCCCCATCTGGTGGAGGCGGGCAGCGGCACGATCGTGAACATCTCGACCAGCTCGCCCTTCGAGCCCAACCCGCGCTACCCGATCTCGGCGACCTTCCGGGCGGGCCTGGCGTCCTTCGTCAAGCTCTACACCGACGAGTACGGGCGGGCCGGGATCCGGATGAACAACGTGCTCCCGGGCTGGAACGTCGACGACCCCGCCGCGGTGGCGCCCTCATGGACCGAGCGGATCCCGCTGCGCCGGGCAGGCGGCCGGGAGGAGATCGCACGGGTCGTGCGCTTCCTCGCCGGGAGCGAGTCCAGCTACGTCACCGGACAGAACATCCGGGTCGACGGCGGCATCAGCCGCTCCGTCTGAGCGACCGGCTCAGACGGCCTCGGTCTCGGAGGCGTCCAGCGCGCGGGCGATGACCTCGACCGTGCCGGTGTAGTGCGCCCGCAGCCGCTGCTCGGCGAGCACAGGGTCGCGGTCGAGCGCAGCCTGAAGGATCGCGGCGTGCTCGGCCTCGATGTCACGCTGCTCGGCGGCCTGCGACGGCGCCGTCCACTGCCGATACAGCACGGTGGCGTCGGCCAGCGTCGCGGCGAGGTCGGTGAGCGCGTCGATCTGGCATGGCTCGAGAAGCTTGGCGTGGAAGGCCTGGTGCGCCGACATCCACTCGGGGGAGATGTGGTGCGGGTCGTCGGGGCGGCGCCGCGGGGTGCGCTCGAGCATGTGGTGTGCCGCGATCAGCTCGGACTCCCAGGCGAGGTCGCCGCGCTCGATGGCCAGCGCGATGCCGAACCCCTCGATCCGGCAGCGGAACTCGGTGAGGTCCCGCAGCTCGTCGAGGGTGAGCTCGGCGACGAAGAAGCCACGGTTGGGGATGAGGGTCACCAGCTGCTCGCCGGCCAGGCGGGTGAGCGCCTCGCGCACCACGGTCGTGCTGGTCTCGTACCGCTTGGAGAGCTGGGCGACCTGGAGCTTGGTCCCGGGGGACCAGGCTGCGCTGAGGATGTCCGTACGCAGGGCGTCGCGAATCTGACTGCTCAGTGAGTCCCATTGCGTGGTGCGTGCCATAGGAACAATGTAGCCAACGCGGCGGAACGCATTATGGAGATTCGCCTAGGCTCGCCCCTATGACCCGCGAGCTCACCGTGATCGTCCTGGCCGCCGGCAATGGGAAGCGGATGAAGTCCAAGACGCCCAAGGTGCTGCACACCATCGGAGGGCGCAGCATGGTCGGCCACGTCCTGACCGCCGTCGAGGCCCTCCAACCCGACCGCGTCGTCGCGGTCGTCGGGCACGCCCGCGAGCAGGTCATCGGTCACCTCGAGCAGCACCACACCGGCATCGCGATCGCGGTCCAGGAGGAGCAGCTCGGCACCGGCCACGCCGCCCGTGTCGGCCTGGCCGCGTCCGGCGCCACGAGCGGCGACGTGCTCGTGCTGACCGCCGACACCCCGCTGCTCACCGGGGAGACGCTGGTCTGGTTCATGGAGCACCACCGCGAGGCGAACCGCTCCGTCTCGATCCTCACCGCCGAGGTGCCCGACCCGACCGGCTACGGCCGGATCGTGCGCGGCGAGGGCGGCGACGTACGAGCGATCGTCGAGGAGAAGGACGCCAGCGCCGAGGAGCGTGCGATCGCGGAGATCAACTCCGGCATCCTCGCCTTCGACCTGGACTTCCTGGCCAGCGCGCTCCCACGCCTGGGCAATGCCAACGCCAGCGCGGAGTACTACCTCACCGACGCGGTGAAGCTCGCCGCCGCCGACGGCGTCCGTACGGGCGGCTATCTGCTCGCCGACCGGATCCAGACCGAGGGTGCCAACGACCGGGTCCAGCTCGCCGCGCTCGGCCGCGAGCTCAACCGGCGCATCGTCGAGCGGTGGATGCGCGCGGGCGTCACGGTGATCGACCCCGCGAGCACCTGGATCCACGTCGACGTCGACCTCGGCCAGGACGTCACGATCCTGCCCGACGTGCAGCTCCTCGGCGCCACCTCGATCGGCGAGGACGCGCTGATCGGGCCCGACGTCACGCTCACCGACTGCGAGGTCGGCGCGGGCGCCCACGTCGTACGCACGCAGGCGACGCTCTCCGTCATCGGCGACGGCGCCGACGTCGGTCCGTTCGCGCACCTGCGCCCCGGCACCGTCCTGGGCGCGCGCGGCAAGATCGGCGGCTTCGTCGAGACCAAGAACGCCGAGATCGGCGAGGGTGCCAAGGTGCCGCACCTGTCCTACGTGGGCGACGCGACGATCGGCGAGATGAGCAACATCGGGGCCGGC
Organism: Nocardioides nematodiphilus; assembly: GCF_020216525.1. Classification (GTDB taxonomy): domain Bacteria; phylum Actinomycetota; class Actinomycetes; order Propionibacteriales; family Nocardioidaceae; genus Nocardioides; species Nocardioides nematodiphilus. The sequence continues at coordinate 246,133 of NZ_JAIWOY010000004.1, read as the reverse complement.
ACCATCTTCGCCAACTACGACGGGGTGAAGAAGCACCACACCACGATCGGCGCGCACGTGCGCTCCGGCTCCAACGTGACCTTCGTGGCCCCGGTGACCGTCGGGGACGGCGCCGGCACCGGAGCCGGCTCGCTGATCCGCCAGGACGTCCCGCCGGGCGCGATGGCGATGTCGGCCGGACCCCAGCGGGTCATCGAGGACTGGGCACAGACCCGACGCGCAGGCACGGCGATGGCCGAGGCGGCCGCCCGCGCGGCAGCCGAAGGTGTCCTGGTCGCCGGTGCGCAAACGTCCGGTGAACATGAGGAGTCTCACACCGGCGGTCCTGGGGTTGGGGCGGCGGACTCCCGTAGGTCAGAATCCTGACGTACCACCACCTCTGGCGGACCAGCGAACACGGGAGCGGCGCTCGTGACCACCGACATCAAGAAGACGACTGAGAAGCACCTGATGGTGTTCAGCGGTCGAGCGCACCCCGAGCTGGCCGAGGAGGTGGCGACGCACCTCGGCGCGACCCTGGTCCCGACGAGCGCGTACGACTTCGCCAACGGCGAGACCTATGTGCGCTACGAGGAGTCGGTCCGCGGCGCGGACGCCTTCGTGATCCAGAGCCACACCAGCCCGATCAACAACTGGATCATGGAGCACCTGATCATGGTCGACGCGCTCAAGCGCGCCTCGGCCAAGCGGATCACGGTCGTGATGCCGTTCTGGGGCTACTCGCGCCAGGACAAGAAGCACCGTGGCCGCGAGCCGATCTCGGCCCGCCTGGTCGCCGACCTCTTCAAGACGGCCGGCGCCGACCGGATCATCTCCATCGACCTGCACGCCGACCAGCTCCAGGGCTACTTCGACGGTCCCGTCGACCACCTGATGGCGCTGCCGGTCCTCACGGACTACATCAAGGAGAAGTACGGCGACCAGGAGCTCGCCGTCGTCTCCCCGGACGCCGGCCGGATCAAGGTCGCAGAGCGCTGGGCGGCCAAGCTCGGCGGCGTGCCGCTGGCGTTCATCCACAAGACCCGCCGCACCGACATCGCCAACGAGGTCGTCGCCAACCGGGTCGTCGGTGAGGTCAAGGGCAAGATCTGCGTCCTGACGGACGACATGATCGACACCGGCGGCACGATCGTGAAGGCCGCCGACGCGATCATGGCCGAGGGCGCCGCCGGCGTGATCATCTGTGCCACCCACGCGATCCTCTCCGACCCGGCCGTCGACCGGCTCAAGAACAGCGCGGCGATGGAGGTCATCGTGACCAACACGCTGCCGATCCCCGCCGAGAAGCAGTTCGACAAGCTGACCACGCTCTCGATCGCCCCGATGCTGGCCCGCGCCATCCGCGAGGTCTTCGAGGACGGGTCGGTCACCTCCATGTTCGACGGTCACGCCTGATCGACACCGCCCGGCGGAGCGTCCGCGGCGTCGCACGCCACACGACCGTCCGCTCCGCCCCAGGCCGCCTCCGCGGTGGCCCCGTACGGCCGCACCCGCGGAGACGACGCTGATTTCGGAGAAGATGCGACCGCCCTTAGGATGAGCGGCGTTGCCTCGGCGAGGGAGCTTGTCTCCGTTATCGACTGGGCCTTGGCAGCCGTATTCACACGATTGCCGAGGAGGCACCCATGAGCACCGAGAAGATCACCGCAGAGCTGCGCACCGAGTTCGGCAAGGGCTTCGCCCGCCGTACGCGTGCCGCCGGCCGCATCCCCGCCGTCATCTACGGCCACGGCAACGACCCGATCCACGTGTCCCTCCCGGGCCACGAGACCATGATGGCGCTGCGCCACCACGGCCTCAACGCGCTCCTCGAGCTCAGCATCGACGGCAAGGTCCAGCTCGCGCTGACCAAGGCCGTCCAGGTCGACAACCTGCGCCGCCAGATCGAGCACATCGACTTCGTCGCCGTCGTCGCGGGCGAGAAGGTCACCGTCGACATCCCGGTCGTCACCACCGGTGAGGCTGCCGCGGGCACGATCGTGACGCTCGAGCACACCACCCTCACCGTCGAGGCCGAGGCCATCCACGTGCCCGAGTCGCTCGAGGTCTCCATCGAGGGCCTGGAGGCCGGCGAGAACGTCACCGCCGGTGCCATCACCCTGCCGGAGGGCACCACCCTGGCCGCCGACGCCGACTCGGTCATCGTGCACATCGCCGCTGCCCCGACCGCTGCCCAGGCCGAGGCCGACCTGGCCTCCGCCGAGGCCGAGGCCGGTATCGTGCACGACGCTCCTGAGAGCACCGAGGACTGATCCACCCATGAGTGACGAGACCTGGCTGGTCGTCGGTCTGGGCAACCCCGGTCCGACCTACGCGGGTCATCGTCACAACATCGGCTACCTCGTCAACGACGAGCTGGCCACCCGGATGCGTGGTGCGTGGAAGCGCCACAAGTCCGGGCGCTCCGACACCGTCGAGGGCCGCCTGACTCCAGGCGGCCCTCGCGTCGTCCTGTGCCGCCCGTCCTCGTACATGAACGAGGTGGGCGGGCCGGTCAAGGCGGTCGCGTCCTTCTTCAAGATCGAGCCGGACCACATCATCGCCGTGCACGACGAGCTCGACATCGCCTTCGACACGATGCGGCTCAAGCTCGGCGGCGGCGACAACGGTCACAACGGCCTCAAGTCGATGCGCTCGTCGCTGGGCACCGGCGACTTCTACCGCGTGCGCGTCGGCATCGGCCGCCCGCCCGGTCGCCAGGACGTCGCCGACTTCGTGCTGTCGAACTACTCCACCGCCGAGCGCAAGGTGCTGCCGTTCCAGGTCGACACGGCTGCCGATGCGATCGAGTGCCTCATCAACGAGGGCCTCGAGAAGGCGCAGCAGCGCTTCAACTCGTGACCAGGGCCCGACCCAGGTCGGGCTCGATCAGGGAGCCGTACGCCGCCACCGCGGCGAGCTGCGAGGTCACGCCGAGCTTCTGGCGCACGGCCTTGACCTGGCTGCGCACGGTGGAGGGCGAGACCTGCAGCAGGGCCGCGATCTCGGTGATCATCGCGCCCTCGTAGAGCAGCATCAGCACCTCGCGCTCGCGCGGGGTCAGGGCGCGTGCCCGGCTGCTGAGCTCGGCGCGCCGCTCACACAGGTGTCGCCACTGGGTCTGGAAGCGCTGGCGCTGTTCCGGGTCCTCGTCGAGCTCGCTCGCCGTGGGGTTGAGAGCGAGAGTGGTCAGTGTCCTCACCACCTGATCGAGAGGTGTCTGCGCGGAGAGCACCACCCGGGCGCCGTGGTCGTAGACGGCGCCCCAGGCCGGGCCGGGCACCGCGCTGGTGAGCACGGCCCACGGGATCGAGCGCCGACGCAGCACCAGCCCGCTCGCGCGGATCTGACGCCAGTCCTTGAGGTCGCAGACCAACAGGCCGGCCGTGTGCCGAGCCTCGGCATGATGGCCGCGCGGCGAGGGCAGGACGCCCGGCCAGGGCTCGCGGTCGCTCTCGAGCCCGCTGCTGCCCAGGGCGGTGCAGACCGCCTCGACGATCAGCGACTGCTCGGCGGCGACGACGGCGTGCACCTGGACGTCCTGCTCGTCGTGATGAGTGGAAGCCATCCCGTACCCCGCGTCGTCGTCGCCTGCGACGGCCCGCCCCATCGGCCCATCCTCGACCTCAATCCTCGCGATCCGCCGGCGGGCGAGGGAGGGGAGAAGGCTTTCTCCCTATATTGGGGTAAGCCCGAAATTTCTTGGACAGGCGCCCAGGACAATCGGCCTAAAGTTGCGTTCTCGACAGAAGATCCAAATTTCATCCTATTCGCCTAATGTCGCCAAATTGCGGTATAGCGTCCCTTCTGTTGGGGACGCCAGCAGCGATGCTCGTAGCGTCGTCAGGGCACAACAAGGTGGCCAGACATACGCACCGGCGACGCCGGTCTGGGCGCTCTCGGGGCGTGGGGGGACGTTTGCTCAGCTGCGCACCTGGTCTTTGTTATCGGGGGCACGATGAATAATTCGAATATCCGACACTATTGGAATGGTCGGTGCACTCTGCTGTTGCTTGCAGTCGCAGCAGTGCCGATCCTCTCCTTAGCATGGCTCTCCACGGACCAGCCGAACCGGTTGGCCGCTGCGGCGAGTCTCGACGGCCTGGTCCGCGGCCCTTCGGCCGTGGTGGCGACCGTCTGTCTCTATGTCGCCTGGCGACTCAGCGGCCAGCGTCAGCTGGCCTGGCTCGCCGCCAGCACCGCGACCCTCGCGGTGCAGGCGGTCATCATGGCCGGTCTGCAACTCGCCACCATCGACCGCGCCTTCAACGAGAACCTGTGGATGGTGCCGTTCGACTTCCTCACGATGCTCGTCATCGGGTGGCTCGTCACCTCCGCGGGACAGCGGTCACTCTTGGGCGACCCGGTCCTGATCGGGCTGGGCGCGGGGCTGATCCTCGGCCTGGGACGGTTGGCGAGCATCGTCCTGCTGCCCGATCTGGACCCCGTCTGGGTGAGCCGTCCGACCGCGGTCCTCGGCTTCCTCGCGGTGGTGGTCCCGACGGTGCTGCTGCTCTGGCTATTGCCCGACGTGCCTCGCTGGGCGAGCAGCCGGCTGGGAGCCGCGCTCTTCCTCTACGCGCTGGCCCACCTGTCCGCCTTCCTGGCCGGGCACCCCGCCACGGTCACCGGCAGCCTCATCACCCTCAGCTCCGACCTCGCCGGCGCGGTCTTCCTCTCCGCCGCCGCCGTGGCCATGCTGCGACTGACGATCGGTGTCGGCAACGACGACCGTGACCGGCTCCAGCTGCGGGTCGACGAGCTTGAGGCCGGGCTGCGCCAGGACCGCGCCCGGATCCACGAGATCAACTCCACGATCGCGGGGCTGGCCTCGGCCACCCGGCTGTTGCATGAGGACCACACCATCGGCGCAGCGCGCAGAACGCTGCTCCAGGACATGATCCATGCCGAGCTCGGACGGCTGCAGCGACTGCTCAACGAGCCGTCGGCCCGTGCCGAGGAGGCGCGTCGTACCGTGCCCGTCGAGGTCGACCTCGACGCGACGATCGGCAACCTCGTACTGGCCCATGAGGCCCGCGGCAACCGGGTGAACTGGCTGCCCAGCGGGGCCCGGGTCGCGGGCGAGCCGGACCAGGTCGCGGAGGTGCTCAACATCCTGCTGGACAACGCGGCCAAGCACGGACGCAGCGACACCTCCGTCACGGTGCAGACGGTCGCGGATGCGATCGAGGTCGCCGTCGCCGACGACGGCCCGGGTGTCTCCCCGGAGGTGCGCTCGCACCTCTTCGAATGGGGCGCGCGCGGACCGCGATCGAGTGGACAAGGCATCGGTCTCCACATCGCACAGGACCTGACCAGGCGCCACGGAGGCCACCTGACCCTGCGTGACGATGCCGCCGCCCGCGGGGCGACGTTCGTGGCCCGCTTCCCCCGAGCTCGACGAGATGACGATGACTCAGCCCACATCGCGTAGCCAGATCAAGGTCGTCATCATCGAGGACCACGTCCTCTTCGCGGAGTCCCTCGAGCTCGCCCTGTCGGTCGAGGGGTACGACGTGAAGCGGGTCGAGCTGCCGCTCAACGGCACCACGCCGAGCTCGATCCTCGCGTCGGTGATCCGGCAGGCACCGCGGATCGTCCTGCTGGATCTGGACCTGGGCCACTTCGGCGACGGGTTGCGGTTCGTCGGGCCGTTGGCCACCGCCGGCATCAACGTCGTGGTGGTGACCGCCAATCCCGACAAGGTCCGGTGGGGCGAGGCGTTGCGCTACGGCGCGCGCACCGTACGGTCGAAGTCGAATCCGCTCAACGAGATCCTCGCGGTCGTGCGCCGGCTCGGGAACGGCCAGCCCGTCATGGAGGTCGAGGAGCGCGAGTCGTTGCTGCGGCTGTGGCATCAGCGCAACGCCGAGCTCGCCGAGCTCCAGGCCAAGATCGACCGGCTCACGCCGCGTGAGTCGCAGGTGCTCGGGCGCCTGATGGAGGGGATGACGGTGCACGACATCGCCGCGGCGAGCGTGGTCTCGGAGGCGACCGTGCGCACCCAGGTGAAGGCGATCCTGGCCAAGCTCGAGGTGACGTCGCAGATCGCGGCGGTCGGTCTCGCGCACCACGTCGGCTGGCATCCCGCCGCCGAGCCCGGCACGCCGCGCTCGTCGCGCTGAGCCCATCCCCAGTTTGGGGCAAGCCCGGGGGCTGCGCGGCCCTCGCGAGGACCGGATCCGCTGGACTGGCCCTCGTCGGAAAGGGGAATCTCACCATGACGGTACTGACCACCATCGCGACCACCCCGGCGCACCGCGTGCGCAGCCGACACGGGCTGCAGCGGGTGCTCAAGCGGGTGTGGGAGCCGGCCGCGGCAGTCCTCGGCGGACTGCTCATCGTGCCGCTGCTGCTCCTCATCGCGATCGCGATCAGGCTCGACTCGGGCGGTCCGGTGATCTTCCGGCAGGTGCGGGTCGGGCGCGATGGACGGGCGTTCACGATGCTGAAGTTCCGCACCATGGCCGCCGACGCCGAGGCGCACCGTGACGAGGTGTGCAACGACTGCGACGGGGTGCTGTTCAAGAGTCGCCAGGACCCGCGGATCACCCGGGTCGGACGCCTGTTGCGGCGCTACTCCCTCGATGAGCTCCCGCAGCTCGTCAACGTGATCCGCGGGCAGATGGCCCTGGTGGGGCCGCGCCCGGCGCTCTTCGCCGAGGTCGAGCGGTACGACCGTGAGGCCCGGCGCCGGCTCCAGGTCGTGCCGGGCATGACGGGGCTGTGGCAGGTCTCCGGGCGCTCCGACCTGGCCTGGGACGATGCGATCCGGCTCGACCTCGACTACGTCGACCACTGGTCGCTCGCGCTCGACGCGCGGATCCTCGCCCGTACGGCCAGGGCGGTCCTCGGGCACAGCGGGGCCTACTAGGAGGTTGCGGAGCGGCGTCGCCCGGTCCCTGGGCGGCGCTCGGGCAGGCCTCGCGCCGCAGTGCCTCGTCGACACCACCCCGATCCCGAGCGCCATCGCGTCGCGGTGGCGTGGGCGAACCTCACGCGACGGTGACGGACCCGTCGTCCGGCGGTGGGGCGTCGGTCCGGTTGCCGGTCCTGTCGACCCAGCCGATCTGGCGGGCGGGGACACCGGCGACGAGGGCGAAGTCGGGGACGTCGTGGATGACGACCGAGCCGGCGGCGACGAGGGCCCAGCGACCGATGGTGACCGGGGCGACGCAGACCGCCCGGGCGCCGATGCTCGCGCCCTCGAGGACCGTGACCGCGACGGCCTCCCAGTCGGAGCCGTCCTTCAGCCGCCCGTCCGGGGTGACCGCGCGGGGGAGGAGGTCGTTGGTGAAGACGACGGCCGGCCCGACGAAGACACCGTCTCCGAGGACGGCCGGCTCGTACACGAGCGCGTGGTTCTGGATCTTGCAGCGGTCGCCCACGACGACCCCGGGGCCGAGGTAGGCGCCGCGTCCGATGACGCACTCGCGCCCGACCCGGACGTCCTCGCGCAGCTGTGCCAGGTGCCAGACCAGGGTGTCGTCGCCGATCATGGCGCGCGGGTCGACGTCCGCGGAGGGCTCGATCCGGGGCGCGCTCACCGGATCACCGCCGGCGACCAGGCATCCGGGATGAGGACGCGGGGCGCACCGTGACCGGCGGCGTTCAGGGCCCAGACGTCGTCGACGCCACCCTGGTTCTCCCGCGCCAGCCCGTAGAGGAGGGTGTGGTCGTCGAGCCACTCGATCTGGTCGTCGACAGTGTGGGTCTCAGCGGTGAGGACGGTCCTCCGGCCGGTGGCCAGGTCGAGAACCGCAGGCGTCCACCAGCTGCCGCGCGCACGATCGGTCCGCGCCTGCTTGAAGGCGATCCGGGTGCCGTCGGGCGACAACGACGGGCACTCGACGTGGTCGGCGATCGTGGTGATGGTCCGGGCCGCGAGGTCGCCCCGCGCGAGATAGGTCCGCCCGCCGGTGGCCAGCGTGACGTAGAAGGTGCGGTCGTCGGGGGCGAAGGTGACGCCCCAGATGTTGCGGTCGCGCGGGCGCACCTGCCGGCCGTGCATCACGATCAGGAACTTCTCGAGGTCGTCGACGCTCGTGCTCCCCGCGTGGCGGATGATGGTCCGCGCGGAGAACCCGGTGGTCATGTACGAGTCGCCGGTGACGAACACGGTCGAGGCGGCCAGCGTGCCGTCGGGGGAGAGGCGCGTACGGCTGGGGATGCCCGGCAGCGGCACCGAGACGGTCTGGCGCCAGTCCGCGCCGGGTGTGGTGACCAGGTCGTCGGCCTGATAGCTCGTGCTCACCCCCGTCTGCGTCCGCAGGCAGGTGGCGACGCCGGGGCGGGCGTAGACCCGGTCGCAGTCGACGCCGGTGAACGCGCGCGGGCCGGCGGGGTCGGCGAGCGCGACCTCGGCGACCTGGCCGTAGCGCGCGTCGAGGCCGGTGTGACGGAAGACGATCCGGGGTGCGGCCTCGATGACGGAGCGGTCGGCGACTGCTCCGGCGATCCGTCCGGCGCCCTGGGCGCTGACCGGGACTGCGGCGGCGCGGGTGCCGCCGGCAGGCGGGTGCTGCCAGGCGTCGAGGCCGTACGCGGTGGCCCCTGCGATCGCCGCGACGACGACCGCGCTCAGCGCGAGGCGCAGCGGGCTCGAGGGCCGCGCCGTCCGGACCCGTGGCGCGCGCACCTCAGCCACCGGCGTGGAGCACGGCGAGGAGGGCGTACTCCACCTTCTTGCTGCCCTCGTCGCTGGTGAGGCTCACCGTGACGCTGTCGCTGCCGCGCTGCAGCGCGGCGGTGGGCCTGTTCTCCACGCTCGGCACCGCGATCTCGGCGAAGCCGCGGGCGGCCAGGCGCACCCGGTAGCGGCGTAGCGGGTCGCACGGGCGCCGGCAGCTCGCGGTGAGGCTGGCCTGGAGGACACCGTCGGAGCCGGTGACGCTGCTCACCGCGATGGTGTCGCGATCCGGCGGCATCAGGACGCCGGGGAACCCGACCGCGAGCGTGCCGGTGCCTGAGGCAGGCCGGGGCAGCGGGCGGGGTACCAGCGGCGCGGTCGTCGAGTGCGCCTTCAGGCCGGGGAGACCCGTCGCCCGGCTGGGCGCCGACGACGGCGACGGCAGGATCTCGCTGGTCACGTGCCGGCCGCCCCGTGCGGCATGTCCGGGGCGGCCGGGGCTGGAAGCGCCGGGCGCCGGCGAGCCCACATCGGGGGTGGTCCCGCCGGCACCCGGCGCAGTCTGGGGGGCGCTCCGAGGCGTCGGGGTGGGGTCGGCACTCTCCGCGCCACCGGCGCGGGCGAGCGACCAGGAGACGACTCCGAGGAGGAGCCCGGCGAGGAGGAGGGCAGCCATGCGGCGGATCGGCATCTCGGCTCCCACTCAGTCCACGACGTCGGGGGTCAGGTCGGCCCAGTGGATCGCCGACCACTGCGGCATCCGGTCCGCGCGGACCGCCTCCCACAGGTCGGCGTCGGCGGCGGGTGCCAGCCGTACGACGTCCTGCGCGCCCTCGCGCCCGAACCCGGCGATCGGGGCGGTGAGGTAGCCGATGTCGAGCGAGCGCATGTTGCGCATCGATACCAGCAGCTTCGCCATGCTCGTCGTCGACCAGTCCGAGTCGACGCTGACGTGCTTGGTGATGGTGTCGAGGAAGTCGTAGAGCATCGTCGGGTCCTTGCGCATCTCCTGGTGCAGGCTGTCGCTCATCAGGGTGCGCAGGAAGGCCTGCTGGCGGGCGACGCGGTCGAGGTCCCCGCCGGGGAGTCCGTAGCGCTGGCGCAGGTAGAGCAGCGCGTGCGCGCCGTCGAGGTGGTGGCGTCCGGCCGTCCAGGTGATGTTGCGCGCCGAGTCGTGCACCGTGGCCGGGATGTCGACGTCGACGCCGCCGACGGCGTCGGTGAGGGCGATGAAGCCCGACCAGTCGATGACCGCGAGGTGATCGACATGCACGCCGGTGAGCTGCTCGACGGTCTCGACCGCGAGCGACGGTCCGCCGTAGGAGAGCGCCGCATTGATCTTGGCGTTGCCGTGCCCGGGAATGGGGACCCACGAGTCGCGCGGGATGGAGATCACCGAAGCGCTGCGCCGGTCAGCGGCGATGTGCAGAAGCATCATCGTGTCCGCGCGGTCCGCCCCCGGCACCCAGGCCGGTGCGGAGCCGTCCGTGCCGGTCGTCGGCACGTCCGAGCGCAGGTCGGTGCCGAGCAGCAGGATGTCGACAGCGCCGCCGGCGCCGGCCGCCTTCACGGGACGGTTGGTGAGCCCGTTGAAGACGCCGTCGATCCGGTGCATGTTGTGGTCGAGGCGCCAGCCGACGTAGAGCGCCACGGTCAGCGGCACCGCGGCCAGGAACATCCCGCAGGCCAACAGCCACAGGATGACCCGCTTCAAGGGGCTGCGCCGCCTGCGCCGCCGTGCGGGCGCGGGTGCCTGCTCGGGAGCGGAGCCGTCGGTCGGGGAGTCGGCGGTGAGGAGGTCCTCCAGCGCCGTCCCCGGCTCGCGCTCCGTGGTGCTGCTCATGAGTCGATCCGACCGCACGATCGGCCGTCCCGACCCAGGAGTGCGGGCACCGTACTCAATTGTGGTGAGCGCTCCGCACCACCGGCGGCGGGTGGCGCGGCGGGTCGTAGGACGGTCATATGGCGACGCCAACGGTGCATGTCATCATCCCTGCGCACGACGAGGCCGCTCTGATCGGCCACACGTTGCGCTCCCTGCTGAGCGGGGTGCCGGCCGGCACGCTCCAGGTGGTCGTGGTGGCCAACGGCTGCCACGACGCCACCGCCGCGATCGCGGGCACCTTCGCCGGAGTCCGCGTCGTCGAGCTCGACACGCCGTCCAAGGCCGCGGCGCTCGCCGCCGGAGCCCGTACGGGGGGTCACCTGCCACGCGTGCACCTCGACGCCGACTGCGCGATCTCGGGCGCCGACGTGCTGCGCCTGGTGCAGGCGCTCGAGGAGCCGGGGGTCCTCGCCACCGCTCCCGGCCGCCACCTCCAGACCACCGGGTCCTCGTGGTGGGTGCGCGGCTACTACCGCGTGTGGGAGCGGTTGCCCGGCGTGCGCGACGGACTCTACGGCCGCGGGGTCATCGCCCTGTCGCCCGAGGGGCAGCGGCGCGTCGACCTGCTGCCGCCCGTGCTGAGCGACGACCTGGCGATCTCCGAGGCCTTCACCCCGGGCGAGCGCCGGATCGTACGCGAGGCGGTGGTGACCATCCGAGCGCCGCGCACGGCCGGTGACCTGATCCGCCGGCGCATCCGGGTGGCGGCCGGCAACCGCGAGGCCGACCGGCTCGGCCTGCGCTCGCCCGCGTCCGGCACGTCCGTGCGGGCGCTGGCCGCGGTCGGACGCCGCGACGCGCGGCTGGTGCCGCTGATCCCGCTGTTCCTCGTGACCGCGCTGGTGGCGCGAGGGCTGGCCTGGAACCTGACCCGACGGGCCGAGCGGCGCGGTGTCGCGCCGGCCTGGCTGCGCGACGAGAGCTCGCGACTCACCGATCGCTTCGCAGGCTGAGGAGCCGAGATGATCATGAGGATGACGTGGATGCGCGGGCGGCACCTGGCCGCGGTCCTGGTGCTGGTCCTGACCGGGATGTTCCTCGCGGCGCTCAGCGTCGCGCCGCCGAGCGCGGCCGCCGACCCGTGCGGCTCCGGCGGCAACCCCGTGGCGTGCGAGAACTCCAAGCCCGGCACACCGGAGAGCGAGTGGGAGATCACCGGCGCCGGCGACAGCGACATCCAGGGCTTCTCCACCGACATCAGCGTCAATGCCGGCTCGACGATCGGGTTCAAGATCGACACCGACGCCAGGGCGTACGGGATCACGATCCTCCGGATGGGCTGGTACGGCGGCGACGGCGCGCGCCAGATCACCACGATCACGCCGTCGGCCACGCTGCCGCAGACCCAGCCGCCGTGCATCACCGACTCGACCACCGAGCTGACCGACTGCGGCAACTGGGGGCTCTCCGCCTCCTGGGCGGTGCCGTCCACCGCGGTCTCCGGCGTCTACATCGCCCACCTGGAGCGAGTCGACAACGGCGACGACAGCAACATCACCTTCATCGTGCGCAACGACGCCAGTCACTCCGCGGTCGTCTTCCAGACCTCCGATCCCACGTGGGAGGCCTACAACACCTACGGCGGATCCGACTTCTATCAGGGCGGCGCCCACGGACGCGCCTACAAGGTCAGCTACAACCGGCCGATGCTGGCGCGGCTCTCGCCCGGCGGCCAGGACTTCCTGATGGCCAACGAGTACCCCGCGATCCGGTTCCTGGAGCGCAACGGGTACGACCTCAGCTACATCTCCGGCGTCGACACCGACCGCTACGGCAGCCTGCTCAAGAACCACCAGGTCTTCTTGTCGGTCGGCCACGACGAGTACTGGAGCGGTGCCCAACGGGCCAACGTGGAGGCCGCGCGCGATGCGGGGGTCAACCTGCAGTTCCTCTCCGGCAACGAGGTCTACTGGCGCACCCGGTACGAGACCTCGATCGACGCGGGCCACACGCCGTACCGCACGCTCGTCACGTACAAGGAGGCCTGGGCCCAGGCCAAGATCGACCCCTCGCCGGAGTCGACGTCGACCTGGCGCGACCCGCGCTACGCCCCGACGTCACAGGGCGGCGGGCGTCCGGAGAACGCGCTGAGCGGCACCACCTTCATGTCCAACTACACCGATCTGCCCCTCACGGTCACCCGGGCCCAGGGGAGTCTGCGGCTGTGGCGCAACACCGGGCTGTCCTCGATGAGTGGGGCCTCGACGTCGCTCGCGCCGCACACCGTCGGCTACGAGTCCGACGAGGACCAGGACAACGGCTTCCGGCCGGCCGGGCTGATCGACCTGTCGACCACCACCGGTCAGGTCTCGAACTACATGACCGACTACGGCCTGAACACCACCTCCGCGACGACCACCCACTCGCTCACGCTCTACAAGGCGCCGAGCGGGGCCCTGGTCTTCAGCGCCGGTTCGGTGCAGTGGGCGTGGGGTCTCGACGACGACCACGACACGCCGTACGCCTACGCGCCGGCGGACAGCCGGATGCAGCAGGCGCAGGTCAACGTGCTGGCCGACATGGGCGTGCAGCCGACGACCCTGATGAGCGGGCTGAGCGCCGCCAGCAAGTCCGCCGACGTCACCGCGCCGACGGTCACGATCAGCTCGCCGGCAGCCGGGACCGCGATCGCCAACGGCACCCGCGTCACGGTCAGCGGCAGCGCGAGCGATCCGTCGGGCTCGGGGGTCGCGGGCGTCGTGGCAGGGGTGGAGTACTCCCTCGACGGCGGCACGAGCTGGCACCCCGCGCAGGGCACCTCGTCGTGGAGCTTCACCTACACCCAGCACGGGTCGGGAACGGTGCCCGTACAGGTGCGCGCGGTCGACGACAGCGCCAACATCGGCACGGCCGTGAGCCGCTCGTTCGCGGTGGCCTGCCCGTGCAGCATCTTCGGCGCCACCCCCCTGCCCACCACCTGGACGTCGGTCACCGGACCCTCGGCCCCCGCTGACACCTCCGACGGCTCCGCGGTCGAGCTCGGCCTGCGCTTCACCCCGCAGAGCGACGGCTTCATCAGCGGCGTGCGGTTCTACAAGGGCACCGGCAACACCGGCACGCACGTCGGCTCCCTGTGGGACAGCTCGGGCCAGCGGCTCGGCTCGGTGACCTTCGCCAACGAGACCGCGACCGGCTGGCAGCAGGCCACCTTCGGCGCCGGGATCCCGGTCTCGGCGGGCCAGACGTACACGGTCTCCTACACCGCGCCCAACGGGCACTACGCCTACCAGTACTGGGCCTTCAACGAGGCCCCGCTCCTCGCGCCGCCGTTGCAGGTCGCCGGTGGCTTCGGCGCGGCCCCGGCCGGGGTCTACGCCCTCGCGGGGAAGTACCCGCAATCCAACTACGAGGGCAGCCAGTACTACGTCGACGCGCTCTTCACCACCACCGACTCCGCGCCGCTGAGCGCCGGCAGCCAGTGGCCGGCGGCCGACGCCGCCTCGGTCCCGCCGTCGACCACGATCCGCGCCACGTTCTCCAGGGCGGTCGTCGCCTCCAGCGTGAGCGTCAGCGTCAAGGACGCCGCCGGCGCCTCGGTGGCCGGCACCACCACCTACGACAGCACCAGTCGCACCGTGACGTTCACCCCCTCGGCCGCGCTGGCCGGCGCGACGAAGTACACGGTCACGCTCGCCGCCACCGACCCGACCGGGGTCGCCCTGAGCGCAGGGAAGAGCTGGTCCTTCACCACCGCGGTGCCGCAGAGTCCGCCGGGAGTGTGCCCGTGCAGCCTCTTCTCCGACAGCACGACGCCGACCCTCCTCGAGGCGGTGGACACCAACCAGGTGACCCTCGGCGTCTCCTTCAGCGCGGACACCGCCGGAGCCGTCACCGGCATCCGGTTCTACAAGGGCCCGAACAACACCGGCACCCACACCGGCACGCTGTGGTCGGCCGGCGGCGTGAAGCTGGCCGAGGGCACCTTCACCAACGAGCCGTCGTCGGGCTGGGCCACGCTGACCTTCAGCCAACCGGTCAGCATCGCGAAGAACACCACGTACGTGGCGTCCTACCGCACCGAGGTCGGCAACTACTCCGCGACGCCGAACGCGTTCGCCGCCTCCGACCTGTCGTACGGGCCACTGCACGTCACCTCCACCGCGGGCGCCTACTCCTACGGCGCCGCCTTCCCGACCACGGCCACGTCCAACAGCTACCTCGTCGACCTGGTCTTCACGCCGACGGGCTCGACCGGCTCGACGGGGCTCACGCTCTTCCCCGGCCAGGTGCCGCAGTATGCCTCGACCGACGACAGCGCCGCGGTGGAGCTCGGGACGGCCTTCGTCCCGGCGAAGGACGGCGTCGTCAGCGGCATCGGCTTCTACAAGGGAAGTGGCAACGACGGCACCCACGTCGGGCACCTGTGGTCCGCGAGCGGTGCCCTGCTGGCGAGCGTGACGTTCACCGGCGAGAGCAGCCAGGGCTGGCAGACCGCGACCCTCTCGACACCCGTCTCGGTCACCGCCGGGACCACGTACGTCGTGTCGTACCTCGCGCCGCTGGGCCACTACGCGAACACGCCGAACTACTTCGCCTCCGACTACACGGCGGGCGGGCTGACGGCCCCGGCTGGAAGCAACGGGCGCTATCTCTACGGGGCAGGGGGCGGCTTCCCGACCTCGACCTACCAGGCGACGAACTACTTCGTCGACGTCGCGTACACCGCGGGCGGGGTCGCGCCGTCGCCGTCGCCCTCGGCATCGGCGTCCGCGTCGGCCACGCCGACAGCCACGGCGAGCGCGTCACCGAGCGTCACCGTGTCACCGTCGGCCACACCGTCCGCGACACCGCCGCCCCTGACGATCACCTCCCGTACGCCCGCCTCGGGCGCGAGCAACGTGAGCCGCTCGGTCAAGCCGGCCGCGACCCTGTCGGCGACGCTCGCCGGCGGCACGATCAGCCTCAAGCGCGGCACGACCACCGTGACCGGGACGAGCGTCCGATCGGGCAGCACGTTGACCTTCACCCCGAGCTCGCGGCTGAGCTCGTTCACGAGCTACACGGTGACGATCACGGGCGCCACCTCGACGGCTGGAGCCACCCTGCCGACGACCAGCTGGACCTTCACCACCGGCCTGCTCTGAGCACTCCCCAATAGAGGGGATAGCCGTCCGGAGCACCCCCGAAGCCGCCCGCCGATCGATTCGATGAGGTCATGACCGCAGAGACAAGCGCCCCGTTGGGCGTGGCCGTGATCGGCGCCGGCTACTGGGGCCCGAACCTCATCCGCAACTTCCGCGCCAGCCCCGAGTGGGACCTGGTCGCGGTGTGCGACCTCGACACCGAGCGCGCGCGGGAGGTGGTCGGCGCCCAGAGCGAGATCGAGGTGACCGGCGACCTCGCCGCCGTGCTGGCCCGCGACGACGTCGCCGCCGTCGCGATCGCCACCCCCGCCCGTACGCACCGCGCACTCGCCGAGCAGGCGCTCCGTGCCGGCAAGCACGTGCTGGTGGAGAAGCCGCTCGCCGACGGCGTCGAGGCCGGCCGGGCCATGGTGGAGCTCGCCCGCCACAGCGGCCTGGTCCTGATGACCGACCACACGTTCTGCTACACCCCGGCCGTACAGCGGATCCGCGAGCTGGTCGAGGACGGATCGCTCGGGGAGATCCTCTTCGTCGACTCGGTGCGGATCAACCTCGGCCTGGTCCAGCCCGACGTCGACGTCTTCTGGGACCTGGCGCCGCACGACCTCTCGATCCTCGACTACGTGCTCCCGGGCGGGCTGCAGCCGGTGGGCGTCTCCGCGCAGGGCGGTGACCCGCTCAGCGCCGGCAAGTCCTGCCTCGGCTACCTCACCCTTCCGCTCGCGGGCGGCGCGATGGCCCACGTCCACGTCAACTGGCTCAGCCCCACCAAGATCCGCCAGATGGTGATCGGCGGGTCGAAGCGGACCCTGGTCTGGGACGACCTCAACCCGCAGCAGCGGCTCAGCGTCTTCGACCGCGGCGTCGACCTCATCCAGCAGAGCGTGGACAGCGCCGATCGCCGTACGGCCTCGATCAACTACCGCCTCGGCGACACCTGGGCGCCTGCGCTGCCCGAGCGCGAGGCGCTCGGCGAGATGGTGCGCGAGTACGCCGCGGCGATCCGCGAGCATCGCGATCCCGCGACCGACGGCGACGCCGGGCTGCGGGTGCTGTCGGTGCTCGAGGCGGCCCAGACGAGCCTGCGGGCCCATGGCGCGCTCGTCGAGGTCGCCGCCCCCGCTCCGGTGCTGGAGATCGTCCAATGAGCGCGCCGCTGCAGGGCGCGCAGGTGCTGGTGACCGGGGGAGCCGGCACGATCGGCTCCACCATCGTCGACCAGCTGCTCGCCGCCGGCGCCGGGCACGTCGACGTCCTCGACAACCTGGTCCGCGGCCGCCGCGCGAACCTCGATGACGCACTCGCCACCGGCCGGGCCGACCTGGTCACCGGCGACATCGGCGACCGCGATCTGGTGCACGACCTCACCCGCGGCAAAGACCTCGTCCTGCACCAGGCCGCGATCCGGATCACCCAGTGCGCCGAGGAGCCGCGGCTGGCCCTGGAGGTGCTGGTCGACGGCACGTTCAACGTCGTCGAGGCGGCGGCCGCCGCCAAGGTCGGCAAGCTCGTGTACGCCTCCTCGGCCTCGGTCTACGGCCTGGCCGAGGAGTTCCCGACGCCCGAGCAGCACCACCATCACCACAACGACACGCTCTACGGCGCGGCCAAGTCCTTCAACGAGGGGCTGGTGCGCAGCTTCCGGGCGATGACCGGGCTCGACTACGTCGGGCTGCGCTACTTCAACGTCTACGGGCCGCGGATGGATGTGCACGGCCTCTACACCGAGGTGCTGGTGCGCTGGATGGAGCGGATCGCCGACGGCAGGCCACCGCTGATCCTCGGCGACGGCCTCCAGACGATGGACTTCGTCTGCGTGCCCGACATCGCCCGCGCCAACATCCTGGCCGCGAGCGGCCCCCTGACCGAGGGCGTCTACAACATCGCCAGCGGCACCGAGACCTCGCTCCTCGGGTTGGCCGAGGCGCTGCTGCGGGTCATGGGCGCCGAGGGTCTCGGCGTCGAGCACGGGCCCGAGCGTGCGGTCAACGGCGTCACCCGGCGGCTCGCGGACATCACGGCCGCGCGCCGCGACCTCGGCTGGGAGCCGACCATCGGACTGGAGGACGGCCTGCGGCTTCTCGTCGAGTGGTGGCGGCCGCTTCGGGCCGAGATCGCCGCAGGCCGTACCTCCGCCGACGCCCGGGCCGAGGCGGTGGCGTCATGAGTCGCGTCAACGTGATGCAGCCGTGGCTCGGTGAGGAGGAGGTCGCCGCGGTCGCGGACGTGCTGCGCTCCGGCTGGGTCGCCCAGGGCCCGCGGGTGGCCGCCTTCGAGGGGGCCTTCGCGACCGCGATGGGGTCTGCGCACGCGGTCGCTACCTCGTCGTGCACCAGCGCCCTCCACCTCGCGCTCGTCGTCGCCGGCGTCGGTCGCGACCAGGACGTCGTGGTCCCGTCCTTCTCCTTCATCGCCACCGCCAACGCGCCCACCTACGTCGGCGCGCGGCCCGTCTTCGCCGACGTCGACCCGGTCACCGGCAACCTCACCGCCGCGACCGTACGGGCGGCGCTGACCCCGGCCACGACGGCGGTGGTCGCGGTCGACCAGGGCGGCGTGCCCGTCGACCTCCAGGCGATCCGCGACGTGTGCGACCCGCTCGGGATCGTGGTGATCGAGGACGCCGCCTGCGGTGCCGGCTCGACCTACCGCGGCCGCCCCGTCGGAGCGGGCGCCGAGATCGCGGCCTGGTCCTTCCACCCGCGCAAGATCCTCACCACCGGCGAGGGCGGCATGCTCACCACCTCCCGCCCGGACTGGGCCGCCCGCGCCCGCCGACTGCGCGAGCACGCAATGAGCGTCTCGGCCGCCGACCGGCACGGCAGCGTCCTGGCCCCGCCGGAGGAGTACGGCGAGATCGGGTTCAACTACCGGATGACGGATCTGCAGGCCGCCGTCGGGCTGGTCCAGCTCGGCCGGCTGCCGGAGGCCGTCGCGCGCCGTCGCGAGCTGGCCGCTGTCTACGCCAAGGCGATCGACGAGATCGACGGCCTGCGCGCCGTCGCCGACCCGCCCTGGGGCACGGGCAACTTCCAGTCCTTCTGGGTCGAGGTCGGCGCCGCCTACCCGCTCGATCGCGAGCAGCTCATGACAGCGCTCGCCGAGGCTGAGGTGTCCGCGCGCCGGGGCATCATGGCCGCCCACCGGCAGCCGCCGTACCGCGGCTCGAGCGCGGACCTGCCGGTGACCGAGCGGCTCACCGACACCACCGTCATCCTGCCGCTCTTCCACGAGCTCTCCGAGTCCGAGCAGGCCCGGGTGATCGACGTGCTGCGGGAGGAGTCGCGATGAGCGAGCGAACCGTCCGATGCGGCGGTCATCGTGCCCCGTCGGCCCACGGAGTGAAGCGAGGACGTCGATGAGAAGCGTCGTCCTGGTCGGAGCCAGCGGGCTCGCCCGCGAGGTGATGATGGTCGTCCGCGATCGCTACGACGACGTCGTCGTGGTCGACGACGACTCGCAGCTGTGGGGCACCCGCATCCACGGTGCCCTGGTCATCGGTCCGCCGTCGGTGGCCGCCGAGCCGGGCACCGGCGACATCGTGGTCTGCGTCGGCTCGGGAGCCGCGCGCCGCGCGATCGTCGAGCGGCTGGGCGCGCTCGGGGTGGGCGCCGATCGCTATCCGGTGGTGCTCGAGGAGTCCGTACGGGTCCCGTCGACCTGCACGATCGGCCCCGGCTCGGTGCTCCTGGCGGGGGTGGTGCTCACCTGCGACGTCCACCTCCACCGGCACGTCGTGGTGATGCCGCACGTCACCCTCACCCACGATGACGTGGTCCAGGACTACGCCACCCTGTGCGCCGGGGTGGCGCTCGGCGGTGGCGTCACCGTCGGCGCGGCGGCCTATCTCGGCATGAACGCCAGCGTGCGCCAGGACGTCACCATCGGTCCCGGCGCCGTGCTCGGCATGGGCGCGGTGCTGGTGCGCGACCTGCCCGCCGGCGAGACCTGGACCGGCGTCCCCGCGGCGCACCACGCGATCCCGAGGCAGCTGGTCCGATGAACGTTCCCTTCCTTGATCTCGCCGCCCAGCACGCGGAGATCGCCGACGAGGTCCGCCAGGGTCTGGAGGAGGTCTTCGAGCGCACCGCCTTCGTGAGCGGGCCGCAGGTCACCGCCTTCGAGGAGGAGTACGCCGCCTTCATCGGCGTCAGCGACTGCGTGGGCGTCGCCAACGGCACAGACGCCCTCGAGCTGGCCCTGCGCGCGGTCGGCGTACGCCCGGGCGGCGAGGTGATCCTGCCCGCCAACACGTTCATCGCGACCGCCGAGGCGGTCTCCGCGATCGGAGCGGTCCCGGTGCCGGTCGACGTCCGCGACCTCGATCTGCTGATCGACCCGGCGGCCGTCGAGCGGGCCATCACCGAGCGCACCCAGGCCATCGTGCCGGTGCACCTGTTCGGGCAGACCGCACCGATCGAGGAGCTGGCGCCGCTCGCGCGGGCGGTCGGCGTACCGATCGTCGAGGACGCCGCCCAGGCGCAGGGCGCCCGGCGCCACGGCCGCTCAGCGGGCTCGCTGGGCACCGTCGCCGCGACCAGCTTCTATCCCGGCAAGAACCTCGGTGCCGCCGGCGACGCCGGCGCGGTGCTGACCGACGACCCCCGGCTCGCCGTGCGCGTACGCGTGCTCGCCGCCCACGGATCGCCGACGAAGTACGTGCACGACGTGGTCGGGCGCAACTCGCGCCTCGACACCCTCCAGGCGGTCTACCTGCGCGCGAAGCTCGGGCGGCTGGAGAAGTGGAACGAGCTGCGCCGCCAGGTCGCCGACCGGTACGCGCAGCTCCTCGCCGACGTGCCAGGCGTCCTCGCACCCCACACGATCCCCGTGAACGAGGACGTCTGGCACCTCTACGTCGTCCGGCTGCGCGACCGTGACCGGGTCGCGGCCGCCCTCGGCGACGCCGGGATCGGGACCGGGGTGCACTACCCGACGCCGGTCCACCTCACGGGCGCGTACGCCCACCTCGGGCTCGGCCCCGGCACCTGCCCGGTCGCCGAGCGCGCCGCCGGGGAGATCCTCTCGCTGCCGATGCACCCGCACCTGCGCGCCGAGGAGCAGGAGCACGTCGTCGACCAGCTGCGCCGGATCGTCACAGACGGCGACCTGCGATGACGCGCCGGCGCCCGGTCCCGCTGCGCACCCGGCCCCGGGTCTCGGTCGTCGTGCCCTGCTACAACTACGGCCGCTACCTGCCCGACGCGGTGGGCTCCGCACTCGACCAGTCCGGTCTCGACGTCGACGTGCTGATCGTCGACGACTGCTCCACCGACGACAGCGCCGCCGTCGCCCTGCGCCTGGCCGACGCCGACCCGCGCGTGCGCCTCCTGCGCCACGAGACCAACCGCGGCCACATCCAGACGTACAACGACGGCCTCGCGGCCGTGACCGGTGACTACGTCGTGCTGCTCTCCGCCGACGACCTGCTCACCCCCGACTCGCTCACCCGCGCCGTCGCACTGATGGAGGCGTACCCGCGGGTCGGTCTGGTCTACGGGCGGCCGGCGTCGTTCGCAACCGAGCCACCGCCCAGCGAGGCGCGCCGCGTGAGCTGGTCGACATGGCGCGGCGAGCAGTGGATCGAGCGGATCTGTGCGCGGGGACAGAACGTGATCAGCAGTCCCGAGGCGGTGCTGCGCAGATCCGTCCTCAACCAGATCGGCGGCTACGACATCGCGCACCCCCACGCAGGAGACCTGCTGATGTGGCTGCGCGCAGCGGCCGTCTCCGATGTCGGTCGGGTCAACGGCGCGGTGCAGGCCGGCTATCGACTCCACGAGGCCAACATGCACCTCACCCGGTTCGCGGAGCCCACCACGGATCTCAGTGAGGCAGGGCGCGCCTTCGAGGCCTTCTTCCGGGCCGAGCCGGCGCTGGGCCGGTTGCGCCGGACGCTCGAGCGGGGCCTGGCGCGGGAGGCTGCCATGATCGCCCGGGCCGCCCATCCCGGCCACGGCCCGGCGCGGTGGCAGGCCCGTGCGATCAGCGATGCCCACCTGTTCGTGCGCTCGTACCGCTGGCGCTGGTGGGGGACATGAGCGCGCCCGTCATTGAACCGGACCTGCCGGCCGACGAGCTCGGGCACACCGCGATCACCGGCGTCGCGTGGTCCGCGGTCCAGCGCTGGGTGACGCGCCTGACGGGGTTCGCGACCGTCATCCTGACCACCCGGCTGCTCGCCCCGTCGGACTTCGGCACGGTCGCGGTGGCGATGTCGGTGCTGCCGCTGATCTACCTCATGGTCGACATGGGCTTCGGCACCTACCTCGTCCAGGCGAAGGATCCGGACGCGGCGCTGACGAGCACGGTCTTCTGGTACGCGCTCGGCGCGGGTCTGGTGCTGGCGGGCTGCCTGGCAGCCGGCGCCCCGCTGCTCGCCGCCAGCCTCGACGTCCCCGAGGCCACCCCGATCATCTTCGGACTGGTGCCCCTCGTCGTGCTGGTCTCGGTCGGTGGAGTACCGACAGCGATCCTGTGTCGGCAGATGCGCTTCCGCACGCTCGCCGTCCAGTCGTGCGTGGCGGCGCTGCTCTCCCAGGTCGCGGCCGTCGTGCTCGCACTCCTCGGCACCGGCGCCTGGGCGCTGGTGGGGCAGGCGCTCACCGCCCAGCTGAGCACGACGGTCTTCGCATGGGTGGCCTCGGGCTGGCGCCCGAGCCTCCTCTTCCGGCTCGCGGACCTGCGCGGCATCGTCGGCTTCGGCGCCAACGTCGTCGCGGTGGAGATCGTCGCGCTGCTCAGGACCTGGGCCGAGAACATCATCATCGTCTCGACCCTCGGCGTCGTCGGGCTGGGCTACCTGAACGTCGCGCAACGCCTGATCCTCGCCGCGCAGGACCTGAGCGCGGCTGCCGTGCTGCCGGTGACGACCGTCTTCTTCGCCAAGGTCCGCGACTCCGCGCAGCGGCTGCGCACCGGCTACCTGCGCGCCGTCGGACTCACCTACGCCGCCGTCGTCCCGATCATGGTGCTGATCGCGATCGCGGCGCCCCGGGTGGTACCGCTGGTCTTCGGGCGGCAGTGGGACCACAGCGTGGCGCCGACCCAGGCGCTCGCTGTCGCCGGCATCCTCACCCTGGCCGCCACGCTGGACCAGACACTGTTCTACGGCTGCGGCCGCCCGAGCCGTTGGTTCCGGTACGCGCTGGCCATCGACGTCCTGACCGTCGCGACCACGGCGGTCCTGGTGCACTGGGGGCTGCTCGCGACGGTGCTCGGCCTCATCGGCGTGGCCCTGGTCGCGACGGCGTGGCGCTGGCGGCTCGTGGGGGACCTGCTCGGCATCAGCGCGAGAGCGACCGCACGACCGTTCTTCCGGGTCCTGCTCGCGGCACTCGTCGCCAGCGCCGCGGGCATGGCGGCGTTCGCCCTGCTCGCCGACGCCAACGCACTGGTGGCGGTCGCGCTCACCGGGCTGGTCATCGGGGTGGTCCACCTCGGTGTCGTACGGCTGGTCCTCGCCGAGGAGTACGCCGAGCTGGTTCGCCTGGTGCGGCGCGTGTCGAGGCGCCTCGGAGCTTTGGGAAGGGGCTGCCATGCCTGAGTCGATGGTCATGCCACGGGTCTCCGTCGTGGTGCCGTGCCACAACTACGAGCGTTACCTCGACGACGCGCTGGGCTCGGCACTGGGCCAGGAGGGGGTCGACCTCGACGTCACCATCGTCGACGACGCCTCCACCGACGACAGCCCGGCGATCGCACGCCGCTGGGCCGAGGTCGATCCCCGGGTCCGGGTCGTCACGCATGCGACCAACCGCGGTCACATCGACACCTTCAACCACGCGCTCGAGTCGGCCACCGCGCCGTACGTCGTGAAGCTGGACCCTGACGACCTGCTCACGCCCGGGTCGCTGTGGCGCGCCGCCCGGGCCATGCGGGAGAACTCGCGGCTCGCCTTCGTCTACGGTCGCAGCCTCTACTTCCGTGGCGACCCGCCGCAGGCACCGCGCCGCCGCGTCGTGACGACCGAGGCCTGGACGGGCGAGGAGTGGATCTGGCGCCGGGCCCGCGGCGGCATCAACGTCATCCGGCAGCCGGAGGTGATGATCCGGCGCTCCGCCCTCGAGGAGGTCGGCGGCCACCGACCGGAGATCCCGGAGGCGAGCGACTACCACCTGTGGCTCCGGTTGGCGACCGTCGGTGACATCGCGCGGATCGGGGGCGCCGTCCAGGGGCTCTACCGCGTGCACCCGCAGTCGATGCAGCACACCCTGCACGCCGGCATCGTGCGCGATCTGCGGGCCCGCGCCACTGCGTTCGAGCTCTTCCTCGACGAGCGTGGCCATCTCGTGGACGATGCGGCGGAGGTGGGCCGCCGCATCCGGCTGACGCTGGCGAGGGAGGCGGTGTTCCACGCGCTCGACGCGTTCGACGGCGCCCGCGCGTCCTCGGCGCCGGTCGATGAGCTGCGGGCCCTGGCGGTCGAGCTCGACCGGCGCGTGTGCAGGACGCGGCGCTGGCACGAGCTGGAGCACCGGATCGCCGCAGGCAAGGAGACGCCGACGCCCCGCCGCTCGCCCTCGCGCCTCGCCCGCCAGGCGCACTGGAACCACCACCTCCACTGGATGTGGAGGTACCAGCGATGAGCGAGCTGCCGCGGGTCTCGGTGGTGATCCCGAGCCACAACTACGCCCGCTACCTCGACGAGGCGATCACCTCGGCCCTCGACCAGACGGGCGTGGACGTCGATGTCACCATCGTCGACGACGCGTCGACCGACGACAGCCTGAGGATCGCGCGCGGCTGGGAGGAGGCCGAGGATCGGGTGCGGGTGATCGCGCACGGGCGCAACCACGGCCACATCGCGACCTTCAACGAGGCGCTGGGCAGTGCCACCGCGCCGTACCTGGTCAAGCTCGACCCGGACGACGTGCTCGCGCCCGGGGCGCTGCGACGGGCCGCCGACGTACTCGAGGCCCATCCCGGGGTGGCGTTCGTCTACGGTCCGGTGCTGCCGTTCGAGGGCCCGACGCCGACGCTTCCGGAGTATGCGCCGCCGTCGCTGCGACCGGTCATGATCTGGCCCGGGCACCGCTGGATCTGGCAGCGCGCCCGCCGGTTGCGCAACGTCATCCTGCAGCCTGAGGTGATGATCCGCACCGAGGCGCTGCACCAGGTCGGCGGCCACCGGGCCGAGGTGCCGGCGGCCAGCGATCTCAATCTCTGGCTGCGGCTCGCCTCGGTCGGCGACGTCGCCCGGCTGCACGGTCCGGTGCAGGGCCTCTACCGCCGGCACGCGGCGAGCATGTCGACCACGATCCATGCCGGGAAGCTGGCTGATCTGCGGGCGCGCCGCCTCGCCTTCGAGCTCTTCCTCGAGGAGGCCGGGCACCGGCTGGGCTTCCGCGGCGACTTCGAGCAGGTCCTGCAGCGTGCGCTGGGGCGCGACGCGCTGCGACTCGCGTTCGAGGAGCTCGACGACGGGCACGACGTGCGCCCCTATCTGCGGGAGGCGCAGGACGTATGGCCGGACGTCGTCCGGACGCTGAAGTGGTGGTCGCTGACCCACCAGCTCAATGCCGGCGGGCCGATGTGGTGGGGCCTGCCCGGCCGCGCCCATCGCGACCTCGACGGCCGGCTGCGGTGGCGGCTGTGGCGACGGTACGGGATCTGAGCATGCTCGCGCGGACGATGGTCTCGTTGGGCCGGTGGGCGACTCGCCTGCCGGCACCCGTACGACGCCTGTTGCGCGTCCTGGCCGGTGCGCTCGCGGACCGTTCGGCGCCCGGCGCCGAGGACTGGTCGACCGCGCTGGTCGGCGACGGCCCGGTGGCGGACCTGCGCCGGCTGCCGCGCGTCGCGCCGCCCCTGTCGGAGCCTGCGGTCAGCGTGCCGGGGCTGCGGGTGGTCGTGCTGACCAGTGTCCTCGACGTCGGGGGCCTCGACGAGTTCGTGGCCCTGCTGAGTCGTGGTCTCGCGGCCCGCGACGCGGTCGTGGAGATCGTGATCGCGCTCGACCCGGTCGGGTGGGCGGGTCGACTGGCGGAGACGCTCACCGGCGAGGGGTTCGCCGTGCGGACGGCCTCGCGCTCGACGCTCGGCGAGCTGCTCACCGCCGCCGACCCCGACGTGGTCAGCATCCACGACGCGCCGGGGTGGGCGGTCGCTGAGGTCGCCCGCCTCGGCGTACCGCAGATCGAGGTGCTGCACGGTGCCGGGGCGACGTTCGACGCCGACCCGGCGGTGCTCGCCGAGCGGGTCACGCACCTCGACGGCGTCGTCGGGGTGAGCGAGCTCGTCCGCCGCCAGTTCCTGGCCGTCGCGCCGGGCTTCGCGCCCGAGCGCGCCTGGACCATCCCCAACGGCGCCTGGTCGCGGGCGCAGCCGCCGGTCGTACGCGAGCAGGCCCGCGCCGCGCTGCGGCTCGACGACGAGTTCCTCTTCGTCTCGCTCGCCCGGCACGCGCTGCAGAAGAACGGCTACGGTCTGGTCGCCGCGTTCGACGAGGTGGCCGCCGCCCATCCCGAGGTGCACCTGGTGATCGCCGGGCGGGTCGACAGCAAGCGGTACTTCGCCCAGGTGGCGAGGTTGGCGCGGGCCTCGGCGTTCGCCGATCGCATCCATCTGCGTGACCACACGCCCGATCCGGTGGCGCTGATGGCCGCGGCCGACTGCTTCGTGCTGGACTCGTTCTTCGAGGGCTGGTCCTTGGCCACCACCGAGGCGATGACCAGCGGGCTGCCGGTCGTGCTCTCCGATGTCGCAGGCGCCCGTGAGCAGCTCGCCCTCCCGGCCGGCGGCGAGCCGGCCGGCATCCTGGTCGGCAACCCCGGCGGTGATCTCGAGGTCAGCTGGGAGAGCGTCTCGGCCGCCCGCTTCCGCCGCCAGCCCAACCACGACGAGCTGGTCGCGGCACTCACCCGGATGGTGGTGGAGCGCGACGTGTGGGCGGCCCGCCGCGACCGGATGGCTGCCGAGGCCTCCCGGCGCTTCGATCCGCAGCGCTGCCTCGATCGCCACGCCGAGGTGCTGCAGCAGGCGGCCAGTGCCGCCCGAGCCACCGGATAGCCCGGGACGTTCTGGCTGGGGTTCCCCCTCCGAACCCAGCCAGAACGTCCCGGACTACCCGAGGAGGTCGGCGAACCGCTTCGCCCGCTCCGCCCAGGTGTGCTGCTGTGCGGTCGCCCGGGCGCGCTCCCGCGTCTGCTCGGCCTCGGCGGGGGTCACGTCGAGGAGCGTCCGGACGGTCTTGGCGAAGAGTGCGGCGTCGTCGGCGACGTGCACGTCGGGCGCGGCCAGCCACCGGACCGCGGGCAGGTCGGTGGCGACGACCGGCAGGCCGGCGGCGAGGTACTCGAGCGTCTTCAGCGGGAAGCTCGCCTCGTTGAACGCCGAGTGCGTGTACGGCACCAGGCCCACGCTCGCGCCCGCCAGGAGGCGGGGGAGGTCGGCGAAGGCCCGCTCGCCCAGCCACTCCACGCTGGCGCGCGAGACCAGGCCGGCGAGTCCCGGGGGCGCCCCGCGGGGGCTGCACGGCCCGATGATCCGCAGCCTCGCGCCGCTGTCGGCGACCGCGGTCAGCAGGCCGAGGTCGAGTCGCTCGTTGAGGGTGCCCATCAGGACGGCCAGGCCACCGGCGGTGCCGGTGGCCGCGGCCGGCGCGGTGCGGTTGAAGAGCGCGGCGTCGCAGCCGAACGGGATCAGCTGCACGTCCCGCCCGGTGGCGGCGGTGATGCTCGCGGCGACGGCCGGGTTGGCCGCCACGATCAGTGACGCCTCGCGGATCAGCCGCTCGTGGTTGGCGGCGAAGATCCGCGGATCGACTCCGACCAACGGCGCCATCGCGACGAAGTCGTCCTGTGCCCAATAGACGGTCCGACCGAGGTCTGCCAGACCCAGGACGGGGCTGAGCAGGTTGGCCTCGACCAGCGCCGTCGCGCTGCTCTCGAAGCGGCGGAGCGCCCGCGTCACCTGACGCGCGATCAGCCGGCGGTTGGCCGCCGCGACCGGCGCGCGGGAGATGCCCGGCAGGCCCTCCGGTGAGAGCCGCGCGAGACCGGGGCGCACCCAGCCCAGCCGCGCCCGGTGCAGGGATCGCGGCGGGTCGACGTACAGGACATCGGCGTGCCTGCTCAGCGCCAGCGCCAGCTGGGCGTCCGCCATCCGGCGGTCGTCCCAGGAGTTGGCGGCCGAGAGGACGATCACCGTTGCTCGTTCAACCGCCGGTAGGCCGTACGAAGAGCCGGGATCCGCCTGCCCACCGAGCGACGCGAGCGGGTCGCGATCGACTCGCCCATCAGCCGCGCACGTGTCAGCGGCGGGGCGAAGGAGAAGTCGCTGCGCCGGTTGTACGGCTGCTTGGTGTAGTCCTCGATCGCCGCCGGCTCGGCCAGCTTGGTGAAGAGCGCGGCGCGGTTGTCAGGAAGCGACTCGTAGCGCCAGGCGGCGTCGCTCTTCATGAAGTGGAAGAGCGGCGTGATCGCCGGGATCGCGACGTCGTCGACCAGCATCCGGCCGCCGACCTTGAGCGCCAGCGAGAGGTAGTGCCAGTCGACGATCGCGTACGGGAAGGAGTGCGCGCCGTCGATGAAGGCGAGGTCCAGGCTGCCGGGCGTCGCGATCTGCGGCAGCACCCGGTCCGAGGAGTCGGCGACGAAGGTGACGCGGCTGTGGTCGATGCCCTGCTCGTCGCAGTAGGTCCGGACCAGCTCGTGCTCGCGCGCGTCGGGGCTGATCACGGTGTGCTCGCCGCCGCCGGCAGCGAAGACGACGGTGGAGGCTCCGCAGCCGGTCTCGATGGACCGGACGCCCGGCCCGACGCTCTGCTCGAGTGCGGCCAGGATGCCGGGGAGTGCACTCCAGTGGGCCGCGCCGCCTTGGTGGAAGGCGGGCAGATCGGAGCTCAGCTGCTGGGTCACGGTCATGGCATCAGCAGAGCATCGCGCCGGTCACGAGACGGCCGACCACGGCAGGGGCTCCCCAACTTTGGGGAGTCGTGCCAGCGCGCGCAGCGCCGCGTGCGCCTCCGGTCGTCCCCGGACCGCGCGGGAGAGCTCGGCCAGCAGCGCCAGCGCGTAGAAGACGGACGTCCGGGCCAGACCGTGGCGGCGGCGATAGAGGCGGACCCGGTTGATCGACTCGATGGCGTAGGTCGTCGCGGAGCGCCCGGAGGCGCCGCCGATGTGGGTGACGACGGCATCGGGCACGAAGACCGTGCGCAGGCCGGCGTCGCGCGCCCGCAGGCACAGGTCGGTCTCCTCGGAGTAGAGGAAGAACGACTCGTCCCAGCCGCCCAGGAGCTCGTGGCACTCGCGTGAGACCAGCAGCGCGGCGCCCAGTGCCCAGTCCGGGCAGGCGGTCCGGTCGTAGCTGTCCGGCTCGCGGACCTCCTCGCTGAACACCGGCCAGCCCGTACGGCCCAGGCCGACCGAGCGTAGGAGGGTCGGCTGCCGGCGTTGGGACCAGAAGAGGCTGCCGTCGGCGTTCACGATCCGCGGCGCGACCACCCCGACGCCCGGCCCGAGTGCGCGCAGCATCGCGGTGATCGCGCCGGGCGCGAGCCGGGTGTCCGGGTTCAGGGCCAGGATCGGGCCGGTGCCGCGGGCCGCCCGTACGCCTGCGTTGAGACCGGCGGCGTAGCCGTGGTTGGGCTCGATGATGAAGCGCAGCGGCAGTGGCTCGGCGTGCGGGTCGGCGTGTGCCCGCACCTGCTCGAGCGTGTCGTCGGTGGAGGAGTTGTCGACCACGATGACCTCGGCGCGCAGCCCGGCGAGGGCGGCCGGGAGGCTGTCGAGCAGATCGCCGATCACCTGCTCGCTGTTGTAGGTCACCACCACGAGGGTGATCTCGGGAGGGTTCATCGGGCTCTCCTCAGTGCAGAGCGGGGGTCGCGCGCGGATGGCGGGCGCGTCGGCGCGCCCGGAGGCGGGCGCGCAGGCGCGGGAGGAGGAAGTCCGCGGTCGCGGCCGCGATGAGGGTCGCCCACAGGCCGAGCAGGAGGGTGACCGCGGCGCCCCGGGAGGGCTGTCCGGACATGTCGAAGACCTGGGTGGCCGTCGGGGCGAGGGTGGCGGTCATCCGGTCCCGTACGGGCACGTGGTCGGCCTGCTGGCGGGCGGCGAGGTCCGTCCGGATGCGATCGATGAGGTCAGCGGCCTGGTTCGCCACGGCGGTCGGATCGGAGCCGATCGCCTCGATGCTGATCACCGGGCGGGTGAAGCTGTGCTCCCACTGCCCGCCCATGTCCGGCACCCGCAGCAGGAAGCCGGAGCGCACCCCGAGCCCGGTGAGGTGGGCGTTGGGCGACGCGGTGGGTGGCACGGGCGAGCGTCCCTGGACGTCGGCGACCACGAGGCCCGCGGTCGCGATCAGCGCCTCCGAGGTCGAGGTCATCGAGTTGGGGAAGCGATGGCTGATCGGCGCGAGCAGGTAGGTGTCGGTCTGGGTCCAGTAGAGCGGCGGGCGGCTGAGGGTGCTCATCGCCACGAACAGGCTGAGCGCGATCCCGGGCACCGTGACGTACCAGCGGCGGAGGACCGCCGGCCCCATCGCTCGAAGGGGGAGCGGGAGCGGGGCGATCTGCGGCAGCCGCGGATGGCGCTCGGGGCGGCGGGCCGCGGCGGTGAGCCGCCCGAACGAGCCGGCGACGCCGATCATCAGGAACAGCAGCCCCGAGCCGACCGGGAACGAGAACCCGTCGAAGAACAGCAGGCAGGTCGCACCGACCGCGACCGAGGCCTTGACGCCCTGGGCCAGCTGGTCGCTGCCGGCACCGAGGCTCGCGCGCCGCGCCGACTCGGCAGCGTTCAGCGCGGTCAGGATCAGGACGCCGAAGCACAGGGTGCCGACCACTCCGATCTCGATGAGGAGCCCCAGCCACTGGTTGTCGAGGATCCGGTACTCGGGCAGGAACGTGCCCAGACCGCGCCCGAACCACGGCGCACGGTGGATGAAGGACCACGCCAGCGCGTAGGAGTCGGTCCGCGATCGCACGCTGTCGTCGTTGCCGGCCCCGGTGAAGAGACCGACGATGGTGCCGAGCAGGCCGGGGACCATGACGAAGACGCCGAAGCCGAAGACCGGCGCCGCCAGCGCCGCGCGGTGGCGCACCTCCGGCGTCCAGCGCACGGCGATCACGAGGAGTCCGACGACGGCCCCGACCATCGCCGAGCGCGAGATCGACAGGAAGATCGCGGCCAGGATCAGGATGACGGGGCTCAGGCGACGCAGCGCGGAGCGGCTCCGGTCGGTGATCGCGAGGTTGATCGCGATCGGGAGGACCATCGTGAGCACCATGCCCAGCTCGATGGGGTGGGTGGCGGTGCCGTTGGGTCGCGGCAGCCCGTCGCGGTTGCCGAGCTGGTAGATCGGGGTGTTCGCCGACAGCCCTGGGATGTGCAGCATGTCCGCCCACTCGCGGTGGGTGAACACCTGGAAGCACGCGAACGCCGCGACGGCGGCGCCGGCGAGCACGATCAGGCGCAGCATCCTCGTGATCGCCTCCACGGATGACAGCCCGTTGCTCGCGATCAACAGGGAGCCACCGAAGGAGATCACCAGCACGATCCCGAGGGTGGCGGTCGAGATCTCCTCGACGGGGATCGCGCGGGTGGTGGCGGCGATGTAGCTGAGCAGCACCGCGGCGAGGAAGGCGAAGTACGCGGCCTGGACCGCGTTCGGGGCGCGCCGCGATTGCTGGATGTGGTCGTAGCCCCACCAGCCGATCAGCAGGAGCCCGACGATCCGGGCCGGCGAGCCGGCCCCGCCGAGGGCGGGGACCGTGAGCGCCGAGGGCACGGCGAAGAGCAGGACGAGGTACGCGATGAGCCCGCTGGGGATGTGGTCCTGGCGGCTCACCGGAACCGTCGCTCGCGCCGGGGTGGCTCGGCGGCCGCCTTCGGCACGGCCTTGCGCACCGACTTCGGCTCGCTCGGGCTGATGCGCCGGATGTCGCCGCGTGGCTCGTCCTCGAGGTCCGAGGTGAGGTCGTCGCCGGCGGCGCGCGCTGCGCGCCGGGACCGCCGCGAGGGACGGTCGTGTCGGGTGCGGCCTCGCGTCGACAGCAGCGTGTCGATCCCGGCGATGAGGGCGGCGAACAGGCCGAGCAGCAGGACACCGACGGTGATGGTCGGGCGCAGCTGTGGCTTCAGTGCGAACTTCGGCTCGGCGTCCTGGCTGATCAGCTGCGAGTCGATCTGGGCGGCGTTCGCGATCCCGAGGGCCTGCTGCAGAGCGGCGAGGTTCTGCGGCGCCCGGGCCAGCGCGTGGGCGAGGACCCCCCGGGCGTCCGCCGGAGAGTGCGCGCTCGCGTTGAGCAGCAGCATCGGCGCGCTGCTCGCCCCGTCGGGCCCGGCGGTGTAGTCGGCGCCCTTGAATCCCGCGAGCACCTCCTTGTGCGTCGGATCGCTGCTCATCGAGCGGGCGAGCACCTGCAGCGCGGAGCCCGTGGAGCCGAGGCTCAGGTAGCGGTTGGTGACGAGGCCGGTCGGGTCCTTCGGTGGGATGAGGAGCACGCTCGCCGACATCTGGTACGTCGGGCCGATGGCGCGGGCGACGTAGCCGCACGCGAGACCGGTGAGCAGCAGGGCGACGATCACCAGGTACCACCGCCGGAGAAGACTTGCCATCACGTCACGCAGATACATATAGGGCCTCCTGAGCCTCTTCTCGAGGATCGGTCGCGGAGGTCGCGCCGGGAGGCCATCGCGCTCGGCTTCCCCCAAATCGGGGAGCGCCGGGAAATGCACGACAGCCTGCCATCGGGGGCGGCAGGCTGTCGTGGGTGGGAAGCGGTCAGTTGGCGGGCTGACCGGTCGTGTCGTCGGTGTTGCCGGACCAGGTCACCGCGGAGCTGCGGAGCAGGGCGTAGCCCCACTGGCCCTTGCCGATGCGGTTGTTGGCGTAGGTGACGGTGATGGGGTTGGAGTTGAACTGGCCGTCGGCGTAGACGGTGTAGCCGGCGCCGAGCAGGCGGTTGCCGGTGATGTTGATGTTGGTGGCGGGACCGAAGTAGTTGTCGACCATGACGGCGGAGGTCTGGGTGAGTCCGGTGAGGTCGACGGTGCTGTTCTTGACGGTGATGTTGGAGCGGGCGCCGTCGATCTGGATGCCGTCGTAGTGCGGGGAGCCGGGCGAGGCGAGGTTGTGGACCCAGGAGCCGGTGATGGTGGCACCGGAGCTGGGGACGAAGCCGTTCTCGACGCCGGAGACGGCGACGGCGTTGTAGGTGCCGGGGCCGTAGACGCCGTTGGCGCCCTCGGTGCCGTTCATGCCCTTGCCGTCGACGGTGACGTGGTCGAGGGTGACGCCGGTGGCGCTGTCGTCGACCTTGACGATGTTGTAGGCGCTGCCGGAGGTCACGCGGGTGTTCTTCACGGTGACGTTGTTGGCGGCGATGGTGAGGGTGCCGTTGATGTCGAGACCGTCGACGACGGTGCCAGGCGTGGTGACGGTGACGCTGCCGGAGGCCTTCAACGCGGTCCCGGCCGGGACGCCGGCACTGGAGCCGAAGTTGCTCGACGGTGCGGCCGCGGCGGTGGTCGGCGCGGAGGACGGGGCAGTGCTCGTCGGGGCGGTCGTCGGCGTGGGCGTCGGCGTCGGAGTGGGGGTCGGCGTCGGCGTCGTGGTGCCGGTCGGCTGCGTGGTCGTGGCCGACGTGGTGGCGCTGTCGGGGGTGAACAGGACGTCGGCGTAGTAGCTGCCGTTCTGGTACGTCTGGTTCGGGAAGCCGCCGGTGGTGCCGTACTTGAAGACGCCGGCGCCGTACTTCGTGACGATGTGGCCGTGCGTCGTCGTGCTGCGGAAAGCGTTGCTGGTGAACGCGTAGCCCGCGCCGGGGGAGAGGTAGGAGACCACGTACGTGGTCGACGCGTTGATGTGCACCGGGGTGGCGAAGGTGACCTTCTGCCAGCCGGCGGACGTGCTCTTCGCGAAGGTGGCGGTGGCCAGGCGGGCGCCGTTGCTGGACCAGAGACTGCCAGTGCGCTGCGTCGTGATCGCGGGACCGTAGTAGCGCATTCCGGTGACCGTGCCCGCGGTGGTGACGCTGAAGCGGGTGCCGAGCTCGACAGAGGCGGGGTCGATCTCGACCGGGGCCGTGGTGGTGGCCGGGTAGTAGCTCTCGGTGCTCGCCACCGCGGCGGTCGCGGCCGAGGCCGATCCGGTGGAGGCGACGGCCTCACACACCGCGAACGAGAGCGGCAGGACGGCGACGGCAACGAGTGCGAGGCGGGTGCTCGGCCTGGTTGACGTGATGGAACGGGAGAACATGGGATTTCCGATCAATGAGGGGAAAGGGCAGGACGATGGCGGGGTGGTGATGCGTCGCGGCGATTGCCGGAAGAATTCGGCGCGCGGCGGGAGGGCCTGATCTCTGCGCACAGATATCGGCCCGATATACCCAATTTGGGGTATAGGCGGGGGACGCGGTGGCTCCGTTGCTGCTCAGCCGCGCAGAAGAGACGCCCGATGGGCGGGGCTTCTCCCTCGGGTGGAGCTCAGCGGCCGAGGGCGTGCCCGGAGCGGGCGTCGGTGTTGCCCGACCACCGGACGCTCGCGCTGCGCAGGAGGCTGTAGCCCCACTGGCCCTTGCCGATGCGGTTGTTGGCGTAGGTGACGGTGATGGGGTTGGAGTTGAACTGGCCGTCGGCGTAGACGGTGTAGCCGGCGCCGAGCAGGCGGTTGCCGGTGATGTTGATGTTGGTGGCGGGACCGAAGTAGTTGTCGACCATGACGGCGGAGGTCTGGGTGAGTCCGGTGAGGTCGACGGTGCTGTTCTTGACGGTGATGTTGGAGCGGGCGCCGTCGATCTGGATGCCGTCGTAGTGCGGGGAGCCGGGCGAGGCGAGGTTGTGGACCCAGGAGCCGGTGATGGTGGCACCGGAGCTGGGGACGAAGCCGTTCTCGACGCCGGAGACGGCGACGGCGTTGTAGGTGCCGGGGCCGTAGACGCCGTTGGCGCCCTCGGTGCCGTTCATGCCCTTGCCGTCGACGGTGACGTGGTCGAGGGTGACGCCGGTGGCGCTGTCGTCGACCTTGACGATGTTGTAGGCGCTGCCGGAGGTCACGCGGGTGTTCTTCACGGTGACGTTGTTGGCGGCGATGGTGAGGGTGCCGTTGATGTCGAGACCCTTGACGACCGTGCCCGGCGTGGTCACCGTGACGCTGCCCGAGGAGCGGAGGCGGGTGCCGGGGACCACGCCCGCCTCGACCTCAGCACGTGCCTTCTTGTGGTGGTGGCGGTTCTTGTGGTGGTGCTTGTGGGCGTGCTTGCGGTGGTGCTTGTGGTGATGATGCTTGTGGTGGGCGCCGGCTGCGGCGGCATCCGTGGCCACGACCGCACCGAGCGGGAGGCTGGCGGCGGCAGCGAGCATGACGATGCTTCGAGCCCGAGGGAGGTTCAACACGACGGTCTCCTGAACGAAATGGCGGGGGATGTCTTCGAACTTCAACCAAGTGTCCAGACCAGGTGGCCTGACGCAAATCGCCTTTCGGACGAATATCGACCCGGACGGCGTGCATATTAGCGGGTGGGATATACCCAATTTGGGGGACGAGGCAGCGTAGAAATTTGCCGGGAAAGGTGCATCTACGCCCTGAGCAAACTGGACAAGTGGTGGGAGGCTGTGAGGTAGATCACGCTCTGAGCGCGGTACTTCTCCCCCAAATAGGGGATGCGGTCGGCCGATCCAGCCGCCCCAGGCCGTCGCAGCAGAGAGTGACGCCATGCGCGCGACCTTCGCCACCGCTCGTGGCCGGGCCAGCCAGGGCTGGCACAAGCTCCGGTGGGGCGCCGGGATCGTCGGCGCGGGACCGACGGCTGTCGGCGTCGCTCGCCTGGCCGCGCTGCGGCTCGGTCGGACGACGTACGCCCACGCGCCGCTGCGCTCGGGGGTCACCGTCGGCTTCGAGGTGCCCGGGCAGGTCCCGCCCGCACTGGTGGTCTTCCGGACGCTGATCGACCCGGAGTTCGCCTTCCTCTCCGAGGTCGGCTGTGAGGGGATCGTGCTCGATGTCGGCGCCGCGATCGGGCAGTTCACCCTGTTCGCGGCCCACCAGCCGGGCGCGGTGGTGCACGCCTTCGAGCCGAGCGGACGCAACATCGCCACCTTGCAGCGCAACCTCACCGAGAACGGCCTCACCGAACGGGTGCACGTGCACCACCTCGCCCTCGCCGGCTGGGAGGGCGAGCAGGAGTTCGCCACCCAGGGCAACACCTACCTCAGCCGCCCCGACGCCGGGGTCGGCGCGCAGACCGAACGGGTGCCCGTCCGCACCCTGGCCGGGGTCTGTGCCGACCTGGGGCTGGACCGGATCGCGGTGCTCAAGCTCAACGTCGCCGGCTACGAGCCTGAGGTGCTCGCCGGGGCGGAGCCGCTGTTGGCCCGCGGCGCTATCGCGGTGATGATCATGCTCATCGGCGAGCGCTCGATCCCGTGGTACGAGCGCTGCGCCGGATGGGGCTACCGCTTCTTCTTCTACGTGCCGGCGACCGGGACCTTGTGCGAGCTCCCGGAGCTGACGCTCGAGGCGCTCGAGAACCCGCCCTCGCCGGCGCGCCACGTCATCGCCATCCACGATGGCGCATTAGGTGTGCTCGCCGGCACCGGCGTGACCGTGTCGCACGGGCGCGGGTAGGGCATGCGCCGGTGGACGAGCTCGGCTGCAGACATGCCGAGGAACGCCGCGTTGGTGGTCAGGTAGCGCTGCCACAGCCGGCCCGGCTCCTGCAGCACGCGGTACGCCCACTCCATCCCGGCGCGCTGCCAGGCCTCGGGTGCGCGGCGGGTGATCCCGGCGAGGATGTCGAAGGAGCCGCCGACCCCGTGCATCACCGGCACGCCGAGCAGATGGCCGTACGTGCCGAGGAAGACCTCCTTCTTCGGCGTCGTCATGCCGAGGAAGAGCAGGTCGGCCCGGGAGCGGACGATGTCGGCGGCGACATCGGAGGACTCCTCCTCGGCGAAGTAGCCGTCCCGGCTGCCGACGACCTGGGCGGCGGGCCAGCGCCGGTGGATGGTCTCCTCGACGGCGGACAGCACGTCGGGGCGCGCGCCGAGGAGGTAGACGCGGAGGCGGTGCCGGTCGGCCAGCCCGAGCAGCGCCTCGAAGAGGTCGATCCCAGCCACGCGCTCCGGCAGTGGGCGGCGCAGCAGGCGGCTCGCCCAGACGATCGACTGGCCGTCGGCGAGCAGCACGTCGGCCTCGAGCAGCGAGTCGCGCAGCACCCGGTCCTGGGACAGCTTGACCACCTTCGCGGCGTTGAGCACGCCGATCAGCAGACGGGTGCGGGTCACCACGGCGTCGTCGGCCAGCTCCACCGCCTCGTCGAGGGTGAGCGGCGCTAGCTCCAGGCCGTAGAGGCGGCAGCCCCCGTCGCTCATCGGTCGACCGGTGGCAGCCAGGCGTACAGCAGCCATCCGAGCTCGTAGGGACGGCACTCGTGGTCGATGGGGCCCGGGGGGAGCACCAGGTCCAAGCCGGGGATCCGCAGCCCGGCGCGTACGGACGTGGTCAGCGCGCCCGCCGCGCGGGCGGCCTTGGGCGGCTCGCGCCGGCCGACCTTGCGCCACACCAGTCCGTAGCGCTCGTGGACGAGCTCGTCGAGGGTCTCGGGGTGGCTGATCAGCCAGCCGGCGCCGCGCGCGATCGCCTCGCGATGGTCGGCACCACCGGCCTCCCACAGGTCGAAGAGCGCCATCGGAGCCATCGCGTGCTGGTGGACGCTGTAGACCGGGTAGCGCTCGACCACGCTTCCGTCGCGGGCGTCGTAGTGCCACCACCACTGACCGGCCTCGCCCTGGGCGGCGACGATCGTGGCGGCGGTCCGGTCCGCGCGCTCCAGCAGGGCGTGGTCGCCGCTGAGGGTGGCCGCGAGCGCGAGCGCCTGGATCGGATAGACCTGATCGGCGAAGCTGCCCACGTGCGCGCGCCAGCGCGAGGAGCCCGACGCGGGCAGCGTGTGAGGATACGCGGGCCCGTCGTGCCTGAGCATCAGCGCGGTCGCGGCCGCGACGAGGTCGTCGGTGTCGCCGAGGGCGTTGGCCTTCACGGCCGCGGTGAGCGTCCACGCAGCATCGACGGTCGACAACGGGTCGCCCTCGGTGACCGCCGACCAGAGCCGCGCCACCAGGTGGCGGGCGTATGCGCCGGTCTCGGCGGCCGCCCAGGTCGCGAGCGCGATGGCGCCGACGTCGTCGGAGAGCTGCGCGCGACGTACGGCCAGTGCCGCCGTCTCGTCGGCGCCCAGGCCGCCGAGGATCTCCTGCTGCTGGGCCAGCGGCACCCGGCTCAGGCCGAGGGCCGCGATCGAGGCGTAGCGCAGGCTGGTGCCCTCGCGCTGCAGGTGCACGCCGCCGGGCTCGCGCACCGCCCGTACCGTCTGCGGGAATCGGTCCGCATCCGGGTCGTAGGCGGTCGCCAGGCCACGGGCGGCCAGCGAGACCAGATGGCCCATCCAGGCGCCGAGGCCCAGGCTGACCTGATCGATGGCATCGGCGCGGGCGGTGCCGACCTGTTGTGCGTGGGGGTGCGTCGCGACCATGATTGAAACGTCGCGCGCAGGCTGCGACCGGTTAAGGCGAAGCGGCCTGCTTTCCCCGAAATGGGGGAGCATGGATCTCGCCCCACGACGCCGGTGGTCCGAGACCTAGCGTCGGCACGGTGAAGGGCATCCGCACAGTGTCCCGCTTGTCCCGCCTGAGCCGCTGGGGCGGACTGCGCCGGCTCCACGTGCTGCGCAGTCTCCTGCTCAGCAGGCGCAGCGGAGGGACGGTCCGGGTCCATCGCCCGGCGACCACGCAGGTCGCGGGCTCCATGCGCGTGGGCGGCCGTCTCGACGTCGGGCTCCGGTGGGGGCGCAACGGCTTCGCGGCGCCCAGCCAGCTGTACGTGGCCGCCTCGGGAGCCGTCCGCGTCGAGGGCAGCTTCCACGTGTTCGCCGGGACCCGCATCGTGGTCGACGACGACGCGGTGCTCACCATCGGGAGCGGCTACATCAACTCCGACGCCCGGATCGCGTGCTTCTCGGCGATCACCATCGGCCACGACGTCGCGATCGCCGAGCAGGTGGTCATCCGCGACAGCGACAACCACCAGGTGAAGAGCGCGATGGGCGACCAGCACCCTCACACCGCCCCCATCCGGATCGGGGACCACGTGTGGATCGGGCTGGGCGCCACGATCCTGAAGGGGGTCACGATCGGCGACGGTGCCGTCGTGGCCGCCCGTGCGGTGGTGACCCGCGACGTCCCGCCCGGGGCGCTCGTCGCGGGTGTCCCGGCGCGCGTGATCCGCGCCGACGTGGTCTGGGAGTGATCATCGCGTCCGTACGAAGGAGGGCGCCTGCTTGAAATCAGGACGGCGGGGGACTGTTGAACCGTGAATCGCCGTCTCTCGGTCCCCGTCACCCTGCTCGCCGCCGCCGGCACCGCCCTCGCGGTGCTCGCCCCGCCTCCCGCGCAGGCCGCCGACAGCGGCCATCCGGCGTGGTTCCCGCCGACAGCACGCACCGCCAGGATCGCCAGTGACGGTGCCGCCCGCGACGCCCGGCTGACCATCCCGGCGATCGGGATCCACCGCCTCCCCGTGGTCGCCTACCGCGGGCGCACCGACGACGGTCCGGGGACCGTGATCCAGAACCGTGGCATCGCGGCCGCCTCGATCGGTCCGGTGAGCCGGGGCGGTGGGGTCGGCCCCGGCGGGGTCGGCAACTACCAGGTCGCCGCCCACCGCAGCTCGCACGGAGCGCCGTTCCGCCGTACGCCCTCCCTGGCGCGCGGCGCCCGGATCCTCATCGACGCCGGTCGGTGGCGCTACGTCTACCGCGTGGTCCGCACCCGCTGGACCGACTTCCGCTCCCCGCACTCGCTGCGCCTGCAGCGCGCCGCGGTGCCCGGCCAGCCGGGCGTGCCCGCGAAGCGGGCCTGGATGACGCTCTCCACCTGCGCGACGCCCGAGGACCACGCCCGCGGCAACTACTGGGCCGACCGGCTCGGCAACCCGCAGCACCGGATCGACAAGATCGCCGTCCTGGTCCGCCGCCTGCCGCGTCCCTGACGTGTCAGACCCCGCACTCGCGGGACCTGGCGCGGCAGATAGGGCTGTCCGCCCGTACGCATCGCTCAGGTGCGCGGTGTGTCACGTGCCCCGCTCGGGGAAGTAGCGACGCCAGCGGTCGCTGAGCCGCTTGGGGACCCCGGACTCGCCGCGTTCCAGGAGGACGCGCTGGATCCGTTCGACCGTCTCCCCGGGAGTCGAGTAGATGTCCTTCGCGATGAGCAGGATGCTCCGCCACGCATCGTCGTCGATACCCGCTCGGCGCATGACGTCCTGTTCCCACTGGCGGACGATCTCGACGTGCTGGCGCCCCTCGTACTCCACGATCGTGCGTGAGCGCCGGTAGCAGAGGTCGTATCTGCGCACCGTGAAGCCGTCGTCCGCGAGGATGGTGGGATTGACCTCGGGCTCGGGCAGGCCTGCCAGCACGATCAACATTCGGGTGCGCGACTCCATCGGTGAGTCGACGCGCTCCCGGACGAGGCGTGCGGCCTCGAGAGCGCGGCCAGCGCCGGCGTGTCGGCTCTCGCTGCAGAACGCGGTGAGCTGTGACGGTGCGATGTCGCATCGCCGCGCCAGGTGGTCCCCGACGACGACCAGGTCGACAAGGTGGAGCAAGGTGCCGAGCTCGACGAAGGTCTGGGGGAGAGAGGAGACCCGGATGCCCTTCTCGGAGACGACGTCTCGCCGGCTCGTCCAGTGGCAGTGGATCCCTGCTCTCGATCGGCGCTGCTTGCGGTCGGCCACCGTGACGTGCTCGTCCGGCAGGACCGGGATCGGCAGTCGCCACACGCGCGCCGCGGTCGCGTGCGAGGCGTGGGCGTCGGCATCGAATGGAAGCAGCGCTGCCTGGGCGAGCAACAGCGGGTCGGGATCGACGACAGCACTGACGAAGATGCCCGTGTGGAGCTGGCGATAGGCGGGGCCGTAGAGGGAACGACGCGGGACGCCGGCGGCGAGCGCCTGCCCTCGCGTGAACGGCAGACGGGGGTCGAACGTAGAGGCCGCTGCGGCGTCGGTCATGACACGAGCGTGCCCGAGTTTCGGCAGCGAGGTCGTCGCTCATCCACAGGCCGTGACAGATCACGCACCCGCACGGTCTTTCCGGGGAGCATCGGCCGGTCGGCGTGACGAACCCCGCACCTGCATCGTCTGTCACGCGGATGCCGGCAGGCACTCCCTGAGGACGCTGCGCGCGTCGGCTCGCCTAGGGTGTTCCGCATGACTGCGCCGACCGCCGAGATCATCGCCGACGACCATCTGCTCGCCGCCTGGCTGGCCGAGCGGGCGGGGGAGCGGCTGCTCGAGGTCCGCACCCAGGGCCTGGAGGGCAAGGAGCTCAAGGACGCCGGTGACCAGGCGGCCCACGAGCTGCTGATGGGGCTGTTGGCGACGTACCGGCCGGACGACGCCGTGCTGTCGGAGGAGGGCAAGGACGACAAGGCCCGCCTGAGCGCGCCGCGGGTCTGGATCATCGACCCCCTCGACGGCACCCGCGAGTTCTCCGAGCCGCCGCGCGACGACTGGGCCGTGCACGTCGCGCTGTGGTCCCGCGGCGATCTCATCGCCGGCGCCGTCGCCCAGCCGGCCCTGGCCGCCTCCGCCATCCAGAGCACCTTCCACACCGGCGCCGCACCGGTGGTCCCGCCCCGGACCAGTGAGCGGATCCGGATCGCCGTCAGCCGCAGCCGCCCGCCGGCGTTCGTCCAGGCGCTCGCCGAGGAGCTCGACGCCGAGCTGGTCCCGATGGGCTCGGCCGGCGTGAAGATGATGTCGGT
Organism: Nocardioides nematodiphilus; assembly: GCF_020216525.1. Taxonomy (GTDB): domain Bacteria; phylum Actinomycetota; class Actinomycetes; order Propionibacteriales; family Nocardioidaceae; genus Nocardioides; species Nocardioides nematodiphilus. Next base: position 204,781 of record NZ_JAIWOY010000004.1, on the reverse strand, counting down.
CGTCCGCGACATCTCGGACGCCTACGTCCACGCCGGTGGCCAGTACGAGTGGGACTCGGCCGCCCCGGTCGCGGTGGCCCGCGCGGCCGGCCTCTTCACCAGCCGCGTCGACGGCAGCGAGCTGCGCTACAACCAGGACGACGTCTACCTGCCCGACGTCATCGTCTGCCGCCCGGAGCTGTCCGAGCAGATCCTGGCCTTCATCGAGAAGCACGGCATCGACGCGTGAGCGAGCGTCCGTTCACCGAGCTGGTCGTCACCGCTCGCGAGCAGCTCACCCCAGGTATGGTCCGGGTCCGCTTCGAGGCCGCCGACCACGAGGTCTTCGCGGCCGCCTTCGCTGACAGCGCCTTCACCGACCGCTACGTGAAGCTGGTCTTCCCGCAGCCCGACGGCAGCACCGTCCTGCGCACGTACACCGCGCTCGAGCCCGACATCGGCGCCGGCACGCTGGCGATCGACTTCGTGGTGCACGGGACGGAGGGGATCGCCGGCCCGTGGGCCGCCGACGCCGAGGAGGGCGACCGCATCACCGTCCGCGGCCCGGGTGGCGCGTACGCCCCCGACCCCGGCGCCGACTGGCACCTGCTCGCCGCGGACGAGGCCGGCCTGCCCGCCGTCCGTGCGGCGCTCGCCGCCCTGTCGGCGGAGGCGTCCGGCCATGCCGTCGTGCACGTCCCGGCCGAGGAGCACATCCAGGAGCTCGACGGCCCGGCAGGCGTGGAGGTCACCTGGGTGGTCTCGACCGAGCCCGACGCCCTGCCCGAGGCCGTCCGCGAGATCGCCTGGCCGGTGGGCCGGGTGCATGCCTTCGTCCACGGCGAGGCGCACGCCGTCATGCACGGCATCCGCCCCTACCTCCTCAAGGAGCGCGGCCTCCCGCGCGCCGACGTGAGCATCTCGGGCTACTGGCGCCGAGGCCGTACGGAGGAGGGCTTCCGGGCGTGGAAGCAGGAGCTCGCCTCTACTGAGGGGTGAGGAGCGAGGTAGCGAGCCGCGCTCGCGCGTGTTCGTGCGCCGAGTGACGACGTCCCGAAGCCACCGGCGGCGGGGGTAAACCCCCTCCCTGGGATTGTTCTTCGTTTTCCGGGTTTGCGTTCACCGGCTCGTAACCGACTGCGGACCGATTGGTCGGCTGGCCTCCCCAGGATTGCGGCGCATCGACCGCCGCCCTCGGGCGACGACCAGTAAGGCTGCCGCTTGACCACCCTGCCGTTGTCGGACCCCGCGTCCGGCGCACAACCCCCTGCCACGCCCCGCCGGATCTCTCGTACGCCGACCGGCGGCGACGCCGTCTTCGCGCACACCTTCCGGGTCATCGGGGCCTCGGTCCTGGCGGTCACCGGCGGCATCGGCGTCTTCCTGGCCTACCAGTCGGTCCCGACACTGCGGCACTACGGTCTGAGCTTCTTCACCGAGCACCAGTGGGACATCGGCCACGACGTCCTCGGCATCGCCGCGGTCCTGTCCGGCACCGTCCTGATCGCGCTCGTCGCACTGGTCATCGCCTTCCCGCTCGCGGTCGCGACCGCCATCTACATCACCGAGTACGCGCCGCCGAGGATGCGCTCGACGCTGGTCGCGGCGACCGATCTGATGGCCGCCATCCCGTCGGTCGTCTACGGCCTGTGGGGCGTCTTCCTGGTCATGCCGCATGCGGCGTTCTTCTCGCTCTTCGTGCAGCGCACCTTCCTGCCGCTGCTGCTCCACGGCACCGCCCGCACCATCGTCATCCTCGTGATGGTCGTCGGCCTGATCGCCGGTCTCGGCATGCGCTTCGGCATGCGGATCACGGGCCGCCTGCTCTGGATCCCGTTCGGCATCGCCGCGGCGGCCGCGGTCTCGCTGCTGCCGCTGCTGACCGTCGTGGACGCGGACCCGAACGCGGCCGTTCCGGACATGACGCGGTACACCAAGAGCGCCTTCATCGCCGGCGTCGTCGTCGCGATGATGGTGATGCCGATGGCGTGCTCGGTCATCCGCCAGGTCTTCAGCCAGACCCCGGAGGGCGAGAAGGAGGGCGCGCTCGCCCTCGGCGCCACCAAGTCGGGCATGGTCCGTACGGTCGTGCTGCCGTTCGGTCGGGGCGGCGTCATCGGGGGCACCATGCTCGCTCTCGGCCGCGCGCTCGGCGAGACCATGGCCGTGGTCATGATCGTCAGCCCCGACTTCGTCATCAAGGGCCGGATCTTCGAGATCGGCAGCCAGTCGGTCGCCTCGCTGATCGCCAGCCAGTTCGCCGAGGCCCAGGGCATCCAGGTCTCCGCGCTGCTCACCGCCGGCTTCGTCCTGTTCGTCCTCACGCTGATCGTCAACACGCTCGCTGCGATCGTGGTCAGCCGCTCGCGGTCGGGAGCTGACACCGCATGAGCACCCCATTGGAACGCTCGCTTCGCTCCGCTTGGAACGGGGACCCCGCATGACCGCCCTCCTCGACCCCATCGACGGCACGCCGGCCGCGCCCGTGCGACAGATCAGCACCGCGCTGCCGACCAAGGACACGAGCGTGCGCCCGGTCCCGCGCGCCACGCTCGGCGGTCTCCCGCTCGAGAACCACTTCCTCACCTGGGGTGCCCGCTTCGCGGCGCTCGCGATGGCCTGGATCATCACCCAGCGGCTCCTGCCGTGGCACGGCCCGGGCTGGTTCGTGGTCGTCTTCGCGCTGTGCAACGTCCTGCTGCTGGCCGTCGGCACCGCGGTCTTCGACACCAACGTCGCCGTCTCCGACCGGGTCGCCCAGTGGACCGTCTCCTCGGCCGCGGTCTTCGTCTACGTCGCGCTCGGCTCGGTGATCGTCTACGTCCTGCACAAGGGCTGGCCCGCGCTGCACCACGCCAACTTCTTCACCCATGACATGTCGGGCGTCAGCTCCAAGGACCCGCTCACCCAGGGCGGCATCACGCACGCCATCGCGGGCTCGGCGGTCCAGCTCGGCATCGCCTCCGCGATCTCGCTGCCGCTCGGCATCGGCACTGCGGTCTTCATGAACGAGGTCGGCGGCACGTTCGCCAAGATCGTCCGTACGGTCGTCGAGGCGATGACCGCGCTGCCCGACATCCTCGCCGGTCTGTTCATCTACACCGTCTGGATCATCGCCTTCGGCCTGCCGAAGTCGGGTCTGGCCGCCGCACTGGCGATCAGCGTGATGATGCTGCCGATCATCGCCCGCACCTCCGACGTCGTGCTGCGCGTGGTGCCCGGCACGCTGCGCGAGGCCTCGCTGGCACTGGGCGCCAGTCGCTGGGCGACGGTGTGGAACGTGGTGCTGCCGACGGCCCGCTCGGGCCTCGGCACCGCGCTGATCCTGGCGATCGCGCGCGGCGTCGGCGAGACGGCTCCCGTCCTCATCACGTCGGGCAACTCACCGTTCCTGCACCTCAACCCGGGCAGTGGCGTGATGAGCTCGCTGCCGCTCTTCATCTTCGACGGGGCCCGCAGCGGCGAGGATCTCCAGGTCCAGCGCGCCTTCGGCGCCGCTGCGGTCCTGCTGGTCCTCGTGGTCGCCCTCTTCGCGACGGCCCGCTACCTGGCCCGTCCCGCGTCCAACAAGCCGTCGCTGCTGCGTCGTCTCCGCCATGCCCTGGCCGGCTCGCTGCGCTCGGTGCGCAGCACCGTCGCTCGTCGTACCCCTTCTGTGACTGCCGAGGAAGCCTCGTGATCTCCCGACTCCTGTCCCGCCGCGCCCGGTGGCGCGTCCTGCTCGTCGCGCTCCTCTCGGGTGCCGTCCTCGGCCACATGGTGGGGCCCGCCTCGGCCGAGTACGCCTCGATCGAGGGCTCCGGCTCGACCTGGGCCTACACGATCGTGCAGCAGTGGATCGCCGACGTGTCGAAGAACGGCATGCAGGTCACGTTCAACAACAACGGCTCCTCGCAGGGCCGCAAGGACTTCGCCGGCTACGTCACCGACTTCGGTGACTCCGACATCCCGTACCAGGGCACCGACCCGGTCACGCACCAGCAGGACATCTCGGTCCGTCCGTACGCGTACCTGCCCGTGGTCGCCGGCGGCACCGCGTTCACCTACCAGATCAAGGTCGGCGGCAAGAACGTCACGAACCTGCGCCTGTCCGGCGAGACGGTCACCAAGATCTTCACCAACCAGATCACCAACTGGAACGACCCGCAGATCACCAAGGACAACAACGGCCACGCGCTGCCGTCCCTGCCGATCACGCCGGTCGTGCGCTCCGACGGCTCGGGCGCGACCGCCCAGTTCACGCTCTGGATGGACAAGCAGTACCCGTCGATCTGGCGCGCCTACAACGGCGCGGCCGGTCTGACCTCGCTCTACCCGCGCAAGGGCCGCCAGATCGCGGCCGCCGGTGACGACGGCATCATGAACACCGTCTCGGCCGCGACCGGCAACGGCACCATCGGGTACGCCGAGTACTCCTACCCGCTCAACGCGCACTACCCGGTCGCCTACATCGAGAACAAGGCCGGCTACTTCGTCCAGCCGACCCAGTACAACGTCGCGGTCGCCCTGACCAACGCCAAGATCAACGGCTGCAACGCCAACGGCGACTGCAGCCCCGCCGGCCTGGCTCCGAACACGTACCTCAACCAGAACCTCGACGGCGTCTACACGTCGACGGACCCGCGCACCTACCCGGTCTCGTCGTACTCCTACATGATCATCCCGACGTCGAAGGACGACCGCCGGATGACGCCGGCCAAGCGCCAGACGCTCGCCGACTTCCTCACCTACTCGCTGTGCGGCGGGCAGTCCAAGGCGGGCCCGTACGGCTACTCGCCGCTGCCGCTCAACCTGGTCAAGGCGGCCTTCGGGCAGGTCCAGAAGCTCGGCCCCGGCGCTGAGGGTGGCGCCGTCGCCGGCGTGAACATCAAGGACGCGACCGCCAACCTGCAGGGCTGCGACAACCCGACCTTCGTCAAGGGCAACCTCGCCGCCAACCACCTCGCGCAGGTGGCCCCGCAGCCACTCGCCTGCCAGAAGTCGGGCAACGACCCGTGTGGCGCCACCGTCGTCGCGCCGGGCACGACCACCGAGGCCGGCAGCAACGAGACCACCGGAGCCAAGGGCGGGACGACCACCGGCACCGGTGGAGTTCCGGGTGCCGGCACGCCGGCGCCACCCGCGGGGGCCGGGCGGTGCTGCCCCGGTCGGGGCGGGGGTGGACCCGGCGCCCGGCGTCGTCGCCCCGGCGGCGGCGGCCGCCGGCGGCACGGCCGTCACCGCCAGCGCGAACGCCATCGAGCTCAGCGCGTCCCACCCCGGCGACAACCGGGTCTTCGGCTGGGTCTCGGTCATCGAGCTCGCCGCCCTGGTGCTCGCGCCCGGTCTCTACGTCGCCTTCCGGCGCCGCCTCAAGGCGGGGGCGAAGGCATGAGCACCCTTCGACTGGTGGCTGGCGACCAGCTCGCCCGGCGGCTGACGGTCCTGGCCGGCATCCTCGCGCTGCTCCTCGCCGTCCTCGCGGCCCTGCCGGGCCAGGCGACTGCGGCCAGCAACGCCCCCGCGTACTCCAAGACTCAGAAGCTGACCCGCTCGTACTACCTGCCGAGCGCCGGCGGTGCGAGCGACCCGGCGTCGGCCTCCGCGGACCCGAGCGCGACCGCGTCGCCGAGCCCGGCGCCGCAGGGCGAGAAGAAGACGGTCTCCAACACCGTCACCGTCCAGGCCAACAAGACCACCGACCTGCAGTCCCGCGAGCGGATCAACATCTCCTGGTCGGGCGCCCACCCGACCGGCGGGCGCGCGCTCAACCCGTACGGCATCAACGGCGTCGCCCAGGAGTACCCGGTGATGATCATGGAGTGCCGCGGCATCGACAACCCGGCGCTCCCGGCCTCGCAGCAGCTGTCGCCGCAGACGTGCTGGACGAGCACCTACAACCAGCGCACCTCGCAGGCCGACCCTGATCACGCCACCTGGCTCTTCGACGCCCGGGGCAAGGACCCGGTCCTCGACCCTGCCGACGCCAAGCCGGGCGTCAGCGGCGTCGACCCGTCGACGCTGAGCAAGGACTGCCCCACGGGCTCGACCTTCGCCTTCCACATCACGCAGTTCGTCTCCGCGCCGACGTCCCAGGACAAGGACGAGAAGGCCTACGACGAGTGCAACGACCAGACGATGCCGCCCTCGGCCTCCAACAACGCAGGCGAGCCCACCAACGAGCTCTACGCGTTCACCGGGCCTGACGGCCGCGGCTCGGCGCAGTTCGAGGTCCGCACCAAGATCGAGAACGAGGCGCTCGGCTGCTCGCAGAGCGTCCCGTGCTCGGTGGTCGTCATCCCGATGATGGGCATCGACTGCGCCTCGGTCGCCGACCCGTGCAACGGCAGCGGGAACTTCGAGCCCGGCACCATGAACTTCGACAAGTCCGCCATCGACGACGCGCTCTCGCCGCTCTACTGGTGGTCGCCGTCGAACTGGAGCCGACGCTTCTCGATCCCGCTCACCTTCGCCCCGCCGCCGGACACCTGCTCGCTGAACGGCTCCGGCGCCCCGGTGCCGTTCTACGGCTCCGAGCTGCTCAGCCAGGCTGCGCTGCAGTGGGCCCCGGCGTACTGCCTCAACGAGAGCCGCTTCAACTGGCAGGCCAACTCCATGCCGGACGAGGCCGCGACCCAGCTGGTCCTCAACGGGGGTGCCGTCGCGTCCCAGCCGTCCGCCCGGGTCGACGGCGACAAGGGGCTGGCGTACGCGCCGACCGCCCTCACCGGCTGGGGCATCGCGTACAACATGGACCGTCCCGATGGCAGCATCGACACCTCGCTCAAGCTCAACCCGCGCCTGATCGCCAAGCTGCTGACCGAGTCCTACCCGGGCTCCAACCTCATCTCGGGCGCGCACGCCGATGCCCAGGGCAAGCCCGACCTGGCCGCGAACCCGCTGTCGATCAACCGCGACCCGGAGTTCCAGGCGCTCAACCCGGGGCTGAACACCGGTGCCGCGAGCGAGGCCGCGGCGACGCTGCTCGCCCTGTCGACCGACTCGGCCGTGATGGATCAGCTCACCTCGTACATCGCCGCCGATCCGGCAGCGATGGCCTGGCTCAAGGGCAAGCCCGACCAGTGGGGGATGAAGGTGAACTCCTACTACAAGGGCATCGACCTGCCGGTCAGCACCTGGCCGCTGCTCGACCAGTGGGTGCCCAAGCACACCGGCATCTCCTGCCTCGACGCCAACCCGGCGCCGTACCTGCAGAAGGTCGCCGCACCGGTCAGCACGTTCGCGCTGATCGCCCGGGCCATGCTGCTGAGCTGGCCCAACGTCAGCACCGTCTGCACGCTCGACCCGACCTCGAACACCTGGTCGCTGGGCCGGGTCGCCCAGCAGGGCATCGGTCGCCGGATGCAGTTCGGCGTCGTCACCCTCGGCGACGCCGCGCGCTACGGCCTCACCGTCGCCAGCCTGCAGGCCTCGCCGGGCCATTTCGTCGCCGCCGACCAGGCCGGCATCGAGGCTGCGGTCAAGCTGATGAAGCAGCCGAAGGACGACAAGCCGTTCACGCTCACCCAGGACGACGTCCGCGGCAGCGACACCGCCTACCCGGGGACCTCGGTCGTGTACACGGCCGCGAAGGGGCGCGGCCTGGCCAAGCCCGACGCCGCGCACGTCGCCCAGTTCATCCAGGTCTCGACGACCGAGGGTCAGGCCCCTGGCCGTGGCAACGGTCAGCTGCCCACCGGGTACGTGCCGATCCGTAAGTCCGGCCCGACCGCAAAGCTCTTCGACGCCGCGGTCGTCGCCCGTCACGCGATCCTCGCCCAGAAGGGCGTCCCGGGGGACGGCGCCGCCGCCTCGGCGCCGACGTCGACCCCGCCCACCGGTGGCGGCAACGGCACCACCACGACCGGCGGCGGCACCGTGGCCATTCCGCCGGGTGTCGCACCGGCTCCGACCGACGTCGTCGGCGGCCCGCAGACCACGACCGGAGGCGACACGACCACGACCGCCGGCGGCCCCGTGGTGACGACCGCCCTGGTCAGCTCCTCGGTCGGTGGCGGCATGCTGCCGCTGCTCCTCGCCGGCGCCCTCGCCGCCCTGCTCGCCTCGCTGGCGCTGCGAGTCGCCCTGCTGATCCGGAGCGTCAAGTGAGCGCCGCGACCACCCCGGCCGCGGTCACCGGTGCCCGCAAGAAGGGCTCGATCCTGACCCAGGAGCGTCGCGCGATCCGTCCCGGCGAGGCCGAGGAGGCCCTCGAGATCGCCTCGTCCGCGCTGACGGTCGTCGCGATCGTCTGCGTCTGGCTGGTGCTCCAGCTCCTGGTCCTCGGTGGCCTGAGCCACCTGCGCAGCCAGCACCTGCTCTACGGCGAGTTCCGCGGCCAGCTGGCCGCGGCGACGGCGCCGACCGGCGCGCTCGACTACAACGGTGTCGCCGTCGAGCGTGGTGCTCCGGTGTCGATGCTGGCGATCCCGGCCCTCGGCCTCGAGCAGGTCGTCGTGCAGGGCTCGACCTCGCGCGACCTGATGGCCGGCCCGGGGCACCTGCCCTCCACGGTCCTCCCGGGTCAGCAGGGCACCTCGGTGGTGATGGGACGCGCCAGCACCTACGGAGCGCCGTTCCGCCACCTCGGTGCCCTGAAGGCCGGCGACCAGGTCGTGGTCCAGAACGCCGAGGCGTCGGTGACCTACCACGTCGAGGACGTCCGCCGTGCCGGTGACCCGGTGCCGACGGCGCTGACCGGCACGCAGGCCCGCCTGACCCTGGTCTCCGCGGCCAGCAGCGGCGCCCTGTCGGCGTTGCGTCCGCGTGACGCGATCTTCGTCGACGCGATCGCCCAGAAGGGCACCGGTGCGGGCTACACCGCCGGCGCCGCTCCGGCCGATGCCGTGATGGCTCGCGACACCAGCGTGCTGCCGCTGCTGTCCCTCTGTCTCGCTCTGCTGATCGCCCTCGTCCTGGGTGTGTCGGTGGCGCGACGCCGTGTCCGGACGTCGCTGGTGTGGCTCGTCGCCGCTCCGGTGGCGATCGCACTGGCCTGGGTGGCGACCGACCAGGTCGTCGCCCTCCTACCGAACTTGATGTGAACCCACATCAGGACGTAACAGAACAAGAAATCAGGGAGCAACTGATGTTCGTTCGCAAGTACAGCGCCAAGCTCGGCGTTGCTGGCCTGGCCGCCGGCGCCGTCGCGTTCGCCGCTCTGGCCCCGGCCTCGGCCGCCGGTCTCAACACCACCCTCAACCAGGGTGCCGCCTCGACCGCCAAGCCGGTCGACAACGCCGCCACCGACGGCACCGGCACGATCGTCTTCGCCGGCTCGGACACGATCCAGTACGTCATCGCCGACCTGGCCGACGCGTGGAACAAGAAGTCCGTCGCCGAGCGCACCATCGACGGCAAGGCCTACAACGTCCTCAGCTACAACGCGCTGAAGGACGACGGCACCGCGGTGACCAGCATCGGCACCGGCTGGGCCGGTATCGACGGCACCGACGCCGCGACCAACATCACCACGCCGAACGGCTCGGGCCCGGGCCTGCAGCTGCTCGGCAAGACCGACGCGAACGGCGGATCGGTCATCTCCTACGCCCGCTCCTCGTCGGCGCCGAACATCGACAAGTCGCTGGTCGACAAGGGCTCGAAGGAGGCGACCGGCTTCCCGTTCGCCCTCGACACCGTGGTCCTCGCCGTGTCGGCGAAGAACACCACCGCCCCCGCGGCGCTGAGTGACCAGCAGGTCCTCGACATCTACCACGGTGACGCCAAGAACTGGTCGAGCGTCGGCGGCAAGGCCGGCGTGATCGACGCGCTCCAGCCGAAGTCGGGCTCGGGCACCGCGAAGTTCTTCGCCGCCCAGATCGGCAACCTGTACGGCACGCTCGACCAGGGTGACCCGACCGCGATCAACGACGGCAGCCAGGTCGTCGGCATCCCGGACAAGTACGGCACCGACGGCACCCCGGTCGCCGAGCACAGCGGCGCGCCGCTGGTCGCCGACGTCAACGCCGTCGTCCCGATCTCGCTGGGCCGCGCGAAGGTGTGGAACGCCACCCACGACGCCAACTCGCAGATCCGCGTCATCGGCGGGTTCAAGAAGCAGCGTGCGCTGTGGCTCTTCGCCCGCAACAACGCCACCACGGCCGGCGCCCTGGGCCAGACCAAGGTCAACGCGGGCGTCTACGCCGACGGCAACGTCACCAAGAAGCTCCTCGCCAACGGCTCGGGCTTCTTCTGCTCGCCCGAGGCCCAGGCCATCATCGCGGCCGACGGCTTCTACGCGCTCTCGGGCTCGGCCTGTGGCGTTCCGCGGACGACCTCCGGTGACATCGTCCCGTCCACCGGCGTTGCTCCGGCGAGCATGTTCGTCCCGAACCCGCTCCTCGAGCAGGCTCCGGTCGTCACCCCGCCGTCCACCACGCCGAACGCCGCCCTCAAGGCCGCCCAGGCGAAGCTCAAGGCCGACCAGGCCAAGCTGAAGGCCGCCAAGAAGGCCCTCAAGAAGGCCAAGGGCCACAAGAAGGCCGTCTGGAAGAAGAAGATCGTCAAGCTGAACAAGGCGATCAAGAAGGACAAGGCCGCCGTCGCGGCTGCCGCCTGACGGTCGCACCGCTTTCGCGCGACAGCTGCCGACCCGGGGTGCACGCCCCGGGTCGGCACCCGTGCGAAAATAGAACTTTCCCGATTAATCAGAGAGACTTTGAGCCATGGCCACCGCCGAGTCCACCCAGGTGATCCCGACCCTCGACGGGTCGCCCGCCGCCGTCCCCGCACCCGGCGCCGCGTCGAACAGCCGGCTGGCCACCATCGAGGCGCGCGACGTCTCCTGCTGGTTCGGTGACCGGCTCGTCCTCGACCGCGTCTCGCTGACCATGGCTGCCGGCGAGATCACGGCGCTGATCGGGCCCTCCGGCTGTGGCAAGTCGACCTTCCTGCGCACCCTCAACCGGATGCACGAGCTCGTCCCGATCGCGAAGTTCGGCGGCGAGGTCCTGCTCGACGGCGAGGACATCTACGCACCGGAGAAGAAGCTCACCGACGCCCGTCGTGACATCGGCATGGTCTTCCAGCGCCCCAACCCGTTCCCGGCGATGTCCATCCGCGACAACGTCCTCGCGGGCCTGAAGCTCACCGGCGCCAAGGCGTCGAAGTCCGAGAAGGACGACCTGGTCGAGCGCTGCCTGCGCCTCGGCGGCCTCTGGAACGAGGTCAAGGACCGCCTCGACGCGCCCGGCGGCGGCCTCTCCGGCGGCCAGCAGCAGCGGCTGTGCATCGCCCGCTCGATGGCGATCCGCCCGCGCGTCCTCCTCATGGACGAGCCCTGCTCGGCGCTCGACCCGACCTCGACCCGCGTGATCGAGGAGTCGATGCGCGAGCTGGCCGAGGAGGTCACCATCGTGATCGTCACGCACAACATGCAGCAGGCCGCCCGCGTCTCCGACAAGACGGCCTTCTTCCTCGCCTCGCAGGGCACGCCCGGCGGCATCGTCGAGCACGGTGACACCCAGGCGATGTTCAGCAACCCGCAGGACCCGCGCACCGCCGACTACGTCAACGGCCGCTTCGGGTGATCCGCCTGCACCGGTGGCTCCCGGTGGCGGCGGGTGTGCTCGTCGTCTCCGTCCTCGCCTATGTCGCGTGGGCCTTCGTGTCGGCGCCCGACGCGGCGCCGATGGCCTACGTGGAGGCACCGGTCGCAGCTCCTGCCGCCCCCGTCGCTGACGCGGCGCCCGCGCCGGCCGCGCCGGCCGGCAGCGGCGCCGTCGTCAAGGACCCCGACCCGGCCTGGGTGGCGAAGACCGCCGCCGCGGCCGGGATCCCGGTGCCGGCGATGCGCGCGTACGCCCGCGCCCAGCTCGCCCGCCCGGCGGGCTGCGCGATCGGCTGGACCACCCTGGCCGGCGTCGGCTGGATCGAGTCCCAGCACGGCACCCTCGGCGGTCGTACGGTCGCCGACGACGGGCGGTCGTCGACGCCGATCGTCGGCTCCGCTCTCGGCGCCCTCGACCACGCGTACGGCCCGATGCAGTTCATCCCCTCGACGTGGTCGCGGTGGGCCTCCGACGGCGACGGTGACGGTCTGGCCGACATCGACGACCTCGACGACGCCGCGATGACCGCGATGCGCTACCTCTGCGGTGCCGGCGACGACCTCGCGACCGGTCAGGGCTGGTCGCAGGCGATCTTCGCGTACAACCACTCGCAGCAGTACGTGGACGACGTGTACGCGGCGGCCCAGTCCTACGCCCAGCGCACCCGCTGACTCGGCCCTCGCGCACCGCTGACTCGGCCCGCGCGCACGACTGACTCGGCCGTCCGTCACACGCCGCCGAGGTAGCCCGCGACCAGCGCGGTCATCTCCTCGATGACCACGTCCCGGTCGATCGGCGGCCGGTCGAGGACCCACCGCATGGCGAGATTCTCGATCGCGAGCACGATCATCCACGCGGCGACGCCCGGATCCGGGCGGGTGCTGGCGTCGGGCCGCACGACGAGATAGGCCCCGACCAGCTCCCGGACCCGACGCTCCAGCGCCCGGCGGCGCTCGCGGCTTCGGGCCAGCGGGAGCTGCTCGGCCACCACGCCCAGGAGCGTGCGGTCGGCCTCGAGCGCGCTGATCAGCGCGTCGGCGACCTGCCGGACCATCTGCGGACCGACCTCGCCGAGGTGGTCCGCGAGCGAGGCGGCGACGGACTCGGCGACCTCATCCCAGTAGCGGTCGACGACGATCTCGAGGATCGAGGCCTTGTCGGGGAAGTACTGGTAGAGCGAGCCCGGGCTGATCCCGGCCGTCGTGGCGACCTGGTTGGTGGAGAAGGCGTCGTACCCGCGCTCGACGAGCACCTGCCGACCGGCCGCGACGATCCGCTCGACCATCTCCCGGGAGCGCGCCTGGCGCGGTTCCTTGCGCATGGATGCGAATTGTATGCGAGTAATCGCTCGCGTCACGATGAAGGCATGACCACGGCTGTCGCAGCACTCCGCCCGCGCCCCGACGACCACCCCTTCCCGGCTCGCTACCGGGCCGGCGAGCAGCGCAACCTGCGCCTGGGGCGCAGCCTCAAGCTGCTGGCCCGGGTCGGTGACCTCGACGAGGACCTGATGGCCCGGATCGGGCGTGGCTTCACCGAGCGCGACGAGCTCGGCGCGGCCCTCGCGGACGCGATCCGGATGCGAGCAGGCGAGCCGGGCAGGGTGACGATGAAGCAGTTCCGGACAGCGCTCGAACGGGGCGTGGACGCCGTCCCGGACGCAGCCCCGGCCCTCGTCGACTTCTTCCGCGAGGTCGAGACCGTGCCGGTGTGGGTCGACCAGGAGCGCGTCGAACGCGGTGCGACCGTCTTCCGGCGGATGGGTCGCAACGCCGGCGACGTCCTGCTCCAGCTCTCGCTGATCGGCGGGTACCGGTTCGGCGGCCCCACCGACCTCCTGGTGCGGACCGACGGGCTGACCGGCGCGGCCACCTCGCGGCGCTTGGCCGAGACGCAGAAGTGGGCCACCTCGCTGCAGGGAGCCGACGCGCTGCGCCCGCACCAGGAGGCGTGGCGGCTGACCGTGCATGTGCGGCTCATGCACGCCCTGGTCAACGCGCAGTACGAGCCCGAGTGGGACACCGAGCAGTGGGGGCTGCCGATCAACCAGACCGACCTGGCCTCGACGCTCGGCCTCTTCGACGGCGTACCGCTCATCGGCTGCCGGGCGCTCGGCGTGCGGATCACGCGTCCGGACGCGGAGGACTACCTGCACCTGTGGCGATACGTCGGCCACCTGATGGGCGTCCACCCCGACTTTCTCGTCGAGCGCGAGCGCGACCGGCACCGGATCAACTACCACGTGCTCCAGGCACAGGGCGCGCTCACCGAGGCGGGCCCGCAGCTCGCGCAGGCGGTCGTACGCGCGCAGCGCGATCGGCAGTGGCACGGCTGGCCGGCGGCGCTCCAGCCGCTGCGCGGTCGCTACGAGCAGGAGCGGCTGCTGTCGATGCTGACGGTGTTCCTCGGCCTCGAGTCGATGAGAGACCTCGGCCTGGCGCCGCGGCCGCCGTGGGCGTTCGGCTACCTGGTCCCGCTCAACATGCTGCGCTACCAGGTGCTCGGCCGGACGGCGGCGGGCAGGCGGATGCTGGACGGCTGGGGCCGGCGCACCGCCGAGCGGGTGCTGGCGAGCTACTTCAAGGGCGATGCGCAGGGCGTCGGCGCCCTTCCCGCAGGCCATCCCTGACCGGGGCCGCCGTAGACTCGGCCCACGTGACCCTCTCTCCGCTCGCCGGTCAGCTCCTCGCCAGCCCGCACCTCGCCGAGGTGCTCGAGGAGGCCCAGGGCGGGAGGGTGCTGTCGCTCGACATCACCGGCCCGGAGGCGCTGCGCCCCTTCCTGGTCACGGGTCTGGTCAGTGCCGGTCGCACCGTGCTCGCGGTCACCGCCACCAGCCGCGAGGCCGAGGACCTGGTCAGCGATCTCGGCGACCTGATCGGGCCGGCGTCGGTCGCCTACTTCCCGAGCTGGGAGACGCTGCCGCATGAGCGGCTGAGCCCGCGATCCGACACCGTCGGGCGCCGCCTCGCGGTGCTGCGCCGGCTGGTGCACCCCGAGGCCGCCGGCGAGGCGCACGGACCGCTCAAGGTGGTCGTCGCGCCCGTACGATCCGTGCTCCAGCCGCAGGTCAAGGGCCTCGGCGACCTGGCGCCGGTCGAGCTGCGCAGCGGCCAGAGCGCCAGCATCGACGACACCGTCAAGGCGCTCGTGGACGCCGCCTACAGCCGGGTCGACCTGGTCGAGAAGCGTGGCGAGTTCGCGGTGCGCGGTGGCATCGTCGACGTCTTCCCGCCGACCGAGGAGCACCCGCTCCGAGTTGAGTTCTGGGGCGACGAGGTCGAGGAGATCCGCAGCTTCGCCGTCGCCGACCAGCGCACCGTGGAGAAGAAGGAGCGCCTGTGGGCGCCGCCGTGCCGCGAGATGCTGCTGACCGACGAGGTCCGCGCCCGCGCCAAGGCGCTCGGCGAGGCCCACCCCACCCTCATCGAGCTCACCGACAAGATCAGCCAGGGCATCGCGGTCGACGGCATGGAGTCCCTGGCACCGGTGCTGGTCGACGACATGGAGCTGCTCATCGACCTGCTCCCGGCCGACGGCGGGATCCTGGTCTGCGACCCTGAGCGGGTCCGGCGCCGGGCGCACGATCTGGTCGCCACCGCCGAGGAGTTCCTCGGCGCGTCGTGGGCCGCGGCCGCGAGCGGCGGCACCGCCCCGATCGACCTGTCCCGCGCCTCGTACCAGGAGCTCGGCGACGTCCGCGCCCACGCGATCGCCAACGGCCTGCCGTGGTGGTCGATCAGCCCGTTCGGCCTCGGCGATGAAAGCGGACCGATCGACACTACTCGGTTGGACGCAGCGACCGCCGGCGTCCCGTCGCGTGCCGTCCCGGTCAAGGCCGCCGAGAGCTACCGCGGCGACCTGCCGGCCGCCATCAAGGACCTCGCCCGCTGGCGCGACGACGGCTACCGCGTGGTCGTCGTCCAGCCGGGCCACGGCCTGGCCCAGCGGACGGTCGAGCAGCTGGCCGAGAACGACGTGCCCGCGCGGCTGGCCGACCCCGCCGATCCCGAGTCCAGCAAGCCGCGGCTCAACGTCGTCACGGTCGTCCAGGCCACTCTCCAGCACGGCTTCGTCGACGACGAGCTCAAGCTCGCCGTCCTCACCGGCGAGGACATCTCCGGGCAGAAGTCCTCGACGCGCGACATGCAGAAGATGCCGACGCGTCGCAAGAAGCAGATCGACCCGCTCGAGCTCAAGACCGGCGACTACGTCGTGCACGAGCAGCACGGCGTCGGCCGCTTCGTCGAGATGAAGCAGCGCGAGGTCGGGGGAGCGGTCCGCGAGTACCTCGTCCTCGAGTACGGCGCGTCGAAGAAGGCCGGTCCGCCGGACCGGCTCTACGTACCGGCCGACGCGCTCGACCAGGTCACCCGCTACGTCGGCGGCGAGCAGCCGAGCCTCGACCGGCTCGGTGGCGCCGACTGGCAGAAGCGCAAGGCGAAGGCGAAGAAGGCGGTCAAGGAGATCGCCGGCGAGCTGATCAAGCTGTACGCCGCGCGCCAGGCCACCAAGGGCTACGCCTTCGGACCGGACACCCCGTGGCAGCGCGAGATGGAGGACGCGTTCCCCTTCCAGGAGACCGTCGACCAGCTCTCGGTCGTCGACGAGGTCAAGGCCGACATGATGCGGCCCATCCCGATGGACCGACTGGTCTGCGGCGACGTCGGCTACGGCAAGACGGAGATCGCCGTGCGTGCGGCCTTCAAGGCGGTCCAGGACGGCAAGCAGGTCGCGGTCCTCGTCCCGACGACCCTGCTGGTCAACCAGCACCTGTCGACCTTCATCGAGCGGATGTCGGGTTTCCCGGTCAACCTGCGCGGACTGTCGCGCTTCCAGACCGACAAGGAGGCCCGGGAGGTCATCGCCGGCCTGGCCGACGGCACCGTCGACATCGTGGTCGGCACCCACCGGCTCTTCAACAAGGACATCCGGTTCAAGGACCTCGGCCTCATCATCGTCGACGAGGAGCAGCGCTTCGGCGTCGAGCACAAGGAGGAGATGAAGCGCCTGCGGACCTCGGTCGACTTCCTCGCCATGTCCGCGACCCCGATCCCGCGCACGCTCGAGATGTCGATCACGGGCATCCGCGAGATGTCCACCATCACCACCCCGCCCGAGGAGCGCCACCCGGTGCTCACCTACGTCGGCGGGTACGAGGACCGGCAGGTCGTCGCCGCCATCCGGCGTGAGCTGCTGCGCGACGGCCAGGTGTTCTACATCCACAACCGGGTCGACTCGATCGAGCGGGCCGCCGCGCGGATCCGCGAGCTCGTGCCCGAGGCGCGGGTCGCGGTCGCGCACGGCCAGATGAACGAGAAGCAGCTCGAGCAGGTGATGGTCGACTTCTGGGAGAAGACCTTCGACGTCCTCGTCTGCACCACGCTGGTCGAGTCCGGCCTCGACGTGTCCAACGCCAACACCATGATCATCGAGCGCGCCGACACCCTCGGCCTGTCGCAGCTGCACCAGCTGCGCGGCCGCGTCGGGCGCTCGCGCGAGCGGGCGTACGCGTACTTCCTCTATCCCTCCGAGAAGCCGCTCACCGAGACCGCCCACGAGCGGCTCGCGACGCTGGCGCAGCACTCCGACCTCGGCGGCGGCATGGCGATCGCGATGAAGGACCTCGAGATCCGCGGCGCGGGCAACCTGCTCGGCGGGCAGCAGTCCGGCCACATCGCGGACGTCGGCTTCGATCTCTACGTCCGTCTGGTCGGCGAGGCCGTCAGTGACTACAAGGGCACCACCGAGGAGCAGTACGAGGAGGTCCGCATCGAGCTGCCGGTCGACGCGCACCTGCCGCACGAGTACATCCCCTCGGAGCGGCTGCGCCTGGAGATGTACAAGCGCCTCGCCGAGGTACGGGCGGACGCCGACGTCGACGCGGTCGAGGCCGAGCTCAAGGACCGTTACGGGGAGCCGCCGATCGAGGTGGCCTCGCTGCTGCTGGTCGCGCGCTTCCGCGCCCGCGCGCGCCAGGCCGGAGTCACCGAGGTGACGATCGCGGGCAAGAACGTCCGTTTCTCGCCGGTCTCGCTGCCCGAGTCGCGCCAGGTGCGGCTCCAGCGGATGTATCCCAAGTCCCTCATCAAGGGCGCCACCGACACGATCCTGGTGCCGCGCCCGGTCTCGACCGGCTTCCCCGCCAAGCCGCTCGACGGGATCGCGCTGCTGGAGTGGGCGCGGGTGGTCATCGACGCCGTCGTCGACCCGAAGGAGTAGGCGGCGTGAACAGCGGGATTTACTACTGACCGATCGTCAAACGGGCCGCTAGGTTGGGACCATCTGCCTAGGAGGTGGCATGACCAGCAGCCCGGAGACCGTCGTCCCGGCCGCGGCCCGGCCGGTGGCCAAGCTCAGCCTGCCGATGCTCACGGCGATGGTGGTGGGCGGCATGGTCGGGGCCGGTGTCTTCTCGCTCCCTGCCCGCTTCGCCGTCGCCACCGGGATCCTCGGCTCGCTCATCGCCTGGGCTGTGGCTGGCACCGGCATGCTGATGCTCGCGTTCGTCTTCCAGAACCTCGCGATCCGCAAGCCCGAGCTCGACTCCGGCGTCTACATCTACGCCAAGGCGGGCTTCGGGGACTACGCGGGCTTCAACTCCGCGATCGGCTTCTGGGCGAGCACCGTGGCGGGCAACACGTTCTACTGGGTGTTCATGTCGGCCACGATCGGCGCCTTCACCTCGAGCTTCGGCGATGGCGCCACCGTGCTCGCCGTGGCGATCTCGTCGGTCGGGGTGTGGCTCTTCCACTACCTGGTCGCCCGCGGCGTCAAGGACGCGGCCGCGATCAACACGATCGTGACGATCGGGAAGCTGCTGCCGATCCTCACCTTCATCGTGGTGATGTTCGTCTACTTCGATGCCGGTGTCTTCGCCGACAACTGGCTGGCGGACACCTACGGCGAGCTCGGCAACCTGAACGAGCAGGTCCGCAACACGATGATCATCACCACCTTCGTGTTCATCGGTGTCGAGGGCGCGTCGGTCTACTCCCGCTACGCGAAGAGCCGGCGAGACGTCGGCCGTGCCACGGTGCTCGGCTTCCTGAGCGTGCTGGCGATCTTCGCGCTCGTCACGCTGTCCACCTACTCCGTGGTGCCGCAGCCCGACATCGCCCGAACCCGGCAGCCGTCCATGATCGGCGTCTTCGAGAGCCAGGTCGGTCACTGGGGTCAGATCTTCATCAGCGTCGGCATCATCATCTCCGTCCTCGGCGCCTACCTGGCATGGACCCTGATGGCTGCCGAGGTGCTGTACAACCCGGCGCGCGGCGACGACATGCCGCGCTTCCTCGGACTCGAGAACGAGAACGGTGTCCCGATCACGGCGCTCGTGGTCACCTCCCTGGGCATCCAGGCCCTGCTCGGCCTGACGCTCTTCGTGAACAACGCGCTGGACTTCATGCTCGACTTCTCGACCGTGCTGGCGCTGGTGCCGTACCTCCTGGCGGCGGGGTACGCCCTCAAGCTCGGCCTGACCGGTGAGGCGTACGAGGGCGTCCCACCGCGCGTGCGCCGCACCGAGACGATCGTGGCGGGAGCCGCGACCGCGTACACGCTCTTCCTCTTCGACGCTGCCGGCCTCAAGTTCGTCCTGCTCTCGACGGTCATCCTGGCGCCGGCCACGCTGCTCTACGTCAAGGCCCGCAGCGAGCAGGCGAGGCGCCTGTTCACTCCGGTGGAGGCGTGCCTGTGTGCGCTCATCGTGCTCGGTGCGGCAGCGGGTGTCATCGGTCTCTGGTCCGGCCATCTCTCCATCTGAAAGGCAGTCCGATGTCTCTCTCCTCCACGTATGGCGTGCACTCCGAGGTCGGCAGGCTGCGCAAGGTCCTGGTCTGTCGACCGGGGCTGGCGCACCGGCGCCTCACGCCGAGCAACAACGACGAGCTGCTCTTCGATGACGTGCTGTGGGTGGAGAACGCCCAGCGCGACCACGCCGACTTCGTCAACAAGATGGTCCAGCGCGGTGTCGAGGTGGTCGAGCTGCACGACCTGCTCGCCGAGACCCTCGACGTCCCTGGCGGACGGGAGTGGTTGCTGGACCGCAAGGTGGACCCCAACCACGTCGGCCTCGGGCTCGTCGACGGCACGCGCGCCTACCTCGAGACGCTGCCCTCGCCGCAGCTCGCCGAGCTGTTGATCGGGGGGATGGCGGTCGACGACCTGCCCGAGGACTTCCGCACCGGCTACGTCAGCCTCGCCCGGGAGTCGAGCGGCCGCGAGTACCTCATGGCGCCGCTGCCCAACACGCTCTACACCCGGGACACCACCTGCTGGCTCTACGGCGGCCTGACGATGAACCCGCTGTACTGGCCGGCCCGCCAGGACGAGACGCTGCTGTACAAGGCGATCTACTCCTTCCACCCCGACTACGTCGGATCGCGCGTCTGGTGGGGCGATCCCGAGCGGTCGTGGGGGAGCGCCACCTTCGAGGGCGGCGACATCATGCCGGTCGGCAACGGCGTGGTCCTGATGGGGATGAGCGAGCGCACCTCGCGCCAGGCGATCACGCAGGTCGCGGCGGCCCTCTTCGCCCAGGGCGCGGCCACCCGGGTGGTGGTGGCCGGCATGCCCAAGCTGCGCGCGGCGATGCACCTCGACACCGTGATGACCTTCGCCGACCGCGACATCGTCACGATCTACCCGAGCATCGTCGACCACATCCACGCCTTCACGCTGATGCCCTCGGACAAGGCTCCCGGCGTCGAGGTGATCGACCACGGCAGCGAGCGGTTCGTGGACGTGGTGGCGAAGTCCCTGGGGCTGCCCCGGCTCAACCTCATCGAGATCGGCGGTGACGTCTACGCCTCCGAGCGCCAGCAGTGGGACAGCGGCAACAACGCCGTCGCGCTCGAGCCCGGCGTCGTCATCACCTATGACCGCAACACCGTCGCCAACACGGCCCTGCGCAAGGCGGGTGTCGAGGTGATCACGATCGTCGGCGCCGAGCTCGGCCGTGGGCGCGGCGGCGGGCACTGCATGACGTGTCCGATCGTTCGCGACCCGCTCGAGTGGTGAGGCGGGGCCGATCTGGCAGGATCGGCCCATGACGATGGAGGCGTTCGGCGAGCAGAACTTCCCTGAGGAGCCGGGCTGGTC
This sequence comes from Nocardioides nematodiphilus, assembly GCF_020216525.1. Taxonomy (GTDB): domain Bacteria; phylum Actinomycetota; class Actinomycetes; order Propionibacteriales; family Nocardioidaceae; genus Nocardioides; species Nocardioides nematodiphilus. The sequence continues at coordinate 184,172 of NZ_JAIWOY010000004.1, read as the reverse complement.
CGAGGGGCTGGAGAAGCAGCAGGGCTGGCTCTCGGAGGAGGAGCTGGCCGAGTCCCGGGGCCGGGTGCCGATCCTGTACGTCGAGGCGCTTCCCGTACGGGTCGGCCACGACGGGCGCGTCGTCGAGGTCGGGCTGCTGCTGCGCGGCTCGCCGGTGACCGGCTCCATCAACCGGACTCTGGTCTCGGGGCGGGTGCTGCACGGCGAGCGGGTCCGCGACGCGCTGATCCGGCACCTGGAGAAGGACCTCGGTCCGACCGCCTTCCCGGCGCTGCCGCCCTCGATCGTGCCGGCGGCCGTGGCCGAGTACTTCCCCTGGCCCGGCGAGCGGCTGAGCGACCCGCGCCAGCACGCCGTCGCGCTCGCGTACGTCGTCCCGGTGACCGGCGAGTGCCAGCCGCGCCAGGACGCGCTCGAGCTGACCTGGATGACGCCGGAGGAGGCGGCGGCCGAGGCGGTCGGCGCTGATCTCGAGGGTGGTCGCGGCGCGCTGCTGCGCCAGCTGCTGCACCACGCCGGCGCGCTGTGACCGACGCGCCGAGTGGGGCCTCGGGCGAGGGGCTGGTCGAGTTCCTCGCCACCATGCGGCTGATGCGCGAGCGCTGCGCGTGGAAGGCCTCGCAGACCCACGGGTCGCTGGCGCGCTTCCTGCGCGAGGAGTCCGAGGAGGTGCTCGAGGCGATCGAGGAGGGTGACCCCGCGCATCTGTGCGAGGAGCTCGGCGACCTGCTGCTGCAGATCTACTTCCACGCCGCGATCGCCGAGGAGCGCGGCGAGTTCACCATGGACGACGTGATCGCCGGGCTGCACGCCAAGATGGTCCGACGCAACCCGCATGTGTTCGACCCGGCCGTCGCGGCCGCCGGCCCGTACACCCTCGAGCAGATCGAGGAGCAGTGGCAGGCGGCCAAGCGGGCGGAGCGCGCCTGAGGCCCGCACCGTCGCGGTGATGCTTCCGCACGGTGACCGAACGAAAAGCGCTGGGAGTGACAGCGTGAGCTGTCACTCCCAGCGCGATGTATCACGGTGACATCGTGGTCACCGGGCGCGGCCTCAGGCCCAGACGATCGCCTTGTCGGCGTCGACGCGGGGGAGGCGGTCGAACCAGGGGTTCTCGCCCGGGTGACCGATGTTGACGACCAGCAGGGTCGTCCAGTCGCCCTCGGGGAAGAACTCGGCGTCGATGCCGTCCTTGTCGTAGCCCGCGATCGGACCGGCGGCGAGGCCGGCGGCGCGGGTCGCGAGGATGAAGGCACCCGACTGCAGGCCGGCCGAGAAGTTGCCGGCACCGTGGCGGGCGGCCTCGTCGGCGGCGAAGTAGTCCTTCATCTCCGGGCGGATCGGGAAGACGTTCGGGATCTCCTCGTGCCAGTTCTTGTCGTACGCGAGGATCGCGGTGACCGGTGCGGCGGCCGTCTTGGCGGCGTTGCCCTCGGCGATGTGCGGCAGGAGCCGCTCCTTGCCGGCGGCGTCGCGGACGAAGACCACGCGCAGCGGCTGGGTGTTCGCCATCGTCGGCGTGAAGCGGGTCATCTCCCAGATCTCACGCAGCTCGTCGTCGGAGACCTGGGTGTCGGCGAAGGAGTTGGACGTCCGGGCGCCGGTGAAGACGATCTGGCGGCCGGTCTCGTCGAGCTTCTGCAGGGTGATCGCGTCAGTCATGCCTCTTTCAACTATTTGCGTCGGTCAACGATTCCGCCCTCTAGGTGTGGCCCCGCTCACAGGCGTCCGGCCCAGCGGCCCGTACCTGCCGGTAGGCGCGTGGCCGACTAGGCTGGCGCCGCATCTTCCACAGACTTACAGGAGCACATCGACGATGGCAGTCATCGAAGCAGTCGGCGCACGCGAGATCCTCGACTCCCGAGGCAACCCGACCGTCGAGGTCGAGGTCCTGCTCGAGGACGGCACGTTCGCGCGCGCCGCCGTCCCGTCCGGCGCCTCCACCGGCGCGTTCGAGGCCGTCGAGCTCCGCGACGGCGGCGACCGCTACCTGGGCAAGGGCGTCCAGAAGGCCGTCATCAACGTCATCGAGACCCTGTCCGAGGCCATCGTCGGCCTCGACGCCTCCGACCAGCGCGCCATCGACCAGGCGATGCTGGCCGCCGACGGCACCCCGAACAAGGCCAACATGGGCGCCAACGCCATCCTCGGCGTCTCCCTCGCCGTCGCGAAGGCCGCCGCCGACAGCGCCGGCCTCCCGCTCTTCAAGTACGTCGGCGGCAACAACGCCCACGTCCTGCCCGTTCCGATGATGAACATCCTCAACGGCGGCGCCCACGCGGACTCCAACGTCGACGTCCAGGAGTTCATGATCGCCCCGATCGGCGCTCCGACCTTCGCCGAGGCCCTGCGCATGGGTGCCGAGGTCTACCACGCGCTCAAGTCCGTGCTGAAGGAGAAGGGCCTCTCCACCGGGCTCGGCGACGAGGGCGGCTTCGCCCCCAACCTCGAGTCCAACCGCGCCGCGCTCGACCTCATCGCCGAGGCCGTCGCCAAGGCCGGCTACTCGCTCGGCACCGACGTCGCGCTCGCGATGGACGTCGCGGCCTCCGAGTTCTGCACGGACGGCGTCTACACGTTCGAGGGCCAGTCCAAGACCTCCGCCGAGATGACGGCCTACTACGCCGACCTGGTCGCCAACTACCCGATCGTCTCGATCGAGGACCCGCTGGACGAGGACGACTGGGAGGGCTGGAAGACCATCACCGACGAGCTCGGCTCGAAGGTCCAGTTGGTCGGCGACGACCTCTTCGTCACCAACGTGGAGCGCCTGCAGCGCGGCATCGCCGGCGGCCAGGCCAACTCGATGCTGGTCAAGGTCAACCAGATCGGCTCGCTCACCGAGACCCTCGACGCCGTCGAGCTCGCCCACCGCAGCGGCTTCAGCAACATGATGTCGCACCGCTCCGGCGAGACCGAGGACACCACCATCGCCGACCTGGCCGTCGCCACCAACTGCGGCCAGATCAAGACCGGGGCCCCGGCCCGCTCGGACCGCGTCGCCAAGTACAACCAGCTGCTCCGCATCGAGGACGAGCTCGGCGACGCCGCCCGCTACGCCGGTGCGAGCGCGTTCCCGCGCTACAACGCCTGATCGCGTACGAACGACAGCGGCCGCGCCCCCCGAGGGGAGCGCGGCCGCTGTCGTTCGTGGGTCACTTGGCGCAGATGGTGTACGCGGTCGCGGTTCCGTTCGTGACGCCCACGACGAGCGCCCAGTTCGTCGGGGTGCTGGCGCTGAGGGCGCCGCCACCGTCGCTCGGATAGCTCTGGAGGGTGTAGGTCCAGTCGGTAGGGTCGGAGTTGTAGACGCCACCCCCGATGGGCTGTTCGCCGGTCGTGCAGGCTCCGCCGACGATGCGGTGGGTCGCAACGGCCCCGTCGCCGGAGGCGGTGCCTCCCGTCACATAGCGGACCGAGCTGAAGCCCCCCGCTGCTCCCGTGGCACCTGTGTCGCCCTTCGTGCCCTGCGGCCCGGTGGCCCCGGTGTCTCCGGTGTCGCCCTTCGGGCCCTGGGGACCGGTCAGGCCGGTGGCCCCGGTGTCTCCGGTGTCGCCCTTCGGGCCCTGGGGACCGGTCAGGCCGGTCGAGCCGGTGTCTCCGGTGTCGCCCTTGGGGCCCTGCGGGCCGGTCGCACCGGCGGGGCCCGGCATGCCCATACCCATCGGCCCCATGGGGCCGATCGCGCCCGTCGCGCCCGTGTCGCCCGTGTCGCCCTTCGGCCCCACCGGGCCGACGGGTCCCTGCGCGCCGGAGCCGGCCGGGCCGACCGGGCCCTGCGGCCCGACGGCGCCCGTCTCGCCGGTCGCGCCCGCCGGACCTGCGGGGCCGGTAGCGCCGCGCGGACCGATGGGGCCCGCCTGCGGCTTCACGCTCCAGGTGATCGGCTGCTCGCCGGCCTTGCAGTCCTGCTTGCCGTTGAGCACGCGGATGTCGCCGTCGTCGACGCAGGCCCTGACGCTGGTGGGCTTGGCGGACGCGGAGTCGACGAAGCCGGCGATCCCGGCGATGGCGAGCACTCCGGCTGCGGTGAGCACGACGGAGCGCGAGGCGAAAGAAGTCACGATGGATGACGCTAGGCGCGTTCGCGGCGCGCCAGGACGATCCGGGGTCACTGGGGGACAACGTCCCGGGTCCGGTCTAGCCATGCTTCGAGGCCGCGACCTCGCCGGTCTCGGCGGGGCGGACCACGATTCGGCTGCCCGGTTGGCAGAATGACCGCCGTGGCACAGCAGCGATCCGGCAACCGCGGACCCCGGGGGCGGACCGGCCCCGGACGTGGCTCCGGGCGCACCGGCCGCTCGCTGAGCGGCGACACCGGCTCCCAGCCACGCACCGGCGCAGGCCGTACGGACCGCCCCGGGCGGACGGTGCCGCGCCCGCGGGTCACCGGCCGGATGGGTGTCTTCGTCCTGGTCATGCTGGTGCTCGTCGTCTCGTACGCCTCCTCGCTCAAGGCCTACCTCCAGCAGCGCCACGACATCGACGCCCTGTCCTCGCAGATCGTGGAGCGGGAGAAGGCGATCGCGGAGCTGCAGGACCAGAAGACCCGGTGGGACGACCCGGCCTACCTCGAGCAGCAGGCGCGGGAGAAGTTCGGCTACGTGATGCCGGGCCAGACCGCGTACGTTGCCCTCGACGCGAACGGCGAGCCGATCAAGCCCTCGGGCCGGCTCAGCTCGCCCGACTCGGTCGGCAAGCCGCAGGAGCCCACCGCCTGGTGGAGCGAGGTGTGGAGCAGCGATCTGATCGCCGGCCACCCGCCCGCCGTCGGCACACCCCCAGCAACGAAGATCGGACAGTGAAGTGAGCATCGACCCTCGCGACGAGGCGGCCATCGGCGCCCAGCTCGGCCGGGTGCCGCGCGGGATCCACGAGATCGGCCACCGTTGCCCGTGCTCGCTGCCCGACGTGGTGACCACCGAGCCGCGGCTCCCCGACGGCACGCCGTTCCCGACCACGTACTACCTGACCTGTCCCCGTGCCGCGTCGCGGATCGGGCGACTCGAGGGTGACGGCGTGATGAAGGAGATGGAGGCCCGGCTCGAGTCCGACCCCGAGCTCAAGGCCGCCTACCAGCGCGCGCACGAGGCGTACCTGGCCGCGCGCAACGACATCGAGGCCTCCGCCGGGCTGGACGTGCCCGAGATCCGTGGCATCTCCGCCGGCGGCATGCCCGAGCGCGTGAAGTGCCTCCACGTGCTCGCCGGCCAGGCGCTGGCCCAGGGCCCGGGTGCCAACCCGCTCGGCGACGAGGTCCTCGCCACCCTCGGCGACTGGTGGGCGTCGGGCCCCTGCGTGGACCTGCCCGACGAGGCCTGATCCTCGATGTCGCACCCGGACCGCACGGTCGCCGCGATCGACTGCGGCACCAACACGATCAAGCTGCTCATCGGCCGCATCGAGGGGCACGGTGGCGTCACGACCGACCTCGTCGAGTTGGCGAGGGAGATGCGGATGGTGCGGCTCGGTCAGGGCGTCGACGCGACCGGCGAGCTGCATCCCGATGCGCTGGAGCGCACGTTCGCCGCGATCGACGAGTACGCCGCGCTCATCCGTACGCATGAGGTCACGCCGGAGCGGATCCGCTTCGTGGCGACCTCGGCCAGCCGTGACGCCCGCAACGCCTCGGTCTTCGTCGACGGCGTCCGCGAGCGCCTCGGCGTCGAGCCCGAGGTCGTCAGCGGCGACGAGGAGGCGGCACTCGCGTACGACGGGTGCATCCGCAACCTGCGCGACGAGCCCGCGCTGCCGGTGGTCGTGATCGACATCGGCGGCGGCTCGACCGAGCTCATCCTCGGCGAGAGTGTCGAGGGCGGTCCGAGCGAGGCGTTCTCCATGCAGATCGGGTCGGTGCGCCTCCAGGAGCGCCACCTGCACACCGACCCGCCGACCGAGGCCGAGATCGCCGCCTGCGTGGCCGACATCGACGCCGCCCTCGACGCCTGCCCGGTCGACCCGGCCCGCGCCCGGTCGGTCGTGGGCGTCGCCGGCACCATCACCCAGCTCGCCGTCGGGTTCCTCGACCTCGCGGAGTACGACCGCGGCGCCACCGACCAGCTCCGCATCCCGCTCATCGAGCTCGACGGGCTCGTCCGGCGACTGCTCGCGATGACGGTCGTGGAGCGCACCGCGCTGCGCTGGATGCACCCGGGCCGTGCCGACGTGATCGCGGCCGGAGGCCTGGTGCTCAGCGCCGTCCTGCGGCGTACGGGCGTGGACGAGCTGATCGTGTCGGAGTCCGACATCCTTGACGGGATCGCCTGGTCCATGACGGACTTACCTGCGTGAAGAAGCTCATCGTGCTGGTGGCCGCGGCCGCCGGCGTCGCCTACGCCGTCAAGTTCAAGCCCGAGCAGGTCAAGGCCCTCGGAGCCCGGATCACCCGCGACCCGCGGGTCCAGTCGGCGCTCGCCACCGCGTCCGAGAGGACCGGCCGGCGGCACTGACCCCTTGACTCGCGGGTACCGGTCGAGATTCAGCGCTTGACCGCGACCGGCACCCGCGAGCCCCTGTATCCCAATCGGCAGAGGAAGCCGCCTTAAAAGCGGTTCAGTGTGGGTTCGACCCCCACCGGGGGCACTTCTCCTTCGTCGCCCGTTCGCCGGTCAGCCGGACTGGGCGAAATCGGGCAGGCGAACCTCCATCTCGGCGGCCGGGGAGCCGACGAAGCTCGCGCCGTCGGAGGCCACCGAGGCGGCGATCGTGTAGCCGGCGGCCCGGATCGCCGCGCGACACCGCGCCTTCTCCGTCGCCTCGTCGGTCGACCCGACCGGGGGAGGGAAGACGCCGCTGAGCGGGACGTGCGCGCGCTCGAGCAGCGACTGGATCGCGCCCAGTCCGTCGCGGTACGTGCGTCCGGTGACGTAGAAGACCGCGTAGCCGAGCCGGTGCGCCGTCCGGACGAACCGGACCGACTGCGGCACCAGCGTGCCGAGCCCGGCCAGATGGGTCTGCACCATGACGTCGTCGATCCCCATCACCACTGCGAGCTGCTCGCCCGGGCGACGCTCTGCGGCCCGGTGGCGCAGCCAGGCCGCCGCACCGCGACCCCCGTCCACCGCTGCGTACGCGCGATCGACGGCGAGCGACCAGGCCGCCTCGCCGTACGGCGCGGGCGGCATCTCCGCATCCTCGGAGCGCACCGTCTGCGTGGAGGTCGACCGCATCAGCACGTGACGCGCGTCGTGGTCCAGCGGCTCGACCACGAGCCAGGCCAGCAGCGCGCTGCCCAGAATGGCCAGTGCGAGCGCTGCGACGGCGAGCCCACGCAGGGGGCGCGGGAGGGAGACGGCCGTCATGCCACGACGGTAATGAGACCTCGATGAAGAGAACCTGAAATCGTAGGGACCGGCGGGACCGTCGGGAACGCGGCGCTCCTGTCGTACGTTTTCCCATCGTGACGCCTCACTAGGATGGGAGCGTCAGGTTGTCATCAGGGTGATGCGGCCACCAGGGCTCCAAGGAGAGACCATGCAGAGCAACAACCCGGTGTTCCGCAACTCGGACGAGTTCAAGCCGGGCTACAACGCCTACGGCAACGCGACCTACGCGGGCAACGGCGCCACCCACAGCGGCTACGGCAGCGACCCCTCGACGTGGGGCGTCGGCCAGCGCGGCAGCTACGGCCTGCAGGACACCCGCGCCACCGGCGGTCCGATGACCGTCGACGCGGTGGTGCAGAAGACCGCCATCTCGCTGATCGTCGTCATCGCCGCCGCCGTCGCCACCTGGGTGCTGACCCCGGCGCTGGACACCGAGCAGGGCCTGAGCGCGGTCTACACAGCCGCCGTGGTCGGCAGCCTCGGCGCGTTCGTGCTGTCGATGGTCAACTCGTTCAAGAAGCTGATCAGCCCGGCTCTCGTGATCGTCTTCGCCGGCCTCCAGGGCATGGCTCTCGGTGCGCTGAGCAAGACCTTCGACGCGCAGTTCGGCGACGGTGTCATCACCGGCGCGGTCCTCGGCACGTTCGCCGCCTTCGCCGGCACCCTGGCCGCGTACAAGTTCTTCAACATCCGCGTCACCAACCGCTTCCGCCAGATCGTCACCGCGGCCGTCCTCGGCATGGTCGCGCTGTCGCTGATGGAGTTCGTCCTCGGCCTCTTCGGCAACAGCCTCGGCCTCTTCGGCGTCAGCGGCCTCGGCATGATCACCGCGGTGATCGGCCTCGGCCTCGGTGTCGCGATGCTGATCACCGACTTCGACTTCGTCGAGCAGGGCGTGCGCAACGCCCTGCCGGAGCGCGAGTCGTGGCGGGCGGCGTTCGCGCTGACCGTCAGCCTGGTCTGGATCTACATCAACCTGCTGCGGATCCTGTCCTACTTCCGCAGCAACTGAGCTCAGCGGCGGGCGCGACCCCGCCGCACCACTCGAGGCCGCTTGGCGACGCGCACCCAGATGCGTCCCAGGCGGCCTCGCGGCTTCGCGACCGGGCCGAGCTCCGTACCGGGGGTGTTCACCGCGCGCAGCGTCGCCGCCGCGATCGGCAGGGCATGCTCGCCGCGGTAGGTGGCCAGCTCCGCCTGCTCGTCGCCGAGCAGGCCCAGCGCAGCCAGGGTCGAGGGCAGCAGCACCTCGGCCAGCGCCGCATAGCCCGCGGTGGAGGGGTGGAACTTGTCCGGCCCGAAGAGGAAGTCGCGGTTGGCGGTGAACTCCGGGCCGAGGATGTCGGCCAGCGACACCGTCCGGGCGCCCGCGCGCACCGACCTGATCGTCTGCTCGGCAGCGATGCGACGTGACCAGGCGCGGGCGAGGTGGCGCAGCGGCGGCAGGATCGGCTTGATCGACCCGAGGTCGGGGACCGTGCCGACGAGCACGGCGACGCCTCCATCGCGCAGCCGCTCGACCGCGCGCACGAGGTGGCTCGAGGAGACGCTCGGGCGCACCAGGTGGGTGACGTCGTTGGCGCCGACCAGGATCACCGCGACATCCGGCTGATAGGCCAGCGCGCGCTCGACCTGGATGTCCAGGTCCGAGGAGAGCGCGCCGACGACGGCCAGGTCACGCAGGCGCACGCGGCGCCCGGACCAGTCCGCGACGCCCTGGGCCAGCAGGGCACCCGGCGTCTCCGGAGCATCGACCAGGCCGTAGCCGGCCGCGCTGGAGTCGCCCAGCAGCGCCACCGTCAGCGGCGGCTCGTCGGCGCGCGGGCCGTCGTTGCCGTACATGCCGGTCGGGTCCGGGGGAGGGATGAGGTCGACCGCGTTGATGGTCGCGTACGCGAACCGGGCCTCGGCGACGAGCACGGCGAAAGCGGCCCCGCTGAGGATGCCAGCGACCGCGCCGACCTTCAGCGCGCGGCGTCGCTTCGTACCCGTCACGCCCACACCCTACGAAACCCCAGTACGGTGGCGGACATGGAGTACGTGGACTCGGTCCTGGACCTGATCGGTGACACCCCGCTCGTGCGCTTGCGCCGCACCCTGGATGCCGGCTCCGCCGAGGGGCCGGTGGTGCTGGCGAAGGTGGAGTACCTCAACCCTGGCGGCTCGGTGAAGGACCGGATCGCCACCCGGATGATCGAGGCCGCGGAGGCCTCGGGGGCGCTGCAGCCCGGTGGCACGATCGTCGAGCCGACGAGCGGCAACACCGGCGTCGGGCTCGCGATGGTCGCGCAGGAGAAGGGCTACAAGTGCGTCTTCGTCTGCCCCGACAAGGTGTCGGAGGACAAGCGCAACGTGCTCAAGGCCTACGGCGCCGAGGTCGTGGTGTGCCCGACCGCCGTCGCGCCCGAGCACCCCGACTCCTACTACAACGTGAGTGACCGGCTCGCCGCCCAGCCGGGCGCCTGGAAGCCGGACCAGTACTCCAACCCGCACAACCCGCGCTCGCACTACGAGACGACCGGCCCCGAGATCTGGCAGCAGACCGAGGGCCGCATCACCCACTTCGTCGCGGGCGTCGGCACCGGCGGCACCATCTCCGGCATCGGGCGCTACCTCAAGGAGCGCAACCCCGACATCCAGGTCATCGGCGCCGACCCGGCCGGGTCGGTCTACAGCGGAGGTACGGGCCGCCCCTACCTCGTCGAGGGCGTCGGCGAGGACTTCTGGCCCGAGACGTACGACCGCTCGATCGCCGACCGGATCATCGAGGTCTCCGACGCCGACTCCTTCGCCTTCACCCGCCGGCTCGCCCGGGAGGAGGCCCTGCTCGTCGGGGGGTCCTCGGGCATGGCGGCCTACGCCGCCCGCCAGCTCGCGGCCGAGCTGGCTGCCGAGGGCCGTACCGACGCGGTGATCGTGGTGCTCCTGCCCGACTCCGGGCGCGGCTACCTCACCAAGGTGTTCAACGACGCCTGGCTGGCGCAGTACGGCTTCCCGACCGGCTCCGAGCAGCCGACCCAGAGCGTCGGCGACGTGCTGCGCGGCAAGTCCGGCGCGCTCCCGGCGCTGGTGCACACCCACCCGAGCGAGACGGTCGCCGAGGCGATCCACATCCTGCGCGAGTACGGCGTCAGCCAGATGCCGGTCGTCCGTGCGGAGCCGCCGATCGTCGCCGCCGAGGTGGCCGGGTCGGTCTCCGAGCGGACCCTGCTGGACGCCCTGTTCGCCGGCGAGGCCCACCTGACCGACCCGGTGGAGCAGCACATGTCGGCTCCGCTGCCCACGATCGGCGCCACCGAGGACGCCACGGCCGCGGTCGGCCTGCTCGGCACCTCGGACGCCGTCCTGGTGCATGAGGACGGCAAGCCCGTCGGCGTGCTCACCCGCGGTGACCTCCTGGGACATCTCAGTGGCGTAGCCCACTAAGGGTCTTTGGGCCCTCAGGGTCCCGGATCAGGTCGAGCGCCCAATCCCGAGGGGTAGCGTCCTGTGCGGCAGCTGAAACCAGCGCGCACCGCTCCCGGAGGCTCGTATGAACGCCCTTGAGATCACCGACATCGCCCGGTGGCAGTTCGGCATCATCACCGTCTACCACTTCCTCTTCGTCCCGCTGACGATCGGCTTGTCGGCGATCGTGGCGCTGATGCAGACGATCTGGCTCAAGACCAAGAACGACGACTGGCTGCGCCTGACGAAGTTCATCGGGAAGCTCTTCCTGATCAACATCGCCATGGGTGTCGTGACCGGCATCGTGCAGGAGTTCCAGTTCGGGATGAACTGGTCCACGTACTCCCGCTTCGTGGGTGACATCTTCGGGGCGCCGCTGGCGGTCGAGGCGCTGCTGGCGTTCTTCCTCGAGTCGACGTTCATCGGGCTGTGGATCTTCGGCTGGGACCGGGTGCCCCGCAAGATCCACGTGACCTTCATCTGGCTGGTCCACATCGGGACGCTGGCCTCGTCGTGGTTCATCCTGGCGGCCAACTCGTGGATGCAGCACCCGGTCGGCTACCGCTTCAACGAGGAGCGCGGACGCGCGGAGCTGACCGACTTCTGGGCGGTGATGTTCAACAAGGTGCAGCTGGGCACGTTCCCCCACGTGATCGCGGCCTCGTACATGACCGCGGCGGTGTTCCTGGTCGCGGTGTGCGGGTTCCTGTACGGCAAGCGCGCCACGGAGGCCGCGAGCCTGCGAGAGGCCGAGAGCGTCACCGTCAACGGTCGGGACCGGGACATGTACGCGCGCGGCATCCGGCTGGGTGCGGTGATCGCGGTCGTCGGCTTCCTCGGCGTCGCGATCAGCGGTGACGTGCAGGGCAAGATCATGACCGACGTGCAGCCGATGAAGATGGCCGCCGCCGAGGCCCTGTGGGACACCTCGGACTCGTGCGCCCCCTTCTCGATCTTCACCATCGGCACGCCGGACGGCTCGGCGAAGCGCTGGTCGCTGGAGGTGCCGTGCGTGCTGTCGTTCCTGGCCACCGGCGACCCCCAGGCCAAGGTGCAGGGCATCAACGACCTGCAGGCTCAGTACGAGCAGCAGTTCGGGCCCGGCAACTACAAGCCGATCATCCCCGTCACGTACTGGTCCTTCCGCTGGATGATGGGGCTCGGCGTCGCCGGGGTGGCCGGCGCCGTGCTGCTCGCCTGGATGACGCGCAAGCGGCGTACGCCCACCTGGCCTTGGTACAACTGGATCGTCGTGCTGGCGCCGTTGTGGGCTCTGCTGGGCAACGGCGTGGGCTGGGTGTTCACCGAGATGGGCCGCCAGCCGTGGGTGGTGTTCGGTCTGATGCAGACCGCCGACGCGGCCTCGCCGAACGTCTCGACCACCGAGGCCTGGATCTCGATCACCGCCCTGGCCCTGCTGTACGCGGTGCTCGCCGTGATCGAGGTCGGCCTGCTGCTGAGGTTCATCCGGAAGGGGGCCGACGCGTACGTGGAACCGCCGGACCTGACCTGGAAGGACATCAAGAGCGATGACGACCAGCCCCTGACCTTCGCGTACTGAGGAGAGTGACATGGAGCTGACGACCGTCTGGTTCTGCCTGATCATGGTCCTGTGGACCGGCTACTTCGTCCTCGAGGGATTCGACTTCGGGGTCGGGATGCTGCTGCCGTTCCTGGCCCGCGGGGACCGCGAGCGACGCCTGATGATCAACACCATCGGTCCCCTGTGGGACGGCAACGAGGTGTGGGTCCTCACCGCCGGCGGGGCGACGTTCGCCGCGTTCCCGGAGTGGTACGCGACGCTGTTCTCGGGCTTCTACCTGCCGCTGCTGCTGATCCTGCTGGCGCTGATCGTGCGCGGGGTCGCGTTCGAGTTCCGCCACCAGCGCAGCGACGTGACGTGGCAGCGGCGCTGGGACATGGCGATCGTGGTCGGGTCCTTCGTGCCGGCGTTCCTGTGGGGTGTCGCCTTCGCGAACATCGCTCGCGGCGTGCCGATCGATGCGGACAAGAACTTCCAGGGCACGGTCTTCACCCTGCTCAACCCGGTCGGCATCCTCGGCGGCCTGGTCACGCTGACCCTGTTCCTGACCCACGGCGCGATGTTCATCGCGCTGAAGACGGACGGCGAGATCCGCCACCGCGCCCGCGCACTGTCGCTGCGGCTCGGAACCGTGGCGGCCGTGGTGGCGGTGGTCTTCATGCTGTGGGCCGAGATCCACACCGGTGATGTGACCTCGGCGCTGTTCTTCATCGCTGCGGCGGCCTGCCTGCTCGGCGGGCTCGCGGCGGCTGCGAGCGGTCGAGAGGGCTGGGCCTTCGCCGGCACGTTCCTCACCCTCGCGTTCGCCGTGGTGGGGCTCTTCGCCGCGCTCTTCCCCGAGGTGATGCCCACGACGCTCGAGGGTGGGGTGTCGCTGACCGTGCACAACGCCTCGGCGACCCACTACACCTTGCAGGTGATGACGGTCATCGCGGCGATCTTCACCCCGATCGTGGTGCTCTACCAGGGCTGGACGTACTGGATCTTCCGGCGCCGCCTCACGATCCAGCACATCCCGGCCGAGGAGCTGGCGCACTGAGGTGAGACCCACCGATCCGCGGCTGCGCGCCCAGCTCGGGCCGGCGCGCAGCCCCCTGCTGGCCGTCGTCTGCACGGGCGTGCTCGGGAGTCTGGCCCTGATCGCGCAGGCGTTCGCGGTCACGGCGCTGGTGCTGGCGATCATCCATACGGATCCCGTCGGCGCGGTCGTGGGGCGCGCGGTGCTCGTCGCGGCGCTGTTCGCACTGCGCGGACTGCTCGGCTGGATTGGTGACGTCGCTGCCGCGCGGGCGGCCGGATCGGTCGGGGCGGGACTGCGGCGCCGGGTACTCGGCGCCCTGCTCGCCCCGGACGGTCGACGCGACGATGCCGGAGGGCCGGGGCGGAACTCCGTGCTGGCGACGCGGGGGGTGGCGGCCGCGGAGCCGTATCTGACGCGTTACGTCCCGGCGCTGGTGCTGGCCGGGGTGCTGCCGGTGCTGACCCTGATCGTGATCGCCGTGATGGATCCGCTGAGCGGGTTGATCGTGGTCTGCACGCTGCCGCTGATCCCGCTCTTCGGGGCCTTGGTCGGGCTGGCGACGCGTGACCGGGCCGCGACGCAGTGGCGGGCGATGGAGCTGCTCTCAGGGCATTTCCTCGACGTGATGCGCGGTCTGCCGACCCTGGTCGCGTTCCGTCGCGCCGAGGCGCAGTCGCGGACGATCGCGGCCGTCACCGAGCGCTACCGGGTAGCCAGCCTGGCCACGCTGCGGATCGCCTTCGCCTCGGCCGCGATCCTCGAGATGGTCGCCACCATCTCGGTCGCGCTGGTCGCTGTCACGGTCGGCATCCGGCTCGCGGGTGGGCACATGGATCTGCGGACGGCATTGGTCGTCCTGCTGCTCGCTCCTGAGGCGTACTGGCCCCTGCGCCGTGCCGGCTCGGAGTTCCACGCCGCCGCCGAGGGCGTGGCCACCTTCGAGGCGGTGGATGCGCTCGGTGATCCGCGGGGATCGAGCAGCGGACGTGTCGGGACGCGGTTCGCCGCGGAGGAGGTCTCCCTGACCTACCCCGGTCGTACGGTCCCCGCGCTCGCCCCGATCTCGCTCGACCTGGCCGGCCCGGGCGTCACGGCGGTCGTGGGGCCGTCCGGCTGCGGGAAGTCGACGCTGCTGCGGATCCTCGCGGGGCAGCTGGACCCGAGCTCGGGTGAGGTCGTGGCCCCACCGCGCGAGCAGGTCGCGTACCTGCCGCAGCGACCCGTCTTCGTCGCCAGCTCGATCGGTGACAACCTCCGCCTCGCGCGGCCCGACGCCACCGACGAGGAGCTCTGGGCGGCGCTCGCGGACGTCGCGCTGGCCGAGCGCGTCGGGGGGCTGCTCGGTGGCCTCGAGGCCGACCTGGCCGAGGACGGCCGGAGCCTGTCCGCGGGGGAGCGCGCGCGTCTGGCCCTCGCCCGGGTCGGGCTGTCGGGTCGTCCGTACGTCCTGCTCGACGAGCCCACGGCCCACCTCGACAGCGAGACCGAGCAGGTCATCGCCGACACCGTCATCCGGTGGGGTGGCACGCGCACCGTCATCGTGGTCGCGCACCGCCCCGCGCTGGTCGCCGCCGCCTCGCGGGTGGTCGAACTCGCCGCACCGGCCGCTATACAGATGAGCACAACGGCCCCGGCGTCCGATCGTGCTCGTCCGTATAGGGCGCCTATAAAGACGAGCACGACGGCGGTGGGCGAGGCGGATCGTGCTCGTCCGTATAGAGCGCCTATAAAGACGAGCACGACGGCGGCGGGCGACGGGGATCGTGCTCATCCGTATAGGGCGCCTATAAAGACGAGCACAACGGCGGCGGCAGCCGATCGTGCTCATCCGTATAGCGACCCAGCAGCGCGACCGATCAGAGGCGGCTGGGGTGCCGCCCTGCTCGGGGGACTGGCCTCCGCCTCGGGCGTCGCGCTGACCGCCCTGGCCGGGTGGCTGATCGTCCGCGCCGACGCGCGGCCCGCGATCCTGACCCTCACCGTCGCGATGGTGGGTGTCCGCACGTTCGGCCTCGCCCGTCCCGTTCTCCGCTACGTCGAACGGCTCTGGTCCCACGACCGGGCACTGCGGCTGCTCGCGCACCGCCGCGTCGAGGTCTACGACGCCCTGGTGCCTCTCGTGCCGGGCCGCATCGGGAGGCGCGGCGATGTGCTCGCGTCGGTGGTGGACGACGTGGACGCCGTCCTCGACACCGAGCTGCGCGTGCGGCTGCCCGTGCGCGCCTACGTCGTGGTCGCGACGCTCGCGGTCCTCGTCGCGGCGCTGATCCGTCCTGTCGCGGGCGCCGTGATCCTCGCCGATGCCCTCCTCGCCTGGGCGGTCTTCGCCCTGGCGCGACGAGGGGCGAGCCGCGCCGAGGAGCGTGCCGTCACCGCCCGCGCGGCCCTCTCCGACGCCGTTGTCGAGGCCGCCCAGACGGCCGACGAGCTGCGGACCTGGGGCGCCGAGCAGCGGGCGTACGACGCCGTCGCCGCCCGCGGCGCCGAGCTCGCCGCCGCGACCCGGTCCGCCGCCACCTGGCTCGGCGGGGCGCGCGCCCTCGTCCTCACGGCCGCGGGTGCCGCGGTCGCCGCCCTCGCCCTCCTGCTCCGCGCCCAGGTGGCCGGCGGCGACCTCACCGGACCGGTCCTCGCCCTGCTCCTGCTCCTGCCGATCGCCCTGGCGGAGGCCACCACCTCGATGGCCGACGCCGGTGCCGCGGCTGCCCGCGGCGCCGCCGCGAGCGACCGGCTCGACGCCCTGGCCGCCGAGCCGCCCGCGATCACCGAGACCGCCACCCCGCGACCGGCTCCGGACGGCAGCACGATCACCACCGAGGGCGCGCACGCCCGGCGGCGGACCCTGCCCGACCTGACCATCGAGCCGGGCGAGCGGGTGGCCGTGGTGGGACCGTCCGGCTCAGGGAAGAGCACCCTGGCGGCGCTGCTGCTGCGCTTCCTCGACCCCGATCGCGGCCGGATCGGGCTCGACGACGCCGACTACCGCGACCTCGCTGCGGCGGCCGTTCGCGAGCGGGTCGGGCTGGTGGACGACGATCCGCACGTCTTCGCCTCGAGCGTCGTGGAGAACGTCCGGCTCGCCCGCCCCGAGAGCACCGACGAGGAGGTCGAGCAGGCGCTGCGCCATGCCCACCTCGGACGGTGGCTCGACGACCTTCCCCGCGGCCTCCACACCCACCTCGGCGCCAGCACGATCTCCGGCGGCGAGCGGGCCCGGATCGCGATCGCACGCAGCCTCCTGGCCGACCAGCCCGTGCTCGTCCTGGATGAGCCGACGGCTCACCTCGACGCCGGCACCGCAGCCGAGGTCGCCGGCGAGATCCTGGACGCGCGGGAACGCAGCATCGTCTGGATCACCCACAGCGACGTCGGCCTGGACCGGGTCGATCGGGTCATCACCACGCAGGCCGACTAGACCCGCATCGGCGGCCCGAACACCGAAGCGCGTCAGTCGTCCTCGTCGTGGACGTCTCCGTCGACGTACAGCCACCGCCCCGCGCGCTGTTCGAAGCGGCTGCGCTCGCGCATCGCGTCCGGTCCGCCGGGACCGTTCCACCGGGCGGTGAAGTCCACCCAGTCCTCGCCGTGCCCGTGGATCTCCAGGCCCGTCCACGTGAACGTGCCGGGCAGGATGTCGGGCGGCTGGGTGCGCGGATGCCACGTGCGCAGCACGTAGTCGGTCTCGTTCCGGGCGTACGCGGCATAGCGGCTGCGCATCAGCTCGACCGCGGTGGCGGCCTGGCGCGCGCCGCGGTGGAGCGGGCCGCAGCACGCGTCGTACGGCTTGCTCGAGCCGCAGGGGCAGGGGTCTCCGAACACAAACCCATTGTGACGCTGAGTAGCGTGTTGGTGTGAGTGATGCTCCCACCCTCAAGACCGTCGGCGAGCTCAAGGCCGCCGGGTACGCCGCCAAGCCGCTGCGCACCGAGATCCGTGACAACCTGCTGGCCAAGCTTCGCGCCGGGGAGGACCCGTGGCCGGGTCTGCACGGCCTGGAGAGCACCGTCATCCCGCAGCTCGAGCGGGCGCTGATCGCCGGGCACGACATCGTTCTGCTCGGCGAGCGCGGCCAGGGCAAGACCCGGCTGCTGCGCACGATGGTCGGGCTGCTCGACGAGTGGTCGCCGGTGATCGTCGGCTCCGAGCTGGGCGAGGATCCGCTCGACCCGATCACCGTCGCCTCCCGCCGCCGTGCCGCGGAGCTGGGCGACGACCTGCCGATCACCTGGAAGCACCGCAGCGAGCGCTACTCCGAGAAGCTCGCCACCCCCGACACCTCGGTCGCGGACCTGATCGGCGACGTCGACCCGATGAAGGTCGCCGAGGGTCGCTCCCTGGGTGACCCGGAGACCATCCACTTCGGCCTCATCCCGCGCTCGCACCGCGGCATCGTCGCCATCAACGAGCTGCCCGACCTCGCCGAGCGGATCCAGGTCGCGATGCTCAACGTGATGGAGGAGCGCGACATCCAGATCCGCGGGTACGTCCTGCGCCTGCCTCTGGACGTGCTCGTCGTCGCCTCGGCGAACCCGGAGGACTACACCAACCGCGGGCGAATCATCACCCCGCTCAAGGACCGCTTCGGCGCCGAGATCCGCACCCACTACCCGCTCGAGCTCGAGGCCGAGATGGCGGTGATCCGGCAGGAGTCCGAGCTGGTCGCCGAGGTCCCCGACTACCTGCTCGAGATCCTCGCGCGCTTCACCCGCAACCTGCGCGACTCCTCGGCCGTCGACCAGCGCTCCGGCGTCTCCGCGCGGTTCGCGATCGCGGGCGCGGAGACGATCGCCGCCGCCGCGCTGCACCGCGCCACCCGGCGTGACGAGCACGAGCCGGTCGCCCGGGTCGTCGACCTCCAGACCGCGGTCGACGTGCTCGGCGGCAAGATCGAGTTCGAGACCGGGGAGGAGGGCCGCGAGCAGGAGATCCTGACCCACCTGCTCCGCACGGCCACGGCGGAGACCTGCCGCGCGCGCCTGCGCGGCATCGACTTCGGGCTGCTCGTCGCGGCGCTGGAGAACGGCCAGATGATCACCACCGGGGAGCAGGTCACCGCCCGCGACTTCCTCGCCGGTCTGCCGGCCCTGGGAGAGTCCGAGCTCTACGACGACGTCTGCGAGCGGCTCGACGCGTCCAACGACGGCGAGCGCGCCGGTGCGCTGGAGCTCGCCCTCGAGGGGCTCTACCTCGCGCGCCGGATCGGCAAGGACGAGCAGGACGGCGAGGTCGTCTACGGATGAGTCGATGAGGACGTTCGTACGGGTCCTGGTGAACACCGGGATCGCCAACGTGACCACCTCCTACCTGTGGTGGTCGCTGATCTTCTGGGCCTACCTCCAGACCGGATCGGTACTCGCGAACGGCCTCATCTCAGGCACCTACATGCTGCTGGTCGCCGCCCTCAGCATGGTCTTCGGCTCCATCATCGATCGGCACCGCAAGCATGCGGCGATGCTGATCTCGGCGGTGGTCACCACCGTCGCGTTCACGGCGGCCGCCGTGCTCTACTGGTCCGTCGGCGAGGAGGGCGTCGCCGACCTGCACGCGCCGTGGTTCTGGATCTTCAGCGCCGTCCTGCTCGGTGGGTCGCTCCTGGAGAACATGCGCAGCGTCGCGCTCTCCACCACCGTCACGCTGCTGCTGCCGCCCGAGCGTCACGCGAACGCCAACGGCCTCGTCGGCACCGTCCAGGGGATCGGCTTCGTCGTCACCAGCGTCCTCTCCGGGCTCTCGGTCGGGCTGCTCGGGATGGGCTGGACCCTCGCCATCGCGCTGGCCCTCACCGTCCTGACCATGCTCGACCTGCTGCTGATCCGGATGCCGGAGACGCGGCCGGCCGCCGACCCGAACGAGAAGCGCGCCGAGCTGCGCGCCAGCATCGCCGCCGTGGTCGCGGTGCCGGGCCTGTTCTCGCTGATCTGCTTCTCCGCACTCAACAACCTGCTCGGTGGCGTCTACATGGCGCTGATCGATCCGTACGGTCTGACGCTCTTCTCGGTCGAGGCGTGGGGGATCGTGCTCGCGATCTCCTCCAGCGGCTTCATCATCGGCGGTCTCGTCGTGGCCAAGGCCGGCCTCGGCGCCAATCCGATGCGCACCATGCTGCGCATCGTCCTGGTCACGGGCGTCCTCGGTGCCGTCTTCACCCTGCGCGAGTGGGCGTGGCTCTACATCCTCGGCATCTGGCTGTGGATGCTGCTGATGCCCGTCGTGGAGGCGGCCGAGCAGACCGTGATCCAGAAGGTCGTCCCGTACGAGACGCAGGGCCGGGTCTTCGGCTTCGCGATGATGTTCGAGGCCGGGTCGGCACCCATCACCTCCTTCCTGGTCGCGCCACTGGCACAGTTCGCACTGATCCCGTACCTGCGCTCCGACGAGGGCCGCGCGACCTGGCGCTGGCTGCTCGGGGACGGTGAGGCCCGCGGCATCGCGCTCGCCTTCCTGCTGGCCGGGATCGGCACGATCGCGCTGACCGTGATCGCCTTCCGCAGCGGCGCCTATCGACTGCTCTCGCGGCAGTACGAGGCGCCTTCCGTCGTCCCGCCCACGGCCGTGGCCGAAGCCTGAGGAGAGAACATGCGCTACAAGAGGTACGCCGGCGGCGACCCGCTCGCCCCGCCGGTCGACATCGCCGAGGCGCTCGACGCCATCGGCGAGGACGTGATGGCGGGCTACTCGCCCGAGCGCGCGCTCCAGGAGTTCCTGCGCCGCGGAGGGCAGTCGCAGGCGGGGCTGGACGACCTCGCGCGCCGCGTCGCCGAGAAGCGCCAGGAGCTGCTCCAGCGGCACAACCTCGACGGCACGATGCAGCAGGTCCGTGAGCTGCTCGACAAGGCGGTCCTGGCCGAGCGCGGCCAGATCGCCCGCGACACCACGCTCGACTCCGACGACGCGATGCTTCGCGAGATGCAGCTCAACAACCTGCCGCCGAACACGGCCGCCGCCGTCTCCGAGCTGGGCCAGTACGACTGGAGGTCGCGCGAGGCCCGCGAGGCGTACGAGGAGATCAAGGACCTGCTCGGGCGCGAGCTGCTCGACCAGCGCTTCGCCGGCATGAAGCAGGCCCTCGAGGGCGCCACCGAGGAGGACCGGGCGGCGGTCGCCGAGATGCTCGGCGACCTCAACGAGCTGCTCGAGAAGCACCGGCGAGGGGAGGACACCCCGGAGGACTTCGCCGACTTCATGGCCAAGCACGGCGACTACTTCCCCGAAGGTCCGGAGAACATCGACGAGCTGCTCGACGCACTGGCGCAGCGCTCCGCGGCAGCGCAGCGGATGCTCAACTCGATGACCCCCGAGCAGCGCGCCGAGCTGATGGAGCTCTCCGCGCAGGCGTTCGGCTCACCCGCCCTGATGGAGGCGCTCGACCGCCTCGACGGCAACCTGCAGTCGCTGCGTCCGGGCGAGGACTGGGGCGGCTCGGAGGAGTTCGGCGAAGGGGGCGAAGGGCTGGGGCTGGGCGACGGCACGGGCGTGCTCCAGGATCTCGCCGAGCTCGACCGGCTCTCCGACCAGCTCTCGCAGTCGTACGGCGGGGCGCGTCTCGACGACGTCGACCTTGACGCCCTCGCCCGCCAGCTCGGCGACGCCGCGGCCGTCGACGCCCGCACCCTCCAGCAGCTCGAGCAGGCGCTCCGCGACTCCGGCCAGCTCGAGCGTGGCTCCGACGGCAACCTGCGGCTCACGCCGAAGGCGATGCGCCAGCTGGGGAAGGCCCTGCTGCGCGACGTCGCCCAGCGGATGTCGGGGCGCCAGGGTCAGCGCGACCTCCGTACGGCCGGCGCCGCCGGCGACCTCTCCGGCGCCTCCCGGCCCTGGTCCTTCGGCGACACCGAGCCCTGGGACATCCCGCGCACCATGCTCAACCGTGCGCTGCGCGGCGGCGACCGCCTCATCCTCGACGACATCGAGGTGCAGGAGACCGAGGCGCGCACCCAGGCGTGCGTCGCGCTGCTGGTCGACACGTCGTTCTCGATGGCGATGGACGGGCGCTGGGTGCCGATGAAGCGCACGGCGCTCGCCCTGCACACCCTGATCCGCTCGCGCTTCCGGGGCGATCACCTGCAGCTGATCGGCTTCGGCCGCGCCGCGCAGGTGATGGAGATCGAGGAGCTGATGGGGCTCGACGCCCGCTACGCCAAGGGCACGAACCTCCACCACGCGCTGCTGCTCGCCAACCGCCACTTCCGCAAGCACCCCAACGCGCAGCCGGTGCTCCTGATCGTCACCGACGGCGAGCCGACCTCCCACCTCGAGCCCGACGGGGAGGTCTGGTTCTCCTACCCGCCGCACCCGCTGACGATCGCGTACGCCGTACGCGAGCTGGACAACGCCGGGCGCCTGGGCGCGCAGACGACGTTCTTCCGGTTGGGCGAGGATCCCGGGCTGGCGCGGTTCATCGAGTCGATGGCCAAGCGGGTCGACGGGAAGGTCGTCGCACCGGAGCTCGACGACCTCGGTGCAGCCGTCGTCGGGTCGTACCTGGGCTCGCGCAGTCCGCGCTCGGGCTCGTTCGGGGAGTCGTTCGGCGGTTGGGGACGGGGCTTCTGGGCCGGCTAGCCGGCGGCGATAGCCTCGGGCCGTGCCTGACCTGTCGACCGTGCTGCTGTTGGGCATGGCGGCAATGGCGGCCGGCTTCGTCGATGCGGTGGTGGGCGGCGGTGGGCTGATCCAGCTGCCGGCCCTGCTGCTGGGGCTGCCGGGCTACGCGCCCGTGCACGTGCTGGCGACGAACAAGATGGCCTCCATCTGCGGCACCACCACCAGCGCCGTGACGTACTTCCGGCGCGTCGGGCCCGATCCGAGGACGTTCGTACCGCTGATGGCCCTGGCCTTCCTCGGGTCCACCGGCGGAGCGGAGGTGGCGACGCACCTCTCGGCCGGAGCCTTCAAGCCGATCGTGCTGGTCGCGCTGGTGGTGATCGGGGCGTGGGTGTGGTTCCGGCCGACGCTCGGCGGTGAGACGCTGCTGCGGCACGGGCCGCGGCGTCATCTGGTCACCGCGATGGTGATCGGGGCGGCGATCGGGTTCTACGACGGCGCGCTCGGGCCGGGCACCGGGTCGTTCTTCGTGATCTCCCTGGTCGGTCTGCTCGGCTATTCGTTCCTCGAGTCCTCGGCCAAGTCCAAGATGGCCAACGTCGCCACCAATCTGGCCGCGCTGGTGGTCTTCATCCCGCAGGGTGCGGTGCTGTGGCGCCTCGCGCTGGTGATGGGTGCGTGCAACGTCGTGGGCGGCTATCTCGGCGCCCGTCTCGCGGTGGCCCGTGGCGCGGCCTTCGTCCGCGTCTTCTTCCTGCTCGTGGTCGGCGGCTTCATCGTCCGGATCGGCGGGGAGGTCCTCGGTCTCTGGTGAGGACCGGCGTTCCTGGTTACCGGTCGCCATGATCAGTCGCACCCTGGCCGGCGTGAGCAGCGCCGTCGCAGCCACCGCCCTCGCCGGCAGCCTCGCCAGCAAGGACGCCTCGAGCGGCTGGTACCGCGCCCTGGACAAGCCCGCGTTCCAGCCGCCGGCGGCGGCCTTCCCGATCGTGTGGACGGGCCTGTACGCCACCATCGCCGCGGCCGCGACGTCCGCGCTCGAGCGCGCCGAGCCCGAGGATGCGCGGCGTTATCGCCGTGCGCTGGCGGCCAACCTCGTGCTCAACGCCTCGTGGAGCTGGGTCTTCTTCAGGGCGCACCGCGTGGGACCGGCTGTGGGCGTCGCGGCCGCGCTGGCGGCGAGCAGCGCGGAGCTCGCGTCGCGCAGCGGCCGTCTGTCGCGCCCCGCCGCGTGGGCGCTGGCCCCGTACGCCGCCTGGTGCGGCTTCGCGACCGTGCTGAACGCCGCCATCTGGCGCCGCAACGCCTGAGCGTCGCTCACACCGTGACGGGCTGCCCGCCGGTGACGGCGAGCACCTCCCCGGTGACGTAGGTCGACTCGGCCGAGGCGAGGTAGACGAAGGCAGGGGCCACCTCGGCGGGCTGGCCGGCGCGCTTCAACGGCACCTGCTTGCCGAAGGACGCGACCTTCTCGTCCGGCATCGTCGCCGGGATGAGCGGGGTCCAGATCGGTCCGGGTGCGACGGCATTCACCCGGATGCCGTCCTCGGCGAGCATCGCGGCCAGGCCACGGGTGAAGTTGGCGATGCCCGCCTTCGTGGTGGCGTAGTCCAGCAGCTCGGGGGAGGGGGAGGAGGCCTGCACCGAGGAGGTGTTGATGATCGACGAGCCGCGCCGCAGGTGGGGCACGGCCATCTTCGAGAGCCAGAACATGGCGTAGAGGTTGGTCTTCATCACCCGGTCGAACTGCTCGGTCGTGATGTCGGCGATCCCGCCCGGCTGCACCATCTGGTACGCGGCGTTGTTGGTCAGCAGGTCGATCCGCCCGAACTCCGCCACAGCGCGATCGATGAGGGCCGCGCAGTTCTCCTCGCGGGTGAGATCGGTGGGGAACAGGACCGCGCGACGACCGGCCTCCTCGACCAGCCGAGCCGTCTCGCGGCCGTCCTCGTCCTCGCCCTCGAGGTAGGCGATGACGACGTCGGCGCCCTCGCGCGCGAAGGCGAGCGCGACCGCGCGGCCGATGCCGGAGTCGCCGCCGGTGATCACCGCGACCTGGTCGGTGAGCCGCCCGTGCCCGCGGTAGCTCTCCTCGCCGTGGTCGGGCTGATCGTCCATCTGGCGGGTCACCGAGTCCGGGGCGCCCGGATCGGGCAGGTCCTCGCCCTCGGTCGCGGGCTGGGTGTGGACCTCGGCAGGGTCCGGTGAGGACGTGGTGTCGGCCATGACCGCTCCGTACCCCGCACCGGCGGGCTCAGTCGTCGACCTCGACCAGCTTGTGCCGGCTGGTGTGGCCGCGCAGGATCTCCACGCGCGACCTCGGCACGCCGAAGTGGTCCGCGAGCACCGTGACCACGCCGTCGTTCGCGGCACCGTCCACCGCCCGTTCCCGGACGAACACGGTCAGTGCGCCGTCGTCGCCGGTCTCGACCAGCGGGCCCTTCTTCGAGCCCGGCTTCACAGTGACGGCGTAGCGGGTCATGGCGGCAGGGTAGAACAGGACACATGCGCGTCACCCGGCTGACCTTCTTCCTCGACCTCGCCGTCGACGACCACGCGGCAGCGACGGCCTTCTGGCAGGCGGCGACCGGTTACGTCCTCTCGGCGTCACGCGGCGAGCACGACGAGTTCGCGAGCCTCCTGCCGTCGGCCGGGGCCGACCACCTCCGGCTGCAGCGACTCGCCGAAGGCCCGTCCCGCACGCACCTGGACGTGCACGTCGACGACCTCGCCCAGGCCGAGGCGCAGGCCGTCTCAGGTGGAGCGACGGTGCTGAGCAGCGGCGGCCACGTCAGCCTGCTCTCACCCGGCGGCTACCCGTTCTGCCTGGTCACCGCGCCTGCGGCAGAGCCCTCCCCGCCGACGACCTGGCCCGACGGCCACCGCTCGCGGGCCGAGCAGCTCTGCCTCGACATCGGGCCCTCGGCCTACGAGGCCGAATGCGCCTTCTGGGCCGCGCTCACCAGTTGGCCGACCCGCACGGCGGGCCCGGAGTTCACCAGACTGCGGGTGCCCGAGGAGCTCGGGACGCGGCTGCTGCTGCAGCGTCTCGAGCAGGACGAGGGTGCGGTGCGGGGCCACCTCGATGTCGCCACCGACGACCGGTCCGCAGAGGTGGCCCGCCTCCAGGCGCTGGGCGCCACGACCGTCCGGGAGAACGACGAGTGGACGGTGCTGCGTCCTCCCGCTGGGCCCGTCCTGTGTGTGACCGACCGCGACCCGGTGACCGGGCTCTCCGGCTGAGCCTGCGGCGAGGCAGGATGGGGCCATGCCGTTGCCGACCCTCGCCGACCTCGTCAGCCTCCCCGCCACCGACCACCCCGAGCTGGTCGCCCGGCCGACTGCGCGAGCACTCCCCGCCTGGCCCGACGCGCCCTCGGTCGCGGTGATCGAGATCGACCCCGATCTGGCGGACACGGCGGCCCTGACCGAGGCGTACGGCCTCCCGGCCGAGGGCTCGGGCAACTGCGTCGTGGTGTCCGGTGCGCGCAAAGGCGAGGAGCGCATCGCGGCCTGTGTGGTCCCGGCCGACTCGCGCGCCGACATCAACAGCCTGGTGAAGCGGCTGCTCGACGTGCGCAAGGCGTCGTTCCTGCCGATGGACCGCGCCGTCGAGGAGTCCGGGATGGAGTACGGCGGCATCACGCCGGTCGGTCTGCCCGAGGGCTGGCGCGTCCTCGTCGACGCCCGGCTGCTCACCGTGGAGCGGGTCGTGATCGGGTCGGGGCTGCGGCGCTCCAAGCTGCTCCTGCCCGGCTCCGCGCTGGCCTCGCTGCCCGGCGTCGAGATCATCGAGGGTCTGGGCAAGCCGATCTCCTGAACGCCCGCGAAGTCAGGTCGAGCGGAGTAGAAAGGAAGCATGCACCTGCCCCGTGCGCTCGCCGCCTTCAACCGGCGCGTCACCAACCCGATCCAGCGACGCTGGGCCGGCCGCATCCCGGGCCACGCGATCATCGAGCACACCGGTCGAAAGTCCGGCCGCGTCTACCGCACGCCGGTGCTGTGCGTGGAGCGCTCGGGCGGCTTCGCCTTCCTGGTCGGGTACGGCCTGGAGTCGGACTGGGTCCGCAACCTCCTGGCTGCCGACGGGGGAGTGGTGATCCACCGCGGCCGCCGCTACGAGGTCCGCAACGTCCGCCTCGTTCCGATGCCGGCAGGCCGCGAGCTGCTCCCGAGGTGGCTCCAGCGCATCACCAAGCTCGCCCGCGAGGGCAACGTCCTCACCGTCAGCATCGCTGACTGAGGCGCTGACTGAGGCGGCAGCGTCACGGCCGTCCGCCAGCGACCCTTCCTTCGCTCGCCCGACCTGCCGCTAGGTCCACCGAAGTCCTGCCACGAGCAGCCGCCCGCGGGGCGGCTGCGTCGAGCTGGGACCTCGGTGGACTCCCGGGCAGGCGCTTCGGGCCTGGTTCCCGCGCTCGCGGCCAGCGTTTCGGGCTCGTCCCTCGCCCGGCCGCTGTCGCTCGCTCGGTCGCCTCAGGCCGGGAAGGCCACTCCGGTGTTGGCGTGGCAGCGGTAGCCGTTCGGCACCCGGTCGAGGTACTGCTGGTGCGCGGGCTCGGCCGGGTAGAAGACCGGGGCCTCGCGGATCTCGGTCGTGATCTCGTCCAGGCCACGGCGGGCGAGCTCCGCGCCGTACACCGCGGTCAGCTCACGCGCCGTCTGCTCCTGCGCGGGCGAGACGAAGTAGAGCGCCGAGCGGTACTGCGTGCCGACGTCGTTGCCCTGGCGCATGCCCTGCGTGGGGTCGTGCACCTCGAAGAACCGCTTCACCAGCTCGCCGTAGCCGACCACGGCGGGGTCGAAAACGACGCGGACGGCCTCGGTGTGGTTGGTCAGCCCCGAGCAGACCTCCTCGTACGTCGGGTTGAGCGTGGTGCCGCCCTGGTAGCCGACGGCCGTCGTGTAGACGCCCGGGATCTGCCAGAACATCTCCTCCGCGCCCCAGAAACAGCCGAGGCCGAAGTACGCCGTCTCATAGCCCTCGGGTGCCGTGCCGTCCTCCGGCGAGGCGAGCAGCGGGGTGCCGAGCACGCGGTGCTTCTCGGGCAGGTCCCAGGCGAGCGAGTCGCGACCCGGCAGGGTGCGCTCGGCGGGCTGGAGCGAGGCGGTACGTCCGAACATGGGTTCCTCCTTCGAGATCCATACACAGGATCCACCCGCTTCAACCGCGCCACCACCCCAGAAGTTCCCGGTGGGCCGTCGTCGCATCGGTTCGGGTCGGTTTGGCAGGGTGGAGGGGTGAACGACACCCTCGGCAACCACCTCGACCTCCCCGCCGGCTGGTCGCTCCGACCGGCGGAGCCGACCGACCTCGACAGCCTCGTCGCCCTGCGCACCGCCGACCGCACCCGGTTCGCCGGGCCCGGACCGGTCGACCCCGAGCGCGTCGAGAACGAGATCGTCGGCCTCGCCTCCTGGACCCGCCAGCAGGTCGTCGCCGTCGACGAGGAGAAGGCCATCCGCGCGTGGGCCAGCGTGCACGACCGGGCCGCCGGGCGCACGATGGTGCACCTGTACGTCGACCGCACCGTGCCGGCCGCCGCCGACCTCGCGGCGACCCTCTACGGCTGGATGCGCGAGCGGGCGCGGGTGATCGCGCGGATGCGCGGGCAGCACGAGACCCAGCTCGACGCCAGCCCGTTCGCCGAGGACGCCGAGCAGCGCGGCTGGCTGGCCGACGCCGGCTACCGCAAGGTCCGCACCTGGCTGCAGATGACCCGGCCGGTCACCTCGGAGGAGGCGACCTCGCTGCCGCAGCCACGCCCGGGCGTGGTCGTGCGACCTGTCGACATCCATCCCAACGGGCTCCCGGTCGCGAGCGATCTGCGGACCGTCCACCGGATGCTGGAGGAGTCGTTCGCCGATCACTTCAACTCCTACCGCGAGAGCTTCCCTGAGTTCGTGACCCGGCTGCGCGAGGAGCCGGGCCACCGGTGGGACCACTGGCGGCTGGCCACCGTCGATGGCGAGGCCGCCGGCGCGCTGATCGCCTCCGCCCTCAAGGCCGGTGCCAGCGGTGCCGAGGGCGCCTACGTCGAGTACATCGGCGTCAGCCGCAGCGCCCGCGGCCGCGGCGTGGCCAAGGCGCTGCTGCACAGCGTCATCGAGGGCACCGCCGCCCGCGGTGGCGATCGCGTCGGCCTCGAGGTCGACGCCGACAGCCCCACCGGAGCCGACGGGCTCTACACGTCGATGGGCTGGCGCACCGACTACGTCACCGAGTCCTGGCACCAGGACATCACCGTCTGAGCAGCAGGCCGGGCGGGGCCGCAGGGCGCGCCCGGCTCCCTCGCCCGGCACCTACGAGCCAGCTCGCAGTGCCTCGCCCGGTCGCCTAGTCTCGATGCCATGACCCAGGAGCACGCGAACAAGGGCGGTTTCGAGACCCGCGCGATCCACGCCGGCTACGAGCCGGACCCGACCACCGGCGCGGTCAATCCGCCGATCTACGCCAGCTCGACCTACAAGCAGGACGGCGTCGGCGGGCTGCGCGGCGGCTACGAGTACAGCCGCAGCGCCAACCCGACGCGTACCGCCCTCGAGGGTGCGCTCGCCGCGGTCGAGTCGGGGGAGCGCGGCTTCGCGTTCGCCAGCGGACTGGCCGCCGAGGACACGCTGCTGCGCAGCCTGACCAGGCCCGGGGACCATCTGGTCATCCCCGACGACGCGTACGGCGGCACCTTCCGCCTCGTCGACAAGGTCGCCAAGCCGTGGGGCGTCGAGCACACCCCGGCGCCGATCAGCGACCTCGACAAGGTCGCCGCCGCGATCGAGCCTGGCCGGACCCGCCTCGTCTGGGTCGAGACGCCCACCAACCCGCTGCTCAACATCGGCGACATCGAGGCGCTGGCGACCATCGCGCACGACGCCGGTGCGCTGCTCGTGGTCGACAACACCTTCGCCAGCCCGTACCTCCAGCAGCCCCTCACCCTGGGCGCGGACGTCGTGGTCCACTCCACCACCAAGTACGTCGGCGGTCACTCCGACGTCGTCGGCGGCGCCCTGGTCGTGCGCGACCTCGAGCTCGCGGACCGGATCGGCTTCCACCAGAACGCCATGGGCGCCGTGGCCGGCCCGTTCGACGCCTACCTCACCCACCGGGGCCTGAAGACGCTCGCCGTACGGATGGACCGCCACTGCGACAACGCCGAGCGGATCGTCGACTTCCTCTGCGCCCACCCGGCCGTCGGCGACGTCATCTACCCGGGCCTCGAGACCCACCCCGGCCATCACGTCGCCGGCAAGCAGATGAAGCGCTTCGGCGGCATGATCAGCTTCCGGGTGCGCGCCGGCGAGCAGAAGGCGCTCGACGTCTGCGCCGCCACCGAGGTCTTCACGCTGGGGGAGTCCCTCGGCGGCGTCGAGTCGCTCATCGAGCACCCCGGGCGGATGACGCACGCCAGCGTCGCCGGCACCGAGCTCGAGGTCCCTGGCGACCTGATCCGGCTCAGCGTCGGCATCGAGACCGTCGAGGATCTGATCGACGACCTGGATCGCGCCCTGGGGTAAAGCGTGGTGTAGAACACCTCGCATGCTTCGGGCCTCCCTCCATCTCGACCCCGCCTTCACCGTCGGACCCGTCCGTCGTCGTACGTTCGGCTCCTTCGTCGAGCACCTCGGCCGTTGCGTCTACTCGGGCATCCACGACCCCGCCCACCCGAGCGCCGACGAGGACGGGTTCCGCGAGGACGTCATCGACCTGGCGCGCGAGCTCGGCGTCAGCACCGTGCGCTACCCGGGTGGCAACTTCGTCAGCGGCTACCGCTGGGAGGACGGGGTGGGCCCGCGCGAGCAGCGGCCGCGCCGGCTGGACCTGGCCTGGCACTCCACCGAGCCGAACTGGGTCGGCGTCGACGAGTTCGTCCGGTGGTGCCGCAAGGCCGGCGTCGAGCCGATGATGGCCGTCAACCTCGGCACCCGCGGCGTCCAGGAGGCGCTCGACCTGCTCGAGTACTGCAACGGCACCGCCGACACCCACTTCGCCAACCTGCGTCGCGCCAACGGCGCGCAGGAGCCGTACGGCATCCGGATGTGGTGCCTCGGCAACGAGATGGACGGCCCCTGGCAGATCGGGCACAAGACCGCGCAGGAGTACGGCCGGCTGGCGGCCGAGACCGCGCGCGCGATGCGTCTGGTCGACCCGGACATCGAGCTGGTCGCGTGCGGCTCCTCGGGCTCGGGGATGGCGACCTTCGGCACCTGGGAGAGCACCGTCCTCGCCGAGTCGTACGACCAGGTCGACCTGGTCTCCGCACACGCCTACTACCGCGAGGAGGACGGCGATCTGGGGTCGTTCCTCGCCTCCGCGGTCGACATGGACCACATGATCGAGGCCGTCGTGGCCACCGCCGACGCGGTGCGCGCGGCCGGCAAGCACGACAAGCGGATCGCGATCTCGTTCGACGAGTGGAACGTCTGGTACATCGACCGTGCCGAGTCCCAGCCCCCGACGGGCGACCACTGGCCGGTCGCGCCGATCCTGCTGGAGGACCGCTACACCGTCGCCGACGCGGTCGTGGTGGGCAACCTGCTGATCTCGCTGCTGCGCCACACCGACCGCGTCCACGCCGCCTCCCAGGCGCAGCTGGTCAACGTGATCGCACCGATCATGACCGAGCCGGGCGGTCGCTCGTGGCGCCAGACCACCTTCCACCCGTTCGCGCTGACCGCGCAGCACGCCGCCGGGCAGGTGTTGCAGGCGGTGGTCGAGGCGCCGACGTACGAGACCAGGAAGTACGGGCAGGCCGCGCTCGTCGACGCGGTCGCGACCCACGACGCGGAGACCGGCTCCCTCACGGTCCTGGCGGTCAACCGCTCGCAGGACGAGCCGCTCGAGCTGGCCGTCGACCTGGCCGGTTTCGGGGACCTCGAGGTGCTCGAGGCGCTCACCCTGAGCAACGCCGACCACACCTGGGCGGCGACCGCGGACGACGCCGCATCGGTGCTGCCGCGGCCCAACGCCTCGGCCTCCGTGGTGGCGTCGGGAGCGACCGTCGAGCTCCCCCCGGTCTCCTGGACGATCCTGCGTCTCGTCAAGCGCAGCTGAACGGATCGTTGCCGGAACGTGACCTGAACCCCTAGCACTCGGGGAAATGTTAGCGCTAACGTCCTGCCTGATGCGACGGTCGTCACACGACAGGCGTCGCGACAGGACCCCGGCCCGGCGCGGGTAGGGCACAACGAAGTGGAGTAACTCAGTGCGCAAGTTGATCGCGACTGTGGCTGGCGCCACGCTCGCTCTGAGCATGGCTGCCTGCGGCAGCGGCAGCAACGACTCCGCCGGTGACGGCGGCGGCGACAAGGGCACCATCGGTGTCGCCATGCCGACCAAGTCCTCGGAGCGCTGGATCGCCGACGGCAACAACATCAAGAAGCAGCTCGAGGACGCCGGCTACAAGGTCGACCTCCAGTACGCCGAGGACGACATCCCGACCCAGGTCTCCCAGGTCGAGAACATGGTCACCAAGGGCGAGAAGATGCTCGTCATCGCCGCGATCGACGGCACCGCCCTCGGCGACGTGCTCGACACGGCCGAGGCCAGCGACATCCCGGTCATCGCCTACGACCGCCTGATCCGCGACAGCGACACCATCGACTACTACGCCACGTTCGACAACGAGAAGGTCGGCGAGCTGCAGGCCCAGTCGCTGCTCGACGGTCTCGCCACCCGCGGCAAGGGCCCGTACAACGTCGAGCTCTTCGCCGGCTCGCCGGACGACAACAACGCGACCTTCTTCTGGAACGGCGCCATGAAGGTGCTCCAGCCGAAGATCGACGACGGCACCCTCAAGATCGTGTCGGGCCAGACCAAGTTCCAGCAGGCCGCCACCCTGCGTTGGGACCCGGCCACCGCGCAGAAGCGGATGGAGGACCTCCTCACCAAGTCGTACACCAGCGCCACGGTCGACGGCGTCCTCTCGCCCTACGACGGCCTCTCGCTGGGCATCATCGCCGCGCTCAAGTCCAACGGCTACGGCGGCGCCGGCAAGAAGCTCCCGATCGTCACCGGTCAGGACTCCGAGGCGCAGTCGGTCAAGTCGATCCTCGCCGGCGAGCAGTACTCCACCATCTTCAAGGACACCCGCGAGCTCGCCAAGGTGACCGTCGGCATGGTGCAGGCGATCGCCGAGGGCAAGAAGCCCCAGGTCAACGACACCACCACGTACGACAACGGCAAGAAGGTCGTCCCGGCCTACCTGCTCACCCCGGTGCCGGTGACCAAGGACAACGTGAAGACCGCTCTGGTCGACACGGGCTACTACACCGCCGCCGACCTGGGCATGTGACCCGGTCCTAGGCGTCCAGCCACCACGAAGTACGGCGCGCGGGCGCACCGCCACAGCGCGGACCCCGCGCGCCGTACCTCTGTCCCATCCCGCGCCACGAGCGCACCCCCGATCCAGGGAGTCAGAGCATGACCAGTCCCCTCCTCCAGATGCAGGGGATCACCAAGGAGTTCCCCGGCGTCAAAGCGCTGCAGGACGTCAACCTCACCGTCCAGCGCGGCGAGATCCACGCGATCTGTGGTGAGAACGGCGCCGGCAAGTCGACCCTCATGAAGGTGCTCAGCGGGGTCTACCCGCACGGTACCTACGACGGCGACATCGTGTACGACGGCAAGGTCGTGGAGTTCAAGTCCATCCGCGACAGCGAGCACGCGGGAATCGTGATCATCCACCAGGAGCTCGCCCTCATCCCCGAGCTCTCCATCGCCGAGAACATCTTCCTCGGCAACGAGCGTGCCTCGCGCGGCATCATCAGCTGGGACCGCTCCAACCGTGAGGCCATCGAGCTGCTCGCGCGGGTCGGCCTCGCCGAGAACCCGCTGACCCCGGTCAAGGAGCTCGGCGTCGGCAAGCAGCAGCTCGTCGAGATCGCCAAGGCGCTCTCCAAGGACGTGAAGCTGCTCATCCTCGACGAGCCCACCGCCGCGCTCAACGACGACGACTCCCAGCACCTGTTGGGTCTGCTCAAGGACCTGCAGGACAAGGGCATCACCTCGATCATGATCAGCCACAAGCTGAACGAGATCGAGCAGATCTCCGATGCCATCACCATCATCCGCGACGGCCAGACCGTCGAGACCCTCGCGGTCGGCGGCCAGGACGGCCCGGTCGACGAGGACCGGATCATCCGCGGCATGGTCGGCCGCTCCCTGGAGAACCGCTTCCCCGAGCGCACGCCGCAGATCGGCGAGATGCTCTTCGAGGTCTCCGGTTGGACGGTCAAGCACCCGCAGGACACCTCCCGTACGGTCATCGACGACGCGAACCTGAAGGTGCGCCACGGTGAGATCGTCGGCATCGCCGGCCTGATGGGCGCCGGCCGCACCGAGCTGGCCCGCAGCATCTTCGGGCGCAACTACGGCAGCCGCGTCGAGGGCCGGATGGTCATCGACGGCAAGGAGGTCAGCCTGCGCAGCGTCCCGGCGGCGATCGAGGCCGGCATCGCGTACGTCTCCGAGGACCGCAAGGTCCTCGGCCTCAACCTGCTCGACGACATCAAGACCTCCATCTCCTCGGCCGGACTCGGCAAGCTCCGCAAGGGCCTCACGATCGACGAGGGCCGGGAGATGACCGTCGCCGAGGAGTACCGCAAGAAGATGCGGATCAAGACGCCGACCGTCACCGAGGGCGTCAACAAGCTCTCGGGCGGCAACCAGCAGAAGGTCGTGCTGAGCAAGTGGATGTTCACCGACCCGCAGCTGCTGATCCTCGACGAGCCGACCCGCGGTATCGACGTCGGCGCCAAGTACGAGATCTACGTCGTGATCCAGCAGCTCGCGGCCGAGGGGAAGGGCGTCATCGTCATCTCCTCCGAGCTGCCCGAGCTGCTCGGTCTCTGCGATCGGATCTACACCCTCGCTGAAGGGCGGATCACCCATGAGTTCGCCCGCGAGGAAGCCAGCCAGGAAGCGCTGATGCGCTACATGACCACCAAGGACCGGGCCTCGCACGGCACCGGCCGCGACGCCTCCGAGGTCGCCCGATGAACACCCTCAAGTCGCTGCTCCGCGGCAACGCCCGTCAGTACGGCATGGTCATCGCGCTCGCCGCGCTGGTGATCTTCTTCCAGTTCCAGACCGACGGGGTGCTGCTCCGTCCGCTCAACGTCACCAACCTGCTGACGCAGAACGCCTCGATCCTGATCCTGGCCGTCGGCATGGTGATCGTGATCGTGGCCCGCCACATCGACCTCTCGGTCGGCTCCGTGGCGGCCTTCACCGGCGCGGTCGGCGCGATCCTGATGAGCAAGCACGACGTTCCGTGGTTGCTCGCCGTGGTCATCTGCCTGGCGATCGGCCTGGCGATCGGCGCCTGGCACGGCTTCTGGGTCGCCTACGTCGGCATCCCGGCCTTCATCGTCACGCTCGCCTCGATGCTGATCTTCCGCGGCCTGACGACCGTCGTGCTCGACGGCGCCACCGTCGGCAGCCTGCCGGAGAACTTCCTCAAGATGGGCAACGGCTTCCTGCCGAACACCAACATCACCCTCGTGCTCGGCGCCCTGCTGTGCCTCCTGCTGGTGGTGCTGGAGTTCCGTGAGCGTGCCTCGGCGGTGAAGTACAACTTCGACGTCACCCCGGCGCCGCTCTTCTACGCCAAGCTGGTCGCGCTCGTCGTCGTCATCATGGCCTTCGCCTGGCGCCTCGCGGACTACCGCGGCCTGCCGATCGTCGGCCTGATCCTCTTCGCGCTGATCGGCATCTACAGCTTCGTCACGCAGCGCACGATCACCGGTCGCCACGTATACGCCATCGGCGGCAACGTCGACGCCGCCACCATGTCGGGTGTCCGCACCAAGCGGATCGACTTCCTCGTGATGGCCAACATGGGCATGCTCGCCGCCCTGGCCGGTCTGGTCACCGCCGCCCGTCTCACCGCGGCCAACCCGAAGGCCGGCACCAACTACGAGCTCGACGCCATCGCCGCGGCCTTCATCGGCGGTGCGGCCGTCACCGGCGGCGTCGGCACCGTCGTCGGCGCCATCATCGGTGGTCTCGTGATGGGCGTGCTCAACAACGGCATGTCGCTGATGGGCGTCTCCATCGACTGGCAGCAGACGGTCAAGGGCCTCGTCCTGCTGGCCGCCGTCGCCTTCGACGTGTGGAACAAGCGCCGCACCGCGGGCGGGGGAGGAGCCGGGGCCGAGGAGGCCACGCCGCCACCTCCGACAGCGCTCGCCGAGGAGCTCAGCGCGCCTGCGGGTGCCTGACCCCAGCCTGAACACCGGCCTCGACACGAGGCTGACAGCGACGGCCGCCGTCCCACGGGGGACGGCGGCCGTCCCCGGTCTCGCCGGGGCCCGAGTCTCGGCACGTGGCCGACGGTCACGGGGCCCAGGAAGCGCGACAGCCCG
>NZ_JAIWOY010000004.1:0-148923 GCF_020216525.1 Nocardioides nematodiphilus | reverse complement strand
CGTGCACAACAAGGGCATGTCGCTGATGGGCGTCTCCATCGACTGGCAGCAGACGGCCAGGGGCCTCGTCGTGCTGGCCGCCGTCGCCGTTCCCGCCGAGGCCGTAGTCTCGGCACGTGACCGACGATCACGGGGCCGAGGAACCGGCACAGCCCGATCAGACGACGCCCGGCGAGGACACCCCCGAGCCGGCCGTCGAGGCAGCAGCCGCCGCCGCGCACGACGCCGAGGCCGCGGCCGTCCGTGCCGCGCGCGAGCACGACCGCACCGAGAGGCTGGCGGCTCGCCTGTACGCCCAGTGGGCCAACCTCCGCGAGGAGCGCCAGGCGCAGCTGAGTCCCGCCGTGCCGCCCGCGCCCGCGCGGAGCGGCCAACGCAGCGTCGCCGTCCCGTACGGGATCGACCTCGCCGCTTCCTGGGGCTGGCGCCTGCTGGTGATCGGCGCCGCCGGCTGGTGCATCTTCCGGGTCCTCGGCTTCCTCGAGATCATCGTCATCCCGGTGGTGATCGCCATGCTGATCACCGCCCTCGTCGTCCCGGCCGTCTCCGGGCTGGTGCGCACCGGGCTGCCGCGCGGCATCGCGGCCCTCTTCGCCGTCATCGGCGTGATCCTCGTGGTCGGGCTGCTCCTGTTCTACGCCGGACACCAGGTGGCGGCCGGTGCCAGTGACCTGGCCGATCAGACTGTCAAGGGTCTCGATGAGATCCGCCGCTGGCTCAAGAACGGCCCGCTGCATGCCAGCGACAGCCAGATCAACACCTGGATCGATCGCTTGCAGGCGGAGGTCACCCGGGCCGGTGCCAGCAACCCGCTGGACCGCGTCTCGGAGGTCGGCGGAGTCGCCGCGGACGTCCTGGCCAGCCTGTTCATCGTGCTCTTCTCGACCTACTTCTTCCTCGCCGAGGGTGAGCGGATCTGGTCCTGGGTCGTCCGGCTCACCCCGCGCGGCGCGCGCGGTCGGGTGGACAGCAGCGGCCGCGTCGCGTGGATCTCGCTGACCCAGTTCGTCCGGGCCACGGTGATCGTGGCCGCCGTGGATGCGATCGGCATCATGATCGTCGCGGCGATCCTGGGGGTGCCGTTCGTGGCAGCCATCGGCGTGCTGGTCTTCCTCGGCGCCTTCGTGCCGTTGATCGGCGCCACCGTCGCAGGGACCGTGGCCGTGCTCGTCGCACTCGTCGACCAGGGTCCGGTGACCGCGCTGCTCATGCTCGGCGGCGTCGTCCTGGTCCAGCAGCTGGAGGCGCACGGCCTGCAGCCGTTCCTGCTCGGCCGCTGGGTCTCGGTCCACCCGCTCGCGGTGATCATCGCGATCGCCGCCGGCGTGCTGGTCGCGGGCGTGGCCGGCGCCCTGGTCGCGGTCCCGCTGGCCGCCGTCGTCAACGCCGTCGGTCTCCATCTCACGGGCGAGGATCCGCAGCCCGGCCCGCTCTCGGTCGACGAGGACTCCGATGGCTGAGCCCACCCGGGCCGCGCCGGACCTGGCCGACATCCGGGCCGCCCGCGAGCTGTTGCGCGGCGTCACCATCGAGACGCCGGTCGAGACCTCCCGCTGGCTCTCCCAGCTGGTGGGTGCGCCGGTGCTGCTCAAGTGCGAGAACCTCCAGCGCACCGGCTCCTTCAAGTCCCGCGGCGCGTACGTCCGGATCAGCCGGCTCACCGACGCCGAGCGGGCGTGCGGCGTGGTCGCGGCCAGCGCCGGCAACCACGCCCAGGGCGTCGCGCTCGCGGCCTCCCTGATGGGCGCGAACGCCACCGTGTTCATGCCCGACGGCGCCGCGATCCCCAAGGAGCGCGCCACCCGCGGGTACGGCGCCGAGGTGATCTTCGCCGGCCCGACCGTCGACGACTGCCTCGCGGCCGCCGCCGAGCACGCCGAGCGCACCGGCGCAGTGCTCATCCACCCCTTCGACCACCCCGACGTGATCGCGGGGCAGGGCACCGCCGGGCTCGAGATCCTCGAGCAGGTCCCCGAGGTCCGGACGGTCCTCGTGCCCGTCGGCGGAGGCGGGCTGCTCGCCGGCGTCGCGCTCGCCATCAAGGCGAGTCGCCCCGACGTACGCGTGATCGGCATCCAGGCCGCCGGCGCCGCCTCCTACCCGGCCTCGCTCGACGCCGGCCACCCCATCGCGTTGGAGGCGATGCGGACG
This sequence comes from Nocardioides nematodiphilus, assembly GCF_020216525.1. GTDB lineage: Bacteria > Actinomycetota > Actinomycetes > Propionibacteriales > Nocardioidaceae > Nocardioides > Nocardioides nematodiphilus. The sequence continues at coordinate 146,772 of NZ_JAIWOY010000004.1, read as the reverse complement.
ATGGCCGACGGCATCGCGGTCGGCGTGCCGGGCACGCTGCCGTTCTCCATCATCCGCGAGCACGTCGACGAGATCCGTACGGTCTCCGAGGAGTCGATCTCGCGGGCGCTGCTGGCCCTGATGGAGCGCGCCAAGCTCGTCGTCGAACCGGCCGGTGCCGTCGGCGTGGCTGCCCTGCTCGACGATCCGGGCGCCTTCGAGGGGCCGGTCGCGGTGCTGCTCTCGGGCGGCAACATCGACCCGCTGCTGCTGACCAAGGTCATCCGCCACGGCCTCATCGCCGACAGCCGCTACCTGGTGCTGCGGATCGTCCTGCCGGACGCCCCCGGGGCTCTGGCCGGGCTGACCGCGCTGGTCGCCCAGGCCGGCGCCAACGTCGTGCACGTCTCCCACGGCCGCGCCGACCCGTCGCTGACCCTCGGTGACGTCGAGGTCCTGCTCCAGCTGGAGACGCGCGGGCGCAAGCACGCGGACTCGTTGATGGATCTGTTGGCGCAGAACGGGTACCGGGCCGATCACGCTTGATCCGGCCCGTCCTGCCTGACCAGCGCATTTCTGCGACCCACTGGGGTTGCGCTGGTAAACTCGTCGGATTGTCTGCACGACCCGTACGTCTCCACCCGTAAGTCTCAGGAGTGACTCGATGACCGAAGCAGCGCACGCCGCCACGATCTGGCTCAGCAAGGGCGCCTTCGCCCAGCTGACCGCCGACCTGGAGGACAAGAAGGGCCCCCAGCGCGCGAAGATCGTCGCCGAGATCAGTGCTGCCCGCGACGAGGGCGATCTCAAGGAGAACGGCGGCTACCACGCCGCCCGCGAGGCGCAGGGCCGACTGGAGGGCGAGATCCAGGCGCTCGAGGCGTTGCTGCGCCAGGCCGACACCACCGAGCCCACCGGCGACGTCGTGGGTCCTGGCCAGGTCGTCACGTTCAAGTTCGACGGCGATGACGACGACGAGGCCGAGACCCGCCTCATCGCCTCGATCGAGATGAAGGACTACGCGCAGGGTCTGGAGATCTCCTCGGCCCAGTCGCCGATCGGCGCGGCCCTGCTCGGCGCCAGCGCCGGCGACACCGTCTCCTACGAGGGGCCCAACGGCAAGACCCTCAAGGTCGAGGTGCTGAAGGTCGTCCCCTTCAAGGACTGAGGACGCCGACTGCTCTCTTCTCTGAACGGCCTCGTCGCGTGGCGACCGGGCCGTTCGGCGTTACTGGGCGTCCTGCTGGCCCTCGGCGGTACAGCCCTGCCAGTCGATCGACGTCGGCTGACGCTCGGTCTTCAGCACGAAGCTCTGCCGGCCGGAGATCGGGGTGAAGCTGTGCACGCCCACGGTCGAGTGGTCCTCGGCGTAGGCCAGCACGGTGCAGACCGGCCGGACGGTCGCGTCGTAGATGTGCACGTCGACGGTGATCTTGACGGCGTTGTCGCCCTGCAGCTCCCAGCTGTCCATCGACGAGGCCACCTTCGGGTGGCTGTGCAGCCAGAGCGCCCAGACGAACCAGCCGATCAGGCCGGCGACCACGACGAGGCCGGCACCGAGGAGGGCGTTGCGCCCCCAGGCGCTGCCGCCCCCGTACCGCTGGGCGATCCGGGACGGAGACTGCTGGTTCACGGGCACATCCTCACATCCAGCGGGCCCGGCCCGCGAAGCGGGCCGGCTGCGTGCCGCCCTGCACCCGTGGCGGCCGCGCACGACGACGCTCGCTTCGGCCCCTTCGCGGCCGGACCCTAGGATCGGTCCATGACGCAGCGCCCCCAGGACCGTACGGGTCTCCGCCTGATGCACGTGCACGCGCACCCGGACGACGAGTCCAGCAAGGGGGCGGCCTCGACGGCGCGCTACGTCGCCGAGGGTGTCGACGTGCACGTGGCGACGTGCACCGGCGGCGAGCGCGGCTCCATCCTCAACCCGAAGATGGACCGCCCCGGGATCCTGGAGAACATCCACGAGATCCGCCGCCAGGAGATGGAGCGTGCCCGCGACATCCTCGGGATCTCCCAGGACTGGCTCGGCTTCGTCGACTCCGGCTGGCCCGAGCCCGAGGTCGAGGGCGGCCCGCTGCCGCCGCTGCCCGAGGGCTGCTTCGCGCTGGTCCCGGTCGAGGCGGCGGCCGTGCCGCTGGTCCGGCTGATCCGCTCGTTCAAGCCGCACGTGCTCACCACGTACGACGAGAACGGCGGCTACCCGCACCCCGACCACATCGCCTGTCACCAGGTGTCGGTGTTCGCCTTCGAGAAGGCCGCCGACCCGGAGTGGCACCCCGAGCTGGGGGAGGCGTGGCAGACGCTGAAGCTCTACTACCACCACGGCTTCAACCGGCCGAAGGCCGTCGCGCTGCACCACGCGATGGTCGAGCACGGGCTGGAGTCGCACTACGCGGAGCGGCTGGAGAAGTGGACCAAGGACGACGCGTGGGACGCCCGCGTCACCACCCACGTGCCGTGCGGCGACTACTTCGGCGTGCGGGACCAGGCGCTGCTCGCGCACGCCACCCAGATCGACCCGGACTCGTGGTGGTTCGCCACCCCGCGCGAGCTGGAGAAGCAGGTCTGGCCGACCGAGGACTACGAGCTCGTCACGTCGTTCGTCGACAGCCCGACGCCGGAGGACGACCTTTTCGCCGGCATCACCGTCGAGTGAGACACTGAGGGCATGCTTCCCCTGCTGATCTCCCTCACCGCGACCGACCCGGTCCCGACCGACGACTCGGTGAAGGCCGGCTGGACGGCGTTCGTGATCTTCCTGCTCCTCGGCCTGGCGATCGTGTTCCTCGGCTGGAGCTTCAGCCGGCAGATGAAGAAGGTTAAGAAGGCCGACGCGGAGGGCGTTTACGGTCCGCCGTCGTCGACGAAGGCTGACGATGACGCCGCCGCCGACCTGCCCAAGAACGTCTGACGTCCTTGACCGGCGCAGCCAGCGCCTGAAGTCGTCCCTCGCGCGCGCTGTCGCTCGCTCGGTCGCCTAGGGTGGCGCTGTGATGGCGATGTCGGCTCCCACGCCGATCCACGACTTCGGCCAGTGGTCGCGCGGCAACGGTCTGGAGATCGTGCTGCTCGTCCTCGGGTCGATCCTGCTCGCCCGCTCCGTGCGGTGGTTCAGCGACGTCGCCACCGATCAGGCCGAGGCGCGCCGCGCCGCCCAGTCCTCCCTGGTCCGCTCCGAGGACGACAAGCATCGGCGGGCGTTGGCGCAGGTCGTGACCTGGGCGCTGGTGGTGGTCATCTACGTCGTCGCCGCGATCCTGATCGTGCAGAAGCTCGGCGTCGCGCTGGCCGCCTTCGTACCGCTCGCGACCGTGGCGGGCGTCGCGCTGGGCTTCGGCGCCCAGCGGATCGTCCAGGACCTGCTGGCCGGCTTCTTCGTCGTCGCCGAGCGCCAGTACGGCTTCGGGGACATGGTCCGGGTCTCGGTCGTCGGGCTCGGCGTACCCGTGCTCGGCACGGTCGAGAACGTCTCGCTGCGCACCACCACGGTGCGCACTCATACCGGCGAGGTCGTGATCACGCCCAACGGCCAGATCGCGCAGATCACCAACCTCTCGCGCGACTGGGCCCGTGCGGTCATCGACGTTCCGGTCGCGGCGACGATGGACGTCAACCGGGTCCTGGCGGTGCTGCGCGCGGCGTGCGAGACCGCGTTCGCCGAGCCGTCGCTGCACGACCTGCTGCTCGACGCGCCGTCGGTGATGGGCGTGGAGTCGATCGAGGTCGACCAGTTCCAGGTACGGGTGGTGGCGCGGACGCTGCCGGGCCGTCAGTTCGAGGTCGGTCGCACGATGCGCGTCCTCATCACGCGGACGCTGGCGTCCGAAGGGATCATCCTGCACGCGGAGATCAGCACCGGCGAACCCACCGGGACGGCCTGATGTCCAGCGACCGGCTGAGGGACCACCTCCGCGCGCACCTGCCGCGGCGCTCCACGTGGACCATCGCGCTGCTCTTCGTGGTGGTGCTGGTGCTGTACCTCTTCGTCCGGCCCGACGAGCCGGTCTCGCCGCCGGCCGTGGTGGTGCCGCAGCAGACGATCACCCCGCATCCGACGCCGACGATCGAGCCGTCCCCGACGCGGACGGCCCCCGCGAGCCCCGAGCAGACGCCGAGCCCGTCGCGCTCGGTGAGGCCGCCCGCCTCGGCCTCGCCGACACGAGCGGCGTCGGCCCCGGGCTCGCCGACGGTGAAGCCGACCCCGACACCCACGCCGAGCGCGGTGGCCTCGCCACCGGTCACCACCACCTCGGCGGCCCCACCCACCCCGACGGCCACCGCTGCTCAGTGATCCGCCGTCCGCCCGGCGGGCTGTCGGTGCCTCCTGGCAGTCTGCGCGGCATGGCACGTCTGCTCCTCGCGCTCCTGCTCGCCGTGCTGGTGGGCGGGTGCGCGCTGTCCACGGTGACCGCGTCGCCACCGGCACAGCAGCCGGCACCGGCGCGGTCCCAGCCCTCCCGCACGCCGTCTCGGGTGGGGGCGCCGGTCGTCGACGCGGCGGCGGTGCGCGCCGACCTCGCCACGCTGGCGGTGAAGGGTCGCGCGCCGATGACCGGCTACGACCGCGACGCCTTCGGGCAGGCGTGGAGCGACGACACCGAGGACCAGTGGGGCCACAACGGCTGCGACACCCGCAACGACATCCTTCGCCGCGACCTGCGTGATGTGGCGCTCGATCCGCGCACGCACGGCTGCGTCGTGCTGACCGGCACGCTCGCCGATCCCTACGGCGGCACGCTGATCCACTTCGTGCGCGGTGTCGCGACCAGCATCGCGGTGCAGGTCGACCACGTCGTGGCACTCGGCGACGCCTGGCAGAAGGGTGCCCGGCAATGGACGGCGCAGAGGCGGCAGGCGTTCGCCAACGACCCGCGCGAGCTGCTCGCGGTCAGCGGCCCGCTCAACGCCTCGAAGGGCGACGGGGACGCGGCGACGTGGCTGCCGCCGGCGAAGGCGTACCGCTGCGCGTACGTCGCCCGTCAGGTCGCGGTGAAGAAGGCCTACGGGCTGTGGGTGACCGCCGCCGAGCGCGATGCGATCGCCCGGGTCCTCGCCTCGTGCGCGCGGTGAGCCCGGTGTCGACCGGGCGCTCCGACGGGGGCGTGTCTACCCTGTCTTGGTAAAGGCCGCTGCACCGAGGTGGCGGTGAGCCCCCGATGCATGGCCCCGCTGAGCCGAGCAGGCCGAACGAGCCAGGAAGTTACGGTAGTCCGCATGAAGACCCAGCCCGCCCCTCTCGCGGCAGCTTCCGCGACGCTCGGCGCGGGCTGGGACGCAGCTCCCGTCGCCGCCGTGGCTGTGGCCGCCGACGGCCGCGTCCTCGACATCAACCGGGCTGCGCGGGCGGTCCTCCCGGCCGTCGAGCCCGGCGACCAGCTGAGTGTCGGCGCGCCCGGCTGGCTGTCGGCCGCCGACAGCGTGGTGCGCTCGGGCGAGCCCGTCGGGGACGTCGCCGGCGTCGCGGGGTCCCAGAGCTTCGACGCCCATCCGGTCGCGGCAGCGGACGGCTCGGTGATGTGGTGGCTCGAGGAGACGACGCGGCTCCGCGCGAGCCAGGAGGCGCTGCGACTCGAGCGGGAGAGCACCGCGTTCCTCCACGCTGCCTCCGACGCTCTCCTCAGCTCGCTGAACGCGTCACGGACGATGGAGGTCGCTGCGGAGCTGGCCGTGAGCCGGCTCGCCGACGCCGCCTGGGTCATCGCCCCGGTGGCCCGCGGGGTGCATCAGGCGGTCCAGTGCCTGCACGGAGAGCGCCCACGCGCCCTGACCCTCCGCATCAGGGCAGAGGACATCCCGGGCCTGGCCGAGGCGCTGCAGGGCTTCCCGCCCGTTCCCTCGCGCTGGATCGACCCCGCCGGGCTCGAGCCGTGGATCGTCCCCGACGGGTTCGGCGAGGCCGGCCCGATGGTGGTGACGTCGCTGCCCGGTCACGGGGTGCCCGCCGGGGCCCTCGTCCTGCTGCGACGCGCGGATCGCGTGGCGTTCAGCGAGGACGAGGAGGCGGTGGCGCGGCTGTTCGCCTCCCGCGTGGGTGCCGCGCTCGCCGCCGCCCGCCTCTTCGAGCAGCAGAGCGCTATCACCGACGTGCTCACCTCCCAGCTCCTACCGCCGGCACTGCGCCGGTCGCGGGGCATCGACTTCGCGGGCGTCTACCGCCCCGCGCAGGAGACGGCGCGGCTGGGTGGCGACTTCTACGACGTCCACGAGACGGAGGACGGCGGCACGCTGGCCCTGCTCGGCGACGTCTGCGGCCAGGGCCTCGAGGCGGCCGTGCTGACGGGCAAGATCCGGAACACCATGCAGGCGCTGCTGCCGCTGGCCGGCGACCACGGCCGCGTGCTCGCGCTGCTCAACGCCGCCCTCATCGGCGCGGGCGAGACCCGTTTCGCGAGCCTCGTGCTCGCGTCCGCGCTACGGGAGGACGACGGGCTCCGGCTGCGCCTCACGCGTGCCGGTCACCTGCCGCCGCTGGTCGTGCGCGCTGACGGTCGCGTCGAGGAGCTCCTCGGCCGCGGACCGGTCGTGGGCGTGCTCGACGAGCCGGAGTTCGAGACCCTCGAGGTGCGGCTCGAGCCGGGGGAGACCTGCCTGCTCTACACCGACGGCGTCGTCGAGGCGCGCGGCGGTCCGATGGGCGGTGAGCTGTTCGGCGAGGAGCGACTGCACCTGCTGTTGAGCGAGTGCGGCGGCCTGCCCGCCGAGGCCGTGGTGGAGCGGGTCGTCATGCTGGCCACGCAGTGGCTCGAGGGACCGGAGCACGACGACATCGCCGTCCTGGCCATCACGGCGCCGCGGGTGTGGTCCTGATCGGCGTCGGCGGCAGCCCCGATGCCGTCGCGGTGCACGCCGACCGGCTCTGGCAGGCCGTGCTGGCCGGCGACGAGTACCGCGCGATCGACACCGTGCTGGGAGCACTGGCCGAAGGCGTGGAGCCGGAGGCGATCCTGCTCGACGTCGTGGGCGCCACCCAGCGGCGTGTCGGGCACGAGTGGTCGCTCAACCGGATCAGCGTGGCCCAGGAGCACGCCGCCACCGCGATCAACGAGCGCGCCATCGCCCATCTCGCCACGCGGCTGCCGCGGCCGGAGGTCACGGGCGCCCACGTGACGGTGGCCTGCGTCGACGGGGAGTGGCACGCGCTGCCGGCCCGCCTCCTCGCAGAGGTGCTGACCCTGCGTGGGTTCCGCGTCGACTACCTCGGTGCTCAGGTCCCGACGCCCCACCTGATCACCCACCTGCACCGGAGCAGCCCCGATCTGGTGGCGCTGTCCGGCTCGCTGCCCACTCGCCTGCCTGTCGCGCACGCGACCATCAGCGCCTGCCAGAGCGCCGGTGTGCCGGTCATCGTCGGTGGCGCCGCCTTCGGATCGCACGGCCGGTGGGCCGCGCGACTGGGCGCCCAGGCGTGGGCGCCGACCGCGCGGGCGGCGGCCGACCGGCTGGTCGAGCCGTTGCCCCGACCGCCCGCCGCGCACGAGCCGATCGACGATCTTCCGCACCTGCTGGATCAGGAGTACACGATGGTCACGCGCGGCTCCGCCGGGCTGGTCCGTGCCGTCATGGCAGGGCTGGAGGAGCGGATCCCGGCGATGCGCGCCTACACCGACCTGCAACGCCAGCACACCGCCGAGGACGTCGCCCACACGGTCGACTTCCTGGGATCGGCGCTCTACATCGACGACGCGGTGCTGTTCCTCGACTACGTGACCTGGACCGCCCAGATCCTGGAGGCGCGCTTGGTGCCCGCCCGCTCGCTCGTCCCGGCGATGGACCTGCTGTCCGACCGGCTGCGCGACTTCCCGCGAGCGCTCGGCATGCTCGACCGCGCCACCGCGCTGCTCGAGCCCGCGCAGCGGTAGACCGCGCCGTCCGCGTCGTAGTACGACGGGATCGCTGGAAAAAAGATCCGACAGCGATGTCGAAATCGCCCTCGCCGGTTCGACGTACGTACGAGAGAGCAACTCCACCAACTCAAGAAGGACTGATCGAGATGCCGCGTTTCATGGGATTCGTGAGGATGGAAGAGGGCCAGGGCGCGCCGACGCAGGCGCTGATGGACGCGATGGACGTCTACATCGGGGAACAGGCCGCCAAGGGCGTCTTCCTCGACGGGGGCGGCCTCTACGGCACCGAGGACGCGGTGAACTTCATCGTCCGTGACGGTGCCACGACCCGCGTCGACGGCCCCTACGCCGAGGCCAAGGAGGTCGTCGGCGGCTGGGCGATCATGCAGTACGACACCCTCGAGGAGGCGATCGCCGGCTCGCAGGAGTTCGCCGAGCTGCACGCCAAGTACTGGCCCGAGTGCCGGATGGTCTCGACGCTGCGCCAGATCTCCGACGCGCCGCCGGAGGCGCAGGACGCCTGATCCCGTACGGCGCTGGCGTCATTAGTCTGGCCTCGTGCCAGTTGACGTCGCCAGCGCCGAGGCGATCACCGCTGCGTGGCGGGCTGAGTCGGCCCGCCTCGTCGGCGCTCTGACCCGGATGACCCGGGATGTCGACCTGGCCGAGGATCTCGCCCAGGACGCGCTGGTCGCTGCGCTCGAGCAGTGGCCCGCCACCGGCGTACCGGACAATCCGGCCGCCTGGCTGATGACCGCCGCGAAGCGCCGCGGCATCGACCACCTCCGGCGCGCCGACAGCCTCCGCGGCAAGACCGAGGAGCTCGGCCATGCCCTCACCCTGGGAGGTGTGCAGATGGATCTCGACGACCAGGTCGACCAGATCGAGGACGACGTCCTGCGGCTCATCTTCCTCACCTGCCACCCGGTGCTCACGCCCGAGTCGCGGGCGGCGCTGACCCTGCGCCTGGTCGGCGGCCTGAGCACCGCGGAGATCGCGCGCGGCTTCCTGGTCGCCGAGAAGGCGATGGGTCAGCGGATCTCGCGGGCGAAGCGCACGCTGGCCGAGGCACGCGCCGAGTTCGAGCTGCCGACCGGCGCCGAGCGGGTCGCCCGGCTCGACGATGTGATGGCGGTGATCTACCTGATCTTCAACGAGGGGTACGCCGCCACCGCCGGCGAGGACTGGATGCGCACCGACCTGGTCGCCGAGGCCACCCGGCTCGCGCGGATGCTGTCCGCGCTCGCGCCCGACGAGGTGGAGGTGCTCGGCCTCCAGGCGCTGCTCGAGCTGCAGGGCTCCCGCATCGCGGCCCGGGTCTCCGACGACGGCGAGCCGGTGCTGCTGGAGGCGCAGGACCGGACGCGCTGGGACGAGCTGATGATCCGGCGCGGGCTCGCTGCGCTGCGGGCCGCGGAGACGCTGGCCGCGCGCGGGACGCCGGTGGGGACGTACTTCCTGCAGGCCTCGATCGCTGCCCAGCACGCCCGCGCCGCCAGCGCGGGGGAGACCGACTGGCGCCGGATCGCGCGCCTGTACGACGTCCTCGCCCAGGCCGCGCCGGGCCCGGTCGTCGAGGTCAACCGCGCGGTCGCCCACGGTCGCGCCCTCGGCGCGGCCGCGGGGTTGGCGATCCTCGACGCGCTCGCGCCGGATGCGCTGGCGGAGTCGCCGCTGGTCGCCAGCGTCCGCGGCGACCTGCTCGAACGCGCCGGCCGGCACGCCGAGGCAGCGGCCTGCTTCGAGGAGGCGGCGCGACTGACCCGGAACGCGGGGGAGCGCACGCTCCTCGAGCGCCGGGCCGCGGACAACCGCTCCGGGTGACGTGTGCCACAATCCTCAGCGGGGAGGGAGCACGTTCATCGCTGCTCTCTGAATGAGGACGATCCATGGCAGATCTCGGGACCACCCCACCCCTCCCAGCCGCTCCCGGCGTCGGGCGACGCACCCTCCTCGGGTACGTCCTGGCCGCGCCGATCCTCGCGGTCGCCGTGGACTGGGGTCTCGAGACGGCCGCGCCGGCGTCGGCCGCGGCCGCCATCCCGACGCTGCCCGGCGTGGCCGACCTCTTCGATCTCAGTGATGCCCAGACCGCGGCGGCGATGCCGACGTCGCACCTGATCAGCATGGAGCTGAGGACCGACGGCACCGTGCACTTCGCGCTGCCCCGCATGGAGGTGGGTCAGGGGATCACCACCTCGACCGCGATGATCATCGCCGACGAGATGGACATTCCCGTCGAGAAGGTCGTCATCACGCTGGCCGACGCCCGCCCCGAGCTGGTGATGAACCAGCTGACCGGTGGCTCCAACACCACGATGTCGACCTATTACCCGATCCGGACGGCCGCCGCGATCGCACGCGGTCGGCTGCTGAAGGCGGCCTCGCTCATGCTGGGAGGCCTGCCGGTGAGCGGCCTGGTGACGCTCGGCGGCGAGGTCATCGCTCCCGACGGCACCCGGCTCTCGTACGGCTCGCTGTCCAAGCCCGCGGCGGCCACCTCGACGACGGCGGTCAAGGCGACGCTGAAGCCCGACACCGACCTCAAGGTCGTCGGCCGCCCCCACAACCGCATCGACGCGCATGCCGCGATCACGGGCGAGAAGACGTTCACGATGGACCTGCACGTGCCCGGGGCGCTGCCGACCATGGTGTGCCGGCCGCCGACGATCAACGGCAAGGTCAAGCGCGTCAAGAACGCCAAGGCCGTGCTGAGGATGCCCGGCGTCACCCACGTCGCGACGATCCCCACCGGCGTCGCCGTCCGGGCACGCACCTTCGGCCAGTGCATCGACGCCGTACGCGCGCTCCGGGTCGACTGGACCCCCGGCCTGGCGGGCTCGAAGAGCGACGCCGACATCACCGCCGAGCTCAAGGCGGCCGAGATCCCGCTGGTCGTACCGGACGTGCCGCTCGTGGCGAAGAGCATCGACTCGGAGTTCTGGTTCGCGTTCGCGGGCAACTCGGCGCTCGAGACCAACTGTGCGATCGCCGACGTCCGCAAGGGCCGGGCCGAGATCTGGGGCGGCTTCAAGGCGCCGATCGTCGCGCAGAGCGAGATCGCCGCCGCCATCGGCCTACCCGCCTCCGCGGTCACGGTCCACTGCGTCAACGGCGGCGGATCGTTCGGCCGCAAGCTCTTCCACGACGCCGCCACCGAGGCCGCTCAGGCGAGCAAGAGGATGGGTGTCCCGGTGAAGCTGATGTGGCATCGTGCCGACGACGCCCGCCAGGGTCGGGTGCACCCGATGTCGATCGCCCGGACCCGCGCCACCGTCCTGCTCGGCGAGGTGCTGACGTACGAGCAGCGCCACACCAGCGTGCGCACGGAGTTCTCGCACGGCTTCGGTGACGTCATCACGGCCGCCGCCGGGCACCTGCCGGTCGGCGACTTCAGCCTGGCGCAGTTCATCTACCTCACCAGCCAGTCCACGCACTACGACTTCGGCGTCACCACCCAGATGCTCGACGAGGTCGAGACGCGCGCGTTCAACACCGGTGCGATGCGCAACATCTACTCGCCCAACACCGCGGTCGCCCGCGAGCTGACGGTCGACAAGATCGCCAAGGCGGTCGGCAAGGACCCGTACGACTTCCGGATGGCGACGATCAAGGACCCCCGCTCGAAGGCGGCGCTCCAGAAGGTCGCCACGGTCGGGAAGTGGGGCCGGACCATGCCGGCGGGCCACGCCCAGGGCCTCGGCATCCACAACGAGTACCACGGGTTCTCGGCCTGCCTGGTCGAGATCGACACCACGCCCGCGACCGTCAACCGGCGCGTACGGGACGCGGTGACCGGCCCGCGGGTGACCAAGGTCGTCTTCGCCGTCGACGTCGGCCTCGTGGTCAACCCGCGCGGCCTCGAGGCACAGATGATGGGCGGGATCATGGACGGCATCGCGCTGGCGCTGACCTCGAGCCTGCACCTGTCCGACGGACACTTCCAGGAGGCGTCCTGGGACAACTACGCGTACACGCGCGAGTGGAACGTCCCGTTCGACGTGGAGATCGTGATCATGCCGTCCACCGGCTCGGACCCCGGTGGGGCAGGCGAGCTCGGCGTCGCGGCGGCCTTCGCGGCGACCGCCGCGGCGTACGCCCGAGCCGTCGGGAAGATGCCGACCCGCTTCCCGATCAACCACGACCAGCCCCTCTTCTTCACGCCCAAGCCGACGGTGCCCCCGGTCCCGGCGTCGCCCACCAATGGCCTGCACCGCTACTGATCGGAGCCACTGACATGTCCAAGCACGCGAAGAAGAAGCACGCGAAGAAGCACACGTTCGTGGTCAACGGCCGCCGAGTGGAGGTCGAGGTCGAGGGCGACGTCCACCTGCTGTGGGTGCTGCGCGACATCCTGGGCATCACCGGTCCCAAGTACGGCTGCGGGATCAATGTCTGCAAGGCGTGTACGAGCCACCTCAACGGGCGTGCCTTCAACCCCTGCTCGGTGCCGGTCTCGAAGATCAAGCCGGACGACGAGATCACCACGATCGAAGGCCTCCCGGCCACCGTCGGCAAGGCGCTGCACCCGATGCAGGAGGCGTGGCTCGAGAACGATGTCGCCCAGTGCGGCTACTGCCAGCCCGGGCAGATCATGGCGGCCGTCGACCTCGTGCACCGGGTGAGGAAGCAGGGCCGGGCGATCACCGACGCCGACCTCGACACCCTGCGCAACATCTGCCGCTGCGGCACCTACCCGCGACTGCGCGAGGCGATCCGCGACGGCGCCAAGCAGATGTGAGCGCACTAGCGTAGGTCGGGTGAACCGGCTCCAGGACGCGACCTCGCCGTACCTCCTCCAGCACGCGGAGAACCCCGTCGACTGGTGGGAGTGGTCGCCCGAGGCGTTCGCTGCGGCGCGCGAGCGCGACGTCCCGATCCTGCTGTCGGTGGGCTACGCGGCCTGCCACTGGTGCCAAGAAAATTGACCATTCAACTACCATTAATGGTTATTGACGTTTGTGCAGGTCAGAGGCGCTTTTGAAGGTCACGCCGTTTCGCGGCGTATCGCCGAAAACCGTCCGATTTCGGGCAGTTCGTATCACTTTTCGTATCACTCGGCGGGGTCTGGCTGAGTCTCTGAGGCGGCGCTGCAGCTCCTCTTCGAGGAGGGCGCCGGATGATCGGAGGTGCAGGTCCATGGTACCCCGGATCGACTCCCTTGGGCGGTGCTCGTTGGGGCCGTCCTACTGGAACCTACTGAAACAATGTTCCAGTAGGTTCCAGTAAGCCCGGCCGGGTCGCGGGCGCTGCAGGCTTGTTGAGTAGGCAGGTCGCTACCTAATTGATCTACTCAACTTCGGGTGCGTTCGCGCTTGCGGTCGACCTTCTGCAGGCCGCCGCTCGGCCGGTGTGTCGGCATGGCCGGCGCGCCGGCTCTGGACGCGACCGCGGGCATCCTGGCGGTGAGCGCCTCAGCTGCGCCAGCGAAGGGCAGAGCGCGGGCGGGAGGCCGCGTCGGGACATGTCACCAAAAGTGACACGTTCCGCGAACGTGTTAAGTTTCGCGAGAAATCTTAACGCGTTCCTCTGACGTGTTGAAGGAGCTGACATATGCCCTGGGACCCCGAAGTTCCCTTCAACGACCTGCCGGCGCTGCCGCCGGAGGGGATCGATCTTGAGCCGAAGGTCGTGCTCAAGGCGACGGTCGAGGCGCGCGCCGCGCTCGCCACACTCGCGCAAGCCGGGCGACTGCTGCCCAACCCGAACATCCTGATCCACGCGGTCCCGCTGCTCGAGGCGCAAGCAAGCTCCGAGATCGAGAACATCGTGACGACGGCCGATGAGCTGTTCAAGCACGTCGAGTCGGGCGGCGGCGACCACGCCACCAAGGAGGCGCTCCGTTACCGCAGCGCACTCTTCGCTGGCGTCGCGTCCATCAGGGCGCGTCCGCTCATCGCGTCGACAGCCTCCAAGATCTGCTCGCAGCTTCACGGCCGGGAGATGGATGTGCGGGCGATGCCAGGCACCCGGATCGCGAACCCGACAACGGAGAAGATCGTCTACGCCCCACCGGAGGGCGCGGACGTCATCCGCGAGAAGCTCGCTGATTGGGAGCGTTTCATCCATGCGCAGGACGACCTCGATCCGCTGGTCCGCATGGCCGTCGCTCACTACCAGTTCGAAGCGATCCACCCGTTCCACGACGGTAACGGGCGTACCGGCCGTGTCATCAACATCTTGATGCTGATCGAAGCGGGCTTGCTCGACGAGCCGATCCTGTACCTCTCCCGGGCAATCATCGCGCGCAAGAACGACTACTACCGCCTCCTGCGAGCGGTGACGGCCGAGGGCGCGTGGACCGAGTGGATCCTGTACATGCTCGACGTCGTCCGGGAGTCGGCAGAGTCGACGACGAGGAAGATCAGCGCGATCCGCGACTGCCAGAACGACATCGCCGAGCGTGCACGGGCGGCCACCCCTGGTGGCCGTGACGCCCAGTTCCTCGACGTACTGTTCGAGCAGCCGTACTGCCGGATCAATACCGTCGCCGAGCGCTGCGACGTGTCCCGGCAGACCGCGTCGGGGTGGCTCCATGCCTCGGTTGAGGCAGGCCTGCTCAGCGACATCAAGGTCGGGCGCGAGCGCCTCTTCGTGAACCACGAGTTCCTGCAAGTGCTCACCCGCGCCGAGTGAACGCGACTCCGGCGTGGCACTGCCCGCTTCCCGGGTGTCACATCCGTACCGAAATCGGTACGGGTGTGACACAGCTTCGCCGAATCCGCTGCTGGCGACGGCCCCCGCTGGCACGCTGAGCGAAGTGGAGGGAGGACGTCGTGACGGAGTGGGTAGTGCGCCGCTGGGCGCGGTACGGGCACGAGCGTCTGTACGCCGAGACGCCCGGCGGGACTGCGCTCGGATACCTGGACCTCAAGACCGGGCGCTATCACTCCGACGACCCGACGAGCCTGCCGCTGCTGGAGAAGGCGATCGGCGACCACCTCGCCGAGAAGCAGTCGGTTGAGGTGCCCGCGCTGGCGATCGCTGATCCAGTCGAAACGCCCGCGGACGGTGTGCTTGCTGCTCCTTTCGCCGCCGAGGAGCGTCCTGTCGAGCCAACTGCACAAGCGTGGGAAGACCTCGGCGCGCATCAGGCCGGAGTCTCGCTGCGGGAGCAGGCACTGCTCGCGCGAGAGGGGACCGGAAAACTCAGGCACTTCTTCAACCGCCTCGTTGATGCGAAGACAGACGAGCGCGCGTGGCGGATCGGCGCCGACGGGGAGGAAGCAGTCGCTGTTCAGCTCGCGAAGCTCAGGCCGGAGTGGCGGGTCATCCACTCGATTGAGGTCGGCAACCGTGGCTCGGACATCGACCACGTCCTGATCGGCCCGGGCGGGGTGATCACGGTGAACGCTAAGAATCATCCCGACGCCAGCATCTGGGTCGGCGGTGACACCTTCATGGTCAACGGTCAGCGGGTGCCGTACGTCCGCAACAGCCGCCACGAGGCCAAGCGTGCGAGCCGCCTGTTGACCGAGCAGGTCGGCTTCCCGGTGACCGCGCTCGGCGTGATCGCGGTGATGGGCGCCCAGAAGGGTTGGACGATCAAGAAGCAGCCCGAAGATGGTGCTGTCGTCATCGTTCAGCGCCGCCAGATCAGCCACTACGTCGCGAAGCTCCCGCCGCGCCTGACCGACCGCGAGATCGAGGCGATCTACGAGGCCGCCTGCCGCTCTACGACCTGGCGGTGAGGCGAGCGTCATTCCGCCCAGAGTGACGCACGCTATGACTGCCGGGCCCAAACGATCTGACTGAGAGCATCCGAGTCCCGTCCACAGCTTGTCAGTTGCGAATCCGGGTCCGGCTTCGAGGCGTCCGAGTTGGTCGCCTCGAAGCCTCTACTTCAAAGTCACCGTTGCGCCGGCTGCTTCTAGCGTTTCCTTCGCCTTGGCAGCTACTTCTCGCGTCACACCTTCTAGGACTGGCTCAGGCGCATTTTCGACCAGATCCTTCGCCTCCTTCAGGCCAAGCGAGGTGAGTGCACGGACTTCCTTGATGACATTGATCTTCCTGTCACCCACAGCTTCTAGGACGAGATCGACCTCGTCCTTCTCTGAGTCCGCGCCCCCGATATCGGCCGCGCCATGTTCCCGGTGGTCGGGTGCCGCAGCAACGGCTACTCGAGCCGCGGCTGTAACACCGAACGTATCCTCGAATTCCCTGACAAACTCCGAGAGTTCGATGAGCGTCAGATTTTTGAACGCATCGACAAGTTCGGCGGTGCTGAGTCTGGCATCGCTCCGCGTCTCCATCGTGCGACGGTCTCGCCTTGGGTTGACGCCTGGAGGGCGTGGCCACGCGGGACGGGTCGGCACCTGTGGGGGCACGTCTGGTTCACCAGGCGTGCTCGGCTCGCCGGGCACCTCACCTGGTGTCTCGGGCTCGTCGGAAGGATCCGCCACAACCGCCTACCTCGCCAATCGCGTTCGCGGAAGGACTCTATCCCCTCGCCCAGACCAGCGCCGCCCAAATCAGTAGTTGCACGAAGCCGGAAGTCAGAAGCGCGAGGTAGACGTGGCGGAGGCGGCCCAGTCCCACCTCGTTTGCCTCCGCTCGTTCGTCGTTCAGCAAAGCAACTTCTTTCAGATAGTCGACTTCGTCAGGGGCGTGGATCTGCGGCTCGATCCAACGGATCAGGTCTTGCGCAGATAGCCGCACCGCCCAGCGCCACTCCTGGGGCTTCTTCTCGTGGACGACCACACCGAGGAGGATCGCCCCGACAAGCAGCAGGGTGACGACCGACATGGCGCTCCCAACGGTTGCGAGAGCGTAAAACCACCCGTCTCGCTGACTGTCATTAAGGCCGGTTCCAACGAGAAACGCAGTACCAGTTCCGATGAAAGCGAGGAACTGCATCGCGCGAGACCTGACGTGGTCGAGTTCCGCAAGCTGGTCATCGATCGCTCGGACGCTCTCGTCATACGCGACCTTGTATAGCGCGAGCGCGTCCGGCCTGGTCCGGTTGGGGCGGTCAGGCTCCGAGTTCGCGTTCATCTCGGCCACCCATCAATCCTAGCCACGTTGCGGGCGCTTGGCTGCCCTTCCGTCCTTCAGAGCGTCTCGGGACCGACAGAATGAGCTAGAGTGAACCGACGAAAGGCTGGCGGTTGTCGTCGTCACGAACCGGCCTGCGATCCGGTCGGGATGGCTACCGCCTTCGCGTGTTTGCAGTTGTCCTACTCGGCGGGGAGCGGTGTCCCGGCGCTGATGGCGGTGGCGCGCACGACGTCTTCGAGATCGGTGTTCGCGACGGCGTTCAGGAGCAGGTACGGCTTGGCTCGTGCGCGTTCGAGGACGAGGAGCACCTCGGGCTGGGTAAACAGCCAGTCGGCCTGGTCACGGTAGCCCTCGGCGTTATAGCTGTGAGCCTGGATGACCTCGGCGATGCCGGCAGTGCTGCCGCAGTACTGGTCGACCAGGTCGGTGACGGCCAGCTTCTCGCTGTCGTCATAGGCAGCCATGAGGATGGCAACGATGGAGAGGTCCTTGGCACCTTCGGCCGGTTCACCGGATAGCCGCTCGTATGTTTCCTCGAGCTTCTCGAGGGCGACGGCCTCAACGTACATGGGGAGCTTGCCGCGCTTCTTGAAGAGGCGGTGGATCTCGTCGTCAAACACCTCGACGAAGACGGTAAGCCGGTCAACCAGGCGGCGCATCCTCTTCGGCGGGACGACCGCGCCCTTGTAGGTGAGCTTGTGAGAAGCGACGGCCCAAGCGTCCTGGGCACGGGTCCGGATCTGAACCTCGCAGGTAATGCGGCTGCCTGCATGGTCAACGGCGTTGCCGCTCTGGATCTCGACGTGAATGCCAGGGTAGAAGAGCTTGTCGTGCTTGCCCGTCTTGCGTTCGGTCTTGAGCACGGTCCACGGGCCGTCGGAGATGAGTTGGGTCGCTGCGTCGCAGTCCATGCGGCTGGTGCAGATGACACGGACGCCGACTTTGTCGGTGATCGAGTCCCAGGTCCGGGGCTCGTTGGGTCGTTCGCGGAGCTTGCGGATGAGGCTGCGGGCGGTCTTTACCCTGCCGATGACATAGTGCTCGGGGACCTGGCCTTTGAGAAGGGTGGCGACGGTGCCTTGGTAGTGCTCCAGGGCTGCATCGAGGAACGGTTTCGCCGCCTTGTACGTAGCGGCCGGGTCGAGGTTCCTGGAGTCGCTCACGCGCCGGACCTCCGCAAGTTTCGGGAAATCACTTTGGCGGGCCGGACGGCGAGATGTCGTCGGGGAGGCCCTTGATGACGACCTGCTTCTTCTCGGGGTCGACCTCGACGCCACCGTTGTCGAAGGCGTTGCGGGTCGCACGAACCTGGACCTCGCCCTCTTGGAGGTCGAGCACGATGCCGCCGATGCGGCTCTTCACCAGCGTGGTGTCCTTTCGGAACGCTGCCCTGACCTCGGGTGGTAGGGCGGCGGCGAAGTCGTCGCGGTCCTCGGGATCGATGAACTGGGTCAGGAACTGAGTGGTGTTCACCTCGTCGTTCGGGCTCTCGAGGAGCGCGACAAGTGCGCGCGTGTAGCGGACCTTCTTGTCGGGATCGACGTTCGCGTTGATGTGCTTGGTTGCTGAGTCCATGAGGTCTCGGGTGAGCTTCTCGGAGTTGAACCGCAGATCCATGCCGAGGAACTCGTGCAGGAAGTAGTCGGCGTATGCGACGCCGTTCTGTTTGTCGACCATCTTTCCGACCACGGCGCCGTCGTCGCGAACCCATAGCATCGCGATCTTGTAGACCTTCGAGTTCTTGCCGACGATGAGTTCCCCGATGTGTTCGACATCGAAGGAGACACTTCCGGGTGCGCCCTGGTGGCGCATGCGGACGCCTTCCTGGTGCTCGGCCTTCATGATGATGACGCTCGGCCCGTGCCCGCACTCGCCGACCGAGGCCATGAAGATGCCGGCCGAGGCAGCACCAACCTGGCTGGCGAACATGTGCTCGGCGATGGTGCGGCTGTGCTCGGGCAGCGTGTCGGGGTCGGCGAGCATCTCCTTGACCAAGCTAGGGACGAGCGCCAACCCAGGGTTTCCGTCCGAGACGGCCGGATCAGGGACGGCCACGATGTCTCGCCCGCCGGGGATGAACGGGGCCAGCATCTGGTCTCGGATGAACCGATCGGTGTTGGGATCCAGTGGTGTCAGGTCCTTCGACAAGATCACGGCGCCGTCCGGGTTCGCGCGCCGGCTCCCGCGCGGGACCTCATGAACCATCGTGCCGCCGAGCTTGATGTTCCCGATCTCGGGCATGCGAACTCCGTTTCCTATCCGTAAACGGCATTGAACCGAGTCGCTGCCCGCGCCGCCTGAAAACGGGTAAAACGACTCCCGACCGCAAGAACAGTTCGCGCCGACGGGGTGTTGCCCAAGGCTCTGGCAGCCGAGGCTCACGCGTAGGCCCTCCCGTCCGAGGTGAGGGCGTAAGCGTTGGAGCCAGCGACGACCACCTGCGTCACGGCCTTGCCCACTCGGGCGCCCCACGGCGGTGGGCGTGTTGTAGACCTGCGAGTTGTTGCTCGAGCCGTCGAGCCAGCCGAGCGGGAGGCCGCCACCGTTGTTGCCCCACGAGCAGAGCCCCCGTCGGAGGTTGATTGCGAAGACGCCGTCACCGCTGGCACCGCCGCTTTCCCAACCACCTCAGACGGCAAGGTCTACTTGTGGGGCTTCGACACGTCCGGCTACGCCCTCGGCAACGGGACCGGCGCGAGCGTCACACCAGTAGCGGTCACCATGGCCGGTGCGCTGGCCGGGAAGACGGTGACTCCACGCCGATCGACCGCCCCCTGCTCTAGTGACGCACTACTCGAGCTGCGCTCGACCGACGAGTTCGACGTCATCGCCCTCGACAAAGATCCAGTCCGCAGAATCATCGACCATCCCCCACTCCGCGTTGAACGCTCCTCGCATCGTGCCGTTCGCCGTCGCGAACGTGATGTTCTCAGCGATCAGATAGCCGTACCGCTGGTGCTCTCCCCCGTACAGCCCGTCCTTGCCTTGTGGGTAGCTCTTGAACTTCTCCACGTTGTACTGCGGGTCAAGCAGGTGAATGAACGCCTTCTCGGCGTCAGCCACGACCTTCTTCTTGTAGAGCGCCCAGGCATCGCCAGCAGTGTCCGTCGTCTCGTCGCCCGGCTCCATCGTGCGAAAGATGGTCGGCTCGACTCGGAACGGAAACAAGATCAGTTCGTCGGTCACCCGTGACCCAGTGCGGCGCGGCCACTCGCCGGACAGGATCCGCTGACGAGTCTTGTGCGCCTGGGCGAAGAGCCGACTGAACGTGTCCGACTTCTTTGCGATACCGACATACAGCAACTCATAGGTCGCGAAGTCTCGCAGCTTCTCGAGGCCGGTGATGCCGGCGACGCCACGACCCTTGTCGTGGAGCAGCTTCTCGGTGGTGAACCACTCGAAGGGTTCGAGGTCACCCTCTTCGACCTCCTCCTCCGTGCCGGGCCAAAGACGAACGAACTTAGGCCCCAAGTCAGCGGTGACGGTTTCGGGCATCTCCCCTAACAGGTCGGTCGCCAGCCGCTCGATGTCCAGGGTGGCGTGATCGACGAAGGGCTCGCCGCCCGCACCTTCGCCCACCACTCGGAGGGTCCAAAGGGTGCCGTCTAACTCGATGTCGTCGAAGAAGACTTCCGGGCGCATGGCCATCATGTAGAAGTCGCTTTCGCGGAGCAGCGCCTCAACTTCAGGGTCATCTTTGACCGAGTCCGCCTCGTAACTCGAGACAGGCGGATAGACGAGGTGCAGCGTGCTCAGCATGACGTTCATGTCGGTCACGACGTCGATCTCCTCTGCTTGTGGGCCGTACGTAAGCGCCGCATCATTCGCCGGGCCGGATGCGCTCCTGGGCGAGCCGGTCAACCACCTGGGTCGGCAAGCACCCGTTCTCCGCCAGCGTCGCTTGCACGTGACGCCTCAGGACGTGGGCCGGCTCATTCCTCGCCGCAGCCGCCAGCAGGTCAGCCCAGACCGTTTCGACATCGCTGGCGATCTGACTCACCACGTTAGTCGAGGCGAGGTAGACGTTCGGGTTGGCGACGGGTGCGTGGTCCGGAGAGACGCTCAGGCGATCCGACACGATGATCGTCGGGCTCCCGGCCGGCGCGTGGTCGACGCCTTGGTCTGTCGCCAGCTGGTCGAGCTGCGTGTTGGCCTGTCGGATGTCCTTGAGCGGCAGCAGGCCGTCGGATTGCTCCTCCGACTTCGCCTCGATCGTCAGCCACAGCGCCGAATCCCAACGCCAGGCCGAGTCGCACCTTCCCTGCCCGGCGGGCTTGGCAGCCTCAGAGCCGAGGAAGTTCCCGAGCGTGGTCAGTCCGACCTCGTACGCCACGGCCTCGTCCTGGGCCAGCACCCCGCGCATCTCGGCCAAGTTCTCCTTGATCTTGTTCGGCTTGAAGTTGCCCGTGAGCCGGGCGACGAGGTTGTTGACCGCCACGGCGTCGGCAGCAGCCAGCGGCACCTCCTCGGCGCCGGGCAGCCCCTGCATCTCCTTCAGCCACGTCCCACGTACTGATGCCTTCGCGGCGTTGCGAATGAGCTCCCGCGAATGGGCACGGTGCGCCTCACTCTCGGCGCCAAGGTGGAGCCAAACACCGGCCAGGTAGAGCAACACTCCGCGGTAGCCCCGGGTCGCGTCACCGCCCTTGCCGACCGCCCGCGCCGCGTCCTCAAGCTTCTGGCTGGCCGCGATCCAGTCTTCGTTGAAAGCCAGCTCCCACGCTTCGACCTCGAGCGTCGCGGACTCACCGAGTGCCGCAGTGCCGGGCGCCTCGACCTTTTCTGCCTCCTCGCGGAACTCGGCGACCAGCGGCTCACCGCCCTCCATCCAGTCGGCGTCGTGGTCAAGGAAGATCCGGACGTTGTCCAAGACATCAGCCGGGTCCTCGCCCTTGCTGTTCTTCCATCCGAACTGGACCTCGGCCTGCAGCTCGGGCTCCAGAGCGGTCTGGTTCTCCCGCCGCGAGAAGTACCGCATGATGTCCGTGCCGACTACGACCACCACGGCGTAGTCGTTCGGGCCGCGGGTAGCTCGTCCGGCACCCTGAACGATCCGCGTGCGTAGCCGCTCCGCCAGCGCGGCACTAGCCTCTGCCCGCTCGCTGAGGAACTTCTCCTGGAGACTGACAGCGTCGGGCTTGCCGCCCAGTACCACGATCCGGCAGTCGTCCCCCGGCAGGTCCATGCCGTCATACCGGTTCGCCAGACCCAGCACTCCCGTGGGCGCCTTGGCGAACGTCGCGAGGCCACGCTCGACGACGTCCTTGCCGAACGCCGGCACGCCCTTACCAGCGAGCTCTCGCGCAACCTGCTCGGCGACTGCCGTCGTCGTCTGGCTGAGCACCAGAGCCTTGTTCGTGACGCCCACGATGCTCTTGGTGACGCCGATCGAGTCGCCACCCTTCACGAGGTCGGGGAAGACAAACAGCCGCCGGCCGGACCGCGGCGGGGTCTTGGACGGTAGCGGCATCCGCGTGATCTCCGGGCGGCCGAAGGCCCGCTCGAGCTCACCGCCGGAGCCGAGGGTCGCCGACAGGTAGACCCGCTGGCCAGCTCGGGAGAACACCTTGTTCTCGAACGTCGGCGGGATCATCGGGCGAATCTGGATGCCACCGTAGGAAAGGTAGACGCAACAGGAGGCGAGGCCGCCGCGAATCATCGCGAGCTGGAACCGAAAGTCACCTCCGAGACTCGACAGCGCCTCGTCGAGTTGCACCATTGCAGCCGGGACCACCGGCGGCAGGATGAGTCGCACCTGGTGATGTGCCCCGGGATCCGGAGCGCCCTGAAGCCGCTGGATCTGCAGACCCGACAGGAAGGGCCGCAGGGCGTGCAGGACAGCCAGGTAGGCCGCCGCCTCCTCGTGACGGCGAATCGTGATGCCGTACTGCTCGCCCACGAACTGCTCGCCGGCATGGGCGTCGTCGAGCACGATGAGGCGCGGCACGGGCAGTTTCGGGTGGCTGTTGAAGATCGAGCTGTACGTCGTGATCGCGATGGCCTCACCGCCCTCAACGTCGGCTTCATCTGTCGGATCCCAGGCGTGGTGACTGCCGACCAACAGGCGCGCGGGTACCCCCTCGGTTTTGGCCGTCGTGAACACCTGGTCAGCCAGCTGGCGAGTCGGTGCCGCGCAGAGAACTGACCCCTCGGCCTTGCGGCGCACCCACTCAGCAATGAGCAGACCGGGCATCGTCTTGCCCGTGCCTGTCGGGAGCTCGAGCGCCAGATCAGGCGTGTCCACATGCTGCGCGGCGTAGGCCCGCAGCACATCGCCCTGATGGATCCAAAGGCCGCTCACGGCGTCGGCCGTCCGCGGCAGGGATCCGCGCAGATACATCTCCTCAGGAGTCTCGAACTGCTGCTGGACCTTCGTCGTCTTGCCCTTGAATCCCACGGTCAGGACCTCCCCCGTCGTTGCCCACGGGCACCGCGCTCCGTGGGGCGTGGCTCTGTTCTTCCAGCTTCCGCCAGTTCGGTATGCGAACGGACATCATGGCTTGGAAGCGTTTGCCGTGCGTCTTGGTAGCGCAGGTGCAGCAGCTCGTGGACGATGACGTAGTCCTAAAAGGACTCGTCCGTGTCAGCGCGTTCGTAGGCGAACGTCGCCACGCCGTCGCTGATGCACGAGCCCACTTCTTTGGCATGCCCGCGATCTCGCCAGGCTCCGGATTGACCTTGAGCCGGAGGGCCCAGGTCATGGCTCGCCGCTTCAGAAGCTGGTCGGGATAGAGGGACGACATCAGTTGGTCTCCGTCTGCTCCAGGACCTGCATGATCTGCCCGAGCGCGGCCGTGCGCTGCTCGTCGGGCAGGCTGATCGGCCGCTCCAGCCGAGCAGACGGCTTCCGCACCCGCGAGGGCGACTCCCACCCGGCGCGCGTCGAAGTCGCCACGGGTCATCACCGCTTCGACCGCGACCCGGGCCGTCGCCCGGTCCCAAGGCAACCGCCGACGCCGATCGATCACTCGATCCATCCGGAGATACAACCCTGGGTCGCCGGATCGCGTCCGCCGCGGAGGCCCCGCGGCAGCGAGAAGCAGCAGTAGGGACGACAACATCTCGCGGTCGCTCAGCGGTGCGCTCGCCGCAACCTCCGGCCAGCCATCCCATCCCACATCGGCGGCGAAGGCACGATCGACCCGATCACGTTCGGGCTCTAGATCAGGCACCTGGCCGAGTATGCCCGACACGATGCGCCGGACGACGTCCCCGAGGCGGACGGCCACAGAACAGTGCGCGGATCAGCCGCGAACCGATCGCCCGTAGACATACATCTAGTAGCCGCGATCGTAGACGCGAATCGGGTAGGTCTCGGGCGATCGCTTGCTCGCTTCCTACGCCGGGGGACGCGAGCGCCTGTTCATCGTCAGAAGCGACGTGCAGCAATGAGCAATCCGGGGCTACGACCAAGTAACTGGCGACTCATTTGGCCGAATGCAGGGCCAGAGCCCAACTCGCCACATAGCATCCGGGAGTGCCATCGATGCGTAGACCCTCGAGTACCTGATGGTGGAGGACAGCGACACGAAGCTCTACCACTACGCGACCAGCGAGTCGGCAATCAACGGTATCCTCGCCAACGGCACATTGCGCTTATCGCCACTCCGTCACACCAACGACATCTGGGAAAGCGCCGTGTTCAGGCCCGGGCTACTCAATCCACCACCCGCTGCAAGCGACACTGATGCTGACCACCTTGCTCGTTTCGCCGAGCTTGATCCTCTTTGGAACCGACTTGACGATCAGTTCCGATCCTTCAGCAAGCTTGCCTGCCTGGTAGAAGGAACGAGCACCTCCACCGGCCTGATGGACGGCTCGCCTGGGTGGGCGCACATCGCCATGTGGGCTCATTACGCTGCCCGACACACCGGCGTCTGCTTCGAGTTCGACAGGAACCGACTGATCCAAGCCTTCGCCGAGGCAAACGACATCCCCGGAAGAAGATTGGCCGGACGTGTGATCTACGTCGACACAAGTACCGTTCTGCCGGACCTCGATCTCCGGCTCGTGCCGCCAAGTACTGAGGAATCTCAGGCCGTCGCGTTGAGGTACATGACCGACAACGCTGATCTTCTTTATTTTCAAAAGCACAAAGACTGGGAAAACGAAAACGAGTTCCGTCTGTTGACGATCGACGCAACGGACTCATTTTCCTTCATTCCGATCGCCGACGCATTGACTGGTGTCATCGCGGGCCAGAGGTTCCCATGGGGACGTATGCGAGAACTCGCGTCAAGCACACACAAATTCCCTAATGCGACACTCACGCGCGTCATATTCTCGTCTCGCCAATCCATACGACTCGAGGTGCCCGACGAGCTCTTACCAACCGCGCGGCAAGACCCTGCCGACAGCTCCATCGCGCCGCTCGATGCAGATCATCCGTTTCGATCGGAGTAGGTGCGCGCGACCGCCTACACATACATGGAGGGAACGACCACTTACGACTTGAAGCCCGGAGCAAGACATCACTTCGTGTCGGCCACCCCGGGCAAGCGCGGCCTTGCCGGCTCCGGCAATGCCGCCTCAAGGCGACACATCCCGCAGCTAGGCGCGTCACAACGCCGCGTACCGTCCGGGTGCGTCACAACGCCGCGTACCGTCCGGGTGCGTCACAACGCCGCGTACCGTCCGGGTGCGTCACAACGCCGCGTACCGTCCGGGTGCGTCACAACGCCGCGTACCGTCCGGGTGCGTCACAACGCCGCGTACCGTCCGGGTGCGTCACAACGCCGCGAATGTGTTCCCTCGCGCGCCGCGAGATCACCCCGCTCGTCTACGTTGCTTCGGTGGCGGGAGCAGCGAGGCGAGGTCAGCCCGCCGCGACACCGGCGCCTTCATCGACTCCGCGATCAGCTTGTCCTCCCACTCGAGGAGCTGATCGAGGCGCCAGCGCATCGGGTGTTCCATGATCGGCGGCGGGACGACGGTGCGGTCCTTGAGGTTGCGATAGCCCTTCGTCTTGCCCCAGCCGTAGCGGGCGAGGACGTCGTGCGCGTCGAGGAAGATGTGCCGCGGGTCCTCGGGGTCGTTCTCGTGATGGATGACCACGACTCAGCCCAGCTTCCTCGGCGCCGGCAGGACAGGCCGCACCGCTATCCGCTGCTGGCGGATGAAGGCGCGTACCTCGCCGGCGGTGATGTAGAGGCGGCGGCCGATCTTGAAGTAGGCGGGACCCTCGCCCTTCTGGCGCCACCAGCGCAGCGTGTTGATCGAGATCCCGAGGACCTCGGACGCCTCTTCGAGAGTGAGCAGGTCGTCATCGTGGCGGGCATGGAACGGTGTGTCGCTGTGCGAGTTCATCGAGACCTCCGGTCGGGCGAGGGAGGCCGGCTACCTCCCTTCGGGAGGTAGGTGTTGACGCCTCGCCATGCAAAGGCACTTTTAGATCCAGCTGGGTATGGTGAAGTGTGGATCCGGCTCGTCTGATCAAGACGGCACGGCGTGCGAGTCGTATGACGCAGGCCGAACTCGCCATGCTGGCGGGCACCTCGCAGGCGACGTTGTCGGCGTACGAGCGGGGGACGAAGGCGCCGTCATTGCAGACGGCATCGCGCATCATCGAGGCCACGGATCACGAGCTGATGCTGCAGGCGCGGGTCGACTGGATCGAGCTGCACCCCGAGGGGATCGTCCCGTTCTGGGTGCCCGACAAGCTTTGGGCCGTCCCGCCGCCGTACTGCTTCGTTCTGCTGTGGCTCCCTGACTTGATCAGGCCGGGAGCGGACGACACGTGGAATCTGTCGAAGCGCGATGAGCGGCGCCGGGCGTACGAGATCCTCATCCGCCGATGCCTCCCGCAGCAGATGCTCCGGTGGATCGACGGTGGCCTGCTGGTCGACCTGTGGGAAGAGCTCGAGCTGCCCGATCCGGTGCGCAAGGCATGGGAGCCGACGATCCAACGGGCGCTGTGGCCGAAGCGGTGGGGGAAGGAGAACTCGCTGCGCATGTCGGAGGAGACACCGACTGCGCGCATCCGGGACTACGGCAATCTGCCGAAGCTCAAGGGGAAGCCGTGGCGGCAGAAGCGGACCCGTTTCGATCCGCGTCCACCGCAGCCGCCCGATCCGGACGATTAGAGACTGAGGCCTGGGACGTCGCGAGAACTCGAGGGTCGGAGGGCGACGTCGTCCTCGCGCTGCCAGGTGCGAACCGTCTGCGGGCGACGCTTCGGCGCGCTTGGTCCGTACCTCTCGATGGCCTCGCCAGCAAGCTTGCGCGCGTGTGTCGGCCCGAGGTCGGCCCGGTCGCGGACGAAGACCTCGACCCACTGGCGGCGTGCGTCGTCGACCGACTCCGCGACGAGGTGCGCGACGTTGTGCTCACGGCCGCGGGTCATGCCGACGTACGCGGACGCGGCGCCGGTGTGGTCGCCGATCAGGACATGCGCCGTCCGGACGGTCGAGCCTTGGGCGCCGTAAGCGGTGGTCGCGTACGCGAGCTCGACGTGGTTCCGGACGTACGTGGGCGGCAGGCGGCGGGTGCCGGAGTCGCCTCGGATGGTCAGCCCACTGTCGTCGGCGCCGATGACGGTCCAGGTCTCGCGGTTGGCGACGTCGGTATCGCGGTCGTTGCGCCGCGTCGTGATCCGATCACCGACTCCGATCCGGTCGCCGGCTGCGGTCGCGACGGCATCGGACACCTGACCGGTCATGGCCCGGAAGCGATGGGCGGTCGTGTTGATCCGCCCGACCTGTTCACGGGTGTCGGCGACGACGAGTTCGCCGTCGGCTGCCCGGAGGGCGAGGCGATCCTGGCGTTCGACGTCGCTGGCATGGATGACGATCTCGCCACGGTGCAGCAGCTCGTCGAAGACCTCGCCGGGCTCGTTGCCATCACGCATCTTGAGCGACAGATCGGCGTAGGCGGGATCAGCGAAGCGGCGTACGGCATCGAGGGAGCTGACCCGCTCCGGCGCGTACCGGATCGCGAGGTCGAGAACTCCGCCGCGCCCGACCGCGGGGAGTTGGTGACGATCGCCGACAAGCATGAGCTTGGCGCCCGTCTCGTCGGCTAGGACGAGGAGCGCGAGCGCGGTGTCCTGATCGAGCATGCCCGCCTCGTCGACGACGAGAAGATCGTTGCGGTGGATCTCGGCGGCGGCCACCGGCGTTGCAGGCACGCGGCCCCACCCATGGTCGTCGTCCCAGCGGAAGCCGTGCTGATGGAGCAGCCACGCGGCCGAGTGCGCCCCTGTCCCGACCTCGGCGGCCGCGACCTGGGCGGCCTTGCGGGTCGGCGTGACGACCAACATCCGATGGCCGCTCGCCTCGACCTTCTGTCGGTAGGTGGCAAGCCGCCGGGTCTTGCCGGCGCCGGCCGCGCCTTCGAGGATCGCGATGCCGGTCGCCTCGGCGCGGTGCTCGATTAGTTCGACGAGGGCGTGCTCGACGGTGAGTACCTCCTCGGAGGTCAGTGCGCGCACGTGCTCGGGCACGTCGCCGCGGGCGAGCAGGGGAGTGGAGGCGCCAACCACTCGGGCGGTCAGATCCTCGGCAAGCTCGCGCCGGATCGGGCCGTCGACCGTTTCGCCGGTCGAGGCGAGCAGCCGTTCGACCTCGCCACGGGCGTCGGCGGCGTTCCAGGCCGAGTGCCGCGAGCCAAGCCGGATCAGCGCGAGATCGACGAACGCATTCCTATCGATCGTGCCCG
The DNA here is from genome assembly GCF_020216525.1 of Nocardioides nematodiphilus. GTDB lineage: Bacteria > Actinomycetota > Actinomycetes > Propionibacteriales > Nocardioidaceae > Nocardioides > Nocardioides nematodiphilus. Next base: position 118,291 of record NZ_JAIWOY010000004.1, on the reverse strand, counting down.
GTCGGAGGGCGCCGCCGTACGCCGCGCTGGTCGGCGCCTCGAAGCCGAGGTCGTGCAGCTCCTCGACCCAGTGCCTGCGCAGGTCGTCGCCGGAGGTGGGCACGATCTTGTCCGGCCGCGCGTCCGCCCACGCCCGTCGATCCCAGATCTGTCGCAGTGCCGGCCCGGGCTCGTCGCCCGGGTGCTCGGTGCGCCAGGTGGCTTCGTAGGCGTCGATGTTCGCCTCGATCTGCCGGGACCGCGTGCTGAAGGCACCGACGTACGGCGCCAGCTCGGTGATCTCGTCGGTCTCCGGATCGAGGGTGAAGCCGTACGCGGCGAGCGCCGCCCGGAACTCGGGGTCGGTCATCACGGCCGCGTGGCCGATGCCGTTGATCGCCTCAAGGCTGTCGCGGACGCCGACGGTGTGAATGCCGCGCCAGGCGCCGGCGGCGCGGACCCGGGCGTTGATCTGGAGGTGCAGGTGGCGGTGGGGATCGCCGGCGCGAGAGGTGTAGTGGCGTACGACCGCGGCCTCGATCTCCTCGACCGGGATCTGCAGCTGTCGCCCGCGCGGCCCGATCCGGGTGGTCGAATGCTCGGCCAGCCAGCCGACGATCTCCTCGGCCGCGGCCATCTGCGCGCGGTCGTACGCCTCGGCGATCTCAGGATGCAGCGCCGCCGCGAGCGACCAGGTCTTCGGTCCGTTGACGGTGACCTCCGCGAACCTGACGCCCTGCCCATCGGTCCGCAGTCGCCCCTTCGGGTGCCCGGTCTCGAGGGAGATCCCGGCGACCCACTGCTCGTAGGTGTCGCCATCCATGTCTGCGCGGTGCTCGATGGCATCCGGGGTGGCGGAGATCCGCATCGCGACGCCGCTGCCCTCGGCGAGGTAGTAATCGTCGGCGCGAGCGCGATCAGCCTCGACGTAGTGCCGCGCCGCAGCTGCCGCGCCCCGGTAGACCTTCATCCCGCCATGCACCCGAGATCACCTCCATCAACAACCGTTGGTAACCATAAAATCGCAGGTCAGACGCCGTTTTGTACCCTTCCTTCGTAGCATGCGTGCCGCCGGAAGTGGAGGTGAGAAGGGGGCGGCTGAGGGAGGAGTTGAGGAGCCGTTGATGGTTGGCGATGAAGGGTGAGGGAGGGCAAGGCGCGGGGAGTGGAGAGAACGCCGGAGATGGGGGATGGAAGGAAGGTTGTGGCTGACCGTCAGGCCGTCAGTCGGCGTCCTCGATCAGCGTCGTGAGCGCCTCGCTATCCAGGCGCTGCTCGCCATCGGCGACGCCGTCGACCAGCCGAACGCCTTCTTCAACGAGCAGATCCGCTGGCTTGCGATCATCGTTGGGATCCGACCAGGCGAATCCGGCGGCGACCCGTCCGTCGGAGGTCAGCACCCGCCACGGATACGAACACTGCTGGCACCGGGTGATGTGTGTGCCGAGCGGCTGAGGAGCCGTCCCGATCGCGTCGGCGAGGTCGCTGTACGACGTCCACGTGCCGGCGGGGAGCGCGGCGAGGATCTCGTGGAGCCGGGACCAGTCGAACCCGGCCGGCTTGTCGGCCTTGTCGCCGCGGTACTGCGCACGGACATCGGCGAGCCGACGTCCGTCGGCGAGTTGCCAGAACGTCCAGCCGTTCGTGGCCCGGCCGCCCTTTGCGTGGTAGCCGGCACTCGACGGGCTCGTGTAGGTCTTGCCGTCGACGCCGATCTGGCCGTCCGGGAGCACAGTGGCCTCGATGCCCTCCCACCGGCCAGGTCGCGACGACAGGACGGTGCCGGCCTCGAGTAGGCCGGCCGCGAGAAGGTGCTTGACCTCGACCCAGGCGTTCTCCTTGGCCGGTGCGTCGCTGATGGAGCCGGCGTGGCCCTCCGGAACGGGCCAGATCTGGAGCAGCAGGTCGGTCAGAAGGGCGGTGCGCTGATCGATGGCGGCTTCGTCCCAGCCTTCGGCATCGCGAAAGTAGCGGTTCAGCAGCATGACATCGTTGGCGAAGATCCGTTCGCGCTTGGTGCTCCACGGGCCGTTCGAGATGGTGCTGTTCAGGCTCGAGGTCAGCAGCGAGAGGTTGCCGATCCGGTGGACGTGCTCGCTGCGGGCAAGCTCGGCCTCCAAGCCGCTAACAGCCCAGCTCGCCTCCCACTTCTGCGGCAGGACGTGCTCGATCGGATATCCGAGGCGTGGCACCTGCGGGTAGTCGTACTTGGCACGCAAGTGGTCCTCGATCGCCTCGAGGAAGAAACGCATCCGGCCGCGTGGGTATCGCCGGTACGCCTGTTCGGTCCTGAGGTGCTCACGGACTTCGTCGTCCCCTGGCCAGTAGTTTGACGCAACGTTGAGTCGGCTGAGGTGATGCCGGACGCTCGCGACCAGTTCGGCAGCCGGCGTGACCCTGTTGCTCTTGATGATGTCGGCGACGATGCGCCCCAGATCAGCGGAGGTCAGTCGGAGGATCTGGCGTCGCACCACCCACGACTCGAGCATCCCGAGGACCTCGTCGGCGATCGTGGAGGGGATCGACAATGTCGGATCGTAGAGCCAGATGATCGCCGGCTTGAGGAGCTCCACCCCTCCAGCGGTCATCCGGTAGAACGCGATCTCCGGGCGAGTCAGGATGTGGGAGCTTTCCGCGGCGTGCTCGTTCCAGGTGCGGTAGAGCTCGGCCTGGGCCTTGATGGCGAGGAGCAGTTCGGACATATTCATGCCGGCCTCGTAGTCGACGTACGTCTTGAAGCGGACGAAGGTCTGGCGCGGGCTGACCTCCTCGCCGAGTCGGCTCCCGAGCCACTGACTGAGGAACAGCGAGCTGCGGCTCATCGTGTAGCGACCGACGCTGACCTCCTGCTCCCAGAACTTCGACTCGAACGGCCAGTCCTCGGCGTAGGCGCGCCGGGTGTCGGCGCCCTCGGCTTCAAGGCGCTGGAAGACGAAGTTCTTGATCAGGTCGGCTGCGGTGAGGGGGGTGCCTCGCGCGTTCAGGGTCTCGAAGATCTCTTGCGAGTTCTCCTGAGCAAGCAGGTCGATCACGACGAGCTGGAGTCCTTGGCTGACGGACTGCGTCAACGCGTCGGCACGGGCTCGTACGTCGTCGGCGTCCCCGAGCCAGTCGTCGATCCGACCGACGAAGTAGGCATGGGCACGCGTGATCCGGGATCCGGCGTGCTTCAACGACTCATGCACCACCGGGACTTCCGCGTCCATCACTTCAAGGAACGCGTCGCCGTCCTGGTTGGTGTGGGCGAGCTTCAGGCTGGCTTCAATCACGCCGGCGCGCCCGGGGTTGTGGGTCAATGCGGCGAGTTGCTCTGCGTGGCCGTCGAGACCGTGGCTCTCGAACACGGCCGCCGCGGCGTCGATGAAGAGCTGGAGGGTGGTGAGCCGTTGCTGCCCGTCGATCACGTTCTTGGCCGGAACCGTGCCTTGTTGCCCGTCGAGCGCCTGGAGGACGACGGCGCCAAGGAAGTGCGTCGGTTGCGAGTAAGGATTGTGCAACCGGAGCTCGGCGAGACGTGAGATGTCCTGCCACAGCGGCAACCATTGCTCGGCCTCGTCCCACACGTAGGGCCGCTGGAAGAGCGGCACCACGAGGTGCTGGGGGAGGTAGAACACGGCTTGCGGCGTGAGCACGTCAGTCTTCACCTTCTGCAGGCTAGTGCTGAGAGCAGTCGATTCGGGTGGTTCTGCCGATCCTGTCGGCTCGCCCTGACAGACTTCGGCTCGTGAGTCAGATGATCAAAGAAGCTGAACGGGCCGAGCTCCACAAGACCATCTGGCGTATCGCCAACGACATGCGCGGCAGCGTCGACGGCTGGGACTTCAAGGCCTACGTCCTCGGGATGCTCTTCTACCGCTTCATTTCGGAGAATCTGACCGCCTATCTCAACGACGCGGAGCACAAGGCAGGCGAGACGGACTTCGACTACCGCTGTCTGAGCAACGCGGACGCCGAGCAGGCCCGCGCGGAGGTGGTGAACGAGAAGGGGTTCTTCATCTTGCCCCAGGACCTGTTCGCCAACGTTCGCGAGCGGGCTCGCAACGACGAGAACCTCAACGAGACCCTGTCTCGGGTCTTCACCAACATCGAGGCATCCGCGGTTGGCGCCGACTCCGAGGACGACATCAAGGGCCTCTTCGCCGACGTCGACGTCAACAGCGGCAAGCTCGGCCCGACGGTCGCGAAGCGCAACGAGAAGCTGGTGAAACTGCTCGACGCGATCGGTGACCTGAACTTCGGCAACGATGGCTTCACGCACAACACCATCGACGCGTTCGGCGACGCCTACGAGTACCTCATGGGCATGTACGCCGCGAACGCCGGCAAGTCCGGCGGCGAGTACTACACGCCCCAGGAGGTCTCGGAACTCCTCGCGCGGATCACCGTAGTCGGCAAGACCGAGATCAACAAGGTTTACGACCCGGCGTGCGGCTCTGGCTCGCTGCTGCTGAAGTTCAACAAGGTGCTGCCAGGCGGGGTCCGCAAGGGCTTCTTCGGCCAGGAGATCAACCTGACCACATACAACCTCTGCCGGATCAACATGTTCCTGCACGACATCAACTACGAGCAGTTCGATATCGCCCACGGCGACACCCTGATCGACCCGGCGCACTGGGACGACGAGCCGTTCGAGGCGATCGTGTCCAACCCGCCGTACTCCATCAAGTGGGAGGGCGACGCGAACCCGCTGCTGATCAACGACGAGCGCTACGCGCCGGCTGGGGTCCTTGCGCCGAAGTCGAAGGCCGACCTCGCCTTCACGATGCACATGCTGTCGTGGCTCGCGGTCGACGGCACCGCGGCCATCGTCGAGTTTCCTGGCGTGCTCTATCGCGGGGGAGCGGAGCAGAAGATTCGCAAGTACCTCGTCGACAACAACTACGTCGACGCGGTCATCCAGCTCCCACCGGATCTCTTCTTCGGTACGACGATTGCGACCTGCGTCATCGTGCTCAAGAAGTCGAAGACCGACAGCAAGGTGCTGTTCATCGATGCTTCGGCCGGGTTCACGCGTCAGGGCAACAAGAACAAGCTGACCGCCGATCACCAGCAGAAGATCCTCGACGCCTTCAGCACGCGGGAGAACGTCGCCCACTTCGCGATGCTGGTCGACCACGAGACGATCGCGGAGAACGGTTACAACATCGCGGTCAGTTCATACGTGCAGGCCGAGGACACCCGTGTAGCCATTGACATCAAGGCGCTCAACGCCGAGATCGCGCGAGCAGTTGAGCGCCAAGCCGCTCTGCGGGATGAGATCGATGCGATCGTTGCTGAGTTGGAGGAAGGTTCATGAGCCGCCTCCACGACCTGCTCATCGAGCATTGCCCGGATGGTGTCCCGCACGTCCCGCTCTCCGAGGTATGTGACGACTTCATCGTTCCTATGAGGGACCGACCGCAGGTCTTCGATGGTGATATCCCGTGGTGCCGAATTGAGGACATTCGAGGGACGGACCTGTCAGTTTCCGCATCCAGGCTCGCGGTATCGGAGGAAGTTGTAAGAGCGATGAACCTTAAGGTCATGCCGGCCGGGACGGTCATCGCCGCGTGTAGCGGGGCCTCCATCGGGCGGTACGCCATCGTGTCTCGGCCACTCGTTACGAATCAGACCTTCATTGGCCTTGTCTGCGGGCCCAAGATTCTTAATCGCTTCTTGCTTCACTTGCTGCACACGATGACGGACCGACTGACGGCGTCGTCGAATGCCGCGACACTTGCGTACGTGTCTCGCAAGAAGTTCGAATCCCTCGTGGTCCCACTGCCACCACTCGAGGTTCAGCGCGAATTGGTTGAGGTTCTTGACAAACTCGAGTCGCTCCACGCGGGTCTGAAGCTAAGCCTTCAGGCGGAGCATGACCGCCGGGCCCAGCAGTACGCGTTCTATCGCGATGAGATGCTAAGCCTACCTGAAGAGGCGGGTGTCCGGTGGGTTCCCATGGGTGACCTCGGGTCCATCTTCGGAGGGCTCACCGGCAAGTCGAAAGCGGACTTCTCCGATGGCAACGCGCGCTTCGTGTCGTATGTCAACGTCTTCAACAATCTCGCGGTCGACACCCGGCGTGAAGACTTCGTGCGGGTTGGTCCGGGCGAGCGCCAGCGGTCGCTCCAGCGCGGGGACGTCGTCTTCACGGGATCGTCTGAGTCTGCTGCCGACGTAGCGATGTCGTCGGTAGTGACCACGGAGCCCGATGGCCCGCTGTACCTCAACAGCTTCTGCATCGGATTCCGACCGCACCAGCCAGGCGAACTTGATCCTGAGTTCAGTAAGCACCTCTTTCGATCTGGCCCCATGCGCTCGGAGCTTGTTCGAACTGCCAGCGGTGTGACGAGGTTTAACGTCTCGAAGGCTCGGCTCGCGAAGGTCCAAGTTCCGATCCCCTCTCTGGCGGACCAGCTTCGAATCGCTTCCCTGCTCAACAAGTTCGACTCGCTGGTGACTGACTTGTCGATCAATCTGCCGGCCGAGATCGAGGCCCGCCGCAGGCAGTACGAGTACTACCGCGACAAGCTCCTGACCTTTGAGGAAGCGGCATGACGGAGGCTCCTGACTCGTCACTGCGCTACGAGCCGATCGCTGTCTCCGACGAGTCCACAGTTGTTGCGGCGTACGTGCCGGACCTGGCGAGCGCCCAGAGCTACCAGTCCGAGGCGGCGCTTGAGCAGGAATTCATCGAGCAGCTTCAGTCGCAGGCCTACGAGCGCCTGATGATCACCTCGGCGGCCGACCTCGAAGCCAACCTGCGAACGCAGCTGGAGATCTTGAACGAGGTCACATTCAGCGACGACGAGTGGGCGCGGTTCTTCGCTGAGAAGGTCGCAGTGAAGAACGAGGGCATCGTCGAGAAGACCGCCCGCATCCAAGAGGACCCGATCCAGGTCCTGCTCCGAGACGACGGCACCAGCAAGAACATCAAACTGATCGATAAGTCGAACATCCACAACAATCGGGTCCAGGTCATCAACCAGTACGAGTCGGTTGGTGAAGGTGGTGGCGTCGAGCGGCAGCACCGCTACGACGTCACGGTCCTGGTCAACGGCCTCCCGCTGGTGCACGTCGAGATCAAGCGCCGCGGCGTCGCGCTCAAGGAGGCGTTCAACCAGATCAACCGCTACCAGCGGGAGTCCTTCTGGGCCGACGCCGGTCTCTTCGAGTACGTCCAGCTCTTCGTGATCTCCAACGGCACGCACACGAAGTACTACGCCAACACCACCCGCGCTCGCCGGATCGCGGAGTCCGAGGGCGGTCGGCGCGGCAAGAAGCAAACCTCGAACACCTTCGAGTTCACGTCGTGGTGGACCGACGCGAACAACAAGCGCATCGGCGACCTGACCGCCTTTACCAAGACGTTCTTCGCCAAGCACACCTTGCTCAACGTGCTCACCAAGTACTGCGTCTTCGACGTCTCCCGAACGTTGCTCGTCATGCGGCCCTACCAGATCGTCGCGGCGGAAAAAATCCTGCAGCGCGTGGTCACCTCGACCACCATGAAGCAGCTCGGCTCCACCGCCGCTGGCGGCTACATCTGGCACACCACCGGCTCCGGCAAGACGCTCACGTCGTTCAAGACCGCGCAGCTCGCCTCGCGTATGGAGGGCGTCGACAAGGTCCTCTTCGTGGTCGACCGCAAGGACCTCGACTACCAAACGATGCTGGAGTACAACCGCTTCGAGAAGGACTCGGTCAACGGCTCGAGGTCGACCGCCGAGCTCACACGGCAGCTCGAGAACCCGAACTCACGGATCATCGTGACGACCATCCAGAAGCTGTTCCGGTTCATCGGGCACAGTCGAGGCCACGTCGTCTTCGGCGGACACATCGTCGTGATCTTCGACGAGTGCCATCGCAGCCAGTTCGGTGACATGGGCACCGCGATTCGCAAGGCGTTCAAGCGGTATCACCTCTTCGGCTTCACCGGCACGCCGATCTTCCCCGAGAACGCGACAGGCGCGAAGCTCGACACCACCGAAGCGGTCTTCGGCGACCGGTTGCACACCTACACGATCGTCGACGCCATCAACGATGGGAACGTGCTGCCCTTCCGGGTCTCGTACCTCAAGACCGTCAAGGTCGCCGACCATGTGAGCGACAAGGACGTGGAGGCGATCAACACCGAAGAGGTAATGCTTGCGCCCGAGCGGGTCAGCCAGAACGTGAGCTACGTCCTCGACCACTTCGACACCAAGACCATGCGTGGCCAGGGTTACAACCTCGGTGAGAAGCGGGTCCGCGGCTTCAACTCGATGTTTGCCACCGCCTCCATCCCTGCGCTCAAGGCGTACTACCTCGAGTTCGAGAGGCAGCAGGCCGCCCGCAAGGCCGCCGACCCGGCGTACCAGCCGCTGAAGGTCGCCACCATCTTCAGTTACAGCGCCAACGAGGAGGTCGAAGACGGCGAGATCCTGGGCGACGAGGCGATGGACGCCGAGCGGCTCGACGGTTCTTCGCGGGACTTCCTCGAGAAGGCGATCTCTGACTACAACGCTACCTTTGGGACGTCGTACGACACCTCGTCGGCGAAGTTCGAGAACTACTACAAGGACCTTGCCAAGCGGGTGAAGGACCGCAGCGTCGACCTCGTGCTCGTCGTCAACATGTTCCTCACCGGCTTCGACGCGACCACCCTCAACACGCTCTGGGTAGACAAGAACCTCAAGTCCCACGGCCTGATCCAGGCGTTCAGCCGCACCAACCGGATCCTCAACTCCGTCAAGGCATACGGCAACATCGTCTGCTTCCGGAACCTCGAGAAGGCTGTCGACGACGCACTCGCGCTCTTCGGCAACCGCGAGGCCCGCGGCGTCGTGCTGCTCAAGCCCTACCAGGACTACAAGACGGCCTACGACAAGGTCGTCGGGGTGCTGCTCGAGACGACGCCACCGGGGGAGGAGCCGTTTGGCGAGGCGGCCGAGAAGCGGTTCGTCGTGTTGTTTGGCGAGCTCCTGAAGTTGCGCAACATCCTGACTTCGTTCGACGAGTTCGCCGCGGACGACGCTCTGTCGCCGCGCGACCTGCAGAACTACACCAGCATCTACAACGCCTTGTGGGAGAAGCACCGCAAGAGCGAGAAGAAGGAGAAGGAGTCGATCCTCGACGACGTCGTCTTCGAGATCGAGCTTGTCAAGCAGGTCGAGGTCAACATCGACTACATCCTCATGCTGGTCGGGAAGTGGCGCGAGGCGAAGGTAGCCGGCCGGGAGACAGTCGGCCAGGTCGTGGACATCGAGAAGGCCATCGACGCCAGCCCGACCCTGCGCAACAAGCGCGACCTGATCATGGCCTTCGTCGACTCGCAGTCGGTCGGCGACAACGTCGGCGACGACTGGCGTCAGTTCATCGCCGAGCGGCGCGAGTCGGAGCTCGACGAGCTCATCGCTGACGAGGCGCTCAAGGCCGACGAGACGCGCACCTTCGTGGCCGATGCATTCCGTGACGGCGCCGTGCCGACGAGCGGTACCGCGATAACGCGGATCCTGCCGCCCGCCTCGCGCTTCTCAAAGGACAACAATCACGCGGCCAAGAAGGGTCGCGTGCTCGGGAAGCTCATCGAGTTCTTCGAACGTTACGCTGGGCTGGCGTAGATGCATCACGTTCGAGAGCTGCATCCGGTAGTGGCGGATGCGTCATGAGCAGAAGCGCACGGGTTGCGGACCTCGCGCAAGAGGCCGGCCTCGACCTAGATGAGACCTTGGTGGCGCTATGGGATGCGGGCCTCGATGACCTCGACGGTGCGTCGTCCGTGGTTCCCGACCGTGCGCTGCCTGTAGCTCGTCGTGCACTGGGTTTGGCGCTCGCGAAACAACTTGCCTCACCTTCGTATTGGAAGGGGTTGCTCGGCCTCGACGACCAGGATTGGGCCGATCTAATGGTGCGGCTCCAGATCGATGTCTCCGATCGCGCACGCACGCTCCCCAAGGGAGCGCCCGCGAAGCTGAAGCAGTACGCCCGAGCGAGCGCATCACCTCTGGTCACCAACCGGGCGCGCCCGGCTAAGCCTCCGGAGATGACGCCGGTGGTCTGGAAGACGATCGGTCGCGCCAGAGAGTTGGACTATCTCTCAGCCGTCGAACTTGATGCAGTGCACGGCGTGCTGATCGAGGAATTCGCCGGAACGGAGGACCCGTTCGGTGATCCGTGTGGCGTCCGTGAATGGGATCTGCTCGAGTCATCGGCCTTTAGGCCGCAGACGACGTTCGGGGAGGTGCGCAAGTACGAGTCAGTTGAGATGGCCGGCGCTGCATTGCTTCATTCTGTGATTCACAATCATCCGTTCCACAACGGAAACAAGAGGACTGCGCTCGTTGCGATGCTCGTCTTCCTGGATCGCCACGACCTGCTGCTGACCTGCCACGAGGACGACCTCTTTCGATTCGTCCTTCGGGTCGCACAGCACGGCCTCGTCCCCGCTGGCAGTTCCGAGATGGCCGACCGTGAGGCGCTGCTCATCGCGGCGTGGATCAAGGCGAATAGTCGACGCGTGCAGCGCGGCGAACAGCCAATGAAGTGGCTCCAGCTGCGACGGTTACTTGCGAACTATGACTGCGTTATCGAGCCCGCACCGGGCGTCGGCAATCGGATCAACATCACCCGCGTTGTGTCCGGACGCGGCCTTCTAGGCATCCCCAAGCGCAGGTCGCTCCGTACCCAGGTTGCGTATCGCGACGACGGTCGAGAGGCTGACAGGAGCACCGTTCACAAGATTCGGGCAGACCTGCGTCTCGACGAGGACCACGGCATCGATTCTGCTGCGTTCTACAGCGATCAGCCGACTGCTCGCGACTTTGTGCATGAGCATCAAAAGACCTTGACCCGGCTCGCGAAGCTGTAGGGGTGGTCAATGCAGCGCCAACTTGGAGACCGAGTCGCGGAGGGCGTCTTCGCCGGCGCGGACGTAGTGGTTGAGGACGGTGGTGAGCTTGTCGCCGAGGTACTGAGCGACGACCTCCCAGGGTTCGCCGAGCTCCTCGTGGAACCACCGCGTTGCCGCGTGGTGGCGGAGGTTTCGGTAGACGATCGTGCGGGGCCAGGCGTTCTCGGGGTCGTTCTCGTCGACCCACCGGCGGATGCGGTGCCAGCGGTCGTTGTGCATCTCGGGGCGCATCGGCAGACCGGTGACGGTGTCCTCGAAGATCCAGTGTTCCTCGAGCGGCGGGATCGGGTAGTTCCACCACGTCAGTGTCCGATCGCCGGAGCGGCGGGCGAGGTTGACTCGGCGTTGCCGCTCCTCCTCCTGGGCGTTGATCACCCGCTGCAGCGGAGAGTCGGCGGGGATCCCTAACAACACCGCGACGCGAGGCATCAGCTCGTTGCGCAGCAGCGACTGGGGGAGGGGGACCTCGTGGATGACGTGGTTCTTCACCGGGCCGCGGAAGCCGGGCGCGCCGCGTGGGGTGATCCAGGAGCCGTTCACCTGGACGTACCCGCGCTCGAAGAAGACGTCGACGGCGCGCAGCCCGTTCTGCTCGCCGAGTCGCAGGCCGCCGAAGGCTGCGACGCGGATCTTGGTCCCGAGCATGGGGTGTCGCGTCAGCAGCGGATCGCTCCCGTCCGGTCCGCACAGCACGTCGGCGGCGTGAGCCACTGCGTTGACCTGCCGCTTCTCCGGGCGCAGCCGAGGGTCGACGTAGTGCTCGGTCGCACCCTGCAGCACGGTCGCCTTCCCCAGCTCCAGCCCGTCGAGCGGATCGATCGAACGGTCGAGCCAGCCGAGTCGCCAGGCGAGCTTGCGCATCGCGGCCATCTGAGTGCGCAAGTCCTCGCGGCCGCGGTCGGAGAAGATCGTCCGCCCGCCTTGCTCCATCACTTGACGGCTGTGCTCGACGCGCCATTTCGCCACGACCACGTCCCCGATGGTCGGCACGATGTGTGCCCTGGCTCGCGACTCACGGGCTTCCATCGTGCGTGGCGCCTTGCCGCGATCCTTGCTGTCCTTCAAGAAGGCCTCGGAGAGTGCCTTGATCGTCCGTGAAGCCCGTACGTCCGCCCCGACCGGCGCATCCGACTCGGTGTCGAGTGCCCACTCGGCTTGGGCGAAGATCTTGCGCGCCTCCTCCTCGGTGGCGGCACGCCGTAGGACCGGTGTCCAGGGCTCCCCGTCGCCGGCGGGCACCTTGAACTTCACCTGGTAGCCGGACCTGCCGGGCCGAGGGCCATAGAGCCGCACGCGCCATGGCCAGCCGGTCCCGCCCTCGCGCCGTTGCTTGCCCTGCGCCAACAGGCTGGACTTCTTGCGGGTCGCCATCGGTGCCTCCCTCGTAGGGTGGTGGCGAGGTCTCGGTACGCGCTCGTTTCGCAGTCTTTGCGACCGCTGAAACGAAATTTCGTATCAATAATTCGTATCACTCGGCCTCGCCGAGCACAAGGATCACCGGATCAGGAGCCCCACGATGCCCAACCGACTGGCCGACTCGACGAGCCCGTATCTGCAACAACATGCAGGTCAGCCTGTGAATTGGTGGGAGTGGGAACCGGCCGCCTTCGACGAGGCAAAGCGGCGCGACGTGCCGGTCTTGTTGGCCGTCGGATACGCCGCCTGCCACTGGTGCCACGTGATGGCGCACGAGTCGTTCGAGGACACGTCGACCGCGGCGTACATGAACGAGCAGTTCGTCAACATCAAGGTCGACCGCGAGGAGCGGCCGGACGTGGACGCGGTCTACATGGCCGCGACCACCGCGATGACCGGGCACGGCGGGTGGCCGATGACGTGCGTGCTCGACCATGACGGCAACCCGTTCTTCGCCGGGACCTACTTCCCGGACCAGCCACGGCACGGGCAGCCGGCCTTCACCCAGATCCTCCAGGCCCTCTCCGAGGCGTGGACCGACCGGCGCGAGGAGATTGCGAGCGTCGCGGAGAACGTCCGGGCACACCTGGCCCTGGAGCGCGACGGCGGTCGCGGCGAGATCGACCCCGCAGCGGCGGTCGAGACGCTGGCGGGGGAGTTCGACGCGATGACCGGCGGGTACGGCGGAGCGCCGAAGTTCCCGCCGTCGATGGTGCTGGAGTTCCTCCGGAGGGAGGGTTCCGACAAGGCGCGACACATGCTGCACCGGACGCTGGCCGCGATGGCCGGTGGTGGGATGTACGACCAGCTCGGCGGCGGGTTCGCCCGTTACAGCGTCGACCGCGGCTGGGTGGTGCCGCACTTCGAGAAGATGCTCTACGACAACGCCCAGCTGCTCGGCCTCTACGCCCGTGTCGGCGGGACGCTGGGCGAGCGGATCGCGCGCGAGACGGCGGACTTCATGCTCCGCGAGCTGGTCACCGCCGAGGGCGGGCTCGCCTCCGCCCTGGACGCCGACTCCGACGACGGGACCGGCAGGCACGTCGAGGGCGCCTTCTACGCCTGGACCCCGGCCCAGCTCACCGACGCGCTCGGCGTCGAACGCGGCGCCTGGGCGGCCGAGACCTTCAGCGTCACCGAGGCCGGCACCTTCGAGCACGGCGCCTCCACCCTGCAGCTGCGCCACGCGCCGACGGACCCCGACCAGCAGCGCCGCCTCGCCGAGGTCCGTGCCCGCCTGCTTGACGTACGCGAGCAGCGCCCGCGCCCCGCCCGCGACGACAAGGTCGTCGCCGCGTGGAACGGCCTGGCCGTCACCGGGCTCGTCGACGCGGCGCTGGTCCTCGACGAGCCGCGCTACCTCGGGGCCGCGATCAGGGTCGGTGAGCTGATCGACACCCTCCACCGCGACGACCGCGGCCGCCTCCTGCGGGTCAGCCGCGACGGCGTCGCCGGGCGCCACGCCGCCGTGCTCGAGGATCTGGGCTGCGTCGCGAGCGGCTTCCTCGCCCTCGCGCAGGCGACCGCGGATCCGCGCTGGCTCCGCTCCGCGACGGGACTGCTCGACGACGCCCTGACGCGCTTCCGCGCCGACGATGGCGGCTTCTTCGACACGGCCGCCGACGCCGAGACCCTTGTGACACGCCCGCGCGACCCTGGCGACAACGCCTCGCCCTCCGGCACCAGCGCGATCATCCACGCCCTCGTCGCCGCGCACGCGCTCACCGGCGAGGGCCGCTACCGGCAGGCCGCCGAGGAGGCCCTCGCCACCGTGGCGCCGCTCGCTGCCCAGGCGCCGCGCTTCGCGGGCTGGTCGCTCGCCGCGGCCACCACCATGGCGGACGGGCCCGAGGAGATCGCCGTGGTCGGGCCCGCCGGCACCGCCCGCGACGCTCTTGCGGCAGCCGCCCGCAGGCGTCCGGGCGCGATCGTTATCGCCGCCGACGGCCCGGTGGAGGGCATCCCGCTCCTCGACGGCCGCACGGCGGTCGACGGCCGGCCGGCCGCGTACGTCTGTCGCGGCTTCGTCTGCGAGCGCCCGGTCACCGACTCGGCGCAGCTGTGAGCCCGGCCGCCCGGCTCAGTGGATGACCCGTCCCAACCGGGCGACGGCATCCCGGAGCCGATCGGGCGGGGTCGCGGCGTAGCCGATCACCAGGCCCGGCGGCCCGTCGCCCTGTCGATGCTGTGAGAGCGGGTGGACGACGACGCCGGCCTCGCGGGCGCGCTCGGCGAGGGCGATGTCGTCGACCTCGCCCGGGAGCGTCACCAGCAGGTGGAGGCCGGCGGCGACCCCGTGCACCCGCCCTTGCGGCACGTGGCGGGCCAACGCCGCGACGAGTGCGTCGCGGCGGTGGCGATGGCGGTGGCGTACGAGCCGCAGATGCCGCTCCACCGCGCCCGACCGCAGCAGCTCGGCCAGGGTCAGCTGCGGCAGCGCGGGGCTCGCCAGGTCGAGCCAGTAGCGAGCGTCGACCAGCTCGTCGTGGATCGCTCGCGGAGCCAGGAGCCAGCCCAGCCGGATGGCCGGCGCGAGGGTCTTCGACACGCTGCCGAGGTGGATGACCCGTTCGGGCATCAGCGCCTTCAGCGCGGCGACCGGCGGGCGGTCGTAGCGGTGCTCGGCGTCGTAGTCGTCCTCGATCACCAGCCGGCCCACGCCCCCGAGCGCCCCGGGGCCGCCATGGGCCCAGTCGGCGAGCGCTCGGCGCCGCTCGGCGCTGAGGACGACCCCGGTGGGGAACTGATGCGCAGGCGTGAGGACGACGGCGTCGAGGCCTTTCGCGACCAGCCGGTCGACGTCGAGCCCCTCGCCGTCGACGGGCACCGGCTCGGGGTCGAGGCCCCAGCGCTGAAGATGCCCGCGAGCGCCGGCCGATCCGGGGTCCTCGAAGCCGACCGTGTCGATGCCGCGGTCGGTCAGCAGGCGGGCGATGAGGACCAGTCCCTGGGCGACGCCGTTGACGATGAGGATGTCGTCGGGATCCGCCCGGATGCCACGGGTCCTCGCCAGCCACGCAGCGAGCGCGGTCCGCAGCGCCGGGACCCCGCGCGGGTCGCCGTACCCGAGGTCGGCCGAGGTCGCGGCCGCCAGCGCCGAGCGCTCCGCCCGGCCCCATGCCGCCCGCGGGAACGCCGACAGGTCGGGGACCCCGGGGGAGAGGTCCGCGATCGCGTCCGGCCTGCTGGCCGCGACAGGCACGGGCGTGGGAACGGGACCGGGTCGTGCGCGCACGACGGTGCCACCCCCGCGCCGCCCGCTGAGCAGCCCCTCATCGGTGAGTCGTTGATACGCCTCGACGACCGCGCCTCGGGAGACCTCGAGCTGGGCCGCGAGCACCCGGGTCGCGGGCAGCCGAGCCTCGACCTCGAGCCGCCCGTCGGCGATCGCGTCGCGTAGGGCGGCGCTCAGCCAGGTGGCCAGGCCCCCTGCCGGGGCACTCGAGGCGTCGAGCTGCAGGAAGTCTGCTCCCGCCACTTGGACCTCCCTATTGTCGCGATCTTGGCTCTGTGCTCTGGTCCAAGTGTGCGGGAGGGTCGACGTCATGACCATCACCGACCGCCGCCCCGACGCCACCACCGACCCGCATGGCCCGCGGGGAACCGCCCTCGGCGCTGGTCTGGCCGCCGCCGGGATGTGCTGCGTCGGGAGTCTCGTCGCGGTCTCCGGCACGATCGTCGATGCGCCGGTGTTCACCCTCCAGGCGTTCCGCTACGCCGTCGCGACCGTCCTCCTGGCCGCGGTCGTCCGCATCTCCGGCCGGCGGATCCCACGCCCGCGCGGCACCGAGTGGCTCTGGCTCGGGGCGGTGGCGGCGTCGGGGCTGGTGCTGTTCAACGTGGGCGTGGTGCGCGCCTCGGCCCACGCCGAGCCGGCGGTCATCGGGGTGGCGGTCGCTGCCGTCCCTGTCCTGCTGGCGCTCGTCCCGTGTCTCGCCACGCGCAGCCGCCCTGCTCCGGGACTCCTGGTCGGCGCTGCCGTGGTGACGATCGGGGCGGTGCTCGTCGAGGGTGCGGGCCGCACCGACGCGGCTGGCGTCGGCTGGGCACTCCTGGTCCTGGCCTGTGAGGCCGGCTTCACCCTGTTCGCCGTGCCCGTGCTGGGTCGCCTCGGGGCGTACGGCGTCTCTCTCCACTCGGTCTGGATGGCGACCCTCGCCCTGGCCGTGATCGGGGTCGCCTCCGACGGTCCCGCCGCGGCGCTCCACCTACGACCCCAGGACCTGGTCGCCGCTCTCTACCTGGCGATCGTGGTCACGGTACTGGCGTTCCTGATGTGGTACACCGCCGTCGGCCGACTCGGTGCCGGCGTCGCCGGACTCTTCACGGGCGTCGTGCCGGTGTCGGCCTCGGTGATCGGCGTGGCGCTCGGCAGTGCGATGCCCGGACCCCTGGTCTGGCTGGGGAGCGCCGTGGTCGCCGCCGGGGTCGCGCTCGGGCTGGGTCTCCCCGGCCGCCGGACCCGCCGAGAGGCGTCCTCGGCGTCCGCCGCGCCTCAGCGCAGGGAGTACGTGGCCAGCGAGACGCCCGTGTAGTGCGCCGCGAACGCGAGGATCGTGAACGCGTGGAAGACCTCGTGGAAGCCGAAGGTCTGCGGCCACGGGTTGGGCCGCTTGAAGCCGTAGACGACCCCACCGAAGGTGTAGAGAGCACCGCCGACGCAGATCAGCGTGAAGATCGCGATGCCGACGCCGACGCCCAGCGCCTCAGCGCCGTGGAAGAAGCCCGGGATGAAGAAGATCGCCGCCCAGCCGAGCGCGATGTAGAGCGGCACGTAGAGCCAGCGCGGCGCATCGGTCCAGAAGATCCGGAAGAACACGCCACCGATCGCACCCGTCCAGACCACCGAGAGCAGGATCCACTGGGCCTTGCCGTGGAGGAGCAGCAGCGCGAACGGTGTGTACGAGCCGGCGATCATCACCATGATGTTGGCGTGGTCCCAGCGCTTGAGCAGGTTGTACGTACGCGGCGACCAGTAGCCGTTGCCGCGGTGGTAGACCGCCGAGACGGTGAAGAGCAGCAGCGCTGCCGCCGTGTAGACGGTCGCGCCGATGGCGGCCCGCTCGGTGGGCGAGAGCGCGATCAGCACGACGCCGGCGGCCAGCACGAGCGGAGCGGTGGCCAGGTGGAGCCAGCCCCGCAGCTTCGGCTTGATCTCGGCGACCTTCTCAGAGATCGACTCCGACAGGGAGTCGGCGATATTTCCAAGGCCGGCGCGCGCAGTGTCGGGAGTGTCGTTCATAGGGAGACGGTACCCGCCCGTAGCAAGCCGCAGACAACCACCGAGCGGTCCGGACCGATAGCCTCTACGGGTGGCTGACTGGAAGGACGGGGTGCGGCGGGTCGTCTACCCGGCGTACGAGGCGAGGCTGCAGAGCAAGCTCGCCAACGAGAAGCTGCCCCAGCACATCGGCGTAATGCTCGACGGCAACCGCCGCTGGGCCAAGGCCGTCGGTCGCGACACCGCCCACGGGCACCGCGCCGGCGCCGCCAACATCGAGCCGCTGCTGACCTGGTGCGAGGAGGTCGGCGTCGAGGTGGTCACGCTGTGGCTGCTGTCGACCGACAACCTCAACCGGCCCCCGGCCGAGCTCGAGCCGCTGCTCCAGATCATCACCGAGGCGGTCGACTCGCTCGCCGATCAGCGGCGCTGGCGGATCCATCCGGTCGGGGCGCTCGATCTGCTCCCGGCCCCGGTGGCCGAACGCCTGCGTGCTGCCGCGGCGGCGACCCGTGACGTCGAGGGGATGCTGGTCAACGTCGCCGTCGGGTACGGCGGGCGCCGCGAGATCGCCGACGCCGTCCGCAGCCTGCTCCAGGAGCACGCAGTCAAGGGCACCTCGCTCGAGGAGCTCGCTCAGATCATCGACGTCGAGCACATCGCCGATCACCTCTACACCGCCGGGCAGCCCGACCCCGACCTCGTCATCCGTACGAGCGGCGAGCAGCGCCTCGGCGGGTTCCTGTTGTGGCAGTCGGCCAAGTCGGAGTTCTACTTCTGCGAGGCGTACTGGCCCGAGTTCCGCCGTGTCGACTTCCTTCGTGCGCTGCGCGCGTACTCCCAGCGCGAGCGCCGGATGGGGCGCTGAGTCACTCCTGGGGCTGCTGTTACTCCGCGTAGCAGACTGTTCACATTTCCACGGCGGCGTGTTGCCGCGATCGCGTGGGTACCGGTCGTACCTTCGAATCAACGACGGGTGGGGAAGCCCGTCGCACCAGGAGGCCCGCTCGTGAGCATTCACGACTGCATCACCCGGCACATGACGTGCCGCGGTGGAGGAGGCCGGCACTCCGGTCTTCGGGTGACCCGGTCCGTCTGCGACACCGAGTAGACCGGGACGACGAGTGCGCGTCTGGGTTGTAAGGGGTAAGCGCCGTGCCCGACCAGACCGCCACCAAGGCCACCATCAAGACGTTCGTCCTCGACACGAGCGTGCTGCTCTCGGATCCGGGAGCGCTCAAGCGGTTCGCGGAGCACGAGGTGGTCCTGCCCGTCGTCGTGATCACCGAGCTGGAGGCCAAGCGCCATCACCCGGAGCTGGGCTACTTCGCCCGGACGGCCCTGCGCTCGCTCGATGAGCTGCGCGTCGCGCACGGCAACCTCGACCAGCCCGTCCCCATCGGCGACGTGGGCGGCACGCTGCGGGTGGAGCTCAACCACACCGACTCCTCGACGCTGCCCTCCGGCTTCCGGCTGGGCGACAACGACACCCGCATCCTCGCCGTGGCCTACAACCTCTCGACCGAGGGCTTCCACGTCACGGTGGTCTCCAAGGACCTGCCGATGCGGATCAAGGCCTCGGCTGTCGGTCTCAACGCGGAGGAGTACCGCGGCGAGGCGATCTCCGACTCAGACCCGGGCTACTCGGGCATGGCCGAGCTCGACGTCACCGCCGCCGACCTCGACGAGCTGTACGACGACGGCGTGCTCGACCACGTGGCCGCCCGCGAGTTCCCGTGCCACACCGGCCTCGTCCTGCTCTCCGACCGCGGCACCGCGCTCGGCCGGGTCGGACCCGACAAGCAGATCCACCTGGTCCGCGGCGACCGCGAGGCGTTCGGCCTGCACGGCCGCTCCGCAGAGCAGCGGATCGCCCTCGAGATGCTGCTCGACCCCGAGGTCGGCATCGTCTCCCTGGGCGGTCGCGCCGGCACCGGCAAGTCGGCGCTCGCGCTGTGTGCCGGCCTCGAGGCCGTGATGGAGCGGGGCCAGCACAAGAAGGTCGTCATCTTCCGTCCGCTCTTCGCGGTCGGCGGCCAGGAGCTCGGCTACCTGCCCGGCACCGAGGCGGAGAAGATGGGTCCCTGGGGCCAGGCGGTCTTCGACACGCTCGGCGCGGTGACGTCGCAGGACGTCATCGACGAGATCCTCGACCGCGGGATGCTCGAGGTGCTGCCGCTGACCCACATCCGTGGCCGCTCCCTGCACGACTCCTACGTGATCGTCGACGAGGCCCAGTCGCTGGAGCGCAACGTGCTCCTCACGGTGCTGTCCCGGATCGGCGCCAACTCCAAGGTCGTGCTCACCCACGACATCGCCCAGCGGGACAACCTGCGGGTCGGTCGCCACGACGGCGTGGTCGCGGTGGTCGAGAAGCTCAAGGGCCACCCGCTCTTCGCGCACGTCACTCTGACCCGCTCGGAGCGCTCGCCGATCGCGGCGCTGGTCACCGAGATGCTGGAGAACGTCGTGCTCTGATCCAACCCTGTTGACCCTGGGACCCCTGATGCTGCTGTGAACACAGTGGCGTCAGGGGTCCTGACTTCGGGTCCCAAACGGGCGGTTCGGTTTGCATCCTCCCGAGGTGTCATGCAGGGTGGCTCGAGCCGTACCTTCCCCCGAGACGGCGCCTGAGCCCTGGCCCCGACCCAGAGACCGAGACCTTGTCGAAGCACGCCGCGTACACCCCGAAGCATCGGGGGGTTGTCGAGCGGCCCCTCGTCGAAGCCCCGAAGAAGGCGCTCAAGAAGACCCTGGTCCTCTCCGCGTTCGCCGTCACCGGCACCGGGGTGGTCGTCGGCGGCGGACTCGCGCTGACTGGCGGTCCGGCTGCGGTGACGATGGCCGAGGACCTGACCAACCCGGTCGCGGCGATCAGCACGCCGACTGCCCCGGCCGCCTCGACCGATGCCGACACCGCTGACGCGCTGGCGCGACGCGCGGGCGAGACGGTGTCACGCTCGGAGAGCCGTGACGCGGTCGACCCGGCGAAGAAGGCCGCGCTCGGCCTCCCTGCCGGCACCGCTGCCCGTGCGGTCGTGCAGACCGAGGATCTCGGCTCCAGCGGCGACCCGAAGGCGATCGCCTCGGCGCTGCTCGGCTCGTTCGGATGGAGCGGCGACCAGTTCGGCTGCCTGGTCAACCTCTGGAACCGCGAGTCCGGCTGGAACGTCCACGCCGCCAACCCGTCGTCGAGCGCGTACGGCATCCCGCAGGCCCTGCCCGGCTCGAAGATGTCCTCGGCCGGGCCGAACTGGCAGGACGACGCCGAGACCCAGATCAAGTGGGGCCTGGGCTACATCCAGGACCGCTACGGCAGCCCCTGTGGCGCCTGGGGTCACTCCGAGTCCAACGGCTGGTACTGACCGACACGTCGAGAGGTCACTTCTCGTGGCTCGAGGGGTCACCTCCGGTGGCTCGAGGGGTCACTTCTCGTGGCTCCAGTGGTCACTTCTCGTGGCTCCAGAGGTCATTTGTCGCGCTACGCAGAGCGGACGAAGCTGGTCACGACCGCGCTGGCGAGCGTCGCCCGGAAGCCGCGCGCCACCCCTAGCATCGAGCGCGACGGCACCGCCGGCGTTGTGACCGCCGCGACCAGCGCTAACTGACCTCTCGACCCGCGAGATGTGACCTCTCGACCCGCAGAAAGTGACCTCTCGACGTCAGGGGTGGGTCATCGACTCCACGTCGAGCGCTGCGTCGAGCTGCTCCACGGTGAGCTCCCCGCGGTCGACGTAGCCGAGCCGCAGCACCGTCTCGCGGATCGTCGCACCGTCGGCGAGCGCCTGCTTGGCGATCTTGGCGGCGGCCTCGTAGCCGACGTACTTGTTCAGCGGCGTCACGATCGAGGGTGACGACTCCGCGTACGCGCGCATCCGCTCGACGTTGGGGGCGATGCCGTCGACGGTGCGCTCGGCGAGCACGGTCATCGAGGTGGACAGCAGCCGGATGGACTCGAGCAGGTTGCGGGCGATCACGGGCATCGCGACGTTGAGCTCGAAGGAGCCGGAGGCCCCCGCGATCGCCACGGCGGCGTCGTTGCCGATCACCTGGAAGGCCACCATCAGGGTCGCCTCCGGCAGGACCGGGTTCACCTTGCCGGGCATGATCGAGGAGCCCGGCTGGAGGTCGGGCAGGTGGATCTCGGCCAGGCCGGCGGTCGGGCCCGAGGACATCCAGCGCAGGTCGTTGTTGATCTTGATCAGCCCGACGGCGATCGTCTTGAGCACGCCGGAGAGCTCGACGAGCGAGTCGCGGGTGCCCTGGGCCTCGAAGTGGTTGCGGGCCTCGGTGAACGGCTCGCCGGTACGCCGCGACAGCTCGGCGATGACCGCCTGCGGGAAGCCGGCCGGGGTGTTGATCCCGGTGCCGACAGCGGTGCCGCCCAGCGGCAGCTCGCGGACGCGGGGGAGGACCGACGTGAGTCGCTCGGCGGCGTAGCCCAGCGTGGCCGCGTACCCGCCGAACTCCTGGCCGAGAGTGACGGGCGTGGCGTCCATCAGATGCGTGCGGCCGGCCTTGACCAGGCCGGCGAACTCGACCGCCTTGGCGTCGAACGCGCTGGTCAGCCGGTCGACGGCCGGCAGGAGCTCCTGGGTCACCGCCAGCGACGCGGCGACGTGGATCGCGGTCGGGAAGGTGTCGTTGGAGGACTGCGAGGCGTTGACGTGATCGTTGGGGTGCACGGTGCCGCCGGCCCGGGCGACGAGGCTCGCGATCACCTCGTTGGCGTTCATGTTCGACGAGGTGCCCGAGCCGGTCTGGAAGACGTCGATGGGGAACGCGTCGTCGTGACGGCCCTCGGCCACCAGCGACGCGGCACCCGCGATGGCGGCGGCCTGCTCCTCGGTGAGCACGCCCAGCTCGCCGTTGACGACGGCGGCAGCAGCCTTCACGTGCCCGATGGCATGGATCAGCGCCGGCTCGATCGGGGTGCCCGAGATCGGGAAGTTCTCCACCGCGCGCTGGGTCTGCGCCGCCCAGAGGGCGTCGGCGGGCACCTGGACCTCCCCCATGCTGTCGTGCTCGGTCCGGAACTTGCTGCTCTGCTCGCTCACGTCTGCCATAGCGTCGAACGTACCCGTCTTATGCCCGCGTCAGGCATGGTCCGGGCCGCGTGCGGACCGGGTGGCGACGGTCACGCCCGCGTGGTCGGGTCCACGCCCTCGTGCGAGAGATCGACCGTACGACGGGTGTTGGCCAGCGCTGTGACGGTGGCGGTGCCGATCGTGCCGGCCCGGTCGAAGACCTCGGCGGTGCCGACGGCGACGCCGTCGGCGGAGACGTGGTCGAGTGTGCGCAGCCCGACCTGCACGCCCTGCGGGAGCCGCGCCAGGGCGAGGCTGATGTCGGTGTTGATGTACTCGATCCCGCCGGCGCCCCAGTGGGTCACCATGCTGGTCGCGTCCGCGATCGAGGCGACCGCCTGGAAGGGCGTCATCCTCTCGCCCGCCACCGTCGGCAGCGCGGTCTGCCAGGTGGCGTGCCGGCCCGCGTTCTGGTGGTCGCTGAAGGTCTGCGACCAGCCCTTCTTGCTGCGGAACCACGGCACGTGGGGCTCGTCGGTCTCGGGCGCGAACTCCAGCGGCGGGGGAGTGCCGCGGTCGTGACTGCCCCACACCGCGCCGGCCGTGGCATCGGTCGGACGCAGGAAGGTCGCCGCCGCCCGCGAGCAGACCACCTCCTGGCCGTCCGGTGAGCCCTGGACGAGCTCGGCGTCCAGGAGCGCGAGTCGCGACCCGCTCCGTACGGTCGTGACCCGGACGCGCGTCGACACCATCCGCGCCGGGCGGAACAGATCGACGTGGTACCGCGCCGGGATCAGGGCGTCATCGCCGAGCTCCTCCTCCATCGCCTTGGCCAGCAGTCCGCTGGCGGCGACGCCGTGGATCGTGTCCGGCGACCAGAGCCCGGCCGCGATGGGCGTCGGCTCGAAGCCCTCGGGCGTACGACGGAAGAAGACCAGGTCGTCCATGCAGGCCACCCTATAGAACAGGTTCTAGTGACGCTCCCTGGGAGGATGACCTTCATGGAGCAGGTGGCGGCGAGTGAGTCGGAGCGGGGGCAGCTCGTGCTGCGGCGGCGGGAGGACGGCTCGATCGAGCTGCGCGCCAACGGCGTCTTCGTGATGGACACCGTCGAGACCTCCACCGAGGTAGCACTCGCCGTCCGCGCGCTCGGCCTCCACGCCGACCCGGCCTCGGTGCTGATCGGCGGACTCGGGCTCGGCTTCACGCTGCAGGCCACGCTCGCCGACGAGCGCGTACGGCACGTCGCCGTGGTGGAGATCGAGCCGGCGCTGGTCGGGTGGATGAGGGACGGGACGATCGAGCACGGGCCGGCGCTTCTCGCGGACAGCAGGGTCACGGTGCACGTCGAGGATGTCGCCGTCGCGCTGCGCGAGGCGCCCCGGTCGGAGTACGACCTGATCCTGCTCGACGTCGACAACGGCCCCGGCTACCTGGTCCACGACGCCAACGCCGGTCTCTACCGCGCGCCCGCGCTCGAGGACGCGAGGCGCGCCACCCGCCCGGGCGGCATGGTGGTCGTGTGGAGCGCCGCGGAGGCCACCGACCTCGAGGAGACGATGGGCACCGTCTTCGGCCGCTTCCGCACCGAGGCGATCAGCTACGACGTCGACCTCCAGGGGCGCCCCGAGACCTACTGGCTCTACGTCGGCCACTGCTGAGGCCACGGCGCGCCTGTACGAGGTGTGGCCGTGCGGGTGTCGGGCTACCGGGTGCGCATGAGCGAAGAGCAGCAGCCGTTCCCCGACGAGGACGACCGCCCGATCGAGCCCGAGCCGCCGGGCGAGTTCCCGGACGACCCGGACTACGCGGGCGAGGAGGAGCGTCCGGTGCCCGAGCCGGACGAGGAGTACGACGCCGGCGGACAGGTGAGCGAGGTCCAGAACCTCGACCCCGCCCAGGCCGAGGCGCCCATCAGCCCCGAGGACTCCGTGACGGGCGCGGACACCCACGGCAGCGCGCCGGATGCGGCGCCGCCGGAGAACCGGCGGGACAACGAGATGCAGCCCGCCGGCCGGCACCGGCTGGGCGAGAGCATCGAGGACCTCTAGTCGATCAGTCGAGTATCCGGGTCGAGGGCACACCCGCCGGCACCGCGACACTGGCACGGTCGCGGCCCGAGGCCTTCGCCGCGTAGAGCGCGTGGTCGGCACGGATGAGCACCGCTGCGCTGGTCAGCTCCGTGACCGCGAGCTCGTCGAAGGCGACGACGCCGACCGATGCCGTCACGACGGCCACCTGCGGCCCGACCTGCGCGGCGAGCAGCTCGGTCGAGCCTCGCACGGCCGCGACGAGCGCGTTTGCGGCCCGTACAGCGCCGTGCTGGTCACCACTGCGGAGCAGGACCAGGAACTCGTCGCCCCCTTGACGGGCGACGCCGTCGCTCGCCCGCAGCGTGCGGCGCATGGCGTCGGCGATGCTCGTCAGGAGGCGGTCACCGATGTGGTGGCCGTACGTGTCGTTGACGGTCTTGAAGTGGTCGAGGTCGAGGGAGAGCAGAGCCCCGGAGGCCTCTCCGCGCCGGCACAGCGCCAGGTGCGCCTCCAGCTCCTCGCTGAAGCGCCGCCGGTTCCACAGGCCGGTGAGCGGGTCGTGCTCGGCGAGCTGGCGGTAGCGCTCCTCGGCGGCCCGCAGCTGATCCTGCGCCGCCCGCTGCTCGGTGACGTCGCGGACCGACGCGAGCGTCCAGGTGTCCGGACCGGTGCCCACCGGGCCGAGGCTGATGTCGACCGGGATCTCGTGGCCCTCGCGGTGCCGGGCGGTCAGGTCGAGGCCACCCATGGGGCGCCGCTGATGGTTGTAGCCCACCCGCAGGCCGGTGTGCCGATGCTTGACGGACTCCGGCACGAGGACCTCCACCTGCTGTCCCACGAGCTCGGCGACCCCGTAGCCCAGCACGGTGGTGACCTGGCCGTTGGCGTAGCGGATGATGCCGTGCTCGTCGATGACGACGGTCGCATCGGGGATCGAGTCGAGGAAGGTGGCGAGCCGGTCCGCGGCCGCCCGGGTCTCGGTCTCGGTGCGGGCGATGACGACCGCGGTGTAGGTGATGAGCCCCACGAACGTGGTGATCATCGACCCCGTGAAGAGCGCGAGCCCCAGCCGGGTCCCGTACCACTGCGCCTCCTCGCCGTAGAGGCGCAGGACGCCCAGCACGGGTGGCACGACGACCGCGGCGGGCAGCAACCGGCGCACCGCGCTGCCGGCGAGGCTCCGCTCGAACAGCCACCGGACCGGGCGGGGATCGGCCTTGAGGGTCACGGCGGGAGCCGCGAGGGCCAGGAGTCCCGCCACGCTCGGCACGGACACGACCGCCATCGAGTGGCCACGGGTCAGCTCGCCGGCGCCGAACGCGTACCCGAGCACGACGGCGAGCACGATGACGCCGAAGCCGATCGCGGCGGCGTCGCCGAGGCGG
The DNA here is from genome assembly GCF_020216525.1 of Nocardioides nematodiphilus. Classification (GTDB taxonomy): domain Bacteria; phylum Actinomycetota; class Actinomycetes; order Propionibacteriales; family Nocardioidaceae; genus Nocardioides; species Nocardioides nematodiphilus. The sequence goes on along the minus strand of NZ_JAIWOY010000004.1, from coordinate 92,360 downwards.
CGGGCCCGGGCGCCGGAGACCCCGGTAGTCAGCCGCAGCACCCCGAAGAGCAGCAGGGCGACCGCGAGCTGGATCGAGACCCGACCGACGTGCGCGCCCGGGAAGCTCGCCGCCGGCTCAGGGAGCAGGAGCCGGTCGATCCCGAGCGGGCGGTCGATCACCCACTCGAGCACGATCACCGTCGCGAGACCGGTCAGCAGCACGGCCAGCGCCTGTGGCAAGGCCCGGGCGCGGCGTGAGGGCACGGTCAGCACCGAGCCGCCCGCGAGGACGAAGAGGGCCGCCGTGTTGGGCAGGATCGGCGGATGCCCCGGCACCCCGCTGCGGAGCAGGGGCACGTCGGCCCACCATCCGATGAGCCCGAGGACGCCGATCGAGGTGGCCACCGCCCCGCCGCCGAGGCGCAGCAGGCCGAGCCAGCGCGCGACCGAGTACGTGCGCCCGATACGACCCGCTGAGGGCGCGCCGACAGTGCTCACATCCCACCATCGGCCGGGCGGCCGGCCGGATGAGACCTACCTGGGTGGAACCTGGGCGCGGTCAGCGCTCGCGGGAGCGGACCCGGATCCCGTTGAGCGGCACCGTGACGGTGCCGCTCGGGTCCTGGAAGAAGTCGTTGCCCTTGTCGTCGACCACGATGAACGCGGGGAAGTCCTCGACCTCGATCTTCCAGACCGCCTCCATGCCGAGCTCCTCGTACTCGATGACCTCGACGGACTTGATGCAGTCCTGCGCGAGACGCGCGGCGGGGCCGCCGATCGAGCCGAGGTAGAAGCCGCCGTGGGCGTGGCAGGCCTCTGTCACGACGCGCGACCGATTCCCCTTCGCGAGCATCACCTTGGAGCCGCCGGCGGCCTGGAACTGCTCGACGTAGGAGTCCATCCGGCCCGCCGTGGTCGGGCCGAAGGAGCCCGAGGCCATCCCGTCCGGCGTCTTGGCCGGGCCGGCGTAGTAGACCGGGTGGTCCTTCAGGTATTGCGGCATCTCCTCGCCGGCGTCGAGGCGCTCCTTGATCTTGGCGTGGGCGATGTCGCGCGCGACCACCAGGGGCCCGGTCAGCGAGAGGCGCGTCTTCACCGGCAGCTCGGACAAGGTGGCGAGGATCGAGTCCATCGGCTGGTTGAGGTCGATCGAGACGACCTCGCCGGACTCGATGTCCTCGGCCACGCCGGCGTCGGGCATGTAGTGGGCCGGGTCCGTCTCGAGCTGCTCCAGGAAGACACCCTCGGCCGTGATCTTGCCCAGCGCCTGGCGGTCCGCGGAGCAGGAGACCGCGATCGCGACCGGGCACGAGGCGCCGTGACGCGGCAGGCGCACCACGCGCACGTCGTGGCAGAAGTACTTGCCGCCGAACTGCGCGCCGATGCCGAAGGACTGGGTCAGCTTGAAGACCTCCCCCTCCAGCTCCACGTCGCGGAAGCCGTGGCCCGACGGGTCGCCCGAGGTCGGCAGGTCGTCGAGGTAGTGCGCGCTGGCGTACTTGGCGGTCTTGAGGGCGAACTCCGCGCTGGTGCCGCCGATCACGATCGCCAGGTGGTACGGAGGACAGGCCGCTGTGCCGAGGCTCTTGAGCTTCTCGTCGAGGAACTCCAGGATCCGCTTCGGGTTCAGGATCGCCTTCGTCTCCTGGTAGAGGAAGGACTTGTTGGCCGAGCCGCCGCCCTTGGCCATGAAGAGGAACTTGTACTCGGGCTTGCCGGACGTCTCGGGCGTCGAGTAGATCTCGATCTGGGCGGGGAGGTTGTTGCCGGTCGGCTTCTCCTCGTACGTGGTGATCGGCGCGAGCTGCGAGTAGCGCAGGTTGAGCTTGGTGTAGGCGTCGTAGACGCCGCGCGAGATCGTCTCGGCGTCGTCGGCGCCGGTGAGGACGCCCTCGGCCTTCTTGCCCATCACGATCGCGGTGCCGGTGTCCTGGCACATCGGCAGCACGCCACCGGCGGAGATGTTGACGTTCTTGAGCAGGTCGAGGGCGACGAAGCGGTCGTTGCCCGAGGCCTCGGGGTCGTCGATGATCGTGCGCAGCTGGGCGAGATGGCCCGGGCGCAGGTAGTGCTGGATGTCGTGGATCGCCTCGTACGTCAGGCGACGGATCGCCTCCGGCTCGACCTTGAGGAACGTCCGGCTGGTGCCGTCCTCCTGGGGGACCTCGAAGGTGCTCACGCCCTCGGTGGTGACCAGGCGGTACGGCGTCTCGTCGGCGCCGTTCGAGCCGTGCGTCGGAAGGAGGTCGGAGTACCGGAACTCTGCGTCAGCCACGGCGCGAGGATACCTGTCGGCGACCCGGCGCCGAACGGCGAGGATCGCGGTGATGAATTCACCTCCCTGTTTCCCGGGGCGGGATGCGATATACCGATCACAGCCTTTACACGCCGCTAGCGTGCGCCACGCCCGTTCATCCCCAGGAGGAACCGTGAATGCTCGTCGCTCTGCCGTGACCGCGATCGCCCTGCTCGCCCTGACGTCCGTCAGCGCCTGCGGGTCGCCGCCGTCCAAGTCCAACGCCAACGACTCGGAGGCCGCCGGCGCGAAGTCGGCCGCCGATCTCGGCGGCATGGACAAGCTCATCGCCGCCGCGAAGAAGGAGGGCACGCTCAACGTCATCGCGCTGCCCCCGGACTGGGCCAACTACGGTGCGATCATCAAGGCCTTCTCGGACAAGTACGGCATCAAGGTCAACTCCGCCCAGCCCGACGCGGCCAGCCAGGACGAGATCAACGCCGCCAAGCAGCAGAAGGGCCGCCCGACCGCGCCCGACGTCTTCGACCTCGGCCAGGCCGTCGCGCTGGCGAACACCGACCTGTACGCGCCGTACAAGGTCGCCGACTTCGACAAGGTGCCCGCGGCGTTCAAGGACGCCGACGGCACGTGGGTCAACGACTACGGCGGCTACATGTCGATCGGGTACGACTCGAAGAAGGTCCCCGACGTCACCAGCCTGGCCGACCTGCTCAAGCCCGCGTACAAGGGCAAGGTCGCGCTCAACGGCGACCCGACGCAGGCCGGTGCCGCGTTCGCCGGTGTCGTGATGGCCTCGGTGAACAACGGCGGCTCGGCCGACGACATCGCGCCCGGCGTCGAGTTCTTCTCGAAGCTCAAGAAGGCCGGCAACTTCCTGCCCGTCGACCCGACCCCGGCCACGATCGAGGCCGGCCAGACGCCGGTCGTGCTCGACTGGGACTACACCAACGCCGCTGAGACGGCGAAGCTCCCGAGCTGGAAGGTCGTCGTCCCGGGCGACCAGCCCGTCGGCGGCTACTACTACCAGGCGATCAGCAAGGACGCGCCGCACCCGGCAGCCGCTCGGCTGTGGGAGGAGTTCCTCTACTCCGCCGACGGGCAGAACCTCTTCCTCGCCGGTGGCGCCCGTCCGGTGCTCGCCGACCAGATGAAGACCGACGGCACCCTCGACGAGACCGCCTTCGGCAAGCTCCCGCCGGTGAACGGCACGCCCGTCCTGCTCACCCCGGAGCAGAACACCACGGCGGCCGGCTACCTCGCCAAGAACTGGGCGAACGCGATCAAGTGAGCACCATCGAGGGGAGGACGTCGATGCGCCGTACGCGCTCGCTGGTGCCGCTGGTCGGCGTCCTCCCGTTCCTCGCCTATCTGGCGGTGTTCCTGCTGATCCCGACGGTGGTCGTCATCGTCGGGGCCTTCACGGAGAACGGCACCTTCGATCTGGGCAACATCCGCGCGCTCAGCAACAGCGCGACCGTGGACGCACTGCGCAACAGCGTGGTGCTCTCCGGCAGCACCGCGTTGATCGGCGGCGTGCTGGGCGCGCTGCTGGCCACGGTGATCGCCTCCGCGCCGGAGCGCAGCCTGCTGCGGCGCGCGGTGCTCGCGCTGTCCGGCTCGCTCGCGCAGACCGGCGGCGTCAGCCTCGCCTTCGCCTGGATGGCGACCATCGGGGGGACGGGGACGCTGACCGTGCTGCTCCAGAAGGCGCTGAGCGTCGACATCTACGGCAGCGGCTGGCTCTACACCCTGCACGGGCTGATCCTGGTCTACTGCTACTTCCAGATCCCGCTGATGGTGATCGTCTTCCTGCCCGCCGTCGACGGCCTGCGCGCCCAGTGGCGCGAGGCCGCTGAGACCCTCGGCGCGAGCCGCCTGCAGTACCTCACCCAGGTCGCCGGCCCGCTGCTGCTGCCGGCCTTCCTCGGCTCGCTGCTGCTGCTCTTCGCCAACGCGTTCGCGGCGTACGCGACCGCGGCCGCGCTGGTCAGCCAGGGCAGCCCGATCCTGCCGCTGATGATCCGCGCCGCGCTGACCAGCGAGATCGTGCTCGGGCAGCAGCACCTCGCCTACGCGATCGCGCTGGAGATGATCGTGGTGGTCGCCCTGGTGATGACCGCCTACGCGCTGCTCCTGCGCCGCTCCTCCAGGTGGATGCGATGAAGGCCTGGCTGCGCTGGCTGATCCTGGCGCTCTTCGCGATCTACTTCTTCGGGCCCCTGCTGTCGATGCTCGACTTCAGCACCAAGAAGAACGGCGGCGGCCGTACGGGGGCGGCGTGGAAGGCGCTGGTGACCGACGAGCAGGTCCGGCACGCGATCGTCCAGTCGCTGCTGCTGTGCGTGGCCACGGTCGTGCTGATGCTGGTGCTGCTCGTCCCGACGATGGTCTGGGTCCGGCTGCGCCTGCCGCGGCTGCGCCGGCTGATCGAGTTCCTGTGTCTGCTGCCGCTGACCATCCCGGCGCTGGTGATCGTGGTCGGCATCAACGGCGTGTACGCCTGGGTGAACTACTTCTTCGGCTACTCGCCGCTGGTGCTCACGTTCGCCTACGTCGTGCTGGTGCTGCCGTACTCCTACCGGGCGCTGGACGCCTCGCTCTCCTCGATCGACGTGACCACGCTGGCGGAGGCGGCGCGCTCGCTGGGCGCCGGCTGGTTCACCGTGATCGTCCGGGTGGTGGCGCCCAACCTCGGCGCCGGCATCCTGTCGGCGGCCTTCATCTCGGTCGCCCTCGTGCTGGGCGAGTTCACCTTCGCCTCCCTGCTCAACTACCAGACGCTGCCGGTGGTGATCGACCTGTTCGGCAAGAGCGACAGCCACGTCTCGGTGGCCGCCTCGCTGGGCACGATCGTCTTCGCCTCCCTGCTGCTGTTGCTGCTCTCCTTCGCGGGCCGACGCTCGCGGGGACCGAAAGGAGTCTGAGTGTCCACCTCCGGCAAGGGCCCGGTCGGCGTCGAGTTCGTCGACCTGCACCGGCACTTCGGCACCGTCCGCGGCCTCGACGGGCTCTCGCTCGCCATCGAGCCTGGCGAGCTGGTCTGCCTGCTGGGGCCCTCGGGCTGCGGCAAGACCACCGCGCTGCGCATCGTCGCGGGCCTGGACCACCCGACCAGCGGCGAGGTCCTCGTCGGCGGCAAGGACGTCACCGGCGTCCCGACCAACAAGCGCGACATGGGGATGGTCTTCCAGGCCTACTCGCTCTTCCCGCACCTCAGTGCGGCCGACAACGTCGCGTTCGGGCTCAAGCTGCGCGGTCTCGGTGCCAGGGAGCGCCGCAAGCGCGCGTACGAGATGCTCGAGCTCGTCGGGTTGAGCGTGCACGCCGATCGCTACCCGCACCAGCTCTCCGGCGGGCAGCAGCAGCGCGTCGCGCTCGCCCGCGCGCTGGCCTTCCAGCCGTCGGTCCTGCTGCTCGACGAGCCCCTGTCGGCGCTCGACGCGAAGGTGCGCGTCCAGCTGCGCGACGAGATCCGGCGGGTGCAGCTCGAGGTCGGCACCACCACCCTCTTCGTCACCCATGACCAGGAGGAGGCGCTCGCGATCTCCGACCGGGTCGGCGTGATGAACGCCGGCCGGCTCGAGCAGCTCGCCGCACCCGCCGAGCTCTACTCCTCGCCGGCATCGCAGTTCGTCGCCGAGTTCGTCGGTCTGACCAACCGGGTGCCGGCGCAGGCGCGCGACGGACGCGCGATCGTGCTCGGCGACCAGGAGGTGCCGGCGCTCGCCGGCTCGGTCGCCGGGGACGGCCTGGCCCTGATCCGGCCGGAGGCGATCGCCGTCGAGCCCGACGAGCAGGGCACGGCGACGGTCACCCAGCTGTCGTTCCGCGGACCGATCACGCAGGTGCACTGCGAGCTCGGCGGCTCCGAGCTGCTCGTGCAGATGGCCAGCGCCGAGGCGCAGCAGCTCACGCTCGGTGGCCGGGTGCGGCTGGTGATCGCCCCGGCGCCGGTGCTGGTCGTACCGGCCTGAGGAACTTTTTCGCGGCGGCCTGTCACACGCGCGGCCGGGGCGGTGTCTGGATGTCATCCACCCTTCACGAAGGAGCACATGACATGACGACCCGAGTCCCCGCCAAGGAGATCACCGGCCTCTACGGAGCGCTGGTGAAGACGTTCGCGACCAAGATGTTCGGCTCCGTGCCGGAGTCGCTCGGCGTGATGTGGCACAACGTGCCCGTGATGAAGTCCTCGATGGGCTTCGGGCAGAAGCTGCAGAAGTGGGACGCCTGCGACGAGAGCCTGAAGTCGTACGCCCACATGGCCGTCGCCTCCTACGTCGGCTGCAGCTGGTGTCTGGACTTCAACTACTTCATGGCGAACAACAAGGGCCTCGACATGACCAAGGCCCGCGAGATCCCGCGCTGGCGCGAGGCCGACGTCTTCACGCCCCTGGAGCGTGAGGTCCTGGCCTACGCGGAGGCGATGACCACCACGCCGATCGGGGTCACCGACGAGATGGTCGCCAGCCTGCTGTCCCAGCTCGGGCCGGCGGCGCTGGTCGAGCTGACCAGCGTGATCGGCTTCGCCAACATGACCACCCGCGGCAACGTGGCGCTCGGCATCGAGTCGGAGGGCTTCGCCGCGGCCTGCGGGCTCAAGCCGCTGGCGGAGCGCCCGGTCGTACGCTCGGTCTCATGAGCCTCGACGATCCGTTCGTCACCCACCGCAGCCTGCTCTTCACCGTCGCCTACGAGATGCTCGGCTCGGCGGCCGACGCCGAGGACGTGGTCCAGGAGAGCTGGCTGCGGTGGGACGGTCTCGGTGCCGAGGCTCGCGCCGAGGTCCTCGACCCGCGGGCCTACCTCGTCCGCACCGTCACCCGGCAGGCGCTGAACCGGTTGCGCACGCTGGCACGGCGCAAGGAGGAGTACGTCGGGGAGTGGCTGCCCGAGCCGCTGCTGACCGCGCCCGACGTCGCCGAGGACGTGGAGCTGGCCGAGAGCGTGTCGCTGGCGATGCTGACCGTGCTCGAGACGCTGACCCCGACCGAGCGGGCGGTCTTCGTGCTGCGGGAGGTCTTCGACCTGTCGTACGAGGAGATCGCCGGCGCCGTCGACAAGACCGCCGCGGCCGTGCGCCAGGTCGCGCACCGGGCCCGCTCGCACGTCGCGGCGCGGCGCCCGCGGGTGGCCGTCGACCACAGCGAGCAGCGGGCCGTGATGGAGCGGCTGATCGCGGCGATGCAGGGCGGCGACGTGCAGGCCCTGATGGACGTGCTCGCGCCCGACGTGGTGTTGATCGCCGACGGCGGCGGGTTCGCGCAGGCGGCGCGGGTGCCGATCCAGGGCGCCACGAAGATCGTCGCGTTCCTGCGGAACTTCCCGCGCTTCGCCGACGGCACCGAGCTGCGGATCGTGTGGATCAACGGCGCTCCGGCGCTGCGGATGGACGGCCCCGCACCGGTGGGCACCTCGACGATCAGCATCGATGTCGAGGACGGCCGGATCAGCCGGTTCTACGCGGTCCGCAACCCGCATAAGCTCGGCCGGATCGACGACGCGACGACGCTCACGCGCTGAGCGGGCATGAGCACGGCCGGGCCGGTGTTGATCCGGTCGTGCACACGTACGACGCGATCGTCATCGGGGCCGGGCAGGGCGGGCTGTCCGCGTCGTTCCACCTCAAGCGACTCGGCATCGACCACGTCGTGCTCGACGGCGACGAGCGGCCCGGCGGCGCGTGGCAGCACCGCTGGGACTCGCTCACCATGGCCGACGTGCACGGCGTCGCCGACCTGCCCGACGCGCCTGCGCCCGGCACCTCGCACGCGCGCGCGAACGTCGTGATCGCCGACTGGTTCGCTGCCTACGAGCGCGAGCACGCGCTGCCCGTCGAGCGGCCCGTGAAGGTCGACCGCGTCACCGACGAGGGCGGGCTGCTCGCCGTGCACGCGGGCGAGCGGACCTGGCTCACCCGCACCCTGATCAATGCCACCGGCACCTGGACGCGCCCCTTCGTCCCGTACTACCCGGGCGCGGAGACCTTCCGCGGCGAGCAGCTGCACACCCACTCCTACCCCGGCCGCGACCACTTCCGCGGCAAGCGGGTGCTCGTCGTCGGCGGGGGCGCCTCGGCGGTGCAGTTCCTCGGCGAGCTCGCGCCGATCACCGACACGCTGTGGGTCACCCGCCGCGAGCCGGTCTGGATCGGAGGCGAGGGGTTCGAGGAGTTCGACGGCCGGGCCGCCATCGGCAAGGTCCTGGACCGGGTCCGCGAGGGACGCCCGCCGGCGAGCGTCGTCAGCGTGACCGGTCTGGCGCTGCGCCCCCAGGAGCAGCTGGCCGCCAGCCTCGGGGCGTACGAGCGCCGGGAGATGTTCGAGCGGATCGAGCCGGACGGCGTCCGCTGGGCGGATGGCTCCTTCGAGGCCGTCGACGTGATCCTGTGGGCCACCGGATTCCGGCCCGCCATCGACCACCTGGCGCCGCTGCGCCTGCGCACGAGCCTCGGCGGTGTCGCGCTCCTGCCCGGCACCAGCGACGTCCAGACGGCCGTCACGGCCGCGCGCGACCCACGTGTGCAGCTGGTCGGCTACGGCCCCTCGGCCAGCACCATCGGCGGCAACCGCGCAGGGAGGGCCGCGGCGAAGGCCGTGCGGGCTCTGCTAGCGTCGACGCATCCACCACGGGAGTCCGCGGCAGCGGGCTGAGAGGGAGCTGGAGCCGCTCCGACCGTCGAACCTGATCCGGGTCATGCCGGCGCAGGAAGCGAAGGAGCGCCCCATGGGTCTCGTTTTCCCCTCCCACGTGCTGCCACGTGTCTTCTGCCTGGTCTCGGCCGGCGACGATCTGACGCTGCTGCCGGCTCTCGCCGCGGCCGGGATCACCGGCTTCCAGGTCCGCGACAAGGTCGCTGCGACGCGCGCGCTGATCGACCTGACCCGGCACGTCCGGGAGCTCGTCGGCGATGCCTGCGTGATCGTCGACGACCGCGTCGACGTCGCCCTGGCCGCCGGCGCGGACGGTGTCCATCTGGGCGCTGACGACCTGCCGATCGAGGTGGCCCGCCGACTCGGTCCCGGCCTCGTCATCGGGGCGACCTGCCGCTCTCGTACGGACATCGTGGCGGCTCGGGCAGCGGGCGCGGACTACGCGGGCTTCGGCCCGATCCGGGCCACCGGGTCCAAGGCCGGGCTGCCCGAGCCCCTCGGGGCCGGCGCGATCCGTGCGGTCGCCGACGCCGGCCTGCCGGTGATCGCGATCGGCGGCATCGACGCCGCCACCGCCGCGGCAGCAGGTGAGGCGGGCGCCCACGGCGTGGCCGTCATCGGGGCGATCTGGCGAGATCCGGATCCGGTCCAGGCAGCGAAGGAGCTCGTCGCGGCGGTCGGCTGATGACGCGCCTCATCCGGGTGCTCGGCGCCGGCATCGTCGGCCTCGCGGTGGCCGAGGAGCTGCTGCGCCGCGGCCGCCGCGTCGAGGTCGTCGACCCGACACCGGGCTCGGGCGCCTCGCACGCCGCCGCCGGGATGCTCTCGCCGGCTGGCGAGCTGTGGCACGGCGAGGCCGCCGTGCACACTGTCGGCCGTGCGTCGGCCGCGCTCTGGCCGGCCTATGCCCACCGGCTCGGCGTGCCGCTGCACACCGGTGGGACGCTGCTGGCCGCGGCCGACCACGGTGACCTGCAGCTCCTCGACCGGCAGGTCGCGCTGATCCGGGCCGCCGGCGACCGGATCGTCGAGCTGGGTCGCCGCGAGCTGCTCGCGGACGAGCCGCGGCTCGGCCGGATCGTCGGTGGTGCGCTGCTGCCGCAGGACCACAGCGTCGACCCTCGAGCCGTCGTGGGAGCCCTGCTGACGCGCGTCCCGGTGCTGGCCACCCCGAGCGGGGAGACCGCCGCGGTCACCGTCGTGGCGGCCGGCGCCACGCTGCCCGCGCCGTACTCCCGACTCGTCCGAGGTGTGCGCGGCGAGATCCTGCGCCTGCGCGTCGCGGCCGGCGACCTGCCCGAGCGGACACTGCGCGCGTGGGTGCACGGCGAGCAGGTGTACGTCGTCCCGCGCGCCGCGGTGGGGGGCCACGGCGAGGTCGTCATCGGTGCGACCCAGGACGAGCGCGGCGGCGCCCCGGTGCCGAGCGTCGAGGGCGTCTGGCGCCTGCTCGACGCGGCCCGCCGGCTCCTCCCGGGCCTCGACCGTGCCGAGCTGGTCGAGGCCACCGCCCGAGACCGCCCGGGCACCCGCGACAACCTGCCGCTCGTCGGGCCGACCCATGATCCCGCGGTCGTGCTCGCAGCCGGCCACTTCCGGCACGGCGTGCTGCTCGCGCCGCTCACCGCCCGGCTGATCGCCGACCACCTCGACCACGGCCGCCTCGAGCCCACGCTCGACCCGCGCCGGCTGTTGCCCGTCCCCGTCCCCGTGCCCGATCTCTCGGAAGGAACCCGATGACCATCACTCTCAACGGCGAGCAGGTGCCCCTCGAGGGCGCGCTGATGCTCGCCGACCTGATCAGCCAGCGGTACGGCGAGCCGCGCGGCGTCGCCGTCGCCGTCGACGAGGCCGTGGTCCCGCGCGGATCCTGGCTCTCGTACGCGCTCGTCCCCGGCCAGCGGGTCGAGGTCGTGACGGCGGTGCAGGGTGGCTGACGAGGCTCTCGTGATCGCCGGGCGCACGCTCTCGTCCCGGCTGCTGCTCGGCACCGGCGGGCTGCCGTCCCTGGCGCTGCTGCCGCAGGTGCTCGCGGCCGCCGCGCCCGGGATGGTCACCGTCTCGGTGCGGCGCACCTCCTCCCAGGCCGAGGGCGGGCTGCTCGACCTGCTCAGCGCCGCCGGGGTGCCGATCCTGCCCAACACCGCGGGCTGCACGTCGGCGCGCGAGGCGGTGCTCACCGCCGAGCTGGCCCGCGAGGCACTGCAGACCGAGTGGGTGAAGCTCGAGGTGATCGGCGACGAGACGTCGCTGCTGCCGGACGCGATCGAGCTGCTGGAGGCGGCCGAGCAGCTCGTGCGCCGCGGCTTCGTCGTGCTGCCGTACGCCACCGACGACCCGGTCCTGGCCCGTCGTCTCGAGGACGTCGGCTGTGCGGCGGTGATGCCGCTGGGGTCGCCCATCGGCTCGGGCCTCGGCCTGCTCAACCCCCACGCGATCGAGGCGGTGGTGGCGGCGGTCTCCGTGCCGGTCGTGCTCGATGCCGGCGTCGGCACCGCGTCGGACGCGGTCCTCGCGATGGAGCGCGGCTGCTCCGCGGTGCTCGCGGCGACCGCCATCACCCGCGCCGACGACCCGGTCGCGATGGCGGCCGCGCTGCGCCTCGGCGTCGAGGCAGGCACCCTCGCCCGCAGCGCCGGGCGGATCCCGCGGCGCGTGATCGCGCGGGCGTCGAGCCCGATGGCCGGGCTGATCGGAGCGGAGGCGTCGTGACCCGGCCCTCGCGCACCGCCGACCCGGCCCTCGCGCACCGTCGAGTCGGCCCTCCGGCACCGCCGGCAGCGAGCCTTCCGCGTCTGATCCTGCTCACCGACCGCTCGCAGCTCCGGCTCGGCCGCGCCCTGGTCCGCACCGTGGCCGAGTGCGTCGAGGCCGGCCTGACCCACGTGGTCCTGCGCGAGCTCGACCTGCCGCACCCGCACCGCGCGGCGCTGGCCTCCGAGCTGGCGGCCGTCGGCGCGACCGTCATCGCGGCCCACACCCCGCTGCCGGCCTGCGCGGGGCTGCACCTGCCGGCGGCCGGGGGAGCGCGGACGGTGCGTCCGGCAGGACTCGCCGGTCGCAGCTGCCACTCCCGCGCCCAGGTCACCGCCGCCGCGGCGGCCGGGTTCGACTACGCCACCCTCGGGCCGTATGCGGCCACCGCCTCCAAGCCCGGCTACGGTCCCGCGCTCGCGCACGACGACTACGCCCGACACCTGATCGCGGTCTACGCGCTCGGCGGCATCGACGCCCACAACGCCGCCGCCGCGTGCGCCGCCGGTGCGTACGGCGTCGCGGTGATGGGCGCGGTCATGCGTGCCGCCGATCCGGCGGCCGTGGTCCGCGACCTCCTCGAGACGGTCGGATGAGCACGCCGCCCGTGGTGCTCAGCATCGCTGCCACCGACCCGGGCGGCGGCGCGGGGCTCGCCGCCGACCTCGCCACCCTCGCCGCGCTCGGCGTGCACGGCGCCTGCGTCGTCACCGCGGTCACCGCGCAGGACACCACCGGCGTGCACGCGATCCACCCGGTCCCGCTCGACGTGGTGGCCGCCCAGCTCGACGCCGTGCTCGACGACCTGCCGGTCGCGGTCGTCAAGACCGGCGTGCTCGGGTCGGCAGAGGTCGTACGCCTGGTCGCCCGGCGCTGCGCACACCTGCCGATCGTGGTCGACCCGGTGCTGCGCGCCACCACCGGTGCCGCCTTCGCCGACGACGCCGTGGTCGCCGCCTACCGCGACCACCTCCTCCCGGTCGCCACGGTCGTCACGCCCAACGCCGACGAGTACGAGGCGCTCGGCCGACCCGACCACCCCGGCCTCGTCCTCACCCGGGGCGCCACCACCCCGCACCGCGTCGAGACCACCAACGACCACGGGACCGGCTGCACCCACGCCAGTGCGCTGGCCGCGCACCTGGCCCACGGCCGCCCCATCGAGGAGGCGGCCGCCGTCGCCGACGCCTTCGTCGCTCACCAGCTGCGCTGCAGCGCCCCCTGGGAGCTCGGCCGCGGCCGGGGCCCGATCGCTCACACCATCCCCACCTCACAGGAGATCCCATGACGACCAGCACCAGCAACGAGGTCCACCCCGCCCACACGCGCGTCCTGACCGGGGAGCTCGGCGTCCCGGTCACCCGCGTCGCACTCACCAACGGCGAGACCTTCGACCGCTACACGACCGCCGGTCCCGGCTCGGAGCCCGAGCTCGGCCTGCTGCCGCTGCGCGCCGGCTGGATCGACGAGCGTGCCGACACCGAGTCGTACGAGGGCCGTACGGTTCAGCTCGTCGACAACGGCAAGGCGGCGCTGCGAACGGGCGTCCACCGCGAGCAGTGGCAGGGCGAGCGCCCCGCGCCCCGCCGGGCGAGGCCCGGCGCCACCGTCACCCAGATGCACTACGCCCGTCGCGGCGTCATCACCCCGGAGATGCGCTACGTCGCCGAGCGTGAGCGTTGCGACGTCGACCTGGTGCGCAGCGAGCTCGCCGCCGGCCGCGCGATCATCCCGCTCAACGTCAACCACCCCGAGGTCGAGCCGATGATCATCGGGCGGCGGTTCCTGGTGAAGATCAACGCCAACATCGGCAACTCGGCGGTCACGTCCTCCATCGCTGAGGAGGTCGACAAGCTGACCCACGCCGTCACGTGGGGCGCCGACACCGTGATGGATCTGAGCACCGGCGACGACATCCACACCACCCGCGAGTGGATCATCCGCAACAGCCCGGTCCCGATCGGCACGGTGCCGATCTACCAGGCCCTGGAGAAGGTCGACGGTGAGGCCGACAAGCTCACCTGGGAGATCTTCCGCGACACCGTGATCGAGCAGGCCGAGCAGGGCGTGGACTACATGACCATCCACGCCGGCGTGCTGCTGCGCTACGTCCCGCTCACCGCCGACCGCGTCACCGGGATCGTGTCGCGCGGCGGCTCGATCATGGCCGGCTGGTGCCTGGCGCACCACGAGGAGAACTTCCTCTACACCCACTTCGACGAGCTCTGCGAGATCTTCGCGCAGTACGACGTCGCGTTCAGCCTCGGCGACGGGCTGCGTCCCGGCGCCACCGCCGACGCGAACGACGAGGCCCAGCTCTCCGAGCTGCGCACGCTCGCCGAGCTGACCGAGCGCGCCTGGACGTACGACGTCCAGGTCATGGTCGAGGGGCCGGGCCACGTCCCGCTCAACCTCGTCGAGGAGAACGTCGTCCTGCAGCAGGACTGGTGCCACGGGGCGCCGTTCTACACGCTCGGCCCGCTCGTCACCGACATCGCGCCCGGGTACGACCACATCACCTCCGCGATCGGGGCCGCCACGATCGCGATGCACGGCACCGCGATGCTCTGCTACGTCACGCCGAAGGAGCACCTCGGCCTGCCGAACCGCGACGACGTGAAGACCGGTGTCATCACCTACAAGCTCTCCGCGCACGCCGCCGACGTGGCGAAGGGCCACCCGCACGCCCGGGAGTGGGACGACGCGCTGTCGAAGGCGCGCTTCGAGTTCCGCTGGCGCGACCAGTTCGCGCTCTCGCTCGACCCGGTGACGGCTGAGGCCTTCCACGACGAGACGCTGCCGGCGGAGAACGCCAAGACGGCCCACTTCTGCTCGATGTGCGGCCCGAAGTTCTGCTCCATGCGGATCAGCCAGGACGTACGCGACCGGTTCGGCGCGGAGGCGGGCATGGCGCAGAAGTCGGCGGAGTTCGTCGAGCTCGGCTCGAACGTGTACGTCGAGCCCGCCCGCGGCTGAGCCGGGGTGCCGGCGGTCGGGTGGCGGCTCAGCCGTCCGCGGCCGCCGGCATGGCGTCGTGCAGCGCCGGGATGCGTCCGGCCTGCTCGAGATCGACGGTGAGGTTCTCCGACGTCGCCGGGTCGAAGAGGTGCACCTTGGCGGCGTCCATCCAGATCTTGATCCGGTCGCCGGCCTGGACCGCGCTGCCGCCGTCGAGGGTGATGACCAGCTGGGTGCGGACGGTCTCGCCGTCGAGCTCCTGCTCCAGCTGCTCGAGCTGGCGCTGCACCTCCGGCGGCGCCTCGAAGGGGACGTAGGCGTAGGTCTCGTTGCCGAGCCACTCGACCACGTCGATGGTCGCCTCGAAGGTGTTCGCCTCGGAGACGTCGCGGGCGTTCGCAGCGCCGGCCTCGGCGAAGCTCTCCGGCCGAACGCCGGCGATCAGCAGGCCCTTCCCGGCTGCCTTGCGCGCCTTCTCCGCAGGGATCTCGACCTCGCCGAAGGGCAGCTTGAGAGTGGTGCCCTCGACGGTCGCGGGCATGAAGTTCATCGGGGGAGAGCCGATGAAGCCGGCGACGAAGAGGTTGGCCGGGTTGTCGTAGAGCTCGCGCGGCGTGGCGAGCTGCTGGAGGATGCCCCGCTTGAGCACGGCGACCCGGTGACCCAGCGTCATCGCCTCGATCTGGTCGTGGGTGACGTAGACCGTGGTGATGCCGAGTCGCTTCTGGAGCCGGGAGATCTCGGTGCGCATCTGGCCACGCAGCTTGGCGTCCAGGTTCGACAGCGGCTCGTCGAAGAGGAACGCGTCCGCGTCGCGGACGATCGCACGCCCCATCGCGACGCGCTGGCGCTGGCCGCCCGACAGGTTGGCCGGCTTGCGCTCGAGGTGCTCGTTGAGCTCGAGCGTCTCGGCGGCGGCGCGGACCTTCTCGTCGACCTCCTTGTCGGGGGCGCCCGCCAGGCGCAGCGGGAACGCGATGTTCTCGTAGACGCTCAGGTGCGGGTATAGGGCGTAGTTCTGGAAGACCATCGCCAGCTTCCGGTCGCGAGGTGCGAGGTCGTTGACGCGTTTGTCGCCGATCAGCATGTCGCCGGAGGTGATGTCCTCCAGGCCGACGATCATCCGCAGCAGGGTCGACTTCCCACACCCCGACGGGCCGACGAGGATCATGAACTCGCCGTCGGCGACGTCGATGGTGACGTCGTTGACCGCGGGGAAGCCGTCGCCGTACTGCTTGACGATGTTCTTCATGGTGATGGAGGCCATGGCTTCATCCCTTCACTGCGCCGGAGGTCAGACCGGCGACGATGCGGCGCTGGAACAGCAGGACGATGACGATCACCGGGATGGTCACGATGACCGACGCGGTGGCGAGCTGGGTGTACGGCGGGTTGAACGGATCGGGCCCCACGAAGAACGACATCTGGGCCGGGACGGTGCGCGACCCGGTCGTCGAGGTCAGCGAGATCGCGAGCACGAACTCGTTCCACGCGAAGAAGAAGGTGAGGATCGCCGCGGTGAAGACGCCCGGCGCGGCGAGCGGGACGATCACCTTGCGGAAGGCCTGCCAGGAGGTGGCGCCGTCGACCTGGGCCGCCTGCTCCATCTCCCAGGGGATCTCCCGGAAGAACGCCGCCAGGGTCCAGATCGCGAGCGGCAGCGTGAAGGTCATGTAGGGGATGATCAGACCGGGCCAGGTGTTGAACAGGTGGAACGTGCGCCACATGTCGAACAACGGGCCGACCAGCGAGACCACCGGGAACATCGCGATCGCCAGCGCCATCGAGAGCACCAGCCGCTTGCCGCGGAACTCCAGACGGGCGATGGCGTAGGCGGCCAGCGTCGCGAAGATCACCGACAGGAACGTCGCGATGATCGCGATGCCGAACGAGTTGATCAGCGCCCGCATGAAGTCGTGCCCGGCGGGGTCGTTCCAGTTGAGCAGGACCTTGTAGTTGGCCCACGTCGGGTCCTTCGGCAGGAACTGCGGGCTGCCCACCGTCGTCTCGTTGAGCGACTTGAACGACAGCGACACGATCCACGCGACCGGCAGCAGACACCAGACCAGGATCACCGCGAAGCCGGTCCAGTGCAGAGCACCCATCCGCTGACGCATCAGCCCTCCCCCCTCGCCTGGGCCAGATCCACCCTGAAGAGCCTGACGATGAGGAAGGCGAGCAGCAGGACGGTGAGGAACAGCAGCACCGAGAGAGCCGATCCCATCCCGAGCTGGAACTGCTCGATGACCTGGCGATAGGTCAGGAACGACGACGACTCGGTGTTCTGCGCTCCCTTCGTCATCACGTAGATGTTGTCGAAGATGCGGAACGCGTCGAGCGCGCGGAACAGCACCGCCACCATGATCGCCGCCCGCATGTTCGGCAGGATCACCTTGAAGAGGCGCTGCCACCAGGTGGCCCCGTCGACCTGGGCGGCCTCCAGCATGTCCTCGCTGACCTGGGCCAGGCCGGCCAGCAGCAGCAGCGACATGAACGGCGTCGTCTTCCAGATCTCCGAGACCATGATCGCGAACATCGCCGGCCAGTGCGCCCCGTACCAGTTGGTGTCCGCGCTGATCCACGGCAGCCAGTCGAACCAGCTGTTGACCCAGCCGTTGTTGATGCTGAAGGTGAACTGCCAGGCGAAGGCCGAGACGACCGTGATGATGCCGTAGGGGATGAGGATCGAGGTCCGCATCACGCCGCGCGCGAAGATGATCCGGTGCATGACCATCGCGAAGACGAAGCCGACGACGAGCTCGACCGCCACGGTCACGACCATGATGATCACGGTGTTGAGGGTGACCCGCCAGAACAGGCCGTCGCCCAGGACCGTGAGGTAGTTGCGGAACCAGACGAACTGCCGGTCGTCCGGCGTCGTCAGGCGGTAGCGGAACAGTGACAGGTAGAGGGCCCGCACCATGGGCCACGCCGTGACGATGAGCATGAGGATCACCGCAGGGGCGATGAGGCGCTGGCCCAGCCGGTTCTCGGCGATGCTCCGGTCGCTGACCGGCGACCGCTTGCTCGCGGCGCTCGACGCCGCGGGAGTCGTCAGCGTCGTCATAGCAGCCTCTTTCCGTGCAGGACCTCGTCGATGAACGACGCCGAGCTCTTCGGTGTGCTCTCGCCGACCGACGCCGGCGGGTGCCACGTGCTCTGGATCGCGCTGGAGATGTCGCTCCAGTACGGCGTCACCGACCGCGGCGCAGCCGCCTCGACGCTGTCCTGGAAGAGCTTGAGCAGGTCGGCGGGGTAGCTCTTGGCGAGTGCCGGGTAGGCGTAGCCGTCCGCGCTGGAGGGCATGTTGCCCGTCATGTCGGCGTTGACGCCCTGGTTCTTGGGGTTGGTAATGCAGGCCGCAGCCTTCATCGCCTCGTCGATGTGGCCGGAGTACTTGCTGACGCCGATGCCGATGCCGCCGTACGGCGGACGCGCGTCCTTGCCCGCAACCGTCTGGGGATACATCGTGTAGCCGATGTCCTTGGCGACGTCCGGCGAGGTCGCGTCGTAGTTGTGGAAGATGTAGGTCCAGTTGACGAGGAACGAGCCGCTGGGCCCGCCGAAGGTGGCGCCAGCGGTGCCCTCGTTCGACACCGAGAGGTCGGGCGGCGCGGCGGGGGAGTGCGCGAGCTTGCTGATGACCGCCGCAGCCGCCTTGCCCGCGTCGGAGTCGATCGTGATGGTCGCGTCGACGCCCTTCTGCGCGTCCTGGATGATCGACCCGCCGGCGCCCGAGATCAGGGCGTTGATCCACACCACGTAGCCCTCGTACTTGTTGGCCTGCACGCCGATGCGCCCGCCGTTCTTCGCGGCCGCGTCGATGATCTGGTCCCAGGTGACCGGCTTGGTCATGTCGATGCCGGCCTTCTGGGCGAAGGACTTGCGGTACCAGAGCACCTGCGTGTTCGACCAGAAGGGGAAGGCCACGACCTTGCCGTCCCAGGTCGCCGCGTCGACCGCGCCGCCGAACGCCTTCGGCGGACCGTCGGTGGGACCACCGCCGTTCTTGATCGCGTCCTGCAGGTCCTGGGGGATCGGGGCGAGGAAGCCGGCGTTCGCGAACTCCGCGGTGTAGGGCGGGTCGATGCTCATGAGGTCGATGCCGCTGTCATGGGCGGCGAGGCGCCTGGCCAGCTGGATGCGCTGCTGGCTGGCGTCCTGGGGCAGCACCTGCGTCGAGATGTCGTACGTGTCGGTGCTGCAGTTCTTGGCGACCGCCGCCTGGCCGCCGCTGTCCGGGTTGATGTACCAGGTCAGCTGGACCCGGCCATCCGAGGAGCCGCAGGCTGCCAACGTGGTGGAGACCAGCATCGCGGCCGCGACGGCGGCGAGCGCTTTCCCTCGTCGAGATCGCTTCACCGGCACCGCCTTACCGAGAACGGAGGATGTTACCTATGACACAGGTGTAGCCCTGTGTGAGGACCGCCGTCCAGAGCCAATTGCGAATCTTGGCGAGTGGAGGGCGATCCGCCAGGTGGGTGGGCAGGCGTTGGAACGATCAAGTAGAGTGACCCCGGTCACCCGAGTGGGTGGCACTTCACTAAGGATCGTCCGGCACGTACCTGCCGGTGAAGGAGAGATTCAACATGGCTTCGGTGACCTTCAAGAAGGCCCAGCGCTGGTACCCCGGTACCGACACCCCCGCCGTCCCGGGTATCGACCTGGAGATCAAGGACGGCGAGTTCATGGTTCTCGTCGGCCCGTCCGGCTGCGGCAAGTCCACGACCCTGCGCATGCTCGCGGGTCTGGAGGAGGTGACCAACGGCCAGATCCTGATCGGCGACCGTGACGTCACCAACATGCCGCCCAAGGACCGCGACATCGCGATGGTCTTCCAGAACTACGCGCTCTACCCGCACATGTCGGTCGCCGAGAACATGGCGTTCTCGCTCAAGATGGCCAAGGTCGACAAGGCCGAGCAGAAGCGCCGCGTCGACGAGGCTGCCCGCATCCTCGGCCTGACCGAGTACCTCGACCGCAAGCCGAAGGCCCTCTCCGGTGGTCAGCGCCAGCGTGTCGCCATGGGTCGCGCGATCGTCCGCCAGCCGCAGGTCTTCTGCATGGACGAGCCGCTGTCGAACCTCGACGCCAAGATGCGTGTCCAGACCCGTACGGACATCGCCAAGCTCCAGGCCGACCTCGGTGTCACCACCGTCTACGTGACCCACGACCAGGTCGAGGCCATGACCATGGGCGACCGCGTCGCCGTCATGAACAAGGGTGAGCTCCAGCAGGTCGACACCCCGCTGAACCTCTACAGCCGCCCGGTCAACCTCTTCGTGGCCGGCTTCATCGGCTCCCCGCAGATGAACCTCATCGAGGCCAAGGCCGACAACGGCACCGCCAAGATCGGCTCGTACAACGTCCCCGTCGACCCGGCCGCGTCCAAGAAGATGCAGGGCAACATCACCGTCGGCGTCCGCCCGGAGGCCTGGCGCCTCGTCGGCGCCGGTGAGGGCCTGCCGGTCCAGGTCACGGTCGTCGAGGAGCTCGGCTCCGACTCGTTCGTCTACGGCTCCTGCGACGTCGAGGGCACCCCGTCCTCGATCATCGTTCGCGTCGGCCGCAGCGAGAAGGTCGGCAAGGGCGACATCATCTATGTCACCACTGACCCGTCGGACATCCACGTCTTCGACACCGAGAGCGGCCTGCGCCTCTCGGAGTGACCCTCTCCGAGTGACCTCGTCACGACGCAGAACGGCGCCGCCCCCTCGTGGGTCGGCGCCGTTCCGCCATTTCCTGGGCTCAGTGACGGGCGCGCTCGGCCGTCTGGCGGATGACGTCGACGTACGTCGGCCACAGCTCGCGGGGCAGGTCGTGTCCCATGCCCTCGATGAGCCGCAGCTCCGCATCCGGGATCGCGCGGGCGGTGGCACGTCCGCCGGAGACGTGCACCATCCGGTCGGCCGTGCCGTGAACCACGGCGGTCGGCGCCGTGACCCGGGAGAGCGCGCGGGCGCGGTTGGGCTGCGTGAGCACCGCCATGGTCTGGCGTCCGACGCCGGCGGCGGAGACGCCGTGCTCCCAGGACGCCTCGGCGGTCGCGCGCAGGTCCTCGACCGGGATGCGGTAGCCGGGGGATCCGATCAGCTGCCACATGGCCACGCTGCGCTGCACGTACCCCTCGCGATCGGCGGCCGCAGGACGCAGCATCATCGGCAGCACGACCGGGTGCTGCCAGCCGACGCGCCGCCCGCCGGTCGTCGACATGATCGAGACCAGGGAAGCGACCCGGGTGGGGTGCTCGACGGCCATCGTCTGGGCGATCATGCCGCCCATGGAGACCCCGCAGACGTGCGCGCGCTCGATGCCGAGCACGTCGAGCAGGCCCACCGCGTCGACGGTCATGTCGGAGATCCAGTAGACCGCGCGCGTCGGCAGGCCCGCGAAGGCGCGGGTCATCATCTGGATGGTGGTGCGGCCGGACAGCTTCGAGGAGCGACCGACGTCGCGGTTGTCGAAGCGGATGACGTGGAACCCGGCGGCGGCCAACTCCTCGCACAGCGCGTCGTGCCACCACACCATCGAGCAGCTCAGGCCCATGACGAGCAACAGCGGCTCGTCGGCGGGGTCGCCGAAGGTCTGGTAGCACAGCTCGATCCCGCTGGGCAGGGTGGCGAGCCGCAGCTCGGAGACGGTCACGGGATCAGTCGTCGAAGTTGATCGCGGAGTAGGCCTGCAGCTTGGAGAGCTGGTGCTCGGAGGTGATCTTGCGGATCGTGCCCGAGCGTGAGCGCATCACCAGCGAGTCGGTGATGACGCTGCCGCGCGACAGATAGCGGACACCGTGCATCAGGTCGCCGTCGGTGATGCCGGTGGCGACGAAGAAGCAGTCGTCAGCGGTCACCAGGTCGTTGGTGTGCAGCACGAAGTCAGGGTCGAGGTTGTGGCCGGCGTCGAGGGCCTTCTGGCGCTCGTCGTCGTCCTTGGGCCACAACCGTCCCTGGATGGTGCCGCCCATCGCCTTCATCGCGCAGGCCGCGACGATGCCCTCCGGGGTGCCGCCGATGCCGAGCAGCAGGTCGGCGCCCGAGTCGTGGGTGCGAGCCGCCGAGATGGCGCCCGCGACGTCGCCGTCGGTGATGAACTTGATCCGGGCACCGGTCTTGCGGATCTCCTCGACCAGCGACGCATGGCGGGGGCGGTCCAGGACGATCACGGTCACGTCGGAGGGCTTGGAGCCCTTGGTCTTGGCGACGCGGTGGATGTTCTCGGCGGCCGGGAGCCGGATATCGACGACGTCGGCGGCCTCGGGGCCGGTGATCAGCTTCTCCATGTAGAAGACGGCCGACGGGTCGTACATGGTGCCGCGCGGGGCGACCGCCATCACCGAGACCGCGTTGCCCATGCCCTTGGCGGTGAGGGTGGTGCCGTCGATCGGATCGACGGCGACGTCGACCTCGGGGCCGGTGCCGTCACCGACGCGCTCGCCGTTGTAGAGCATCGGGGCGTTGTCCTTCTCGCCCTCGCCGATCACCACGGTGCCGTCCATCGAGACGGTGGAGATGAGCACCCGCATCGCGTTGACCGCGACCGCGTCGGCGCCGTTCTTGTCGCCGCGACCGACCCAGCGCGCGGCGGCCATCGCGGCTGCCTCGGTGACGCGCACCAGCTCGAGAGCGAGGTTGCGATCCGGAGCCTGCGGCGCGGCATCCAGGGATTCAGGGCGCTGGGAGTCGGTCATGGGGCCGACTGTAACCGCAGGTGAAGGGGTCATTCTCCGCTTGAACGATCCAGAGGAGGAGACATTTCGCGCAATTTACGAGGTCGTCACCTGATCAGCTCGTCAGAGCGAGCGCGGCGGTCGCTGCGAGGAGGGCTGCCGGGGTGAGGGTGAGGGACACGAGGTGGAAGCGGCCGTTGCGGGGCACGATCTCGGCCCGCGCGAGCGTCCGGCGCCAGAGCAGGTTGGCGAGGCTCCCGGTCCAGGTCAGGCCGGCGCCGATGGTCAGACCGAGCAGCGCGGCGAGGATCGCGGTGTCACCCAGCGGCACCAGCGCGGGGACGATCAGCAGGGTTGCGGAGAGGTTGGCCAGCAACGCGGCCGCCACGGTCGCGATCACCGCGATGAGCAGGAGACTCCCGAAGCCGGTGCCGCCCGGGAGGAGGCGCGCCACCAGGTCACCGAGGAAGTCGTCGGCCAACCCCGCCACGGTCACGCCGAGCGCCAGCACCCACAGCGCGAACGAGGGATGTGCCGCCCGTAGCGCATCGGTCGGGCCGACCACGCCGCGCGGCGCCGCCCACACGAGCAGAAGCACAGCAGCCCCGGCGGCCGGAACCCACGGCTCCACGCCGAGCGGGCTCAGCACGCCGAACGCCACCAGCATCACCAGGACCACGACCGCCGGGACCTGCCACTCGCCGCGGGGCGGCGCCTGTCCCGCGGCGTGCGCCGGCACGGGGGCCGCGCCGACGTCAGGAACCAGGTCGCGGCGGAAGATGATCCGCAGCCCCACGTACTCGACCACCAGCACGACGAGCAGCGGCAACGCCATCCGCAGCGCGAACCCGCCGAACGTCAGATGCAGGTAGGGCATCGCCAGCAGGTTGGTGAGGTTGGCGACCGGGAGCAGCAGCGAGCCGGAGTTCGCCAGCCGAAGACAGGCGTACGCGCCGGGGGAGCCGGACGCGCCGAACCCCTGGGCCGCACGGACCACGACCGGGGTGAGGAGCACGACGGTCGCGTCGAGGCTCAGCACCGTGGTGACCAGGGCGGCCAGGACGAAGACGCCGAGGAAGAGCCGGTGCGGGTCGTGCCGGGAGTGATCGCGGACGAGGTCGGCGGCGGCCTCGAAGAGCCCGGCGCGTGCGCAGACCTCGGAGACGACAAGGATCGCGACCAGGAAGCCCACCACCGGGAGCAGGTCCTCGACCGCATCGGCGGCATCGCGCAGGGGGACACCGTCCCCGAACGCCTGGGCGCCGAGCATGGTCGCCGCGACGACGACGGCGACGACTGCCTCGGTCACGGGCCGCGGATGGCGGTGCGCCGTCACCAGCAGCACCAGCAGACAGACGACCCCGATCACCGCGCAAGATTAGGGCACTGCCGTCGGAGGCCGCCGTTTCGGCGCGGCCTGGGCGCACCTGAGACGATGGCCGGCGTGAGTGAGCAGGGCGCCCGTCGCTATCCCCGGACCTTCGCGGGGCTGATCGCCTCGATGATCGTGCTCGTCGTCGCGGTGGTCGGGTTCTGGGCGCTGAACAACGGCTTCCACAAGCACCCCGAGGGCGGTGCTGTCGCCGTCGACTACCGCAAGACGGTCGCCGAGCTGCAGAAGGCGGGCGCACCGCTGCCGGTCATCTACCCGACCGCCGTGCCCTCGGGCTGGACCGTGACCAGCGCCGACTACACGCCGCAGAGCGGTCTGGGCACCTCGCCGGCCTGGGGCCTCGGCGTGGTCACCGATCACGACACCTTCGTCGGGCTACGGCTCGAGGCGTCCTCGTTGAGCTCGCTGATCACGACGTACGTCGACAAGGACGCCGAGAAGGGCGCCGCGACGACGGTCGACACCGAGTTCGGGGACTCGTGGGCGACCTACACCGACCGCGGCGGCGACACCGGCTACGCCCTCACGGTCGGCGATGACGTGCTGCTGGTCTACGGCTCCGCCGACAAGGCCGACTTCACGACCTTCATGCGGTCGCTGACGTCGAAGAAGCTCGCTCAGTCCTGATCGACGGCGGCGGCCAGCCGCGCGCGGGCACCCTCGAGCCACTCCTGGCAGATGGTCGCCAGCCGCTCGCCGCGCTCCCACAGCGCCAGCGACTCCTCGAGCGTCGTGCCGCCGGTCTCGAGGCGGCGGACCACCTCGATCAGCTCCTCACGGGCTGCCTCGTAGGACAGCTCCGGCTGCTCGGCGGCGGGCGTGTCAGTCTTCTTCGTTGCCATCGCCTGGCATCTCCTCGATCTCGTCGGTGGTGGCGTGCAGGCGGCCGTCGGCCAGCCGGATGCTGAGCTTGTCGCCGGCGGCGCTGCCGGTGACGCTGGTCAGGACGTGCCCCTCCGCGCTCTGGACCACGGCGTAGCCGCGGCGCAGGGTCTCCAGCGGGCTGAGCGCCCGGGCGCGGGCGCGCTGGTGGCCGATGTCGTCGAAGGCGCGGTCGAGCCGGTGACCCAGGCTCCGCCGGCCGCGCTCGCGGAGCTGGGCGACCTCGTCGAGGCGTCCGCTGACCAGGCTGGACGGGTCCGCCAGGGCGGGGCGCGAGCGCAGCGAGTCGAGCAGGTTCTGCTCGCGCTGGATCCAGCCGGCGAGCGTGCGCCGCAATCGCTGCCGAGCGGTGTCGACCAGGCGCAGCTCCTCGGCCACGTCAGGCACGACCATCTTCGCCGCGTCGGTCGGCGTGGAGGCCCGTACGTCGGCCACCAGGTCGAGGAGCGGGGAGTCGGGCTCGTGGCCGATCGCCGAGACGACCGGGGTGCTGGCGGCGTGCACGGCGCGGATGAGCGCCTCGTCGGAGAAGGGGAGCAGGTCCTCCACCGAGCCGCCGCCGCGAGCGATCACGATGACGTCGACCTCCGGGTTGCGGTCGAGCCGCTGGAGGGCGCCGATCACCTCCTCGGCGGAGCGCGGGCCCTGCATCGCGGCGTACGCGACCTCGAAGGTGACCGCCGGCCAGCGGCGGCGCGCGTTCTCGAGGACGTCGCGCTCGGCAGCGGAGTTGGGCGCGGTGACCAGCCCGACGGTGCCGGGCAGGAACGGGAGGCGGCGCTTCAGGTCGGGGGAGAAGAGCCCCTCGGCCGCGAGCAGCTGACGGCGGCGCTCGAGGCGCGCGAGCAGCTCGCCGAGCCCGACCATCCGGATCTCGCGGATCGCCAGCGAGAGCGAGCCGCGGTTGGCGTAGTAGGAGGGCTTGCCGTGCACCACGACGCTCGCGCCCTCGACCAGCTGCGGGTTGAGGCCGTCGAACAGGGTGCGGCTGCACGTCGCCGGGATGGAGATGTCGGCGACCGTGTCGCGCAGGGTGAGGAAGACGGTCTGCATGCCCGGGCGGCGGTTGACCTGGGCGATCTGGCCCTCGACCCAGACCGCGCCGAGGCGGTCGATCCAGCCGGAGATCGCATTCGCGATCTGCCGCACCGGTGCCGGTGACTCCAGCGAGGTCTCCAGGGCCATGCGGGTGACCCTACTGGCGAGGTCCGACAGACTGCGGCGCGCCCGTAGACTCGGAGCCATGAGCATCGACCTCGGCACCCCGCGCGTCATCTCCGATCAGGAGAAGGCGGTCCTGCTCGCCTCGCCGCGCGGCTACTGCGCCGGGGTCGACCGCGCGGTCGTCACGGTCGAGCAGGCGCTGGAGCTGTACGGCGCCCCGATCTACGTCCGCAAGGAGATCGTGCACAACAAGCACGTCGTGGGCGACCTGCGCTCGCGCGGCGCGATCTTCGTCGAGGAGCTCGACGAGGTCCCCGCCGGCGCGACCGTCATCTTCTCCGCGCACGGCGTCTCGCCCGCGGTGCACGCCGACGCGCAGGTCCGTGGCCTCAAGACGATCGACGCGACCTGTCCGCTGGTCACCAAGGTCCACCTCGAGGCCAAGCGCTTCGCCGACCAGGACTTCGACATCCTGCTCATCGGCCACGCCGGTCACGAGGAGGTCGAGGGCACGATGGGCGAGGCCCCCGAGCACATCCAGCTCGTCGAGCATCCCTCCGACGTCGACAAGGTCGTCGTACGGGACCCGAAGAAGCTGGTCTGGCTCTCCCAGACGACGCTGTCGGTCGACGAGACCATGGAGACCGTCAACGCGCTCAAGGCGCGCTTCCCCGAGCTGCTCGACCCGCCGAGCGACGACATCTGCTACGCGACCCAGAACCGCCAGCTCGCCATCAAGGAGATCTCGGCGCCGTCCGACCTCGTGATCGTGGTCGGCTCGCGCAACTCCTCGAACACGATGCGCCTGGTCGACGTGGCGCTCGAGGCCGGCGCCGGTGCCGCGTACCGGGTCGACGATGCCTCGGAGATCGAGGAGTCGTGGCTGGAGGGCGTGGCCACGGTCTCGGTCACGAGCGGCGCGAGCGTGCCGGAGGAGCTCGTCGAGGCGGTCCTCGGCTGGCTCGCCGAGCGCGGCTACCCCGATGCCCGCACGGTCACCTCGGCCGAGGAGTCCCTCGTGTTCGCGCTCCCGGTGGAGCTGCGCAAGGCCCTGAAGGAGGCCGGTCGCTGATGGCCCGCTATCTCGACGTCCACCCGGACAACCCGCAGCCGCGCCTGATCGCGCAGATCGTCGAGGCGCTGCGCGACGACCAGCTGATCGCCTATCCGACCGACTCGGGCTACGCGCTCGGCGGACGGATCGGCAGCAAGGACATCAAGGAGCGGATCCTGACGATCCGCGACCTCGACGACCGGCACCACTTCACGCTGGTGTGCAAGGACTTCTCCCAGCTGGGCACGATGGTGCACGTCGACAACAGCGCCTTCCGTGCGATCCGCTCGGCGACACCCGGTCCGTTCACCTTCATCCTGCCGGCGACCCCGGAGGTCCCCCGGCGGCTGCTGCATCCGAAGAAGAAGACCGTCGGCGTGCGCATCCCCGACCACGTGGTGGTGCAGGCGATCCTGGAGGAGCTCGGCGAGCCGATCCTCACCTCGACGCTGATCCTGCCCGGCGAGACCGAGCCGCGCACCAGCGGCTGGGACGTCAAGGAGGAGCTCGATCACGTCGTCGACATCGTGGTGGAGGCCGGTGACACACCGGCCGAGCCGACCACGGTCATCGACTGGTCGGATACGGCTCCCGAGGTGTTGCGCGAGGGCGCGGGGGACGCGTCGCGCTTCCTGGGGTGAGCTGCTCGGTGTGGAGGATCCGGTTGCGCCGGATCGCCAGGCAGGCCAGCGCGGCCGCGTAGCCGAGCCCCAGGGCGACGGCGTGGCGACCCAGCGCCGAGATGACCGACTGCAGGAACCCGTCACCGGCCTCGCCGCCGAGACCGTCGCGGTTGCCGATCGCGAAGAGGACGAGCACGCCGAGCATCAGCAGCGGCGGCAGGACGCCGACCGCGAAGAAGTCGCGCGGGTGGACCAGCAGCGCGACGCCCGTGCAGATCATGACGAAGCACAGGTCGAAGAGCAGGCCGAGGTGGCTGCCGATGCCGCTCTCGACGACGGCGACGCTCAGTGCGAGCGCGACGGCGAGAGCCACGACGCGTGCGCCGGGCTCCGTCCCTTCGTCCCAGATCGTGTGGTTCATCGCCTCACTCCCTTGCTACCGCTCGCTCCCCGGCTTGTTCGCTCGGCCCACACGAGCAAGCTCGGCGGCCTCACTCACGGCGCCTACATGGCCACGTTAGGGTCGGTGTCCGCGTCGTCGGCGGCGGCGCGCCGCACCGCGTGGAGCTCGACGGGGCGCGGTGACGGCAGCGGCTCCTCGGTGACGCCCAGCTCGCCGAAGCGCCGGGCCGAGACCATCACCCGGCCCTCGAGGGAGCCGATCGCCTGGTTGTAGCGGGTGACGGTCGCGTTGAGGGAGCGGCCGACCGCGTCGAGGTGGCCGCTGAAGGTGGCCAGGCGGTGGTGCAGGTCGCGCCCCAGCTGGTGGATCTGGCGGGCCTCGTCGGCGAGGGTCTCCTGCGACCAGCCGTGGGCGACCGTGCGCAGCAGCGCGATCAGGGTGGTCGGGGTGGCGAGGACGACCTGCCGGGCCGCGGCGTACTCGATCAGCGCGCCGTCCGTCTCCAGCGCCGCCGCGAGGAAGGACTCGGCCGGGACGAAGAGCACCACGAACTCGGGGCTGTCGGGCAGGGAACGCCAGTAGGCCTTGGAGCCGAGCTGGTCGATGTGGGTGCGCAGCTGGTGGGCGTGGCGGTTGAAGTGGTGGATCCGCTCCGCCTCGTCCTCGGTGCTGGTCGCGTCGAGATGCGCGTCGAGGGGGACCTTCGCGTCGACCACGATCCTGCGCCCGCCGGCGAGGTGGACGACGAGGTCGGGACGCATCGCGCCGTCCTCGATGCGGACCTGCTCGGTGAAGTCGCATCGGTCGACCAGGCCGGCCAGCTCGACGGCCCGGCGCAGATGCAGCTCGCCCCACCGGCCACGGACCTGGGGTCGGCGCAGGGCCGTCGACAGCGTGCGGGTCTCCTTCTGCAGCTGATCGACCTGAGCGTGGAACCGGCCCTGCCACTGGGCCCGCTCACGGTCGAGGTGATGCATCTGGTCGCTGAGCCGGTCGAGGCTCTGCATCACCTCGGCCTGATCCAGCGCGCCCTCGAGCGCCGCCGGCCGTGACCGGATCCAGAAGACGCCGATCAGGGCACCGAGCGCGAGCCCGACCACCAGAGCGACGAAGAGCGCGAAGATCTCCATGCGGTCACCATGACAGCGACCCCTGACAGTTTCGGATCAGTCGGCGAGATCGACGATGACCGGGGCGTGGTCGGAGGGGGCGCCCGTGCCCTGGGCGGGGTCGCGCTCGTCGAGGTCGATGAACGCGCCGGTGACCCGCTCCGCGAACGAGGGGGACCCGAGCACGAAGTCGATCCGCAGGCCGCGGTTGCGCTCGAAGCGCTGGCGGTAGTAGTCGAAGTACGTGTAGACGTCCGGTCCGGGCGCGTACGGGCGGACGACGTCCTTGAAGTCCTTCTCGATCGCGAAGAACGCCTCGCGCTCGGCGGGCGTCAGGTGGGTCGAGTTGCGGAACTGCGACGGGTCGAAGCAGTCCTCGTCGTAGGGGCAGACGTTCCAGTCGCCCACGAGTGCCGTCGGCTCGTCGAGCCACGCCTGCGACGCCTCGCGCAGCCGCGCCAGCCAGTCCAGCTTGTAGACGTAGTGCGGGTCGTCGGGCTTGCGCCCGTTCGGGACGTAGAGCGAGGCGATCCGCACGCCGCCGCAGACGGCGGAGATCGCGCGTGCCTCGGCAGCGATCGGGTCGCCGTACCCGGGCATGCCCTCGAAGCCGACCCGGACGTCCTCGAGACCGACCCGCGAGAAGATCGCGACGCCGTTCCACTGCGAGAAGCCGGCTGCGGCCGTCTCGTAGCCACGCAGCTCGAGCTCCATCGTGGGGATCTGCTCGACCTTGGCCTTGGTCTCCTGGACCGCGAGCACGTCGATCTCGTGCCGGTCGAGGAGGGCGTGGACCCGGTCGATGCGGGTGCGGATGGAGTTGACGTTCCAGGTGGCGATGCGCACCCGGGGAGCCTATTCGGTCCGATGCGGGAGTGCGGAGGCGAGCATGACCTGCAGCGCCGTGATGAGCCGCTCCTTGGGGTAGCGCTCCGGCTGCTCGAGCACCAGCCGGCCGAACTCCTGGGCCGTCGAGAGCGTCAGCCGGGCGAGCACGTCCGGGTCCACGTCAGGCCCCCCGCGCAGCTCGATCCCGGTCGCGAGACCGGTGGTGAGGTAGCCGTGGATCAGCTCGATGGTCGCCGCGATCCGCTCGCGCACCACCCGCGGCGCGTCGTGGGTGACGCCGAGGACCGGCTTCCACACCTGCGGGTGCTCGACGACCTGGTCGATGAGGGCGCCGCAGGCGTTGAGGATCCACGCGTCCACGTCGCGCGGGTCGCCGCTGACGGTGAGGACGTGCATCGCCTGGTCGAGCGCGGCGTTGCGGGTCCGGTCGAGGAGCGCGTTGTGGAGCGCATCGATGTTCTCGTACGCGGCGTAGAAGACAGGGCGGGTCACGTCCGCCTCGGCCGCGATGGCCTCGACGGTGAGGCCGCGGTAGCCGTCGCGGTCGAGCACGGCGAGTGCGGCGTCGAGCAGCTGCTCGCGACGCGCGGCGACAGGCATCCGCGTCGCGTAGCGCCGTTTCGGCGACTTCTTCGCTCCGACCACGTGACAACAATATGACACGACTGTAGATTCAGCCAGGCGGGACACCTTGTCCGCGATAGATCGAAGGGGAGTGACGATGCTCGGCATCACGAAGTCGTTGAAGGCCATGCAGGCGGAGTACGAGCCGCAGACGGATTACGGGTTCCTCGGCCCGAAGTCGGTCTCGTGGAAGGTCTGGGCGCACCCGACCTCGTACGTCCTGGGCTTCGTGCGGGCGGTGACGATCGAGCACTTCGACCCCAACCTGGCCGCCGCCGTCGTGCAGTCCGGCGGTGTGAAGTACCGCCCCAGCACCCGGTACGGCCGCACCCTGCGCTACTTCGGGATGCAGATCTTCGGCGGCGCGGAGGCCACCTGCAAGGCCGCCGACGTGCTGGTGAAGGTGCACTCCAAGGCCATCGGCCACGACCCGGTCACCGGCGGCGAGTACGACGCCAACATGCCCTCCTCGCAGCTGTGGATCCACGTCACCGCGTGGCACTCGATCATCAAGTGCTACGAGATGTTCGGCCCCGGCAGGCTCACGCCGGAGGAGGAGGACCGGTACTGGCAGGAGTGCCGCGAGATCGCGAAGCTCCAGACCATCGACCCGGACACGGTGCCGACGAGCCGCGAGCAGGTCCACCGGTTCTTCGAGGACTGGCGCCCGCGGCTGGCCGCCTCCGAGGCCGCGCAGGACATGATCAGGTTCATCCTGCCCGTCGACGTCGCCCTGCCCGTCGACATGCCGGCCTGGCAGCGTCTGGCGCTCAAGCCGGTCACCGACCTCTACCGCCGCGCGGTCATCGCCACCTACCCGAAGTACATGCGCGACCTGGCCGGCCTGCGCCAGAGCGCCGCGGTCGACGCCGCGGTGGTGGCGCCGATGAAGGCGCTCAACGCGCTGCTCAACTCCAACCTGCAGCTCCGCCTCGCGATGATGACCTGGCTCTCGCCGCAGGCCGTCCCGGTCGCCGCGCCGGCGATCCTCGGCATCCCGCCGAAGAGCAGCAAGGTCTGGGGCGTACGGGAGGCCCAGGCGCACTTCGGCTTCGACGCCCCGGCCGAGGCGCATGCCGGCTTCCGCGCCAAGCAGCGGGACCGGGTCTTCACCCAGGGCCTCACGCCGCTCGAGGACGGTCTCGAGGAGTCGCAGAAGTACATCGGTGCGATGGACGTGCACCACCCGGAGAAGGTCGGCTGAGCCTCTTCTCACACCTGCCACGGGCGGCGGTCGCGTTTCTGCGGCCGCCGTCCCGGCTACTTCTGGGCATGGGAACCGGCATCGTCCTGATCATCGTCGGCGCGATCTTCACCTTCGCGCTGCGCACCGACGGCTCGTGGATGAACACGCGCGTCCTCGGGCTCATCCTGATGCTCGGCGGCCTCGCCTTCATCGCGCGGGCGCGGGTACGCCGCCGCGCGGTGGTCGTCCGCGATGTCGAGGACGGCGCCGAGGGTCACCACGTGCTGGAGCACGAGGTCATCGAGGACCGGATCGACTAACCCGACCTCACTGCAGGAACTCCGCCGCCATCGCCGGGGTGGCCCGCCCGACGAGCGCGATCGCCTCGTCGAGCGGTACGTCGGGGACGACGACCCGCTCGGAGCCGGCGGCGGTGGTCGCGGTCAGCTGGGCCAGCCCGAGACGCCGGTCGAAGAGCGACTGGTGGATCCGCCAGCCGATGATGCCGTCGAGCTCGAGCGCGGTGCGTGCTGCGGTCGTGGTGC
Source organism: Nocardioides nematodiphilus (assembly GCF_020216525.1). Classification (GTDB taxonomy): domain Bacteria; phylum Actinomycetota; class Actinomycetes; order Propionibacteriales; family Nocardioidaceae; genus Nocardioides; species Nocardioides nematodiphilus. The sequence goes on along the minus strand of NZ_JAIWOY010000004.1, from coordinate 60,259 downwards.
CGGTGCCGCTGATGAGGTAGCGCTCGGTGAGCGCGTGGCCGAGGCGGTGATAGCGCAGCTCGGCGAGGACGAACGCGATCGGCAGCCCGATGACGAGCACGCCGAGCGGCAGCCAGCCGGTCACCGCGTCGAGGCGCCAGGCCGCGATCGCCGCACCGGTGGTCCCGTAGAGGACGGCGCGCAGGTTGCGCAGATGGGCGCGGCGGCGGGCGTTCCAGCCGTGGGGGACGGTCGGTGCGGTGACCGCAGCCGCCTCGCCGAGCACGTCGGCGGCGGTGGCGTCCACGACGGCGCGCGGTGCCGACGGCAGCAGATGGGTCTCGTTGCGCTCGAGGCCGATGGTGAGCACGCACAGCTCGGCGCCGCCGGCGAGCCCGACCAGGGCACGGCGGCGTACGACCGTCCCGCGGATCTTCGCCTCCTCGATGGTGGTCGCGCGCTGGGTGAGCAGGCCGTACACGCGGCGCAGCGTCGGGCCCTCCTTGCCCTGCTCGCGGGTCACGCTCAGCCCGAACCAGCGCACCAGATAGCCGACGCACGCGACCGGCACCCATAGGACCAGCCCGCCGACGACGACCAGGGCGAGGACGAGCGGGATGTCGGTGTCGCGCAGCCAGTGCCAGGCGGCCTCGATCCGCTCGCCCTCGAAGAGCGTGTCGAACTGGCTGGCCAGCGCACCGATCGCGCCGAGCACGACGGCGAGGTTGGCGATGTTCAGCGGCGCGAAGCGGACCCACGACCAGTCGAGTCCGACGATGGCGGGCGGTGCCGGGGGAGGGGGCACGTACCCCGCCGAGCCCTGGGGCGCGGGTGAGACGTCGTGCTCGCCGTGCAGGAGCGCGGCGCGCAGCCGCTCGGCGGCCTGCACGCCGAGCGAGTCGAGGGACAGCCCGCCCTCGTCGACGCCGGTGCCGACCGAGACCTTGGTGACCCCGAGGACACGGTGGAAGACGTCGGCCTCCAGGTCGACGCTGCGCACCCGGTCGAGGCGCGCGGTCACGGTCTGGCGGTTGAGCAGGCCGCGACGGATCTCCAGGTGGGTCGGCGTGACCCGGTAGGTGGTGGTCGCCCACGGGATCGCGCCCGCGACGACCACGCCGACGAGCATGATCGGGATCGCGTACCCGAAGCCGATCGCCTGGCCGAAGCCGATCACGCCGGCGAGCGCCGGGATCGCCGCCCGGACCGCGATCGAGAACGGCTGGGTGCCGAGCGTGCGCGGGTCGAGGCGCTGCCAGCCCTCCGGTGCCGCCGGTGACGGCGAGGTCACGTGGCGTCCCCGGCCGATGCCGAGGTGACGGCCACCAGGTGCGCGACGACCTCGGTGGCGACCGCGTCGTCGAGGCAGGCGATCGCGACGGTGCCGTGGCTCGAGGCGGTCTGGACGGTCACGGTGCGCAGCCCGAAGGCGCGCATCAGCGGCCCGACCGTGGAGTCGACGGTCTGGACGCGGGACAGCGGCACGATCTCGTCCGTACGGGAGATCCAGCCGTACCGCACGTGCACCGCGATCTCGGTGACCTCCCAGCGGTGCACGCGGAACCGGATGGCCGGGACGACGGTCAGGGCCGCGATCGGGGCGAGCACGAGCACCGCGGCGGCGATCCAGAGCAGCGGGGTCCACCAGCCGTGCGTCGCCGCGACGGCCACCACGACCGCGACGGCGGCGAGGGCCCACGCGACCGCGGCGCCGACGGCGGCCTGCACACGCCAGTACGCAGGCGCGCGCACGGAGACACGGCGGGCCGGCTCCCGCAGGGCGAGGGGTCGCTGAGTCACGTTCCCGAGCCTCCCACACCTAGACTCACGCCTCGTGGCTCTCACCATTGGCATCGTCGGTCTCCCGAACGCAGGCAAGTCGACGCTCTTCAACGCGCTGACCAAGAACAACGTGCTCGCCGCGAACTACCCGTTCGCGACGATCGAGCCGAACGTCGGCGTCGTCGGCGTTCCGGACGCGCGTCTGGCCGAGCTCGCCAAGATCTACGGCTCGGAGCGCCTCCTGCCCGCGACCGTGGAGTTCGTCGACATCGCCGGCATCGTCCGAGGCGCCTCGCAGGGCGAGGGCCTGGGCAACAAGTTCCTCGCCCACATCCGCGAGTCGGCCGCGATCTGCCAGGTCACCCGTGTCTTCCGCGACGACGACGTCACCCATGTCGACGGTGAGGTCAACCCGGGCTCGGACATCTCGACGATCCAGACCGAGCTGATCCTGGCCGACATCGAGACCGTCGAGAAGGCGATCACGCGCCTCGACAAGGAGTCGCGCAAGAACAAGGACCTCGTCGCGAACTTCGAGGCCGCCAAGGAGGCCAAGGAGGCGCTCGAGGGCGGCACGCCGATCATCTCCACGAAGATCGATCGCGAGCTGCTGCGCGAGCTCTCCCTGCTGACCGCCAAGCCGTTCATCTACGTCTTCAACTGCGACACCGACGAGCTGACCGACGAGGACCTCAAGGCGCAGATGCGCGAGCTCGTCGCGCCCGCCGAGGCCATCTTCCTCGACGCCAAGATCGAGTCCGAGCTGATCGACATGACCGATGAGGAGGCGCTCGAGATGCTCAACGACCTCGGCATCGACGAGTCCGGCCTCAACCAGCTCGCCCGCGTCGGCTTCGACACCCTCGGCCTGCAGACGTACCTCACCGCGGGCCCCAAGGAGGTGCGCGCCTGGACGATCAACAAGGGCGCGACGGCCCCCGAGGCCGCCGGCGTGATCCACACGGACTTCCAGAGGGGCTTCATCAAGGCCGAGATCGTCTCGTACGACGACCTCATCGCCGCCGGCTCCGTCGCCAAGGCCCGCGAGGCCGGCAAGGCCCGCATGGAGGGCAAGGACTACCTGATGGCCGACGGCGATGTCGTGGAGTTCCGCTTCAACGTCTGATCGGAGCAACAACGCTATGTCGAACGACGTCATCACCTCCGAGGCCTCCGCCTCCGCCGAGCAGTCGGGCGCCCACCGCGGGATCGCACTGGCCTTCCGCACGACCGCGCTGATCGAGGCGCTCACCTGGGTGGGCCTGCTGATCGGGATGCTGTTCAAGTACGTGATCAGCGACAACGCGATCGGCGTGCACGTCTTCGGCCCGATCCACGGTGCGGCCTTCACCGCGTACGTGATCTCCACCAGCCTGGCCGCGCGGACGTTCGGCTGGTCCTTCAAGCTCTGGATCGTAGGCCTGATCGCCAGCGTCCCGCCGCTCGCGACGCTGCTCTTCGAGCGCTACGTCGTGCGGCGGGATCGCCTCAGCGCCTGACGCACCCCACTCAGCACACCTGGGTGGTGGCCGCGGAGCCGTTCGTCGTCGTCGGCGCGGTCACCGCGTAGATCCGGCTTGTCGCCGGCGGGTTGCCGGTGATCGTGGCCCGTACGTAGTAGATGCTGCCACCGGTCAGCGAGATGGTCCCGGATGTCCAGGGGCTGCCCGACGCGGTCGGCTGGGTGCCCAGCGCCGAGCCGAGGCTGCAGTTCCCGGCGTTGGCGGTGGTGGAGACCGTCACGGTGATCGTCCCGCCGCCGCTCGAGGTCCCCGTGAACGTGTAGTTGCTGCTGTTGCCGTTGCGCGAGATCCCGGTGACGGCGACGGCGCTGGTGGGTGCCGGCGCGTTGACCGTCACCGTCGCCGAGGAGCCGCCGGAGATCGGGAACGACGTGTCGCTCAGCCCGCTGCCACCACTGTCGATGATGCCGGCCTTGGACTTGAGGTCCAGGCGCAGGGAGCCGGTGCCGGTCGACGCGCCGGACGTCACCGTCCAGGTGGTCGCCGGGGCGGAGCCGCTCGGACTCACCGAGGCGATCGGGGCGGTGGCGCCCCCGGTCCCGGTGACCTGGAACGCGGCCGCGGCGACGCCGCTCACCGGTTGGCTGAAGACGACCGTCCAGGCGACGCTCTGGCCGGTGGTGATCGTGCTCGCGCCCGCCGAGGTCGAGACCCACTGCGGGGCGGCCGTCGTGGCGGTGCTGACCGTGGTCGCGCTGCTGACCCACTGGGTGCCGACGCGGCCGAGGACGGCGTAGGTGTAGCTGGTCCCGGGGTTCAGGCCGGTGTCGGAGCAGGTCTGGCTGAAGCCGAGACTGTCGCAGCCGCTCACCGTGGTGCCGTTGCGCTGGACCCGGTACGACGTGGGGACGACGCCGCTCCCGCTCGGAGCGGTCGCGGTGACATCGATCGCCGTCGAGGAGCGGGTGGTGGCCTTCGCGGTGGGGCTGAGCACCTGGGTGGCGGCCGAGGCGGTCGTGGTCCCGGGCGTCACCGTCACGGTCCAGACGCCGAAGGCGGCGGCCGGGGTCAGGAGCGCGGTGACCGCGACTCCGACGATGAGTGCGCGTCGCTTCATCCGACCGTCCCTGTCGCGTCGAAGGTGAGGGTGAAGGTGACCCCGATGCAGGCCAGGTCGGCCCCGGTCGCCATCGCCACCGAGTAGCGCACGGCGACCGGCGAGCTCGGGGTCAGTGCGGTCGGCAGGGCGTCCAGCCGGGTCAGACTGAGCTCACCCGGTGCGCTGCAGCCGCTCGCCGACGAGCTCACCGACGGGATCATGGTGGCCACCGTGATCACGCCGCCACCCGTGTTGGTCAGCGTGACGCGGACGGTGGCGGCCGGTCCGCCCGGGTAGAGGCCGGTGGGCACATCACTGCTCGCGAGGCTCATCCGGGCCTGGGCGGAGCCCGCCGTACCGGTCCCGTGACCGGCGGCGGTCCAGTAGCCGTAGGCGACGCCGGACATCGCCAGGATCGCGATGCCGACGCAGACAGCGGCGGCGAGGATCTGCGGGACGCGGCGACGGCGTACGTGTCGGCTCATGTCAGTTCCCCTGGGTGGCGGTGCCGGAGTAGCTGAGGGTGAATCGCTGGTTCTTGCAGGCGTCTTGCGACCGCGTGGTCACGTCGAGCATCCGGATGCTGAGTCCCGGGACGTCGAGGTGTCCGTTCTTGGGGATCACGAGCTTCGGGGCGCCGGCCGCCGCGGAGCTGTACGCGTTCGCGGAGCCGATGAGCTGGACGCGGCCGAGGCCGCCGATGACGAGGTTGCTCGCCGCGACGCAGCCGTTGGGGTTGTTGACGTCGATCTGCAGGGTGAGCACCTGGTAGGGGCTGTTGTCGGTGTTCGTCAACGTCAACGCGAGCGGCTTGGCGGCTCCGCCGGGCTGGAGGCCGGTGACCGCGGTGCTGGCGATCGTGAACGGCGCGTGGCCGTTGCCGACGCCGCCGGAGTTGCCTGCGGTCGTGTTGCTCGCCGCCAGGACGATCGCTCCGGTGCCCGGGTCTGCGCGCAGGGCGAGCTCGCGTCCGAGGCCGATGCCCGCGGTCGCGAAGAGCGCGTACACCGCGATCCACCTGATTGCCGTGGTCCGCCGATTCATCGTGATCGTCCGTTCGTGGGTCGGTCGGCGCGTCCGAGCGCGCCGGTGGGTCGTCCGCCCGGGGCGAGCGGGAGCGTGCGGGTCCCGCTCGCCGCCGGGTGGGGGGTCAGCTGCCTGCAGCCGCCGTGAAGGTGAGGACCGGGGTCACGCCCTTGCAGGCGTCCTGGTTGGTGCTCAGGTCCTTCAGCGTCAGCGTGGCGACGTCGGTCGAGGCCGAGGTCGCTCCTCCGGCGAGGGTGCCGACGCTGTCCGCGAGGTCGACGACGGCCCAGTTGTCCGCAGCGCACCCACCGGCCGCGGCGACGGAGACGGTGATGTTGCCGATGTTCTGGCTCGAGCTCGCGCCGTTGGTCGCCTTGACGGAGACCGTCTTGGTGTCGCCGAGGGTGAAGCCGGTGAGGGCGCCATCCTGGGTGATCGTGACGGCCGCGCCGGCACTGGACGCCGAGCTCGCCGAGCCCGTGCCCGATCCGGTGGTGGTCCAGTACGCGTAGGCCACGCCGCCCGCGGCGACAGCGACGGCGCCGGCGCCGACGGCGGCGGCGATCTTCTTCTTGGTGATCTTCATGAATCTGTCCTTCCAGAGTCTGGCTGGAGGGAGTGCCGGTTTCGCCTCTGCTCCCCGCCGGGCTCTAGGCGACCAATACACCCGGCGGATCCACGCTCACTCCGAATTGACGGCCCCATGGCCGGTGAACGTCTACGACTGTGAAGTCGCCGCGCAGCCGGGTTCGGCCAGTCCGGAGACGCGTCCCTCATTTAGGGGAGGAGCGGCGGTGCGCCCTCGCGGCTCGGCCCGACCACGCCGGGACCGTTCGCGCCGAATCGGGCGACACGGCGCTAGCGTCGGTCGCATCCGGGCGGCGCCCCGCTGCGTGCACCGTCGCAGATCTACGAAGGTGAGGAACCGATGTCCACATTCCTGCGCGAGCGGTGGCTCGCCGTCGTCCTGGCCGTGGTCGCGATCGTCTTCATCGCACAGAACCCCGATGACACCCGCATCAGCTTCCTCTGGATCCACCTGACCTGGCCGTTGTGGCTCACGCTCACGGTGGTGACGGTGATCGGCATCGTGATCGGCTCCTTCATCAACAGGCGTCACCCCCAGGGCAGGGCCTGATCCGATGGCCTCGCCGCGCGATCCGGGCGGTCGCCCGTCGCACGGTCATCAGCAGGGCCACGAGCACGGTCTGATCGGGCGCGTCGCCGGAGCGGTCACCGGCGGCCTGGTCGGGATCGTCCCGATCGAGGCGGTGCTCGACAACGTCGACGTCAATGCCGTCCTCGACGAGGTCGATGTCGACCGGCTGATCGAGCGGATCGACGTCAACCGCGTGCTGGAGTGCGTCGACGTCGAGGCCCTGATGGCGCGGGTCGACGTGGAGCGCCTGGTGCAGCGTGCCGGCATCCCGCAGATCGTCGCGCAGACGACCGGCCACCTCGCCGGCGGCACGCTCGACCTCCTCCGCGGGCGGCTCGCTGACGGCGACCGACTGGCCGCGACCGTCGTGGACAGGCTGCTGGTGCGCAGGCGGACCCGGCCGCTCTGGTACGACGCGGGGACCGGCCTGACCGTCCCGTTCGCGGGTGCGATCAGCCGGGTCCTCGCCTGGCTGGTCGACCTCGGCGTGGTGCTGGCGGCGTACGCCGGCGCGGCCTGGGTCCTCGGCGTCCTCGTCGACGCGCTCGGCTTCTCCGACAGCTGGCTGACCCATCGCGGTGCCGCCCTGCTCGCGGCCGTGGCGCTCGGCGGATGGGCGGCCGCCTACTCCACCCTCTGCGTCGCCGCCGCGGACGCCACGGTGGGCAAGTGGCTGGTCGGCGTCCGGGTGCGTCGCGTCGACGGTCGGCCGGTCGGGCTGCTCCGGGCGCTGGCGAGGTCGGTGGCCTTCGCCCTCTCCGCCTCCCTCGGACTCCTCGGCCTGGCGCCGATCGCCCTCCAGCGGCGCTCGCGCGGCCTGCACGACCTCATCGCCGGCACCGTCGTGGTCCACGTCGGTCGCGAGCCGGCCGTCCTCGAGCCCGGTCCGGGCGTGGGGTCGCTGCGATGACGGAGCCGGCGCTCAGCGGTTGAACGTCAGGTGGATCGTGCCGCTCTCGGCGGTCTCCGAGGTCACCGCGTAGCCCGCTTCCAGGCCACGCAGGTCGTCCCACAGCCGGATGCCGCTGCCGATGAGGATCGGGGCGATCGCGACGTGGAGACGGTCGACCAGCCCGGCGCGCAGGAACTCGCGCACCACGGTCGGACCGCCGCCCACCCGTACGTCCGCGCCGCCGGCGGCCTCGACCGCAAGCGCCAGCGCCTCGTCCGGACCGGCCGAGAGGAAGCGGAACGTCGTGCCGTTCGCGAACTCGATCGGCGCGCGCTCGGCGTGCGTCAGCACGAGCACGGGACAGTGGAACGGCGGCTCGTCGCCCCACCAGCCGCGCCACTGCGCGTCGTCGGGGAAGTCGTGGAGGCCGAACATCCCGGCGCCCATGATCTCTGCGCCGACGCCCTCGAAGTACTCCGACGCGTACCGCTCGTCGACGCCCGTGGTGCCGCTGTCCGGCTTGCCGAGCACGCGGGTCTGGAACGTCCGGGTGGCGACGTACGCCGCCGTCATCCGGCCCCAGTCCTCCCCGAAGGGATTCTCGGGGGTCTGGTCGCTCGTGGAGGCGAAGCCATCGAGCGAGATGTTGAGGTCGACACGGACTGCCATGGCCCCATCATGTCGTGCTGCGGCCCAGATGTGATGGCGGTGCTCCGCATCGGGGCCATGGCCTGGCCAGGACGCGCCCTCCGCACGTGCTCGGATCCGCGCGCCGGAACAGCCACGATTCCTCAGGAGGCGGCGTGCTCGGACGGTCCAGGATCCTGCTCGCGGCGGCACTCGTCGTCGCCTCGACGGCACACTCGACTCGTCCTCGTACCGCAAGGCGCCGGTCGCCCTCAGCATGCCGGCGATCGGCCTGCGCGCCCTGGTGCGCCCCGAGGGGATCGCCGCCGGCTCGATGACGCTGCCCCGAGACGTCGGCGAGGTCGGCTGGCTGACGAGGTCGGCAGGGGCAGGTGGCGTCATCGGGACCACCGTGATCGGCGGCCACGTCTCCGGCCGCCACCGCCTCGTCCTGGTCAGCTGCACCGACCGGGTCGTTCACGCGGACGGCCGGTTCCACTACACCCGATCGCTGGTCGTCGAGGCCCGGCTACTGACCTGACGCGCGGATGGCCACCGCGATCGGCACGCGACCGTTGCGGAAGTCGATGGTGCGTCCGACGGTGCTGTCGTCGTGCAGCGTCGCCGCCACCGCGGCCGCCACATCGCCGCGGGTGACCGCGGTGTCACCGTCCACGTCACCACCCACCACCTCGATGCGCCCGGTGGGCTCGTCCAGCGTCAGCCGGCCCGGCCCGAGGATCGTGTACGCGAGCGAGGTGCCACGCAGGTGCTCATCGGCGGCCGCCTTGGCCTCCGCGTAGGCGTGGAAGGAGTCACCGGGCGGGACGCCGTGGCCCGGGCCCGCTCCCAGGTAGGAGACCATCACGTAGCGCCTCACGCCTGCGGCGACTGCGGCATCCATGCTGCGGATCGCCGCGTCACGGTCCACCGCGTACGTCCGCGAGGCGTCGCCGCCCCCGGCGCCCGCGGACCACACCACCGCATCGTGGCCCTCCAGGAGGTCGGTCAGCTGCTCGGTCCCGAGCGACTCGATGTCGGCGACCAGAGGCCGCGCCCCGGTCGCGGCGACGTCGGCTTCGTGGTCGGGATTGCGGACGACGCTGGTGACGGTGTCTCCGCGGCCGACCAGCAACGGCGCCAGCCGCAGCGCCACCTTGCCGTGTCCGCCCAGGATCAGGACGTTGCTCATCGCTCTCCTCGTGCTTGCCATCAGGTGCCGCGCCGGTACCCCCGCACCAGGCTCGCACGCCGGCGGCGGCGACGCCGGTGGCACGCGGCACACGCGTCCTGCCGGCCGGCGGTGGGTACTCCGATGGCATGTCGAGCGACCTGCCCGTGGGCCCGGTGCTCGTCGACCACCGCGAGCGCGGCAGCGGGATCGCCGGCGCGCTGCTCGACGCCGGTCTCGACGTCCGCCTGGTCGATCTGCCCGTCGGTGACTACGTCCTGGGCCCCGGCCTCGCCGTGGAGCGCAAGGGCCCGTACGACCTCGGCGCCTCGATCCGCGACGGCCGGATCTTCGACCAGGCCGTCCGGCTGCAGTCGGCGTTCCCCCAGGCGGTGCTCCTGATCGAGGGCGAGCCGCGCGGGTTCGCCGAGGACGCCTGGCGCGGAGCGGTGTGCCGGCTGGTCGAGGACGGGTTCACCGTCCTCCACAGCCTCGACGCCGAGGACAGCGCGGCCTGGCTGATCAGGCTGGCCAAGCGGGCGCGCCGGACGGCTCCGACCGTTCGCAGCGAGGGGCCCGGCCGGGCTCCGCGTCACCCGTCCGCGCAGGCCGAGGTGATGCTCTCGATCGTCCCGGGCATCAGTCCGGCCATGGCGCGGAGCCTGCTCGCGGCCTTCGGCACCCTCGCGGCCATCGCCGAGGCGGCGCCCGAGGGCCTGCTGGGCCATCCCGGCATCGGCCGGGTGCGGGCGGCGCGGCTCGCCGAGGCACTGCGCGGCCCGTACGTCCCACTCGCCGAGCGCGAGCCCGAGCCGGAGCGGGCGGTACGCGGCGAGCGACCGACCCGCCGCTGGATCGTCACCGGCGCCGACCCGGACGGCGAGCCCGCCTCCTTCGACCGGCGCGCCATCGCCCTGCGGGAGCTCCGCTCGTCGGAAGAGGGCGCCCAGCTGATCGACGGTCTCACCGGGGAGGTCGTCGGGCGCCGGTGAGCTCGATGAGCCGCAGCGCATCCCACGGGGCGTAGCCCTTGGCGTCGTTGTCGAAGTAGACGACGACGTCGGCCTCCTGGGCCCAGGCCAGGCAGCGCCCGGCCCACCGGTCGAGGGCGGCGTCCGAGTAGCCGCTGGTGTAGAGCTCCTGGTCGCCGTGAAGGCGCACGTAGACCAGGTCGCTCGTCACCGCGTCGGCCGTCGGCCAGCGACCGGCGGAGTCCGAGACGACGCAGGCGATGTCGTGCTCGCGCAGCAGCGCGTACGCCTCCTCGGTGCAGAAGGACGGGTGGCGGAACTCGAGCGCGTGCCGCACCGGGCGGTCGGCGAGCTCCTGAGGGACGACCGTCACCGCCCGGTCGTCGGCGAGCTTGTCGTCGTGCCCGCGCGCGAGGTCCGCCATCTGCCCGAAGGTGCGCGGCAGCAGCGCGAAGAACGACGCGAGCAGCTCGCGGTCGTAGGGGAGGGTCGCGGGGATCTGCCACAGCACCGGCCCCAGCTTGTCCCCGAGCTCGATCACCCCGGAGGCGAAGAAGTTGGCCAGCGGCGCCTCGACGTCGCGCAGCTTCTTCATGTGCGTGACGTAGCGCCCGCCCTTGACCGCGAAGCAGAAGTCGTCGGGCGTCTGCTCGCGCCACGAGCGGTAGGAGGAGGGCCGCTGCAGCGAGTAGAACGAGCCGTTGATCTCCACGCTGCCCATCCGCTCGGCGGCGTAGGCGAGCTCGGCCCGGCGTGGCAGGCCAGGTGGATAGAAGTCGCCTCGCCAGCCGTCGTACGTCCAGCCGGAGATGCCGATCCTGATGACACCCATGCGGACCGTTACCCGCGTGCGGCAAGTAGGCTCCGCCGCGTGACGTACTGGTTCAAGCGCCGACGCTTCGGCTACGGCTGGACCCCCGCGAGGTGGCAGGGGTGGGTGGCGCTCGCCATCCTGGTCCTGCTGGTGCTCGCGCCGATCCCGTTCCTGCCGCAGGGCGAGGACGAGGGCGGCCCGAACCCGTACGCCTATCTCTTCTACGTGCTCGTCGTGGTGGCGGTCTTCATCCTCCTCGCGATCAAGAAGGGCCCGACGCCGCACTGGCGCTGGGGTGCGAAGGACGACGACAACCCCGACGAGGACTTCTGAGCATGGCGCGACCGATCACGATCCTGGTCGAGGGCGACTCCGACAAGGCGGCCGTCGAAGCGCTCGCCGTGCGGTACGGCATCGAGCTGAGTGCCGACGAGGACGCCATCGCCGCCGGCGCCACCGAGGTGGTCTCGATGGGCGGGGCCGGCAACGCGGGCCGCTTCATCGCCGAGAAGGCGGCCGCCGGGCGCCGCGTCGGCGGGCTCTACGACGAGGCCGAGGAGCGCTTCTTCGCGCGCGCCCTCAACCGCCAGGAGGGCGAGGACCTCACCCGGCAGGGCTTCTTCGCCTGCCGCCGCGACCTGGAGGACGAGCTCGTCCGCGCTCTGGGGGTCACGGAGGTGACCGCCCTGCTGGAGCAGAGGAACGACCTCGGCGGCTTCCGCTCCTTCCAGAACCAGGACGCGCACAGCGGCGACGACCCGATGGAGCAGCTGCGGCGCTTCATCAGCGCCAACGGCGCCCGCAAGCGGACCTACGCCGGCGCGATGGCGGAGGTCGTCGCGATGGAGGCGCTGCCCGAGCCCCTCGAGGGCCTGATCCACTGGATCTGGAGCGCATGAACGTCCTCGACCCGAGCGCCGAGGTCGTCACGATCCACACCGACGGCGGCTGCCGTCCCAACCCCGGCCCGGGCGGCTGGGGTGCGGTGCTGCGCTTCGGCGCGCACGTCAAGGAGATGTACGGCAGCGACCCCAGCAGCACCACCAACAACCGGATGGAGCTGACCGCGCCCTGCGAGGCGCTGGAGACGCTCAACCGCCCGTGCATCGTGCACGTCTACACCGACTCCACCTACGTCCGCTCCGGGATCACCTCGTGGCTGGCGAGCTGGAAGAAGAACGGTTGGAAGACCTCGGCGAAGCAGCCGGTCAAGAACGCCGATCTGTGGCAGCGGCTCGAGGCCGCCTGCGCGCGGCACCAGGTCGAGTGGTTCTGGGTGAAGGGCCACGCCGGCGTCGCCGACAACGAGCTGGCCGACCAGCTGGCGACGCGCGGGGTCGAGGAGGCCTCTTCCGCACGTCGCTGAGCGGTGGCACGCTGGAGGGCATGCCGAAGATCCCACCGCCGGCCTACGCCGCCGTCGGGTTGCTCGCCCAGCATCTGCTCGCGCCTCGGGGCGCCCACCACGGCCCGCTTCGCACGGCGGCGGCCGCCGCGGCCGGTGGCACCGGACTCGGTCTGCTCACCCTCGCCAACCTCGCCTTCCGCCACCACCACACGACGGTCAACCCGATCCGTCCGGAGAAGGCCTCGACGGTGGTCGACGACGGCGTCTTCGGCCTGACCCGCAACCCGATGTACGTCGGGCTGACCGGGGTGCTGAGCGCGCACGCGTTGGCCCGCGGCGGCCTGCTCACCTGGCTGCCGGTGGCCGGCTTCGTCGCGGTGATCGACCGCGTCCAGATCCCCGCGGAGGAGTCGGCGATGCGCGCCAACTTCGGGCAGGCGTACGACGACTACGTCCGCCGCGTCCCGCGCTGGGTGCCGGGGACCTAGCGCGCGACCGCGGCTACCGGCTCGCGTCGAGCCGCGCGAGGTACTCGTGCGCGAGTGTCCGGGCCTCGTCGTCGTCACCGGCGATCACCTCGAGGAGGTGGTGGCCGTTGTCGAGGAGCAGGTCGGCGGCGTGGAAGACGTTGGTCCGGGGGCCGTCGGGATCGATCAGCCGGGTGTCGCGGCGCTGGAGCCGGCCCGACCACCCGTCGAGGGTGATGGGCTCGCTCGTACAGGTGCCCTTCTCCCCGTACGTGGAGGAGTACTCGGACTCCTTGGCCTTCTTGTCGATGATCGGCGTGCACAGTGACGTGAGCTTCCGCATCTGCGCCGGCGTGTAGCGCAGGAAGACGGAGACGTCGGTGATGGACGTCATCGGCGTCGTGACGTCCACGCCGCTGTCCACGCTGACGACGCCGTCGCAGTGGGGCTGGCCGGGGCAATGGCCGGTGGGCCGGTGCCCGGCGAGCTGCGCGGAGGTCTGGGGGAGTGCGGCCATGAGCTCCGCGCGCGTGTAGGTCGACGTCGCGAGGGCACGCGTCGCGGGGCTGCTCGACGCGGTCGGATCGTCGCTGCGCGCGGTGTCGCTGGTGGCGCAGCCGCCGGAGACCGCCAGTGCGGCGAGGATCGCGCTGCTGATCAGTGCTCGACGTCCCTGCTTCATGCTGTCCTCCTGGTGGCCCGAGCCCGCGTCCCCCGACGAGCCCGGACCACCACGGGTACGCGGTCGTCCGTCAGTGCCCGCGCGGGCGGGTCAGGGTGAAGGTCTCGTACGGCTTGAGCGTGCCATACGGACCGGCGACCTCGTAGTAGGTGACCGTGATCGTGGTCCGGCCGCCGCGACGGCCGGGGTCGACGTCGAAGGACGCGAAGCCGTACGCGTTGGCGGCATCGCTCGCCCCGAACCAGGGGGCCGGCTCCGTCACCTTGGTCGCCACGCCCTTGGCGCCGTTCACCCGGTCGGCGACGGCGACGATGACGTCGCCCTGCGGCGGGGAGTAGAGCAGCTGGTTGGACGGCGCCGAGGTGCCCCCACCGCCGATCACCATGTGCACGGTGCCCTGGGTGGTGTCGATGACGTCGAGGGCGTCCACCGTGGGGATCGGGGTCAGCGTCTGGTTCTTCTGCTGGCCGCGGATCGCCTTGGACCGCTCGTAGTGGTGCTCGTGGCCGCAGACGACCAGGTCGACGCCGTAGGCGTCGAAGAGCGGCAGCCACTCCTTGCGGACGCCCAGGTCGGAGCCGTTGAAGCCCTTGGCGCTGGAGATCGCGACCTGGTGCATGCACACCACGATCCAGTCGATGTCCTTGTCCGCGCGGGCGGCCTTGAGGGTCGCCTCGAGCCACGCCTTCTGTGCTCCGCCGGAGTAGCCCAGGACGCGGTGGTCGCCGCCGTCCTGGAGGCAGACGTCGTCGTTGTTGAGGAAGACGAAGCGGACCGCGCCGACGGTGATCGCGTACCAGAGGCCGGCGGTGGTGTCGGTCTGGCCCTGCTGGCGCGGCAGGTCGAAGTAGGTCTGGTACGCGCGGTAGCCGATCGGGCCGTTGCCGAGCTCGTTCTCGTGGTTGCCGGCCGAGGGCTGCCAGGCGCGGTGGCGCGCGGAGCGGCTGTTGTTGGTCCAGAAGTCCGACCAGGTGCGGACCCGGTCCTGCGACAGGTTGGCGTAGCAGAGGTCGCCGTTGAAGAGGTGCAGCAACGGCTCCAGGCTCTCCACCCCCATGGTGGTGTCGCCGGCGGCGGGGGAGCCGAGGTTGTCGTTGACCCAGGTGGTGCCGTTGTTCTTCCCCAGGGTGGGGGTGCCCTGGTCCCCGAAGCTGGTGAACCGGAAGGCGGCCCGCCCACGCGGCGCCGTGCGGAAGGTGCCGAACTCCGGCGTCGCGCCGTCGTGGGTGGCGAGATACACATACGACGTGTCCGGCCTCAGGTCGCGCAGCCGGGCGTGCAGGGCGGTGACCACGGTGCCGGACTTGGCGTCGGTGTAGGACGCGGCGCCGGCCGTCACGGCGCGCTCGAACGCCGCGCCGTCGCGTGCGATCAGCACGCGTGGGTTCCTCACGTCGGCGATGGTGTGCCAGGTGACGGTGGCCTCGGTGCTCGCGTCCTCGCCGAAGCCGACGTGGAGGCCGGCGACGGGCGGGACGGGGGCGCCAGGGGCGCTCGAGGAGACCGGTACGGAGTGCCCGGTGGGGCCGGTGGGCCGGCCGGCCGGGGTCGACGTGGCGCCGGACGTGGCGGAGGCGGCCGAGGCGAGACCCCCGGTGGCGACGACGGCGCCGGTGGCGCCGAGCGCGGACAGGAGACTGCGGCGGGTGAGGTCGGAACCCCGAGAAGAGTCGGACATGGGAGCAACCTCCCGTCTCCGGCGACCGCGTGGCACCAACGCGAGCGGAACTCTCGGCGAAGTTCGATGGGTACCCGTCGGTAACGGACGGCCCACTCGTGCCAAGATCGGCGCCATGACCCAGGTCACTCAGAGTCACCAGACAGACATCATCGTGGTCGGCGCGGGCCTGGCCGGCCTGGTCGCCGCCGCCGAGGCCGCCGATGCGGGGCGTTCGGTGCTGCTGGTCGACCAGGAGCCGGAGCAGTCGCTGGGCGGCCAGGCGTTCTGGAGCCTGGGCGGTCTCTTCTTCGTCGACAGCCCCGAGCAGCGCCGGATGGGCATCAAGGACTCGATCGAGCTGGCGACACAGGACTGGATGGGCTCGGCGCAGTTCGACCGCGACGAGGACCTGTGGCCGCGTCGCTGGGCCGAGGCCTACCTCGACTTCGCGGCCGGGGAGAAGCGATCCTGGCTGCGGGAGATGGGGCACCGCGTCTTCCCGGTGGTCGGCTGGGCCGAGCGCGGCGACGGCCGCGCCGACGGGCATGGCAACTCCGTGCCGCGCTTCCACATCACGTGGGGGACCGGCCCGGGCATCGTGGCGCCGTTCGAGGCGCGCGTGCGGGCGCACGTCGCGACCGGGCGGATCCGGTTCGCGTTCCGTCACCGCGTCGACGAGCTCATCGTCGAGGGCGGCGCCTGCGTCGGCGTGCGGGGTGCGGTGCTGGAGCCGAGCGCGGTCGAGCGCGGGGTCGCCTCCTCGCGCGAGGTCGTCGGCGACTTCGAGCTGCGCGCCCAGGCCACGATCGTGACCTCGGGCGGCATCGGCGGCAACCACGACCTCGTACGCAAGTCGTGGCCGGCGCGCCTGGGTGGGCCGCCGGCGTCGATGGTCTCCGGCGTGCCCGCGCACGTCGACGGCCGGATGATCGCGATCACCGAGGCGACCGGGGCCCGCGTGATCAACCGCGACCGGATGTGGCACTACGTCGAGGGCATCCGCAACTGGGACCCGATCTGGGAGAACCACGGCATCCGGATCCTGCCGGGCCCGTCCTCGCTGTGGCTGGACGCGACCGGCGCGCGGCTCCCGGCGCCGAACTTCCCCGGCTTCGACACCCTCGGCACGCTCAAGCACCTGCGCACCACCGGGTACGACTACTCGTGGTTCGTGCTGACCGAGTCGATCATCAACAAGGAGTTCGCGCTGTCGGGCTCCGAGCAGAACCCCGACATGACCGGCAAGTCGGTGCGCGGCGTCATCGACCGCGCCCGCAAGGGCCCCGGCCCGGTGCACGCGTTCATGGAGCACGGTGAGGACTTCGTCGTCGCCTCGAGCCTGACGGAGCTGGTCGCGGGGATGAACCGGCTGGCCGGCGTCGCGCCCGAGGGTCCGCAGATCGACGAGGTCGCGCTGCGCCGGCTGATCGAGGCGCGCGACAGCCAGATCGACAACTCGTTCGCCAAGGACGCCCAGATCACCGCGATGTACTCGGCGCGGCACTACCTCGGCGACAAGGTGTCGCGGGTCGCCAAGCCGCACAAGATTCTCGGCGACGCCGGCGGCAGTGGCGAGGGAGGTCCGCTGATCGCGGTCAAGCTGCACATCCTGTCGCGCAAGACCCTCGGCGGGCTCGAGACCGACCTCTCCGGCCGCTGCCTGACCTCCGACGGCCTGCCGCTGCCCGGCCTCTACGCGGCGGGCGAGGTCAACGGCTTCGGCGGGGGCGGGATGATGGGCTACAACGCGCTCGAAGGTACCTTCCTGGGCGGCTGCCTCTTCAGCGGCCGCACCGCCGGCCGCGCCGCTGCTGCCGCGGTCTGAGCGCCCTACGTAGAAGGAATGTGATGAGCACCGGAATCCGCGTCGCCAGCCTGGACGATCTCTCCGTCGAGGAGGGCCTGCAGATCTCCAGCGACGTCACCGGCACCGAGGACGACATCGCGCTGCTGCGCGACACCGATGGCACCGTGTACGCGCTCAACGACACCTGCACCCACGCGATCGCCTCGCTCTCGGACGGCTACGTCGAGGACGGGTACGTCGAGTGCCCGGTGCACGCCTCGCGCTTCTGCCTGAAGAACGGCAAGGTCTCGGGCCTGCCCGCGACCGTCGACACGGTGGCGCACAAGGTCGAGGTCCGCGACGGGGAGATCTACCTCTTCCCGAACGAGTCGCCGGAGGCCTGAGGCGCCGCGAGCACGGGGCCAGGCGCGCAGCGCCTCGGCGTCCGGCGCTCGCGGCTCAGGCGGCGTGCGTGCTGCCGACGTTGAGCGCGATCACCCCGCCGACGATCGCGCCGACCGCCAGCACCTTCACCAGCGACAGCTCCTCGCCGGAGAGCCAGCTGATCCCGACCACCGCGACGGTGCCGAGGCCGGCCCAGGTGGCGTACGTGACGCCGAGGGGCAGGGTCTTGACGACGATCGCCATCAACCAGGTGGCGATGACGTATCCGGCGACCACCACGACGGACCAGCCGACGTGGTGGAAGGACTGGGTGCGGGGGAGGACGGCGGTCGCGCCGACCTCACAGCCGATGGCCGCCATCAGTAGCGTGACTGCGACGAACACGATTCTCACAACACTTTCTCTGCTTCTTGTATGAAGCGCTCGCTACATTGGTGACCTCGACTGTAGCACCCGCTACGAGCTTTGGCATACTGTCGCCCGTGACTCGTCGCGACGAGCTGCTGGACCAGGTCACCGACCACGTCCGTCAGCACGGCCTCATCGGCCTGACCCTGCGCCCCGTCGCCGCTGCCATCGGCACCAGCGACCGGATGCTGCTCTACCACTTCCGTAGCCGCGACGAGCTCGTCGCCGCCGTGGTCGCGCGCACCTCGGACCGCTCGACGGCGGCCGTCGACCGGCTGCCGGCCGCGGAGGGCGTACGGGCGGGCGTCAACCAGCTGTGGCAGGCGTTCCTCGAGGAGCCGCTGCACAGCTGTCTCGACGTCTACGTCCAGGCCGCCGCGAGCGGCCTGATCGGCCAGGAGCCGTACCGCTCCGTCGTCCGGGAGGCCAACCAGCGCTGGTCCGAGGCCCTGGAGCGCTACCTCGTCCGCTGCGGCGCCGAGCAGGCACGGGTCGCCCGCGTGGTGACGTTGGTCGACTCCTCGCTCTTCGGCTTCCATCTCGACCTGGCCACCGACAAGCCCGACGAGCTCTTCCGCGGCGTCGACGACCTCGCGGTCGCGGCGGAAGCGCTGGCCGCCGCATGAGGGCGCTGCGCGAGCGGATCGTCGCCGTCCCGACCGAGCGGATGCACCTGTGGCTGATGCTGGTGCTGACCTTCACCACCGGCGTCAACGACGCGGTCGGCTACCTCGGTCTCGGCAAGGTCTTCACCGGCAACATGACCGGCAACGTCGTCGTCCTCGGCATGGCGCTGGTGGGCGGCTCCGGGCTCCCGGTGCTCGGCCCCGCCCTCGCGCTGCTCGGCTTCATGACCGGTGCCGCGATCGCCGGCCGTACCCTCAAGCGGGCCGACCGCAGCTGGCACGGGCGTACGACCGCGATCTTCGGGCTCGTCGCCTTCCTCATGCTCGCCCTCGGGCTCGGCCTGCTCCTGGTCGATGAGCGCACGCCGTCGCGGGCCGAGGAGATCACCGTGACCACCATCGCGGCACTCGCGATGGGACTCCAGGCGGCCGCTGCTCGCCTGGTCGCGGTCAAGGACGTGACCACGGTGGTGGTCACCTCCACCATCACCGGCCTCGCCGCGGACTCGTACTTCGGCAGCGGCAAGGGCGGGGGTACGGCCCGCCGCGCGATCGCGGTGCTCGCGATCATCGCGGGCGCCGTCGCCGGTGCGGCACTGCTGAAGTGGCACACCGGCGCGGGCCTCCTGCTCGCCGGTGTGGTGATCGCCCTGGCCACCTGGCTCGGCGACCTGCACGACCGCGCCCACCGCTGACTCGGCCCTCGGACGCCGCTGACTCGGCCCTCCGACATCGCCGACTCGGCCCTCGAACGCCGCCGACTCGGCCCTCGTGCACGACCAACTCGGCCCTCCGACATCGCCGACTCGGCCCGCGCGCGGGCCGAGTCACCGGTGCGGGAGGGCCAGGTCAGCGGTGCGGGAGGGCCAGGTCAGCGGTGCGGGAGGGCCAGGTCAGCGGTGCGGGAGGGCCGAGTCAGCGTGGTGTCGATCAGGCCGCGGTGACGATCGAGCGCTGGCGGTTGCCGTGCCCTCAGTAGTCCGTCCGGTCCGCCTTCGCCAACCAGGCCTCGAACGGAGCGCGTCGGGTCTCGAGCGGCACGGCGTGCACGACCAACGGCCAGCCGAGACGCTCGGCCGCGTGCCCGCCGGCCTCGCCGCCGAACAGGTCGTAGAAGGTGCGGTCATCGAAGCCGCCGTCGGCCGCATCGTGGCGGTCGGCCGCGTAGACGACGCGGTCCAGGCGCGCCCACAGCGAGGCCGCGAGACACATCGGGCACGGCTCGCACGACGTGTAGAGGACGCAGCCGTCGAGGGAGAAGTCGCCGATCTGCTCGCAGGCGGCGCGGATCGCGCAGACCTCGGCGTGCGAGGTCGGGTCGAGGTCCCGGGTGACCCGGTTGACGCCCGGCGCGAGCAGCTCGCCGTCGCGCACGATCAGGGCGCCGAAAGGGCCGCCGCCCGCGGCGACGTTGGCGACGGCCAGGTCGATGACCTGCTGCAACCAGGCCGCGTCCTCGAGGTTGCTCCCCGTGTCGATCGGGGCGGTGATCTCGACATCGTTCGTGGGGCTCATCGGGTCTCCTCGGAGGTGGTGGGGAAGAGGGCCGCGGTCAGGCGCCAGATCCGATCGCGGCTCATCGGCAGCTCGTGCGGTCGTACGCCGAGCGCGTCGCGGATGGCGTTGGCGATCGCGGGCGCGACCGGGTTGTACGGGGCCTCGCTCATCGACTTCGCGCCGCGCGGGCCGAGCGTGTCGACGGTGTCGGCAAAGAGGACCTCCGTGACGGGGACGTCGCCGATCTGCGGCACCCGGTAGTGACGCAGCACGCGGGTCACCACTTCGCCGTCGGCGAGCACCAGCTCCTCCTGCAGGGCGGTCCCGATCGCCTGGGCGACGCCACCCTCGACCTGCCCGCGCAGCTGCTCGGGGTTGATCACCCGGCCAGCATCGACGGCCTGGACGCTGCGCAGCAGCCGGACCTCGCCGGTGCCGGGGTCGACCGCGACCCGGACGGCGTGGACGTTGAACGCGACCGACCGGGGGGAGCCGGTGTGCTCGGCCTCCGCCCAGACGTCCTCGGCCGGCGGGCCGTCGAGTCCCTCGAGCGCAGCCGCCAGCGAGCGCGCCGCCTGGGCCACCGCCATCCCGGCGACCACGGATCCGGTCGACCCGAAGGCTCCGGAGTCGTAGGCGGAGGTGGCGGTGTCGGAGGCGACCAGCCGGACCTCGGCGGGGGAGATCCCGAGCTCCTCGGCGACGATCTGGACGTGCACGGTCGCGGTGCCGTTGCCGAACTCCGCGGTCCCGACGCTGACCGACGCGGTGCCGTCGGGGTGCATCGTCACGCGTGCGGTGGAGTAGTGGCCGCGCGGAGGGATGGTCGCGATCATCGCGACCGCCATGCCCTCGCCGGTCCGCCAGCCCTCCGGCACAGCGGGGTCGGGCGACGGATCGGAGGTGAGCGCCTGCTCGGCCAGGTCGAGGCACTGGTCGAGTCCGTACGAGCCGAAGACCAGATCGCCGCCCGCGGGTCCGTTGACGACGAAGTCGTCGCCCGGCACGACCACGTTGCGCCGGCGGATCTCGTACGGGCTGATGCCCACCTTCCGGGCGAGCTCGTCCATCGCGGACTCGATCGCGAAGATCACCTGGCCCAGGCCGTAGCCGCGGAACGCACCGCTGGGGACGTTGTTGGTGTACACCGCCTCCGCGTCGAGGCGCTTGTTGGCGCAGCGATAGATCGCGATCGACTCGTGGCAGCCGTGGAACATCACGCCGGGGCCGTGGTTCCCGTACGCGCCCGTGTCGCTCAGCACGTCGACCTTCAGCGCCGTCAGCACCCCGTCGGCGTCGGCGCCGAGCTCGACGCCGACCCGCATCGGGTGGCGCATCGGAGTGGTTGCGAGCACCTCCTCGCGGCTGAGCTCGAGCTGGACCGGGCGGCGGATGCCGTGCGCCTCGAGCCGGACCGCCGCGAGGGCGAGCACGTCCTCGACGAGCATCTCCTGCTTGCCGCCGAACCCGCCGCCGACGCGGGCGGCCAGGACGCGCACGGTGTCCGGGTCGCGCTTGAGGATGTGGGCCAGCTCGTCACGTACGAGGAACGGCACCTGCGTGCTGGTGCGCACGACGAGGGTGCCGTCCTCGGCGATCCAGGCCCGCCCGCCGTGGGTCTCCAGGGCGACGTGGCTGACCCGGGCCGTCTGCCAGGTGCCGGTGACGCGGTGGGCCGCGGTGCGCAGCCCGAGTGCCACGTCGCCCACCTCGCCGTGGCTCTGCGCGACGACGTTGCGTCCGGGGTCGGCGATCCGGCTGTCGTGCTTCTCGCCGTGCAGCAGCGGGGCGCCGGGGAGCCGGGCCGCGTACGGATGCAGCACCGAGGGCAGCACCTCGTAGGTGACCGCGACGAGGGCGGCCGCGCGGTCGGCGGCGGCCGCGGACTCGGCGACCACCGCCGCCACCCGCTGGCCGATGTGGCGCACCACCCGGTCGAGGATCAAGGTGTCGTCCGGGTCGTCCTCGCGGCTCTGGTGCCGGGCGGTGGAGAAGAGCACGCCGGGGTCGTCGTCGGGGGTCAGCACCAGCACGACCCCCTCGACCGCCTCCGCCGCGGTGGTGTCGATTGCGGTGATGCGGGCGTGCGCGTACGGGCTGCGGACCAGCCGCATGTGCAGGACGTCGGTGTCGGCCAGGTCGAGGGTGAACGGCTCGGCGCCGCACACGACACGCGGACCGGCCGGCGCCGGCAGCGAGGTGCCGAAGACCTCTGCGCCCACGGCCCCGGGCGCCGTGTTGCAGGTGCCGGTGAGGGCGTCGCGGATCGAGCGGTAGCCGGTGCAGCGGCACAGGTTGCCCTTGAAGGTTCGCTCGGGGTCATCGACCTCGACGGTCCCGTCGGGGCCGGCCAGGGCGCTGGCGGTCACCACCCAGCCCGGGGTGCAGAAGCCGCACTGGAAGCCGGCCGCCTCGACGAAGCGGCGCTGGACCGGCGAGAGCTCCTCGGGGGTGCCGAGCCCTGCGGCCGTGGTCACCTCGGCGCCCGTCGCCCGCAGTGCGGGCGTGATGCAGGAGTGCACGGGCGCGCCGTCGAGCAGGACGGTGCAGGCGCCGCAGTCGCCGGCATCGCAGCCCTTCTTCACCGAGGTGTCGCCCTGGGCGCGGATCCAGGTCCGCAGGCACTGCCCGGGCGCGGGCGAGGCCTCCACGGGCACTCCGTTGAGCCTCATGACAGCACCCGGCAGACCGTCTCGACGGCGAGGCGGCGGGTCATCGCCGCGCGCCAGTCAGGCGCGCCGTGGGGGTCGGCGTACCACTCGTGGATCGTGTCGATCGCGGCACCGACCTCGGCCTCCGAGGCGACCTCGAGCACGAGCGGGCGTGGCGTCGAGCCGGCGATGGTGAGCGTCGCGCCGCGCGCGTCGCGCCGGGCGATCACCATCGCCGAGGTGCGTCCGTACGGGGTCAGCGCGATCCGGGCGAAGGCGTACGACGCGGCCAGCGCCGCGGGGGCGACCTCGAGGGCGCGCAGCACCTCGCCGCGGGTCAGGGAGGTGAGGCCGGGGTCGCGTACGAGCGTGGCGACCGGCTCCCGGCGCTCGCCGCCGTCGGGGGTCCAGATCACGGCCTCCGCGTCGAGTGCGGTGAGCAGCGCGATCATCGCGCCGGCCGGAAGGGCCAGGCAGACGTTGCCGCCGACGGTCGCCGCGTGCTGGACCTTGAAGGACATCAGCAGCGAGTCGGCGCACTGCCCGACCAGATCGGCGACGGCGCTCGGCCACGGCCAGGCGTGGAGCTGCGCGATCGTGCAGGTGGCGCCGATCCGCACCCCGCCCGACGACAGCTCCTCGAGCGGCGCCCAGCCCAGTGAGCCCAGATCGACGAGGCCGGTGAGGCCGGGCTGCGGCTCGGAGAAGAGCCAGGTGCCGCCGGCGAGGTACGTCTCGCCGGGCGTGAGCGCCAGATCGGCACGTCCGGTCGCGCGGCGATGGCCGGTCACAGTGGTCAGGTCCATCACTCCACCTCGCCGAGCAGGTCGTAGTGGGTGGTGATCGCGACGATCCGATCGCGCCCGTCCTCGCCGCGGGCCGCGAGGACCCCGTCGGCGAGGGCGGCCGCGAGGCTCATCGCCGGCGCGTAGCTGTCGAAGGCGAGCGAGCCCGGCAGCCCGCACTCGAGCCGGATCACCCCGGGGGAGTGCGCGGCCGAGGGGTCGGCGATCAGGACGACCTGCGCCCCGGTCGCGGCGGCCGCGCCGAGGAACGCGGCGAACCCGCGTGGCCGGCGCCGGAAGCCGACCGCCACCACCACGTCGTCGGCGCCGAGCCCGGTCAGCTCCTCGCCGACCACCTGGCCCGGCGAGGGGGCCACGGTGACGTCGCGCCGCGCCTGGATGAGCTGCTCGCGCAGGTGCAGCGCGACCGGATAGCTGTTGCGCCAGCCGACGACCAGCACCCGCCCGCCCGCGGCGATGACCGAGGCGGCCTCGGCGAGCTGCGGCTGCGCCAGCGCGGCACGGATCGCCTCGGCCTCGGCGACCGCGTGCCCGACCAGATCGACCGGGCCGGTGTCGCGGGAGGAGCGCGGCTCCCCGGCGAAGCGCACCGCCCGGAGCTGGTCGCGGACCTCGTCGAAGCCGGCGTAGCCCAGCGAGCGGAAGAGCCGGCTCATCGTCGCCTTCGAGACGCGGGCGAGATCGGCGAGCTCGCCCGCGCGGTAGGTCCCGAGGTCGTCGAGGTGGGCGAGCAGGCAGTCGGCCGCGCGGCGCTCCTGCGGCGACAGCTCGGCGCGATGGGTCGCGATCCGCTCAGCGATCTGCATGCCACACCTCCGCCACGCCGAGCACCGCCCGCTCGAGCGCGTCGATCCCGTGGGCGACGTCGATCTCGCGGACCTCCTCGGCCGGGTGGTGGCTGATGCCGTCGCGGCATCGCACGAAGAGCATCCCGATGTCGGCGATGGAGGCGACGGCCATGGCGTCGTGACCCGCCCGGCTCCACAGGGCCATCGGCTCGCTGTCGCCGGTCGTGGTGATCGCCGTGCGGATCACCTCCTGGAGCCAGGACGCACAGGGGGCCACCGATGCGCGGTGCTGCTCGCTCACCTCCACGGTGAGCCCGCGCTGGGCACAGATCCGCTCGATCTCCGCACGCATCCGGTCCCACATCGCGTCGCGCTCGTCGTCGGTCGCCGCGCGCAGGTCGAGGGACAGGTCGGCCTGGCCGGCGATCACGTTGACCGCACCGGGTCGGACCTCGATCTGTCCGACGGTGGCGATGCAGTCGCTCGCCCTCGCCAGCCGCTCGATCGCCACGATCGCCTCGCCGGCCCCGACCAGCGCGTCGCGACGGCGAGGGTAGGGAGTGCCGCCGGCGTGCCGAGCCTCACCGAGCACCCGCAGGTGGAAGCGACGCGCGCCGGCGATGGTGGTGACGTAGCCGAGCGAGCGGTCGGCCGCCTCGAGCTCGGGGCCCTGCTCGATGTGGGCCTCGAGGTAGGCGACGACCTGCTCCGGTCGCCGCGCGGCCTCGCCGACGCGCTCCGGGTCCAGCCCGAAGCCGGTGAACGCCTCGCGCAGGCTCACCCCGCTCTGGTCACGGAGCTCCCACCAGGCCGGATCCCAGGTGCCGGCGACCGCCTGGCTGCCGAGCAGCGCCTTCCCGAAGCGGGCGCCCTCCTCGTCGCTGAAGCCGACCACCTCGAGGGCGAACGGCAGCGGCGTCTCCTGCAGCCGCTCCGCGACAGCGATCGCCATCAGCACACCGAGCATGCCGTCGTACGAGCCGGCGTCGGGCACCGTGTCGAGGTGGCTGCCGAGCACCAGCGCGGGGGCGTCGGGCGTGGACCCCTCGCGCCGGCCCCACTGGTTGCCGGCCGCGTCGACCCAGGTCGTCAGGCCGGCGCGCTCCATCCAGGCGGCGGTGGCCCGGTTGGCGCCGGCGTGCTCGGGGGTGAGGTAGACCCGCTCCAGGCGGTCGGGTGCGGCGGTGAAGGCGTCGAGCTCGGCACAGCGCGCGAGCACCTCGGCCGCCCCGTTCCGCGCGTCGTGGCGCGGCGGCGTCACTGGTAGACCTCCGTCGCGGCGCCCACGCCGCCTCCGGCGCTGACCGGCACGCCGGCGGCGCGCAGCACCTGCTCGAGCGCGGCCAGGGTCGTCATCACCGCGTCGCGCCGGGCGTTGTAGCCCATCGTCCCGATCCGCCACACCATGCCGTGCAGCGGTCCGAAGGAGGTGCCGATCTCGATGCCGAAGTCGGTGAGCAGCGCCTCGCGTACGGCGTCTCCGCCGCTGGCGCCGAGCGTGTCGGGGATCCGGACCGCGACGACGTTGCTCATCTTGTGGGCGACGTCCCCGAAGACCTCGAGCCCCAGGCCCTGGACGCCGTGCAGCATCGCGCGGCCATGCAGCTCGTGGCGCGCGATGGCGGCCTCCAGGCCCTCCTCGACCAGCAACCGGGCGCACTCGCGCGCCGCGTACAGCATGGAGGTCGCCTCGGTGTGGTGGTTGAGCCGGCGCGGGCCCCAGTAGTCCATGATCTGGGCGAGGTCGAGGTAGTTCGACGCGATCCGTACGCCGGCATCCTGGTCGCCCTCGGCGCGGATGCCCGCCTCGACGTGCTTGCGCGCCCCGATCGCCGCGACGGCGCGTGGGCCGATCGTGATCGGCGCGGAGCCGCTCGGGCCGCCGAGGCACTTCTGCAGCCCGGCGGTCACCACGTCGAGCCCCCAGGCGTCGGTGAGCAGCGGGTTGCCGCCGATCGAGGCGGTGGCGTCGACGTAGAGCAGCGCGTCGTGGGCGCGGCAGATGGCGCCGATCTCCTCGAGCGGCTGGCACATGGTGGTGGAGGTGTCGCCCTGGACGAGCGCGACGATGCGCGGCCGCACCGCGACCAGAGCCGCCTCGACGGCCTCGGGGGCGAAGACCTCGCCCCACGGCACCTCGATGGTGTGCACCTCGGCACCGCAGCGCTCGGCGATCTCCACGAGGAGGTGACCGAAGCGTCCGAAGACCGGCACCAGCACCCGATCGCCCGGCTCGATCAGCGAGACCAGGGCGGCCTCGATGCCGGCGCGGGAGGTCCCGTCGACCAGCAGGGTCTGCTCGTTGGCGGTCGCGAAGACGTGACGGTAGAGATCCATCACCTCGGTCATGGTGGCCGTCATCCACGGGTCGAACTGGCCGACGAGCTGGGCGCTCATCGCCTGCAGCACGCGCGGGTCGACGGTGATCGGTCCCGGGCCCATCAGCAGACGGGGCGGCGGGTTGAGCGGTCCGGTCATGCGGTCCTCCTGTCCAGCTGCTCGCCCCAGCGCCAGTCCGGGTGCTCGACGTCGATGGCGTTGCCGCGCACGACGGTGTGGGTGACGCGCCCGCCGAGCCGCAGCCCGTCGTACGCGCTGATCGCGTTGCGATGCGCGAGCCGGCCGACGTCGACGCGGTGCTCGACGCCGCTGTCGTAGATCGCGACGTCAGCGTCGGCGCCGGCAGCGAGCCGGCCCTTGCGGGTGAGGCCGACCAGGTCGGCGGTGTGGCGGCTCATCCAGCGGCTGACGGTGGCGAGGGGGATGTTGCGCCGGCGGGCCTCGAAGGCCACCGCGCCGAAGCCGACCTGCAGGCCGGAGACGCCGCCCCAGGCCTGTTGCAGATCGCCGTCGCCCTGGGACTTCTCGGCCTCGGTGGCCGGCGAGTGGTCGCTGACGATGGTGTCGATGAGGCCCTCGCGCAGCGCGGCCCACAGCTCCTCGCGGTTGCCCGCGTCGCGGATCGGCGGGCAGCACTTGAACTGCGCGGCGGCGTCGGGGATCGTCTCGGCCGCGAACACGAGGTAGTGGGGGCAGGTCTCCACCGTGACCGGCAGCCCCTCGTCGCGGGCGGCCTTGATCTGGTCGAGGGCCCGGGCGCTCGACAGGTGCAGGATGTGCACCCGCGCGCCGGTCTCGCGGGCGCCGTCGAGCACCTGCCGGATCGCGGCGGTCTCGGCCTCGTGGGGTCGGGAGAGGACGAAGTCCGCGTACGCCCGGCTGGCCTCGTGCGGCGCGGCCTCGAGGACGGCCGGGTCCTCGGCGTGCACGATCATCAGCCCGTCGAAGCGGGCCACCTCGCGCAGGGCGGCGGTGAACCGGGTGGCGTCGAGGGGCGGGAACTCCTCGACGCCCGAGGGCGACAGGAAGCACTTGAAGCCGAAGACCCCGGCCTCCCACAGCGGCTCCAGGTCGGCGAGGTTGCCCGGGATCGCGCCGCCCCAGAAGCCGACGTCGACCATCAGCTCCGAGGCGGCCGCGCGCTGCTTGAGGCGCAGGTGCTCGACCGTGGTGGTCGGCGGGATCGCGTTGAGCGGCATGTCGATCAAGGTGGTGGCGCCGCCGAGCGCGGCGGCCTCGGTGGCGGAGAGGAAGCCCTCCCACGAGGTGCGGCCGGGCTCGTTGATGTGGACGTGGGTGTCGACGACCCCGGGCAGGACGTACGCGGTCTCCGGGGCATGCAGCACCAGCCCCTCGACGGCGGTCTCGAGCGGCTCCACCGACTCGATCCGGCCATGGCGCAGCACCAGCGTGGCGGGCGCGAAGTCGTCCCCGACCAGCACGCGCTGGCCCTTGATCGCGTCGATCCTCACGCGCTCACCTGCTCACCGTCGCGCTGATCAGCCCGTACGGGCGGTCGGCGGCGAAGAAGACCTCACCCGGGTTGTCGAGCCCGAACGGCGCCAGGTCGACCAGGAAGTGGTGCTTGTTGGGGCAGGTGATGTGGATGCTCGCGACGTGCGGCACGGCGTCCAGCACGGCGGCGCCCATCGCGTTGATGGTCTGCTGCAGCGCGAGGCTGTGGGTGTCGGCGAAGGCGGCGAGCAGGCCCGCACGGGCGGTCGCGTAGGAGGCGTCGAAGTCCACGTCCACGGCGTCGGCGGCATAGGTCCAGATCGCGCTGACGCTGGTCGCCAGGATCCGGTCGTCGGTCTCCGGCAGGGTCGTGTAGTGGTCACGGGGGAAGCCGTGGAACTCGCTGTCGGTGGACTTGAGCACCACGAGGTCCGTCAGGCCGGCGCGGATCGTGGTGATCGGCCCGTCCGCGTCGACGTACGCCACCCGGGTCTCCTGGCCCGAGCGGGCGAACGAGTGCCCGTTCTGCGGCAGTCGCTCCCAGGCGTACGACTCCGCGCTGAGCTCGATCCCGGAGACGTACGGCTGGCGGCCCCAGTGCTCGGCCAGCGCCAGCAGGAAGGTCTCGGGGGAGTCGACGCCGTGCTCGCGGGCGAAGGCGTAGACGGTGTTCTTCTGGGTGTCGGTGGCGTGGACGTGGCTGTTGTCGCCCTCGAGGTAGGCCGACGCGAAGTCGCCGCGCAGCTGGGTCGTCACGTTGAGGTCGTGCAGCACGTGGGTGGGATCGGCCCGGTCGACCTTGACGATCCGCACCTCCGCCTTGCCGTGCTGGAGGTCGG
This sequence comes from Nocardioides nematodiphilus, assembly GCF_020216525.1. Taxonomy (GTDB): domain Bacteria; phylum Actinomycetota; class Actinomycetes; order Propionibacteriales; family Nocardioidaceae; genus Nocardioides; species Nocardioides nematodiphilus. Next base: position 31,518 of record NZ_JAIWOY010000004.1, on the reverse strand, counting down.
CGAGCTGGTAGGGCATCAGGACCCCTTGTAGGTGGTGTAGGCGAACGGGCTGAGCAGGACCGCGACGTGGTGGTGCTCCCCGGCGGTGACGGTGAACGCGACGACGACCTCGGGGTGGAAGGTCGCCCGGTCCTGGCCGGCGAACCACCGCCCGGTGGCGAAGCTCAGCCGGTGCACGCCCGCGGGCACCTCGCCCAGCGAGGCGCGGCCGTCGTCGTCCGTACGGGCCTGCGTGGTGCTCCCGTCCTCGAGTGCCAGCGTCAGGTCGAGACCCGCTGCCGGGCGCCCGAGGGCGGCGTCGAGCACGTGGGTGCTGAGGGTGGTGCTGGGACTAGGCACGCGGGATCAGTCCTTCGAGTCGGAGCAGGGCGATCTCGCCCAGCTGCTGCTTGGTCACCGCACGCTCGGTGTCGGGGTCGTTGTCGAGGCGCTCCTCCAGGAGGTCGAGCAGCTCATCGGCGCTGCGGCCGGCGGCACGCACGAGGTAGATCCGGCCGAATCGCGCCTCGTAGCGGGCGTTGCCGTGGCGGAGGCGCTGCTGGACCTCGCTGTCCGCCGGATCGACGCCGGCCTGCTCGCGGGTCGACATCACGGCCGAGGCGGTGTCGCCGCTGGGCCGCTCGCCGATCCGGGGGTGGTCGGCGAGGGCGGCCTCGACCTCCGCGTCGGTCCAGGCGGCCGCCGCGTCGCGGGCCCGCTGGAGGAGCGCGGCCGTGTCCGGATAGGGGCGGGCGGCGACGATGTCGGCGGGCCACGACGCGATCCGTACGCACGGGGCGAGCAGCTCCGTCGCCTGCGCGGCGTCGAGCCGGTTGAAGGTCGCGAGGTCCATGCCCCGACGCTAGGAAACGGATGTTTCAGCCGGATGACACCTGTTTCGCCGGATGTTAAAAGTGCCGACCGACCGCCAGGTCGAGCAGATCGCGGTCGCGCCCGGGGCCTGCCAGCAGGCAGACACCGGCCGGAAGATGATCCTCGGTCTCCAGCGGGATGCTCACCGCCGGCAGGCCCCCGAGTCCGGCCAGGCAGGTCAGGCGCATCGTCGCGTCCCGGACCCGCTGGAGCCCGTCCGCGCCCGCTTGGGCGACGGGTGCCACCGAGGAGGCACTGGGCAGCATCAGCACGCGGTCGCCGACGAGCTCGCGGATGCGGGCGCCCGCGGCCTGAGCGGTCGTACGGGCCGCGTCGGCCTCGTCCGCGGTGATGCTCGCCGCCCGCTCGAAGCGTCCGCGCACGTCGTCGCCGAGGGTGTCGAGCCGCCCGGCGAGCCAGTCTCCGTGGCGCTGCCAGGCCTGCCACGCCTGATGGGTCTGGAACGCGGTGAGCCAGTCGCCGAGCCCGCTCAGCGGCCAGCGTTCCTCGCGGACGTCCAGGGCGTGGTCGCGACGCCAGCGGGCGATGGCCGCCGCGACATCGGGGTCCGCGAGCTCCATCAGCTCGGGCACGACGACGAGGGGCGTGGCGTCGCTCCGGGGCTGATCGGGCAGGAGCACCTCGCCGACCGCGCGCAGCCTCTCGGCGTCGCGGGTCAGCCAGCCCACCGCGTCGTACGCGGGCGCGAGCGGCAGCAGACCGGTCGCCGGGACGGCGCCGTGGGTCGTACGGATGCCGTAGAGCCCCTGGTAGGCGGCCGGGACCCGGATCGAGCCGCCGGTGTCGGTGCCGAGCCCGATGCTCGCGTCGCCGAGCGCGACCGCGCTGGCACTGCCGGAGGTCGAGCCGCCGGAGATGCGGTGCGGTGCCCGCGGGTTGGGCGGGGTGCCGTAGTGGGCGTTGGTGCCGGCCAGGCTGTAGGCGAACTCGTCGGTGCGGGCGATGCCGCGGATCTGCGCGCCGGCCTCGAGGAGCCGCTGGACGGCGTACGCGTGCGCCGGCTCGCGCGCGGCCTGCGCGAGCCACGCCGGGTTGCCCGCGCCGATCGGGTGCCCGGCGACGGCGTAGAGGTCCTTGACCGCGATCGTCTCGCCGGCGAGCGGCCCGCTCGCGGCGGGGGACGGGACGAGCGGTGCGCCCACGACCCGCCAGATCCGGGTGTCCAGGGCGGGCGCCGGGGCGGCCACGTGGGCCGCGGTCACCTTCCAGCCGCCTTCGCCCGTGCCGCCGTCAGTGCCGCCGTCCGTGCCGCCGTCCGGGCCGGGGAGGCGTGCCCAGAGCTGGGTCTGCTGTCCGCGCCCGCCGGTGGCGAGCTCGGTGATCGCCACGACCAGCGCGTGGTCCTCGTCGATCGTCTGGACGTGGGTCTCGACGATCCGGCGCCTCGGGGCTCCGCCGCGTCCGCTGCGGAAGGCGCTGATCTGGTCGTGCCCGACCAGCAGGCCGTGGGCGTCGCCGCGCAGGGTGTCGGGCCCCGGGGCGAAGAGCCGGTCCAGCGCGGTCAGGTCGTCGGCCATCAGGGCGGTCTCGTACGCGTCGAAGGCCTCGAGGAGTCCGGCCGGTGCCGGAGGCGGCGCTGCGGTCATGTGCCGACCGTACGAAACGGACGTTTCAGTGAGGTTGCAGCGCGATGCCGACTCGCGTCAGCCGACGGTGAGGGTGATCGCCAGCAGGACCGAGACCAGCACGATCGAGGCCGTGAGCAGCCAGCCGAGCGAGAAGTGCGGCAGCGGCTGACGCAACCGCATCGCCCGCTCGACCTTCGCCCAGCGGACGAAGGCGAGCAGCGTGCAGAGCGCGCCGACGACGAGGAGGGTGAGGACCACGATGCCGCGGAGCCACGACGTCTGCGGCAGCTGCAGCGAGTGCAGCGCCACCGCGCCCGCCAGCATCGCGAGCGCGGTGCGGACCCAGGACAGGAACGTGCGCTCGTTGGCCAGGCTGAAGCGCGGGTCCGGCTCCTCGCCGACGTCGTAGACGTAGGAGGGCTTGCGCGGCGGGTGCGGCTCATGGGGGGCCATGGCGACATCATGGCGCGGGCGGTGGATAGGTTGCGGTGGTGGCCACCGAATACGACCGTGACATCTCCGTGAACTCCGTCGCCGAGGGCACCTACGACGCCGACCTCAGCGCCGGCTGGATCGTCGGTGGCGGGATCAACGGGGGCTACCTGCTGGCCACGATCGCCAACGCCGTCCGGGCGTCGGTGCCCGGCAAGCCCGACCCGATCAGCATCAGCGCCTACTACCTGAGCGCGTCGCTGCCCGGCCCCGCGACCGTCACGACCACGGTCAAGCGCGACGGCGGGTCGATCGCGACGGTCGCCGCCGAGCTGAGCCAGGGCGACGACGTCCGGATCACCGCGCTGGCCACGTACGGCGATCTCTCCACGCTGCCCGACACGGTGGAGCGCAGCTCCGACGTGCCGGACTTCCCGCCGCTCGAGCAGTGCGTGCCGAACACGATGGCGCCCGAGGAGATGCGCGCCATGGTGCCGATGATGGAGCGCTTCGAGATGCTCTTCCACCCCGACCACATCGGTTGGGCGGTGGGGAAGCCGTCGGGCGAGGGTGTGATCAGCGCATGGTTCCGGCTCAAGGAAGGCCGCGAGCCCGACCCCATCTCGCTGCTCACGGTGGTCGATCTGCTGCCGCCGGTCACCTTCGATCTGGGTCGCCCGGGCTGGGCGCCGACGCTCGAGCTCACCGCCCACGTCCGCGCCGTCCCGGCTCCGGGCTGGCTGCGCGTACGGCACGCGACCCGCAACGTCCTCGGCGGGATGTTCGAGGAGGACTGCGAGGTCTGGGACTCCACCGGCCGCCTCGTCGCCCAGTCCCGCCAGCTCGCCCGCCTCCCGCGCTGACTCGGCCCCCGCGCACCGCTGACTCGGCCCTCGCGCACGGCTGACTTGGCCCTCGCGCACGGTCGATCTGGCCGTCACGCACGGTCGACCTGGCCCTCACGCACGGGCCGCCTGCTCGAGGGCCGACTCGAGCGTGCCGGACGGCCGAGTCGGTGGTGCCGGACGGCCGAGTGGGCGGCGCGGGACGGCCGAGTCGGCGTCAGGAGGGTGGGCGGAGAGCGACGATCCAGCGCTTGCCGGGGTGCTCGGTGACCGTCCACGGCCGCCCGCCGGACCAGGTGAGGTCCTCGGGGCCGGCCGGGGCCGCCCAGCGGCGTTCGACGAGGGCGCCGGGCCGGCCTGAGGCGAGGCCGCCGAAGCCGCGTGTTCCGTGGGAGACAGTCGCCAGATAACGGCCGCCTCGCAGGATCGCGCCCTGCATCTGCGCCACCCCGGCGTCGACCGCCACGGCCTCGACGGGGAGCCCGTCGGCGTCCAGCGCGAAGCGCGCGAGCCTGGTCGACTGGTCCCCGCGCCCGTACTCCCCGGCGATCAGCTCGCCGCCCTCCGACACCGAGAGGAACGAGTACCGGAAGCGCGACGTGTCCCCGGCCGGCGCCTGCAGATGCAGTCGTACGGGCCAGATCAGCTCACCGTCCGCAAGCCGTCGCAGGTCCTCCAGATGCGCCGAGTAGATCCCGCGCCCGGTCGCCGCGACGTGGACCCACGACCCGCTCGCGGCCAGGCCACCGGCGTGGATCGGGAGGGGTCCGAGCGTGCCGTCCTGGTTCGGCAGCGCCAGCGGCACGTGCGTGTACCGGCGGCTGCGCAGGTCGACGAACGAGATCCGTACGCCCGCCCCGGCCTTGGAGTACCAGGAGACGAGCATCAGCCTCCCGAGCGGCGTGATGCCCTGCGGCCACCAGTCCCGGTCGTGCCGGTCGGCGTGCTCCCAGGCGAACGCCCGCCGCACCCGCAGCCCCGGCGCGAGTGCCCGCCGCATCCGCCCGGTCGCCCCGGCCACCACGTCAGCCACCGACACCGGTGCTCCGACCTCCTCCCAGCGCGGGAGCGGCGTCGGGATCAGTCGCGGCAGCACGCCCCGACCCTACGGCTCGGCACGACCCGAACGATCGTTCGGCGGACGCCGCCTGCTCCCCGTGAGCCGAACATCCGTTCGCTGGGTGAGGAGCGCCCCCGGGCGCGGCACACCTGTTCGGCACAATGACTCCCATGCGACAGACTGTGGTGGCCGCGGCGATCGTGCGCGACGGGCGGGTGCTGGCGTGCCGGCGTACGGCTCCTGCGGAGGCGGCCGGGCGCTGGGAGCTGCCCGGCGGCAAGGCCGAGGCCGGCGAGACGCCGGAGGCGGCGCTGATCCGCGAGATCGGCGAGGAGCTCGGCTGCCTGATCGCGGTCGACGAGTGGCTCGACATCACGGTCCCGATCAACGATGACTACGAGCTGCGCGCCGCGCTGTGCCACGTCACCGCCGGCGAGATCCGGCCCAGGGAGCACGACGCCGTCCAGTGGCTGCTGCCCGACGAGCTCGAGACGCTGAACTGGCTCGAGCCGGACCGGCCCTTCCTCGAGATCCTGGCCGGCCCCAAGGTCGTGCAGCGGGCCTTCTTCTACGAGGAGGACGACGCGACCACCGTCGTCGAGCGGCTCACCGCCGAGGGCTGGGAGGCCGAGGCGAGCCGCGAGCGCTTCCACGGTGAGGACGACGACGAGGACCACCCGTGGCTCGTCGTCACCGACGCCCCGGCGATGCTGGTCGAGGCGATGACCGACGAGTACGACGGCTGGATGGACTTCCCCGAGGACGCGCCGGACGCCTCGATCGCGCCCGCGCCCCTGCCGGACGCCCCGAAGCGGATCAAGCGTCCTTCGTCGTCTCAGTAGGGTGGAGGCCGTGACTCAGCCGAACGTGCCTGCCCAGCGCGCCCTCTTCGTCCACGCCCACCCCGATGACGAGTCGCTCAACAACGGCGCCACGATGGCCAAGTACGTCACGGAGGGCCGCGGCGTCACCCTCGTGACCTGCACCGCCGGCGAGATGGGCGAGGTCCTCGTCCCCGAGCTCGAGCACCTCGCGGCCGACCGTGAGGACCGCCTCGGCGAGCACCGCAAGGGCGAGATCGAGGCCGCGATGAAGGTCCTCGGCGTCACCGACCACCGCTGGCTCGGCGGCTTCGGCACCTATCGCGACTCCGGCATGCAGTGGCACGAGGACGGCTACGCGATCCCCGCCGACACCACCCACGACAACGCGTTCTGGAACACCGACCTGCTCAAGGCCGCCAGCGACCTGGTCGAGATCATCCGCGAGGTCCGCCCGCAGGTCGTCGTCACGTACAACGACTTCGGCGGTTACGGCCACCCCGACCACATCCAGGCCCACCGCGTCACCCACTACGCCGTCGCGCTGGCCGCGGTGCCCAGCTTCCGCCACGACCTCGGCGAGGCGTGGCAGGTCAGCAAGGTCTACTGGTGCGCGATGTCGGAGAGCCGGATGCGCGCCGCGATGCGGGCGATGCGCGCCGCGGGCGACACCGAGTCCTTCCGGGGCATGGACCCCGAGGGCCCGATGCCGTGGTTCACCCCCGACGCCGACCTCTCCGCGATGGTCGACGGCTCGGCCTTCGCGGAGCAGAAGATGGACGCGATGCGCGCCTACCCGACGCAGATCAAGCCCGACGACGGCATCTTCAAGGCCGCCGACCACTCCGGCACCGGTCTCTCCCAGGAGTTCTACCGCCTCGCCGCCGGCACGCTCGGCCCGCTCAACGCCGACGGCCTCGAGGACGATCTCTTCGCGGGGCTGTGAGTCGCCGTCCTGCGCGCCGCAGCACGGGTGGCGGCGTCGCCCTGGGTATAGCGCTGGGGCTGGTGATCGGCGGCGCGGCGGTCGGCCTGGCCTCGGTGGCGTTGCACGGGCTGTGGTGGGGGCTGCTGCTGTCGGCGGCCGCCTCGCTCGCCGTGGTCTGGGCGCTTCCGCCGCGCTGGTGGACCCTGCCCCCGTACGCGGTCGGCTGGTGGATCCCGTTCCTCGTCGCGTGGCAGGGCCGCCGCGAGGGCGACTACGCGATCGAGAACGGCCGGTACGGCTACGCCCTGCTCATCCTCGCGATCGTGCTCCTGGCCGCCGCGATGAGCATCGCGACCCTCAGGGCGCCGGCACGAGGTAGCGCACCGCGTGGTGCTCGCTGAACCCGAGCCGCTCGTAGAGCGCCAGCGCGGGAGCGTTGTCGGTCTCGACGTGCAGCCAGGCCGTACGGGCGCCGCGCTCGGCTCCCCACTCCACCAGCTCCCCGAGCACGGCCGTCGCCAGACCCTGGCGGCGGTGGTCGGGGTCGACCGCGAGGCCGTGCAGGCACAGCCAGTCGCGGTCCAGCACGGCTGAGCCGGTCGCGTGGTCGTGGTCGGCGACGACGCGTGAGGCTGAGGCCGTCACCCGCACCGGCGTGGGCCCCACGACCTGGTTGAGCAGGCGGTGCAGCTTCGCCACCGGTGCCGCCTGGAACGACGCGTCCCCGCGCCCCAGCGGCACCCAGCCCGCGTCCCCGAACGCCACCTCGGTCTCCGAGCCTCGCTCGACCTGCGCCATCGGCGCGCGGTCCCGCTCGGCGTAGAACCCCACGACGTGTTCGACCGCTCGATCGATCGTGTCCGTGCCGGGTCGACCCATGGCCAGGCAGGAGTTGGCCCGCTTGAGCAGCCGCGTGCCGGTGTCGGGGGAGGAGCGCAGCACCCACTCGCCGAATGCGACGGTCTCGACGTCGGGTACGAGTGCGAGCCCGCGCAGCTCCGCCTCGCGTGCCGAGACGCGCATCAGGTGGGAGGGCTTCGGCGGCACCGGCTTGCCCGACACGATGTCGGCCAGCGCGATCTCCACGGGAGCCGAGTCGGCCGGGGCGAGGGTCATGGCGCCGTCGCCCCACGCGGTGCAGATGCCGAGCGCGTCGATGAACGCGGGACCTCCCGTCGGGCCGGTCTCACCGCGTACGAGACGACGGATCACGACGCGTTGGCCCACGACATGTGGACCTAGCAAGTGCTCGGGCACGCCGAGATACTAGGCTGTCCATGTCCGAGATCGAAGCTCCCGTAGGAGGACCAGGATGACCTACGTCATCGCCCAGCCCTGTGTTGACGTCAAGGACCGGGCCTGCGTCGACGAGTGCCCCGTCGACTGCATCTACGAGGGCAAGCGCATGCTCTACATCCACCCCGACGAGTGCGTCGACTGCGGTGCGTGCGAGCCGGTCTGCCCCGTCGAGGCCATCTTCTACGAGGACGACACCCCGGAGCAGTGGAAGGACTACTACGACGCCAACGTCAAGTTCTTCGACGACCTGGGCTCCCCGGGTGGCGCCGCGAAGATGGGCGAGATCGACAAGGACGCCGACTTCATCGCCGCCCTGCCCCCGCAGAACCAGAACCAGGACCACTGACCGTGTCGGCTGCCGGCCCGGTGTCGGGCCGGCTGCCCGACTTCCCGTGGGACAAGCTCACCTCGTACGCCGCCACCGCTCGCGCGCACGCTGACGGCATCGTCGACCTGTCCATCGGCACGCCGGTGGACCCGACGCCACAGGTCGCCATCGACGCGCTCGTGGCGGCCGCCAACTGGCCGGGCTACCCCGTGACGATCGGGCTGGAGTCCACCCGCCAGGCGATCATCGACTGGTTCGCCAGAGTCCATGGAGTCACCGGGCAAGGCAGCGGTCTGGGCCTCGACCAGGTCCTGCCGGTGATCGGCACCAAGGAGCTGATCGGCCAGCTCGCGCTGCACCTCGGTGCCGGCGAGGGCGACCTGATCGGCTACCCCGAGGCCGCCTACCCGACCTACGAGGTCGGCGCGGCCCTGGCCGGCGCCACCCCGATGGCCGCCGACTCGCTGACCGCGTTCGGACCGCGGACCCCGAAGATCCTCTGGCTCAACAGCCCGTCGAACCCGACGGGCCGGATCCTCCCGCCCGAGCACCTCAAGAAGGTCGTCGACTGGTGCCGCGAGCGCGGCGTCCTGCTCGTCTCCGACGAGTGCTACCTCGACTGCGTCTGGGAGGGCGAGGCCGTCTCGGTCCTGCACCCCACCATCTCCGGCGGCTCCACCGACGGCATCCTCGTCGTCCACTCGCTGTCCAAGCGCTCCAACCTCGCGGGCTACCGCGCCGGCTTCGTCGCCGGCGACACCGCGGTGATCAAGGAGCTGCTCGCGGTCCGCAAGAACCTCGGCCTGATCGTCCCCGGTCCCATCCAGGAGGTCATGGCGGCGGTCTACGCCGACGACGCGCACGCCGAGGAGCAGTATGCCCGCTACGCGGGTCGCCGTACGCGCCTCAAGGCCGCGCTCGAGGCGGCCGGCTTCACCGTCGACCACTCCGAGGCCGCGCTCTACCTCTGGTCGACCAGGGGAGAGGGCTGCTGGGAGACCGTGGCCTGGCTCGCCGAGCGCGGGATCCTCGCGGCACCCGGCGACTTCTACGGCCCGGCGGGCAAGCAGCACGTCCGGATCGCGATCACCGCGACCGACGAGCGCATCGACGCAGCCGTCGCACGCTTGGCGCGAGCGGGCGAGCGATAGAGCGGGAGGGACGGGCTCCGGCGCCGGCCATGAGCGCGGTAGCCAGGCGCGAGACGCCCTGCCCCTGACGCGGTTCAGGTTTCGCCCACCTCCGCGGGGCTAGCCTCGATGGCGTGCAGTCGGGGCGCGGGGATCGGGAGCGGCGGTGGCGATGGTCGCCCCTCGTGGGCGCCGTCGTGCTCGCCGCGCTGCTGATCAGCCCCCATGTGGGCCGGGCCATGCCGAGCGGGAACTACCGGCCGATCCTGCCCACCGACGCGATCGTGGGCGCCTGCTTCCCGCTGCCGGAGGGCCTCACCCTCGACTTCCCCTACCAGGTCCGCAGCGACGGCGACGTCGGCCGGGGCGCCGCGCGCCACCGCCGCCTGGTCGTGCAGTACGACGAGATCGACGCCGCCACCGCCCGCCAGCGCATCAGCGCGGCCCTGGCCCGCGCCGGACTCTCCCCGGACGCGGCGACCGTCACCGCCTATCCCCGGATCCCGTCCGACTCCCTGGTCCGCGGCGAGCTCGTGCTGCGCCTGCCCGTCGCGCACCGGCAGCGTGCGGCCGAGCTGCGCGGCGACTGCCTCGACCCCTTCAGCACGAAGCGCTTCCCGCGCTCCTGGCCCCCCTCGAACATCTATGCATGAGCGCCGCGCCACCCTCGCCGGCCGGCTCGCGCAGGAGGTCACTCCGCGCCGGCTGGACCTCGTCCTCGTGGTCGCTCTCGGCCTCGGCGCCCTCCTCCAGGTCGTCCTCTTCCATCAGGTGTCCCGTGCACGCCTCTCGGGGGACGAGGTCGCCTACATCGACGGCGGCAAGGCGCTCTCCAACCTGCTGCGCGACCTCGCCGGACTCCACCAGCCCGACACCGCCGAGCTGCAGCGCGACGTCGTCGGCAACGGCTGGTTCATGCCTGGCATGTCGCTCCTGCTCGCCCCGCTCTACCTGCTCGTGCCCGACGCGGGGCTCGCGGGCGTGAGGGGCTGGCTCGGCGCCCTCACCCTGCTCGTCCTGGTCGCCACCGTCTGGGACGTACGCCGCCAGCTGGGCCGCCCCTGGGCGCTCGGACTGGCTGTGGTCCCGGGCCTGGTGCCGATGTGGCGGCTCTTCGGCTTCACCGCCTACGGTGACCTCCTCGCCGGGCTGGTCGCCACCCTGCTGATCGCCCGCGTCGCGGCGGTCCTGCACCGCGCGAGCGCGCGTACGCCCCCGACCCTGCGCGAGGGCGTCGTGATCGGGCTGCTCGCCATCGCGACCGTCTACCTGCGCTCCTCCTCGACCGTCCTGGTCCTCGGCGTCGGCCTCTCCGGGCTGTTCGCGGTGCGCTGGTGCGGGCGGCGCGCGGTCGTCCCGCTGCTGGTCTCGGGGGCGGTCTTCCTGGGTCTCCTCGCCCCGTGGTCGATCGCGGCGTCGGCGACCTTCCACGCCCGTGTCCTGACCACCACCTCCGTCCCGATGGCGATGGCGAACACGTTCGGCGACCGTGACGTGGTCTGCTACGGCCCCTGCGACCCCGGGTCGACGATCTGGTTCTCCCCGGTGCGCTATGCGCGCGAGGTGGCGCGCGCCACCGGGGTGAGCGAGGTCCGGGTGCTGACCCAGATGTCCGCGTACGCCCGCCAGGACGTCACCGCGCGCTCCTACGCCCGCGACGTGATCTTCGACTGGCACCGCTACCGCGACGACCCGTCCGGCTTCCTCTACCGGCTCCACCCGCCGGGGCAGCCCGGCGCGGAGTGGATCCGCACCTGGACCAACCGGGCCCTGGGGGACCTGGTGTGGCTCGCCGCCACCGGCCTGCTCGTCGTCACCCGCCGATCGCGCCGCCTCCAGGTCGTCAGCGTGCTGGTGAAGGTCGGCCTGCTCGGTCTGCTGGTGCAGCCGTTCGTCCACATGGCAGGCACCCGCTACTGGACGACCGCCGCGCCTCTCGCCGCCCTGTCGGCGGTGCTGGCGATCACGGTCGTCGGCGGCTGGCTGGTCGATCGGGTACGCAGGGGCCCGCGGACGTTCGCACCGCGCTCGCACCTGCTGGTCCTCGCGCAGGCCGTGCCGGCTGCCGTCGCGGTCGCCGCCGTGGTGGCGGTGCAGGTCCTCGCGTGAGGTCGAGGTCGCTCAGGCGAGGGTGATGGTGACCGGGCCGTGGGCGGGCCCGGCCTGCTTCCACGCGTCGGAGTCTCCGGTCGACCACGTCCGCCCGCCGTACGACACCTTCCGCACGCCGAGGCGTTGGGCCTCGGCGACCACGTAGTGCGCGACCGCCCAGCCGGTGGTCTTCGAGGAGACGCCGATCGTGACGGACGTGCCGCGTACGACGGGCTGCCCGGCGAGGGCGCCGAAGAGGCCGCTCACCTCCTTGCTCAGGGCCGCCGGGTGGCCGGTGCCGGCCTCCGGGGCGTTGAAGCGGCAGGAGAAGGCGTGCGGCGAGTAGCCGGTGAGCGCCGAGGCGAGGGCGCGGGCGTCCGGCTCGTGCTTGGCGTAGGCGCTCGGGTACGCCGATCGCTGCACCTGCTGGGCGGCGTCGGTGATCTCGAGGGTGTCGAAGTGGGGGATCTTGACCAGGGCGTCGTAGAACGCGTTCGCGGCGTGCACCGGGTCGAGCACCTGCGCGCGGGTGCCCCAGCCCTGGCTCGGGCGCTGCTGGAAGAGGCCCAGCGAGTCCCGGTCGCCGCCCTCGAGGTTGTAGAGCTTCGACTCCTGCATCGCCGTCGCCAGCGCGATGGTCACCGCTCGGGCGGGCAGCCCGCGACGGACCGCGATCGCGCTGATCAGGGCGGCGTTCTCGGCCTGCTCCGCGTTGAGGGTCGCCTCGTGACCGCCGACCGTGGCGGTGCAGTCCTCGGCCCGGGGGAGCAGCCGGTGGAGCCTGCTGGTGATCTCCCGCAGGCCGACGACAGCGCCCACGCCGAGGAGCGCGACCACCACGAGGGCGGTCACGAGCCGGCGCAACCGCCGTGCCGGGGGCGTCTTAGTTGGCGTGGAGCGCGGCATTCAGCGTGATGCCCTCGCCCTTCCAGGCCACGGCCTGGACGGCGCCCGAGATGCTGTTGCGGCGGAAGAGCACGTTGGAGGCGCCGGAGAAGTCGGCCGCCTTCTTCTGGCTGCCGTCCTCGAGCTCGACCTTGGTCCCTGCGGTGATGTAGAGGCCCGCCTCGACGACACAGTCGTCGCCGAGCGAGATGCCGATGCCGGAGTTGGCGCCGAGCAGGCAGCGCTCGCCGACCGAGATGACCTCCTTGCCGCCGCCCGACAGCGTGCCCATGATCGAGGCGCCGCCGCCGATGTCGGAGCCGTCGCCGACCACGACGCCGGCCGAGATGCGGCCCTCGACCATCGAGGTGCCGAGCGTGCCGGCGTTGAAGTTCACGAAGCCCTCGTGCATGACGGTGGTGCCGGGGGCGAGGTGCGCGCCGAGGCGGACACGGTCGGCGTCGGCGATGCGCACGCCGCTGGGCAGGACGTAGTCGACCATCCGGGGGAACTTGTCCACGCCGTAGACGCTGACGTGCCGGCCGGAGGCCTGCAGGCGGGCACGGGTCAGCTCGAAGCCCTCGACCGCGCACGGCCCGGCCGAGGTCCAGGCGACGTTGGCGAGCAGGCCGAACTGGCCGTCGAGGTTGACGCCGTGCGGCTGCACGAGGCGGTGGGAGAGCAGGTGCAGGCGCAGCCACACGTCCTGGGTGGTCTGCGGGGCCTGGTCGAGGTCGATCTCGACCAGCTCGACCACGCGCTCGACCTGGCGGACCTCGTCGGGGCCGGCGAGCTGGGCCAGCTCGATCGCCTCGGTGGCGTCGGTCGGCTTGTCGCCGAGGGCCGGGTTCGGGAACCACGCGTCCAGAACGGTCGAGTTGTCGGCGGCGTACGTCGTCAGGCCGAAGGCCCAGGCGGTCCTAGTCACGGGGCTGAAGCCTACTTGGCAGGTGTTTGGGACCGGTCCTAGGACGGTAAGTAGGCCTCGGGTCCACGCGTCCGTAGGATCTGGACGACTGGAGGAGTCTGTCATCACGACGAAGCACGAGCGGTTCGCCGCGTGGTCCGATCTCTTGAGCCCGCCGCACGCCGAGGCACGCTCCGCAGCGTGGCGCGCCCGCCTCGGCGGCCTGATCGCCATCTGCGGTCTGCTCGCCTACATCACCTGGCGAGTGACCTCCACGATCCCGCACCACGGCGCCGCGCGGGTCGTCGGCTGGCTCCTGGTGACCATCGAGGCGGTGCCGATCATCCCGCTGTGCCTGCGCACCTGGACGCTGTGGAGCCTCGACTCCACACCGCCCCCGCGCGCCGGGGCCCAGGAGGAGTTCGGGCCCGCGGTCATCTTCGTGCCGACCTACAACGAGCCGGCCTCCGTGCTCGGGCCGACGGTCGCGGCCGCCTGCCAGCTGGAGCCCGCGCACGAGACCTGGGTGCTCGACGACGGCGACCGGCCGTGGGTGCGCGAGATGTGCGCGACGTACGGTGCCCGCTACGTCCAGCGCGCCGAGCACGACCACGCCAAGGCCGGCAACATCAACCACGCCCTCGCGTTGATGACCGAGGAGGGACACGACGCGGAGTTCATCGCGATCCTCGACTGCGACCACGTGCCGCTCGAGGGCTTCCTGTCCGAGACGCTCGGCTGGTTCGACGACCCGCGGATCGCGCTGGTCCAGGCGCCCCAGGCGTACTTCAACGAGGCTGCCTTCGACAGCGACGGCTTCGCCGGCGAGCAGGGCATCTTCTTCCACGCACTGATGATCTCCAGGTCACGCGCGAAGGCGGACCCGCCGTGGTGCGGCTCGACGTCGGTCGTACGGCGCACCGCCATCGACCAGGTCGGCGGCATCGCCACCGAGACCATCACCGAGGACCTGCACACCACGCTCAAGCTGCTGCGGCTGGGCTGGCGAACGGTCTACCACCACCAGGTCCTCGCCGTCGGGCTCGCTCCCGACACCCCCGAGCAGTACCTCATCCAGCGCCGCCGCTGGGCGCTGGGTGCGATGCAGGTCGTGGTCACCGAGAAGCTCCTGCGGCCCAAGCGGTGGCTGACCCGGCGCAACCAGATGGAGTACCTCCTGGCCGCCTTCTGGTGGTTCGAGGGCGCCGTCACCGCCGGCTCCATGATCGTGCCCGCGATCGTCCTGATCAGCGGCGTGCAGCCCGTCCGCGCCGACCCGTGGCTCTATGGCGCGCTGGTCTCCGCCCAGATCCTCCTGCGGATGGTGGGCGCCAGCCGGCTCTACCGCGGCTACACCCGATGGCGGCACGCGCTCGAGCTGCGCGTCCTGCGGATCCCGATCGGACTCGAGTCCCTGTGGTGGCTCCTGACCCGGCGTCAGCTCGACTTCCAGGTCACCCCGAAGGACGCCACCGACGAGCGCCTCTTCGGCCGGGTACCCCCGGTTCTGTGGTGGCTGGCCGTCGTGGCCGGTGCGGTCCTCGCGTACGGCGCCACCAGCCTCTTCGTCGACATGCCGTGGCGGACCTCCGCGTCCGCGACGATCATCGGCACGGTCTGGCTCACGTGGGGCCTGGTCCTGCTCCTGATGGGCATCGCCCGCATCCGCGACCCCGAGTTCCGCACCACCCGGCGCGTGGCGCACCGGTTCAACGTGCCGGCCACGGTCCACGTCGACGGTGTCCCGGGGCGGCTGCGCAACGTGTCGACCACCGGCCTCGCGGTCGCCTTCGACGGTGAGGCTCCCGGCGGCGAGGTCGAGGTCAGTCTCCCGGGCAGCCCGTCCGTACGGATGCGCGCGGTGCGCACCCAGGACGGGATCGGCACCTACGACGCCGGCCCGGCCAACTTCGAGGCGATCCGGGTCCTGGCGAGCTGGATCTTCCTCACCCCGTCCGACCCCGGGCACGACATCCCGCCCGGCCTGCCCGCGGCCGCGGTCATGGGTGACTCGGTGGGCGCGCCTCCCGAGCCGCCGCATCGCAGCACCCGGCGCAACGACATCCAGGGCCTGCGCGCCCTCGCCGTCGGGCTCGTCGTCCTGGCCCACCTCGGCATCGTGCGGCTGGCCGGCGGCTTCATCGGGGTCGACGTCTTCTTCGTCATCTCCGGCTTCCTCATCACCGGCCTGATGCTGCGCGACTTCGCCCATGAGCGGCGGATCAGCCTGCGCGCCTTCTACGCCCGACGCGCCCAGCGGATCCTGCCGGCGGCCATCCTGGTCACCGCCGCGGTCCTGATCGCCACCGGCTTCACCCAGGCCTCGCTCCGGGTGATGCAGTACCGCGAGGACGCGCTGTGGTCGGCGGGCTTCCTGGAGAACCTGCACCTGATCCGGCAGGCGACCGACTACTTCGCCGACACCGCGATGTCGCCGTTCCAGCACTTCTGGTCGCTCTCGGTCGAGGAGCAGTTCTACGTCGTCTGGCCGCTGCTGCTCATCCTGCTGCTGCGCGCGTTGAGCCGCGAGGCGGTGCTGGCGGTGGTCTCGGCCGTCGTGGTGCTCTCGCTGGGCGCCTCGATCTCGCTGACCCACTCGCACCCGCAGCAGGCGTACTTCTCCACATACACGCGGGCCTTCGAGCTCGGTCTCGGCGCCATCCTGGCGATCGCCGTCCTGATCGGGATGCGGGTCTCCCCGTGGTTCGCGTGGACCGGTGGGGCCGTCGGCTCGGCGGTGATCGTCTGGGCCGGGCTCACCATGAGCGAGCGCGGCTTCCCGGGCTGGCACGCCCTGATCCCGACGGTGGCCACCGTGCTGCTCATCGCGGCAGGCACCCGCAGGCAGGTCGGCGTCAACTGGCTGCTCGGACTGGCGCCGTTGCGCTGGCTCGGCGACATCTCCTACAGCCTGTACCTGTGGCACTTCCCGGTGATCGTGCTGGGTCGCCCGCTGCTGCCCTCGGGCTGGTCGGCCTGGCAGGGCAACCTGCTGCTGGGCCTCATCTCCCTGGCCGCCGCCGACCTCACCTACCGGCTGGTCGAGCGCCCGCTCCTGCGGCGCCAGTTCTCGTCCTTCCGCGGCCTGCGACCGCTGGTCTGGTGGCCGGTTGCCGCGGGCACGGTGTTCGCGGTCGCCTTCGCCTCCAGCGCGTATGCCACCCATCGCCAGGACCAGGCGCAGGCCAATGCGGCCGGCTGGTACGAGCAGCACGCCGGTCTGTGCCCGCTGAGCCCCACCGCCCCCAGCGCCACGCCCACCCTCGCCGGCATCGGCCGCGAGCTGAGCTGCAGTCATCAGTTCGCCGGCATCGGCGCACCCATCCCGCCGGGGACCTCGCCGGCCGCGATCGCGGCGGACGGATTCAAGACCGGCACGTACTGCTGGGCCGAGCCCGACCTCGAGATCGAGGCGTGCCCCGACGCGGTCGACCGCACGCGCCCGACGATCGCCGTGCTCGGTGACTCACACCTGGGACAGTGGCTGCCCGCGCTCCAGCGGATCGCGCGGGCGCGCGGCGAGAACCTGGTCCCCTTCGTGCGGGTCGGCTGCCCCGTGTGGGACCTGCCCACCGAGGCCGGGGGCGTCGACGGATCGTCGCCGGCGTGTGCCGCGTACCGCACGCAGAGCCGCCAGGCGATCATCGACCTCCACCCGGACGTCCTGCTGGTCGCGAGCATCACCGATGTGGGCGTCGGGGACGGCGGGTCCGGTAACGCGCTGAGCTGGCGCAAGGCCATCTCGTCGGCGATGCCGGAGCTGGCGCGGCTGGCACCCAAGGTCATGCTGCTCTCGGACAACCCGCTGCGCGAGACGATGTCCGTGCCGTCGGATCCCGGCTGCCTCGGCACGCCCGGATTCGCGCTGGCGGATTGCGAGTACAGCCTCCCGGGTGCCTTCATCCGCAGTGCCGACTGGGTGCGTGACGCCGCGACGTCGGCCGGCATCGGGACCGTCGACACCGTGCCGCTGATCTGCGCGGGGCCGTTCTGCCCCGGCGTCGCGGACGGCATCGGCACCTACTCCGACGAGTCCCACGTGAGCAGGACCTGGAGCCTCCACGTCTCGACCGCCCTCGACGGGCTGCTCGACGACGCGGGCGCGTTCAGCGGCTGATCCTCACCGCCCCGTGGTCCCGTCGATCTGCTCGCGCAGCAGATCGGCGTGGCCGGCGTGCCGGGCGTACTCCTCGACCATGTGCACCAGGACGTCGCGGACGGTCGTCTCCTCGCCGTGGCGCGTACGCCGCGTGGCGCCCATCTCCTCCTCGCCCAGCGCGTCAAGGCACCGCTCGGCGTACGCGATCTGCGCGCGCCAGCGGGCGAAGGCCTCGTCGACCGACTCGGCCGTCGGTGCGATCGAGCGGAAGCCTCCGGTCGGGTCGTCGGCGTCCAGCATCGGCTCGTCGACGTGCCCGTCGATCACCATCCGGAACCAGACATGCTCCACCCGGCCCATGTGCCGCACCAGGCCCAGCAGGCTCAGCTCGCTCGGAGCGAGCGCCGTCGTGGCGAGCTGCTCGGGGGAGAGCCCCGCGCACTTCGCCTGGAGGACGCGGCGATGGCCGTCGAGGTAGAAGCGGTACGTCGCCAGCTCGCCGCGTTCGGGTGCCGGCTCGAACCTCCCGGTGATCGTCACAGCCCCGTGGTCCCGTCGATCTGCTCGCGCAGGAGGTCCGCGTGACCGGCATGGCGGGCGTACTCCTCGATGAGATGCACCAGGACCTCGCGCCGGGTGCCCGTGCGGCCATCACGGTTGGTCGCCAGCTCCATGCCCATGGTCTCGTCGCTCTGCGTCTCCAGCCAGGCGTCGGCCAGCTCGATCTGGTCGCGCCAGGCGGCGAGCGCCTCGTCCACCTCCTCCTGCGTCCCCGTGATCGCGTTGAACTCGAAGTCCGGATCGGAGGGATCGGTGAACAGGCGCGGCTCGTCTGTCAGGCCCTGCAGCGCCCGGCGGAACCAGGTCTGCTCGACGTACGCCAAGTGGCGCACGAGGCCGAGCAGGCTCAGCGTGCTGGGCGCCACGCTACGGCTCGCCAGCTGCGCGGGGGAGAGCCCGGAGCACTGGCGCTCCAGGGTGGTGCGGAAGTGGTTGAGGTAGTCGCGGTAGTTCGCCAGCTCGCCGGTCTGCATGGAGCCATGCAACCGAGTCGCGGTCACGGCGTCCACCCGGTTATCCTGGGACCACAGGCGTCTGAGCCGTCATCAGCGGTGAGCTTGGGGAAGAAAAGAGGCTGCGGACCCGTCCGCGTCTCCCACTAGAACCCCACGGGTAAGCCCGTCACAGCAGTCAACGAGTGGCACCTCCGGGTGCAACCGGGGTGGTACCGCGACAACTGAGCACATCAGCTGGCGTCCCTGGATCAGGAACCAACCCGATCCAGGAGCGCAACGATGGCCGAAGGCCGCTACCCGAAGGTCACCACCGACCCCTCCACCGCGCCCGACCAGAGGGGCGTCCCGGCCAGCCCCCGCTTCCCCGAGCTGGAGCAGCGCGTCCTGGCGTACTGGGCCGAGGACGGCACCTTCCAAGCCAGCATCGACCAGCGCGACCCCGGCGAGAACGGCAGCAACGAGTTCGTCTTCTACGACGGCCCGCCGTTCGCCAACGGCCTGCCGCACTACGGCCACCTGCTCACCGGGTACGTCAAGGACATCGTCCCGCGCTACCAGACGATGCGCGGCAAGCGCGTCGAGCGCCGCTTCGGCTGGGACACCCACGGCCTGCCGGCCGAACTCGAGGCGATGCGCCAGCTCGACATCAAGACCACCGACGAGATCCACGAGATGGGCATCGACGTCTTCAACGACGCCTGCCGCACCTCGGTGATGAAGTACGCCGACGTCTGGCAGGACTACGTCACCCGCCAGGCCCGTTGGGTCGACTTCGAGCACGACTACAAGACGCTCAACCCCGACTACATGGAGTCGGTCATCTGGGCGTTCAAGACGATGTTCGACAAGGGGCTCATCTACGAGGGCTTCCGTGTCCTGCCGTACTGCTGGAACGACGAGACCCCGCTGTCCAACCACGAGCTGCGGATGGACGACGACGTCTACAAGCCGCGCCAGGACCCGGCGGTCACCGTCGGCTACGACGTCACGTCGGCGGGGACGATCGACGGCGTCGACTTCACCGGCAAGAAGCTCCTCATCTGGACCACGACCCCCTGGACGCTGCCGTCCAACCTCGCGGTCATGGTCGGCACCGAGATCGACTACGTGTCCGTCACCGCGCCGGACGGCAACGACTACGTCCTGGCCGAGGCGCGCGTCTCGGCGTACAAGAAGGAGCTGTTCCCCGAGGCCGACGAGCCGACCGTCACGTGGCGCGGCAAGGGCGCCGACCTGCTCGGCCTGACGTACGACCCGCCGTTCACGTACTACCGCGGCCACGAGAACGCCTTCCGCGTCGTCGCGGCCGACGACGCGGTCACGACCGACTCCGGTGTCGGCCTGGTCCACACCGCCGGCGCGTTCGGTGAGGTCGACAAGGAGGTGACCGACCGCGAGGGCATCGAGCCGGTCATGCCGGTCGGCAAGGACGGCAAGTTCACCCATCCGGTCGAGGCGTACGTCGGCCTGCAGGTCTTCGACGCCAACAAGCCGATCATCCAGGACCTGAAGAACGTGTCCGGCCCGGTGACGCCCGGCACCGTCCTGCTGCGCCAGGAGTCGTACGAGCACTCGTACCCGCACTGCTGGCGCTGCCGCCAGCCCCTGATCTACAAGGGCGTCTCGTCCTGGTTCGTCGAGGTGACCGCGTTCAAGGCGCGGATGGCCGAGCTCAACCAGCAGATCCGCTGGGTGCCCGAGCACATCAAGGACGGCCAGTTCGGCAAGTGGATCGACAACGCCCGTGACTGGTCGATCACCCGCAACCGCTTCTGGGGCTCCCCGGTGCCGGTGTGGAAGTCCGACAACCCGGAGTACCCGCGGATCGACGTCTACGGATCCTTCGAGGAGATCGAGCGCGACTTCGGCACCCTGCCGCTCAACAAGGACGGCGAGAAGGACCTGCACCGCCCCTGGGTCGACAACCTCACCCGTCCCAACCCCGACGACCCGACCGGGCAGTCCACGATGCGCCGCGTCGAGGACGTCCTCGACGTGTGGTTCGACTCCGGCTCGATGTCGTTCGCGCAGAACCACGTGCCGTTCGAGCACAACGAGTGGTTCGAGCACCACTTCCCGGGGGACTTCATCGTCGAGTACATCGGCCAGACCCGCGGCTGGTTCTACACGCTGCACATCCTGGCCACCGCGCTCTTCGACAAGCCCGCCTTCTCCAGCTGCGTCAGCCACGGCATCGTCCTCGGCTCCGACGGCAACAAGATGTCGAAGTCGCTGCGCAACTACCCGGACGTCTCGGAGGTCTTCGACCGTGACGGCGCCGACGCGATGCGCTGGTTCCTGATGTCGAGCCCGATCCTGCGCGGCGGCAACCTCGTCGTCACCGAGCAGGGCATCCGCGACTCGGTCCGTCAGGTGATGATCCCGCTGTGGAACAGCTGGTACTTCTTCCAGCTCTACGCCAACGCGGCCCAGCTCGAGGCCGAGGCCTCGACCGCTTCGCGCGACCCGCTGGACCTTTACATCCTGGCCAAGCTGCGCGCGTACGTCGCGGAGATGACCGAGGCGATGGACCTCTACTACGTGGCCGACGCGTGCGAGGCGACCCAGCGGTTCCTCGACGTCCTCACCAACTGGTACATCCGCCGCAGCCGCGAGCGCTTCTGGAACGAGGAGCAGGACGCCTTCAACACGCTCTACACCGTGCTGGAGACGGTCTGCCGGGTCACCGGTCCGCTGCTGCCCCTGACCACCGAGGAGGTCTGGCGTGGCCTGACCGGCGGTCGCTCGGTGCACCTCGCCGACTGGCCGTCCGTCGACGACCTGCCGGCCGACGACGACCTGGTCGCGCGCATGGACGCCGTCCGGGACGTCTGCTCGGCCACCTCGGCGCTGCGCAAGGCCCGCAAGCTGCGCAACCGCCTGCCGCTGGCCGGTCTCACCGTCGTCGGCGCCGACGTCACCGGCTTCGAGGAGATCATCGGCGACGAGGTCAACGTCAAGGGCGTGCGTCTGCTCGACGCCGAGGCCGACGAGGCGAAGTCGTACGGCGTGGAGCAGCGGCTCACCGTCAACGCGCGTGCCGCCGGTCCCCGCCTGGGCAAGAACGTCCAGCAGGCGATCAAGGGCTCCAAGTCCGGAGACTGGACCGCCGTCGTCGCCCCTGATGGCACGGTCGCCGTCACGGCCGGTGGACTGGCGCTGGAGGAGGGGGAGTACACCCTCGAGACCGTCGCCGGTGCTGCTGACGACGCCAGTGCGGTCGGCATGCTGCCCAGCGGCGCCTTCGTCGTCCTCGACACCGTCGTCACGCCCGAGCTCGCCGCCGAGGGCCTCGCCCGCGACCTGGTCCGCGCCGTCCAGCAGGCCCGCAAGGACGCCGGCTTCCAGGTCGAGGACCGGATCTCGCTGACGATCGCCGGCACGCCGACGGTGCAGCAGGCCGCTCGTACGCACGAGCACCTGATCGCCCAGGAGACGCTGGCCACCTCGTACGCCGTGGTCGACGCGGTCGAGAGCGCCGGGGACGTCTCCGAGGTCTCGGTGGGCGAGGGCGACAAGGCGACCATCGCCGTCGTGTTGGCAGACTGACGGCCATGGCCCTGCCTCTCGACATCACCGGTGACGTCGTCGCTCTGACGGAAGCACTCGTGAACATCGACTCGGTCAGTCTCGGCGAGCAGGAGATCGCGGACGCGGTCGAGGCCGCGCTCGCGCCGTACGGGCACCTCACGGTGGTGCGACGGGGCAACACGATCGTGGCGCGCACCGAGCTCGGCCGCGACGAGCGGATCATCCTGGCCGGTCACCTCGACACGGTGCCCCTGAACGACAACCTGCCCTGCCGCAACGACGGCGAGTATCTGCACGGTCTCGGGACCACCGACATGAAGGGTGGCGACGCCGTCATCCTCAAGCTCGCGGCGACGCTGACGGAGCCCAACCGCGATGTCACGTACGTGCTCTACGAGGCCGAGGAGATCGCCTCGATCCACAACGGCCTGCGCAAGCTCGCGGAATCGGACGCGGCGTCCGACCGCGATCTGCTCAAGGGTGACTTCGCGATCCTGATGGAGTCGTCCTGCGCAGAGGTCGAGGCAGGGTGCCAGGGCACGCTGCGCGTCGAGATCCGTACGACGGGGGAGCGCGCGCACTCGGCGCGCGCCTGGACCGGCAGCAACGCGATCCATGCCGCCGCACCGGTCCTGGAGACGCTGCGCAACTACGTCCCGCGGCGGCCGGTGATCGACGGGCTCGAGTACCACGAGGGGCTCAACGCGGTCGGGATCTCGGGCGGGGTCGCGGGCAACGTCATCCCGGACGAGTGCGTCGTGACGGTCAACTACCGCTTCGCGCCGGACCTCTCCGAGGAGCAGGCGTTGGAGCACGTACGGCAGACCTTCCCGGGCTACGACCTCACCGTGACCGACTCCGCGCCCGGCGCGCTTCCCGGGCTCGATCTGCCTGCGGCTCGGGAGTTCGTCAAGGCGGTCGATGCAGAGGTGCGTCCGAAGTTCGGCTGGACCGACGTCGCCCGGTTCAGCGCCTTCGGCATCCCCGCGGTCAACTACGGCCCGGGCGACGCCTCGTACGCCCACAAGAAGGACGAGAAGGTCTTGATCTCGCGTATCTACCGCTGTGAGCAGGCTCTGCGTGATTGGCTTCAGGGATGAACGCCAAGCGCAGCGGGTTCAACGGCTACCGACCGGGCATCGACACCGACGGCAGCACCAGCGACCAGCGCCTGCTCGACAGCCGCGGACCCCAGGGCTGGACCCACACCGACGTCTGGCGGGTGATGAAGATCCAGGCCGAGTTCGTGGAGGCGTTCGAGGACCTCGCCGAGATCGGTCCGGCGATCAGCATCTTCGGCAGCGCCCGCACCAAGCGCGACGACCCGGTCTACGAGCTGGGTGTGAAGCTCGGCTCAGCGCTCGCGGACGCGGGGTTCGCCGTGATCACCGGCGGCGGACCCGGCGCGATGGAGGCCTCCAACAAGGGCGCCCGCGAGGCCGGCGGCACCAGCATCGGTCTCGGCATCGAGCTGCCGTGGGAGCAGCACCTCAACGAGTACGTGGACCTGGAGATCCAGTTCCGCTACTTCTTCGTCCGCAAGACCATGTTCGTGAAGTACTCCCAGGGCTACATCGTCCTGCCCGGCGGCCTGGGCACGCTCGACGAGCTCTTCGAGGCGATGACGCTCGTCCAGACCGACAAGGTGACGCGCTTCCCGATCGTGCTGATCGGCGTCGAGCACTGGTCGGGCCTGCTCGACTGGATGAAGACCCGGATGTTGGCCGAGGGACTGATCTCGCAGTCCGACCTCGACATGCTCACCCTGACCGATGACATCGACGAGGCCGTCGACCTGATGGTGAAGGCGCGTGACGCAGGATGATGTGGGTATTCGCGATCCTGATCGTGCTCGCGATGGGCTCGATCGCGGTGATCGCCGCCGGTCGCGGCACGCCGATGCAGGACGAGTACGACGACCGCCCCGATGCCTTCGTCCCCGCCGAGGACGACCTGATCGGGCCCGGCGACCTGAAGGCGGTGCGCTTCTCGCTCGCCGTCCGGGGCTACCGGATGTCCGAGGTCGACGCCCTGCTCTCCCGGCTGGCCACGCAGCTCGAGGAGAGCAACGGAGCGCCGGTGCCGTTGGCCCTGCCCGCTCCCGCGCCCGCTGCCGCCACCGACCCGGCCGCCCGGCCCGCCGACGAGCCGGCACCGCCGACCGGTGCCGCCGCGCCGGCCCGTCCCGAGGACCGTACGGACTCCCCGGAGGGCCCTGCCTGATGGCAGCGCTCGTCTACGTCTTCACGGGTCTGGCCGGCCTCATCGTGCTGCTGACCCGGCTGCGCTGGCGGCAGGAGGCCGTCGCGGGCAACGCCGCGGTCAGCGACCGCTGGGCGCTGTGGCACACCCTGTGCGGCATCGTCGCCTTCATCACCTGGACGACGTTCCTCGTCGGCTCCGAGGACTCCTGGTTCGGCGGCGCCGGGATGGGCATCATCGGGCTCGGGTTCTGGTGGCTGGTGGTGATCTTCGGGATCGTCATCCTGCTGCGCTGGCTGCCCAGCCACGGCCGACACGCCGGTTCCGGCGGGGAGGATCGGTGGTCCGGCGGTCCCGCACTCTCGGTCCTTGCCCATGGCGGCATGCTCGTCATCACTCTGGTCTTCACCTGGGCCTACCTCCTGCAGAAAGTGTGATCACGTGACCCTGCGACTCGGCGCAGCCCTCACCACCCTCACCCTCACCGCGACCCTCACGAGCGCCGCCCTCGCGTCCGCTCCGGCCCACGCGGCGACACGACCGGCGGTCATCGACCGGGTGGTGATCGGCCAGTCGGTCCAGCACCGCCCGATCGTCGCCTGGCACCTCGGCCAGCCGAAGCCGGGTCGACCGACGGTGCTGATCGTGAGCACCATGCACGGCAACGAGCGCCAGATCCGGCAGATCCCCGAGGCGCTGCGCGACGGTCACCGGATCAAGGGCGCCGACATCTGGGTGCTCCCGGTGATGAACCCCGACGGCCTGGCCCACAACACGCGGCAGAACGCCCACGGCGTCGACCTGAACCGCAACTTCCCGGCCAAGTGGGTCCACACCACCGGTCACTACGCCTCGGGCCCGCGAGCCGCCAGCGAGCCGGAGACCCGCGCGATGATGCGCTTCCTGCTCACGGTCCATCCCGACCGGATGATCAGCTTCCACCAGCCCCTCCACGGCGTGGACTACAACGACCGCCGGCCCGCGTTCTCGCGCAGCATCGCGCGGGCGCTGCGCCTTCCGGTCTCGAAGGTGCGCTGCGGCGGTGTCTGCGGCGGCACCATGACGCAGTGGTTCCAGGCCCACCTCCCGGGCTCCGCGGTCACGGTCGAGTACGGCACCGAGCCCTCCCGGGCGACCATGACGAGGCAGGCGCCGAGTGCTCTCGTACGCCTCTTCGGAGGCCATCGCTGACCAAGCGACATCCCATAGGGGATAATGGTGAAGGACACAGGGCCATAGACCGGCTCTGTTCGACTTTGATGAAGGAGTGCCACGCATGGCGGCGATGAAGCCACGGACGGGCGACGGTCCGATGGAGGTCACCAAGGAGGGGCGCGGCATCGTGATGCGCGTTCCGCTCGAGGGTGGGGGTCGTCTCGTCGTTGAGCTCAACGCCGACGAGGCCACCGCACTCCGTGAGGCGCTCCAGGGCGTCGTCGGCTGATCGTGGCCGCACCGACGCTCCCACCCCAGGTCGTCCCGCCCCGCTTCCTCCTCGCCGCCAGCGGTCCCGAGGATCTCGATGTCGAGGTCGTCGCGCTGCCGGTCGCGCTCCCGCTCGACGGGAGCACGTCGGACGATGCGGAGGTGGGCCTGGTCCTGGGGCCCGGAGCGGTGGCGCTCGACGAGCGCTACGACCTGCTCGCCCTCCTGGAGAGCGAGCGCGCGACCGGCAAGGCCGGTGAGATCGTCTCGGTCCCCGTGACCGGAGGCGGTCGGCTCAAGCGCATCCTCCTGGTGGGGGTCGGCGCGCAGCGCGGCGACGACTTCCGCCGGGCGGGCGCGGCACTGGCGCGCGCCGCCCGCGACGCGACCGCGGTGGCCACCACCATCCCGGCGCTCGCGCCGGACGAGGCGCTCGAGCCGTTCGTGGTCGGAGCGATCCTCGGCTCCTTCGACTTCACCTGGCGCTCGACGGGACCGCAGTGGCACCCGCCGGCCGCGATCATGCTCGCGGACCTCTCCGAGGAGACGTACGCCGGCGTCGTGGCCCGCGCCGAGGCGATCGGGCGCGCGAGCTGGCGCGCCCGCTTCCTGGCGACGGTGCCGTCCAATCTCAAGAACCCCGCCTGGCTGGCCGAGCAGGCCCTCGAGGTCGCTTCGGCCGCCGGGCTCAAGGCGCAGGTGTGGGACGAGCAGCAGCTCGCCGCCGAGGGCTTCGGCGGCATCCTGGCCGTCGGGCGCGCCTCGGCGACCCCGCCACGGCTGATCCGGCTCGACTACACGCCCGCGAAGGCAGGCCGGAAGACGCCCACGCTGGTCCTGGTCGGCAAGGGCATCACGTTCGACTCAGGCGGTCTGTCGATCAAGACCGCCGACGGCATGGCCACCATGAAGCGTGACATGACCGGCGGCGCGGTGGTGCTGTCCACGATGGCGGCGCTCGCCGAGGTCGGTTGCCCGGTCCGCGTCATCGGCCTCATCGCCGCGGCTGAGAACGTCATCTCCGGCGACGCGCTGCGTCCCGGGGACGTCATCCGGCACTACCCGGGCGAGAAGGGTGGCCGTACGACCGAGGTCACCAACACCGACGCCGAGGGCCGGCTCGTGATGGCCGACGCGCTCGCGTACGCGGTCGACAGGATCAAGCCGGACGCGTTGATCGACGTCGCCACCCTCACCGGCGCGATGAAGGTCGCGCTGGGCCAGCACGTCGGCGGCTACTTCGCCACCGACGATGTCCTCGCCGCCCGCCTCGAGGAGGCCGCCACCGTCTCCGGCGAGCCGATGTGGCGGATGCCGCTGTTCGCCGCGTACGAGGAGAAGAACGCCTCGACCGTCGCGGACGCCGACAACGCCGGCGGGGGACCGGGCGCGATCACCGCCGCCCTCTTCCTCAAGCCCTTCACCGGCGGCCTGCCGTGGGCGCACCTCGACGTCGCCTCGGTCGGTGACGCCCCCGAGGAGCGGTACGAATGGACCAAGGGCCCGACCGGCTTCGGCGCGCGCCTCCTGCTGACCTGGCTCGGCCAGGAGGACCCGCTCGCCGGCATCAGCTGACCCGGCCCTCGCGCATCGCCGACTCGGCCCTCGCGCATCGCCGACTCGGCCGTCGCGCATCGTTGACTTGGCCCTCGCGCACTGCTGACGCGGTGCCGGAGGGCCGACTCGCGGGTGCCGGAGGGCCGACTCGCGGGTGTGGGAGGGCCGACTCGGCCTAGACCTCCGCGACCCACTCCTTCTTGGCGAGCAGCAGACCGTCGCCGACAGGGAGCAACAGAGGGGTGAGCTCCTCGTGCGAGGCGACCGTCTTGACCAGGTCGCGGATGGAGACGGTCTCGGGATCACGCTGGGCAGGGTCGGCGACCTTGTCGTGCCACAGCGCGTTGTCGAACGCCACCACGCCACCCGGACGCAGCAGCCGCAGCGCCTCGGTGAGGTAGGCGGCGTACTCGGTCTTGTCGCCGTCGCAGAAGACGATGTCGTAGTGGCCGTCGGTGAGGCGCGGGAGCACGTCGAGCGCGGCGCCCGAGATCGTGCGGGCACGCTGGGTCGGCACGCCGGCCTCGGTGAAGGTCTGTCGGGCCAGACGCTGGTGCTCGGTCTCGATGTCGACGGTGGTCAGCACGCCGTCGGCACGCATGCCGCGCAGCAGCCACAGCCCGGAGACACCCGTACCGGTGCCGATCTCGACGACGGCGCGCGCGTCCAGGACCGAGGCGAGGAACCGTAGGGCAGCGCCGGCGCCGGGGCTGATCGGAGAGACCCCGACCTCCTCGGCACGCGTACGGGCAGCGGCGAGGAGCTCGTCCTCAGCGACGTATCCCTCCGCGAACGTCCAGGTGGCGGCGGTGGGCGAGGGGAACTGCTTGACCATGCGCACCAACCTATCGCCACCGAGGGCCGCGCACCGGGAAGGCTGCGCTGGAACATTGGCCACCCGATCTTCGTTGGATGCATTAATGAAGTCTTCAGGGAGAGGCTCTAGCGTGGATCGCGTGAGCGAGATGAGTACGGACAGCGCCGCTGCCGGCGTTCCGACGTGGGACGAGATCGTCGAGCGGCACTCCGATCGCGTCTACCGGCTCGCGTACCGGCTGACCGGCAACCGCCCCGATGCCGAGGACCTCACCCAGGAGGTCTTCGTCCGGGTGTTCCGCTCGCTCGACAGCTACGTACCCGGCACCTTCGAGGGCTGGCTGCACCGGATCACCACCAACCTCTTCCTCGACCAGGCCCGCCGCAAGCAGCGGATCCGGTTCGACGCCCTCTCCGACGAGCGCGCCGCGCGGCTCACCAGCGCTGCTCCGACCCCCGACATAGCGTTCACCGACCAGCGTTTCGACGACGACATCGAGCGCGCGCTCGCGACCCTGCCGCCGGACTTCCGCGCCGCGGTCGTGCTGTGCGACGTCGAGGGCCTCTCGTACGAGGAGATCGCCGAGATCCTCGGCGCCAAGCTCGGCACGGTCCGCTCCCGGATCCACCGCGGCCGCGCCATGCTCCGCAACGCCCTGGCCCACCGCGCACCCCGTGCGGGCCGGCTGCGCTACTCCGGCCCCAAGGTGCTGTGGGGCGGCGCCTCGTGATCTCGCCGCTGAGCGGGTGGAGCGGCGGCATCGGGGGGCACCTCGGTGATCGCACGAGCGCACTCCTCGACGGCCAGCTCAGTGCCGAGGAGACCGAGCGCGCCTGGGCGCACGTGCACACCTGTCATGTCTGCCGTGACCGGGTCGAGCGCGAGGGCTGGCTCAAGCGCCGGCTCGCCGGCCTGACGTACGACCCCACCGCCTGTGCCGTCCCGGACGACCTCAAGGGCACCCTGCTGGGCGCACCCGGCGACGTGTTCTTCGGGTTCCCGCTCGAGGTCACGAACGACCGCACCTCGCACCGCCGCGCCATCGGCCTGGCCG
Organism: Nocardioides nematodiphilus; assembly: GCF_020216525.1. Taxonomy (GTDB): domain Bacteria; phylum Actinomycetota; class Actinomycetes; order Propionibacteriales; family Nocardioidaceae; genus Nocardioides; species Nocardioides nematodiphilus. The sequence goes on along the minus strand of NZ_JAIWOY010000004.1, from coordinate 2,650 downwards.
CCCTCGGCGGCGGCGCGCTCGGCGCTGCGGTGATGGGCGTGCTCGCCTTCGGCGCGGCACCCGCCTCGGCTCCGACGACCCCGGCCCCGGCCGCAGTCGGCTCTGCCGTGCCGGCGCCCGTGGTCGCGATCACCCTGCGTCCGCAGCCCTGAGCCACGCGCCCGAGCGCGCTGCGCGCGTCGGCTCAGTTGCTCGCCGCCGCGGCCTGAGCTCGTCCCTCGCTCACTCCATCGCCTCGTCGGCGAACGGGTGCTCGGCCACGAACGTCTTCGTCTCCGCGTACAGGCGCTGGATGTACTCCTCGAGCGCACTCGCCTCGACGCGCCACTGACCCCGCCCGCCGATCTTGATCGCCGGCAGATCGCCGCGGCGTACGAGCGCGTAGACCTGCGCCGACGAGGTGTTGAGCGTCTCCGCCACGTCGGCAAGGGTCAGGAAGCGAGGGGTCCCCGGCATGGGGCCATGATCCCACCTGCTACCGGCCGGCACGGCTCGGGGCGCGCCGCCTGTGGACAAGGCTGCCTGTGGATAACCAAGCAGGCTGGTTTGACGAGCCCAGGTTCGGGTCATGATCCCGGACGTGGCTCGCACACTCGGCCCGTCCCTGGGCACCTCGGTGACACTGCCGGCAGGCACTGCCGGCGGCGCCGGCGCACCACCCCAAGCCGTCCGCGCGCGACGGCCCGGCTGGCGCGACCCGCGACTGTGGGTCGGCGTCGCCATCGTCGCGGCCTGCGTCGCGATCGGCGCCCGCGTGCTCGGCTCCGCCGACGAGACCGTCGGGGTCTGGGCGGTCCGGGCCGATGCCGGCACCGGCGCGATCCTGAGCCGAGACGACCTCGAGGTGCGCCGCGTGCACTTCGCCTCCGCGGGCGACCTCGACGGCTACCTCCGCGCCGATGAGGCGCTTCCGGACTCCCTGCCGCTCGCCCGGCCCGTCGGGGCCGGCGAGCTGCTGCCTCGGGCCGCGGTCGCCGCCGAGGTGGCGACCGACACCGTCCAGCTCCCGCTGCCGGTCGACCCCGCCCAGATCCCGCCCGCGGTCCGCAGCGGCTCGGTCGTCGACGTCTACGTGATCGGCACCGGCAGCGGCGCGGTGGCAGGCCCCGACGATCCGGCCGTCGACCCCACCGGGGTGACCCCGGCGACCCCAGCGCTGAGCGCGGTCACCGTGATCGCGGCCCCGGGAGTCGACGAGACCTTCGGCAGCGGTCAGACCCAGCGCCAGCTCACGCTGGCCGTCCCGGAGAAGCGCGCCCAGGCGTTCTTCGGACTGCTCGGCAGCCTCGCCGACCCCACGATCTCCGTCGTGCTGCGCCCGGCGGGCTGAGCGATGACCCCGGTCCTCATCCTCGCCGCCGGCGCCGACTGGGAGACCGCCGCGCTCGGCGTGCTCGACCGCGCACCCGGCCTGGTCGTGCTGCGCCGCTGCGTCGACGTCGACGACCTGGTCGCCGCGGCGAGTGCCGGGCAGGCCGAGGCCGCGGTCGTGGCGCTCGACGCCCCGGGACTCGACGCCCGTGCGATCGACCACCTGCACCACCACGGTGTGCGCGCGATCGGCGTCCTCCCGCTCGGAGCGGCCCACGAGCCGGCCCGCAGCGCCGCCAGCCGTGCCGGCATCGGCCGGGTGGTGAGCGAGGACGACCTGGCGGCGCTGCCCGGCGCGATCACGGCTCCGGAGGTCACCGGCCCGCCGCGCGTCGGAGGCGCTACGCCCACCAACGCTCGTGCTGACCAGCCCACCGTGACCGGCCGGATGGTCGCGGTGTGGGGCCCGGCCGGAGCACCGGGGCGCAGCACGGTGGCGGCTGCGGTCGCCGCCGAGATCGCCCGGCGGCAGCGACCGGTGCTGTTGGTCGACGCCGACCCGTACGGCGGATCGATCGCGCAGCAGCTCGGCGTGCTCGACGAGGTCTCCGGGCTGCTCGCGGCCTCCCGCGGCGGCCTGGGCCCGGCGACGCGCCTGCTCGGCACCCACCTCGCGCTCCTCACCGGGCTTCCGCGACCCGAGCGCTGGTCCGAGATCCGGCCCGGCGTCCTCGCCGACCTCGCGGATCAGGGCCGGCAGGTGGGAGAGGTGATCGTGGACACCGGCTTCAGCCTCGAGGAGCCGGCCGATCCGAGCGCCCGCAGCAGTCGCAATCAGCTGACCCTGGAGGCGATCGACGCCGCCGACGAGGTGCTGGTCGTGGGCTCCGCCGACCCGGTGGGCCTCAGTCGGCTGGCGCGCGGTCTGGTCGAGCTGGGTGACCTGGCGCCCGCGGTGCCCGTACGGGTGGTGGTGAACCGGATGCGGCCCAGCCTCGGCTGGACCGAGCAGGAGGTCGCCGGCATGGTGGCCGGGCTGGTCCGGCCGATCGGGCTGCACTTCCTGCCCGAGGACCGCGCAGCCGTCGACCGCGCCCTGGTCGCCGGGCGCGCCCTGGCCGAGGAGGCCCCTGACTCGCCGCTCGGGCGTGCCATCGCCGGGCTCGTCGCGGACCTGGTGCCCGGGCTCGCAGCGCCCCCTGTCGGACGTCGCCGGATCCCCGGCGCGGCTAGGTGTTATGCCCAGGCACGTTGTGCGATCGGGTACGGCAAGCCTGTAGATAGGTGAAGGCCTCCCGGTGTGGAGTGGAGCTGTCTAGGACTTCACCCACCAGGGAGG
>NZ_JAIWOY010000003.1:144343-426168 GCF_020216525.1 Nocardioides nematodiphilus | reverse complement strand
CAAAATTAATTCGTCGACTATTTGACACACTGTTGAGTTCTCAAGAATCACACGCGCACCGTGCTCAGCCTCTCGGCCTTGCTGCGGGGCAACCTGCAGAAACTTACCGGAGTGTCCCGGCCCGGTCAACTTGATGTTGGCCAAGTTCTGGCAGATCGATGGTCACCGTCCGTTGCTCCTCTTCCCCTGGCCTTCAGGCCCGGTGTCGGGAGCCGCTCGCGGCGACAAAGAGAACACTACGCACGGACGGCCAGATGGCCAAATCGGATCCGCACGGGGCTATCGGGGGCTCTAGCCGCCCCGGTCTAGCCGCTTCGCCGGGCGGTACGCCGACACCGTCGGGTCCCCCGCGATCCAGAACCGCCACGGTCGCTCGGGCGCTCCGCGAAGGCCCACCCGCGGTCCGGCCTCGTACGCGGTCACCGGCTCCTGCAGTCGGAGCGACACGGGCTCCCCCTGGCGCAGGTCCGTGCCGTTCATGTCCAGCGTGATGTCCAGGGCACGGCACAGCCGGGCAGGCCCACGGGCGAGGTCACGGTCGCTCGCGCCGAGGCGGCGCGAACGTGCCAGCTCGTGACCGTCGACGACCTCGCCGGCCCGGAGCAGGATCCCGCTCGACGTGCCCTCGGACCCCGCGACCACGTTGGCACACACGTGCATGCCGTAGGTGAAGTAGCAGTAGAGGCGTCCCGGCGGGCCGAACATCACCGCGTTACGGGCCGTGCGTCCGCGGTAGCCGTGCGAGCCCGGGTCGGACTCCCCCGCGTACGCCTCCACCTCGGTCAACCGCACCGTGACGCCGCCGTGGCTCAGAAATGCGCCGAGGAGACGCGGCGCGACCTGTTCGACAGGTCCCGCCAGCGCTTCCTCGAGCATGTGCATGGGTCAGCCGCGCAGGCCCGCGGCCTTGGCGCGCAGCTCGGCGAGCTGCTCCTGGACGCGCTCGGGAGCAGTGCCCCCGCGACCGTTGCGGGAGGCGACCGAGCCCTCCGCGGTCAGGACGTCGCGCACTGCCGGGGTGAGCGCCGGTGAGATCGCCGCGAACTCCTCGTCGGTGAGGCCGTCCAGCTCGGTGCCCTTGGCCTCCGCGGCACGCACGCAGGCGCCCGCGACCTCGTGGGCGATGCGGAACGGCGTGCCCTCGCGGACCAGCCACTCGGCGATGTCGGTGGCCAGCGAGAACCCCTGCGGCGCCAGCTCGGCCATCCGCGGGGTGTTGTAGACCAGCGTGGCGACCTGGCCGGAGAAGGCCGGCAGCAGGACCTCGAGCGTGTCGACGGAGTCGAAGACCGGCTCCTTGTCCTCCTGCAGATCGCGGTTGTACGCGAGCGGCAGGGCCTTGAGGGTGCCGAGCAGACCGGTCAGGTTGCCGATGAGGCGGCCGGCCTTGCCGCGGGCGAGCTCGGAGATGTCCGGGTTCTTCTTCTGCGGCATGATCGACGAGCCGGTCGACCAGGAGTCGTGCAGCGTGACGAAGTCGAACTCCTTGGTCGCCCACAGGATGATCTCCTCGGCGATCCGGCTGATGTCGACGCCGATCTGCGCGCAGACGAACGCGAACTCCGCGACGAAGTCGCGCGACGCGGTGCCGTCGATCGAGTTGGCCGTCGAGCCGGTGAAGCCGAGCTCACGCGCCACCAGCTCCGGGTCGAGCCCCAGGCTCTGGCCGGCGAGCGCACCGGAGCCGTACGGGGAGTCGCTCACCACGCGGGCGCGCCAGTCGGCGAGGCGCTGGACGTCACGCAGCAGCGCCCATCCGTGCGCCATCAGGTGGTGCGAGAGCAGCACCGGCTGCGCGTGCTGGAGGTGGGTGCGCCCCGGCATGATGGCGCCCAGGTGAGCGTCCGCCTGACCGGCGAGCGCGTCGACCAGGTCGAGGACCAGCCCGCTGATCGTGTCGCCGTGGTCGAGCAGGTACGAGCGGAAGAGCGTGGCGATCTGGTCGTTGCGCGACCGGCCGGCGCGGAGCTTGCCGCCGACCTCGGGACCGACCTCCTCGATGAGGAGCCGCTCGAGGGCGCCGTGCACGTCCTCGTCGGACAGCGACGGCCGCAGCTCGCCGGAGGACCACTTGGCCGCCAGGACATCGAGGCCGCGGTGCAGCTCGGCCTCCTCCTCGGCGCTCAGCAGGCCGGCGGCGCCGAGCGCCTTGGCGTGCGCGTGGGAGCCGGCCAGATCGTAGAGACCCAGCCGCCAGTCGAAGTGGGTCGAGCGCGACAGGGCCTCGAGCTCCGGGGACGGGCCGCCGGCGAAGCGACCGCCCCAGAGCTTGCCCTCGTTGGTGCCGTGAGCGTCGGTCATCAGTCGGTGCCCGACTCCATCGCGACCTCGTCGATGACGGCCTCGGCGTCGGCGTCGAGGTCGGCGGCGGTCGCGATCTGGTCGAAGCCGCCGGCCGGGAGCTCACCGAAGAGGGTGCCGTTCTCCACCAGGACGGTGCCCTGGTCCAGCGGCTGGCCCGCGTACAGCTCGAGCTTGGCGCGCGAGTCGGCGATGTCGAGGTTGCGCATGGTGAGCTGGCCGATCCGGTCCGTCGGGCCGAAGGCGGCGTTCTCGACGCGCTCCATCGACAGCTTCTCCGGGTGGTAGGAGAAGTTGGAGCCCTCGGTCTTCACGATCGTGTAGTCGTCGCCGCGACGGAGGCGCAGGGTTACGGTGCCGGTGACCAGCGAGGCGATCCAGCGCTGGATCGACTCGCGCAGCATCAGCGACTGCGGGTCCAGCCAGCGGCCCTCGTACAGGAGGCGACCGAGCTTGCGGCCCTCGTTGTAGTAGTTGGCGAGGGTGTCCTCGTTGTGCACGGCGTTGAGCAGGCGCTCGTACGCGGCGAACAGCAGGGCCATGCCCGGCGCCTCGTAGATGCCGCGGGACTTGGCCTCGATGATGCGGTTCTCGATCTGGTCGGACATGCCGAGGCCGTGGCGACCACCGATGACGTTGGCCTCGAGCACCAGGGCGACGGCGTCGTCGTACCGCCTGCCGTTGATCGCGACCGGGCGACCGGCCTCGAAGGTGATGGCGACGTCCTCGGTCTCGATCGCGACGCTCGGGTCCCAGAACTTCACGCCCATGATCGGCTCGACGACCTCGAAGGAGACGTCGAGGTGCTCGAGGATCTTCGCCTCGTGGGTCGCGCCCCAGATGTTGGCGTCGGTGGAGTACGCCTTCTCGGTGGAGTCGCGGTACGGCAGGCCGTGCTCGACCAGCCACTCGGACATCTCGTGGCGGCCGCCGAGCTCGGTGACGAAGTCGTTGTCGAGCCACGGCTTGTAGATGCGCAGCTCCGGGTTGGCCAGCAGGCCGTAGCGGTAGAACCGCTCGATGTCGTTGCCCTTGTAGGTCGAGCCGTCGCCCCAGATGTTGACGTCGTCGGCCTGCATCGCGCGCACCAGCATCGTGCCGGTGACCGCGCGACCCAGCGGGGTGGTGTTGAAGTAGACCTTGGCACCGGAGCGGATGTGGAAGGCGCCGCAGGCGAGGGCGGCGAGACCCTCCTCGACGAGCTGCGGCTTGATGTCGACGGCGCGCGCGATCTCGGCGCCGTACTGCTTGGCGCGGATCGGGACGCCGGCGATGTCCGGCTCGTCGGGCTGCCCGATGTCAGCGGTGTAGGTGCACGGGATCGCGCCCTTCGAGCGCATCCAGGCGACCGCGACGGAGGTGTCGAGGCCTCCGGAGAACGCGATGCCGACGCGCTCTCCCTGGGGCAGGGAGGTCAGGACCTTGCTCATGCTTCCTCTTCCGGGTGTTCAGTGCTGGTGCTGTGGTGAGCGAGGGCGAGGAACCGGCGCACCAGGTCCTCCCCTCCCTCCGGGTCACGGGAGATCACCATGACGGTGTCGTCCCCGGCGATGCTCCCGAGGATCTCGGGAAACTCTGCCTTGTCGATGGCGCTGGCGAGGAACTGGGCCGCGCCGGGCGGGGTGCGCAGGACGACCAGGTTGGCACTGGAGTCCGCGCTGGCGAGGAGCTCGCCGCACAGCCTGGCCAGACGCGTACGCGCCGCGGCGGACTCCCCCGCGCTGACCGGGCGACGATCGCCGCCCTCAGCGGGCAGCGCGTAGACCAGCGCGCCCGAGGGCGTACGGACCTTGACCGCGTCGAGCTCGACCAGGTCGCGCGAGAGCGTGGCCTGGGTGACGTGGACGCCGTTGCCGGCCAGCAGGTCGCCGAGCTCGATCTGGGAGTGGACCTCGTTGTTCCAGATGAGGTCGACGATCAGTTGGTGGCGGGCGTTCTTCGTCGCCGGCCGGGCGGCCTGCTCGGTCATCGCAGCTCGGTCGCCCCGGCGAGGAAGGCGATGATCGCCTTCTGGGCGTGGCGCCGGTTCTCGGCCTCGTCCCACACGACGCTCTGCGGGCCGTCGAGCACCTCGGCGGCGATCTCCTTGCCGCGGTAGGCGGGCAGGCAGTGCATCACGATCGCGTCCGCCGCGGCGCGGGCGACGAGCTCCTCGGTGAGCGCGTACGCGGAGAAGATCGCGATCCGCGCCGCGGCCTCGTCCTCCTTGCCCATGCTCACCCAGGTGTCGGTGACCAGGACGTCGGCACCGGCGACCGCCTCGGCGGCGTCGGTGAACACCGCGACGCTGCCGCCGGTGGTCCCGCCGATGGTGGCGGCCGTGGCCAGCACCCCGGCGTCGGGCGCGGCATGCTCCGGGGCGCCGAAGCGCACGTGCATGCCCGCCGTCGTGCCCGCGAGGGCCCACGAGTTGCCCATGTTGCAGGCGGCGTCGCCGAGGAACGCGACGGTGAGGCCGGCGGTGACGCCCTTGTGCTCGCGGATGGTGAGCAGGTCGGCCAGCAGCTGGCAGGGGTGGAACTCGTCGGTGAGCGCGTTGATGACCGGGACGCCGGAGTGCTCGGCCATCTCGTCGAGCTTGGCCTGCGCGAAGGTGCGCCACACGATCATGCTGGCCTGGCGGCCGAGGACGCGGGCGACGTCGACGACCGACTCACGCACGCCGATCCCCGCCAGGTTGCCGTCGACGAGCATCGAGTGGCCACCGAGCTCGGCGATCCCGGCCGCGAAGGACGACTGGGTCCGCAGGGTCGGCTTGTCGTAGATCGTCGCGACGGTGCGCGGGCCGGCGAGCGGCTTGGGGCCGTACGGGTCCGCCTTGAGCGCCGCGGCGAGGTCGAGGACCTGGGCCTGCTCGGCGGCCGTCAGGTCGTCGTCGCGCAGGAACGAGCGCACGGGCGCGGTCATGCTGCTCACGACACCGACTCCGCGGCGTCGAGGATCGCGGGCCAGGCCGCCAGGAACGCCTCGGCGTCCTCGTCGGTCAGCACCAGCGGCGGTGCGAGCCGGACCCGTTCGGGGGTGGCGTTGTTGAGGATGAAGCCGCGCTCGAGGGCCGCCGCCGCGATCGTGGCGGTGTCGACCGTGGTGACGATGCCGATGAGGAGGCCGTCACCGGTGGTCTCGACGACGCGCGGGTCCGCGGCGAGGCCGTCGCGCAGCTTCCGGCCGAGGACGGTGGCACGCTCGAGCAGGCCCTCGGCCTCGATCGTGCTGATGACGGCGAGCGCGGCGGCGCACGCCGGCGGGTTGCCGCCGAAGGTGGTGCCGTGGTTGCCCGGCTGGAGCAGCTCCGCCGCGGCACCGAGGCCGAGGCAGGCGCCGATCGGGAAGCCGCCGCCGAGACCCTTGGCGAGCGTGATGACGTCGGGGGTGACGCCGGCCTGCTGGAACGCGAACCAGGTGCCCGTGCGGCCCATGCCCGTCTGGACCTCGTCGAACCAGAGCAGGGCGCCGTGCGCGTCCGCGATCTCGCGTGCGCCGGCCAGGAAGCCGGCGGGCGGCACGACGACGCCGGCCTCGCCCTGGAGCGGCTCGATCACGATCGCGGCCGTCTGGTCGGTGACCGCGGCGGCGAGGGCGTCGGCGTCTCCGTACGGGACGAACGTGACCTCGCCCGGCAGCGGCTCGAAGGGCGCGCGATAGGCCTCCTTCGAGGTGAGCGCGAGCGCGCCCATGCTGCGTCCGTGGAACGAGCCGGTCATCGCGACCAGGTGGGTGCGACCGGTACGGCGGGTGAGCTTGAAGGCGGCCTCGTTGGCCTCGGTGCCCGAGTTGGTGAAGAAGACCTTGCCCTCGGCGCCGGTGAGGGCGAGGAGCTTCTCGGCGAGCGCGATCTGCGGACCGGACGCGAAGAAGTTCGAGATGTGGCCGAGGGTGGAGAGCTGCTCGGTGACGGCCTTGATCAGCGCCGGGTGGGCATGGCCCAGGGCGTTGACGGCGATGCCGCCGAGGAGGTCGACGTACGCCTTGCCGTCCTCGTCCCACACCCTCGCGCCCTCGCCGCGGGCGAGGACGAGCTTGGGCGTGCCGAAGGTGTTCATCAGCGCATGCTGGTAGCGCTCGGTCGTGGTCATGAGCGGGCCTTCCGGAGCTTGGTGTCGACGCCCGGGAGGACCTGGGTGCCGATGCCTTCGTCGGTGAAGATCTCGAGGAGCACGGCGTGCTGCTCGCGGCCGTCGACGACGGTCGCGCGCGGGACGCCGCCCTGCACGGCCTGGAGGCAGGCGCCCATCTTCGGGACCATGCCGCTGGCGAGCGAGGGCATCAGCTCGGCCAGGTTCTCGGGGCTGATCTCCTGGATCAGGTCGTCGGAGTTGCCGTAGTCGCGGTAGAGGCCCTCGACGTCGGTGAGGACGAGGAGCTTCTCCGCGCCGAGCGCGACGGCGAGCGCGGCCGCGGCGGTGTCCGCGTTGACGTTGTGCACCTGGCCGGCCTCATCGGGGGCGACGCTGGAGATGACCGGGATCCGGCCGGCCTCCACGATGTCGAGCACCGCCTCGGGGCGCACGGTGGTGACCTCGCCCACCAGGCCGAGGTCGACCTCCTCGCCGTCGATGATGGTGTTCGTACGGCTGGCGGTGAACAGCCCCGCGTCCTCGCCGGACAGGCCGACGGCCAGCGGGCCGTGCTGGTTGAGCAGGCCCACGAGCTCGCGCTGGACCTGGCCGACCAGGACCATCCGGACGACGTCCATCGCCTCGGGGGTGGTCACCCGCAGGCCCCCGCGGAACTCCGACTCGATGCCGAGGCGGTCGAGCATGTGGGAGATCTGCGGGCCGCCGCCATGCACCACGACCGGCTTGAAGCCGGCCAGCCGCAGGAACGCGATGTCCTCGGCGAAGGCCTTCTTGAGGGTGTCGTCGATCATGGCGTTGCCGCCGTACTTGATGACGATGACCTTGCCGTTGTACTTCTTCAGCCACGGCAGGGCGGCCGCCAGCGTCGCAGCCTTGGCCGTGTCGACGTGCGGGGTCGTTGCGTACTCGGTCATGAGCTGTAGGCGCTGTTCTCGTGGACGTAGGCGTGGGTGAGGTCGTTGGTCCAGACGGTCGCCGAGGCGTTGCCGGACTTGAGGTCGATCGTGACGGTGACGTCGCGCTCCTCGAGGCTGATCAGGCTCGGGTCCTCGGCCGGCGTGGACTTGCGGCATACCCACACGCCGTTGAGCGCGACGTCGAGGTCGGCCGGGTCGAAGGCCGCCTGGGTAGTGCCGACCGAGGCCAGGATGCGGCCCCAGTTCGGGTCCTTGCCGTAGATCGCGGCCTTGAAGAGGTTGGAGCGGGCGACCGAGCGCGACACCTCGACGGCGTCCTCCTCGGAGGCGGCGTTGATGGTCGAGATCGCGATCGCGTGGTCGGCGCCCTCCGCGTCCTGCAGGAGCTGGAGCGCGAGATCGGTCGTCGCCTCGGCGAGCTTGGCGGTGAACTCCTCGAGCGATGGCCTGACGCCCGAGGCGCCGCTCGCGAGCAGCGTGACCGTGTCGTTGGTCGACATGCAGCCGTCGGAGTCGAGCCGGTCGAAGCTGACCCGGGTCGAGGCGCGCAGCGCCTGGTCGAGCTCGGCCGCGGTGAGGTCGGCGTCGGTGGTGATGACGACGAGCATCGTGGCCAGCGCCGGCGCGAGCATGCCCGCGCCCTTGGCCATGCCGCCGATCGACCAGGAGCCGTCCGCGCTGGTCACGTGGATCTGCTTGGCGACCGTGTCCGTGGTCATGATCGCGTGCGCCGCGTCGTCGCCGCCGTCGGCGCTGAGCGCGGCCGCGGCCGCGTCGACGCCGGCCAGGAGGTCGTCGCGGTTGTTCATCAGACCGATCAGGCCGGTGGAGCAGACGACCACGTCACCGGCGCCGATGCCGAGATGGTGCGCGACGCGCTCTGCGGTCTGGTGGGTGGTCTGGAACCCCTCGGCGCCGGTGTAGCAATTGGCACCGCCGGAGTTGAGCACGACCGCCTTGACGACGCCGTCCTTGACGACCTCCTTGCTCCACAGCACCGGGTTGGCCTGGCAGCGGTTGGCGGTGAAGACGCTGGCGGAGGCGTACGAGGGGCCCTGGTTGACCACCAGCGCCATGTCCTTGTTGCCCGACGACTTCAAGCCGGCCACGACGCCCGCGGCGACGAAGCCCTTCGGAGCAGTGGTGCTCATCGACCCGTTCCCTTCTTCGAGACCGCCTGTCGCTTCGCGGTCCGTCCGGCCTTGCCGGTCTTGCCTGTCTTGTCGTCGGTGGGCTTGCGCGTGGTGGACTTCGTCTCGGCCTTGGTGATCGGCACGGCGGCCATCACGGTGTGGCCGCGGCCGCGCCATGCCTCGGCGGCCTTCTCGACGTCGACGACGCGGACCATCACCCAGTCGGTCTCGTACGTGGTGAACGGGTAGGCCGGGATGCCGGCCTCGGCCAGCGGGGTCAGCAGCGCCGCCAGGACGCCGACCGTGCCCTCCTCGATGCGGCCGACGACGCGGAACGCCTTCAGCGGGTGGATCGAGGGGGTCTTGGTCGGCACCGAGCGCCCGGCGCAGATCAGACTGGTCTCGTACGCGGTGGCGGTGACCGAGAAGAGCGAGGACGACTCGGCCCAGCGCGGGACCTCGGCACCCGGCGGGAGCTTCACGATGGCGAGCTTCTCGGGGTACTCCGCGAGGGTGACGATCTGCTCGCTCCAGTGGGGCGTCTCGGGCGTCTCGGGGGTCTGCTGGGTCACGGGGCGAGTCCGATCGTGCTGAGGCCGGTGGTCTCGTCGAGACCGAGGGCGAGATTCATGCACTGCACGGCGGCGCCGGCAGTGCCCTTGGTGAGGTTGTCGACGACGCCGACGGCGACGAGCCGCCCGGCGGACTCGTCGACGGTCACCTGGAGGTGGACGGCGTTGGAGCCGGCCACCGACTGGGTCTGGGGCCACTGCCCCTCGGGCAGCAGGTGGACGAACTGCTCGTCCTCGTACGCCGTCGCGTACGCCTCCCGCACCCGCTCGGCGGTGACGCCGGGCTTGAGCTTGGCGTTGCAGGTGGCCAGGATGCCGCGCGGCATCGGCGCGAGCAGCGGGGTGAAGCTGACCGTCACCTGCTCGTCGGTGAGGGCGGAGAGGTTCTGGATGATCTCGGGCGTGTGGCGGTGGACGCCGCCGACGCCGTACGCGCTCATCGAGCCCATCACCTCGCTGCCCAGCAGGTTGGTCTTGGCAGCCTTGCCCGCGCCCGAGGTGCCGGAGGCGGCGACCACGACGACGTCGGGCTCGATCAGGCCGGCGGCGACCGCCGGGGCGAGGGTGAGGGTGGAGACCGTCGGGTAGCAGCCGGGCACGGCGATGGTGGTCGCGCCCTGGAGCTTGGCCCGCTGGCCGGGCAGCTCGGGCAGGCCGTACGGCCAGGTGCCGGCGTGCTCGGAGCCGTAGAACCGCTCCCACAGGGCGGCGTCGGCGAGCCGGTAGTCGGCGCCGCAGTCGATCACGACCGTGCCCTCGGGCAGGGCCGCAGCGATCGCTCCGGACTGGCCGTGCGGCAGGGCGAGGAACACCACGTCGTGGCCGCTGAGAACCTCGATCGTGGTCTCCTCGATCACCCGGTCAGCGAGCGGGAGGAGGTGGGGCTGGAGCGCACCGAGGAGCTGCCCGGCGTTGGAGGCACCGGTCAGGGCGCCGATCTCGACGCCCGGGTGGCCGCAGAGGAGGCGGAGGATCTCGCCGCCCGCATAGCCGCTCGCGCCTGCAACCGCCACCCGCACCTTCGTCATATGCATGACTATACACACCTCTGCATGAAACCGAACGAAGAGTCTCGTGAAAGTGTCGTGAAACCGGTGGACCCCACGATAGCCACATGACCACTACTGAACTGGCTGTCAGCGCCGAGGGCCTGGTGAAGCGCTTCGGCACGTTCACCGCCGTCGACGGCGTCGACCTGGCCGTACGGCCTGGCGAGGTCTTCGGCGTGCTCGGCCCCAACGGCGCCGGCAAGACCACCACGCTCTCCATGCTCGCCACGCTCCTGCCGATCGACGGCGGTCGAGCCTCCATCTTCGGCGTCGACGTCGCGTCCTCGCCCCACCAGATCCGCCAGCTCGTCGGCGTCACCGGCCAGTACGCCTCGGTCGACGAGAACCTGACCGCCACCGAGAACCTCGTCCTCTTCGGGCGCCTCCTCGGTCACTCCGGCCCGCGGGCACGGGCCACGGCCGGCGATCTGCTGGAGCGCTTCGGCCTCCAGGAGGCCGCGACCCGGCAGATCAAGAACTTCTCCGGCGGCATGCGACGGCGCCTCGACCTGGCCGCCTCGCTGATCGCGCAGCCGCCGCTGATCTTCCTCGACGAGCCGACCACCGGCCTCGACCCGCGTACGCGCGGGCAGATGTGGTCGACCATCCGCGAGCTGGTCGCGGGCGGCTCCACGATCCTGCTCACCACCCAGTACCTCGACGAGGCCGACCAGCTCGCCGACCGGATCGCGGTCATCGACCGCGGTCGCAAGGTCGCCGAGGGCACGCCCGAGGAGCTCAAGACCAGCGTCGGCGACTCGACGCTGCACGTGCGGCTCAGCGACAAAGAGCAGACCGCCGCCGCAGCGCGCATCGTGGAGCGCCTCCTCGGCGAGGCACCCGTCCTGACGCCCGAGGCCGGTGGCCTCACCATCGCCCTGCCCGACGCGGACCGCGCCGCCGACGTGCTGATCGGTCTGCGCCAGGCGTCGCTGTCCATCGCGACGGCGACGGTGCGCCAGCCGACCCTCGACGAGGTGTTCATGGCGCTCACCGGCCACGGCGCCGAGCAGTCCGACTCCCCCGAGACCGATGAGGAGGTGGCCTGATGAGCGCCCCCACCCAGACCCTGCTCCCCCAGGGCCGCGTCACGCCCCCGAGCGAGCGGACGCTGTCCGTACGCCCGAGCGTGGCCGACACCTGGCGCCAGACGCTCGCGATGGCATGGCGGGCGCTGAAGAAGATGCGCCGCAACCCGGAGCAGTTCTTCGACGTCACCATCCAGCCGCTGCTGTTCACGGCGATGTTCGCCTTCATCTTCGGAGGCGGCCTGGCCGGCTCGGTCGAGGACTACCTGCCGTGGCTGATCCCGGGCATCCTCGCCCAGACGGCGCTGACCGCCTCGATGGCGACCGGCACCCAGATGCGCGAGGACATGGACAAGGGCGTCTTCGACCGGTTCAAGTCGCTGCCGATCGCCCGGATCGCCCCGCTGGCGGGCCCCATGCTGGCCGACCTGATCCGCTACGGCATCGCCGCGACACTCACCCTGCTGACCGGCATGGCCATCGGGTACCGCCCCGGCGGCGGCGTGCTCGGCGTCCTGGGCGGCTGGCTGCTCACCCTCTTCGCCGGCTGGTCGCTATCCTGGATCTTCGCCTGGCTCGGCACCGTGGCGCGCTCGGCCCAGGCCGTGCAGGGGATCGGGATGATGATCATGTTCCCGCTGACCTTCCTCTCCAACGTCTTCACCGACCCGAAGACGATGCCGACCTGGCTGCAGAAGTTCGTCAGCGTCAACCCCGTCTCCCAGGTCGTCACGGCCTGCCGCGACCTGATCAACAACGGCGACGTCACCGCGCACGTGCTCTGGGCCGTGCTCGGCTGCTCGATCGTCGTCGCGATCTTCGCCCCGCTGGCCGTGCAGAGCTACAGCCGCAAGATGTGAGTCGCCGGCCCGCTCCTCAGAGCGAGGCCAGCAGGGCGCGAGCCTCGTCCCGCAGCTCCGGCGCGGGGCGGGGCTCGGTCGCGTACACGACGGGCCCGGCCATCGTGGCGAGCTTCGGGAGCAGCCAGGCCGGGTCGTGGCTGGGGAGCATCTGGTTGATGCTGAACCCGCACGCCAGCGCGATCAGTCGCCGCGCGAGCTCCATGCGGTCGGGGTCGACCTCATCGCCCGTGGCCTCCCAGGCCGCGAGGGCGAAGAGCGCGCAGCCGGTCAGGGGGTGGTCGAGGGTGACGTCACTGTCCAGCAGCTCGATCAGGTCGGACAGCAGCACCTCGCGGTCGGGCGTGGCCTCGTCACGCCGGCCGAAGCGGCAGTGGGCGGCGATCGAGGCGGTGCGGGGGAAGAGGATCCACGGTTCGAAGCCGTCCAGCTCGAGATCCTCCAAGCCGGGGATGAGGAGACTCGCCAGCCGCGCGGTGGCGGCCCGGTAGGCGGCCAAGCCCTCATCGACGCGGCCCTGCGCGAGCAGGAGCTCGGCACGACCGCAGAGCTGGCTGATGATGCCGCCGAAGACCGACCCCGAGCGCTCGTCGCCGGCCAGGACGTCGAAGATCCGCTCCGCCTCGGCGATGTCGTCCTCGGAGATCGCGATCAGGGCGAGCGCAGCCTGGGTCTGCATGAGGTCCTCGGTGGCCCCGAGGTCGGCCATCACCGGGACCGCGGCCAGTGCGTACCCCTTGGCCTTGCTCCGCTCGCCCTGCTGGAGCTGGAGGCCGGCGAGATGGGCGTGGAGCAGTCCCTCGTACCAGGGCCCGTCGTCGGGATCGCACAGCGTCAGCGCCCGCTCCGCCATCGTGACGGCACGCGCCAGCTCGCCGAAGTTCTCGGCAGCCTGGCTGGCCAGGATCGACGCCCACTGGGCCAGATGCCGGTCGTCGCTCGCGGCGAGCTCGTCGAGCACACCGGAGACGGCCTCCTCGGGCGCGTCGCTGAGGGCGAGGATGCCGGTCACCAGGGCGCGCGTCCGGGGATCCGGGGACGCGGGGCCGAGCGTCCGCAACCGCTCCAGACCGGCCGTCATCGAGGAGGCGCCGCCGAAGATGCGGCGGGTGAACAGGATGCTCGCGAGCGCCGCCCGCAGGTTGTCCTCCGCCTCCGGCGACACCTCCCCCTCGGCGAGCAGCGGCAGCGCCGGCACGGCGAGGCTCAGCACCTTCAGGTGGCTGCCCTCGACCGACCAGAAGGCGATCAGGGCCGAGAGCAGGGTGGCCACCGCCTCCGCGTCGCTGGTGTCGCTCGCGCGCCGCAGGCCCTCGACGAGATTGCCCTCCTCCGCGCGGAGCCGGGCCATCGCCGCGACCTGGTCGCGGCTGAAGAGCTGCGCACGCGCCTCCGAGCACAGCGCCATCTCCCAGCACCGCAGCCGGGCGCCCGCCTCGGCGTCGTCCCCCGCATCGACCAGCTGCATCCGGCCGAACTCACGGACGGTCTCGAGCAGGCGGTAGCGCAGCGTCTCCCCCTCGGACACCACGACGAGCGACTGCTCGATCAGGGCGGTGATCACGTCGAGGCTCTCGTACCCGATCACGGCACTGGCGCCGTCGAGCGAGAAGCCGTCGCGGAAGACACTGAGCCGGCGCAGGGCGATCCGCTCCGACTCCTCGAGCAGGTTCCAGGACCAGTCGATGACGGCCAGCAGGGTCTGGTGACGCTCGGGGGCGTCGCGCGCGCCACCGCGCAGCAGCGCGAAGCGGTTCTCCAGGCGACGCTCGATCTCGGGGACGCTCATCACCCGGACCTTGGCAGCGGCGAGCTCGACCGCCAGCGGCAGGCCGTCGAGCCGGGCGACCAGGGCGGTCACGCGCTCCGGGTCGAGGACCGCACCCGGACGCGCGGCCTGGGCCCGTTCGCAGAAGAGCCGGGCGGCGTCCTGGACGCTCAGCTCCGGCAGGAGGTAGGTGCGCTCGGCAGCGAGCCCGAGCGGGATCCGGGTGGTGGTGAGGACGGTCAGCGCTGGCGTACGCGCGAGCAGGGCGCTGACCAGGTCGGCGACGCCGTCCACGACCTGCTCGCAGTTGTCCAGGATGAGCAGCGTCGGGACGGTGCCGATGAGGTCGACGAGCCGGCTGATCGGGTCGCTGCGCTGGCCGGTGATCTGGCCGCGCCGGGTGGCGACGGCCTCACGCGCGCCGAGCGCGTCGGCGACCTCGACCGGGACCCCGCTGTCACTGGTGACCGAGACCAGCTCCACGAAGTGGACGACCGGCTCTTCGGCCAGACGACCCATCAGGTGGCCGAGCCGGGTCTTGCCCAGTCCCCCGGCTCCGACGATCGAGACGACGCGGTGGGTGCGCACCAGGGCGCTCAGGGCGGCGACGTCGGCCTCACGGCCGATCATCTCGTCGGCGTCGAAGCGCAGTCCGGCCCGGACGGGGGCGTCGCGAGCGAGCAGCTCCTGGTGGAGCTGCTGCAGGCGGGGCGCGGGATCGATGCCGAGGCGGTCGGAGAGCTGCTCCCGGTAGGCCTCGAAGGCGTCGAGCGCCGCCGGGGTGCCCTCGACGGCGGCCGTCGCGCGCAGGCGCGCCTCGACCGCCTCGTCGTCGGTGCCGTCGAGCTCGCGCAGCAGCGGGAGGGCCTCGGCGTACCGGCCCTCGGCGGCGAGCCGGAGCGCATCGGGACGCAACGACCAGGCGTCGACCTCGCTGCCGTCGAGCGCGAGCCGATATCCGGCCGCCGTCCTCTCGATCGCGTCGGGGGCGGTCGCCGAGCGGGCACGGGAGACCACGACCTGCAGCGCCTTGGTCGGGTTGGCGGGCTGCTCCTCGGGCCAGATCTCCTCGATCAGGCTCTGCTCCCTCAGGCCGCGCGCGCCGGCGTCGACCAGCGCGCGGAGCAGGGCGTGCGTGCGCTCCCCGGGCACGGCACTGCCGTCCCAGGTCACCTCGTCGAGGACGCGCAGTCGAACCACGCGCCGATCATGCCAGTCAGGTGATGCGCAGGAGCGCCGGCGCCACCAGGTGGCGCCGACGCTCCTGCGACGACAGACGGATCAAGTGCGCTGGTTGGCACCCGTCAGCTCGGTCGCGCGGGCGACGGCGGCGTCGCGGGCGGCGGCCGTCTCCTCGGCGGTCAGCGTGCGGTCGGCGGCCCGGAAGCGGAGCGCGAAGGCCAGCGACTTCTTGTCGGCACCGAGCTGCTCGCTGGTGTAGACGTCGAAGAGGCGGACCGACTCCAGCAGCTCGCCGGCGCCCTCCCGCAGCGCGGCCTCGACCGCCGCCACGGTGACGTCGGCGTCCACCAGGAGCGCGACGTCCTCCTTCGCCTGCGGCATGGTCGAGAAGACCGGGCCGGGCGTGCGGTCCGGCGCCAGCGAGATCAGCGTGTCCAGGTCGAGGGCGACCGCGGCGCTGCGCGCCGGAAGGCCGTACGCCTTGCACACGTTGGGGTGGAGCTCGCCAGCGAAGCCCAGGGTCACGTCACCGGCGCTCACCTGGGCGCAGCGGCCCGGGTGCCACGGCATGACCGCGGCCGACTGGACGGTGATCTCGACGCCGAGCTCGTCGGCCAGGCGGCGGACGGTCGCGAGCGCCTCCTCCCAGCCGGCGGTGCGACCGGCGCCCCACCAGCCGCCTCGCTCGTACTCGCCCGCGAGGACGACCCCGAGCTCGGTCCACTGGGTCGGGACCGCGGCGAACAGGGCCGCCATCTCATCCTCGGTGGGTCGCCGGTCGACGCCGTAGATCGGCGCGGCGCCGGACTCGGAGGGCTTCGCGACGATCTGGGTCTCGAAGAGCGCGACGCCGGTGGCGCCCCGGCCCAGGTTGCGGCCGGCGGCCTCGAGCAGGCCGTGCAGGACCGTCGTGGTGTAGGCCGGGGCCTCAGCGGAGAGCGGGTTGGCCAGCTTGACCGTGACGCGGCGCGGGTCGTCCTCCGCCAGACCCAGCTTCTCCCAGGCGTCGTCGCCGACGAACGGGAAGGAGACGACCTCGACCAGGCCGGAGCCGGCGAGCGTGCGCCCGACGCGCCGGCGCAGCTGCTGGCCGCGGGTCAGGCCGCGACCGGTGGCGCGGCGCGGCAGCACCGAGGGCACCTGGTCGTAGCCGACGATCCGGACGACCTCCTCGACCAGGTCGTACGGGTCGTTGAGGTCGGGGCGCCAGGCCGGGGCGGTGACCGCGATCGTCCCCTCCGAGCCCTCGACGACGTCAGCACCGATGGCGCGCAGGTGCGCGACGGTGTCGGCGGCCGGGACGTCGATGCCGCTGAGGCGCGCGGGCAGGGTCGCGTCGATGGTGATGGTCGGGCTGGCCGGGGCGGTGCCGACGACCGTGACGCCGCCGTCCGCGGTGGCGCCGCCATGCTGGACGAGGAGCTCGACCACGCGGTCGGCGGCCGCCTCGCAGATCGTCGGGTCGACGCCGCGCTCGTTGCGCTTGCCGGCCTCGGAGCTGATCTTGTGACGCTTGCCGGTGCGGAACATCGAGACCGGCTCCCAGTGGGCGGCCTCGATCAGCACGTTGGTGGTCGTCTCGGACATCTCCGTGGTCTCGCCGCCCATCACGCCGCCGAGACCGATGATGCCGGAGTCGTCGGTGACGACGAGGTCCTCGGCAGAGAGCGTGCGCTTGGCACCGTCGAGGGTGACCATCTGCTCGCCCTCGGTCGCGCGGCGGACCCGGATCGTGCCCTGGAGCTTGTCGCGGTCGTAGCCGTGGATCGGGCGACCGGTCTCGAGCATCACGTAGTTGGTGATGTCGACGGCCAGCGAGATCGAGCGCATCCCGGCCTGCTCCAGGCGCTTGGTCATGAACTCCGGCGTGGGCGCGGAGGCGTCGAAGCCCGACACCGTACGGGCGACGAAGAGCGGGCAGCCGGTGGCGTCGTCGACGACGACCGGGTAGCCCTCGCCGTTGGCGGCGGGCGTCTCGCGCAGCGCCGGGTCGCGGTAGGTCGTGCCCTCGAAGCCCAGCGCCGCCTCACGGGCGATGCCGCGCAGGCTCAGCGCGTACGCGCGGTCCGGGTTGATCTCGAACTCGATGACCTCCTCGCCGAAGCCGAGGAAGGCCCGGGCGTCGGTGCCGGGCTCGGGACCGTCCTCCGGGACGACGATGATGCCGTGCGTGCCGTCGTCGGGCAGGCCGAGCTCGGCGGCGGAGCAGATCATCCCGGCCGAGACGTGGCCGTACGTCTTGCGGGCGCTGATCTGGAAGTTCCCGGGCAGCACGCCGCCCGGGAGGATGACGACGACCTTGTCGCCGGGGCCGAAGTTGTGGGCGCCGCAGATGATGCCCTGGGGCTCACCGGTGCCGTTGGCGTCACCGACGTCGACGGTGCACCAGTTGATCACCTTGCCGTTCTTCTGCGGCTCCTTCTCCTGCGTCAGCACGCGGCCGATCACGAGCGGACCGGTGATGCCGGCGCCGGCCGCCTCGATGGCCTCGAGCTTGAGGCCGAGCGCGGTGAGTCGGTCGGTGAGCGCCTCGGTGGTGACCTCGGCGGGCAGGTCGACGTACTCCTTGATCCAGGAGACGGGGGCCTTCATCGCTTTACAGCTCCGATCCGAAAGCAGTGGTGAAGCGGACATCGCCCTCGAAGAGCGTGCGCAGGTCCTCCAGACCGTGGCGGAACATCAGCGTGCGCTCGATGCCCATGCCGAACGCGAAGCCGGAGTAGGTGTCGGCGTCGATGCCGCAGGCGCGCAGGACGCGGGGGTTGACCATGCCGCAGCCGCCCCACTCGATCCAGCCCTCGCCGCGACAGGTGCGGCACGGGTCGGTGCCCGCGTCGTTCAGCCCGGTGCCACGGCACACGAAGCAGACCAGGTCGACCTCGGCGCTGGGCTCGGTGAAGGGGAAGTACGAGGGGCGGAAGCGGGTGTTGATGCCCTCGCCGAACATCTGGCCGGCGAAGTGGTCCAGGGTGCCCTTGAGGTGGGCCATGGTGATGCCCTTGTCGATGGCGAGGCCCTCGACCTGGTGGAACATCGGGCTGTGGGTGGCGTCGTACTCGTCGGTGCGGAAGACGCGACCGGGGCAGACGACGTAGATCGGAGCGTCCTCGGAGACGCCGCGGCTCAGCATGGTGCGCGCCTGGACCGGGCTGGTGTGGGTGCGCAGCACGAGGTGGTTCTCGGCCGGGTCCGTCCAGAACGTGTCCTGCATGGTGCGCGCCGGATGGTCCGGGCCCAGGTTGAGCGCGTCGAAGTTGAGCCACTCGGCCTCGATGACCGGGCCCTCGGCGACCTCCCAGCCCATCGCGACGAAGATGTCGGCGATCAGCTCCGCGCCGGTCGTCAGCGGGTGGCGGCCGCCGGCCGGGCGACGGTCGACCGGCAGCGTGACGTCGACGGCCTCCTCGACCAGGATCCGGGCCTCGTGCTCGGTCTCGAGCACCGCCTGGCGCTCGCCGAGCGCCTTGTTGACCGCGCCGCGGGCCTGGCCGACGCGGGCACCGGCCTCCTTGCGGGCGGCGGGCGGGAGCGCGCCGATCTCGCGGTTGGCGAGGGCGAGCGGGGAGCGGTCTCCGACGTGGTCGAGACGTACGGTCTTCAGCTGCTCGAGATCGGCAGCGGCAGCGATCGCGGCCAGGGCAGCGTCTCGCGCGGCCTCGACCTCCTCGGCCTTCAAGGGAGTGACCTCCACGGGGTCGTAATCGGAGTTCGGGCCGGACATGGCGCTCAGTCTAGGAAGCGACCCGCCCGACCGGCGAACCGGTTGCCGCTCAGAGCAGCACGATCCCGGCGGTGAGGAGTCCCGCCACCTTGATCACCTCGAGGCCGACGTACCAGTAGTGCGCGTGCGAGCGGGGTGCGTCGGTCGGCGAGGTGCCGGCCAGGACCGCGTTCGAGCGCCGCGTCAGCGCGGGCCGTACGGCGACCAGCTGGCCGACCAGGACAGCGATGGCGAGGATGCCGGCGGTCGCCGCCGTCGCACCGGGATACGCGCTCAGGAGCGCGACGCCGAGGAGGACGGCGAGGACCGCCTCGACCGCGTTCAACGCCCGGAAGACCACCCGTCCGATGCCCAGTCCGGTCGCGATGTCGACCACCCGGAACTTCAGCGGCGCCTCCAGGAACGAGATCGCCAGCACCATGCCCAGCCACAGCCAGGCCACGGCGACCGCCAGCGAGATCATGCCTCGAGCCCCCGAGCGGGGCCGAAGACCTCGTACCGGATGCTCTCGGCCGGCATGCCGCGCTCGATCAGGCTCGACCTGACCACGGCCATGAACGGCACCGGACCGCACAGGTAGGCGGTCGCGTCCAGGGGGAGCGCGACCCCGCTGAGGTCGATCCGGCCGAGCAGCAGCTCGTCGCTGACCGGCTCCCCCGCCAGCTCCTCGTACCAGCGGACCTGGCGCGCGCCGGGCAGCGCGGCGACCAGCTCGGCGACCTCCGCGCGGTGGGCATGGCGCTCCTCGGCGCGGTCGGCGTGCAGCACCACGACCTCACGCTCGGAGCCGATCCGGTCGAGGTGACGCAGGAAGCCGAGCATCGGCGTGACGCCGATGCCGGCCGAGACCAGCACGAGCGGACCCTCCTCGGTGAGGGTGAGCTCGCCGTACGGAGTGGTGGCCTCGAGGACGTCGCCGACGGTGACGTGGTCGTGCAGGAAGTTCGAGACCTCGCCGGCCGGGATGCCGTCGGCCGCGGGCACGCGCTTGACCGAGAACCCCCACGCGGTGCTCTCCTCCTGCCCGGAGGGGGCGCCGATGAGGCTGTACTGCCGGATCTGGCGTGCGCCGTCCGGAAGCCGGACACCGACCGAGAGGTACTGGCCGGGCTTCGACGCCGGCAGCGGCGAGCCGTCGGTCGAGGTGACGACGAAGGTGACGGTGTCGGAGGTCTGGGTCACCTTGGCGACGACCTCGACGTTGCGCCAGACGTCGCCGGGCTTCACGTCCTGTTCCTCGTACAGGCCCTTCTCGACCGCGATCAGCGCGTGCGCCATGTTCCAGTAGACCTCGTCCCAGACGGTCGCGATCTCCGGGGTCACGGCGTCGCCGAGGACCTCGACGATCGCGGCGAACAGGTGCTCATGGACGATCGGGTACTGCTCCTCGGTGACGCCGAGGGAGGCGTGCTTGTGGGCGATCCGGGCCAGCACGCTCTCGGGCTCCGGGCCGTCCTCCGCAACGAGCAGCGTCGCGTACGCGGCGATGGATCCGGCGAGCGCGCGCTGCTGGTCGCCCTGGGCCTGGTTGCCGCGGTTGAACAGGTCGCGGATCAGCTCCGGGTGGGCCGCGAAGAGGCGGCGGTAGAAGACCGGCGTGATGTCGCCGATTGCGGCGCCGATCACGGGGAGGGTGGCGCGGACGACCTCGGTGGAGGCGGCGGAGAGACGGGCCATGACAGGCTCCTCAGCAGGTGGTGTTGGCGGGTCACCCACGCTAGGCAAGGAGGTGCGGCGGGCTCCCAATCGGCGGTCGCAGGCCTTTGTTCCGGGACGTTTGGCCATCGCATCCTGCTTCACGCCGGACCCACGATGTGGGCATAGTGAAGTCGTGCCTCGGATCGATGGAACGGCCAGCGACCTGCTGCTCAGGACAGGCAGGTTCTTCACCAAGTGGGACGAGACGGACGACGGCCGGGCCGTCTTCCGTCAGGGCGGTCGCCAAGGCGACGTCTTCTATCGCGACAGATGGAGTCACGACAAGGTCGTACGGTCCACGCACGGCGTGAACTGCACCGGCTCCTGCTCCTGGAA
Source organism: Nocardioides nematodiphilus (assembly GCF_020216525.1). Classification (GTDB taxonomy): domain Bacteria; phylum Actinomycetota; class Actinomycetes; order Propionibacteriales; family Nocardioidaceae; genus Nocardioides; species Nocardioides nematodiphilus. The sequence goes on along the minus strand of NZ_JAIWOY010000003.1, from coordinate 405,524 downwards.
GGTCTACGTCAAGGACGGGATCATCACCTGGGAGACCCAGCAGACCGACTATCCGTCGGTCGGTCCCGATCGCCCGGAGTACGAGCCGCGCGGTTGCCCTCGTGGCGCGGCGTTCTCCTGGTACACCTATTCGCCGACCCGGGTGCGCTACCCGTACGGCCGCGGGGTGCTCGTCGAGATGTACCGCGAGGCGAAGAGACGCCTCGGCGACCCGGTACTCGCCTGGGCCGACATCCAGGCCGACCCCGAGCGTCGCCGCCGCTACCAGCGGGCCCGCGGCAAAGGCGGCCTGGTCCGCATCTCGTGGGCGGAGGCCAACGAGATCGTCGCGGCCGCGCAGGTCCACACGATCAAGACCCACGGGCCGGACCGCAACACGGGCTTCTCCCCCATCCCGGCGATGTCGATGGTGTCGCACTGCGTCGGCACCCGCTACACCCAGCTCATCGGCGGCGTGATGACGTCGTTCTACGACTGGTACGCCGACCTGCCGGTCGCCTCCCCGCAGGTCTTCGGCGATCAGACCGACGTGCCCGAGTCGGGCGACTGGTGGGACGCGACCTACCTGATGATGTGGGGCTCCAACGTCCCCGTCACCCGTACCCCCGACGCGCACTGGATGGCCGAGGTCCGCTACCGCGGCACCAAGGTGGTCACGGTCTCCCCCGACTACGCCGACAACACGAAGTTCGCCGACGAGTGGCTGCCCGCGCAGGCCGGCACCGACGCCGCGCTGGCGATGGCGATGGGGCACGTGATCCTCAAGGAGAACTTCGTCGACCGCACGGTGCCGTTCTTCGCCGACTACACCCGTACCTATACCGACCTGCCGCACCTCATCCGGCTCGAGGAGCACCCCGATCACCCCGGGGCGTACGTGCCTGGGAGGTTCCTCACCGCCGCCGACCTCGCGGCCGTGCCCGCCGACAGCGCGGACGAGGAGCGCTGGAAGACCGTGGTGCTCGACGAGGCGACGGGGCAGCCGGTCGTCCCGAACGGCTCCATGGGATTCCGCTACGCGGAGTCCGGTGTCGGCAAGTGGAACCTCGACCTCGAGGGCGTCACGCCGCGCCTCACCCTGCACGGTGACGGTGCCTCCGAGTCCCACGAGCTGCTGCTGCCCGCCTTCACGGAGGCCGACGGCACCGGCTCGGTGCTGCGCCGTGGCGTGCCCGCCCAGCGCGTCGGCGGCCACCTGGTCACCACCGTCCTCGACCTCATGCTCGCCCAGTACGGCGTGAGCCGTCCGGGCCTGCCCGGCGAGTGGCCGACGGGGTACGACGACGCCTCCACCCCGTACACGCCCGCCTGGCAGGCCGAGATCACCTCGGTCCCGGCCGAGGCCTGCATCCGAGTCGCCCGCGAGTTCGCGAAGAACTCCGAGGAGTCGCAGGGTCGCTCGATGATCATCATGGGCGCCGGGATCTGCCAGTGGTTCCACGGCGACGCGACCTACCGCGCGATCCTCTCGTTGCTGATCCTGACCGGCGCGATGGGCCGCAACGGCGGTGGCTGGGCGCACTACGTGGGCCAGGAGAAGTGCCGCCCGATCACCGGCTGGATCTCGCTGGCCAACGGCCTCGACTGGAGCCGGCCGCCGCGGACCATGACCGGCACCAGCTTCTGGTACATGCACACCGACCAGTGGCGCAGCGACGGCTACAGCGCCGACTCGCTCGCCTCGCCGCTGGCCAAGGGTCACCTACGGGGGCACACCGCCGACGTGATCGCGCAGTCGGCGAAGAAGGGCTGGATGCCCTTCTACCCGCAGTTCGACCGCAACTCGCTCGACGTCGCCGACGACGCCGCCGCGGCCGTCGAGGCCGGGACCGTGCCGGACGCGGCCACGTACGTCGCGAACGCACTCGACGACGGCACGCTCAAGCCCGCCATCGCCGACATCGACGCGCCCGAGTCGTGGCCGCGGACGCTCATCCTGTGGCGCTCCAACCTGATGGGCTCCTCGGCCAAGGGCAACGAGTACTTCCTGCGTCACCTTCTCGGCACCCACCACAACGTGCTCGGCGTCGATGGCCAGGGCGGCGAGAACCCGAACACCCCGCGCCCCGAGAGCGTCGCCTGGCACGACGAGGCCCCGGAGGGGAAGCTCGACCTGCTGGTCTCGGCCGACTTCCGGATGACGTCGACGACGCTGCTCTCCGACGTCGTGCTGCCGGCGGCCACCTGGTACGAGAAGCACGACCTCTCCTCCACCGACATGCACCCGTTCGTACACGCCTTCACGCCCGCGATCGACCCGCCGTGGGAGGCACGCAGCGACTTCGACCTGTTCCACGGGCTCGCCGCGAAGCTCTCCGAGCTGTCCAGGACCCACCTCGGCACCCGGCACGACCTGGTCAGCGTCCCGCTACAGCACGACACCCCCGGCGAGACGCCGAGGGATCCGTACGACACCAGACCGGTCGTCACCGTCGTCGAGCGCGACTACACCGCGATCGCCGACAAGCTCGCCTCGATCGGTCCCCTGGCCGACAAGCTCGGCTTCACGGTCAAGAACGTCACCTTCGACGTGAAGGAGCAGGTCGACCTGCTCGGCCGGCTCAACGGCGTGCTGCCCTCGGGCCCGGGCGCGGGCCGACCGGCGATCAACACCGACGAGAAGCTCGCCGAGGCGATCCTGACCTTCTCCGGGACCAGCAACGGCGAGCTCGCCGTGCAGGGCTTCAGGACGCTCGAGAGACGCGTCGGCAAGCCGCTGGCGGACCTGGCCGAGGGCTCGGAGGAGAAGCGCATCACGTTCGCGGCGACCAAGTCCGCCCCGGTCCCGGTCATCACGAGCCCGGAGTGGTCCGGCTCGGAGACGGGCGGACGGCGCTACGCGCCGTTCACGGTCAACATCGAGCGGCTCAAGCCGTTCCACACGCTCACCGGGCGGATGCACTTCTACCTCGACCACGACTGGATGTCCGATCTGGGCGAGGGGCTGCCGACGTACCGCCCGCCCCTGGACATGCACCGGCTCTTCGGTGAGCCCAAGCTCGGGCCGGACGGCGCCAAGCAGATCACCGTGCGCTACCTGACGCCGCACTCGAAGTGGTCGATCCACTCCGAGTACCAGGACAACCTCTTCATGCTCTCGCTCTCGCGTGGCGGCCCGACGGTCTGGATGAGTCCGGCCGACGCCGCGTCGATCGAGGTGCAGGACAACGACTGGGTCGAGTGCACCAACGCCAACGGCGTGCTCGTCGGGCGCGCGATCGTGTCGCACCGGATGCCCGACGGGGTCGTCTACGTGCATCACGCCCAGGAGCGCACGATCGACGTGCCGAAGTCGGAGGCGACCGGCCGGCGCGGCGGCATCCACAACTCGGTGACCCGGCTGCTGGTGAAGCCCACCCACCTCATCGGCGGGTACGCCCAGCTCTCGTACACCTTCAACTATCTCGGCCCCACCGGGAACCAGCGAGACATGGTCTCGACCGTGCGCAAGCGTTCGCAGGAGGTGACGTACTGATGCGCGTCATGGCTCAGATGTCGATGGTGATGAACCTCGACAAGTGCATCGGCTGCCACACCTGCTCGGTGACCTGCAAGCAGGCGTGGACCAACCGCGCCGGCACCGAGTACGTCTGGTTCAACAACGTCGAGACCCGGCCGGGCCAGGGCTACCCCCGGCAGTACGAGGACCAGGAGAAGTGGCGCGGCGGCTGGGAGGTCGGCAGGCACGGCCAGCTCAGGCTCAAGGCCGGCGGCCGGCTCAAGAAGCTGCTCACGATCTTCTCCAGCCCGGTCCAACCGCAGCTCGGGGACTACTACGAGCCGTGGACCTACGACTACCAGACCCTGGTCGACGCGCCTCTCGGTGACGACTTCCCGGTGGCCCGACCCAAGTCGCTGATCACGGGCGAGGACACCAAGATCACCTGGTCGGCCAACTGGGACGACAACCTCGGCGGCGCCGCCCAGATGGGCGAGCTCGACCCGATCATCGCCAAGCTGCGCGCCGACGCGAGCGCCGAGGCCAACGCGAAGATCAAGTTCGAGTACGAGCAGACGTTCATGTTCTACCTGCCCCGGATCTGCGAGCACTGCCTCAACCCCGCGTGCATGGCGTCGTGCCCCTCGGGCGCGATCTACAAGCGCGAGGAGGACGGCATCGTCCTCGTCGACCAGGACCGCTGCCGTGGCTGGCGCCAATGCATCACCGGCTGCCCGTACAAGAAGATCTACTTCAACCACAAGAGCGGCAAGGCCGAGAAGTGCACCTTCTGCTACCCGCGCGTCGAGGTGGGCCTGCCGACGGTCTGCTCCGAGACCTGCGTGGGGCGGCTGCGCTACCTCGGCCTGGTGCTCTACGACGCCGACCGAGTCACCGAGGTCGCCGCGACCGCCGACGACCAGGCGCTCTACGCCAAGCAGCTGGAGATCATGCTCGACCCGAGTGACCCCGAGGTGATCGCAGCGGCCCGCGCCCAGGGCATCCCCGATGACTGGATGGAGTCGGCGCGCAGGTCGCCGGTCTACGCACTGGCCAAGCGGTTCAAGGTCGCGCTGCCGCTGCACCCGGAGTACCGGACGCTGCCGATGGTCTGGTACGTCCCGCCCCTGTCGCCGGTCGTCGACCTGCTCAAGGACCAGGGTCACGACGCCGAGGCGGCGGGCAGTCTCTTCGGCGCGATCCACGAGCTCCGCATCCCCGTCGAGTACCTGGCCGAGCTCTTCACCGCCGGAGATACCGCAGAGATCGAGCGGGTGCTCAACCGCCTGGCCGCGATGCGGTCCTACATGCGCGACGTCTCGCTCGGGCGCGATCCCGACGCCTCCATCCCGGCCTTCGTCGGCATGGGCGAGGAGGAGGTCTACGACATGTACCGGTTGCTCGCGATCGCCAAGTACGAGGAGCGCTACGTCATCCCGACCGCGCACCACGAGGACGCGCACAACCTCGAGGAGATGGCTTGCTCGCTCGACTTCGACGAGGGCCCCGGCATGTACGAGTCCGGCGCCTTCGGCGAGGCGAGCGGCGTACCCACCCCGGTCGCCGTGGAGACCTTCCACGCGCTGCGCGACCGCCAGACGGCCGACACCGCCGCCTCGAGCGAGTCCCTGCGCGGGCGGGTCAACCTGCTCAACTGGGACGGCAACGGCCGCCCCGAGGGGTTGTTCCCGGCCAAGGAGAAGTCGTGATCGGCGGGCTCCTCGGCCTGGGGCGGCGACAGAGCGACTGGCGGGTGGTGCACCAGGTCTGCGCCTGGGCGCTCGGCTATCCCGATGCGCGGATGCTGGCACAGCTCCCGTTGCTGCGGCAGGCGCTCGCGGAGCAGCCGGCCTCCGAGGCGGTCACCCGACTGCTGGCGGCCCTGGACCGGCTCGAGGCCGCAGACCCCGAGGACCTGCGCACGGCCTACGTCGAGCTCTTCGACCTGCACCGCTCGCAGACGCTCTACCTGTCGTACTGGACCGATGGGGACACGCGGCGGCGCGGCGAGACCCTGGCCGGGTTCAAGCAGCGCTACCGAGACTCGGGGTTCCTGGTCGACCTCGGTGGCGAGCTGCCGGACTACCTGCCCATGGTGCTGGAGTATGCCGCGATGGCCGACCCGGTCCGCGGCGCCGATCTCCTCCAGGAGTACCGGGCGAGCCTCGAGCTGATCCGGCTGGCGCTCCTCGAGCGCCCGGCCGAGCAGGCCGGTGCGTACGCCGACGTCCTGATCGCGCTCTGCGCGACCCTCCCGGGCGACTCCCCCGCCGACCGGGTCTCGGCGATGGCAATGGCACCGCCGCACCTGCGCGGCGGACCGCCCTCGGAGTCGGTCGGTCTCGCCGTGATGGACCTGATGCCCACCCGTGCGCGTGAGGAGGTCCGACCGTGAGCACCGTCCTGTGGGGCGTGCTGCCCTATCTGGCGCTGGCGCTGCTGATCGGCGGCACGATCTGGCGCTACCGCTACGACAAGTTCGGCTGGACCACCCGCTCGTCCCAGCTCTACGAGTCCCGGCTGCTGCGGATCGGCTCGCCGCTGTTCCACTTCGGTGCCCTGGTCGTCGTGGTGGGGCACGTCGTCGGTCTGCTGATCCCGGAGTCGTGGACCGAGAAGCTCGGCATCAGCGAGCACATGTACCACGGCAACGCGCTCTTCTGGGGCACGATCGCCGGCATCTGCACGCTCGTCGGGCTCGGGATCCTCATCTACCGTCGCCGCACGACCGGCCCGGTCTTCATGGCGACCACCACCAACGACAAGGTGATGTACGTCGTGCTCACCTCCGCTCTGTGCCTGGGTCTGTGGACCACCGCGCTGGCGATCTCAGCGGGGTCGGAGGCGGCCAACTACCGCGAGACGGTCTCGCCCTGGTTCCGGTCGCTCTTCTACCTCAACCCGGACGTGGACGCCATGGCCGCGGCTCCGGTGCAGTTCCACATCCACGCGCTGGTCGGACTGCTGCTCTTCGCGATCTGGCCCTTCACCCGGCTCGTGCACGCCTTCACCGCGCCGCTGCACTACCTGTTCCGCCCGTACATCGTCTATCGCAGCCGCGATGCTCGGCCCCATGCCGGTGCCCGAGCAGCGCGACCCGGCTGGCAGCCCATCGGAACCCATGACCGCGAGCGAGGAGCACGCTGATGCCCGGACAGATGAGGAACCTCTTCCTAGCCACGTGGGCCTTCTGCATCACGTTCTGGGCGTGGAACATGATCGGCCCGCTCGGCATCCGGTATGCCACCGACCTCGGTCTGTCGGCGGGCCAGAAGTCCCTGCTGGTCGCCGTGCCCGTGCTCGTCGGCTCCCTGGGGCGCATCCCCGCCGGCGCGCTCACCGACCGCTACGGCGCGCGGGTGATGTTCCCGATCCTGACCCTGGCCACGATCCCCGCCGTCATCCTGGTCGCGATCGCCGGCCAGGCGAACTCGTACCCGTTGCTCCTGGTCTTCGGCTTCTTCCTCGGCATCGGCGGCACCACGTTCGCCGTCGGCATCCCGTTCCTCAACGCCTGGTTCCCGCCCGAGCGGCGCGGCTTCGCGACCGGTGTCTTCGGCGCCGGCATGGGCGGCACCGCGCTGTCGGCGTTCTTCACCTCGCGGTTCGTGAACTGGTTCGGGTACGTCCCCACCCACCTGATCATCAGCGTGGCGCTGGCGGTCACGGCCTTTGTGACCTGGACCTTCCTGCGCAACGCGCCGGGCTGGACGCCGCAGCACACCGCGTTCGTGCCGAAGGTGATGGGTGCCGCACGGCTGGCGATCACCTGGGACATGGCGTTCCTGTACGCCGCGTGCTTCGGCGGCTTCGTGGCCTTCTCCACCTACCTGCCGACCTACCTGCACGACGTCTACGGCTTCGCGCTCCCCCAGGCCGGCACCCGCACGGCGGGCTTCGCGATCGCCGCGGTCGTCGCCCGCCCGATCGGAGGCATCGTCGCGGACCGGATCGGACCGCGGAAGGTCCTGTTCATCGCCTTCCTCGGCGCCCTCCTGATGGCGGTCATCCTCGCCACCCGGCCCGCCCTCGAGTGGCGTGCGGGGCTGTCGTTCGTGCTGATGGCCGCCTTCATGGGCCTGGGCAGCGGCGCGGTCTTCACCTGGGTGGCGCAGCTCGCTCCGTCGGACCGGGTCGGCTCGGTCACCGGCATCGTCGGCGCGGCCGGTGGTCTCGGCGGCTTCTTCCCGCCGCTGGTCATGGGCGCGACCTACGACGAGGTGCATCACAGCTACACCCACGGGCTGGTGCTGCTCGCGGTGGTGACGGCGCTGGCCCTGATCCTGACGGAGTTCCTGATCACGCCGAAGCGGGGCTCCGAGCCGGAGCTCCCGGCGCCCGCGCGAGTCTGAGACGGGTGCCGGCCCCAGGTCCTGGCCGGCTCGGGTCGGAGGCTTAGGCCTTCGCCTCGATCTCAGCCACGCGCAGACGGACGAGCTCGTCGAAGAGCTCGTCCGACAGCGGGGCGTCGACGGTGATCCGGACGGTGCCCGCCTTCTCGGACAGATCCAGGCCGGCGTCGGGGTGGGCATCGCGGAGCGCCCGGGAGACCTGACCGCTGAACGGCACGATCGAGAGCCCGGCGCGGGTGGCCATGACGCTCATCAGGCCCTTGCCGCGGTGGAGATGACCGGCCATCGCGTAGCTGGTTCCGATCTGCGTCTCCGGCACCTGCGCGACCAGGCGCGCGTAGTAGTGCTCGATCAGCGAGCGCTTCGCCGGCTCGACGTCCTCCAGGTAGCGCTCGATCGCCTGCGGGTCGCTCCGGGTCATGCCGACCGCCGGTCCTCGGTGGGCCACTCGGTGATGATCCTGGCGCCGCCGCCGGGGGCATCGGCGATGGTGACCGTGCCGCCGTGCGCCTTGGTGAGGCCGCCGACCAGGTAGAGGCCGAGGCCGGAGCCCCCACGGGCGCCGTTCTTCCAGAACTTGGTGAATACCCGCTTGCGCAGCTCAGGGGCGATGCCGGTGCCCTCGTCGTCGACGATGAGCCGCAGGAGGCCGGGGTCGCCCGGCTCGAGACGCACCCGGACGACACCGTCCCCGTGCCGTACGCCGTTCTCGACCAGGTTGGTGACGACCTGGGTGAACTTGTCGGGATCGACGAAGATCTCCGCGCCCTCGTCGGTGGTGACCGTCAGCTCGATGGCACGCGAGGTCGCGGCGCTGACCGAGTCGACGACCCGGCGTACGAGCGTGGCCGGGTCGCTGGGCCTCGGGTAGAGCTGGAGGCGGCCGGTGTCGATCCGGGCCACGTCGAGCAGCTCCGCGATCAGTCGCGAGAGCCGGTCGGAGTCGGCGTGGACCGTGGTGAGCATCAGCTTCTTCTGCTCGTCGTTGAGCTTGTCCCAGCGGTTGAGCAGTGCCTGGACGAACCCCTTCACGCCGGTGAGGGGGCTGCGGAGCTCGTGAGCGACGGTGGCGACCAGGTCGGATCGCTCCCGGTCCAGCCGGGCGCGCCCGCGGCCGCTGCGGATGGCGATCCCGAGGTGCTTGTCGCGGGTGATCCGCGCGGTGACCAGCACCTCGGTGCCGTCGGGGAGCAGCCAGGACTGCTCCGGCACGCCCGTGCGCGAGGAGAGCCCGCCGTACGGGTTGTTGGTCTCGACCCACCCGCAGCCGCGCTGGTCGCTCAGCGCCAGCACGTCGGCGAGGGGCGCGCCGACGGGGTCGCCGGTGATGGCGAGCATCCGACGGGCCATCAGATTGGCGACCTGCACCCGGCCCTCGCCGTCGGCGATCACGACTCCGTCGGGCAGCGTGTCCAGCGGATCCATGCCGCCAACCTATCGGGTCGTCTGATGGCTCGGTCGCCGCCGCGTGAGGGTCAGGCGCGTTGCGCCCGCGCGCTCGCGTAGAGACAGACGGCCGCTGCGGTGGAGAGGTTGAGGCTCTCGGCCTGGCCGTAGATCGGGATGCTGACGATCCGATCGGCCTCGCCGGCCAGCTCCGCGGGCAGGCCCCATGCCTCGTTGCCGAAGAGCCATGCCGTCGGTGCGCCGAGGTCGGTCTCGAAGAGCGACTCGCCGTCCATGTCCGCCGCGAGCACGGTCAGTCCGGCGGCCTTGGCCGCCTCCATGGCCCGCAGCGGGTCGCGCTCGATGACGATCGGGACGTGGAAGGCCGAGCCGACCGAGGCACGGATCGTCTTGGGGTTGTAGAGGTCGACGGCGTCACCGGCCAGCACGATCGCATCTGCGCCCGCCGCATCGGCGCAGCGGATCACGGTGCCGGCGTTGCCGGGGTCGCGGACGTCAGCGCAGATCGCGACCAGACGCGGGACGAACGCATCACTGGACCGCGACGGATCCATCACGCGATCCCAGGACTGGTCGAAGAAGTCGCACAGGGCGGTGATGCCTGCGGGTGAGACGGCATCCGAGATCGCCGCCATCGCCTGGTCGCTGACCAGGGTGACGGGACGCTCGCCGATCAGGTCGGCGTACGTCTCCACGGCGGTGGGGGTGGCGAAGAGCTCCCGCCACACGTCTGCACGGATGGCGCCTTCCACGCCCTGGGGGCCCGGGGAAAGGAAAACCCCCCGCCCGGCTCCCCCCGAGCGGCGGCTCAGCTTCCGGAGCTCCTTCACCCGAGCGTTGCTCGGGGTGAGGGGCACGGACGTCATACGACTCAGGCGGAGACCTGAGCGTTGACGTCGGCCGGGAGGGCGGCCTTGGCAGCAGCGACGAGCGCGTTGAACGCGGCCACGTCGTTGACGGCGAGCTCAGCCAGGATCTTGCGGTCGACCTCGATGCCGGCCAGGCCGAGGCCCTGGATGAAGCGGTTGTAGGTCAGGCCCTCGGCACGCGCCGCGGCGTTGATGCGCTGGATCCAGAGCTTGCGGAACTCACCCTTCTTCTTACGCCGGTCGTTGTAGGCGTAGACGAGCGAGTGGGTGACCTGCTCCTTGGCCTTGCGGTAGAGGCGCGAACGCTGACCGCGGTAGCCGGAGGCCCGCTCGAGGGTGACGCGGCGCTTCTTGGCGGCGTTTACTGCGCGCTTGACGCGTGCCATTTCGTACTCCTTGCGATGAAAAAAACTTGATGGGCCTCAGCCCGGGGGAAAGATCAGAGACCCAGCAGCTTCTTGGCGCGCGGGACGTCGTTCGCGGCAACCTCGACGGTGCCGGTGAGGCGACGGGTGACCTTGGAGGCCTTCTTCTCAAGGTTGTGGCGCTTGCCGGCCTTCTCGCGAAGGATCTTGCCGGAGCCGGTCACCTTGAAGCGCTTGCCCGCACCGGAGTGCGACTTGTTCTTCGGCATCTCGTTCTTCTTTCTTGCTCGATCAAGCCCGAGGTGCCGGGCTCGAAGTACTAGGGGTGGTTCAGAGGTCGATGTCGGGATCGAGCGCCTCGTTGCGGCGCTTCTCCTTCTTCTGCGCGACCGGGCGTCCAGCCTTGGACGCGTCACGCTCGGCCTGCTCGAGGGCGGCGTCGGCGGCACGCTCGGCGGCCTTGGCCTCCTTGGCCTCCAGGTGCTCGACCTTGGCGTCGGCCTTCTTGATGTGCGGGCCGAGCACCATGATCATGTTGCGGCCGTCCTGCTTCGGCGACGACTCGACGAAGCCGATCTCCTGGACGTCCTCGGCGAGCTTCTGCAGGAGGCGGAAGCCCAGCTCGGGGCGGTGCTGCTCGCGACCGCGGAACATGATCGTGATCTTGACCTTGTCGCCGGCCTTCAGGAACCGCTCGACGTGACCCTTCTTGGTGTCATAGTCGTGCTGGTCGATCTTGGGACGAAGCTTCATCTCCTTGATGACGACATTCGTCTGGTTACGGCGAGCGTCACGCGCCTTCTGCGCGTTCTCGTACTTGAACTTGCCGTAGTCCATGAGCTTGCAGACCGGGGGCTTGCCCATCGGGGCGATCTCGACGAGGTCGAGGTCCGCCTCCTGAGCAAGGCGCAGTGCGTCGCCGGTCGGCACGATGCCGACGGTCTCGCCGTTGGGACCAACGAGGCGGACCTCGGGTACTCGGATCCGGTCGTTGATACGAAGCTCGGTGCTGATGTGTCCTCCAGAGAACGAAAAAAGGCTTCCGCTTGTCCAAGCGGAAGCCAGTCACTGCGGGCCACGGGGGAAGAATTCCCATGGCTCACACCGGAAGACAGGACCCAGATATCCTCTGATTCCTACTCCTGGACCGGACCCGACGACCTGTGCTGCCTTGGTCGATGCGGGTGGGAAACGGTGTCGCTGTCTCCGCTTGTAGAGCAGCTGACGGATGTCAACTGCTCGGTCAACACGAGAGACTACCGGAGGATTCCCGCGTGAACCAATTCACGCGGGCGCGATCCACGCGGTCTGCTCCCCCACCCGCGTCAGGGTCCAGCCGCGCGCCAGCGCATGCAGGTCCTCGCCCTCGATCACCGCGGTCACCGGGCCGGCGATGTCGATGACGACGGCGGCCGCCTCCTCCTGCTCCGCGGCGCGGGCGGCGTCGCGGGTCGCGACCGGGACGGGCCGGGCGTCGGGCCGCCATGCGGCCATCGTCTCCATGCTGGTGAAGGCGAGCAGCGCCTGCCGTCCGTCGGCCCCGGTGAGCAGGACGGTGGCCATGTCACTGGTCTTGTCGTGGGCGAGCCCCTGCGCGTCGTACTCCACCTCGCCGAGGACCGCGACCACCGGCACCAGCAGTCGGCTCTCGCTCAGCGCCCCGAGGAGCAGCGGGTACGAGGAGCGGTCGGCGGCGTAGGCCGCGAAGGCGGTCGCCACCGGCTCGGAGGTCGTCCCGTCGTCATCGGGGAAGGCGGGCGCCTGGAGGCGCTTGGCGTCGGGCCGGAGGTGGTCGTGGTCCACGCGGTCATTCAATCAAGCGCTCCCTGAGGGGTGGGTGGGAGGATGGCGTTATGGACGACGTCGCCTGGGGCGCTCTTGCGCTCGCACTGACCCTGTTCTCGGGTCTCTACACCTGGACGCGCGCTCGCGCGAAGGGTGCGGCCTCGCTCGCCCGGTGGAGCGGCATCACGCTGCTGCCGCTGGCCGCGTACTTCACCCACACGCTGCGCCTCTTCGGCCGGATCGGCACCGCGATCGCCAACTGGGCGACCGGTTTCGTCTGGAGCCCGGTGGTCTGGCTCGGCCTGGTCCTGGCCGTGATCGCGTTCGCGCTGATCGGCGTCTCGGCGCGCCTGTCCAACGGGGCGGGCAGCGATGCGCCCGCGGCGGCGAAGCGAGCGAAGCCGGCGAAGGCGGTGAAGGGCAAGGCGCCGGCGGGCGCCGATCTCGGCCTGGGCGACGACCTGGACGACATCGAGGCCATCTTGAAGAAGCACGGGATCAAGTGAGCGGGGCAGGTTCCGCAGCCGATCGCAACCGGCTCTGGGCGCGGCTCGGCGGCGCCGTCGCCGCGCACGACCGACCGGTGGCCACGCCGGCGATGGTCGTCGACCTGGACGCGTTCGACGCCAACGCCGCCGACCTGGCCCGGCGAGCGGGCGGCACGCCGATCCGGGTGGCGTCGAAGTCACTGCGGGTGCCGGCACTGATCTCGCGCGCTCTCGCGGCTCCCGGCTTCGCGGGTGTGCTCGGCTACACGCTGGCCGAGGCGCTGTGGCTGGTCGAGAGCAACGTCAGTGACGACGTGGTGGTCGCCTATCCGAGCGTCGACCGCTGGGCGCTGACGCGGCTGGTCGGGTCGCCGTCGGCGGCCGCGAAGATCACGCTGATGGTCGACTCCGTCGAGCACCTCGACGTGATCGACTCGGTGCGCGCCTCCAAGGCCGTCCCGGTGCGGGTCGCGATCGACGTCGACGCCGGGCTGCAGGTCGCGGGCCGCCACCTGGGACCGAAGCGCTCGCCCCTGCTCGCTCCGGAGGGGGTGCTCGAGCTGGCCCGTGCGATCGTCGCGCGCCCCGGCTTCCGGCTGGTCGGCGTGATGACGTACGAGGGGCAGGTCGCCGGACTCGCCGACGAGGTCCCCGGGCAGGCGGCGCGCTCGTTCGCGGTGCGCCGGATCAAGGCGCTCTCGGTGGCACAGCTCGCCGAGCGGCGCGCCTCGATCGGGCTCGGGCTCGACGAGCTGCTGGGCCCGGAGGGGCTGGAGTTCTGGAACGCCGGCGGGTCGGGCTCCCTGGAGACCTCCTCGGCCGACCCGACGGTCACCGAGGTGACGGCCGGCTCCGGGCTGCTGGTGCCGGGCCTGTTCGACCACTACCGCGCGTTCTCGCCGCGCCCGGCGGCGTTCTTCGGCGTACCGGTGACGCGCCGGCCCGCCGCCGGCCTCGTCGCCGTGCATGGCGGCGGCCTGGGCGCCTCCGGCCCCGCGGGTCCCGACCGGCTGCCGACCCCGTGGGCTCCGGCGGGTCTGGCGCTGACCGACCTCGAGGGCGCCGGTGAGGTGCAGACCCCGCTGCGCGGCGATGCGGCCGACCGGCTGCGGATCGGCGACCTGGTGTGGTTCCGGCACGCGAAGTCCGGTGAGCTCTTCGAGCACACCCCGACCGCCTACCTGATCAGCGGCGATCGGATCGTCGAGGCCGCCACCACGTACCGGGGTCATGGACTCGCCTTCTGAGGTCGATGCCCCCGGCGTGGTCGCGTTGGTGCATGGTCGCGCTCCGACGCTCGCCGACGGGCGCCTGCTCTGTCTCGACGGACCGGCCGGCTCCGGCAAGACCACCCTCGCCGGTGCCGTCGCGGCACTGACCCCGGCGACAGTGGTCCACCTCGACGACCTCTACGACGGCTGGAGCGGGCTTCCCCGGCTCGCCACGCAGCTCGACGCGCTCCTGCTCCCGCTCGCCGAGGGCCGGCCCGGGAGCTATCGCCGCCACGACTGGCACGCGGACGCGTACGCCGAGACCGTGACCGTCGAGCCCGCCGCCCTGCTGGTCGTCGAGGGCGTCGGGGCGGGAATGGCCGCGTATGCCCACCTGCGCACGGCGCTCGTCTGGATCGAGGCCCCGACCGACATCCGGCTCGCGCGCTGGCGCGCCCGCGACGGCGCCGAGGTCGAGCCGTACATCGCCGCGTGGGAGCGCGATCAGGAGGCGCTCTTCGAGCGCGAGCGCACCCGCGATGCCGCCGACGTGATCTGGCGCACGGTTCGATAGCGTTCTCCGCATGGTTGCCCCCACTGGTGAGCAGTACGAGATCAAGGCGGCCGGCTACGCCGCCACCATCACGGAGTCAGGTGCCACGCTGCGCCTGCTGACGAAGGACGGCCGCAACGTCGTCGACGGCTTCCCCGAGGACGAGATCCCGGGTGCGTGCCGTGGCCAGCTCCTGATGCCGTGGCCCAACCGGATCCGCGACGGGCACTACACCTTCGAGGGCCAGGAGCACCAGCTCGGGCTCACCGAGCCGCACACCCACAACGCCATCCACGGCCTGGTCCGCTGGGCCACCTGGCACGTCGTCGAGCACACCGAGGCCCGGATCGAGCTCGGTCTGCGGCTGATGGCCCAGACCGGCTACCCGTGGACCCTCGAGCTCGGCGTCGTCTACGAGCTCGGTGAGGACGGCCTGAGGGTCACCCAGAAGGCCACCAACCACGCGGCGACCAACGCGCCCTTCGCGACCGGCGCGCACCCGTACTTCACCCTCGACACGGGCGGGACCATCGACGCCTGGACGCTCGACTCCCCCGCCGCGACCCGCGTGCTCGCCGACGACCGGCTGCTCCCGACGGGCACCGAGTCGGTCGAGGGCACCGTCTACGACTTCCGGGGCGGCAAGTCGCTCGACGGCATCGGCATGGACACCTGCTTCGCGGACCTGGAGTTCGACGCCGACGGCATCGCCACCGTCACCCTCTCGACGGTGACCGCCGGGGGCGAGGAGCGGGCCGTCGACCTGTGGCAGGACAGCCAGCACCGGTGGCTGATGGTCTACACGGCCAACAACCGCAACCCCGCCCGTACGGCCATCGCGATCGAGCCGATGACCGCATCGGTCGACGCGTTCAACTCCGGCGAGGGCCTCATCGTGCTGGCGCCCGGCGAGACCTTCAGCGGCGTCTGGGGCATCCGCGCCCGCTGACGCCGGCGGCTAGGAGCCGTGCGGGGCCGCGACGAGAGCGCGCAGGTCCCGTACGGCCTTCTTGGCGGTACCGCCGTCGGAGGCCTGGATGCCCATCGCGGGAACCGTGGTGCCGTCGGCGATGTCGAGCGTGGCCCAGGGCGCGCCCGGCGGCATCCGGACCGCGACGACCTGCTCCCAGGCGAAGTCGCGGCGCTTGTAGCCGTTGACGATCACGAGTCCCTCCTCGCGCGCCTCGACGCGCGAGCGGGTCAGCGCGTGCACGACCGCGAGGATCAGCAGGCCGAAGAACACCAGCGTCCCCTTCTGGAAGACGGTGAACTTCGCCCGGGTCTCGTCGTCGAACGCGAACCACATGAAGATCGTCAGGCCGTAGAGCGCGATGACCAGCACGATCCCCATCGCCCGGACGCCGAAGGGGCGCCAGGTCTTGGGCAGAGGCGTGAGAGCCGCAGGCTCAGAGTCGGCAGGCATGGATGTCGGTGAGCAGGATCGCGCGGGCACCGATGGCGTAGAGGTCGTCCATCAGCTTCTGTGAGCCGTCGCGCGGCACCATCACCCGGACGGCGACCCAGCCCTCGCGGTGCAGCGGGCTGACCGTCGGGCCCTCGAGACCGGGGGCCAACTCGGTCGCCGCCGGAACGTCCTGGGCGCGGATGTCGTAGTCCATCATCACGTAGCGGCGGGCGATCATGACGCCGTCGATGCGGCGCTTGAACGTCTCGTACGTGGCGGTGTGGCCGTTGGTGTGGCCGCCGGAGATGACGACCGCCTCGGACTCGAGGATCGGCTCGCCGAACGCCTCGAGCCCGGCGGCGCGCAGGCTGGTGCCGGTCTCGACGACGTCGGCGATCACATCGGCGACGCCGAGCTGGATCGACGACTCGACGGCGCCGTCGAGGCGGGTGACGCTGGCCTCGATGTTGTTCGCCTGCAGGAAGGCACGCACGACACCGGTGTACGAGGTGGCGATCCGCTTGCCCGCCAGATCGGCGAGGCTGTTGAACTGCCCGGCGGGACCGGCGAAGCGGAACCGGCTGCGGCCGAAGCCGAGCTGGAGCACCTCCTCGGCCTTGGCGCCGGAGTCGGCGAGCAGGTCGCGGCCGGTGATGCCGACGTCGAGGGTGCCCTCGCCGACGTAGAGCGCGATGTCGCGCGGGCGCAGGTAGAAGAACTCGACGCCGTTGTCATCGTCGATCAGGCTGAGACGCTTGGCGTCCTCGCGCTGGCGGTAGCCGGCCTCGCGGAGCATGGTGGAGGCCGCTTCGGACAGCGCACCCTTGTTGGGGACGGCGATGCGGAGGTAGTCACTCATGGGGATCGGGGTCCTCAGGGCTCAGAGGTGGGCGTAGACGTCGTCGAGGCTCAAGCCGGCGGCGAGCATCATGACCTGGGCGTGGTAGAGCAGCTGGCTGATCTCCAGCGCGGTCGCGTCCTTGCCCTCATGCTCGGCGGCCATCCACGACTCGGCGGCCTCCTCGACCAGCTTCTTGCCGATCGCATGGGTGCCGCCCTCGAGCAGCCTGGTCGTGCCGGAGCCTTCGGGGCGCGTACGCGCCTTCTCGCTGAGCTCGTCCCACAGCTCCTCGAACGTCTTCACGAGGGACAAGCCTAGGCCGTGCAGGCCCCGCGGGCGTCCTCGGGCCGCCGTTGTGGACGCGAGGCCGGCCTGGAGGTCGACTCAGAACGTCGGGGCGTGCTGGTCGGCGTACATCCGCTGGGCCACGTCGACCGGCACGATCACGCGCCCCAGCGGCATCAGGGACACCGGGATGAGCTTGAAGTTCGCCAGACCCAGCGGGATGCCGATGATGGTCAGGCACAGCGCGACGCCGGTGAACAGGTGACCGATGGCGAGCCACAGACCGGCGAAGACGAACCAGACGACGTTGCCGATCGCCGAGGGCGCGCCCGCATCGGTGCGACGGACGACCGTGCGGCCGAACGGCCACAGCGCGAAGCCCGCGATCCTGAAGGCGGCGAGCCCGAACGGGATCGTGATGATCAGGATGCAGCAGATGACCCCGAAGAAGACGTACGCGAGGAACATCCAGAAGCCGCACAGGACCAGCCAGATCAGGTTCAGGAGCAGTCGCACGCTCCGACACTAGCCCCGACAAGCCCTCCCCTCGGGGCCAGTGGCGAAAGCTCGCTCAGCGGACGCCGATGCGCGCCGAGCACGCCGGCCAGGCGCCCCAGCCCTGGCTGCGCTTGATCCGCTCCGCGACCTTGATCTGATGGCGCTTGGAGGCGTGGTTGGGCAGGGCCGCGAAGCGACGGCCGCCGTTGGCACGCCACGTGCTCGGGCTGATCTGCAGGCCGCCGTAGTAGCCGTTTCCGGTGTTGATGTGCCAACGGCCGCTGGACTCGCACTGGGCCAGGCGCTCCCAGGTGTGCGTGGTGACCGCGTGGCTCGGCGCCGCGAAGGCGACCGGGGCGAGGGTGGCGACCGAGAGGACGGCCGTGGACAGCATGGTGCGCATGCGCAATGTGGATCTCCTGCGCGCCTGCGGAGTTAGCTGTCGGATTCGGGCGCAGTGTGCCCGGCCGCACCAGGTGCGGCTTCACCCCCAGGGTCCGGTGGACCCACGTACGTGGTTCCCCCGCTCCTGCCCGATCGGTTCGTCGTGACGCACCGCGTTGGACAGGACTCGGCGTCACGCGGCAGCCGTCCCGGGGGTCCCAGGACCCTACGAGAGTAGGCAGACCACCATCGCCCCGGCCAAATCGCCGGTGCCGATCAGCCGAGCAGGTGGCTCTTGATCTTCTTGAGCGTGAGCGCGGTCGCGAGGGCGGCGGCGGTGGCCTCGTACCCCTTGTCCTCCGCGGAGCCCTCAAGGCCCGCGCGGTCGAGCGCCTGCTGCTCGTTGTCGCAGGTCAGGACGCCGAAGCCGACCGGTACGGAGTGGTCCAGGGCGACCCGGTTGAGACCGTCGGTGGCCGCCGAGCAGACGTAGTCGAAGTGCGGCGTGCCGCCACGGATGACCACGCCCAGGGCGATGACGGCGTCGTAGCCCTCCCGGGCGAGCGCGTCGGCGACGACAGGCAGCTCGAAGGTGCCCGGGACACGGACCACGACGGGGACCTCGACCTTGTGGTCGTCCAGGGCTCGCTGGGCGCCGGCGATGAGGCCGTCCATGACGACCTCGTGCCACGAGGCGGCCACGACCGCGACGCGGAGGTCGTGGCAGTCGGCGATCTGGGTCTGGGGTGCTCCGTGGCCGCTCATGCGTCCTGCTCCTCGGTCTGGTGGTGGGTGGCGAGCTGCTCGAGACCGGGCAGGACGTGGCCCATCCGGTCGCGCTTGGTCAGCAGGTAGTTGATGTTGTGGTCGTTGGGGTGCGGCGTCAGCGCGACCCGCTCCGCGACCGCGATGCCGTAGTCCTCGAGGTTGCTGATCTTGTCCGGGTTGTTGGTCATCAGCCGGACGTTGGTGACACCGAGGTCACGCAGGATCTGGGTCGCGGCGCCGTAGTGACGCGCGTCGGCGGGCAGGCCGAGGTCCAGGTTGGCGTCCACGGTGTCGCGGCCGCCGTCCTGGAGCTGGTAGGCCTGCAGCTTGGCGACCAGGCCGATGCCGCGGCCCTCGTGCCCACGCAGGTAGACCACCACGCCGCGGCCCTCGGCGACGATGCGCTCCATCGCCTCGTCGAGCTGCGGACCGCAGTCGCACCGCTCGGAGCCGAACACGTCGCCGGTCAGGCACTCGGAGTGCACGCGGGTCAGGACCGGGGCGTCACCCGAGATGTCGCCGTACACCAGCGCGACGTGCTCGGAGCGGTCGGTCGTGACCGTGTAGCCGTACGCGGTGAACGCGCCGTACTTGGTCGGGAGCTGGGTCTCGGCCTTGCGCTCGACCAGCACCTCGACGCGGCGGCGGTAGCGGACGAGATCCTCGATGGAGATCATCGCCAGGCCGTGCTCGTCGGCGAACTCGCGCAGCTCGGTGGCGCGCTTCATGGTGCCGTCGTCGTTGACGACCTCGACCAGGACGCCGGCCGGGGTGAGCCCGGCGAGCATCGCCAGGTCGACGGCGGCCTCGGTGTGACCGCGGCGGACCAGGACGCCGCCCTCGCGGTAGCGCAGCGGGAAGACGTGACCCGGGCGGGTCAGCTCCCACGGCTCGGTCGCCGAGTCGGCGAGGACGCGGGCGGTGTGCGCGCGGTCGGCGGCCGAGATGCCGGTGGAGACGCCGTCGCGGGCGTCCACCGAGATCGTGTACGCCGTGCGGAGCTTGTCGCGGTTGTGCGGCGTCATCAGCGGGATCTCGAGGCGGTCGAGCATCGGGCCGGGCATCGGCACGCAGATCACACCGGAGGAGTGACGGATGGTGAAGGCCATCAGCTCCGGGGTCGCCTTGGCGGCGGCGAAGATGATGTCGCCCTCGTTCTCGCGGCCCTCGTCGTCGACGACCACGACGGCCTTGCCGGCGGCGATGTCTGCGATGGCGCGCTCGACGGAGTCGAGCCGTACGCCGCCGTGCTGGGCCTGGCCGTGGACCGGGGCGGTGGCCGGCTCGATGTTCTGGTCGCTCACTGGGTGACTCCTGACTGCAGCAGCTTCTCGACGTGCTTGGCGAGGACGTCTGCCTCGAGGTTGACCCGGTCGCCGACCTGGCGACGACCGAGGGTGGTGCGGGCGAGGGTCTCGGGGATGAGGCTCACCGTGAAGCTCGCGTCCTTGGCCTCCACGACCGTGAGGCTGACGCCGTCGACGGTGATCGAGCCCTTGTCGACGAGGTAACGGGCCAGGTGCGCGGGCAGGGAGACCTCGACGACCTCCCAGTGCTCGCTCGGGGTGCGGGCGAGGATCTCGCCGACGCCGTCGACGTGGCCCTGCACGATGTGGCCGCCGAGCCGGGTCTGGGGGGTGACGGCACGCTCGAGGTTGACCACGTCGCCGACGGCGATGCCGCGCAGCGAGGTCTTGTCGAGGGTCTCCTGCATGACGTCGGCGGTCCAGGTGCCGTCGTCCCGCGTGGCGACGGTGAGGCAGCAGCCGTTGACAGCGATCGAGTCGCCGAGCGCCGCGTCCTGCAGGACGGTGGCGGCGCTGACCGTCAGGCGGATCGCGTCCCCCTGGTCCTCGATCGCGGCGATGATGCCGAGCTCCTCGACGATGCCGGTGAACATCAGCTCTCCTCTGTCTTCGTGTCCGGGGTCAGGGTGATCCGGACGTTGGGCTCCTCGCCCGGCGCGGCCGGGTCGAGGACGGTGATGTCGGTGACTCGGGGGCGCAACGCCGCCGCGATCGTCGAGATTCCGAGATCGGCGACCGCGTTGCGGCCGGCGCCCAGGAGCATCGGTGCGACGTAGGTGACGATCTCGTCGATCAGGCCGGCGCGGATGAACGCGGCGGCGAGCGTCGGGCCGCCCTCGAGGAAGACGTGGCGGCGCTCGAGCGCCCAGAGCTCGGCCAGGGCCGCGCGCGGGTCGTGGGTGCGCAGCCGGACGGTCTCGGCGTCGTCGTTGAAGACGCTGCTGGTGGCGGCCAGGTCGCGCAGGCCCATCACGGCCCGCAGCGGCTGGTGCTCGAGTGGCTCGCCGGCGGCGTCGCGGACGGTGAGCAACGGGTCGTCGATCGCGATGGTGTTGGTGCCGACCAGCATCGTGTCGCACTGGGCGCGCAGCCGGTGGGTGTCCAGACGGGCCGCGGTGGAGGAGACCCAGCGCGACGTGCCGTCGGCGGCCGCGCTGCGCCCGTCGAGGGTGGTGGCGAACTTCCAGGTGACGAACGGGCGGCCGAGCTCGAGGGCGCGGGACCAGACCCGGTTGAGGTGCCGGGACTCCTCCTCGAGCACGCCCGAGACGACCTCGAGGCCCGCGCCGCGGAGGGTCTCTGCTCCCCCGGTGGCCAGCGGGTTGGGGTCGGGCTGGGCGAACACGACACGGCGTACGCCCGCCTCGATGAGGCGACGGGAGCACGGGCCGGTGCGACCGGTGTGGTTGCACGGCTCGAGGGTGACGACCGCGGTCGTGCCGCGGGCGCGCTCGCCCGCCTGGTTGAGAGCGTCGGCCTCGGCATGGGCGGTGCCGGCGCCGCGGTGATGGCCCTCGGCGACGGTGGTGCCGTCATCGGCGAGCAGGACGCAGCCGACGCGGGGGTTGGGGCTGAACGGTCCCAGGGCGGCGAGCTCGAGGGCACGGCGCATCGCGGCGATCTCGACGTCGGTCGCACTGCTCATCGTTGGCCCCTCCTGTCCGTACTGCGCGGACTCCGGGGCTGATCACGGCCGACGCCCGACGCCCCACGTACGGGACCTCCGGGTCGAGCGGTGACTGCGTGCTTCTTTCCATCCGGACTTTGACCGTCGGTCCAGGACTCTCACCTGGTCAACCGGACGCTGGCTGCGGCCGGGTCGCGGACTTCCGACTCTCGTCGATCACCGCCGGTGCGGATTTCCACCGCCCCCAGAGCACGCGAGTTGTTCACTCGTGTGCACACATTTAAGCACAGCCCGCCGCTAGACAATCGTGGGCTGCGTCACGGCAGCGTCGAGGCGCTCGCGGCACTCGCGCGCAGGGCGCTGACCATCGCGTCCGGGTCGTCGGCCGAGTAGACGGCCGAGCCGGCGACGAAGACGTCGGCGCCGGCCTCGGCGCAGCGCTCGATGGTCTCCAGGCTGACACCGCCGTCGACCTGCAGCCAGGTCTCGAGGCCGTGCTTGTGCATCAGGGCGCGGGCGCGACGGATCTTGGGCAGGCACAGGTCGAGGAACTTCTGCCCGCCGAAGCCGGGCTCCACGGTCATGATCAGGACCATGTCGAGCTCGGCGAGCAGGTCCTCGTACGGCTCGATCGGGGTGGCGGGCTTGAGCGCCATCGAGGCGCGGGCGCCCTGCTTGCGGATCTCGCGCGCGAGCCGTACGGGCGCAGCGGCGGCCTCGACGTGGAAGGTGACGCTGCCGGCGCCGGCCTCGGCGTATGCCGGCGCGTGCCGGTCGGCGTCGGCGATCATCAGATGCGCGTCGAGCGGGACGTCGGTGGCCTTCGAGAGCGCCTCGACCATCGTCGGGCCGAAGGTCAGGTTCGGCACGAAGTGGTTGTCCATCACATCCACGTGCACCCAGTCGGCGCTGGGGATCCGCGCGATCTCGCCGGCGAGGTTCGCGAAGTCGGCGTTGAGGATGCTGGGGGTGATCTGCATGTGGGACGTCACGCCGGGGAGCCTAGTGCGTCGTGGCGCGCAGGCGACTTGGATCGTTCCGGGCGCTTGTCGGGCCAGGTGAAGCGGACGAGAGTGGGCCCGACCCCTCTACCAAGGAGCGTGACATGGCCTACCAGGTCGGCTACTTCATCGGCAGTCTCTCCTCGAACTCGATCAACCGGGTGCTCAGCAAGGCGCTGATCCGGCTCGCGCCGGACGACCTGGAGTTCACCGAGATCCCCATCGGGAACCTCCCGCTCTACAGCCCCGACTTCGATGCGAACTACCCGCCCGAGGCCACCGCGCTCAAGGACGCGATCCGGCGCTCGGAGGCGGTCATGTTCGTCACCCCGGAGTACAACCGCTCGATCCCCGGCGCGCTCAAGAACGCGATCGACTGGGCCTCGCGGCCGTGGGGCACGAACTCCTTCGACCACGTCCCGGCCGCCGTCATCGGCGCCTCCCCGGGCGCCATCGGCACCGCGGTGGCCCAGCAGTCGCTGCGCTCGGTGCTGAGCTTCTGCAACGCCCGCCAGATGACCGCCCCGGAGGCCTACATCCAGCTCACCCCCGGCCTCATCACCGCGGACGGTGAGGTCACCAACGACGCCAGCGCGGAGTTCCTGGAGAACTACATGCGCGAGTTCCGCAACCACATCGAGCGGGTCCTGACGGTCATCCCACGCAAGTAGCGCGGCAACCGGGGCAACAGGTGAGAACGTGGGCCTCGGCCTCGGCGTGACACCCGTTTTCTCACCTGTTGCTCCGCCGCGGGCTCAGGCTTCGTCAGTGCCGGCAGTCTCCTGGCCGTCGCGCTCGTCGCGGTCGGACCACTCGAGCAGGGGGCGGATGTCGAAGACGTGGTCGTCGATGTCGGCGTGGAGGTCGCCGATCTTCGCGAAGCGCTTCGGCACCGTGAGGATGGTGAAGTCACGGGGGTCGGCGTCGTCGATCTCCTCCCAGCGGATCGGCGTCGACACGCGGGCGTCCGGGAGACCGCGCACGGAGTAGGCCGAGGCGATCGTGTGGTCGCGGGTGTTCTGGTTGTAGTCCACGAAGACCGCGGCCGGGTCGCGGTCCTTGCGCCACCAGGCCGTGGTGACGTCCGCTGGCGCACGACGCTCGACCTCGCGGGCGAAGGCCAGCGCCGCGCGTCGTACGTCCTGGAAGCCGTGCTCCGGCTTGATCCGGACGTAGATGTGGATCCCTTTGCTGCCGCTCGTCTTGGGGTAGCCGACCGCGCCGAGCTCGTCGAGGACCTCGTGCGCGACGTGCGCGACCCGACGGACCCGGTCGTAGTCGCACTCCTCCCCCGGGTCCAGGTCGATGCGCCACTCGTCGGGCTGCTCGGTGTCCGCACGACGACTGTTCCAGGGGTGGAACTCCACCGTCGACATCTGGACGGCCCAGATCACCGAGCCGAGCTCGGTCACGCACAGCTCGTCGGCGGTCCGCTTCCAGCGCGGGAAGAAGAGCTCGACGGTCTCGACCCAGTCGGGTGCCCCGGACGGGATCCGCTTCTGGTGGACCTTCTCCCCCGGCTCGCCGAGCACGCCCTTGGGGAAGCGGTGCAGCATGCACGGACGCTCGTAGAGGGCCTTGACGATCCCGGGTCCGACGGCGAGGTAGTAGTCGACTAGGTCGTGCTTGGTCGCGTTGATCTCCGGGAAGTAGATCCGGTCGGGGTTCGAGATCCTGATGATCCGCGAGTCGACCTCGACCTCGATCGCGTCACCCATGAGCGGTCTGCCCCTGGGCCGCGGAGACCGCCCGGATGATCCTGCTCGGATCCTGCGGGTCGATGTGCCAGGCCGGCGGCGTCGTCGTCACATCTCGCAGGTTAATCAGATTCGTCGCGTCGTGGGTGCCACATGATGGTGGAGTCGAGGCGTCAGAGTGGATGTGAGCGTCGAGCAGAGGAGCATCATGGCCGAGGAGTTCGCGTCGTTCGTCCAGACGACCAGTGCCCAGCTCTATCGGACCGCGCTGCTGCTGACCGGCGACCACCACCTGGCCGAGGACCTGACGCAGTCCACCTACGCCAAGGTCTTCGCCGGTTGGAAGAAGGTGAGCCGCGCCGGGAACCCGGTGGGCTACACCCGCACCATCCTGATGAACACGTTCCTCTCCCACCGGCGATTGCGACGTACGGGCGAGACGCCCGGCCGCGCCGCCGACCTGACCGAGACGCTCGCCCGCGAGGGCGCGAGCGATGCCGACCCCAGCACCCGTGTCGACCTGCTGGCTGCGTTGGCGCAGCTGTCGCCGACCGACCGGGCCGTGCTGGTCGCGCGCTACTGGGAGGACCGCTCCGTCACCGAGACGGCGCATGATCTCGGGCTGACCGAGACCGCCGTCCGTACCCGTGCCAAACGCGCCATCGACCGGCTGCGGCCGCTCGTGCGCGACCTCGAAGGGATCTTGTGATGAACGACCTCAACTCCTTGATGCATGCTTCCGTCGACGGCGAGCGCCCCGATGTCGACCGGCTCCTGGCCGGTGCGATCCGGGACGGACAGCGGCTCCAGCGCCGCCGGCGGATGTCGTACGCCGGAGTCGGCCTCGCGGTCGCCGCGATCGCGTCAGCGGGCGCTGTCATGGCCGGCACGCAGGCCGGCTCCGGCACGGCGCGCGATGACCTGGCACCCGCGGCGAGCGGTCCGGCGAACGCCTCCCCGACCGGACCCGCACCGCTGCGGGCGGGCCAGACCTTCGACCTGGGCCAGGGCGTCACCGGCACGGTCGTCGCCTGCACGTCGACGAAGCCGTCGGGCGAGGCCGGTGTCAGCCCCGACTGCGTCCTGCCGAAGAAGTACGCCATCGAGGGGTCCTCGACGATCCCGGGACCGGGCACCGGCTTCGCGGTCGTGCTCGTCGGACCCGCCGCGGCCATCGAAGACTCGTGGAGCTCGAGCTTCGACTCGCCCCAGCTCGCGGCGTACCAGGGGCTGACGTATGCGCTGCCCGCCTCCGACCCGTTGATCCAGCCGATCTACCAGGGCCAGGACGTCGCCGTCCACCTCCCGGGCTGGAAGCTCGTCGGCCCGGTCGCCGACGACAAGGCGACGCTCGAGGGGCCGCACGGCGCCGTCGCCGGCATCGTGTGGCGCGCCGCGAAGGACTACGCCGCGTGGTCCGGCCAGCCGGACAAGGGCGCGGACCCCCTGACCTGGACCAGCGAGGTCCACGACGGGGTCTTCGTCACCATCCAGGGCGGCCAGGGCACCACGGACGTCGAGATCCAGGCGCTCGGGGCGTCCCTCACCTGGAAGTGACCCCGAGTGGTGAGTGTCAGCGCACGCCCTGGCGTGCGCTGACACTCACAACGCCGACTCATGCCGCTCGCGGCACGCCGAGCCGGCGCAGATCACGGGCCAGGCCCGCATCGTCCTCGCGCAGCTCGCGTGCCGTGCAGCGGATGACGAGCCGGTTCGGCGAGGTCAACGCCCGCTGCCGGGCGATGTCATCTTCCCAGTGCTCCACCTCCATGTGGAAGGAGCCGTCGATCTCGAGGACGGCGACCACCCCTCCTGGCAGGTCCCACTCGCAGTCGGTGTAGCGCACACGTCCCGACGCGTCACTGCGCTTCACTTGGCGCCGCGGCATCGCGAAGCCGTACCGGCGGCAGAACCTGCGGATGTCGAGCTCCGCGACCGACTGTGCTCCGCCCGCGATCTCCTGCAGTGCGCGGCGCAGGGCATCGGCGCGGCGGAGTGGGCGGAGCCAATCGATCCACTCGAGCAGAGCGTCCGGGGTGCTGTGCTGCTGTTGGACGGCCGCTGCGACCACACCCTGCGCGGTCCGCTCCGAGCGATCGGCCGAGGCGAAGAGCAGGATCGCCGGCTCGATCCGGATCGCAGGCGGGGCCGAGTCAGTTGCCCGCATCGCACCCAGGTCGCGACGTGACCTGACGAACGAGATCCCCGGGAGCGGTGCGGGCACATCGTTGACGTAGGGCACGAAGACCGTCAACGTCTCGCGAGACCAGTTCCGCAGCCCGGCGTCCTCCGCGGCGGTGAGGCCGCCCGCCAGCGCGCCGTCACCGGCGTGGAGGACCGCATGCCACAGGCGCTGGGCTCGCGTCAGCTCGCCGGTCGTCGTCGCGATGACGGTGGCCGAGAGCAGCTGCCATCGCTCGGACGCTATCCGGTGGGAGACACCACTGCGCCGGATGCCGACCGACGCCAGCTGCGCTCGCGTGATGAGACCGCACTGCGCCCGCGCGATGTCTCGCCACGAGCTCTCCGTCATGCGACTCAGCCTGCCCGAGATCCCACGACCACATCGGGAGCTCTCCACAGGCCCCCTGTTGTGAGTCTCAGCGCACGCCCTGGCGTGCGCTGGCACTCACAACGCCATCACTCGTCGAGCGCGAGGGCGCCGGCGAAGCCCAGCATGATCATGCCGACGACGCCGTCGATCCAGCGCCGGACCTTGTCCTGCTTGATCAAGCTCATCGCCTTGTCGGCGACCAGGGCGACGGTCACCAGGTAGATCGCGCCGAGCACGGCCAGGGTCAGGGCGTACGCCATCAGCGTGCCCAGGCTCGGGTGGCGGCCCACGAACGGCGGCAGCACCGCGAGGTAGAACGCCAGTGCCTTCGGGTTGGTGAAGGTCGAGATGAAGCCCTGCCGCATCGCGTGGTGCGGCGCCAGCCGACCGCTGCCGGCGGCCTGCCAGCCGTCTCCCCCGCCGCGCAGCGCCCCGACGACGGCCTGCAGTCCGAGCCAGGCCAGGTAGACGACACCGACGATGCGCAGGCACAGGAAGACGGTGTGCGCGTTGGTGATCACCGCGCCGAGCCCGGTCGCGGCGAGCACGCCGAGGACGACGTTGGCAGCGATGATCCCGGCGACCGTCCACAGACCCCGGTGACGGCCGCCGGCGACGGTGACCCGCAGCGTGATGAACGTGTCGGGGCCCGGCGCGAGTGCGATCAGCAGCGCGAAGACCAGGAAGGTCAGGTAGTGGTTCATCGGTCCTCGTCGTCGAGCGCGGCCTTGCGGAGCACCGCGATGAACATGGCGTCGGTGCCGTGTCGGTGCGGCCAGAGCTGGACCGTACCGGGCAGCGGCCCCTCGGCGTCACTGATTTCTGCGACGACGCCTGCGGTCGGCTCGAGCGTGAGCGTCGGGTCCTCACCCAGCACGGCCTCGACGACCGCGCGGGTCTCGGCCAGGGCCGGGCTGCAGGTCGCGTAGACGACGACGCCGCCGGGGCGGACGAGGTCCAGCGCGGAGCGGAGCAGGTCCTCCTGGAGCGGCACCAGCTCGGTGATGTCGGCGAGCTTGCGCCGCCAGCGCGCCTCGGGGCGACGGCGCAGCGCGCCGAGGCCGGAGCACGGCGCGTCGACGAGGACGCGGTCGAACGTGCCGGGGCGGAACGGAGGCCGGGTGCCGTCGGCGGCGACGACGCTGGCCACGCCGTTGCCCTTGACCAGGCCGGCGCGGTGCGGCTGGCGCTCGTTGCCGACCAAGGTGGCGCCCGCCTGCGCGGCGAGGGCGTCGAGCAGGGCGGCCTTGCCGCCGGGGCCGGCGCAGAGGTCGAGCCAGCGGGTGTCGCGGCCGTCGAGGCGCGCCTCGGTCAGGGCGAGCGCGACCAGCTGGGAGCCCTCGTCCTGCACGCCGGCGCGGCCCTCGGCGACGGCGGCGATGCCGACCGGAGAGCCGCCGGAGAGCGTGACGCCGTACGGGGAGAAGCGAGTCCGCTCGCTGCCGTCGGTCTCGGCCAGCTCCTGCGGCGTCGCGCGGCCCGGGCGCGCCACCAGCGTGACCCGCGGTGGCTCGTTGTCGGCCGCGAGCAGCGCCTCGATCTCATCGGCGCCGACGGCATCCCGGAGCACGTCGACGATCCACGCCGGGTGGGAGGTGCGCTCGGGCAGCGGCAGGTCCGCGGTCCACTCGGCGAGCGGCTTGGCGGCCACCTTGCGCAGCACGGCGTTGGCGAAGCCGCCGGCGCCGGGGCCGACCTTCGACTTCACCAGGTCGACCGTGGTCGCGATGGCGGCGTGGCTCGGCACGCGCATCGCGAGGAGCTGGTGCGCACCCAGGCGGAGCGCATCGAGGACCTTCGCCTCGACCTTGGCCAGCGGCCGGTCGATGCAGCGGGCGAGCACGGCGTCGTACGTCCCGATCCCGCGCAGCGTGCCGGAGGCGAGCTCGGTGGCGAACGCGGCGTCGCGACCGCTCAGCCCGAGGCGGGACAGGACGTGCGGGAGGGCGAGATTGGCGTACGCGTCATCGACGCGGACGGCCTTCAGCACCTCGAACGCGGCCAGCCGAGCGGGATCGATCGGCGCACGGCTCGCCTTCGGCGGTGCACCGGGGCGCCCGCCACGACGCTTGTTGCGGTAGTTACCCGTCGAACCGGACACCGGTCTCCACCCGCGCTCCGCGTGCCCAGTCGGCGGCCGCCATCTCCTTCTTGCCGAACGCCTTGACCAGGCCGAGCCGGACCGCGACGGTGCCGGTGCCGACGAGGACGTCGTTCTTGCGGACCTCGAGGGTGCCGGGCGCGAGCTGCTCGTCGGTCAGGGTGACCGGGCCGATCTTGAACCGCTCCCCCTCGAGCAGCGTCCAGGCGCCGGGCGCGGGCGTGCAGGCCCGGACCTGGCGCTCGATGCCGGCGGCCGGATGGCTCCAGGTGAGCTGGGCGTCCTCGGGGTTGATCTTGGCGGCGTAGGTGACGCCGTCGGTGGGTTGGTCGCGCGCGACCAGCGACCCGTCGGCGAGGCCGTCGAGGGTGGCGACCAGAAGGCCCGCGCCACCCTCGGCGAGCTTGGCCAGCAGCGTGCCGGCGGTGTCCTCGGGGCGGATGAGCTGCGTCATCAGGCCGTACGTGGGACCCGCGTCGAGCTCCTTGACGATCCGGAAGGTGGTGGCACCGGTGATCTCCTCGCCCTCCCAGATCGCGCGCTGCACAGGGGCCGCGCCACGGTAGGCGGGCAGCAGCGAGAAGTGCAGGTTGACCCAGCCGTGCTCGGGGATGTCGAGGGCGGACTGCGGCAGCAGGGCGCCGTACGCGACCACCGGGCAGACGTCCGGATCGAGCGCCTTGAGCGCTTCCTGGAACTCCGGGTCGCGCGGGTGCTCCGGCTTGAGCACCGGGATGCCGAGCTCCTCGGCGCGCTGGGCGACCGGGGAGGCGACCAGCTTGCGGCCGCGGCCGGCGGCCGCGTCCGGGCGGGTGACGACGCCGACCAGCTCGTGCTGGCTGTCGGCGATCGCGTCGAGCGAGGGCACGGCCACCTCGGGGGTGCCGGCGAAGACGACGCGCATCAGCGGCCCGACCCGAACGTCGCGTGCGGGCTGACCTTGACGGTCGGCTTCTCGAGCCCGAACCACTCCGACTCGCGGATCTCACGCATCGCGGCCTTGCGGGCGGCGTCGTCGAGACGGTCGATGAACAGCACGCCGTCGAGGTGGTCGGTCTCGTGCTGGATCGCACGGGCGAGCAGCTCGGAGCCCTCGATGGTGACCTCGTCGCCGTGCATGTTGAACCCGTGCGCGACCACGTGGAGCGCGCGCTTGGTGTCGTACGTCAGGCCCGGCAGGGACAGGCAGCCCTCGCCGCCGTCCTGGCACTCCTCCGAGAGCTCGAGACGCGGGTTGATCAGGTGACCGACCTCGTCGTCGACGTTCCAGGTGAAGACCCGCAGGCCGACGCCGATCTGGGGCGCGGCCAGGCCGGCGCCGGGCGCGTCGAGCATGGTGTCGGTGAGGTCCTCGACGAGCTTGCGCAGCTCCTTGTCGAAGTCGACGACCTCGTCGGCGCGGCGGCGCAGGACGGGATCGCCGAAGAGGCGGATGGGCTGGATGGCCATGCCCTCCATCCTATGGACCCGACGGGCGGGTCAGAGACTCGGCGGATCGACCTGGACGCGGACCGGCTCGAGTCGGCGCGCGGAGCGGAGCCGCTGCAGCTCGCCGAGGGCCGCCGACAGCGCCGGCCCCTCCCCTCGCGGGACCCGGACGACGAGTCGCTGCTCCTCGTCGTCCTCGCCCACCTCGGCGCCCGCGGCCAGCGGCACCGGGCCGAGCAGCTCGGCGTGCTCCGGCAGGTCGAGCAGGGTGCGGGCGTCGGCGAGCGCGCCGGGCGCACCGGTGAGGGAGGCGAGCCGCGAGGCGGGCGGCAGATGCGCGAGCGCGCGCTGCTCGGCCTCGCGTCCGGCGAAGCCGGGCTGATCCCAACGAACCAGCGCCTGGGTGGTCGGATGCGCCGGGTCGCCGACGATCAGCACCCGTCCGCCGGGTGCGACCAGACCGGCGGCGTTGCTCCAGCGGCGCAGCGCCTCCTCCTCGGTGCGCAGATCGGGGTGCCCCAGCAGGAGCCAGGTGTCGAGCAGCAGCACGGCGGCGTAACCGCCGTCGGCCGGAGGCTCGGCCCCCGGTGTGGCCACCACGATCGAGGGCCCGGCCTTGACCCGCGTCAGGAGCCGATCGCCGCTCGAGCCGGCGACCCGCACGCCCGGGAACGCCCGGCCGAGCTCCTCGGCGGTCCGGGCCTCCCCGACGATCGGTGCCCGCAGCCCTCGCCCACCACAGACGGCGCAGGACCAGGACTCGGCCACGGCGCCGCACCAGCCGCACTCCGGCGGGGCGACCGGCCCGCTGAGCCGCAGCGGCCCCGTGCAGGCCGGGCACCGCGCGGACGTCCGGCACGTGTCGCACGCCAGTGCCGCGGCGTAGCCGCGCCGCGGCGTCTGGACGAGCACCGGTCCGGCCTCGAGCGCCGTCTTGATCGTGGCGAAGGCATCGCGGGGCACGCGCGAGACGCGGGCCAGCGGATCGCGCTCCAGGTCGAAGTCGGTGGCGCCGGTGACGCCGACGGTGACGCGGCCGCGGGCCAGCGCCCGGGTCGGAGCGATCCGATGTGCCCAGCCGGTCCGCAGCAGCTGGTCGGCCTCCACGGTCCGGGCGAAGCCACCGATCAGCAGCCCGGCCGCCTCCTGCTCGGCACGCAGCAGCAGCACCTCGCGGGCGTGCGGATAGGGCGCACGGGGCTCGGCGAGGTTGCCGTCCCCGTCGTCCCACAGCCCGAGCAGGCCCAGGTCGCGCACCGGCGCGAAGGCGGCGGCACGAGTGCCGACGACGACCCGGACGCTGCCCCGCGCGACGGCCAGGAACGCCCGATAGCGCTCAGCGGGCCCGGCGTCGGCGGTGAGGGTGACATGGTGACCGTCGCCGAGCACGGCGCCCAGGGCAGCGGAGACCCGGGCCACGGCCTTGCCGTCGGGCACCACCAGCAGACTCCCCCGGCCACCCGCGAGCGTCGCCGCCGTGGCATGGGCCATCAGCACCGGCCAGTCGGTGCCGGCCGCCGCGTGCCACACCGAGCGCGGGGCACCGCCGTCGTGCAGATGGCGCAGGTACGTCGCGCCGGGCTCGTGTCCGGCCCAGGCCTCCTCCGCCGCTGCCGGATCCCACCGGGCTGGGCCACCTGGCGCGACGGGTGGCTCCCCCTCGGCCGTGGCGTGGCGGGCGGGCACCGCCAGCCGCAGGACGTCGGAGCGGGTACCGGCGTAGCGCTCGGCCACCGCCGCGGTCAGGGCCGCGATCTCGGGTGAGAGCACCCGCTCGGCGCTGACCACCCGGCGCAGCGGCTTCAGGGCGCCGGCATGCTCCGTCGTGGCGGCGCGGCCCACCACGAAGCCGTCCACGTCCTGCCCGGCGAAGCGCACCTTGACCCGTACGCCCGGCTGCGCGGTCTCGGCCATCGCGACCGGAACGCTGTAGTCGAAGGGCTTGTCGAGATGGGCCAACGGCAGGTCGAGCAGCACCTGCGCGACCGGGTCCACCTCGGTGACCTCTGCCTCGGCGGCCTTGCGCTGCTTGGTCGCGCGCGCCTTCGCCCGCCCCTCGGCCACTCGGTCGCGGACGAGACCGGGCAGCTCGAGGAGCTGGTCGTCGTGCGCGGAGGGTGCCATGGCGCTGTTGTACCAGCGCGCACCGACAGCGCGTTCGGCCACCTGGCCCGTTCGGACACGAACGAGAGGCAGTCCCGGGACATTGGTCTCATAGATGGCAACCCGTTGCCGATCAGATGATGTGATCGCTGCGCTCGTCATCCGGTGGGGCTCGGCAGCCGGACGCAGTGATGATTGAAGAGGCCAGATGATCCACTCCCCGCATCTGTTTGCGGAGCACAGCCCGGCGCTGATCGGTCTTGCGGCGCTGCTGTGCCTCGCCGGATCCTGGGCCACGTCGCGCTTCTTCCAGCGCATCGCCAACAGCGGCGACGGCCTGCGCGCCGACTGGCTGCTGCTGACCTCGGTCTCCAGCGGCGTCACCATCTGGTGCACCCACTTCGTCGCGATGCTCGGCTATCACGCGGACATGCCGATCGGCATCGCCTGGGCCCCGACCCTCGTGTCGCTCACGATCGCCGTGATCGGCAGCGCGGCCGGCTTCACCGTCGCGGTCCTCGGCGACCGTACGGGCTCCCGGCGGGCCGTGGGCGGTGCCATCGTCGGCATCTCGATCGCCACCATGCACTACGTCGGCATGAGTGCCATGCGCACCTACACGCCGGTCTCGTGGAGCGTGCCCATCGTCGTGCTCTCGGTCGTGCTCGGCGGCGGCCTGAGCATCGCCGCGCTGCACATCGGCGGGCGCCCCACCGGCGAGCGTCCGCGCAGCAACGCGATGGCCCTGCTGTACGCGCTGGCGATCCTGTCGCTGCACTTCACCGGGATGTGGGCCTTCAGCATCACCCACAGCGGCAACGCGATGACGCTCGACTCCTCGATCGACCGGGACTCGGAGTCCGTCCTCGCCGTCGCGATCGCGATCATGGCGCTGGCGACGATCGGCGCCGGCATGGTCGGCTACCTGATCGACGGCAGCACCCGCGCCGCCGCCCTCGAGCGCTTCAGGACCCTGGCGATGCACGACTCGCTCACCGGCCTGCCCAACCGCACCAGCCTCGGCGAGCGCCTCGAGCTCGAGATCATCGCGACCCGGGAGAGCAGCAGCCGGCTCTCGCTGGCGGTGATCGACATCGACGGGTTCAAGGAGATCAACGACCTGCGCGGCCACCCGGTCGGCGACGAGGTCCTCCGTACGCTCGGCCACCGGATGACCAGCCTGGTCGACGCCTCGCCCGGCACCTTCATCGCCCGCATCGGCGGCGACGAGTTCGTCGCCCTGCACCGCCTCGAGTCCGCGGAGCTGCAGGAGGAGCTGGACGCGTTCCTGCGCGAGCTCCTCGACGTGTCGTCGGCGCCCATCGAGTTCGGCTCCGACGTGATCCGCCCCCAGGCGAGCATCGGCGCGGCGATCTTCCCCGAGGACGCCACCGACGCCGAGACCCTCATCAGCAACGCGGACCTGGCGCTGTACCGCGCCAAGGCCGACCCGTACAGCCAGCTGTGCCTGTACGACCCGGCCATCGACGAGCGCACCCGCTCGCGCCAGGGTCTGCTCGCGGACCTGCGCGAGGCCATGGTGCGCGATGAGTTCCTGCTGCACTACCAGGTCCAGACGGCGCTGCCGAAGGGTGACGTCCTCGGGTACGAGGCGCTGCTGCGCTGGGACCACCCGAAGCACGGGCTGGTCTCGCCGACCGAGTTCATCCCGCTGGCGGAGTCCAGCCGGCTGATCGTGACGATCGGCGCCTGGGTGCTGCACCAGGCCTGCGCCGAGGCGGTCCGCTGGGACCCGCCGTACCGCGTGTCGGTGAACGTCTCCCCCGTGCAGCTCTCCGAGCCCGGTCTGGTCGACACCGTGCGCGCCGCCCTCGCCGCATCCGGCCTCTCGGCCGACCGCCTGGAGCTGGAGATGACCGAGACGGCCGTCTTCAACGACCGTGACCAGGTGATGCGCACGCTCGTCGAGCTCAAGGCGATGGGAGTGGGCCTGGCGCTCGACGACTTCGGGGTCGGCTACTCCTCGCTCGACGTGCTGCGGTCCTTCCCGTTCGACCGGCTCAAGATCGACCGCTCCTTCCTGACCGGCACCAGCCCCCAGCAGACGATCGAGCTGATCCAGACCGTGCTCACCCTCGGCCGGACCTTCGGCATGACCGTGATCGCCGAGGGCATCGAGACCCCCGAGCAGCGCGACCTGCTGACCCTGGCGGGGTGCCTGGAGGCGCAGGGCTTCCTGTTCGGCCGACCCTCGTCCCCCGACGACATCGCTCGGACGGGCCAGTTCAGGCGCTCGGGTGGGCTGGCCGCCCCGATCATCGGCGAGCGCCCTCACTGACCGAGCGGCGCTGAGGGCCGGCGATCGAGGTCGACGCCTCTTCCTCGGTGATGCGGCGCGGACGACGAGCCCACGCCGCCCGTGCAACGACGAGTGGGCCGCCCCCGAAGGGACGGCCCACTCGCACGGAGCGTGATCGGTCAGATCCCCGCGGCAGCCTTCAGGGCCTCGGCGCGGTCGGTGCGCTCCCAGGTGAACTCGGGCAGCTCGCGGCCGAAGTGGCCGTACGCAGCGGTCTTGGCGTAGATCGGGCGCAGCAGGTCGAGGTCACGCAGGATCGCGGCGGGGCGCAGGTCGAAGACCTCGAGCACCGCCTCCTGGATCTTCTCGTCGGGCAGCACGCCGGTGCCGAAGGTCTCGACGAAGACGCCGACGGGGGCGGCCTTGCCGATCGCGTACGCGACCTGGACCTCGGCGCGACGGGCCAGGCCGGCCGCGACGATGTTCTTGGCGACCCAGCGCATCGCGTAGGCGGCGGAGCGGTCGACCTTCGACGGGTCCTTGCCGGAGAACGCGCCACCGCCGTGGCGGGCCATGCCGCCGTAGGTGTCGACGATGATCTTGCGACCGGTCAGGCCGGCGTCGCCCATCGGGCCGCCGACGACGAACTTGCCGGTCGGGTTGATGTGCAGCTTGTAGCCGTCGAACGGCACCGAGGTCTTGAAGCGCTCCAGGACCGGCTCGATGACGTGCGCCTTCACGTCGGCGGCGATCTGCTCCTGGCTGATCTCCTCCGCGTGCTGGGTGGAGAGGACG
The DNA here is from genome assembly GCF_020216525.1 of Nocardioides nematodiphilus. Classification (GTDB taxonomy): domain Bacteria; phylum Actinomycetota; class Actinomycetes; order Propionibacteriales; family Nocardioidaceae; genus Nocardioides; species Nocardioides nematodiphilus. Next base: position 370,001 of record NZ_JAIWOY010000003.1, on the reverse strand, counting down.
ACGGTGTCGACCCGGACGGCCCGGTTCTCGTCGTCGTACTCGATGGTGACCTGGGTCTTGCCGTCGGGACGCAGGTAGGCGAGCGTGCCGTCCTTGCGGACCTCGGTGAGCCGCTCGGCCAGCGTCTGCGCGATCTTGATCGGCAGCGGGAAGAGCTCCGGGGTGTCGTCGCAGGCGTAGCCGAACATCAGACCCTGGTCGCCCGCGCCCTGCTTGTCGAGCTCGTCGACCGAGCCCTCGGCGCGCTGCTCCTCGGCGGTGTCCACACCCTGGGCGATGTCGGCCGACTGCGCGCCGATCGCGACCTGGACGCCGCAGGAGTTGCCGTCGAAGCCCTTCTCGGAGCTGTCGTAGCCGATCTCGAGGATCTTCTCGCGGACCAGCTGCGCCACCGGCGCGTACGCCTCGGTGGTGACCTCACCGGCCACCACGACCAAGCCGGTGGTCAGGAGCGTCTCGACCGCGACCCGGCTCTTCGGGTCATGGGCGAGTAGGTAGTCCAGGACGGTGTCGCTGATCTGGTCGGCGATCTTGTCCGGGTGACCCTCGGTCACCGACTCCGACGTGAAAAGACGTCCAGTCACGAAAAGCGCTCCGTTCCTCAGTCTGTTGAGTGCCATGCACAGCGTATAGGTGCCGTCGGCACCGGTCAGAGCCGTGCCGCGATGTGATCCACGATCACCTGCGCGAGAGCGCTCTTGGCGCCCTGGGGGACCTCGGCGGCCGTGCCGTCGGCACCGAGGATCACGGCGGCGTTCTCGGGGCTGCCGAAGACCGCGCCACCACTGACGTCGTTGACCACGAGCAGGTCGCAGCCCTTGCGCGCGAGCTTGGCGCGGGCGAGGTCGAGGACCGATCCCGTCGCGTCGCCGGTCTCGGCGGCGAAGCCGACGACCAACTGGCCGGGGTGGGCGCGGTGGGCGCTCAGCTCGGCGAGGATGTCGGCGTTCTGCACCAGCTCGATGATCGGCGCCGAGCCGTCGGCGGCCTTCTTGATCTTGGCGTCGCTCTGCGACGTCGGGCGGAAGTCGGCCGGTGCGGCCGCCATCACGATCGCGTCGGCGGTCGGCGCCGCGGCGAGCATCGCGTCGTGCAGCTGGGCGGTGGTCTCCACCCGGAGGACCTTCACGCCCGCCGGGTCGGGCAGCGTGACGTTGGCGGCGACGACGGTGACCTCGGCGCCCCGGGCCGCGGCGGCGCGCGCGATGGCGTAGCCCTGCAGGCCGCTGGAGCGGTTGCCGAGGAAGCGGACGGGGTCGAGGTACTCACGCGTGCCGCCGGCGCTGACGACGACCGTACGGCCGGCCAGGTCGGTCACGCCGCCCCGGGCCAGGACCGCCTCGCAGAGCTCGAAGATCTCGGCCGGGTCGGGCAGACGGCCCTTGCCGGTGTCCTTGCCGGTGAGCCGGCCCTCGGCCGGCTCGATCACGACGGCGCCGCGCCGGCGCAGGGTGGCGACGTTGTCGACGGTGGCGGGGTGCTCCCACATCTCGGTGTGCATCGCCGGGGCGAAGACGACCGGGCAGCGGGCGGTGAGCAGCACGTTGGTGAGCAGGTCGTCGGCCAGCCCGTGCGCGGCGCGCGCCATGGTGTTGGCGGTGGCGGGGGCGACCACGACCAGGTCGGCCTGCTGGCCGATCCGGACGTGCGGGACCTCGGTGATGTTCTGCCAGACCTCGGTGGCGATCGCCTTGCCGGAGAGCGCCTCCCAGGTGGGGGCGCCGACGAACTCCAGCGCGGAGCGGGTCGGGACGACGGTGACGTCGTAGCCGCCCTCGGTGAAGCGGCGCAGCAGCTCGGCGGCCTTGTACGCGGCGATGCCACCGGAGACCGCGAGAACGACCGACGGCCGCTCCCCGTTCCGGGAAGCGGCCGACGTGATGTCGTGCGTGGTCAGGATCGGCTCACTCGCTGACGGCGAACGGGTCGTCGTTCGCGGCGGCGGCGCGAGCGGCCTCCTCGGCGGCGACCTCGGCCGGGTCGATGTCCTCGCAGGTCAGCAGGTCGTCGTTGATCTCGCGCAGCGCGATCGACAGCGGCTTCTCCTGGACGTGCGTGTCGACGAGCGGGCCGACGTACTCCAGCAGGCCCTCGCCGAGCTGGGAGTAGTACGCGTTGATCTGGCGGGCGCGCTTGGCGCTGTAGAGGACCAGCTTGTACTTGCTGTCCGTCTTCGTGAGGAGGTCGTCGATCGACGGGTTGGTCACGCCCTGGGCGTCGATTGCGGGAGCAGCCACGTTAAGCCTCACTGGTTTTCGAGTCGGGGGTGCTGATGCCGTCACCGGCACCGCGCGTCATCAAGGCTACCAACTCGGCAGCAGCCTCACGAACTTCCCGGTTGACGATCGTCACGTCGAACTCCGACTCGGCGGCCATCTCGACCTTCGCGGTCTCCAGCCGGCGGGTCCGCTCAGCCTCGGTCTCGGTGCCCCGGCCGATCAGCCGGCGGACGAGCTCGTCCCACGACGGCGGCGCCAAGAAGACGAAGAGCGGGTTGAGCCCGGGCTGCCGGGCGACCGCCTCGCGGACCTGTCGCGCGCCCTGCAGGTCGATCTCGAGCAGGGCCGGGCGGCCTGCCGCGAGCGCCTCCTCGACCGGCTTGCGGGGGGTGCCGTAGCGGGCGACCTTGTGGACCGTGGCCCACTCCAGGAGCTCGTCCTCGGCGATCATCCGGTCGAACTCCTCGTCGGAGACGAACCGGTAGTGCACGCCGTCGACCTCCCCGTGGCGAGGGGCGCGGGTGGTGGCGGACACCGACATCCACAGGTCGGGATGGGCGGCGCGCATCTCGGCCGCGACGGTGCCCTTGCCCACCGCGGTGGGCCCGGCGAGAACGACGAGACGAGCAGGTGCGGCCTCAGACACGCCGGCCGAACTCCTGCGCCAGACCGACGATCTGCTTGGCGCCGAGCCCCGCGACGCGGCGGCTCTCGGCGATGCCGACCCGCTCCATCATCGCGTGGGCGCGCACCTTGCCCAGACCGGGCATCGCCTGCAGCAGGTCGAGCACCCGCATCCGGCCGACGACCTCGTTGGACTGACCCTCCTGGATGACCTCCATGATGTCGGCCCCACCCGTCTTGAGCCGGTTCTTCACCTCGGCCCGGACGCGTCGTGAGGCGGCGGCCTTCTCCAGCGCGGCCTGACGTTGTTCGGGGGTGAGCGGAGGAAGTGCCACAGAGTCCTACTTCATGAGATCGGTGGGCGACTGGCCGATGCAGTCCGCGCCAATCTAGTCAGAAGACACGGGAGCGGCAACGGCGGTCCCGTGTCGGGCCGGATCAGAGGGTGATCGGCGTGTGGCAGACGTCGCGGGCCTGCTGCTGGACGGCGTCGAGGGCGGACACGGTCGCCGGGCTGCCGAGGGCGGTGGCCGCCGTGGCGATCGCCTCGCGCTGCGCAGCGGCCAGGGAGGCCGGCGGGTGGGCGGCGTCGTACGTGCTGGGGTCGACGCCTGCTGTCTTCAGCGCCGCGTCGAGGGCGGCGAGCCGGTCGATCACGGTGGTCCAGTCGTCCGCGATGTCGCTGGGCGCCTTGGCCCGGAGCTCGCGGAAGATGGGCAGGGCGTCGAGCAGGGCGGCCCCTCCCCCGTCGCCGAGGATCCTCGACAGGTCGTCGCGGTGCGAGGTGACCGTCGCGCAGTAGTCGTCGGTGGACGACGAGCCGCCGCAGGCCGTCAGGGCGGTAGCCAGGACGAGGCCCGCGACCGCGGCCACCCGGCCCCTGTAACGCGGTGTTACAGCAACTTCTGCGGTGTTGCAGCACCGCAGAAGACGGTGTAACACCGCGTTACAGGCGGGCATCGGTCAGCCGCGCAGCTCGGCGTTGGTGGCCAGGGCCGCGTCGCGCAGAGCGGCGGTGTCCGGGCCCTTGCGCAGCAGGCCGCGTGAGGACGACGGCAGCACCGGCAGGTCACCGAAGATGCGCTTGATGTCGGCGGCGGTGCCGCCCTGCTCGCCGAAGCCGGGAGCGAGGATCGGGCCGCCGAAGTCCAACGAGGCACCGGCGTCGCCGATGGTCGCTCCGACCACGGCGCCGAAGGAGCCGTACGGCGTCGCGCCCTCGTTGAGGGCCGCGAGGTGGGCGAACATCCGCTCGGCGACGCTCTCGCCGGTGTCGGTCGTCGAGCGCTGCACCTCCGGGCCCTCCGCGTTCGAGGTGAGCCCGAGGACGAACAGCCCCGCGTCGAACATGCTCGCCGAGGCGATGAACGGCGCCAACGAGCCGAAGCCCAGGTACGGGGACACCGTGATCGCGTCGGAGGCCAGCGGTGAGGCCGGGTCGAGGTAGGCGTCGGCGTAGGCCTGCGAGGTGGAGCCGATGTCGCCGCGCTTCACGTCGAGCAGCACCAGCGCACCGGCGGCGCGCGACTCGGCGATGACACGCTCGAGCACGGCGATGCCCTTCGAGCCGAAGCGCTCGTAGAACGCGCTCTGCGGCTTGATCACCGAGACGTGCGGGGCGAGGCCCTCGACCGCGGTGAGAGCGAAGCGCTCCAGCCCGGCGATGTCGTCGTCGAGGCCCCACTCGGCCAGCAGGCCCGCGTGCGGGTCGATGCCGGCGCACAGCGGTCCGCGGGCGCGTACGGCGGCGTCGAGCCGCTCTCCGAACGTGCTCATCGAGCAACCCCCTTGGTGATCCGGGCGGGCCACAGCGGGCCTTCGTAGATGAACGCGGTGTAGCCCTGCAACAGGTCCGCGCCGGCGTCGAGCCGCTCGATCGCGTCCTGCACCGTGCTGATGCCGCCGACCCCGATGAGCGTCATCTCGTCACCGACGCGGGCGCGCAGCATCCGCAGCACCTCGAGCGCCCGGGCCTTGACCGGTGCGCCGGAGATGCCGCCCGCGCCGATCTCCTCGAGCTCGTCGGGGTGGGCCCGCAGGCCCGCGCGCGAGATCGTGGTGTTGGTGGCGATGATGCCGTCGAGCCCGATCTCCTTCGCCATGTCGGCGACGGCCAGGACGTCCTCGTCGGCCAGGTCGGGGGCGATCTTGACCAGCAGCGGGACCCGCGCGGTGGTCACCTCGTCGGCCGTACGGCGGACGTGCTCGAGCAGCGGCTGGAGCCGCTCCACGGCCTGCAGGCTGCGCAGTCCCGGCGTGTTCGGGGAGCTGACGTTGACGACCAGGTAGTCGGCGTACGGGGCGAGCAGGCGGGTCGACGTGCCGTAGTCGGCCTCGACGGCGGCCTGGTCGTCCTCGGGGACGACCTTGGTCTTGCCGATGTTGATGCCGAGCACCGGGCCGAGCTCGCCCGAGCCGCGCTTGTCGAGCCGCGCCTTGAGCCGGGCGGCGACCACCTCGGCGCCGTCATTGTTGAAGCCCATCCGGTTGACGACCGCCCGGTCGTTGACCAGACGGAACAGCCGCGGCTGCGGATTGCCCGGCTGGGCCTCGCCCGTGACGGTGCCGATCTCGACATGGCCGAAGCCGAGGCCGCCGAGGGCGTCGATGCCGACGGCGTTCTTGTCGAAGCCCGCGGCCAGGCCCAGGGCGTTGGGGAACGTCAGCCCCAGCGCCTGGACCGGCTCACCGGGGAACGACCGACGGGCCAGCACCGGCCTCGCCGCCCGGATGGCGGCGAAGGCCTGGTGGTGGGCCTTCTCCGGATCGGACCTGACCAGGAACTGGTCGAAGAGGAACCGGTAGGCGCCCATCAGTTGGCTCCGCGGGTGATCGCCGCCCACTCCTGCAGCGAGCGCACGCCGATGTCGCCTTGGCGCAGCGCCGCGATGCCCTGGACCGCGGCAGCGGCACCCTGGACCGTGGTGATGCACGGCGTGCCGGACAGCACGGCGGCCGAGCGGATCTCGTACCCGTCGGCGCGGGCACCGGTGGCCGAGCCGTTGGGGGTGTTGACGATCAGGTCGATCTCGCCGTCGAGGATCATCCCGACGACCGTCTTCTCGCCGTCCGGGCCCACGCCTGCGGAGTGCTTGCGCACGATCGTCGACGGGATGCCGTTGCGGCGCAGCACGCCGGCGGTGCCCTCGGTGGCCAGGATCTCGAAGCCGTAGTCCGCGAGGACCCGTGCCGGGAAGATCATGGTGCGCTTGTCGCGGTTGGCGATCGAGACGAAGACCTTGCCCGCGGTCGGGAGCGGGCCGAACGAGCCGGCCTGCGCCTTGGCGAACGCCTTGCCGAAGTCGGCGTCGAAGCCCATCACCTCGCCGGTCGACTTCATCTCGGGGCCGAGGACGGTGTCGACGAACTGGCCCTCCTTGGTGCGGAACCGGTTGAACGGGAGGACGGCCTCCTTCACCGCGATCGGGGCGTCGGCCGGCAGCATGCCGCCGTCGCCTTCCTGCGGCAGGATGCCCGCGGCACGCAGGTCGGCGATCGACTCGCCGAGCATGACGCGCGAGGCGGCCTTGGCCAAGGAGGTGCCGGTCGCCTTGGACACGAACGGGACCGTACGGGAGGCACGCGGGTTGGCCTCGATGACGTACAGGACGTCAGCACCCAGCGCGAACTGGATGTTGATCAGGCCCTGCACGCCGACGCCCTTCGCGATGGCGGTGGTCGCGGCGCGGATCCGGTCGATCTCGGCGGCACCGAGGGTGATCGGAGGCAGCGCGCACGACGAGTCGCCGGAGTGGATGCCGGCCTCCTCGATGTGCTCCATGACGCCGCCGAGGAAGAGATCGGTGCCGTCGTAGAGGGCGTCGACGTCGATCTCGACCGCGTCGTCGATGAACCGGTCGATGAGGACCGGGCGGTCCTCGCTGATCAGCTCGGTGGCCGCCTCGAGGTAGGTCTCCAGCGAGTCGTCGGAGTACACGATCTGCATGCCGCGACCGCCGAGGACGTAGCTCGGGCGGACGAGGACGGGGTAGCCGATCTCGTGGGCGATCGCGCGGGCGTCCTCGAAGGAGACGGCGGTGCCGTGCTTCGGGGCGACCAGACCGGCCTCGGCGAGCACCTTGCCGAAGGCGCCGCGCTCCTCGGCCAGCTCGATGGCCGCGGGACTGGTGCCGACGATCGGGACGCCGGCGTCCTGCAGGCCCTGGGCGAGACCCAGCGGGGTCTGGCCGCCGAGGGTGGCGATGACGCCGGCGATCGGGCCGGCCGCCTTCTCCGCCTCGTAGATCTCCAGGACGTCCTCGAGGGTGAGCGGCTCGAAGTAGAGCCGGTCGGAGGTGTCGTAGTCGGTGGAGACCGTCTCGGGGTTGCAGTTGACCATGATCGTGTCGTAGCCGACCTTGGACAGCTCGAGCGAGGCGTGCACGCAGGAGTAGTCGAACTCGATGCCCTGACCGATGCGGTTCGGACCCGAGCCGAGGATGATCACGGCCGGACGCTCGCGCGGCGCGACCTCGGTCTCCTCGTCGTAGGAGGAGTAGTAGTACGGCGTCTTGGCGGCGAACTCGGCCGCACAGGTGTCGACGGTCTTGAACACCGGCCGGACGCCGAGCTGCGCGCGAGCGCTGCGAACGGCGGCCTCGTCCAGGCCGCGGATGTCGGCGATCTGGGCGTCGGAGAAGCCGTGCCGCTTGGCGAGCCGGAGCGTGGCGGCGTCGAGGTCGTCCGCGGAGCTGACCTGCTGGGCGACCTCGTGGATGAGGAACAGCTGGTCGACGTACCACGGGTCGATCTTGGTGGCGTCGAAGATCTGCTCCGGGGTGGCGCCGGCGCGGATCGCCTGCATCACCTTCTGGATGCGGCCGTCGTGCGGGACCTTGATCTGCTCGAGCAGCGACGCAGCCGGCTCCTCACCGTCGGCGTGACCGACCCACGTCTGCCCGAGGCTGAACGGTGCGTTCTTGTTCTCCAGGCTGCGCAGCGCCTTGTTCAGCGCCTCGGTGAAGTTGCGGCCGATCGCCATCGCCTCGCCGACCGACTTCATGTGGGTCGTCAAGGTGGCGTCGGCGGTCGGGAACTTCTCGAACGCGAACCGCGGCACCTTCACCACGACGTAGTCCAGCGTCGGCTCGAAGGAGGCGGCGGTCGAGCCCTGCGGGCCGGCGGTGATGTCGTTCTCGATCTCGTCGAGGGTGTATCCGATCGCCACCTTCGCGGCGATCTTCGCGATCGGGTAGCCGGTCGCCTTGGACGCCAGCGCCGAGGAGCGGGACACCCGCGGGTTCATCTCGATGACGATGACACGGCCGTCGGCCGGGTTCACGGCGTACTGGATGTTGCAGCCGCCGGTGTCGACGCCGACCTCGCGGATGATGCCGATGGCGAGGTCACGTAGGTGCTGGTACTCGCGGTCGGTGAGCGTCATCGCCGGGGCGACGGTGATCGAGTCACCCGTGTGCACGCCGACCGGGTCGAAGTTCTCGATGGAGCAGATGATGACGACGTTGTCGTTCTTGTCGCGCATCACCTCCAGCTCGTACTCCTTCCAACCGAGGATCGACTCCTCGATCAGGACCTCGGTGGTCGGGGAGGCGGACAGCCCGGCGCCGGCGATGCGGTGCAGGTCGGACTCGTCGTACGCGATGCCGGAGCCGAGGCCGCCCATGGTGAACGACGGGCGCACGACGACCGGGTAGCCGAGCTCGGCCGTGGCCTTCTCGACGTCGTCCATCGAGTGACAGATGAACGAGCGGGCGACCTCGCCACCGACCTTGCGGACGATGTCGTTGAACAGCTCGCGGTTCTCGCCGCGGTGGATGGCCTCGAAGGAGGCGCCGATCATCTCGACGCCGTACTTCTCCAGGACGCCGGACTCGTGCGCGGCGATGGCCGCGTTGAGCGCGGTCTGGCCGCCCAGGGTCGGCAGGATCGCGTCGGGGCGCTCCTTGGCGATGACCTTCTCGACGAACTCCGGGGTGATCGGCTCGACGTAGGTGGCGTCGGCGAACTCCGGGTCGGTCATGATCGTGGCCGGGTTGGAGTTGATCAGGATGACCCGCAGGCCCTCCTCCTTCAGGATCCGGCAGGCCTGGGTCCCGGAGTAGTCGAACTCGCAGGCCTGGCCGATCACGATCGGCCCGGAGCCGATGACCAGGACGCTCTTGATGTCTTCGCGCTTCGGCATCAGATGGTCCCCTCGAGCAGGTTCACGAAACGGTCGAAGAGGTACGCGGCATCGTGCGGGCCGGCCGCGGCCTCCGGGTGGTACTGGACGGAGAAGCCCTTGAGCTTCCTGCTCGCCGCATCGCGCAGCTCGAGACCCTCGACGCAGTCGTCGTTGAGGTTGACGTGGCTGACCGACGCGACGCCGTACGGGGTCTCGGTGTCCTTGTCGAGGGGCGCGTCGACGGCGAAGCCGTGGTTGTGCGCGGTGACCTCGACCTTGCCGGTGGTGCGGTCCTGGACCGGCTGGTTGATGCCGCGGTGGCCGTACTTCAGCTTGTAGGTGCCGAAGCCGAGCGCGCGACCGAAGAGCTGGTTGCCGAAGCAGATCCCGAAGTACGGGACGCCCTGGTCCAGCGCCTGCTGCAGGAGCTCCACCTGGGCGGTGGTGGCCGCCGGGTCGCCGGGGCCGTTGGAGTAGAAGAGGCCGTCGGGCTGGACGGCGAGCACCTCGTCGATGGCGCTGGTGGCGGGCAGGACGTGCACCTCGATGCCGCGCTCGGCCATCCGGTGCGGGGTCATCTCCTTGATCCCGAGGTCGAGCGCCGCGACCGTGAAGCGCTTCTCGCCGATGGCGGGCACGACGTACGCCTCGCTCGTGGTGACGTCCGAGGAGAGCTCGGAGCCGGCCATCTCGGCGGCGGCCTTGACCTTCTCGAGCAGCGCGTCGGCGTCGAGGGTGGTGGTGGAGATCCCCACGCGCATCGAGCCTCGCTCCCGCAGGTGGCGGGTCAGGGCGCGGGTGTCGATGCCGGCGATGCCGACGATGCCCTGCTCCTTGAGCTCGTCGTCCAGGCTGCGCTGCGAGCGCCAGTTGGACGGGATCCGGGCGGGCTCACGCACGACGTAGCCGGCGACCCAGATCCGGCGGGACTCGGGGTCCTCGTCGTTCACACCGGTGTTGCCGATGTGCGGGGCCGTCTGGACGACCACCTGGCGGTGGTAGGACGGGTCGGTCAGCGTCTCCTGGTAGCCGGTCATCCCGGTCGCGAAGACGGCCTCGCCGAAGGTCTCACCCTCGGCTCCGTAGGACTCACCATGGAAGGTGCGCCCGTCCTCCAGGACGAGCAATGCAGGGGTGGTGGCGGCACGCAAGTGCACCCGGGCCTCCTTCTCCGCCTCACGGGACGGCTCTTTAAAGGACTTTCGGTCGGGCCCGACCCTATCAGCCAGACATGCCTGTTCCGGCATCGCTCGCGCTCCACGCCCAGGGCTCGATCGCTCGGCACGGACGAGCGCGCTCGATGGTCTCGCTCACGTCCCCTACGTTGTGTCCATGAGCACCTATGTCGCACTGATCCGAGGCATCGGTCCGGGTGATCCGCGCAAGTCCAACGAGTCGCTGCGCGGTGTGCTGGAGGAGCTCGGGTACGAGGACGTGCGGTCCGTGATCTCGAGCGGGAACGTCGTCTTCTCCGCGCCCGACGGCTCGTCCTCCGAGGAGCTCGGCGACCGGATCGAGGCGGCCTGGCCGGAGCTGCGCGGCTTCACCGCCGCGACGATCGTGCGCTCCCGCGAGGAGCTGACGGAGCTCGTGGATCGGCTGCCGTTCGGCGATGCGCCGCACGGCAAGGAGTCGTACCAGCTGGTGACGTTCTTCAAGACCGCGCCGGACTCGCCGCCCGATCCGCCGGCGCAGCCTGGCGTCCAGGTGCTCGGGATGGTGGACGGCGTGCTGTGCACGGTGCACGACACCACCGTGACCGGCGGGCCCGAGGTGATGAAGTGGCTCGACAAGACGTATCGGAAGTCGACGACGTCGCGGACTCCCCTGACTCTCGGACGGATCCTCAAGAAGATGCAAGGGTGATCGGCGTGAACACACTGTTGAGCGCGGGGCTCGCCTTCACCGGGCTCGCCGCCCTGGTCCACGTCTACATCTTCTGGCTCGAGTCATTGGCCTGGACGGGCGCGGCGCGGAAGGTCTTCGGGACCTCCCTCGAGGAGGCCCAGGCGACCAAGGAGCTGGCCTACAACCAGGGCTTCTACAACCTGTTCCTGGCGATCCTCGTGGCGATCGGCACCGTGCTGATCGCTGCCGACGAGCGCGCCCCGGGCGCTGCCCTGGTACTGGCCGGCGCCGGCTCGATGGTCGCGGCGAGCCTGGTGCTCCTCCTGAGCAGCCCGGACAAGCGCGGTGCCGCGCTCAAGCAGGGTGTCATCCCGCTGGTCGGCGTCGTGCTGGTCGCCCTCGCCCTCTGACCGACATCGCCCCGCCGAAGCCCGGGGCAGATCACGGATGCTCGGCGAGGAACCTCTGGGTGTGCCGGCAGCGGGAGCCGGCGTACGGGCCGTCGAGGACCGCGGCGAAGACCGACTCGTCGGGATCGGCGGCCTCGAAGAGGGTCATCGAGGAGCGCAGCTTCTCCTCGTCGACGGGTCCGAGGAGCTCCTCGGGGGTGCCGTCGAAGTCCCGTGCGGCGCTCGCGCTCTGCCGCAGCCGCGGGCCGAGGACCGGGTGCCCGAGGTAGGCGCGGGCCTCGGCGAGCGAGCCGATCGCGTAACGCTGGGACGTCGGGGAGTATCCGAGCCCGGCGACCTGTGGGAAGACGAACCAGATCCAGTGGCTGCGCTTGCGTCCGGCGCGCAGCTCGGCCAGCGCCTGCTCGTAGACGCCCCCGGCCTGCGCCTGGACGAAGCGGTCGAGGTCGAAGTCGTCGCTCACCCCACCGAGGCTACGCGGAGCCTCTAGGACCCGAAGGTGCGCTGACCCCGCAGCCAGGTGCCGACGACCTGGCCGGTGACCGTCCGTCCGTGCCAGGGGTTGTTGCGGCTCAGCGAGAGCGAGGCGTCGCGGTCGACCACGTAGCTGGCCGACGGGTCGATGAGGGCCAGGTTGGCCGGCTCGCCCACCGCGATCGCGCGGCCGTGAGCGTCGAGGCCGGCGATGCGGGCCGGGTTGACCGACATGACCTCGGCGATCCGGGACCAGTCCATCCGCTCCCCCATGACCGTGGCGACCACCGAGAGCGCCGTCTCGAGACCGAGCATGCCGAAGGCGGCGTCGACGAAGGCGTGCTCCTTGTCGTGGCGCGCATGCGGGGCGTGGTCGGTGGCGACCGCGTCGATGGTGCCGTCGGCCAACGCCGTACGGAGCGCCTCGACGTCCTCCTGCGGACGCAGCGGCGGGTTGACCTTGAAGGTCGGGTCGTAGCCGCGCAGCAGGTCGGTGGTCAGCAGCAGGTGGTGCGGGGTCACCTCGGCGGTGACCTGCCAGTGCCCATCCTTCTCGGCCTGGGACTTGGCCCAGCGGACGACCTCGACCGAGCCGGCGGTGGAGACGTGCGCGACGTGCACGCGCGAGCCCGTGTGGCGGGCGAGCATCACGTCGCGGGCGACGATGACCTCCTCGGCGACCCCGGGCCAGCCGGGCAGGCCGAGCTCGCCGGAGATCGGGCCCTCGTGGCAGCAGGAGGCGTGCGGAGCCAGCGACGGGTCCTGCGAGTGCTGCGAGATGACGCCGCCGAAGGCCTTCACGTACTCGAGCGCGCGGCGCATCACGCGGGCGTCGCCCACGCACTTGCCGTCGTCGGAGAAGACCCGGACCTGGGCGCGCGAGCGGGCCATCAGGCCGAGCTCGGCGAGCTCGTGACCCTCGAGGCCCTTGGTGACGGCGCCGACCGGCTGCACGTCCACGAGGCCGGCGGCGCGGCCGAGGTCGTAGACCCGCTCCGCGGCCTCGGCGGTGTCGGTGACCGGGTTGGTGTTCGCCATCGCGAGCACGGATGTGTAGCCACCGGCGGCAGCGGCCGCCGAGCCCGTCCGGACGGTCTCGGCGTCCTCGCGGCCCGGCTCACGCAGATGCGTGTGGAGGTCCACCAGGCCGGGCAGCAGCACCAGGCCGTCGGCGTCGACCGTCGTGTCGGGGGTCTCGATGCCCTCGTCGCCGCTCGCTCGACCGACGAAGCGGATGACGCCGTCCTCGACGAGGACGTCGGCGGTGGTGGTCCCCAGGAGCGAGGCTCCCTTGATCAGCAGGCTCGTCACTGGACGGCCTCCTCTCCGGCAAGCAGGTGGTAGAGCACGGCCATGCGCACGGCGACGCCGGCGCTGACCTGGTCGAGGATCAGGCTGTCGGCGGCGTCGGCGGCGTCCGGCGAGATCTCCAGGCCCCTGTTCATCGGGCCCGGATGCAGGATCGGGGTGCCGGGCTGGAGCATCGCGAGGCGGCCGCGGGTCAGGCCGTAGCCGACGGTGTACTCGCGGGCGGTCGGGAAGTACCCACCGCTCATCCGCTCCTTCTGCACGCGCAGCATCATCACCGCGTCGACCGGACCGTTGTCGCCGGCCAGCACTCCGTCCAGGTCGTACGAGGTGGCGAAGCCGGCCTCCGCGGACCACGGGCCCACGCCGCTGGGCATCAGGGTCGGCGGGGCGACCACCGTCACCCGCGCGCCGAGCTTGGCCAGCGACTTGATGTTGGAGCGGAAGACCCGTGAGTGGGTAAGGTCGCCGATGATCGCGACGTGCTTGCCCTCGAGCGAGCCGAGGTGCCGGACGAGGGTGTACGCGTCGAGGAGTGCCTGGGTCGGGTGCTCGTGCGTCCCGTCGCCGGCGTTGATGACCGGGATGTCGAGCCACTGCGCGACCTGGTGCGCCGCACCGGAGGCCGAGTGGCGCATGACCAGGCCGTCGATCCCCATGGCGGTGACCGTCAGCACGGTGTCGCGCAACGACTCGCCCTTGGAGGTCGAGGAGCCCTTGGCGGACAGGTTGATCACGTCGGCGGAGAGCCACTTGCCGGCGATCTCGAAGGACGAGCGCGTGCGGGTCGAGTCCTCGAAGAACAGGTTGATGACCGTACGGCCGCGCAGCGCCGGCAGCTTCTTGACCTCACGACGCTGCACGTCGTGCATCTCGGCCGCGGTCTCGAAGAGCGCCGCGATGTCGTCGGCGGTGACGTCGTCGATGGAGAGCAGGTGCTTCTTCACTCGGTGCCTCCGGTGATGGTGACCGCATCGGCGCCGTCGGTCTCGGCCAGGCGCACGCGGACCTTCTCGCTGCGGGCGGTCGGCAGGTTCTTGCCGACGTGGTCGGCGCGGATCGGCAGCTCGCGGTGGCCGCGGTCGACCAGGACCGCGAGGCGTACGGCCGAGGGCCGGCCCAGGTCGGAGAGCGCGTCGAGCGCGGCGCGGATGGTGCGGCCGCTGTAGAGCACGTCGTCGACGAGCACCACGATGCGGCCGTCGATGCCGCCGGCGGGCAGATCGGTCTTGTGCGGGGCGCGGGTCGGGTGACTGCGCAGGTCGTCGCGGTACATCGTCACGTCGAGGCTGCCGGTCGGGACGGGCGTGCCCTCGACCTCCGCGATCCCGGCGGCGATCCGCTTGGCCAGGGGCACACCACGGGTGTGCAGGCCGAGGAGGACGAGGTCCTCGGCACCCTTGTTGCGCTCCAGGATCTCGTGGGAGATGCGGGTCAGCGCGCGGGCGATGTCGGCGTCGTCGAGGACGATACGGCCTGCGTCCAGGGGCTCTGCGGTCGGATCGGGCATGGCCCGGACCTCCTTCTCCGCCTCACGGGACGGCTCTTAAAGGAACGTCGGAACTGCGCGGCCACCCTACCCGGCCGAGACGTCGAGGAGCACCTTGCCGACGGCGGCGGCCTCGACCGCGTCGTGCGCGGCGGCGGCCTGGTCGAGCGGAAGGTGGGTGAGCGGCAGCCCGTGCGGCTCCCCCACGCCGAGCGCGCCCGCGGCCACGGCGGCGGTGATGTCCTCGACGGCTGCGGCGAGGAGGTCCGATGCGACGCCGTAGAGCAGCACGAACTGGTAGCGGAGGTTGAGCGAGAAGGTCGCGCGCAACGGGAGGGTGAGGTCGTCGCCGCCGTTGTTGGCGTAGATCGCGATGGTCCCGCCGTTGCGGATCACCGCCCGGTCGAGGTCGTTGTTGACCGCCGGGGCGACCTCGACGATCAGGTCGACGCCCTCGGGCGCGATCGCACGGATCGCGGCCTCGGTGGGGTCGGTCCGGTAGTCGACCACGTGCTGGGCACCCGCGGCCGTGGCCAGGGCGGCCTTCTCCGGGCTGCTGACAGTCGTGATGACGGTGGCGCCGGACCAGCGGGCGAGCTGGATGGCGGCGTTGCCGACCGCTCCCGCGCCGCCCTGGACGAGCACCGTGCGACCGGCGAGGGTGCCCGGCGCGAGCCGCGTGACGTCGCCGCTGGTCAGCGCGCGGTGTGCCGTCACCGCCGGCACGCCGAGGGCGGCACCCAGGTCGAAGGACGCCGCCTCAGGGAGCGGTACGGCCTTGTGCACCGGCACGACCGCGTACTCGGCCGCGGTGCCGTAGGCCTGGCCGTGCTGGACCATGTGCAGCCACACCCGGTCACCGACGGCCACGCCGCGCACCCCTTCGCCGACGGCGTCGACGACGCCCGCACCGTCCTGACCGGGCGTGATCTCCTCGTAGGGCAAAGCCGCGTACGTGCCGCCGGCGCGCTGCTTCCAGTCCGTCGGGTTGACGCCCGCTCGCACGATCCGCACGCGGACCTCACCCGGACCGGGCTCGGGCAGGTCGCGCTCGACGAGGCGCAGGACGGAGGACGGGCCGGGCTCGGAGTAGACGATCGCGCGCATGCCACGCACGTTACCGAGAACCCCGGCAGGGCCTATCTTGGAGCCCATGGTCGAGAGCACCGCGTGGCTGGCCGACTTCGTGGCCGCCGCGGCGGCGCCCGAGGCGGTCGATTCGTGGGCCGAGCGGATCGGCGCCGCCGTGCTCGCCGCCACGCCGGAGGTTGCGAGCGACCCCGATCTCGCCGTCCTGCTCGCCGCGACCGTGCGCGAGCAGTGGCAGGCGTTCCTGGCCGAGCTGACCGACCCGACCAGCGCGCCCCGCCTGGTGCCGAGCGCCGAGCAGGTCGCCCTGGAGGTCGCCCGGCGCCACCTCGACCTCACGGTGCTCCTCACCGCCTACCGGGCGGCGCAGGGCGAGACGTGGGCGTATGCCACCGAGGTGGTCGCGCTCGCACCGCCCGAGGTGGACGGAGGTGCGCTGCTGGTGGAGCTGTGGAGTCGCGCGGGCCGCTGGCTCGACGAGGTCACCAGTGCCTCGATCGTGGTGCACCAGGCGGAGCGCCGCCGGGTCGAGCACAGCGGCGCCGCCCACCGCTACGACGTCGTCCGCGCCGTCCTCGACGGCGAGGAGCCAGAGCTGCGGGAGCTGACCATCGCACTGGGTGGCTATCCGATCGAGGGCACCCATCGCGCGCTGGTCCTGCGGGCGCTCGCGCCCGGCGGCACCCGCCTGCTGGAGCCGACCGCATCGGCCCTGTGCGCCGCGGTGCGCGGGCGCACGTTGACCGTCGAGCCGGGCGGACGCGAGCTGTGGCTGTGGTTGCCCGATCTCCCCGGGCAGCTCGCGGAGCTGCTCCCGGAGAAGGGTGTCCTGGTCGCGAGCGGCAACCCCGCGACCGGCCCGGACGGGTTCCGGATCAGCCACCAGGAAGCGCGTCAGGCACTCGATCTGGGACTCGCCCAGCAGCAGGGCCGGACCTGGATCCCGTACGCCGATGTCGCCCTGCTGACCTTCCTGGCCCGCGACCACGCGGCCGCTCGGCGCTTCGCGACGAGCACGCTCGGCGCCCTCGCCCGCGACGACCCGGGGCGCGACAAGATCCGCGAGACCGTGCGCCAGGTGCTGCTCAGCGCGAGCGTCGACGCCGCCGCCCGGACGTTCGGGATCCACAAGAACACTGTGCGCTACCGGCTCGGCCAGGCCGAGACGCTGCTCGGCCATCCGATCAGCGAGCGCCGTACCGACATCGCGGTCGCGCTGGACTACCTGGCGGCGTTCCCGCTCACGCCGGAATCGGAGCCGGCGCGGGACTGATCTGCTCGAGTGCCCGCTCCCACGACCCCGGCTCCCCCACGACGCGGCGCAGCGCGGCGACCTGACGCGGCCGGTCGAGCCCGAAGACCCCCAGGAGCCGGTCCGCCTCGCCCGCGACCGCGAGCAGCGAGCCGTCCTCGTCGCGCGCGATCAGCGCCGGCGTGGCGAGCCCGTGGAACCGACCGACGAGCTGCAGCCGGTGTCCGTACCACTGCGACCAGGCGAAGGGCCGCGGGCTCCAGGCCTCATCGGCGCCCGCGGCGTTCATCCCGGCGGCGCGGCCCTGCTCGGTCGCGGTCAGCACGTGACCACAGCCGTGGCCGGCCACCCGGGCGACATCGCCCGCCGCGAGCACGTGGGGCAACGAGGTCCGCAGCCGGTCGTCGCAGCGGACCGCGCCGTCGGCGTCCAGTGCGATCCCCGAGGCGGTCAGCCACCCGGTGTCGGGTGCGACCCCGAGGGCAGCGACCACGACGTCCGCGGCGACGAGCTCGCCGTCGGCCAGCTCGACACCGGTCACCCGGCCGGCCGCCCGGCGCGCCCCGATGACCCGCGCCCCCACCCGTACGGACGTGCCATGGGCCGCGTGCAGGGCCAGCAGGCGCTGGGCGACGTCCTCACCCACCAGCCCGCACAGCGGCAGCGGTGCCTGCTCGAGCAGCGTCACCGCCCCACCGCGCGAGCGGACCGCCGAGGCGACCTCCGCGCCGATGAAGCCGGCCCCGACGACCGCGACCCGCCGCGCGCCGGCGAGGGCCGCCCCCAGACCTCGTGCGTCGTCGTAGGTCCTCAGCGTCAGCGCCTCGGGGATGGCAGGCAGCGTGCGCGGCCGCGCTCCGGTGGCGATCACCAGGGCGTCGTAGCCGACCTCGCCGGCGTCCGTGACGAGCACCCGGCGCACCGGATCGAGCCCGCGCGCACGCATCCCCGTGTGCAGCGTGACCTGGTCGAGGACGCCGAGCTGCGCCGGCTCCGCGGCACCGGTGAGGACCTCCTTGGACAGCGGCGGGCGCTGGTACGGCGCCCGCTCCTCGGCACCCACGACCACGACCTCGTCATACGCACCTGCGTCGCGTGCCGCCGTCGCGGCGGCGACCCCGGCATGCGAGGCGCCGACCACGACCAGCCTTCGAACCATGACTCAGTCCTGGAGGCGCAGAGCCGAGACCGGGCACGCGGCCACCGCGGCGCGGGCCAGTGTCACGTCGTCGGGCTCGAACTGGAGCACCTCGACCAGACCGTCGTCGCCGACGACGAACATCTCGTGGGCGGTCGTCTCGCACATGCCGATGCCTTCGCAGACGGCGTGGTCAGCGACGATCCGACTCATCGCACGACCTCCGTCAGGGGAACGAAGTCGACCTTCTCGCGCACGCCGCAATCGGGGCAGCACCAGTCGTCGGGGATGTCCTTCCAGGCCGTACCTGCGGCAAACCCCTCGAGCTCGTTGCCGGCGTCGACCTCGTAGGTGTAGCCACACCCCGGGCAGCGGGCCGCGCGGACGCCGTCGTCGAAGACGTGTCGACCGAGGTCCTCCTGCGGCGCGGCTGCGGCGGTCGCCACCGGGACCGGATAGCGCTGGAGCAACCGGTCCAGCTTGCCCGGCTGCACGTTGGCCAGCCGGATGTCGCCGTCGAAGTGGGCCACGACCCGCGGGTCCATCACCTTCCGCCACGCCGGGGGCACGAGCGCCAGCAGGATCATGCCCGCGTAGCCGGTGGGCAGGACCGGGCTCTCCTTGAAGTCACGCAGCGTCTGGTAGCGGCGCGTCGGGTTCGCGTGGTGATCGCTGTGACGCTGCAGGTGGTACAGGAGCACGTTGGTGGCGATGTTGTTGGAGTTCCAGCTGTGCGAGGGCGCGACGCGCTCGTACCGCTCCTTGCCGGGCTGGCCCACCTTCTGGCGGCGCATGCCGTAGTGCTCGAGGTAGTTGACGACCTCCAGCAGCGAGAAGCCGAAGATGCCCTGGATGAGGAGGTACGGCGCGATGCCGATCCCGAGCCAGGCGATCATCGCGCCGTACAGCACCACCGACATCAGCCACGCGTTCAGCACGTCGTTGCCGATCCGGAACGGGTGCTGACCCTTGCGGGCGTAGCGCTTCCGCTCGAGGTTCCACGCGCTCTTGAGCGAGCCGAGGACGGTGCGCGGCCAGAACCGGTAGAAGCTCTCACCCAGCCGGGAGCTGGCCGGGTCCTCAGGAGTGGCGACCCGGACGTGGTGACCGCGGTTGTGCTCGAGGTAGAAGTGGCCGTAGAAGCTCTGCGCCAGCGCGATCTTGGACAGCCAGCGCTCGTGGCTCTCCTTCTTGTGCCCCAGCTCGTGCGCGGTGTTGATGCCGATGCCACCGACCACGCCGAGGGTGACGGACAGACCGACCTTGTCCAGGGTCGACAGGTCACCGTGGGCGATCGCGTGGAAGGAGACCACGAATCCGACGTACTGCACCGGCAGGAACAGGAACGTGATCCAGCGGTAGTAGCGGTCGTTCTCCAGTGCCTCGATCACGTCGTCGGGTGGGTTGGACCCGTCGAGCCCCGCGATGAGGTCGATCGCCGGGACGACGAGGAACAGGACGATCGGGCCGATCCAGACGAGGAAGTCGAGCCCCAGGTAGGCGCGCCCGGCGAGGGCGATCAGGACGAGGGAGGGCACCACGAGGCCGATCAGCCACAGGTAGCGCTTCTTGTCCCGCCATTGCTCGGTGCTGCCGGCCGGGACCGTGCCGGAGGCGTTCAGAGTGCTCATGAGACGAGTGTCACAGGACCCCAGCACAGCGGTCACTGGTCCGGACATCCAAAACAGACGGCCGCTTTGTGCATAAGCACAAAGCGGCCGTCGGGTGCTCAGGTGAGCGGGCTCCGCGGAGCGGGTCAGACCAGGTCGGCCTTCGCACGCTGGATGGAGCCCAGCACGCCGTTGACGTACGCCGGCGACTCGTCGGTGGAGAGCTCGCGGACGAGCTCCACCGCCTCGCTCAGCGCGACGTGCTCGGGGACGTCCTCGGCGAAGAGGAGCTCCCAGGCGCCCAGGCGCAGGACGTTGCGGTCCACGGCCGGCATCCGGTCGAGGGTCCAGCCCTGCGCGTACTGGCCGAGGATCTCGTCGATCCGCTCCCGCTGGGCGATGACGCCCTGGACGAGGGTGGCGGTGTAGGGGTTGTTGAGCTCCCCCGCACCCTTCTGCTCGACGAGGAGGTCGAGCGCCTCGGTGCCCTGCGCCTCGGCGGCGAAGAGGATGTCGAGGGCCCGCTTACGAGCCTTGCTACGAGCCGACAACGTCAGCCCTTGACGCGGCTGAGGTAGGAGCCACCCTCGCGGGTGTCGACCTTGATCTTCTCGCCGTTCTCGATGAAGAGCGGCACCTGGATCTCGGCGCCGGTCTCCAGCGTGGCCGGCTTGGTGCGGCCGGTGGCCGAGTCGCCCATGACGCCCGGCTCGGTGTAGGTGATGGTGAGCTCGACCGAGGCCGGGAGCTCGACGAAGAGGACGCGGCCCTCGTTCGTGGCGATGTTGACGTCCATGTTCTCGAGCAGGAAGTCGGTGGTGTCACCCATGATCTCCGGGGAGACCTCGATCTGCTCGAACGTGCCCGTGTCCATGAACACGTAGTTCATGCCGTCGTTGTACAGGTACTGGTAGCTGCGGCGGTCGACCGTGGCGGTCTCGACCTTGGTGCCGGCGTTGAAGGTCTTGTCGACGTTCTTGCCCGACTCGACGTTCTTCAGCTTGGTCCGCACGAAGGCGGGGCCCTTGCCCGGCTTCACGTGCTGGAACTCGACGACAGCCCAGAGCTGGCCGTCGATGTTGAGAACCATGCCGTTCTTCAGGTCGTTCGTGGTTGCCATGTGCTTGCGCGCCAGCCTTCGTCGTCAGTTGTCAAGAGGTCGTACGGCGCCCGAGCGCCAGCGGCCGATCCTATCCCTGCGCGCGTACGGGGCGGAAACCCGCAGCCATGTCGCCTTCCAGGCCTCCCGCGACATGTGCAGGCAGGAGACACCCACCCCACTATGCCGCCGGCTCGCGTCTCTCGGGGGATGATGATGCGAGCCGGCTTCTTCTCGAGGTACCCGATGAACGACAAGCACGACAACCCGCTGCGACTGCAGCCGCCGATCCGACGCTCCGACCCCGCGCTCGGTGAGCGCCTGGCGCTGCTCGCCCAGGCCTCGACGCCCACGACCGTACGCCGGCGCGCGTGGCGGGCGCCGCTGGCCGGACTGGCCATCGTGGTCGGCACCGGCGGCCTCGCGTACGGCACCCAGGCGGTCGTGCACAGCCACCACGTCCCGTCCGTGGTCGTGCCCGGCTCGGACCTCAGCCTCGCCCCGCTGCCGTCCTCGGCGGACGACGCGACCGACGAGACGGCACCCGCCTCGAGCCCCGGCGTGCCCGACCGCTCGCAGGCCGCGATCACCGGGGGCGACCACACCGGGCGCGGCCGCAGCGCGGAGGCGCTGACCAGCGCTCCCGGGCAGGTCGTCCGCAGCGAGGGACACGGCGCGAGCACGCCCGCCGACCAGGGCCGCAGCGACCAGGCGCACGGCAAGCCGAGCTCACCCGGGGAGCCGAGCACGGCGGCGCCCGGACGCGGGAAGCACACCAAGGGCACCAGGCCGACCACCGCTGCGAGCCCGGTCCACCCGAGCGGACGTCCGTCCACGCGGCCGTCCAACGGCCCGTCCCTGCCCACGACCGCGCAGGGGGCTGGGTGAGCGGTCCCGCCCCCGTACCCGTTCCTCCGCCTCCGCCCGATCCGCACTCCTCGTGGGTCGAGCGGGCCCGCGAGGGCGATCCAGCCGCCTGGCGCGCGTTGTACGACGCGCACGCCGGGCGGCTCGTGCTGTGGTTGCGGCAGTCGCCGACCGGTGACCCCGCGGCCGACGCCGACGACCTGGCGATGGAGGCCTGGACGGTGGCCGCCTCCAAGATCGCGGACTTCCACGGGGACGACGACGCGTTCGCCGGCTGGCTCTTCGGGATCGCCCGCAACCACGTGATGAACATCCGCCGCCGCTCGGCCCGGCGTGCGACCTACGCGACCGCGGACCTGCCCGAGACGACGCTGCCCATGGAGACCGTCACCGGCCCCGCCGAGACCGCGGAGGCGATCCGGCACGCGCTCGCCGCGCTCCCCCGGCGCGAGGGCGAGGCGATCGCCTGCATCGACGTGGTCGATCTCGACGTGGAGACCACCGCGCGCATCCTGGGGATCAGTCGCCCGGCCGTACGGGTGGCGCGCCAGCGCGGCCTCAAGCGGCTGCGCGCCTCCGGCTGGGCGCTGTGAGCGCCGAGGCGCCCGAGCTCCGGAGCCGGCCGAGCGCGGGTGCCGGGCGCGAAGCGGCTACGCGACGATGACGCGCTCGGTCGCCCGGAGGGCCCGCGGGCGCCGGGAGCTGACCGCGGCGTAGGCCTCGGCGAGGATCTCGACCGCGCGCTCCAGCTCGTGCCCGGGCCGGCTCCACGGGATGCGGACGAAGTGGTCGAGCCCGCCCTCGAGGGCGAACACCGGACCGGGCGCGACCACGACGCCGCGACGCTCGGCCTCGATGACCAGGTCGGTGGCCAGGGGTGCCGGCAGCCGGCACCAGAGGCACAGCCCGCCGGCCGGCACCCGGACGTCCCAGTCGGGCAGGTGCTCGCGCACCGCCGTCACCAGCGCCGCGCGCTGCTCGCGCAGACGCTCACGGTGGACCCCGACGACCGGCTCCGCGTCGTCGAGGAGATGAGCGAAGGCGAGCTGCTCGACCACGGGCGCGCCGAGGTCGAGCCGGATCCTGGCCTGGGTGAGCGCCTGCATCACCGCCGCGCCGTCCTTCTCCGGGACGCGGATCCAGCCGATGCGCAGGCCGCCCCAGAAGCTCTTCGAGGCGCTGCCGAGCGTGATCGTCTCCGGCGCGAAGGTGGCGAACGGCGGCGGCATCCCAGGGCCGTCCTCGCCGGTGCGCCGGTCGAGCAGCAGGCTCTGGTGTGCCTCGTCCACGATCGGGCGGGTGCCGACGTTGCGCAGCATGACCGCGACACGCTCGCGATCGGCGGCGCTCATGATCCGGCCGGTCGGATTCTGCAGATCCGGGATGAGCATCGCGTGCGTGGGGCGGGAGCGGGCGAGCAGCGCCGGCAGCCCGTCGAGCTCCCAGCCGTCGGGCGAGACGGGCAGGCCGACCAGCCGCGCGCCGGCGTTGCGCAGCGCGTCGATCCCGTTGGGATAGGACGGCGTCTCGACCAGCACCCGGTCGCCCCGGGCGATGAGCGCCTGGGAGACGATCGCGGAGGCGGCCAGCGCACCGGCGGTGATCATGATCTGCTCGGGCCGGGTGGGCAGCCCGCGGGCTTCGTACGCGCGGGCGATCGCCTCCTGCAGGCGCGGCAGACCGGCCGGGAAGTAGCCGTGACCGCCCAGGTAGGCGGGCAGCTCGGCGACCGCCTCGGCGTACGCCGCGGCGATGCCGGGCGGCGCGGAGGTGGCCGCGCAGTTGAGGTCGATGACCTGGTCGGGGCGCCCGCTCGGCATCAGGGCGTGGTCGAGCGCGCGGCGCCGATCGCCGGGCAGCCGGGTGAAGGTGCCGGCGCCCTGGCGGGCCTCCGCGAATCCGCTCTCGACCAGGGCGGCGTACGCCCGGGTGACGGTGGTCCGGGAGACCTCCAGGGCGACGCTGAGGTCGCGCTCGCTGGGCAGCCGGGTGCCGAGCCCGATCCGGCCGTCGCCGACGAGGAGGGTGAGCTGCTCGGCGAGACCGGAGTAGGCCGGCGTCCGGGAGAAACCGGTGACCAGCTCGGCGAGCCGGGCGGGGCTGATCGCGCCAGTGGCATGGGACATGCAGTCCACTCTGCCACGATTGGCTATTTCGCAACAGTCCAATCGGGTTTCAGAATGGATCCATGACCACGCTCCTCGCCGACCTCGGCCCGATCGCGCAGCTCCGCGCCGGCCGACTCCCCCGGCGGCTCACCCAGCTCCTCGTCGGCCTGTTCCTCTACGGCGCCTCGCTGGCTGTGATGGTGCGCGGTGGTCTCGGCCTGGCGCCGTGGGACGTGCTCCACTCCGGCCTGATCCGGTTCCTCCCCCTCGACCTCGGCCAGATGGTCATCGCGACCAGCTTCGTGGTGCTGCTGCTGTGGATCCCGCTGCGCGAGAAGCCGGGCATCGGCACCATCGCCAACGCGCTCCTGATCGGCACCAGCGCCGACCTGGTGATGGCAGGTGTGCCGACCCAGCACCACTTCGTGGTCCGGGTGATCTTCACCCTCGCCGGCATCGTGCTGTGCGCGCTGGCCACCGCGATGTACATCGGCGCGCAGTTCGGCCGTGGCCCGCGTGACGGGCTGATGACCGGCCTGGTCCGGCGTACGGGCGCCTCGATCCGCCTCGTCCGCACCGGCCTGGAGATCGCCGTCGTCGTCCTCGGCCTGCTGCTCGGCGGCGGGCTCGGCTTCGGCACCATCGGCTTCGCCCTCCTGATCGGCCCGCTCACCCAGCGGATGCTGCCGTTCTGGGTGGTCACCCTGCCCGAGCGTCCGGTCGCCCCGGTGCTGGCCGAGGCGCCGGCGGCCGCCTGATGAGCACCGGGTCGAGTGCCGGGCTGAGCGCCGAGCGTCTGACCGCGGCGCGTGCCTTCGTGGGGCAGCACGTGCCACCGACGCCCGCCTACCGCTGGCCCCTGCTCGAGTCCCTCACCGGCGTCGAGACCTGGGTCAAGCACGAGAACCACACCCCGATCGGAGCTTTCAAGGTCCGCGGCGGGCTGTGGTTCGTGGAGCAGCTGCTGCGCGGCGAGCGTCCCGCGGGACTGATCTCGGCCAGTCGCGGCAACCACGCCCAGAGCCTCGCGTACGCCGGACGTGCCTTCGGCCTTCCCGTCACGATCGTGGTGCCGGAGGGCAACTCGCCGGACAAGAACGCCGCCACCGCCGCCCTCGGCGCCGACGTCGTCGTGCACGGTCGTGACTTCCAGGAGGCGGTCGAGGAGTCCCGGCGGCTCGCGGAGGCGAACGGCCTGCTCGCGGTGCCGTCGTACCACCCGTGGCTGGTGGAGGGGGTCGCGACCTACGCCGCCGAGCTGCACGAGCAGGTGCCGGACCTCGACGCGATCTACGTGCCGATCGGGATGGGCAGTGGCGCGTGCGCCAACATCGCGGTCCGCGACCTGCTCGGCGCCTCGACCGAGATCATCGGCGTGGTGGCGGAGCGGGCCCCCGCATACGCGCTGTCGTACGACGCCGGCGTGCCGGTGCCGACCGAGACCGCGGACACCTTCGTCGACGGGGTCGCGTGCCGTACGCCCGATCCGACCGCCGTCGAGATCATCGCCGGCGGGGCCGCACGCATCCTGCGCGTCTCCGAGGAGGCCGCCGCCACCGCGATGGCCTCCGTCTACCGGACGACCCACAACCTCGCCGAGCCGGCCGGGGCGCTCGCCGTCGCCGGCCTGCTCGCGGACCGCGACCTCCCGGCGGGCAGTCGGGTCGCGGTCGTCCTCACCGGGGGCAACGCCGACTTCGACGTACTGTCGAAGGTGCTCGGCGCCTGAGCAGACACGATCCGCACCCGCTCACTGGGACGTGCCGGGTGCGGATCGTGTCAGTCCGTCACGAGCCGGCGATGGCCTCGAGCGCCTGGCGGTAGCCGTCGATGCCCTCGCCCTCGATCACCTTCATCGCGTGCGGCGTCACCACGGAGGTGTGCCGGAAGGCCTCGGGGCGCTTGGAGGGGGCGCTGATGTGCACCTCGACGAGCGGCGCGGTGAGCTGGGCGCAGGCGTCGAAGAGGGCGTACGAGTAGTGCGTCCACGCCGCGGCGTTGAGCACGACCGGGGTCTGCTCGTCGGCGGCGGTGTTGAGCCAGTCGAGCAGGTCGCCCTCGTGGTTGGTCTGTCGGACCTCGACCTCGAGGCCCAGGCCGCGACCCCAGCCGACGCAGAGGTCGATCAGCTCGGCGAACGTGGTCGAGCCGTAGATCTCCGGCTGCCGCTTCCCGAGCCGGCCGAGGTTGGGGCCGTTGAGGACCAGCACGCGCATGCTCACACCGCCGCGGGGGCCAGCGCGTCGAAGGCGTCGCGCAGGATCTGCTCGTCGGGTCCGGCGAGGATCGCCGGCTTCGCCAGACCGTGCAGGACGAGGAAGCGCAGCAGCGAGCCGCGAGCCTTCTTGTCGACCCGCATCGCGCCGATCAGCTCGTCGAAGGTGGCGGAGTAGTCGCCCCACGGGTACGTGGTCGGCAGCCCGGCCGTGGCGAACGCGGTGCGGTGGCGCGCCAGCAGGTCGGCGTCGATCAGGCCGGATCGGGCGGCGATCTCGGCGACGTAGATGCAGCCGATCGCGACGGCCTCGCCGTGGCGCATCTGGTAGCCGGAGTTCTTCTCGATCGCGTGGCCCAGGGTGTGGCCGTAGTTCAGCGCCTCACGACCCGGGTGGCCGGCCCCGAGCGTTGCCGCGCCGCCCGTCTCCTTGAGGTCCGCCGCGACGATCTCGGCCTTGACCCGGACGGCGCGCTCGACCAGCTCGGCGAGCTGCGGCGAGTCCGCCGTGATCGGACCGGACGCGGCCTCGACGATCGCGAGGATCTCGGGGTCGGCGATGAAGCCGCACTTGACGACCTCGCCCATGCCCGCGGTCAGCTCGTCGGCCGGCAGCGTGGCCAGCAGGGAGAGGTCGCACAGCACCCCGGCGGGCTCGTGGAAGGCGCCGACGAGGTTCTTGCCGGCGCCGGTGTTGATGCCGGTCTTGCCGCCCACAGCGGCGTCGACCATGGCGAGCAGCGTGGTCGGCACGTGCACGACCTTGACGCCGCGCAGCCACGAGGCCGCGACGAAGCCGCCGAGGTCGGTGGTGGCGCCGCCACCGAAGGTGACGACGGCGTCGGAGCGGGTGAAGCCCTTCTCCCCGAGCGCCTCCCAGCACTCGTTGGCGACCGCGGCGGTCTTGGCCTCCTCGCCGTCGGGCAGACCGAGGGCGAGCACCTCGTAGTGCTCGACCAGCACGTCGATGACCGGCTCGGCCAGGTTGCCGAGCTCGCCGGCGTACAGCAGCGCGACGCGCTGGACGCCCTCGCCGAGCATGATCGGGAGGTGGTCGGCGAGGTCATGGCCGATCACGACGTCGTACGAGGTGCCCACGGGGATCGTCGTGGTGGGCGTTGCGGCGTTCAAGACTGGTCCTCCAGGCGGGTGGCGATCTCGGCGGCGATCTCGATCGGCGCGCGGCCGTCGGTGTCGACCACGAGCGCGGCCACCGACTCGTAGACGGGGGTGCGCTCGTCGAGCAGCTTCTTGATCCGGCTGCGGACGTCGCCCAGCAGGAGCGGGCGCCCGTGGCCGAGCCCGACGCGCTTGGAGGCGTCGGCGAGCCCGACGCGCAGGAAGACCACCGGGCGGCCGGAGAGCGCCTCCTGGGTGGCCGGGTCGAGCACCGCGCCGCCCCCGAGCGACAGCACGCCGTCGTGCTCGGTCAGCGCGGTCGTGACGGCCGCGCGCTCGAGCAGGCGGAAGGCGGTCTCACCGTCGTCGACGAAGATCTCCTGCACGCTCTTGCCCGCCGCCGCCTCGACGTCGTGGTCGGTGTCGCGCACCCCGACGCCCCACCGCTCGGCGAGGAGCCGACCGACGGTGGTCTTGCCGGCGCCCATGGGGCCGACGAGGATCGCGCGCGGACCGGCCATCAGCTGTAGCGGAGGTTGGCGCGGTAGGCGTCGACGTTGCGCTTGGTCTCGCCGACCGAGTCGCCGCCGAACTTCTCCAGCACCGCGTCGGCCAGCACCAGCGCGACCATCGCCTCGGCGACGATCCCGGCGGCCGGGACGGCGCAGACGTCCGAGCGCTGGTGGTGCGCGACGGCCTCCCCGCCGGTGGCGACGTCGATGGTGCGCAGCGCCCGCGGCACGGTCGCGATCGGCTTCATCGCGGCACGCACCCGCAGCACCTCTCCGGTGGTCATGCCGCCCTCGGTGCCGCCGGAGCGGCCCGACGTACGCCTGATCCTGCCGCTGCCCTCGTCCACGATGATCTCGTCGTGGGCGAGGCTGCCCGGGGTGGCGGCCAGCTCGAAGCCGTCGCCGACCTCGACGCCCTTGATCGCCTGGATGCCCATCAGCGCACCGGCCAGGCGCGCGTCGAGGCGGCGGTCCCAGTGCACGTGCGAGCCGAGGCCCGGCGGGAGGTCGTAGACCACGACCTCGACGACGCCGCCGAGGGTGTCGCCGTCCTTGTGGGCCTGGTCGATGCGGGCGACCATCGCGGCCGAGGAGTCGGCGTCGAAGCAGCGGACCTGGTCCTCGTCGAGCTTCACGACGTCGTCGGGGGTCGGCAGGTCGGTGCCGGTCGTACGGATGCCGCCGAGCTCGATGACGTGGCTGACGATCCGGGCGCCGGTGGCCTGCTCGAGGAACGCGGTGGCGACCGCGCCCAGGGCGACACGGGCGGCGGTCTCGCGGGCCGAGGCGCGCTCGAGGATCGGGCGGGCATCGTCGAAGTCGTACTTCTGCATGCCGGCCAGGTCGGCGTGGCCGGGGCGCGGGCGGGTCAGCGGGGCGTTGCGGGCCTGCTTGGCCAGCACCTCCTCGTCGACCGGGTCGGCCGACATCACGGTCTCCCACTTGGGCCACTCGCTGTTGCCGACCTGGATGGCGACCGGGCCGCCCTGGGTCTCGCCGTGGCGGACACCGCCCACCATGGTGATCTCGTCGCGCTCGAACTTCATCCGAGCTCCGCGGCCGTAGCCGAGGCGGCGACGCGCAAGGGCGTCGCCGATCTGCTCGGAGGTGATCTCGACGTGAGCAGGGAGACCCTCGAGGATCGCGACCAGGGAAGGGCCGTGGGACTCGCCCGCGGTGAGCCAGCGCAACATGGGTGTCATTCTCCCATGCCACTCAGGGCAGGAGGACCACGGATCCGCTGGTCAGGACACCGAGCAGGGCGCCGGCGATCATGAAGGGCCCGAACGGGTACGCCTTCTTCAGGGTGGCGCGGTCCCGGCGCACGATCGCCAGGGTGATGCCGAAGACGCCGAAGAGCACCAGACCGCCGTAGAGGCCGATGATCCACTCGCTCCAGCCGAGCCGGCCCAGGACGAGACCGAGCAGGGCGGCGAGGCGGACGTCGCCGAAGCCCATCCCGGCACTGCGGATGAACCACAGGATCCAGAAGAACGACCGCGCGACCAGCATCGCGATCAGGGTGCGGACCAGCACGTGGGTGTCGCGCTGGACGAGCCACTCGAGGCCGGCGAGCAGGATGAGGATCCCGGTCGCCGGGAGGACGACCACCCGCGGCAGCAGCCGGGTGCGCCAGTCGACGACGGCGAGCAGGACCAGGACCGGCGTGAGCAGCGCCAGCGCCCAGGTGGCCGGGTGGTTGCCGAGCCGGACGCCGATCGCGGCGGCGACGACCACGCTGGCGGCGGTGGCCCACCAGGCCAGCCGGGGTCGGGCGGCCAGGTCCGCGTACAGCTCCTTCGGGCCCTCGGCCCGCAGCATCGCCTGGAGCCTGGTGTCCTGCTCGGGGTCCTCCGGGAGGTCCTCGGGAGGTGGCTCCGGGAGCGCGCGGATCCCCGCGGGTACACCCAGGGCGAGCAGGCCGATCAGGCCGCAGAGCGCACCGACCAGCCCTGCGCTCATGCGGTGGCGTCGACCTCGGCCGGCTCGGGCTGCGCGATGCCCAGCGCGATCTCGCCGGCCGTGCGCATCGCGGCGAGCGGTGCGGGCTGGGAGGTGAACAGCTCGAACTGGAGCACCGCCTGGTGGACCAGCAGGTCGAGACCGCTGACCACCGTGCCGCCGACGCCGGCGACCGACTGCATCAGGGGCGTGGGCCACGGGTCGTAGACGACCTCGAAGAGCATCGGGACCTGGCACCAGGCCGCGACCAGCGGCGGGATCTGGGCGATGGCGGGGATCGTGGAGACGAGGGCGTCGACGTCGGGACGCGCCTCGAACGGCGCGACCAGCACCTCGGGACGGCTCGGGTGAGCGGCGATCACCGCCCGCGACTCCTCCGCCCGGGCGGCGTCGCGGGCCAGCAGGGTGATGCTGCGGGCGCCGAGCTCGGCCAGGGCGAGCCCGGTCGAGCCGGCGGTGGCGCCCGCGCCGAGGATCGCGGCCGTCCGGATCGACCTGTCGTACCGCTCCTGGACCGCGGCGACCGCGCCCGGATAGTCGGTGTTGTCACCGGCCCAGCCGTACGTGGTCCGCACCAGGGTGTTGATCCCGCCGGCGAGCTCGGCGCGACGCGAGCGCGACCCGATCAGCGCGAGCGCCTCGCGCTTGAGCGGCATCGTCAGCGACAGGCCGCGCCAGGACTCGTCGAGCGTGCCGAGGAACCACGACAGGTCGCCGGAGCGGACCTGGCGCGGCTCGTACGTCCAGGTGGTGAGCCCGAGAGCCTCGTAGCCCGCGCGGTGGAGCACCGGTGACAGCGAGTGCTCGATCGGGTCGCCGAGGACGGCACAGTGGAACGGGACAGGCATCAGGACCTCACTGGCAGGACTGTCACTGGCAGCCCGAGGCGGACTCGGTCTCGCAGTAGTGGTGGAGCTCCGCGACGTAGGTCTGGAACTCGGCGTAGGTGTGGGCGAACTTCGTCTCGCCCGTCGCCAGGTTGACCGCGACGTAGTAGTACCAGTCGCCGTCCGCCGGGTGCAGCGCCGCCTTGATCGCGGCCGCGCCCGGGTTGCCGATGGGACCCGGCGGCAGACCCTTGGTGACGAAGGTGTTGTACGGGGAGTCGGTGCCCTCGCGCTCGGCCTGGGTGAGTCCGACCGTGAGCGGCCGGTGGAGCGCGTAGTCGACGGTGGCGTCGATCTGGAGGTAGCCGGCCTGGCCCTGCTCCCCCGGGTGCTCGATGCGGTTGTAGATGACCCGGGCGATCTTCGCCATGTCCTCGGGGGTCTTGCCCTCGGACTGCACCAGGCTGGCCACCGTCAGCAGCTGCTGCACGGTGTAGGTGTGACCGTCGATGGTGGTGTCCTCGAGACCCGCGGCGGTGGCCTGCTTGCGCCACGTGCCGACCATCTGGGCGAGCATGTCCGCCGCCGTGGCGTGCGGACCGAAGTCGTAGGTCGCCGGGAAGAGGTAGCCCTCCGGGTTGCCGCCCGCGGTCTGCGGCAGCGACACCTTCGAGAGGGCCTGGGCGACCTTCTGCGTCGAGGTCTTGGATGCCTTGGCAACCGCGGCGACGACATCGGCGGCGCGGACGCCCTCGCGGACCAGCACGGCGTTCTGGACGAGGTTCTTGTGGTCGACCAGGACCGCGAGCGCGGCGGAGGCTCGCATCTTCTTCTTCAGCGGGTAGAAGCCGACCTGGATGCCGCTGGAGCGGGTGTCGGCGGTGGCGGCGTCGACGAACGCCTCCACCGAGGCGACGACGCCCGCCGCCTTGAGGTTGCGGCCCATCTCGGCGGCGGTGTCGCCCTGGTGCACCTCGAACGTGACCGAGCCGGAGCCGGGGCCCGGATAGTCGGCGGCCGAGTTGCCCACGTGGTCCTTGAGGAAGTGGTAGCCCTTGGTGCCGCCGACGACCGCCAGACCGCCGATGACCGCGAGCGCGACCAGCACGGCCAGGCAGCCGGAGGCGCGGCGCTTGGGACGAGGCGCGACCCGGCGTCCGCCGCCGGTGTGGCCGGCCAGGAAGGAGGGCTCGTGCTCCACCGCGGGCTCGGGAGCGGACTGGTCGTACGGGGCCTCCGACCCGGCCGCGGCGATCTGCTCGACCGGGACGGCGCGGGTGCCGGTGTCACCGGCGACGTAGTCCGGCAGTGCGGCCTGGTGGCGACCGCCCTCGGGGCCGACCGGCTCCTCGCCGGACGGCTCGGGCGCGATGCCCTGGAACGGATGATCAGTCATGCTGCGTGTCTCCTTCGAGCGCGACGACCTCGCCGGGCGCTTGTCCCGAGGTGCGTTCGGTGTCCAGGGCGTGCTGCAGGATGAAGACGGCGGCGGCCTGGTCGACCACCGCGCGACGGTCCTGGCCCTTGCGGCCCCGATCGCGCAGCATAGCCTCGGCGCTGACCGTGGTGAGCCGCTCGTCGACGAGACGCACGGGCGTGGGGGCGAGTCGCCTGGCCAGCGACGCGGTGAACTCGCGGACCTTGGCGGTGGCCGGGTTCTCGCCGCCCTTGAGCGAGCGCGGGAGGCCGACGACGACCTCGAGGAGGACGGACTCCTCAGCGATCTCCGCAGCGATCGCCTGGAGCCGCTGCAGATCTCCGCGACCGCGCTTGACTGTCTCGACGGGCGTGGCGAGGAACCCGGTGGGGTCGCTCTTCGCGACCCCGATCCGGGCGTCTCCGGGATCGATCCCGAGCCGGACCCCCGTCCGCATCAGCGGATCACCGCACCAGGGTGGGCACCAGGGCGATCGCCTCGTCGATCTTCCCGACCTCGGTGCCACCACCCTGGGCCAGGTCGTCCTTGCCGCCGCCGCGGCCACCGAGGACCGGGCCGAGGGCCTTCACGACGTCGCCGGCCTTGAGGCCGCGCGCCCGGCCGGCCTCGTTGACCGTCGCGACGACCGCGACCTTGCCGTCGGCGTCGCCGAGGACGACCACGACGGCCGGGCGGTCGGCGGCGAAGCGGGCGCGTACGTCCATCGCCAGCGTGCGGACGTCCCCGCCGCCGGCCCCGGCGGCGCGGGCAGCGACGACGGCGACGCCGTCGACGTCGATGGCCTTCTCGGCGATCGAGCCGGCGTTCGCGAGCAGCTGCGCGATGCGGACCTTCTCGATCTCCTTCTCGGCGGCCTTGAGGCGCTCCATCATCTCGCCGACCCGGCCGACCAGGTCGTCGCCCTGCTGGGCCTTGAGCAGGTCGGTCAGGCTGTGGACGACGTCGCGCTCGCGGGCGAGGTACTTGAAGCCCTCGACGCCGGTGAAGGCCTCGATGCGGCGGTTGCCGGAGCCGACGGAGGCCTCGCTGGTGACGACCAGGGTGCCGATCTGCGAGGAGTGGTCGACGTGGGTGCCGCCGCAGAGCTCACGGCTCCAGGGGCCGCCGATCTCGACGACGCGGACGTTGGTGTCGTCGTACGTCTCGCCGAAGAGCGCGACCGCGCCCCAGTCCTTGGCCTGGCTCAGCGACATGTACTGCGCCGAGACCGCGAGGTCGGCGCGCAGCGCGTTGTTGGAGACCTCCTCGATCTCCGTCAGCTGGCCCGGGGTCAGGCCCTGGGTCCAGCCGAAGTCGAGTCGCAGGTACCCCGGTCGGTTGTACGAGCCGGACTGCAGCGCCGTCGGGCCGAGCACCTCCCGGAGCGCAGCGTGCACGACGTGGGTGCCGGAGTGGGCCTGACGGGCGCCGAGACGCCAGTCGGCGTCGACCTGCGCGTGCAGCGCGGCGTTGGCCGCGGAGCCGGTAGCGAACTCGCCGTCGACGACGCGGACCTGGTGCACGACGAGGCCCTTGACCGGACGCTGGACGTCGATGACCTCGAAGCGGCCGCCATCGAACTCGATGATGCCGGCGTCGGCGGCCTGGCCACCGGACTCGGCGTAGAACGGCGTGCGGTCGAGCACGAGCTCGCCGATCTCGCCGCTGCCGAGCGCGTCCACCCGCTTGCCCTCGCGCAGCAGCGCGATCGGCTTCGACTCGGTGGTCAGCGTGGAGTAGGCCTGCCAGTCGGTCGGGCCGACGGTGTCGAGGATGTCGCGGTAGACCGACAGGTCGGCGTGCTGACCCTTCTTCGCCTTCGCGTCGGCCTTGGCGCGCTCGCGCTGCTCGGCCATGAGGGTGCGGAAGCCCTGCTCGTCGACGCTCAGACCGGCCTCGGAGGCCATCTCGAGCGTGAGGTCGATCGGGAAGCCGAAGGTGTCGTGCAGCTGGAACGCCTTGTCGCCCGAGAGGACGGCCGGCGCGCCGCTGGATGCGACCTTCTGCTTGAGGTCGTTGGCAGCCAGATCGAAGATCTGGGTGCCGGACGCCAGCGTCTTGCGGAACGCCTCCTCCTCGGCGTTGGCGACCCGGATGATCCGGTCCCAGCCGGAGTGCAGCTCGGTGTACGTCTCGCCCATCTTGTCGCGCGAGACCGGCAGCAGCTCGGGCAGCGCGGGGTCCTCGTACCCGAGGAGGCGGAGGTTGCGGATCGCGCGCCGCAGCAGGCGGCGAAGCACGTAGCCGCGGCCCTCGTTGCCCGGCGTGACGCCGTCGCTGATCAGCATCATCGAGGAGCGGACGTGGTCGGCGACCACGCGGAAGCGGACGTCGTCGTCGTAGGAGGCGCCGTACGTCTTGCCGGTGAGCTCCATCGCCTTCTCGATCACCGGGAAGACGACATCGGTCTCGTACATGTTCGCCTTGCCCTGGAGCAGGTAGGCGACCCGCTCGAGGCCGAGGCCGGTGTCGATGCCGGTCTGCGCCAGCTTGCCGGCGATGTCGACGTCGTACTTGGAGCGGGCGGCGGAGATGTCGTCCTGCATGAAGACGAGGTTCCAGAACTCGAGGTAGCGGTCACCGGCGTCCCAGTCGCGGTCGGCGCCGAACTGCGGGCCGCGGTCGATCAGGATCTCCGAGCAGGGGCCGCCGGGGCCGGGGACGCCCATCGACCAGTAGTTCTCGCGCGGGGGCAGCCGGACGATGCGGTCATCGGGCAGGCCCGAGACCCGCTTCCAGATCGCGACGGCCTCGTCGTCGCCCTCGAGGACCGACGGGTAGAGGACACCCTCGTCGAGACCGAAGCCGCCGTGCTCGAGGGACTTGGTGACCAGGTCCCAGGCGAGCGTGATGGCGCCCTCCTTGAAGTAGTCGCCGAAGGAGAAGTTGCCGCACATCTCGAAGAACGTGCCGTGACGGGTGGTCTTGCCGACCTCCTCGATGTCCGGCGTGCGGATGCACTTCTGCACCGACGTCGCGCGCTGGAACGGCGGGGTGGCCTGGCCCAGGAAGTACGGCTTGAACGGCACCATGCCGGCGTTGACGAAGAGCAGGTTCGGGTCGTCGAGCAGCAGCGACGCCGACGGCACGGCCGTGTGGGCCAGCGTCGGGTGGTCGGCGAAGTGGCTGGTGAAGCGGCGACGGATCTCCGCAGTGCTCAGCCAGGTGTCGGGACGGTTGTCACTCACTGCTTCGGGTGCCTTCCTGAGGTGCTTCAAGCGCGTTCTGGTCGCGCCCGGAGGTCAATTGTGGAGTGGGGTCGTACGAAGGGGTGAATCGCTCGCGCAGCCGGGGCTCGGCCTCGGCCTTGCCCTGGGCGACCTCGTCGCGCAGCATCCGGGCGCCGAGCCCGATCGCCTGCCAGCGGTCCCGCAGACCGTCGGGGGTCAGCGCCTCGGCCGCACGGTGGCCGCGTACGACGGCGTAGATGCCGGCACCTGCGCCGGCGGCGAACCAGAGTCCGCGCCTCATGCCACGCCCTCCTCGTCCGGGATCGCGGTCATGCCCTGGCGCTGGCGGGCCCGGTGCTCTCGCAGCGCCTGCTTCATCTCGGCCCTGCGGTCCTTGCGGGAGCGCTTGACCTCCCGCTTCATCTCGAAGCGGATCCGGTTGCGGGTCTCGGGGGCGAGCGCGCGCCGCACGCCGTGGACCAGGGAGGCGGTCTGGACGACGGTCTCGCGCACCACCGCGTCGGCGAACGCGGGGCCGGTGAGGCTGACCTTCACCGGAGCGCGCTCGGGCTCCGGGTCGTCCTCGCCGAGGTGGGTGATGACGAACTCCGTGGCGGTCGGGAGGCGCGGGACGCTCGCGCCCGGTCCGGACGGAGCGGCCGTCGCGACCTCCGGCTCCGCGACGGTCGCGGTGCGCGCGCCGGCGAGCCTCGCGACCTCCGCGTCGAGCGCCTCCAGGCGGACGCGCAGCGCGGCGACGTCACGCCGCCAGGCGACGAGCGCGATCACCGCCACAGCAGCCGCCACCAGCGCCACGAGGGCGAGGACGATGGCGAGCGTGGTCATGGAGCCAGACCCTATCGCGGTGCCGGTCAGCGCTCGGCTCGCCCACGGATGATCGCACGGATCCGCTCCCAGCGGTCCTTGACCGCAGCCTCGTTGCCGTACGTGGTGGGTTGGTAGTACGCGGCGTCGCCGATGGCGTCGGGGGCGTACTGCTGCTCGGCGATCCCGAACGGCTCGTCGTGGGCGTACTTGTACTCCACGCCGTGGCCCAGCTTCTTCGCCCCGCCGTAGTGGGCGTCGCGCAGGTGCGGCGGGACCTGGCCGATCTTGCCGGCCTTCACGTCGGCGATCGCGGCGAAGATCGCGTTCGTGACCGCGTTGGACTTGGGTGCCACCGCGAGCGCGATGGTCGCCTGGGCCAGCGTCAGCTGCGCCTCCGGCAGCCCGATCAGCTGCACGGTCTGGGCCGCGGCGACCGCCGTGGTGAGCGCGGTCGGGTCGGCCAGTCCGATGTCCTCGCTGGCCAGGATCATCAGGCGGCGCGCGATGAAGCGAGGATCCTCGCCGGCCTCGAGCATCCGAGCCAGGTAGTGCAGCGCCGCATCGGCGTCGCTCCCCCGCACCGACTTGATGAAGGCGCTGATCACGTCGTAGTGCTGATCGCCCTGGCGGTCGTAGCGGACCGCGGCCTGGTCGACAGCGGTCTCCGCGGCCTCCAGGGTGATCGCCTCGGAGCCCATCGAGTCCGCGGCTCCGGCCGCGGCCTCCAGATAGGTGAGCGAGCGGCGCGCGTCTCCCCCGGCGAGCCGGACGAGGTGGTCGAGCGCCTCGTCCTCGATGGCGAGTCGCCCACCCAGGCCGCGCTCGTCCTCGAGGGCCCGCTCCAGCACGGCGCGGACGTCGTCATCGGTGAGCGACTCGAGGCGCAGCAGCAGGCTGCGCGAGAGCAGCGGGCTGATGACGGAGAAGAACGGGTTCTCGGTGGTCGCCGCCACCAGGGTGACCCAACGGTTCTCCACCCCGGGCAGGAGGGCGTCCTGCTGGGCCTTGGAGAACCGGTGCACCTCGTCGACGAAGAGCACCGTCTCCTTGCCCGTGCGCACCAGCGTCGCGCGCGCCGAGTCGATCGCGGCGCGGACCTCCTTGACCCCGGCGCTGACCGCCGAGACCTCCACGAAGCGACGGTCGGTCTGGCGCGAGACGATCGAGGCGATCGTGGTCTTGCCGGTGCCCGGCGGGCCCCACAGCAGCAGCGAGAGCGACTGGTCGCCCTCGATCAGCTGACGCAGCGGCGAGCCGGGGGCGCGCAGCTGCGCCTGGCCGGCGAGCTCGTCGAGGGTGCGCGGACGCATCCGTACGGCGAGCGGCGCGGCGACGTGATCGGCGTCGGAGAGCGATCCGCCCTCGCGAGCACGCGCCGGGTCGGTGGATCCGGCTGGCTCGTCCGGGATCTCGAAGAGACCCTCCACCATCCCACCTCGCTACGACTTCACAGGGAGAACGCAGCGACCGCTGCCAGCACCAGGACGATGAGCGACCCGAGCGGGATCCAGGCTACCGAGGAGGTGATGGGCGGCGCCTCCCCGCCTCGCTCGCGGGCCTGCGCCACCACTGAGCGCAGGTACTCGGCCGCGTACGCGGTGGCGCTCTCCACCTCCCGGCGCCCGCCCTCGGAGACCAGGCCGCGCGCGAGGTCGGCGTGACCGCGCGCGAGGCTGCTGGGCCGGAAGCCGACCGCCGCCGAGGTGTATCGGCGGCGGCCGACGACGAGCTCCAGGTAGGCCCGCACCCGGACGGCATCGACCCGCGCCGCCGGGATCCGTACGTCTCGCACCGATCCGATCAGCACGATGACGTCGTCCTGCACGTCCACGCGCGGACGGATCAGCACCGCCCACGCGCACCAGGTGACAAGCCACACCACCAGACACGCGCGGACGCCGCCGAGCGTCGGGCTCGACACCACGAAGAAGATCCCCAGAGCGGCGGCCACCCCACCGGCGAGCCAGCCGACTCCCCGGATCCCGGTGCCCTGCGCGGACTCGGCCCGGGGGCCGGCCAGCGGAAGAGTGCGCACGCTCAGTAGAGCCTGACCCGAGGATCGAGGACCGCGTAGATGAGGTCGACGAGGAAGTTCGCGACCACCACGAACACGCTCACCACGAGCAGGATGCCGACGATCACCGGGAGGTCCTGGTTGGTGATCGCGGTCAGCGAGTTCCACCCCAGGCCGTGCATGCCGAAGAGCTGCTCGGTCACGACGGTGCCACCGGCGAGGATCGCCAGGTCGATGCCGAACTGGGTCACCACCGGCGTCAGCGCGCTGCGCAGCGCGTGACGGAAGACGACCCGGCGCTCCGAGATGCCCTTGGCCCGCGCGGTGCGGATGTAGTCCTCACTCAGCACCTCGAGCATCGACCCGCGCGTGAAGCGGGTGTACGCCGCCGCCGTCACCAGCGCGAGCGTCACCCACGGCAGGATCAAATGGTGCATCCACGGCCAGAACCCGTGTTGCGGGTTCGACGGGTCCGGCTTGCCGAACCACGGGACGTAGCCCGCGGCCGGGAACCAGGCGTGCCCGGCCGAGGTGAGCTTGAAGTAGAGGAAGAACAGCAGCATGCTGCCGAGCACGAACGTAGGCATCGAGTAGAAGATCAGCGCCAGGACGTTCAGCGCACGGTCCATGAACGACCGCGGGCGGACCGCCGAGATGATCCCCGAGCCCACGCCGAGGATCATCCACAGGATGGCCGCTCCGAACGCGATGGAGAGACTGACCGGCGCGGCACCCTTGATGATCGAGACGACCGACCGCTGGTGGTAGTAGTCGTAGCCCAGGTCGCCGTGCAGGGCACGCCAGATGAAGTGCCCGTACTGGTGCCATAGGGGCTGGTCGAGACCGAGCCGGTGGTTGATCAGGGCGATCGTCTCCGGCGTGGCCGCCTTGCCGGCCATGGTCCGCGCCACGTCGTTGGGCGCGGCGAAGAACATGAGGAACGTGGCCACCGAGACCAGGAAGACGACCAGGAGTCCGGTGATGAGGCGCACGAAGATGAAGCGGATCATTTGCGGAGCAACCTCTCGATGCGCGGGTCGAGGGCGTCACGGATGCCGTCCCCGAGAAGGTTGAAGGCCAGGGTCGTGAGCACCAGCACGCCGCCGGGGAAGAAGACCAGCCACCAGGCCTGCTGGTACAGGCCTCCGGCCTCGGCGTCGCTGATCATGCCGCCCCAGTCGGCGGTCGGCACCGGGATGCCGAGTCCGAGGAAGGCGAGCACGGCGTTGGTCACGATGTTGACCGGCACCAGCAGCGAGAAGTAGATGATGATCGGCATCACCAGGTTGGGCAGCAGCTCGACGAACATGATGCGGGTGCTGCTGGCACCCAGGGAGCGTGCGGCCTCGATGAACTCGCGCTCACGCAGCGAGATGACCTGACCGCGCACGATGCGGGCCATGGTCGCCCAGCTGAAGAACGCCAGCACGAGCACGGTGACCAGCGGGCTCTGCCCGAAGACCGCGACCAGCGCGACCGCGGCGAGAACCACCGGCAGC
This sequence comes from Nocardioides nematodiphilus, assembly GCF_020216525.1. Taxonomy (GTDB): domain Bacteria; phylum Actinomycetota; class Actinomycetes; order Propionibacteriales; family Nocardioidaceae; genus Nocardioides; species Nocardioides nematodiphilus. The sequence continues at coordinate 330,779 of NZ_JAIWOY010000003.1, read as the reverse complement.
GCGAGAACGACGTCGAGCAGGCGGGCGATGATCACGTCGACGATGCCGCGGAAGTAGCCGGCGAGCAGCCCCAGCACGACGCCGACCGCGACCGCGATCCCGGTCGAGAGGATGCCGATGCCGATCGAGATCCGGGCGCCGTACACGAGGCGTGCGAACACGTCGCGGCCGAGTGCGTCGGTGCCGAGCCAGTGGGCCCCGCTCGGCCCCAGGGGCAGGCCGTTGACGTCCAGGCCGTTGACCTGGTCCTGGTAGTTCGGGTCCTGGCCGAGGGCGGAGTTGATCAGCGGCGCGAAGATCGCGACGAGGATGATCACTGCCATCACGGCCGCGGCGATCAACGCCACCTTGTCCTTGCGGAACCGGCGCCAGGCGAGCGCCCAGGGACCGCGCGCCACGATGGTGGTCTTGGGCGCGGTCGGGGGCGCGGTTGCGGGTGTCGCGCTCATGAGGCCACCTCCCGGGAGCCGGTCGCGGCAGCGTCGGCCCCGATGATCGTGTCGGCGATGGACGGTGTGAAGGACGACAGGTCCTGGTCCGCCTCGAGCGGGTGCAGGCACTCCACCCTCTGGGCGTCCGGGCCGGCGCCACGGAGGATCTCGAGGGTCGGCACCACGGTCACGCAGTCCTGCTCGGCCTTCGGGCAGCGCGGGTGGAACCGGCATCCCGACGGCGGGGAGATCGGCGAGGGCAGGTCGCCCGCGAGGACGATGCGGTCACGCTGCTCCGCGGCGCGCGGGTCGGCGATGGGCTTCGCCGACAGCAGCGCCCGCGTGTACGGGTGGCTGCTCGCGGTGAAGACCTCCTCGACGGGTCCGCTCTCCACGATCCGGCCGAGGTACATCACAGCGATCCGGTCGCTGATGTGCTGCACGACGGACAGGTCGTGGCTGATGAACAGGTAGGTCAGGTCGAACTCACGCTGCAGATCCTGCAGCAGGTTGATGACCTGGGCCTGGATCGAGACGTCGAGGGCCGAGACCGGCTCGTCGCACACGATCAGCTTCGGCTTCAGCGCCAGGGCGCGGGCGATGCCGATGCGCTGGCGCTGGCCGCCCGAGAAGTCCGCCGGGTACCGGTTGTAGTGCTCCGGGTTGAGGCCGACGATCTCCATCAGCTCCTGGACCTGCTGACGGCGGGTGCCCTTGCCACGGTTGCCGTGGATCGCCAGGGCGTCGCCGATGATCGAGCCGACGCGGCGGCGCGGGTTCAAGGAGCCGTACGGGTCCTGGAAGATCATCTGCATCTCGCTGCGCAGCGGCTGCATCTGCCGGCGCCCGAGGTTGGTGATGTCACGTCCGTCGAAGGTGATGGTGCCCTCGTCGACGTCGTACAGACGGGTCAGGCAGCGCGCCAGCGACGACTTGCCGCACCCGCTCTCCCCGACCAGTCCCAGGGTCTCGCCCTTCTTGATCTCGAGCGAGACGTTGTCGACGGCGGACAGCTGGAGGCGTCCGCCCAGCAGCCCACGGCTGCCGACGTTGAAGCGCTTCGAGACGCCACTCGCCGACAGCAGCACTTCATCGCTGCTCATCGGATCCCTCCCTTCTCGACCAATTGCTCGCGCAAGGCCTTGCGCTCCTCGATCTCAGTGGGCAGGAAGCACGCCGACTGGTGCTGCTCGTCGCCGAAGACGGTCTGCAGCACCGGCACCTCCTGGTCGCAGCGGTCGAACCGGTAGGGACACCGCGGCGCGAACGGACAACCCGGCGGCAGGTCGATGAGGCTCGGGGGCGAGCCCTTGACCGGCCGCAGGGGCTGACCGCGCTCCACCCGGCCGGGCATGGAGTCGAGCAGCCCCTCGGTGTACGGGTGGTGCGGCTGGTAGAAGATCTCGTCGCGCGGCGCGCGCTCGACGATCGTCCCGGCGTACATCACCGCGACGTCGTCAGCGACGTCGGCGATCACGCCGAGATCGTGGGTGATCAGGATGATCGCCGTGCCGAACTCGGCCTGCACCTTGCGCATCAGCTCGAGCACCTGGGCCTGGACGGTGACGTCCAGTGCCGTGGTGGGCTCGTCCGCGATGAGCAGCGTCGGGTCGAGCGCCATCGCCATCGCGATCATGACGCGCTGGCGCATGCCGCCCGAGAACTGGTGCGGGAACTCGTCGACCCGCTCGGACGGGAACGGGATCCCGACCATCCCGAGCAGCTCGATGGCGCGCAGCCGGGCTGCGCGCTTGGAGATGCTGCGGTCGTGGGCGCGGATCGTCTCGACGATCTGTGCGCCGACCCGGTAGGCCGGGTGCAGCGAGGTAAGGGGGTCCTGGAAGATCATGCCGATCTTCCGCCCGAGTACGGAACGACGCTGGGACGGGCTCGCCTTGATCAGGTCGAGCCCGTCGAACTGGGCGGAGCCGGAGACCCGCGCGCCGCGGGTGAGCCCGGCCAGGGTTTGCGTCGAAACGCTCTTCCCCGAACCGGACTCACCCACGATGCCGAGTGTCTTGCCCCGGTCCACGTCGAAAGAGATACCCCTGACTGCCTTGACGACGCCGTCATCGGTGTCGAACGAGACATTCAGGTCTGTCACATGGAGCAGGACCACAGGTTCACTACTTCTTCTTGAGGGCCGCAGCCAGATCCTTCTTCGCCTTGGCCGTGTCGTACGGCCACATCGCGAAGTCCTGCGAGCCGTCGATCTCCTTGGGCAGGATGTGGGTGAGCGGGATGTTGAGCAGCTCGCCGCCGAGGACCTTGATCAGGGCCGAGCGGTCGATCGCCTCGGAGAGGGCCTGACGGACCTCGGGACGCTGCAGGGCACCGCCGTTGTTCGGCGACTGGGTGTTGAAGACGACGTACGGGTTGCTGGACGACTCCGGGGTGATCGACAGGTTCGGGTCGTTCGCCTTCTTGAGCGCCGGCACCGAGGTCGGCGGCGGGAAGGTGTCCCACTCGATGTCAGCCGACGGGCTACCAGCCTGGAGCTGCTGCTGGATCGACTCCTGCTGACCGGCCTCGTCGACGATGACCTTGGTGAAGTTCTGCTTGCGGATCGGGTCGGTCTCCTGCTTCCACACCGGGTTCTGGGTGAAGACGATCGACTTCGTCGGCTCGTAGGAGTCGATCTGGTAGGGACCGTTCGACAGCGTGTGCTGAGCGAGCTCAGCGCTCGCCGGCAGGTAGTTGAGGTACTCCTCCGGCACCGGGGCGCTCAGCGCCGGCAGCGTCAGCTCGGAGACGAAGTACGACGCCGGCTGGGTGAGGTGGTACACGACCGTCGTCGGGTTCGGGGCCGTGACGGCCTTGAACGGGGCGGCGATGGCCTTCTTAATCGAGGCGACGGTGGGCGTCTTGCCCGCGTCCGCGGCGAACTTCTTGCAGAAGTCGGTGTAGCCGTCGAGCAGACCGGCGAAGTCGGACTGGCCGGTGAACGGCTGGACCGGGTTGCAGCTGCGCTTGACGCCGAGGACGACGTCGGAGGCGGTCACCGGACGGGCCGGCTTGCTGTTCCACATGGCGCCGGGGCGCAGGTGGACGGTGATGGTCTTGCCGTCCGCGCTGATGCCGCCGTTCGCCTTGGTCGGCAGCTCGGTGGCGAGGTCGGGACTGGTCTCGGTGGTGTGACCCGGCACGGCCGAGTAGCTGAACAGCTGGCGCTGGAAGAAGCGCATCGCCATGTAGCCGGTGCTGTAGTAGGTCACGCTCGGGTCCATGTAGTCCACGTCGCCGACGCCGAGGGCGTGGAGCGTGTCCTTGTCGGCACCCGTCTTGGTGACGTTCAGCGGGTCGATCTGCTGCAGCGACGGGATCGGAACCGCGTTGCTGATGTTCTTCGAGTGGTAGTTGGCCTCCTGCGGGTCGGTGATCGGGAAGATCGCCGCGTCCGTCATGACCTGCTTGTCGGCCTGGGCCCAGATGGCCTGGGCCTCCTGCGGCGTCTTCGCCGACTGCGCCTTCGCGATCAGCGCGTTGGTCGCGTCGCTGTTGTAGAGACCGAAGTTGCTGCCGCCGTTCCACGGGTACGACTGCTCGCCGCTGAAGAGCGGCAGGAAGAACGACGCCGCGGCGTCGCCGTACCAGTCGGGGCCCCACCCTGCGATCGCGATGTCGAACGTGCCGTCCTTGGCGGCCGTCTTCGACTGCAGGTACTTGGTGTAGAAGTCCGCGTTGGACGTTCCGAGCAGCTTGACCTTCACGCCGGCGGCGCTCAGCTCCTGCTCGAGCACCTGTGCCGTCTTCGTGCTGCCCTGCGAGACGTTGCGGTACAGAACCGTCAGCGTCATCCCCGAGTCGTTCGAGGCGCTGTTCCCGCTACCGCCACAACCTGTCAACGCCGCGCTACCAACCAGAGCAGCAGCCATCAACGGCGCTACCCGACGCGTAACCCTATGCATGAGCCCTCCTAGGCCATCGTTCCCGAGATACCGCGATGCAGTACCTGATTCGGACATTAGATGACGCGCCCTCCACTAGTCAGATGGGACTAGTAACAATTGGGTCAAGAAGATGTCACGGGAACTACACCGCGTGGCCATCATTCGTGCCCAGGCACGTCACAGGTCGGTTACCCGGCCATTGTCTCGCTCTTGACCTCCGGCTTGCTGTCCACCCCGGCCTCCTTGCGCTGCTCCGGGGTGATCGGAGCAGGCGCGGCGGTCAGCGGGTCGAAGCCACCGCCCGACTTCGGGAAGGCGATGACCTCCCGGATCGAGTCGGTCTTGGTGAGGTGCTGGAGCACCCGGTCCATGCCGAGTGCGATGCCGCCGTGCGGCGGAGCACCGAACTTGAAGGCGTCGAGGAGGAAGCCGAACTTCTCCTGGGCCTCCTCGTCGCTGATGCCCATCACGTTGAAGACACGCTTCTGGATGTCCTCGCGGTGGATACGGATCGAGCCGCCACCGAGCTCGGTGCCGTTGCAGACGATGTCGTACGCGTACGCCAGCGCGCTGCCGGGGTCGGTGTCGAACGTCGCCTCGAACTCCGGCTTGGGGCCGGTGAAGGCGTGATGCACCGCGGTCCAGGAGCCGGCGCCGACCGCGACGTCGCCGGAGGCCACCGCGTCGGCGGCCGACTCGAACATCGGGGCGTCGACGACCCAGGTGAACGCGAAGGTGTCCGGGTCGAGCAGGTCGAGGCGGCGGGCGATCTCGACGCGGGCGGCACCGAGCAGCGCACGGCTGGGCTTGGTGGCGCCGGCGGCGAAGAAGGCGCAGTCGCCGGGCTTGGCCCCGAGGTGGGCGGCCAGGCCGGCCTGCTCGGCCTCGGAGAGGTTCTTGGCGACCGGTCCGCCGAGGGTGCCGTCCTCCTGGAACAGGACGTACGCGAGGCCGCGGGCGCCGCGCTGCTTGGCCCACTCCTGCCAGGCGTCGAGCACCTTGCGGGGCTGGCTCGCGCCGCCCGGGTAGACGACGGCGCCCACGTACTCGCTCTGGAAGACGCGGAACGGCGTCTCCTTGAAGTAGTCGGCGCACTCGACGAGCTCGAAGCCGAAGCGCAGGTCGGGCTTGTCCGAGCCGTACTTGCTCATCGCGTCGGCGTAGGTCATCCGCGGCAGCGGCGTCTGCACCTCGACGCCGATGGTGGACCACATCGCCTTGATGATGTCCTCCATCATCTCGATGACGTCGTCCTGGTCGACGAAGCTCATCTCGATGTCGAGCTGGGTGAACTCCGGCTGGCGGTCGGCGCGGAAGTCCTCGTCGCGGTAGCAGCGCGCGATCTGGTAGTAGCGCTCGAGGCCGCCCACCATGAGCAGCTGCTTGAACAGCTGCGGGGACTGCGGCAGGGCGTACCAGCTGCCCGGGTGCAGACGCGCCGGGACCAGGAAGTCGCGGGCGCCCTCAGGGGTGGAGCGGGTCAGCGTCGGGGTCTCCACCTCGACGAAGTCGCGCCCGCCGAGGACCTCGCGGATGGCCTGGTAGACCTTCGAGCGCAGCCGGATGGCGTGGGCCGGGCCGGAGCGGCGCAGGTCGAGGTAGCGGTGCTTGAGGCGCGCCTCCTCCGAGATGTCGCCGGCGCCGTGGGCGGCCGCGTCGTCGATCGGGAAGGGCAGCGGGGCGCTGGGGTTGAGGATCTCGAGGTCGGAGACGACGACCTCGACCTCGCCGGTGGCCAGGTTGGGGTTGACGTTCGCCTCCGTACGGGCGATGACCTCGCCGGTCACCTTGAGGCAGAACTCCGAGCGCAGGCTGCCGGCCAGGGCCTCGTCGCGGATGACGAGCTGGACCACGCCGGTCGACTCGCGCAGGTCGATGAAGGCGACCCCACCGTGATCGCGGCGGCGGGCCACCCACCCGGCGAGGGTGACGGTCTGGCCGACGTGCTCGACGCGGAGGGTTCCGGCGTCATGGGTGCGGATCACTTCATGTCCTTACGTTGAGAAGTCACAAGTTGTGGGTCGAGAGGTCAGTTGTCGCGGTCCGAGAGGACGATCTGAGGCCGCAGATCCTCAGGGGCAGGCTGCCACGTGGCCGCGTCGGCGGCCACCTGGTCACCACTACGGATGTCCTTCACCTGGTCGCCGTCAGCGGTGGCGAACCAGACGTACGGGATGCCCCGCTTCTCGGCGTACTTGATCTGCTTGCCGAACTTGTCGGCCTTGGGCGCGACCTCGGTGGCGACGCCGTTGGCGCGCAGCAGCTGGGCGGTGGCATCGGCGACCGGGCGGCTCTCCTCGTCGGTGAGCGCGATCAGCACGGCGCTCGGCACACTCCGGCTGCTGGTGACGACGCCGTCGCCCAGGAGCGGCACGAGCGCGCGGCTGACGCCGAACGAGATGCCGACTCCCGGGTAGGTGCTGCGCCCGTCGCTCGCCAGCGAGTCGTAGCGGCCGCCCGAGCAGATCGAGCCGAGCGACTCGAAGCCGTCGAGACGGGTCTCGAAGACGGTGCCGGTGTAGTAGTCCAGGCCACGCGCGATCGACAGGTCGGCGACGACCCGGATCCGCTCGCTGGTGATCGGGGCGCAGCCCTCGATGACGGCGGCGAGCTCGACCAGGCCCTCGTCGAGCAGCGGGTGCTCGACACCGAGGGCGCGCACGGCGCCCACGAAGGAGCTGTCGGTGGTGGAGATCTGCGCCAGGGCGAGGGTCTGCTGGGCCTGCTCGGCGGTGAGGCCCGCGTCGGAGACGAGCAGCTCGCCGACCTTCTCGGCCGGCATCTTGTCGAGCTTGTCGACCAGCTGCATCACGCGCAGCGGGTCGCTCGCCCCGAGGCCCGCGTAGAAGCCCTGGATGAGCTTGCGGTTGTTGACCTGGATCCGGAACCCGGGCAGGAACTCCAGCTTGCCGAGCGCCTCGGCCATGACGCGGGCGACCTCGACGTCGTGGTGGAAGCCGAGGGTGTCGCGCCCGACGATGTCGATGTCGGCCTGGGTGAACTCACGGAACCGGCCGGCCTGGGGGCGCTCGCCGCGCCAGACCTTCTGGATCTGGTAGCGGCGGAACGGGAACTCCAGCTTGCCGGCGTTCTCCATGACGTAGCGGGCGAACGGCACGGTGAGGTCGAAGTGCAGGCCCATGCCCGCGTCGCCGGTCCCCTCGTCCTGGAGACGCTTGAGGACGTAGACCTCCTTGGAGGTCTCCCCCTTGGCCAGCAGCTGGTCCATCGGCTCGACCGCGCGCGTCTCGAGGCTGGCGAAGCCGTGCAGCTCGAAGGTGCGCGCGAGGGTGGCGAGCACCTGCTGCTCGACGATGCGCTGGGCGGGCAGGAACTCGGGGAACCCGCTCAGCGGGGTCGGCCTAGACAAAGGAACACCGTGCCATCTGTTGCTCTCTCAGAGGTCCTGGAGGAAGGGGTTGGTGGCGCGCTCGCGCCCGATCGAGGTCTGCTCACCGTGGCCCGGCAGGACGACGATGTCGTCGGCCAGGGTCAGCACCTTGGTGCGCAGGCTGGTGAGCATCTGGGCGTGGTCGCCGCCCGGGAGGTCCGTACGGCCGATCGAGCCCTGGAAGAGCAGGTCGCCGGAGAACATCACCTCGGAGATGTCGGCGGAGGCGGCGTACGGGCTGCGGAAGGTGACCGACCCCTGGGTGTGACCCGGGGTGTGGTCGACGACGAAGCTCAGGCCGGCGACCTCGAGGGTCTGGCGGTCCGCGAGCTCGCGGACGTCGTCGGGCTCGGCCCAGGTGTGGTCGCCGCCGAGCAGCATCCGGGCAGTGTCGGGCGACATGCCGGCCATCGGGTCGGCCAGCAGATGCCGGTCCTTCGGGTGGATCCAGGCGGTGGCGTCGTACGTGCCGGCGACCGGAGCCACGGAGAACATGTGGTCCACGTGCCCGTGGGTGACGAGCACGGCGACCGGCTTGAGCCGGTGCTCGGCGATCACCTGGGCGATGCCGTCGGAGGCGTCCATGCCCGGATCGATGACGACGCACTCGGTGCCCGGCCCGGTGGCGGCCACGTAGCAGTTCGTCCCCCACGGCCCTGCGGGGAAGCCGGCGATCAACACCCCGCAACCCTATCCAGCGGGGCGGGGCACCACCGCATCGCCACCGCCGGAGGCCCGTCTGACTACGATGGGCGCGAATGTGGTTCAGCCGACGAGAAGGATGACCAGTGACGAGCGAGCAGTGGGGCCGGGTCGACGACGACGGCACGGTCTATGTGCGCACCGCCGAGGGCGAGCGGGCCGTCGGGCAGTATCCCGAGGGCACCCCGGAGGAGGCGCTGAAGTTCTTCACCGAGCGGTACGCCGCGCTGGCCTTCGAGGTCGAGCTCCTGGAGAAGCGGGTGCACGGCGCCAAGCTGACCCCCGAGGAGGCCGCCGAGTCGGTCAAGAACGTGCGGACGCAGGTCGTGGAGGCCAACGCGGTCGGCGACCTCGCGTCGCTCACCGCCCGCCTGGACGCGCTCACCCCGCTCCTGGCCGCGCAGCGTGAGGCCCGCAAGGCCGAGCGCGCCGCCAAGTCGGCCGAGACGAAGGCCGAGAAGGAGAAGGTCGTCGGCGAGGCCGAGAAGCTGGCCGAGAGCAACGACTGGCGCAACGGCGCCAACCGGCTGCGCGAGCTGCTCGACCAGTGGAAGGCGCTCCCCCGCATCGACCGCGCCTCCGACGACGCCCTGTGGCGCCGGTTCTCCACCGCCCGTACGGCGTACACCCGCCGTCGCAAGACGCACTTCGCCGAGCTGAACGAGAAGCGCGAGGGCGCCCGCGGCATCAAGGAGCGACTGGTCGTCGAGGCCGAGAAGCTCGCCTCCTCCACCGACTGGGGCGCCACGGCTGCCGCCTACCGCAACCTCATGCAGCAGTGGAAGGCCGCCGGTCCGGCCCCCAAGGACATCGACGACGCGCTGTGGAAGCGGTTCCGCGGCGCGCAGGACGCCTTCTTCGGCGCCCGGGACGCCGAGAACTCCGCGATCGACGCCGAGTTCGCCGCCAACGCCGAGGTGAAGGAGCAGATCCTGGTCGAGGCCGAGGCCCTGCTGCCGGTGACCACCGACAACCTGGCCGCGACCAAGGCCACGTTCCGCGACATCGCGGATCGCTGGGACGCCGCCGGCAAGGTCCCGCGCGACCGCATCCGCGACCTCGAGGGCCGGATGCGCAAGGTCGAGCAGGCGATCAAGGCCGTCGAGGACGAGCAGTGGAACAAGTCCGACCCGGAGAAGTCCGCCCGCGCCGACGACATGATCACCAAGCTCACCGAGGCGATCGCCGCCGTCGAGGCCGACATCGAGAAGGCCAAGGCCAAGGGAGACACCAAGAAGCTCGCCTCCCTGGAGGAGAACCTCGAGTCCCGCAAGCAGTTCCTCGAGATGGCGAAGCGAGCCTCCGAAGACTTCAGCTGAGGTTGAGAGGTCACTTCTCGTGGGTTGAGAGGTCACCTTTTGCGGTATAAGTGGTCGCTGCCGGTCGGCAGCGGCCACTTTCCGTTCACAGACACGCCCTGCCTCCGCTTCTCCACAGGCGACGAGCGGCCCGTGGCGCAGCACCGGAGGGACGAAGAGGCTGGGCGCCATGTCTCCCGTAGCGCTCCCTGCCGCGCCGTTCGCCCATGCCGAGTGCGCCGGTCTCGGTCTGAGCCCCTGGACGCTGAGGAGTGCCCTCGAGGCAGGACGGCTCCGACGTCTCCTGCGAGGCGTCTACGTCGACGCCACCATCGAGGACTCCGTGGCCCTTCGCACTGCGGCCCTGCGGCTGGTGGTCGAGCCGACGCAGGTGGTGGTCGACCGGACCGCCGCGTGGCTGCACGGTGTCGACACCTACGCATCGGCCGAGTCGAGTCACGGTGCGCCGGTCGAGACCTGCGCATTGCGTGGTCGCACCAGGAGCCGCCTGACCGGGGTGCGCGGACGGACCCGCGACCTCGGCGCGAGCGATGTGACGGAGCTGGGCGGCGTACGAGTGACGACGCCGCTTCGGACGGCGCTCGACCTCGGCTGCCACCTTCGTCGCCGCGAGGCGTACGCCGCGCTGTGCCTGCTGGCCCGGGGGCACGGCGTCACCGTCCCCGACCTGGTCGCGGGCGGCGAACGATTCCAGCGTCGTCGCGGCGTGCTTCAGCTTCGCGAGCTGGCGCCCTTCGTCGAGCCACGGGTCGAGTCGCACCGTGAGGCCTGGACACTCCTCGCGATCCACGATGCCGGGCTGCCGCTGCCGACGCCCCAGTACTGGATCGACGTGGACGGCGTCCCGACATTCCGCCTTGACTTCGCCTACCCCGAGCACCGGCTGTACGTCGAGTACGACGGCCGCGAGTTCCATGAGATGACCGAGGAGCAACGCACGTACGACCGGGAGCGACACCAGTGGCTGCGCGCACTTGGCTGGACGCGGATCGTCGTACGCCTCGGTGACTTCAGCGGCGATGCGCTCGAGCGCTGGCTGCGCGAGCTGCGCGCCGAGCTCGCGTCGGCGTACACCACCCGTCGCTGGTGATCGGACACTCGCCCCTCAAGAAGTGACCACTCGACCCGCAACACGTGACCTCTCGAGCTAGGAGGTGACGCGGTACGCGTCGAAGACCCCCGGCACGTTCCGTACGCCCTTCAGCACCGTGTCCAAGTGCTTCGCATCCGCCATCTCGAACGTGAAGCGGGACTTGGCGACCCGGTCGCGGGAGGTGGTGAGCTGCGCGGAGAGGATGTTCACGTGGGCGTCCGAGAGCGCCATCGTGATGTCGGAGAGCAGCCGCGCGCGGTCGAGCGCCTCGACCTGGATGTTGACCAGGAACGTCGAGGAGGACGTCGGGGCCCACTCGACCTCGAGGAGCTTCTCGGGCTGGGTCTTGAGCTCGGCGGTGTTGGTGCAGTCGAGCCGGTGGACCGAGACGCCGCCGCCCTTGGTGACGAAGCCGAGGATCTGGTCGGGCGGCACCGGGGTGCAGCACTTGGCCAGCTTGATCCACACGTCGGCGTCACTGCCCTTGACCACCACGCCGGCGTCGCCGCCGGTGGTGATCTTGGAGCGCCGCGGGCGGGTGATGGTGACGGCCTCGGCGAGGTCCTCCGCCGCCCCGGCGTCACCACCGTGCTCGTCGACGACGCGGCGTACGACGGCCTGGGCCGACAGGTTGCCCTCGCCGACGGCGGCGTAGAGCGCGGAGACGTCCGCGATGTTGAAGTGGGCCGCGGCCAGGTTGAGCGACTCGTGGGACATGAGCCGCTTGAGCGGCAGCCCCTCCTTGCGCATCAGCTTGGCGATCGCGTCCTGGCCCTTCTCGATGGCCTCCTCGCGTCGCTCCTTGGTGAACCAGGCGCGGATCTTGGAGCGGGCCCGGTTCGACTTCACGAAGCCCAGCCAGTCCCGCGACGGGCCGGCGGTGGGCGCCTTGGAGGTGAACATCTCGACCACGTCGCCGTTCTCGAGCGTCGACTCGAGCGGCACCAGCCGGCCGTTGACCCGCGCACCGATGGTCTTGTGCCCGACCTCGGTGTGGACGGCGTACGCGAAGTCGACGGGTGTCGAGCCCGCAGGCAGCGCGATCACATCGCCGCGCGGGGTGAAGACGTAGACCTCGGCGCGGTGCATCTCGAAGCGCAGCGACTCCAGGAACTCCCCCGGGTCCTCGACCTCGGACTGCCAGTCGAGCAGCTGACGCACCCAGCCCATGTCGTCGAGGTCGGCACGCCGCTCGCCCCCGGAGCTCTGCCCGGTCTCGCCGCTGCGCCCGTCCTCCTTGTACTTCCAGTGCGCCGCGACGCCGTACTCGGCGCGACGGTGCATCGCGAACGTGCGCACCTGCATCTCCACCGGCTTGCCCTGCGGGCCGATCACGGTGGTGTGCAGCGACTGGTAGAGGTTGAACTTCGGCAGCGAGATGTAGTCCTTGAACCGGCCGAGCACCGGGTTCCAGCGCGAGTGCAGGACGCCGAGCACGGAGTAGCAGTCACGGTCCTCGGCGACGAGGATGCGGATGCCGACCAGATCGTAGATGTCGGAGAAGTCCTTACCGCCGACGATCATCTTCTGGTAGATCGAGTAGTAGTGCTTCGGTCGCCCGGTGACCGTGGCCTTGATCTTGGCCTCGCGCAGGTCCTCCTCGACCTGGCTGATCACCTGGGCGAGGAACTGGTCGCGCGAGGGCGCGCGCTCGGCGACCAGCCGCACGATCTCGTCGTAGATCTTGGGGTGCAGGGTCCCGAAGGCGAGGTCCTCGAGCTCCCACTTGATGGTGTTCATGCCGAGCCGGTGGGCCAGCGGCGCGTAGATGTCGAGGGTCTCGTGCGCGGAGCGCTCCTGCGACTTCTGCGGCACGTGGCGCAGGGTGCGCATGTTGTGCAGCCGGTCGGCGAGCTTGATGACCAGGACGCGGATGTCCTTGGCCATCGCGACGATCATCTTGCGGATCGTCTCGGCCTGGGCGTTGTCGCCGTACTGGACCTTGTCGAGCTTGGTGACGCCGTCGACCATCACGGCGACCTCGTCACCGAAGTCGCGGCGCAGCTCGTCGAGCGTGTACGCGGTGTCCTCGACGGTGTCGTGCAGCAGGGCCGCGACCAGCGTCGGCTCGGTCATGCCGAGCTCGGCGAGGATCGTGGTCACCGCGAGCGGATGGGTGATGTACGGGTCGCCGCTCTTGCGCATCTGCCCCTCGTGCAGGCGCTCGGCGGTGACGTACGCCCGCTCGAGCAGGGCGAGGTCGGCCTTGGGGTGGTTGGCGCGCACGGCCCGGAAGAGCGGCTCGAGCATCGGGTTGGCCGCCGGGTTGCGCTGGCCCATCCGGGCGAGTCGGGCACGCATCCGGCGCCCGCTCGGGGCGCCCGTGGATCCGCCCTCGCGCACCCGCACCACCGGCTCGCGCGGGGTGGCGGACGTGCGCTCCTCAGTCATGCACAGAGTCTAGTGGGCGCGCCCCGCGTCCTGCGGTGGGCTCCCGCACTCGCGGCCCGTGCCCGAGCTCGTTCCCTCGCTCGCGCCGTCCCTCGCGTGGTCGCCTAGACCTGCATCAGCGCGGTGATCGGCACATCGGTGCCGATCGCGGTGCGACCCGCGAGCGCGGCCAGCTCCATCAGCGCCGCGACGCCGACGACCTCGGCGCCGCTGCGGCGCACCAGGTCGATGGTGGCGGCGACGGTCCCGCCGGTGGCGATCACGTCGTCGACCAGGAGCACCCGCTCCCCCGGCGCGACCGCGTCCTGGTGCAGCTCGAGTGTGGCGTCGCCGTACTCGAGGGAGTAGGAGACCGCATGGGTCTCGCGGGGAAGCTTGCCGGCCTTGCGGACCGGGATGAAGCCGGCCCCGAGCGCCAGCGCGACGGGGGCGGCGAGGATGAAGCCGCGTGCCTCCATGCCGAGCACCTTGTCGACGATCGGTCGTCCGTCGGCGTCACGGCCGGCGACGGCGAGCGCCTCGACGACCTCGGTGAAGCCGGCGTGATCGGCCAGCAGCGGCGTGATGTCCTTGAAGACGATCCCGGGCTTGGGGTAGTCGATGACGTCGACGACCAGACGGTCCAGGGTGTCCTCGAGGCTCATCACGCCGCTCCTTGCTGCTGGGTTCACTTGGTGCGCTTGGAGCGCGGCTCGCGCGACGGCTGCGGGCGACCCGCAGCGCGACTGTCGCGTACGACGGGGCCACGGGCCCGCGCGGGGCCCTGCTCCGCGTCGGTGGGGACACCGAGCTCGGCGCCCTCGCCGAGGGGCATGTCCTCGGCGAAGGACGGCACGTTGGCGTACGGGTCGACGTTGGCCTTGGCCTTCGCCTTGGCGCGACGCTCGGCCAGGACGACCTCGGACTCGTTGGACTTGAGGTGGACCAGGATGCGCGGGGCGACCCAGACCGAGGAGAAGACGCCGACGGCCATGCCGACGAACTGCGCCAGGGCGAGGTCCTTCAGCGTGCTCGCGCCGAGCTGGATCATGCTGACCGCGAGGATCGCGCCGATCGGGATGAGCGCGACGATGCCGGTGTTGATCGAGCGCACCAGGGTCTGGTTGACAGCCAGGTTGGCCGCCTTGGCGTACGTGGTCTTGGAGGCGCGCAGGTCGTGGGTGTTCTCCCGGACCTTGTCGAAGACGACGACGGTGTCGTAGAGCGAGAAGCCCAGGATCGCGAGCAGACCGGTGACCGCCGCCGGGGTGACCGAGAAGCCGGAGAGCGAGTAGATGCCCATCGTGATGAGGACGTCGTGGATCAGCGCGCAGAGCGCGGCGATCGACATCTTCCACTCGCGGAAGTACATCCCGATGAAGAGCATCACGATGACGAGGAAGACGCCGACGCCGATCAGCGCACGGCGGGCGACCTGCTGGCCCCAGCTGGCCCCGATGGAGGAGACCGTCAGCTGGTCCTTGGGGTTGTCGATCGTCACGACCGACTCGATCACGTCGGTGACCTTCGCCTGCTCGCTCTCGGTGAGCTCCTTGACCGTGATCGTCACGCCGTTGCTGCCGGCGGTGGCGACCTCGGGCTGCGCGGCCGCCTCGATGCCGGTGGCGGCGACCTTCTCGCGCAGGGTGTCGGCCGTGCCCTGGCCGGCGTCGGTCGAGGACAGGCCGCTGACCTGGATCTCGGTGCCGCCGGTGAACTCCACACCGAAGTTGAAGCCGTTGAAGATCACGACGAGCAGTGCCGCGAGGACGATGCCGCCGGACAGCGAGTACCAGAACGGGCGGCGGCCGATGAAGTCGTACGACTTGTGGCCCGTGGACAGCTCGTGACCGAGCCGAGAGAACTTACCCATCAGGCCTTACCTCCAGCAGCGACGGGAGCGTCGATGCCCAGTGTTTCGGGGCTGAGCCCGGAGAGCTTGCCGCCACCGTTGAAGAAGTGGAAGCGCGCGAACCAGGACACCAGCGGCTTGGTGAACCAGAAGAGGACCGCGAGGTCGATGACCGTGGACAGGCCCAGCGCGAAGCCGAAGCCCTTCACCACGCCGGTCGCGAAGATGTAGAGGATCGCGGCGGAGAAGAGCGAGACGAAGCTCGCGCCGATCCGGGTGCGCTTGGCGCGGACCCAGCCGGTCTCCACGGCGACCCGCATCGAGCGGCCCTCGCGCATCTCGTCACGGATGCGCTCGAAGAAGATGATGAAGGAGTCCGCGGTGATGCCGACCGCGATGATCAGACCGGCGATGCCGGGCAGGGTCAGCGTGAAGCCGGCGGTCTTGGACAGCAGCAGGACCATCGCGTACGTCCAGCCGGCCGCGAAGACCAGGGACGAGATGACGACGATGCCGAGCCCGCGGTAGTAGAAGAGGCAGTAGACCATCACGAGCAGGATGCCGAGGCCGCCCGCGAGCAGACCGGCGTTGAGCTGGTTGCCGGCGAGCGTGGGTCCGATGACCTCGCTGGAGGTGCCGTTCTTGTCGAACGCGATCGGCAGCGAGCCGTACTTGAGGCTGGTGGCGAGGCTCTGCGCCTCGTCCTGCGTGAAGTTGCCGGTGATCTGGGCGTCGCCGTTGATCCGGCCCTCAGCGGTCGCCGCCGAGATGACCTGTCCGTCGAGGACGATGGCGAACAGGCCGCCGTTCTGGTGGACGGCGTCGGTGGCGTCGGCGAAGGCGCTGCGGCCGGCGCTGTGGAAGCTCAGGCTCACCGCCCACTGCACGCTGTTCTGCGGGACCTGGGCCGAGGCGCCGCTGAGCTCGGTGCCCTCGATGATCGCCGGCGAGAGCAGGTACTTGTGGCCCTGCGCGTCACACGTGATGAGCGGGGCGCTCGGGTTGTCCACCACGACCGGGGCGGTGCTGCCGGTCGGGCACGTGAACGCGTCGAACTTGGCGACCTGGTCGGCCGGCGGGTTCCCCATGAACTTCACGGCGTCGTCGACGGAGATGTCGCCCTTCGCGTCCGGCTCGCCGGACGTCGTCGGACTGGCGGCGTCGCTCGGCGCAGCCGTGTCGCCGCTGACCGGCGTCGGGGACGCGGCCGGGGTCTGAGCCTTCTTCGTGGCGGCGGGCTTCTTGTGGTCGAAGCCGAGACCGGCACGCTGGCCGGCGATGCCCGTGCCGCCACCGGTGGCACCCGTGCCCGCGGTCGCCCCGCCCGCGGCGCCGGCGCCGGCGGCGCTGGACGCACAGGTGTCCTGGCAGGCCACCAGGCGGAAGCGCATCTGCGCCTGGCGCGCCACGGTGTCGACGAGGTCCTGGCGGCTCTTGCCGGGGATCTCGACCACGATCAGGTTGCTGCCCTGGCGGGTGACGCTGGCCTCGGTGACGCCGGAGCCGTTGACGCGCTGGTCGATGATGCCACGGGCCTCGTCGAGGTTCTCGGTGCTCGGGTGGCCCGAGGCGATCAGGGTGATCCGGGTGCCGCCCTGCAGGTCGAGACCGAGCTCGGGCTTCCACTTGCCGCCCAGCGCGACGAGGCCGTAGGCCACGACGAGCGCCAGGAAGAAGGCGGTGAGAGTGCGCCCCGGACGGGGCTTCTTGTTGGCCATCAGTCGTTCTTCTCCGCCTGCTGCACGGGCTCGGGGGTGTACTTGGCGAGGGTCTCCTCGACGCTCTCGTCGGCCGCCTCGGGGACCTCGACGGCGGCGGTCGCGTCGGTGGCCTCGTCCTCCAGCTCCCCCTCGGTCTCCTCACCGAAGTCCTCCGGAAGGATGCGCGAGATCGCGGCCCGGACGACCTTGATCGAGACGCCCTCGGCGACCTCGACTCCGATGTAGTCGTCGGTGATCTCGGTGACCGTGGCGAAGATTCCGGAGCTCAGCATCACCTTGCTGTCCACGGCGAGCGTGGTCTGCATCTGCTGGGCGGCGCGCTGGCGCTTCTGCTGCGGCCTGATGATCAGGAACCAGAAGACGGCGATGATGAGGACGAAAGGCAAGAACTGCACGGCGCTACTCAGACTCCAGAGTTAAGGGGCGGGGACAGGCCTACGACCAGCCGACGCGCAAGTGTAGCCATCACCTGCACAGAGAATGTCACCCACGCCACATCCGACCCAGGTCCGAGGCGGAGCGGACCTCACTCGTCGAGCAGGGTTTCCCAGCCGTTCATGCCGCCCGCGGGCGCGGTGAGGCCGAGATGGGTCCAGGCGCCCGGCGTCGCGACCCGGCCACGGGGCGTACGGGCGAGGAAGCCGTTGCGGACGAGGAAGGGCTCGGCCACCTCCTCCACGGTCTCGCGCTCCTCACCGACGGCCACCGCGAGCGTGGAGATGCCGACCGGTCCCCCGCCGAAGCGACGGCACAGGGCGTCGAGCACCGCCCGGTCGAGCCGGTCGAGGCCGAGCGGGTCGACCTCGTAGAGGTCGAGGGCCTTGCGGGCCAGGTCGCGGGTGACGACGCCGTCGGCACGGACCTGCGCGTAGTCGCGGACCCGGCGCAGGAGGCGGTTGGCGATCCGCGGGGTGCCGCGCGAGCGCGAGGCGATCTCGGCGGAGCCGGCGGCGTCGACCTCGACACCGAGCAGTCCGGCGGAGCGGCGGACGATCAGGTCGAGCTCGTCGGGCTCGTAGAACTCCAGGTGGCCGGTGAAGCCGAACCGGTCGCGCAGGGGGCCGGGCAACAGGCCCGCGCGGGTGGTGGCGCCGACGAGGGTGAACGGCGGCAGCTCGAGCGGGATCGCCGTCGCGCCGGGGCCCTTGCCGATCACGACGTCGACGCGGAAGTCCTCCATCGCCAGGTAGAGCATCTCCTCGGCGGGCCGGCTCATCCGGTGGACCTCGTCGACGAAGAGGACGTCGCCCTCGTTCAAGCCACTGAGGATGGCGGCCAGGTCGCCGGCGTGGGTGATCGCCGGGCCGCTGGTCAGGCGCAGCGGCGTGCCCATCTCGGCGGCGATGATCATCGCCAGGGTGGTCTTGCCGAGTCCGGGCGGGCCGCTGAGCAGCACGTGGTCGGGTGCGCGGCCGCGCTGCTTGGCGGCCTCGAGGACGAGTCCGAGCTGGGCGCGTACCCGGGTCTGGCCGACGACCTCATCGAGGCTCTTGGGACGCAGCGCCGCCTCGATGACGCGCTCGTCGTCCTGGACGTCGACGGACAGGGGCTCGCTACCTCCCATCCGCTCGAGGTGGGCGGCCTCGGCCGCGGTGAGCTCGTCGTCGTACATCTCCGGACCGCCTTACGCCTTGCTCAGCGACTGCAGCGCGGCGCGCAGCAGCGCGCCCACGTCGGGGGTCGAGGTCGCCTCGGCCTGGTCGGCGACCGCGTCGACGGCCTTCTCGGCATCCTTGGTGGCGTACCCGAGACCGGTGAGGCCCTGGACGACCTGGTCGCGCCACGGGGCCGCGGCACCGGTGCCGAGCGGACCGGACGGCAGGCCGGCGCGGACCGGGGCGCCGATCCGGTCCTTGAGCTCGAGGATGATCCGCTGGGCACCCTTCTGGCCGATGCCGGGCACGCGGGTCAGCGTCTTGACGTCGTCGCCGGCGATCGAGGTGCGCAGGCCGTCCGGGGACAGCACGGCCAGCATCGCCTGGGCGAGCTTGGGCCCGACGCCGGACGCGGTCTGGAGCAGCTCGAACATCTGCTTCTCGTCCTCGTCGGCGAAGCCGAACAGGGTCAGCGAGTCCTCGCGCACGACCATCGAGCTCGGGAGGTTCGCCTCCGTGCCGGTGCGCAGGGTGGCGAGGGTGGCCGGCGTGCACATCAGCTCGAGGCCGATGCCGCCCACCTCGACGACAGCGCTGGTCAGGGTGACGGCGGCGACGGTGCCACGGACGAAAGCGATCACGGTGTTCCCATCGTCGTACGGGTGGAGCGGGCGGTGCGCGCGAGGCGCGCCTGCGACTGCTTGGCGGCGGCGAGGGCCGCCTCGATGCGGTCCTGGTTGCGCGCAGCGGTGGTGCCGGCGCCGGCGTTGCTGGCGGCCTGGTCGATCCGGGCCTGGGCGCCGCCGCGCCAGATGTGGGTGATGGCCAGCGCGAGCGCGTCCGCGGCGTCGGCGGGCTTCGGCATCTCGCTCAGCCGCAGGATGCGGGTCACCATCGCGCCGACCTGCGCCTTGTCGGCGCGGCCGTTGCCGGAGACGGCGGCCTTGACCTCCGACGGGGTGTGCAGAGCGACCGGGATGCCCCGGCGGGCGGCGCAGACCATCGCCAGGCCGCTGGCCTGGGCGGTGCCCATGATGGTGGAGACGTCCGAGCGGGCGAAGATCCGCTCGATGCTGACCGCGTCGGGCCGGTGCTCCTCGATCCAGGCGTCGATGCCCTTCTCGATCGTCACCAGCCGCTCCCAGACCGGAAGCGTCGAGGTCGTCTTGATGACGTTGACGTCGATGAGGGTCAGCGGCTTGCCGAGGTCGCCGTCGACGACACCGATGCCACACCGGGTCAGGCCGGGGTCGATCCCGAGCACGCGCACCGCCATACCTCCCCTGCCCCGCCAATCGAACGTCTGTTCGCAGACTATCGGAAGACGGCGAGGGCCCCGCGTGAGACACGCGGGGCCCTCGGAAGCATCAGCGCCGGATGGCGCCGTGCGTCACTCCTCGTCGAGCTGCTCCAGGATCTCGTCGGAGATCTGGGCGTTGGAGAAGACGTTCTGCACGTCGTCGAGGTCGTCGATCACGTCGACGAGCTTCATCACCTTGGTGGCGGTCTCGGCATCGGCGACCGGGATCTCCATGCTCGCCACGAACTCCACGTCGGCGGACTCGTAGTCGAGACCGGCGTCCTGCAGGGCCGTACGGACCGCGACGACGTCGGTCGGCTCGGAGTAGACCTGCCAGGCCTCGCCGAGGTCGTTGACGTCCTCGGCACCGGCGTCGAGGGTGGCCTCGAGGACGGCGTCCTCGTCGACCTCCTTGCCCTCCTGCTCCTTGTTGAGGACGACGATGCCCTTGCGGCCGAAGAGGCGCGAGACCGAGCCGGGGTCGGCCATGGTGCCGCCGTTGCGGGTGACCGCGGTGCGGACCTCCATCGCGGCACGGTTCTTGTTGTCGGTCAGACACTCGACGAGCAACGCGACACCGGCCGGGCCGTAGACCTCGTACATGATCGTGGTGTAGTCGACGCCGCCGCCGTCGAGACCGCCGCCCCGCTTGCGGGCGCGCTCGATGTTGTCGTTGGGGACCGACTGCTTCTTGGCCTTGTAGATCGCGTCGAAGAGGGTCGGATTGCCGGAGGGGTCAGGGCCACCCATCTTGGCCGCGATCTCGATGTTCTTGATGAGCTTCGCCCACAGCTTGCTGCGCTTGGCGTCGATCGCAGCCTTCTTGTGCTTCGTGGTGGCCCATTTGGAGTGCCCAGACATGGGCAGGATCTTACTGAGCGCGCACCATCTCCACGAACACCCCATGCATCCGGGCGTCCGAGGCCACCTCCGGGTGGAAGCTGGTGGCGAGCAGATGGCCCTGTCGTACGGCCACGGGGTGACCGTTGCTGGACGCCAGGACCTCGACGTCCGGCCCGGTCTCCTCGACCCAGGGAGCGCGGATGAAGACGCCGTGGACCGGCTCGTCGAGCCCCTGGACGGCGAGCTCGCCCTCGAAGGAGTCGACCTGGCGGCCGAACGCGTTGCGGCGCACGGTGATGTCGAGGCCGCCGATCGTCTCCTGGCCCTCGGCGCCGTCGACGATCCGGTCGGCGAGCAGGATCATCCCCGCGCAGGTGCCGAACGCCGGCATGCCCGCCCGGACGCGCTCGCGCAGCGGCTCGAGCAGCTCGAAGATCCGCGCGAGCTTGATCATCGTGGTGGACTCCCCGCCGGGGATGACCAGTCCGTCGCACTGCGCCAGCTCACTGGGCCGGCGCACCGTCAGCGTCTCCACGCCCAGGCTCTCGAGACTCGCGACGTGCTCCCGCACGTCACCTTGCAGGGCAAGCACACCGATCCGCACGAGGCGGCACTCTACGTCAGGCGTTGCAGGTGAACGTCGCGATGCTCGCGATCGTCGTGACGGTCCAGTTGATGCTGACCGGCGACGCGCCGTACCAGGTGGTGCCCTTGAGGTGCGTGTGGATCTGCACGGTCATGTTGTTCTGCGAGAGCAGGTTGAGCCCGAGCAGGTTGGCGAGCGTCGAGGCGCCGTTCTGGTACGACTGCTGCGTGCCGGCCGCGCCGCTGTGCGCGACCGTCGCGGTGCCGACGAGCGAGCCGTTGCTGCGATTGATGAAGCGCAGCTCGTACTCGTAGTTCGCGAGCTGGGGTGCCGGCGAGGCGAGGGGGGTGACGCCCGTCCACTTGAACGTGATCGTGCTCCCGAGCAGGGAGTTGTTCGCGGTGCAGTTCGACGAGGTCCCCAGTGCGACCGGGTTCTGCAGGGTCGTCGCGGTGACCGTCGAGGTCGCCTTGCCGGTGTCGCTCCACCAGGCCCAGGCGCTCGGCGCGAGGGCCAGGGAGACCACCGCGAGCACGACGACGAGCGGCGCCACGAGGCGAGTGCGGATCATCACGGCTGGGCCACCTGTTCGGCGTGGGCGGTGTAGACGACGGTGCTCGTCTGCCCCTGCGCGGAGCTCGGCGCGCTGGTCAGCATGTCGAGCTCGACGCAGATCGACTCGGTCGCCCCGGGCGCCAGCTGCCGGCGCTGCGCCGCGGCCGTGCCCATCGCGTTGAAGGTCGTGTCCGTGGCGGTCACGGTCTGCGCGGCCGCCAGGCTGGTGCCACCGCCGCAGGTCGCGCTCGGCGCCGTCCCGCTGACCGTCCCGGCCGCGCGGGCGATGGTGGTCAGGGAGCCGGCGAGGTTCGGGGAGGCGTGCGTGTCCTGGACGCTGAGCCAGTACGACAGCGGGATCGATCCGTTGTTCCTCACCGTCAGGAGCGCGGCGTAGGTCGCGCCCGGATACATCGCGGCGGTGTCGAAGGGGGTGTAGTCGGTGACGTTGTCCGCGAACACCAACGTGCCGCTCTGCGTTCCGCTGAGCTGGAGGTCGAGGTGACCGACGGTGAAGGTCTGGGTGTTGTTCGCCGCCTGCGTCGAGGTCCAGTACGCCCAGGCCGCGGGCGCGCCGCCCAGGACGAGGGCCAGGACGATCACGAGGGTGATGCGCGAGCGCAGGCTCAGGCGTCGCAACCTAGTCAGCATCGCGCTCCCTCCTTCGCGACAGCCCCACGATGAGCAGGCCGCCACTCAGGCACAGGATGCCGAGCGCCACGAACCAGCCGACCTCCGGCGCGCCGGTGCCCGGCAGCAGACCGCCGCCTCCCGAGCTCTGCGCGGGACCCGAGCCCTCGGCGGGACCCGAGCCCTGAGCGGGACCCGACCCCGGTGCCGGGGAGCCGTGCGGGTGGGCGACGCCGGCCGGGGTGGGCGTCGCATCGGGAAGCGGGGTCGCCCCGACGACCTCGGTGAGCGTGACCCGGAAGGCGAGCGGGAAGGCCTGGCTCATCGACCGGTTGGTCGAGGTCAAGCGGAAGGTCGCCGTGACCGCGACGTCCGCGACGGCGCCGTCGGCCAGCGTTGTCTGGTCGAGCGGGAGCCAGCCGACGCCGGGGGTGATCACGACCGGCGCTCCCCCGTCGACCGCCGCGGTGACCTCGAAGTCGTCGGCGTTGACCAGGGTGTCGGGCGGCAGGTCGTACACGATCGTGAGCCGCGCGGCGTCGCCGCCCTGGTTGCGGACGTAGAAGTGCCTGCTGTCGCTGTCCCCCGGCACCCAACGGTCGATCGTGCCGGGCCGATCGAAGAGCGCGCCGGTGAGCTGGCTGGCCCAGGCCCTGCCGTCCCAGCTCAGCCCGAGCTGGCCGGCCGCGCGCGCCGGCGAGACGAGGCAGAGCAGGGCCACCACGAGGGCGATCAGGCGTGCCGTCCGCATGTCGTGCCCTCCTTCCGCTTCGCTGCTCGGCTCCGCGTCCGATCGCGGGCCGCTCCCAGGAACATCACGACCGCATAGCCGCCGAGTCCGGCGGCGGCGGTGTAGACCAGCCACTGGTGCTCGCGCCCGTCGAACAGGACGTTGAGCCTCCCCAGGTACGGGACCGCGTACCAGAGCCTGCCTCTGATCTGGATCGGCATCACCCAGGGGTCATCTGCGGCATTGTTGGCATCACCCTGGGTCTGGAAGCTCAGCTGGCCGCCGAGCGTCCTTCCGACGGCGACGATCCGGTGGGTGACCACCTCGGCCTCGCCGGAGTGGAGCTGGTAGGTCACGACGTCGCCGACCTTGAGCCGGTCGGGGTCGACCGGCTGGGCGACGACAAGCGTCCCGGGCGGGTAGTGCGGCTGCATCGACCCGGTGAGGATCGTGTACGGCGTCGCCCCGCCCAGGCGAGGGATCGCCACGGCGAGCGCGATCAGCGCCACGGCGAACAGGATGACCGCCCACGCGATCACCTGCCCGACCCATCCGACGACGCCCCTCATGAGTGCACCTGCGTCGCGGTGAGGCTCAGCTGGGTCGCGTTCCAGCCGGGGAACGACTGGTCGCCGGTGCCGTTGGCGGTGTTGGTGTTGGGGACCGACAGCGCGACCAGGACGGAGACGGTGGCGCCGTCGTCCTTGTCGGTGAACTGCTTGTCGGTGTGCGCTCCGCCGTTGGCGGCGGTGGCGCCGACCGTGATGATCGGGTAGCTGGTGCTCCCGGTCGAGCCGTCGGTCTTGCTCAGCGTCCCGTCGACCACCAGCGGCGCCGGCGCCGACCCGGCGCCAGTGAGCGCGAGCGTGCCGCGCTGATGCTCACCCGTCACGGTCAGCGTCGTGGTGCAGGTCAAGGTGAGCACGTCGTTGGGCTGGAGCACCTGGTTGGTGTAGGTCGTCGGGTTCGGCGACGGGGCGCCGGTCGTGGTGCCACCGGCCTGGATGAGCTGCCACGAGCCGCACGAGAGGGCACCGATCGAGAGCGTGCCCGCCTTGACGCTGCCACCGGCGACCGAGCGACTCGTGGCCCAGGTGGCGAAGGATCCCTGCCCTCCGAGCAGCAGCACGAGGGCCACCGCGGCGGCGACGGCTCCGGCGGCAACCCGAGGGGTGCGCCGACGCGTCGCCGCGCGGTGGCGCGGCGCGTACGGAGAGGACATGGTGGAACTGCTCAGACGCGACCTGTCAGGAGTGGATCTGGGTCGCGGTGAGGGTGATGGCGTCAAGCGTGGCGGAGGCCAGCTTGGTGGTGTTGTCGCTGCCGGCGGGGAACGTCACGGTGATCCGGATGCTGAGCGTGTTCCCGCTGTTCGCCTCGGTGAACTCGTTGCTGCCGGCGCCGCCGAGCGCCGGCGTCGCGCCCGTGACGGAGCCGACACCGACGACGAACGGGGTGATCGACCCCGGCGTGGACGCGCCGATGGTGCCGCGCATGTGCTCTCCCGTGGCTGTGAGCGTGGTGGTGCACGTCTCGGTGATGACGTCACCGGGCACGAGCAGCGAGGATCCGGGCGTGAAGGTCGCGCCGGGCGCCTGCTCACCGGAGTCGTAGGTCCAGCCGCTACCGCAGCTCGGGCTGCTCAGCGCGAGGTTGCCCGCGCTGATCGCGCCACCGGCGACGGTCTGCTGCGCGTTCCAGTACGCCAGCGAGCCTGCGCCACCGAGCAGCAGCACCGCGGCGGAGCCGGCGGCCAACGCGCCCTTGGTCGACTTCTTCATGATGTTGTCCCCTCTGTCAGGAGACCCGGCGAACCGTCCGATGCGAGAGATCGATCACCGGTATGCCGAGTCGGGTACCGATGAGACGAGCAAACACCCGGGGTATGACGCGGCAGTAGAGCCGACTTGAGGACTTTCTCCGGTGACCTGGGCCATGCCGAGTGGCCGAAAGGGTGAGTCCCTCCGGCCACTCGTCGAGGTCAGATCACCAGCCGCGCTCGGCGAGACGGTGGGGCTGGGGGATCTCGTCGACGTTGATGCCGACCATCGCCTCGCCCAGACCGCGCGAGACCTTGGCGATCACGTCCGCGTCATCGAAGAAGGTGGTCGCCTTCACGATCGCCTCGGCGCGCTGAGCCGGATTGCCGGACTTGAAGATGCCGGAGCCGACGAAGACGCCCTCGGCGCCGAGCTGCATCATCATCGCGGCGTCGGCCGGGGTGGCGATGCCGCCTGCGGTGAAGAGGACGACGGGCAGCTTGCCGGTGCGCGCGACCTCCTTGACCAGCTCGTACGGAGCCTGCAGCTCCTTGGCCGCGACGTAGAGCTCGTCGTCCGAGAGCACCGTGAGGCGGCGGATCTGCTGACGCAGGGTGCGCATGTGGCCCACGGCGTTGGAGGCGTCGCCGGTGCCGGCCTCACCCTTGGAGCGGATCATCGCCGCGCCCTCGGTGATGCGGCGCAGCGCCTCGCCCAGGTTGGTCGCACCGCAGACGAACGGGACCGTGAAGGCCCACTTGTCGATGTGGTTCTCGTAGTCGACCGGGGTCAGGACCTCGGACTCGTCGATGTAGTCGACGCCGAGGGACTGCAACACCTGCGCCTCGACGAAGTGACCGATGCGGGCCTTGGCCATCACCGGGATCGAGACGGCCTCGATGATGCCATCGATCATGTCGGGGTCGGACATGCGGGACACGCCGCCCTGGGCGCGGATGTCGGCGGGCACGCGCTCGAGCGCCATCACCGCCACAGCGCCGGCGTCCTCTGCGATCTTCGCCTGCTCGGCGTTGACGACGTCCATGATCACGCCGCCCTTGAGCATCTCGGCCATGCCGCGCTTGACGGGGGTCGTACCGGTTCCGGTGGTGCTATCAGCCATAGGGCGAATCCTAGGGCCGTTTACTTAAGGTGCACCGGCCGGGTCTACGGCTGCGGGTTGCCCTCGGCCATCGCCTGCTGGCGCACGACCCAGATCCGCTGGCCCACCGTGACGGTGGAGGCGACGGCGAGGGCCCACAGGGTGACCCGCGGCAGCCAGATGCCCCAGTCCCAGCCCAGGTCGAGCGCGATGCCGCCCAGACCGGTCATGACCAGGATCGAGACCAGCCGGTCGGCACGCTCGGCGATGCCGACCTTCGCCTGGTAGCCGAGGCTCTCCGCGCGCGAGCGGGCGTACGAGGTCACGGACCCCATCGAGAGGCAGATCAGCGACAGCCACAGGTAGAGCCGGTCGTCGCCGACGCCGGCGAAGTAGAGCGCCAGGCCCCCGAAGATCGCGGCGTCGCCCACCCGGTCGAGTGTGGAGTCCAGGAACGCCCCGAACTTGCTCGACGTGCCGGACATCCGCGACATGTGACCGTCGATCAGATCGCTGAACACGAACGCGGTGATGAACAGGACGCCGCCGAGCAGGTGGCCGCCCGGGAAGAACGCGAGCGCGCCGACGACGACGCCGATCGTGCCGACGAAGGTGACGGCGTCGGCGCTGACTCCCATCCGGAGGAGCAGACGGGCGACGGGCGTGAGGACCTTGGTCCAGAAGGCGCGGAATCTCTCAAGCATGGCGGCAGAAGGCTACCGGTCTCAGGAGGCCGCGATGCAGTGCACCGCCGACTGCGGGTCCTCGAGGATCGCCTCGAAGGCCAGCTCGGCCGCCCCGATGAGCGAGGAGTCCCGCCCGAGTCGCGCCGGCAGTACGGCGACGTCCGCCCGGGGTGGGAGCAGCGCGCGGCGGCTGAGGATCTCCTCGACCTGGTCGCCGATGCTGGGCCACACCTGGGCCAGTGTGCCGCCGACCACGATCATCTCCGGGTTGAACAGGTTGATCAGCGAGCGCAGCCCGACGCCGGTCCACGACGCGATCTCCGTGAGCGCGTCCTGGGCGACGGCCTCCCCGGCGATCGCTGCCGCGATCACCTCGTCGACGCCGTCCGGGCCGCTGCCCGCCGCGCGCCCGGCGAGGGTGAGCAGTCGGTTCTCGCCGACCTTGAGCTCCCAGCAGCCCTGGTCGCCGCACGAGCACTCCGGCCCCGCTGCGTCGACGTGGAGATGACCGACCTCCCCCGCATATCCGCTGGCACCCGACAGGAGGTGTCCGTCCACGAGGAAGCCACCGCCGATGCCGACGCTGACGCCGAGGTAGATCACATGCCGGCGCCCGACCGCGGCACCACGCAGGTGCTCGGCCATCACGCCGAGGTTGGCGTCGTTCCCCGTGCGTACGGGGCGCCCGAGCCGCTCGGAGAGCAGCTGGGTGAACGGCTCGCCGTGCCAGCCGAGGTTGGGTGCGAACTGGACCATGCCGTCCTCGGATCGGATGGCGCCCGGAACGGAGGCGGCGACGCCGAGGATGCGACAACCGTGCCCGGCGGCGGCGATGAGCTCGCCGGCCATCGTCGCGACCCGCTCCACCACCCGGTGGACGTCGTGCTCGCCGCGCTCGTGCTCGCGGACCCGGCGGTCCAGGACGATGCCCCCCAGGCCGACGAGCGCGACCTGGACGCGGTCGACGCCGAGGTCGATCGCGATCACAGCGTTCTCCGGCCTCGGCACCACCAGGTGCGAGGGCCGCGCGCTGCGGGTGCCGCCGACGGCGGCACCCGCAGCGGCGCTCTGAGCCGCTGTCTGCTCGGCCACGAGGCCGAGGTCGATCAAGGTGGTCGTGAGGCCACCGATGGTGCTGCGATTGAGCCCGAGCAGGCGGGTGAGCTGCGCCCGGGTCATCGGTCCCCCGGTGTGCACCGCACGCAGCAGTGCGCGGAGATTGTTGCGTCGCAGCTCCTCAGTGCCCGAGACGGCGCCCGAGAGTGTCACCGTGACGGCCATCCTTCTTGTTCTAGACCCTGCCGGAGGCGCTGGCGCGTCGGCGGCTGACGGCGTCGACGCTCGCTGCGAGGAGCAGGACGCCACCGGTCACCATCCACACGGTGCCCTGGTCCTGGTCGAGCAGGCCCATGCCGTTGTCGATGATCTTGATGACGATGCCACCGATGAGGGCGTCGATGATCCGGCCCTTGCCACCGAAGAGGCTGGTGCCGCCGATGACGGCCGCGCCGACGGCGTACAGCAGGGTCGTGCCGCCACCGGTGGTGGGGCTGATCGAGTTGGTCCGGCTGGCGAGCAGGATGCCCGCGATCGCGGCGATGGTCGAGGCGACCACGAAGCAGGTCAGCTTGATCCAGGCCACGTTGATGCCGGCGCGACGGGCGGCCTCGGCGTTGCCGCCGACCGCGTAGACGTGCCGGCCCCAGGTCGTACGGCTCAGGGCGAAGCTGAGGACCAGCAGCAGGCCGATCATGAGGACCAGCGAGATCGGCAGACCTCGGATGGACTTCAGGTTCGGGTGCGGACCGCGCTCGGCGGACAGGAACGTCACGACCGCGAGCACGATGACCGTCAGGGTGATCGCCTTGAGGGCCCACTGCAGGTTGGACTCCGCGGTCAGGCCGGCGGACCGGCGACGGCGCATCGACCAGAAGGTGCCGCCGACGTAGCCGACGATGATGACGATCGCCAGCACCCAGCCGAGGGCGACCGACAGGTTGCCGTTGTTCAGCTTGATGATGAAGTCGTTCTGCAACGGGATGGTGCCGCCCGCGCCGGTCTGCTTGAGCAGGACGCCCTGCAGGCCGAGGTACGTCGCCAGGGTCACGACGAAGGACGGGATGCCGAGGCGCGAGACCAGGATGCCGATGAAGAAGCCGATCACGGCGCCGGTCAGCAGACCGACCAGGATCGCCGGGACGGTCGGCCAGCCGTGACGCGACAGCACGATGCCCATCGCCGCGGCCGAGACGCCGCCGGTGATGCCGGCGCCGAGGTCGATCTCGCCGAGGAGCAGGACGAAGACCAGGCCCATCGCCAGCACCACGATGCCGGCGGACTGACCGAGCAGGTTGCCGATGTTGTACGCGGTCGGGAACGTGTCGGGGCGAAGCACCGAGAACACGATCACCAGGGTGACGAGACCCAGGACGGCCGGCAGCGAGCCGACGTCACCGCCGCGCAGGCGGTCGACGTAGCCGGAGACGAGGGCGCCGAAGGTGCGCGGCGACTCGTCCTCGGGGTGCCACTTCTCAGCGGCGGTGGGATCGGTGGCGGTGCTCATGCCGCTCCTCCAGTCTTGGCCGGAAGCTGGCCGGTCGTGATCGCGGTGACGATCTGCTCACGGGTGTAGTCGCTGGTCTCGACCTGGCCGACCATGGCGCCCAGGTACAGGATCGCGATGTCGTCGGCGACCTCGAAGACGTCGTTGAGGTTGTGGCTGATCAGGACGACGCCGAGACCGCGGTCGGCGAGGCGCCGGACCAGCTTGAGGACCTGCTCGGTCTGCGCGACGCCGAGCGCGGCGGTCGGCTCGTCGAGGATGACGACCTTCGAGTTCCACAGGACGGCGCGCGCGATCGCGACGGTCTGGCGCTGTCCGCCGGAGAGGGCCGAGACGTGGGTGCGGACGGACTTGAGGGTGCGGACCGAGAGGCCGTCGAGGGTCTCGCGAGCGCGCTTCTCCATGGTGTCCTCGTCGATCAGGCCACCCTTGGTGATCTCACGACCGAGGAACATGTTGTGGACGACGTCGAGGTTGTCGCACAGCGCGAGGTCCTGGTAGACGACCTCGATGCCGAGGGCGTTGGAGTCCTTCGGGCCGTGCACCTTCACCGGCTGGCCGTCGAAGCTGTAGTCACCCTCGTCGAAGGGGTGGATGCCGGCGATGCCCTTGATCAGGGTGCTCTTGCCGGCGCCGTTGTCACCGACGAGCGCGGTGACGCGGCCGGGACGGACGTCGAGGTCGACGCCACGCAGGACGTGGACGGCGCCGAAGCTCTTCTGGATGCCGCGCAGCGTGAGCAGCGGCTGGGTCGTCGGCCCGGTGGGGCCGGTGCGCTCGGGCGTATCGACGCTCACGAGAAACTCCTTGCTTGGGGTGCGCTGAAGATGAAGCAGGCCCGCCGGATCCGTACGCCGCGGCGTACGGATCCGACGAGCCGTGGGACTTACTGAACGCTGAACTTGGTGCAGAGCTTGGCGACGTCGCCGGCGCAGATCTGCGAGGCGTCGGCCTGGCCGTCGGAGACGACCTGCTTGACGTTGTCCTTGGTGATCCAGACCGGGGTGGCCAGGACGGACGCGACGTCGGTGTTGAGCTTGGTGTCCTTGACGGTGCCCGTCGCGAGCGCCTTGGCGGCCGCGTCGTCACCCTTGATCAGGGCGATGGCGAGGTCCGAGGCAGCCTTGGCCTCGAGGGCGGTGTTCTTGTAGACCGTGCCGGCCTGGTAGCCGCGGAGCACGTTCTGCAGACCCTCGGTGGAGGCGTCCTGGCCGGTGGTCAGGATCTTGCCCTCCTGGCCGTTGGCCTTGAGACGGGCGATGACGCCGCCGGACATGGTGTCGTTGGCGACGACCGCGCCGACGATGTTCTTGTGCTGGGTGAACATGCCGTCGAAGACCTCGCCGGCCTTGGTGGCGTCCCACTCACCGGACTGGTTCGCGACGACCTTGAACTGCGGGGCGGCAGCGAGAGCCTTGTCGTAGCCCTGCTTGAACAGCGCGGCGTTGTTGTCGGTCTCGGCGCCGTCGACGGTGACGACGTCGCCACCCTTGTGGCCCTCGGCGGTCATGGCGTCGACCAGGCCCTGGCCCATGAGCTCGCCGACCTTCACGTTGTCGAACGACACGTAGTACGAGGCGCCACCACCGAGGGTGAGGCGGTCGTAGTCGATCGTCTTGACGCCCGCGTCGGCAGCCTTCTTGAGGCAGGCGGCGCCGGAGTCGGAGTCGAGGTTCGTGATGAGGAGGACAGCGACGCCCTCACCGATCATGCTGTCGCAGAGCTGGCCGAACTTGGCCGTGTCGCCCTGGGCGTTCTGGATATCGGACTTGAGACCCGCGGCGTCGAACGCCTTCTGCAGGTTCGGCTTGTCCTGGCTCTCCCAGCGCGGGGAGGTGGTCGCGTCCGGCAGGATCACGCCCACGTCCATCGAGCCACCACCGGAGCCACCACCGGCGGCGTTGTCACTGCTGTTGTTGTCACTGCTGCCACAGGCGGCCAGCGCACCAAACGCCAGCACACCCGTCGCGACGAGCGCACCC
Organism: Nocardioides nematodiphilus; assembly: GCF_020216525.1. Lineage (GTDB taxonomy): Bacteria > Actinomycetota > Actinomycetes > Propionibacteriales > Nocardioidaceae > Nocardioides > Nocardioides nematodiphilus. The sequence goes on along the minus strand of NZ_JAIWOY010000003.1, from coordinate 299,678 downwards.
AGGCGGGCGGTCTTGCTCGTGTTCATTTCCCTCGACCTCCGTTGTCCGAGAACAATGACGTGACTCAAGTCACTTGGATTGTTGTCGTCGGAAACATATTGAGGATGTGACCGGCGTGACAAGCCACTACACACGTCTGAGACACGACCGTGACCGAGCCGTTATGAAACCACCGCCGTTGGTCACGATTCGGCACCTATTCGGTCCCCTGGGGCCGCTTCCGCGGGCGCGTGCGCGTCAGGACCACGCCGCCGCGAGGAGCTCGCGGGTGTCGCCGAGGAGCTGCGGGAGCGTCTTCGTACGACCGATGATAGGCATGAAGTTCTGGTCGCCGACCCACCGCGGCACGACGTGCTGGTGCAGGTGCGCCGCGATGCCGGCTCCCCCGGCGACGCCCTGGTTCATCCCGATGTTGAATCCGGCCGGGTTCGAGACTTGCTGCAGGGCGACGATGGCCGCCTTGGTCAGCGCCGTCATCTCGGCGGCCTCCTCGACGGTCGTGTCCACGTAGTTCGGGACGTGGCGGTAGGGGCAGACCATCACGTGCCCCGGCGCGTAGGGGTAGAGGTTGAGGACGACGAAGCAGCGCTCGCCGCGATGCACGATCAGCCCGGCGGCGTCGTCCAGCGACGGGATCCGGCAGAACGGGCAGGCGCCGACGGAGTCGTCCGCGGGCTTGTCGTCGCCCCGGATGTAGGCCATCCGGTACGGCGTCCAGAGCCGTTCGAGCTCATCAGGTCGGCCGATGCCGTCCTGGACGAGCGGGGTCTCCGGCGCGGGGTCGTGCGTGGTGCTCTCGTCGGGGATCACGGAGCGACTGTAGCGAGCGGCCCCTCGGCGCCCGAGGCCGCCGAGGTGAGGTCGAGCAGGTCGGCGATCTGCTGCTCCGGATCGAGCACGACACCCATCGCCCGGGCGTTGCCCTCGATGAGGAACCACGTCGACTGGCTCATCATGGCGCGCAGCCGGTCGGGGCTGAGCACCCGGTTGGGCCGGTTGAGCCAGCGCCGGACCGCGCCGAACACCGCGCCGATCACGCCGTGCACCAGAGCATCGAGCTCATCGACGTCGAGCGTGACGGCCGACCCGAGCCCCACCAGGATGAACGAGACGAGCTGTCCGATGTCGCCGGCCAGGTCGTCGATCGCCTCCTCGAGCACGCCGGTGCCGTTGTTGCGGTCGACCACGTAGTGCAGCGAGCGGTGCTCCGCGGCCCAGCCCACGTACGCCCCCACGATCCGGTCGATGATCTCGGGGATCGTGCCCTCGAGGGTCAGGGACGGGATCAGCTCGCCCCAGAGCATCGCGACGATCGCCTGCTGGATCGCGATGTCGAGATCCGCGCGCTCGGCGAAGTGGCGGTAGACGACCGTCCGGTTGACCCCGGCGCGCTCCGCGATCTGCTGGACGTGCACCTCCGTGCCGGGCTCGGACTCGCCGATCAGCTCGAGCGCAGCAGCCACGATCTGGGCGCGGCGCTCCTCGTTGTGGCGCGCCCAGCGGGCCTGGCGACCGTCCGCCTTGGACGCGGTCGCCTGCACGGAGCTGCGCGCGCCGGCGGTCATACCCCGACCCACCGCCGCAGGGAGGTGTAGCGCGGCTCGGCGGCGCGAGCGGCGACACGGCGCATCTCGTCGACGTCGACGATCTTGATCCGAGGTCGGCCGGCCGCGGCGCCGCGACGCTTCTCCTCGCGGTCGATCGCCTGCCATCCGGCCAGGTCCACCATGCCGGGCTGGCGCTCGCGGATCACGCCGCGTAGGCCCTGGGTGGTGCCGACCGGCTCGGGGATGATGCCGCTGTCGAGATCGTCGAGGATCGCGTCGACGGTCTCCTCGGCGTCGGACTTGTTGGTGCCGATGAAGCCGGTCGGACCGCGCTTGACCCAGCCCGCGACGTAGACGCCCGGGTGGACACGGCCCTGCTGGTTGGGGACGGTGCCGCTGTCGGCGTCGTACGGGAGATCGGTGACCGGGAGGCCGTGGTAGCCGACCGCGCGCAGCAGCATGCCGGCCTCGACCAGCTCGGTCTCCCCCGTCGCGACGGCCCGCGGGACCCCGTCGGCGTCGACCTGGAGGCGGTTGCGGCCGATCTCCACGGACGTGACGCGGCCCTCGCCGTGGACGGCGACCGGCGAGGCGAGGAAGCGCAGCACGATGGTGCGCTTGGCCGGATCGACGGGCCGCGCCGCGAGCTCGCGCAGCAGCCGCGTCTTCACGTCGTCGCCGCTGATCTCGCCGTCACCGGCGTCGACCACGACGTTGATGCCGGTGTGTCCGGCCAGCCCGACCAGCTCCGGCACCGTGAACGCGGCCTCGTTGGGGCCGCGGCGGCCGAGGATGACGACCTCGCGCACCTTGCTGGTCAGCAGCGCGCCGAAGGGCAGGGTGGAGATGTCGGTCGACTCCAGGCGGGAGGGCTGCTCGGCCAGGATGCGGGCACAGTCCAGGGCGACGTTGCCGTTGCCGACGATGACGACCCGCTCATGGCTGAGGTCGACGGCGAGGTCCTGCTTGTCGGGGTGGCCGTTGTACCAGCCGACGAAGTCGGTCGCCGACAGCGAGCCCGCGTGGTCGTCGCCCGGGATGTTGAGCGGCTTGTCGCTGGCGGCGCCGACGGTGTAGACGACCGCGTGGTAGCGGGCGGTCAGCTCGGCGTGGGACACGTCCTTGCCGACCTCGACCCCGAGGAAGTAGCGGAAGCCCGGCTGGCTCTCGATCTGGGCGAAGAGCGTCTCGATCTGCTTGGTGTGCTGGTGGTCCGGGGCGACCCCGGCACGGACGAGGCCGTACGGCGTGGGCAGCCGGTCGAAGACGTCGACGGAGATCTCCGGGTGCTTCAGCAGCTCGTCGGCCGTGTAGAGCCCTGCCGGGCCGGCGCCGACGACCGCGACGCGGAACGGACCGGTGCGCTGCAGCCGGCGCTGCTCGTGCACCAGGGCGAGCGGGGTGCGGTCGGCGTGCGGGAAGGTCGCGAAGTACTCGGCGTTGAGCGCCAGGAACGGCAGCTGCTTCTGGGTCAGGGTCGTGTGCGGGACGATCGCGTCCGCCGGGCACGCGGTGGCGCACGCGCCGCAGTCGACGCAGGCCGCGGCGTCCACGTACAGCATCTCTGCGGTCGCGAAACCGGGGTCACCGGGTGCGGGGTGGATGCAGTTGACCGGGCAGGCGACGACGCACGAGGCATCGCTGCAGCAGGACTGGGTGACGACGTGAGGCACGGAGGAGCCGTTTCTTGCTCAGGAGACCTACCGGCCTCGGGCTGGCGACAGGGGAACGCGGCTCAGTGGGCCGCGGACGCGACCTCGCTGCGATGACGCGACGGGCGGCCGTCGATGCCCATCGCGCGCCACAGGACCTTGGAGAAGCGATCGCGGACACCGACGTTGTCGGCGAGCATCCGGACGTCGCCGAACATGTCCCGCAGACGCTTGCGCGACTCCTCGGAGTCCCACCAGATCTCCTTGGCGACCTCGTCAGGGATGCCCATGTCCTGGCGCGCCTGCTTGCTCGGCACCATGATCACGTCGCAGAGCACCCGCATCAGCACCGGGAAGATGACCTTCATCGCCTGCTTCTTCACGAAGCCCATCTCCGGCATGTGCTGCTCGAGGTACTGGTGGGCGAACCCGATGTGGCGGGCCTCCTCGGCGATGTGGATCTGCATGATGCGGTCGATGAGCGGGTGGCTGCCGCCGGCACGCATGATGCTCTTCTGCAGGTGGTCGATCGGCTCCTCGCCGGCCAGGATGCCGACGAAGAAGGCCTCCGGGAACCAGATGCCCGCCGAGGAGATGAACGGCACCACGTACTTGAACCAGGGCGCTGCGCCGGCGACGTTGTCGAGGTTGAGCGCCGGGCTGCCCACGAAGCGGTTGACGCCCTCCTGGAACATCTGGATGTGGTGCGTCTCCTCGGTGACCTCGTGCATGGCGTACCGGAACTCGGGGTTGCCGTCCCTCATCCCGATGAGGTTCTGCATCACGCCCGCGATGAGCAGCTGCTCGAACTGACGGCCGACCTTGGCGACCTGCGCGTAGCGGTAGGCACCGACCTCGATCTGACGCTCCTTGGGCAGCGACTTGTACCATGCGCTCGCGCCGATCTCGTCGGCGTCGGTGAGGATGAAGCGCTCGTCGTTCGCCAGGACCGCGTAGGCGGGGTCGTCCCACGCGATGTCCTCGAACGCCCGGAAGTGCTGGGTGACCGACGCCTCCGACAGGGTGCGCAGCGTGTCGTAGTACGACTGCCTGCCCTGCGGCACGTGCGCGCTCGCGGTCTTCTCCGGCTTCACTGCGGTCATGTCGAGCCCCTTGTGACGAGTTGGTGAACTGGCGACATACCGACGGTATATCGAGCCACCCGCTCTTCACAAGGGTTTCCGCGACAGCGTGTCGCGGAAACTATTGCAAGCAAAGACTCAGGTCCGGCCCGCGGCTGTCGAACGAGCGCGGACCGGACCTGAGAACGACCGTCAGACCTGCTCGTGCGAGGCCACGGCGGCGGCGACGCGCGCGATGGCGTCGGCGATGGGCACGCCGTTCTCCTGGCGGCCGTCGCGGTAGCGGAAGGAGACCGCGCCGTTCTCGACGTCCTCGCCGCCGGCGATGAGCATGAACGGGATCTTCTGCAGCTGGGCGTTGCGGATCTTCTTCTGGAAGCGGTCGTTCGACTCGTCCACCTCGACCCGGATGCCGGCCTTCTTCAGCTGGTCGGCGACATCCCAGACGTAGTCGTTGAACGCCTCCGCGACCGGGATCATCTCGACCTGGACCGGCGCGAGCCACGGCGGCATGGCGCCCGCGTAGTGCTCGACCAGGACGCCCAGGAAGCGCTCGATCGAGCCGAACTTCGCCGAGTGGATCATCACCGGCTGCTGGCGCGTGCCGTCCGCGGCCTGGTACTCCAGCCCGAAGCGGGCGGGCTGGTTGAAGTCGTACTGGACGGTGCCCATCTGCCAGGTGCGGCCGATGGCGTCCTTGGCCTGGACGGAGACCTTCGGGCCGTAGAACGCGGCGCCGCCCGGGTCCGGGACGAGCTCGAGACCGGTCTCGGCGCAGACATCGGCGAGCACCTTGGTCGCGCTCTCCCAGTCCTCGTCCGAGCCGATGAACTTGTCCTTCTTCTTGTCATCGCGCGTCGACAGCTCGAGGTAGAAGTCGTCCAGGCCGAAGTCGCGGAGCACGCTCAGCATGAAGTTCAGCAGGTGCTTGACCTCGGCGGGCGCCTGCTCCTTGGTGCAGTAGGAGTGGCTGTCGTCCTGGGCGAAGCCGCGCACCCGGGTCAGGCCGTGGATGACGCCGGACTTCTCGTAGCGGTAGACCGAGCCGAACTCGAACAGCCGCAGCGGCAGCTCGCGGTAGGAGCGACCCCGCGAGCTGAAGATGAGGTTGTGCATCGGGCAGTTCATCGCCTTGAGCTGGTAGTTCGAGCCCTCGAACTCCATCGGCGGGAACATGGTGTCGGCGTAGTGCGGCAGGTGGCCCGAGGTGTGGAAGAGGCCGTCCTTGGAGATGTGCGGGGTGCCGACGTAGGAGAAGCCCTCCTCGATGTGCCGGCGGCGGACGTAGTCCTCCATCTCCCGCTTGATCACACCGCCCTTGGGGTGGAAGACCGGCAGGCCGGAGCCGATCTCGTCCGGGAAGCTGAAGAGGTCGAGCTCCTTGCCGAGCTTGCGGTGGTCGCGGCGCTCGGCCTCCTCGATGCGGTGCAGGTGCTCGTCGAGCGCCTCCTGCGACTCCCAGGCGGTGCCGTAGATGCGCTGGAGCTGCTTGTTCTTCTCGTCGCCGCGCCAGTAGGCCGCGGCGGAGCGCATGAGCTTGAACGCCGGGATGCGGCGGGTGGTCGGCAGATGGGGACCGCGACAGAGGTCCTTCCACACGATCTCGCCGTTGCGGTCGAGGTTGTCGTAGATGGTCAGCTCGCCGGCGCCGACCTCGGCGCTGGCGCCCTCGGCGGCCTCGCCCGCGTTGCCCTTCAGGCCGATCAGCTCGAGCTTGTACGGCTCGTCGGCCAGCTCGACGCGGGCGTCGTCGTCGGTGGTGACGCGGCGGGAGAACTTCTGGTTGGCCTTGATGATCTTCTTCATGGCCGACTCGATCTTCGCGAGGTCCTCGGGCACGAACGGCGTCTCGACGTCGAAGTCGTAGTAGAAGCCGTCGGTGACCGGCGGGCCGATGCCGAGCTTGGCCTGCGGGAAGAGCTGCTGCACGGCCTGGGCCATCACGTGCGCGGCGGAGTGCCGCAGGATGTCGCGGCCGTCCCTGGAGTCGATGGCCACGCCCTCGATCTCGTCGCCGTCGGCGACCTCGTAGGCGAGGTCCTTCAGCGCACCGGCGACGCGCGCGGCGACGATGTCCGCGTCGTCGCGGAACAGCTCCCACGCCTTCGTGCCGGTCGTGACCGACCGTTCCTCACGACCCTCGGGGGTGAGTACGACGATCTTCAACTCGGACACGATGGGACTCCTGGATTCGAGGCATGGATCCGGCGAACGCCGCCGGCGCCCCGATCCTATCGGCGGTGGCGGCGCGCCCGCGAAGCCGTTCTGCCGCCGGCGCTGCAGGTCGGAGCGACGCGGCGTCGGTCAGTGGTCCTCGGCGCCTTGGAACGTGACCACGGCGATGTCGTCGCTGGCGTCGCCGCCCTGGTAGCGCAGCACCGTGCTGGCGATGCCGTCGGTGATGCTGGCCGGATCGTGCCGCGACGAGCCGATCAGAGTCCGCAGCCGCTGCTCGCCGAAGAACTCGCCGCCCTCGCGGGCGTCGGTGACACCGTCGGTGTAGAGCGTGACGGTCTCCGTCCCGAGCCGGCGGCGCACGGTGTGGAACGTCGGGTCCTCACGCACGCCGAGGGCCGTGCCCGGGACGCCGAGCTCGCTGACCTCTCCTCCCGCCGCCCGCACCAACGCCGGGGCGTGACCCGCGAGGCTCAGCTGGATGTCCCACCCGCGCGAGCCGCGCTGCAGACTCGCCAGCACGAGCGTGCAGTACCGGTCGGTGTCGTGCTCGAGGAGCGCGCGGTTCACCATCGCCAGCACCCGCGCCGGGTCGGGATCCTCGATCGCCAGCGCGCGCACGGTGTGACGTACGAACGAGGTGACCGCCGCCGCCTCGACGCCCTTTCCCCTCACGTCGCCCAGCGCGATCATCCAGTGGGTCGGGTCGACACGGAAGAAGTCGTAGAAGTCGCCGCCGACCACGGTGCCGTCCCCGGCGGGCCGGTAGGTCGCCGCGACACGGAGGTCCGGGATGGCCGGCGGCGGGGGCGGGACGAAGGTCTGCTGGAGGATCTCCGAGAGACGGTTCGCCTCGACCCGGGCCGCCTCGGCCGCCGTCGTCGCCGCGAGCAGGTCCTGCTCGTACCGGTGCCGCTCCGTGGTCTCCATGAAGACCGCGCGGATGGTCGTCGGCGCTCCGTCGCGATCAGGACCGACGACGGCGTTGAACAGCACCGGGATCCTGCTTCCGTCCGTGCGCACGAGGTCGAGGGCGATCTCGCGGACCGCCCCCTCGAGCTCGAGCATGGGCCACAGGCGGGTCTCGAGGAAGATCCTCGCACCGGCGGGCAGCAGTGAGGCCAGCGATCGATCACCACTGGCCGGCTCCGTCCCGCCGTAGCCGACCATCCGCTCGAACTCGCGATTGGAGCTGAGGATGCGACCTCCGGTGTCCATGACCACGTAGCCGCACGGCGCCAGATCGAGCAGCTCCTCGCCCGCTCCGCCGGGTGGGGGCCGACCGTCGACGGTCATCGGCCGGCCACCCGGTGGGGCGGGCGCGCGAGGAAGTCGCGGATGGCGCTCGTCGTCTCCCCCGGCGCACTCAGCTGCGGGCAGTGGCCCCGCGTCTCGATGATCCGGAGCTCGCTGCCCGCGACGGCGTCCGCCACGTACCGTCCGACCGTCAGGGGCGCCACCACGTCGTCTCGGCACTGCAGCACCAGGGTCGGCGTCGTGATCTCGACCAGGTCGGCGCGGTTGTCCCCGCGGAAGGTGAGCTCGGCGAACTGGGCCGCCACGGTCGGTCGCATCCGGCAGAAGAGCTCGACCAGCTCGCCCTTGATCTGCGGCGATCCCGCGCCCGCGACCATCTCGGCCAACGGCTCCTGCCAGCCGAGGTGGTTGCGGTTCATCAGAGCGAGCAGGTCATCGATGTCGGCCGTGCTGAAGCCACCCACGTACGGGGCGTCGTCGATGTAGCGCGGCGAGGGGGCCGCTAGCACCAGCCGGTCCACGAGATCCGGGCGCTCGATCTGGACCAGGGCGACGATCATGGCCGATACGGAGTGGCCGACGAGCACCGCCGACCGCAGGTCGAGCTCGTCCATCAGCGAGATCAGGTCGTCGCGGTATCCGAGGAGGGAGGAGTGGCGCGCAGGGTCGTAGGCCGACCCATCGGCCCCGTCGGTCCCAGGCAGGTCGATGAGCACGACCTGGTGGTCGGCCTCGAACTCCGGAGCGACGTGGCGCCAGACCTCCTGGCCGCAGCCGTAGCCATGGATGAACACGATCGCCTGAGCATCCCGGAGGCCTCGCACCGTGGCGTTGAGCCGTACGGCAAAGGACATAGCCGTACCGTAGTTCACCGTTCCAGCAGGCGGAATCACCGACGCACGGCCGGGGCGGAGCGCCCGTCACCCCTGCTACGGTGTCGAACATGCGTTCGATCACTGCGCGTGGGGGCGACGAGGCGACACTTCCCCTCGGCCTGCCGACGCCGACGGCTGTGCCACGCGTCCGGCGCCGGAGCATCGCGGCGGGCCCGCCCTCGGAGTTCGTCCACCGGCTCGGCAGCCACGCCCTGACCTCGCAGGGTCTGCCCGCGGGCACCTCCGTGGTCGTCGACACCGAGCGCACCCCGCAGCGAGGCGACATCGTGTTCGCCCGCATCCGTGGCCGGCTCGAGGTCGGTGTCCTCGGCACCCAGCTCGGCCGCAAGGTCCTGCGCTCCGACAACGGGTCCTTCTGGATCGACCACACGACCGATGTATGGGGCGTGGCGGTCGCCGCGGATCCTCCGCTCGACCCGCTGCTTTGAGGCTGGTCGGCGAGACCTACGACGTCGGCTCGTCGAGCATCAGCCGCATCTTGGCCAGACTGCGGCGCAGCAGCCGGGAGACCTGCATCTGCGAGACGCCCAGGAGCTCGGCGATCTCGACCTGCGTCTTGCCCTCCGCGAACTTCAGGGTCACCGCAGCCCGCTCCATCGCACTCAGGTCCGCGATCGCCCCGCGGAGGTCGATCCTCGCCTCGGCGCTGTCGTAGCCCTCCTCCTCGATGGCGACGAGCTGCTGCAGCGCGCCCGCGGAGGGGCCGACGAGCGCGTCGAGCGGGTGGCCGGTGCGGCTGTGGACGACCTCGATGGTCTCGACCACCTCCTCGCCGCTCGCCCCCACGTGCTCGGCGATCTCAGAGATCGTCGGAGCGCGCCCGAGCTTCTGGTGGAGCGCCTCCCGGCTCTCCATCACGGCACCGCGCAGCTCCTGGGCGCGTCGCGGCGCGCGGACCAGAGCCGTCGCGTCGCGCAGGTAGCGCTTGATCTCACCCAGGATCACCGGCGCCGCGTAGGTCACGAACTCGTGCCCCCGGCCGGGGTCGAACCGATCGACCGCCTTGATCAGGCCTACCGAGCCCACCTGGACCAGGTCCTCGTGCGGAGCGGTGCGGTTGGCGAGGCGACGGGTCAGATAGGTCACCAGCGGCAGATTCATCTCGATGATCTGCTCGCGCACGGCGCGGTACTCCTCGACCTCGATGCCGGGCGTGGAGAGTCGCCGGAACAGCGCCGCCACCTCCTCGGTCTGCCGGGGCGTCCAACGGGACGTCTCCTCGGTCACCGAAGCTGGTCCTCTCGGCGGCGAGAGATCTCGATCGCCACCCGGCCGTCCTGCGACTGCACGGCGGTCGCGGGGTCGATCGCGACGAGCATCGCCCACGGCATGCCGCTCCGGTCCACCTCCGCACCCGGACGGCAGGCCGCGGAGAGGCGCACGACGACACCGTCGGCGCCCAGCTCGAACTCGACCGACAGGGCCGGCGCCACCGAGTCGTCGACGAGCGGCAGCAGAAGGATGGCAGCCTCGTCGACAGCCATCTGCAGGTCCTCGGCGTCCTCGAGGGAGACATCGGCGAGCACGGCCATCGATCGGGTCATCGCGCGGATCGCGGCGACGAAGTCCGGATGGGCCGGGACCTGCAGCGAGGTGCCATAGGAGGGCCAGGGGGTGCTGCCAGGGTGAACCATTGCTACCTCATTACACGGGCGTCGGCCCGCGACCTGTGCGCCCGAGGGATACGAGGATCCCGTCGGACACTGCGGATATGTCAGACGTCGTCGCGTGCGAACAGGTCGTCGATCCCGGCCAACGTGAAGACCCGATCCACGATCGGAGAGCGGCCGACGACGGCGACCCCGGTGCCGGCGCTGGCCGCGGCGCGGCGGATCTCCAGCAGGGCACTGATCCCGGTGGAGTCCAGGAAGGTGACCCCGGTCAGATCGAGCCGCATGGGCCCGTGGAGGCCGGCGGAGGTCCAGGCATCGGCGACGGAGACGAGTTCGGGGGCGGTGGCCAGGTCGACGTCACCCGTGACGACCAGGACGTCCTGGCCCTCGAGGTCGGTCTCGCGCGTGGCGGCGAAGAGAGGCATCAAGGACATCCTACCGAGCACCGGGGCCGGTATCGGACGGAGCGAGCCCACCGAGCGCCTCGTCGAGGCCGCTGAACTCGAGCACGCGCGCGACCCGCGGCGAGCTGCGTGCGATCAGCACACGTGAGCCCTGGGCCTTGGCGGCACGCGCCAGCTCGACCAGGGCGCCGATGCCCGTCGAGTCGATGAAGTCCACCTCCGCCATGTCGAGCACGAGCCCACCACCCTGCTCGAGGATCGCGTGACCCTCGTCGAGCAGTGCCTGCCGGGTGACGAGGTCGATCGACCCGTCCAGGATCAGGGTGTCCCTCTCCGCCTCGTCACTACTCCGGTTGATCGTCAACTCCATACCGTCTGGTACTCCCTCAACTTGTCGCTCATCATGTTCTCGCCCTCACGGCCGTCGTGCCCTCGCCGGTCGCAAGACGGAACCAGACCGTCTTGCCGCTGCCGACGCGATCGTCCTCCACGCCCCATTGGGCCGCGATCCGATCGAGGATCCGAAGTCCCCGCCCGGAGGCGACCGACGGATCCAGAGCCCCGGACGGCATCACCGGCCGACCAGCACCGTCGTCGTGCAGCGCGACGGACAGGTAGCCCTCAGCCAGGCTCACCGTGAGCGTGGCGATGGCGCCGCCATGGCGGACCGCGTTGCTCATCAGCTCCGAGACGAGGAGAGCGGCGTCGTCGCGCAGCGCCACCGAGAGGCTGGTTGCGGCCTCGTCCACGATCGCGCGCGCCGCTGCGACGGCTCCTGGGACGGCGGGGAGCTCATGCCGCTCGCTTCCGTTCAACGCCATGCCGCATCCACCTCCCCTGCCCCCTCGTAGCGACGGTCGCGGCTCGTCGCACGCACCCCTGTCGAGGCATGTCTCCCCTCGCGCGCCGATTCCTAAACAAACGCGCGGGAACGAGCGCAAAGTAAAGATGCCGGGCGCGGGCGGTTGCCCTTCTCTGCCAAGATACGGGGCGACGTGAGCCCCTCACGCGATCGCCTCGACGAAGGATGGCAAGACGTGTCGCCACAACCCGACCACCAGTGGATCGACCTGCTCCGCGAGAACGAGGACGAGGTGATCGCGGCGTGGACCGCGGCGGCCGAGGCCAGCCTCGCCGGCCGGATGACCGGCAGCGATCTGGCCAACGACATCCGCGAGATCTACAACGGACTCCTCGCCGGCGAGGGCGCCGAGACCGATATCCGCAGCAGCGTCTACGACGGACTGCGCGCCCTTCTCAACGACCTCGGCCGCACCCGCGCGCGTCAGGGCTTCTCCCCCACCGAGGCCGCTACCAGCATCTTCGCGCTGAAGCAGGTCGTGCTGGACCTGCTCGGACGACGTGGCGACCTCGCCGCCTATCGGGCGTTCGCGAACCTGTCGATCATCGTGGACGACCTCGGGCTGTACATGCTCGAGACGTATGCGAACGCCCGCGAGACCGTGATCGCGCAGCAGGCCGAGACCTTGCTCGAGCTCTCCACCCCGGTGGTGAAGCTGTGGGACAACATCGTGGCGCTGCCGCTGGTCGGCACCCTCGACTCGGCCCGGACCCAGGTGGTCATGGAGGCGCTGTTGCAGGCCCTCGTCGACACCGGCTCGGAGCACGCCATCATCGACATCACCGGCGTGCCGGCCGTGGACACGCAGGTCGCGCAGCATCTGCTCAAGACCGTCCAGGCCGCTCGCCTGCTCGGAGCCGAGTGCATCGTCTCGGGCATCCGCCCGCAGATCGCGCAGACGGTCGTGGCGCTGGGCATCGAGTTCGGCGACATCCACACCAAGGCGAACCTGTCCGACGCGATGCTGCTCGCCATGCGCCGTTCGGGCCTCGACATCGTCGGCAGGTCCTGATGGAGCGCATCCCGATCCTCCGGATCGGCGAGATGCTCCTGGTCTCGATCCAGGTCGACCTTCAGGACCACACCGCGTTGATGCTGCAGGACGACCTCAGCAACCGGATCGTGGAGACGGGCGCCAAGGGCGTCCTGATCGACATCTCCGCGCTCGAGATCGTCGACAGCTTCATCGGGCGCATGATCTCCACCACCGCGGCGGTCTCACGGGTGCTCGACGCGGAGACCGTCGTCGTCGGCATGCAGCCCGCGGTCGCCATCACGCTCGTCGAGCTGGGGCTGACCCTCTCGGGTGTGCGCACCGCGCTCGATGTCGACCGCGGCCTCCGGATGCTGCGCGACAGCGTGGAGTTCCCGGTCGTGGAAAGGGGCGTCACCCCCGATGACGGACGCGCCGACTGACGACCAGACCGTCCTGCCCTTGAAGGCGGACTCCGACGTCGTACGGGTCCGGCAGCTGGTGCGCGACGTCGCCACAGCGGTACGGCTGTCGCTGGTCGACCAGACGAAGCTCGTGACGGCCGCGAGCGAGCTCGCGCGCAACACGCTCGTCTACGGCGGAGGCGGCGAGGCGCGCGTCCGACGGTTGACGCAAGGGACCTCGGTCGGCGTGGAGGTCGTCTTCTCCGATGACGGCCCCGGCATCGCCGACACCGATCTCGCCCTCACCGATGGGTGGACGAGCGGGAACGGCCTCGGGCTGGGCCTGTCGGGCACGCGTCGGCTGGTGGACGACTTCCACCTCGACACCGCTCCCGGCGCCGGCACCACGGTGACCATCGCGAAGTGGCGGCGCTGACGTGCCACCGGCACGCTCGCGTCACACCGCCGACCGCTGGTGGGTCGTCGACGGCGACGCCGCGGTCCCGGCCGTACGCCGGGCCGCGACCGCGCTGTCGGCCGAGGCCGGCTTCTCCGAGGATCGGGTCGGCGAGATCGGCATCGTCGTCACCGAGCTGGCGACCAACCTGGTGCGCCATGCCGGCGGGGGCGAGATGGTGCTTCGGCTCATCGACGGCGCCGACGGGATGGCCCTGCGGGTCCTCGCCATCGACGCCGGTCCCGGCAGTCGCAACATCAACGCCCTCATCTCCGACGGCGCCTCCACGCGAGGGACGCTCGGCATCGGACTCGGCGCGTGCCGGCGACTCGCATCGGCCTTCGACGTCTACTCGGTGCCTGCCCTCGGCACGATCGCGGAGGCGGTCCTCCACCGCACCGCCGACACTCCCGACGAGCCCGGCGCGCGAGTCTCCGATCTGACCCGGCCCCTCTCGGAGGAGGGCCCGTGCGGCGATGCGGCCGCGTACCGCCTCACCGACGGCATCCATGTCGCCATGGTCGCCGACGGGCTGGGCCACGGCCCCCTCGCCGCGGAGGCCTCGCAGCGCGCCGCGGAGGTCCTCGCGGCGTCGGACAGCGTCGCACCGGCCGCGCTGCTGGACCTGATCCACGGAGCACTGCGCGGCACCCGGGGAGCGGCGGTCTCCGTGCTGGCCTTCGATCCGGCCGCGGACACGCTGATCCATGCCGGGATCGGCAACATCGTCGTACGGCTGGCAGGTCCTGCCGGGGTGCGCACGCTGCCCACCCAGCCCGGCATCGTCGGGCATCGGGCCCCGCAGCCGCGCGAGCAGACCCACTCCACGGCCGACTCGGCCATGGCGGTGATGCACAGCGACGGACTCTCCCAGCGCTGGGGCATCGAGGACCTCCCCGGCATCTTGGCCCACCGCCCGGCGGTGGTCTGTGCGGCGCTGCTGCGCAAGGCCGCGAGCCGTCGTGACGACTCGGGCCTCCTCGTCCTCCGGACGGTCGCATGAGCACATCGGTCCTCGCCGAGATGGCCATGCTCACCGAGGAGGACGTCTTCGTCGGGCGCCAGCTGGGGCGTCAGTGCGCGCTGACGCTCGGCTTCGACCGGCTCGACGCGCTGCGCGTGGCGACGGCGGTCAGCGAGGTCGGCCGCGAAATCGTCTCCACCGGCAGCGGAGCCCTGACCCTGACGGTCCGCGGTGACGCCCTGCAGGTCGAGCTGCGTGCCGCCCGCCGGCCGTCCGGGTGGGACGACGCGATCGCCTCGGTGCGCAAGCTGGTCGATCGCCAGGAGCAGCCCGCCCAGGAGGACGGGGTGCGGGTGGTTCTGGAGAAGTGGTTGTCCGGCCCGCCGCCGTCCCGGTCCGAGCTCCAGACGCTGCGGCGGGACCTGCTCGCGCAGAACCCGTCCTCTCCGGCCGCCGAGCTGCGTGAGCAGAACCGCGAGCTGCTGGCCGCGCTGGAGGAGGTTCGGGCCCAGCGAGCCGAGCTGGAGGTCGTCAACGCCGAGCTGGAGGAGACCAATCGCGGCGTGATGGCGCTCTATGCCGAGCTCTCCGCGGAGCTGGACCACACCAATCAGGGGGTGGTGGCCCTCTACGCCGAGATCGACGACAAGAATCTCCAGCTGCGACACGCCAGTGAGGCGAAGAGTCGGTTCCTGCGCAGCATCAGCCACGAGTTGCGGACGCCGGTCAACTCGATCCTGGGGCTCACGGGGCTGCTCCTCGATCCGCATCAGCCTGAGCGGCTCGGACCCGAGCACGCCGAGCAGGTGCAGTACATCCGGACGAGCACCGGAGACCTGCGGCGCCTGGTCGACGAGCTGCTCGACCTGGCGAAGGCGGAGTCCGGACGCCTGCAGCCGACCGTCTCCGAGATCGACCTGCGCGACCTCTTCGAGGAGCTGCGCGGCGTCATCGAGCCGATCGTGCGCCCGGGTGTCGCCTTGGAGATCGACGTCGCCGGTCCGGAGACGATGGTGACCGATCCGGACCTGCTGCGACACGTCCTGCGCAACCTGCTCAGCAACGCCGCCAAGTTCACCGAGTCCGGGGCGATCGCCGTCTCGGTGCACGCCGAGGATCAGGAGGCCGTCTTCACCGTGCGCGACACCGGCCTCGGCATCTCGCAGGACGACCAGGCCCGCATCTTCGAGGAGTTCTACCAGGCGACCTCGCCGTTGCACGCGAGCACCAAGGGCACCGGTCTCGGGTTGCCCTTCGCCCAGGTGGTCGCGACGGCGCTCGGCGGCCACATCGAGGTCATGAGCACGCTCGGGGAGGGCAGCACGTTCACCGTGCGCCTGCCGATGGAGGCACGCGATGCCTGATCGTCTTCCTCTCGTGCTCGTCTGCGATGACACCCCGGCGAAGCGCTACGTGATCGTGAGCTGGCTGCGGCGCAGCGGCTATCGCATCATCGAGACCGACACCGCCGCCGAGGCGCGGCGCATCCTCGCCGAGCGCACCATCGATCTCGCCGTCCTGGACGTCCACCTCCCCGACGGCAGCGGTCTCGACATCACCCGCGACCTGCGTCACGACCCGGAGCGCGCCGGCATCCCCGTCGTGCATGTCTCCGCTGTGGCCATGGAGACCCTGGACCGGGTGGCCGGCCTCGACAGCGGCGCGGACGCGTACCTCGTCGACCCGATCGACCCCGAGGAGCTGCTCTCCACGATCCGCACCCTGCTGCGCTCGTCGGGGGCGCGACGCAGCGCGGAGGAGCTCGCCGGCCGGATGAGCCGGCTCAATCGTGCCGCGGTGCGGCTCAACCTCGCCTCGACGATCGCCCGGCTCGCCGAGGGGGTGGCCCGCGCCGCCGCCGAGGTTCTCGACGAGCCCGCGGTCGCGGTGCTGCTGGACGACGAGGTCGCGCACCGGGCCGCGGCCGCGCCCGGGGGGACCGTCGACCTGAGCGGGACCCTCGACGTCGGGTCGGCCCGCGAGGTGCTCCTCGGCCTGAGCGAGCCCGCGACGGTGCACTCCCAGGAGGGCGCCCTCGCCGACCTCGTGCCGCCCGCGGGCGCAGCTCACTGGCGGGTGCACCCCATCACGGTGGGCGGCGAGCGGTTGGGACTCGTGGCGGTCGCTGCCGCGCTGGACGGCTACGAGAACGGCGACGACCTGGTCATCGAGCGACTCGGCCAGCTCGCATCCGTCGCCCTGGACAACGTGCGCACCCTGGAACGGGAGCACCGCACCGCCCTGCTCCTCCAGCGCAGCCTTCTGCCGGCGACGCTTCCCGTCGTACCCAGGGCGGCGTTGGCCGCCCGGTACCGCGCCTCCGAGCGGCACGCCGAGGTCGGCGGCGACTTCTTCGACGCCTTCGACGTCGACGGCAGTCTCTTCATCGCGATCGGGGACGTGCAGGGTCACTCGCTGGAGGCAGCGGTCGTGATGGCCCAGCTGCGCTACTCCCTGCGCGCCTACGCCTACGACGGCTACGGGCCCGCCGAGATCATGAGCCGCATCGACGACGTGCTGGTCCGGAACGTGCCTGGCGTCATCGCCACCTCCTGTATCGGGATGATCGACCCGGACCGACGCTGGGTGCGCTTCGTCAGCGCAGGCCACCCGCCGATGATCCGCACCCGCGCCGGCGAGGCGACCCTGCTCGCCCAGAAGGGCGTGTTGCTCGGCCTGGGGTCCACGCACCTCGAGCACGTCGAGGAGCTGGTCCCCGGTGACCGTCTCCTGCTGGTCACCGACGGGCTGGTCGAGCGCCGTACGAGGACCATCGACGAGTGCCTCGCCGAGGTCGCGTCCTTCATGGAGGCAGCGTCCGCCTCCGACACCCAGACGGTCGCCGACCTGGTGCTCGACGCGTTCGGCGCCAGCGACGACGACGTCGCGCTGCTCGTCGTGGACCTGGATCCCGCCGCCGACGCCTGAGGCACACCGCCGTCGGCCTTCGCCGGACCCCCTGTGTCCCCCGCCCACTCGGGCTCTATGGTCGAACCCCCAGCTATCGAAGGAGCCCCGCATGGAGGACGGCACCGCCGACGTCACGGTCGCGCAGAACACGTCGCAGCACCGCTACCAGATCCGGGTCGGTGGCGCACCGGCCGGGTTCACCCAGTACCTGACGCACGACCGCACCCATTTCGACTTCGTGCACACCGAGATCGACGACGCGTACGCCGGCCAGGGGCTGGCCGGCGTACTGGTGCGAACGGCCCTCGACGATGTGCGCGCCCAGGGCAAGCGGGCGATCCCGCACTGCCCCTTCGTCGCCTCCTACATCCACAAGCACCCGGAGTACGAGGACATCACCGACTGGCCCGAGGACTGAGTCACCACGGCACCACGCCGTGGCGGTTGACGACCCGGCCGGTGCCGGCCTCGGCCGGCTCGGTGGCCAGGCCGACGATCGCGTCGGTGCCCTCGGTGACGCTCTGCGTCCCCGTGTTGCCGTTGAGGTCGGTCGCCGTGTAGCCGGGGTCGACCGCGTTGAACCGCACGTCGGCGATGCCCTTGGCGTACTGCATCGTCATCATCGTGACCGCCGCCTTCGAGCCGTTGTAGAGCGGCGAGATGACGTGAGACTCCACCCGTGCGGGATCGTGGGTGAGCGTCTGCGACCCCAGCCCGCTGGTGACGTTGACGACGCGCGGGTCGGTGCCCTGACGCAGCAGCGGCAGGAAGGCGTGCGTGACCCGGACGATCGAGATCGCGTTCGTGTCGAAGACCTCGACCGCATCAGGGCCGGTGAGCTCGTCCAGGCCTGCCACCTGGCGGCCGGTGATCCCGGCGTTGTTGATGAGCACGTCGATCGCGCCCTCGTTGGCGGCGACGTCCTTCGCCGCGGCCGCGACCGAGTCGTCGTCGGTGACGTCGATCTGTACGAAGCGCGCTCCCAGCGCGGCGGCGGCCTTCGCGCCGCGCTCCGCGTCGCGGGCGCCGAGGATGACGCTGTGGCCGGCCTCGATGAGGCGGCGGGCGGTCTCATGGCCGAGACCCTTGTTGGCTCCGGTGATGAAGGTGATGGTCATGGCGTCCACCCTGGTCGCTGCCCGCGCCGGCAGCCAGGGACGCCGTGACGGTGGGACTGGCCGTACCAGGCTCGGCGCCCCGTGCGCCCCGGGCGGCAGGCACACTGGAACGGTGAGCGGTGACGAGTTGAGCCTGGGCCCGGCCCTACGGACGTGGCGCGAGCGGCTCGCACCCGAGGCGGCCGGCCGTACGCCGGCGCACGGGCGCCGCACGCCGGGTCTGCGACGCGAGGACCTCGCCGATCTCGCTGGGCTGTCGGTCGACTACGTGGTGCGCCTCGAGCAGGGTCGCGCCACCAACCCCTCGGCCCAGGTCGCCGGTGCGCTCGCACGGGCGCTCCAGCTCAGCCGCCACGAGCGCGACCACCTCTTCCGGCTGGCCGGGCTGCAGCCGCCGAGCAGCACCATCGTCAGCGACCACCTCCCGCCGGGCCTGCAACGGATCCTGGCGCGGCTCGGTGACTCCCCCGCCGCCGTCTTCGCCGCCGACTGGCAGCTCGTCTCCTGGAACGCCGGCTGGAGCGCGCTGCTCGGCGACCCCACCGCGATCCCGGTCGCGGCCCGCAATCTGGTGCGCACCCGGTTCACGTCGGCGACCGAGTGCCAGCCGCTCGCCGGCTGGCCGGTGATCTCCAACGATCCCGGCGCCACCGACCGCGCCCTGGTCGCCGACCTCAGGCGCGCCTCGGGGCGCTATCCCGACGACCCGCGCCTCGCCGACCTCATCACGGAGATGGTGCGCGACTCGCCGCGCTTCGCCGAGCTGTGGCGCGAAGGCGTGGTCGCGGGCCACGCGGAGGACCGCAAGACGATCCACCATCCCGCTGTCGGCCCGATCACCATCGACTGCGACGTCCTCGTCGACAGCGACACCGACCTCAAGATCATCATCTACACCGCGATCCCGGGCAGCGAGGACGCCGGCCGGCTCGAGCTCGCGATGGTCGTCGGCGCGGCCGAGCGCACCTGGAGATGACCGAAGGCCGGTCCGCGTGGACCGGCCTTCGTGTGGTGGATGTAAAGGGACTCGAACCCCTGACCTCATCGGTGTGAACGATGCGCTCTAACCAACTGAGCTATACATCCGCAGCGCTCGAGGGCGCGTGAGAACGTGCGAAACAGTAGCGCATAGCGCGCAGGTGTTCACATTCGGCAGGCTCGTGACATGTCTCAGTGACTGTCCGGGACATGGGTCCCGGTGGTCCATACCAGCAGGACCGTCCCGCCGTACCGCCCTGTCGGCATCCCCGTTGTCCACGTCGAGACGACTGTCACGAAAAGTGATCAGGAAGTCGCGTCACGATCAAGCGATAGGCCCGTCCCATCGTTGAAACCACAGCGACAGGAGCGAGTGAGATGAACCAGCAGCCGACGACCCCGGTGCTCTCCCAGGACATCACCCTGGCGTGCGTCGACCCGTGGGGGCGCAACGTCGACGTCCCGACGACGCTCGGCTACCGCAAGCACGACCCGTACGCGGTGACGCTGACCTTCCACTCCAGCGCCGGGGACGTCGAGTGGATCGTCGCCCGCACCCTGCTGCTGCAGGGCCTGGCCTCGCCGACCGGCGAGGGCGACGTGAAGGTCTACCCCAGCATCGATGACGACGCCAGCGTCGTCGCGGTCCTGGACTTCTCCTCCCCCGACGGCCGCCTGGTCGCCCAGGCCAACACCCACGAGCTGCAGGCCTTCCTGGCCCGCACGTTCGCCGCGGTGCCTGTCGGCACCGAGAGCGAGCACCTCGACCTGGACGCCCTGATCTCCGACCTGCTCAACGACGCCGTCTGATCGGTCTCCCTAGAGACCGAGCAGCTCGGGTTCTCTGCCCCGCCAGACCTCTCGTACGGCCCGCGTGATCGGGCCGTACGGGAGGTCTTTCCCGTTCCAGCCCACCACGGCCTGGGCGTCGCGCAGCGTGGAGACGAGGAAGACCTCGCTGGCCCGCTCCTCGACCACCTCGATCGGCTCGTCGACCTCGACGCCGCCGTACCACTCCAGCACGAGCGCACGGGTGATGCCGGCCAGGCAGCCGCTCGCGAGGGTCGGGGTGCGCAGCTCGCCGTCGACGACGTAGAAGACGTTGGTGCCGGTGCCCTCGCACAGGTGGCCCTGGGTGTTGGCGAAGATCGCCTCGCCGGCGCCCCGGCGCTGCGCCTCGGCGAGCGCGACGACGTTCTCCCCGTACGAGGTGGTCTTGAGCCCCGCGAGCGCGCCGCGCTCGTTGCGTGGCCATGGGACGGTGATGACCTTGGTGGTCTCGGCGAACTCCGGCACCTCGCTGACCGCGACGATCGTCGTCGGGGCCGCGTCGCCGCGCCCCGAGCCGAGCGGGGCCACGCCACCGGTGACGGTGATCCGGATCCGCCCGAGCGCGACGTGCTCGGCGCCGAGGACGGCCGCGACGCCGTCCTGGAGCAGGGCGTCGTCGACGGGGCCGAGGCCGAGGCCGGCGGCCGAGCGGTGCAGCCGGTCGAGATGGCGCCTCAGCGCGAACGGCTGACCGTCCACGACCTTGATCGCCTCGAAGACCGCGTCCCCGACCGTCAGGCCGTGGTCGAAGACGCTGACAGCGGGAGCGGTCGGGTCTTCGAGGAGCCGACCGTCGATCCATGCGCGCATGGGCCGAGATTAGTGGAATGGCCTCAACGGACGACCCAGGCCGCGGCGTGCGTCGCGGTGGCGCACGCCCCGGTCACCCAGGACGTGTCGAGCGCGTCGATGTCGGCCGCCCGGTCCAGCGCAGCTCCGGAGGCCTTGATCCAGGCCTCCTTGCGGACCCACAGGCGGGTGCGTTTCGCCGCGTCCGAGCCGGCCCACGACCGCTCCTCGGCGGAGAGCACGTCGTCGGGGACGGGTCCGATCACCTCGACGTCGATCCCGCAGGGCGTACGGGCGGCGATGGCGGCCACCATGCCGCGGGTGTGACTGAGGCTGACGTGGATCTCCGGGTGGCCCTCGATCGCCGGCCGACCGTGGTCGGTGCCGCCACACCTCGGACAGCTCTGGCGCAGGACCGGGCCGGACACGCCGGCCAGCTCCTCGGCCACCAGCCGGGCCAGACCGTGGGCGGCCAGGTAGGCGTCCCGGTCCTCGGCGCGGGCCAGGCGCTGCCACCGTACGCGCTCCTCGGCGGTGAGCATCGCGGGATCGGCGGGCGCCTCGGCGATCTCACACACCTGTACCGACGGCTCCTGCACGCTCGAAGTGTTGCAGGCCGACAGGTGTGGCGCGGATCCCATCGGGGAACGGGCAACGGTCTCGAGGGGCCGGGAGGGAGCCTGGGCCCAGTCGGAGGGAGTACCCGCATGTCTTCGATCCGCACGAGTGCCGCCACGGCGGCCATCGCCCTCGGCCTGTTGAACCTGTCGGCCTGACCGACACCCGACGTCGGCGCGGACCGTCCTCGTTCCGGGTTCGAGGACGGTCCGCGTCGCGCCGCGCCGCTGACCTCGCGCGTGTCAGGATGTCGGCGTGGAGGAACCGACTGCGCCCCCTCACGAGTCGGCCCATCATGAATCGGTCGGTGATCGTCTCGAGCGGGCGATCGAGCGCCGTACGGATGCCGGCGGCGAGATCGACCGGGGTCAGAAGGAGAAGCCGCGCTCGCTGCTGGGCAACGTGATCTGGCTGAGCGTCACGGCGGTCTCCCTCTACCTGGTCTTCCCCAGCCTGGTGGCGACCTTCGCGTCCTGGCGCCAGATCACTCGCTTCTCGTGGCTGTCGCTGATCGTCATGTTCGCTCTCCAGGTCGGCGTCTGCGCCTGCCAGTGGGACCTGCAGCGGGTCACGCTGCGCAACATCGGCTGGCGTCCGGTGATCGCCGCCCAGCTCGCCTCCAACGCGCTGTCCAACATCGCACCCGGTGGTGGCCCGGTGGGCGCAGCGCTCCAGTACCGGATCTTCGTCGCCGCCGGCCTCAAGCGCACGGAGGTCGTCCGCGCGCTGACCGCCGTGCAGCTGCTGATCTTCTCCATCGTGCTCGGCCTGCCGCTGCTCGCGATCCCGACCGCCCTGACCGAACCCGTCTCGCGCGGCCTGCTCGAGGCCGCAGGCGGCGCGGTCGCCGTCTTCGTCTTCCTCGCCGGCAGTGCCGCGCTCCTGCTGCGTACCGACCGGCCGTTGGCCGAGGTCGGGCGGCTCATCCAGGCGGTGCGCAACCGGATCCGTCGCCACTCGCACCGGGTGACCGACCTGCCGCAGCGACTGCTGCGGCAGCGCGACCAGATCGCCGGGGTGCTGGCCGGGCGCTGGCGACGTGCGGTGGTCGCCACGGTCGGGCGCTGGCTGCTCGACTTCCTGACGCTCGAGGTCGCCCTGCTCGCGATCGGCACGCCGCCGCGGCTCGGGCTGGTGCTGATGGCGTTCTGCGGTGCGAAGGCGCTCGGCAACGTCCCGGTCACCCCGGGCGGGCTGGGCTTCGTCGAGGCCGGCATGACCGCCCTGCTCGTGCTGGCCGGGGTCGGCGCCGCGGACGCGGTGCTCGCCACGTTCGCGTACCGGCTCTTCTCCTACTGGCTGCCGCTGCCGTTCGGCCTGCTCGGGATGGCGCTCGTCCCCAAGCGCGCACAGCAGGCGCTCTGAGGCGGGAGACCAAACAGCCCCCGACCGGAGTCGGGGGCTGATGTTGGTGGACGATACTGGGTTTGAACCAGTGACCTCTTCCGTGTCAAGGAAGCGCGCTACCGCTGCGCCAATCGTCCGGGTCTATGGAATTGTACGGGGTTGGAGGTGGGTACGGGATTTGAACCCGTGTACACGGATTTGCAGTCCGTTGCCTCGCCTCTCGGCCAACCCACCGCGGAGGCAATACACCTCAGAGCGGACGACGAGGCTCGAACTCGCGACCTCAACCTTGGCAAGGTTGCGCTCTACCAACTGAGCTACGTCCGCATTGTCTCCGCTGACTCCCTTGCGGGCGTCTTGGCGACGTCGGAAACAGTAGCCGAGCGCCTCATCGGTGCCAAATCGGGGGTCCCCGGCGTGTCGCCGGCGCACCCCGCGACCTGTCCAGACAGGACCGGAAAGGTTCGGCAAAGCCGAGAGACGGTCGTCACTGCGGGCGTACGGTCGGACTGGCCCTGTCCCCACAACAGGGGTTGTTCAGCGAGGGAGTCGCCCCCGGACGCGTGTCCAGCCCGGGGGTGGCTCCCCGCCAGCGCTACCGTCGCCCGGTGACCGCACCGCACATGCCAGCCGAACTGCTCGCCCGCGCGCACGCTGCGAAGGGCTTCATGCCCGCAGACGAGGGCGACCTGCTCTTCCGCCACGCGGTCGAGCGGCTTCCGTACGGGCCCGCGCTCGAGGTGGGCACCTATTGCGGGAAGTCCGGGATCTACCTCGGTGCGGCCGCGCAGCTGGTCGGCGAGGGCGCGGTGGCCTTCACCGTCGACCACCACCGCGGCTCGGAGGAGAACCAGGCCGGCTGGGAGCACCACGACACCTCCCTGGTCGACCCCGAGCTGGGGGTGATGGACACGCTGCCGACGTTCCGTCGCACGATGTACGACGCGGGCCTGGAGGAGCAGGTCGTCGCCGTCGTGGGTCGCTCGCGCACGGTCGCCCACTGGTGGACGACGCCGCTGAGCCTGCTCTTCATCGACGGCGGACATGGCGAGCAGCCCGCCCGCGACGACTACGAGGGGTGGACGCCGCACGTGATGCCCGGCGGCCTGCTGGTCATCCACGACGTGTTCCCCGACCCCGCCGACGGCGGACGCCCGCCGTACGAGCTGATCTACTGGCCGGCGCTGGAGAGCGGGCGCTTCGAGGAGGTCGAGGCGCTCGGCTCGATGCGGGTGCTACGCCGGGTCTGAGGGCCGACTCAGCGGTGCGGGAGGGCCGAGTCGGCGCTCTCGCAGCCGCACTCGAGTGCGATCTCGCGGAAGTGCGGAGCGAGCGAGGTGCCGCGGTAGATGCCCGAGCCCGGGGTCGAGGCGCCGAAGCGGTCGCCCAGCGCATCCGCGGCCAGGATGACCGCCGCCGCGGTGTACGTGGGTCGCTCGACGGGCCAGAAGACGTCGCGCGGCTCATCGGGTGCCCCCGTCCCGTCCTGGTAGACCCAACCGGTCCAGTACGAGCCGTCCTCGTGACGCAGCCGCTGCATGTCAGCGAAGAGCCGCAGCGCCCGGGCATGGTCACCGAGGCCGTCGAGGGCCATCACCAGCTCACACGTCTCGGCGCCCGTCACCCAGGGGTTCGTGTCGACGCAGCGGGCACCCAGGCCCGGGACGACGAAGTCGTTCCATCGGCTCGCGAGCAGCGCGCGGGCATCGTCGTCGCGGACGGCGCCGCCGAGGACCGGGTAGTACCAGTCCATCGAGAAGGTCGCCTTGTCGGCGAAGAGATCTCGATGCTCGCGGATGGCGTGCGCCAGCCGGCCGCCGGCGAGCTCCCACTCGGGCTGCGGCTCGTCCATCAGGTCGGCGAGCGCCACGCCGGCGCGCAGCGAGTGGTGGATGGAGGAGTTGCCGGTGAGCAGGCAGAGGTCGTCCACCGGTGTCCACTGGATGCCGCCGAACGGCTGCTGCAGCCCGACCACGAAGTCCAGCGCGGCCCGGACGTGGGGCCACAGCGCGCGGACGAAGTCGAGGTCGCGGCGCACCAGCCAGTGGTGCCACAGCCCGACGGCCAGGTAGGCGCTCATGTTGACCTCGCCGCGGTCGTCGACGACGACGCCGTCGCGGATCTCCTTGGGCCAGGACCCGTCAGCGCGCTGCAGCGACGGCATGAAGAGATAGGCCCGCTCGGCCGCCTCGACCTCTCCCCCGACCAGGCACGCCATCGCCGCCTCCACGTGGTTCCACATGTCGGCGTGCTCGTCACCCACCGACAGGAAGCCGTACGGGTCCTGCACCGCGGCGATCGACGCCGCGGTGGCCCGGACCTGGTCGGCGGTGAGGATGCCCTCGACGGACGGGACCGGGGTCACGGCGCCTCGTCGGCCAGGGGCTTGTGGAAGTAGAGGACGACCGACTTGCCGATCATCGGGTCGAGCACCTTCCCGGCCCACTGGAGCGCCTTGGGCTGCTTCATGATCTCCCAGACCAGCAGCTTGTGGTACGCCTTCGCGGCGGGATGCTCGGCGTTGTTGACGCCGACCGCGCACTTGATCCACCAGTACGGCGAGTGCAGGCCGTGGGCATAGCCCTTGCCGTCGAAGACCATCGCGTCACCCGGCGTGCCGTCGTTGGGCCGGCCGGCCTTGGTGACCTTGTCGATGAGCTCGTGGTCGGTGTAGATCCGGATGTGGCCGCCGGTGGCGTTGTGGTACTCCGGCGAGAGCTTCCAGTTGATCACCTCGGGCAGCCAGCGCGGCACCGAGATCGCGAGGGTGCCACCGGGGCGCAGGACGCGCACGAGCTCCTTGATGGCCGCGACGTCCTCCCAGATGTGCTCCAGGACCTCGGCGGCGACGATCCGGTCGAACTCGCCGTCGGCGAACGGCAGGGCGAGGGCGTCCCCCTGCTTCACGTCGGCCTCGGCGCCCTCGGGCACCTCTCCCGCCTCCTTCATCGCGTGGAAGAGGTTGCGGACGTTCTCGAGCTCCTCGGCGTCCATGTCGAAGGCGATCACGTCGGCACCGCGGCGGTACATCTCGAAGCTGTGCCGGCCGGCCCCGGCTCCCATGTCGAGGACCCGGTCCCCCGGCTTCAGGCCCAGGCGGTCGAAGTCAACCGTCAGCATCAGGCGCGCTCCTTCTTGTAGTCAGCGATCACGTCGTCGAACACGGCCGCCGTCTTCGTCGCGACGGCCGACCAGCTGAAGAGCTCGAGCACCCGCTGGCGGCCGGCGGCGCCCATCCTGGCACGCCGCTCGGGATCGTCGAGCAGGGCCGAGACGGCGTTCTTCAGTGCCTCGACGTCGCCGGGCTCGACGACGTCGGCGCACAGGCCGTCGGGGCCGACGACCTCGGGGATGGCGCCCGCGCGGGAGACGACCAGCGGGGTCTCGCAGGCCATCAGCTCGGCGGTCGGCAGCGAGAAGCCCTCGTACAGCGACGGCACGCAGGCCAGCTCCGCCGAGCCCATCAGCGCGACGAGCTCGTCGTCGGTGAGCCCGTTGGCGAAGGTGACCTTGCCGGCGATGCCGAGCTTGTCGATCAGCTTCTCGGTGACGCCGCCCTCCTTGGGCTTGGTCACCAGGACCAGCTCGAGCTCGCGCTCGGTGGTGAGCTTGGCGAACGCCTCCAGCAGGATGTGGATGCCCTTGAGCGGGGCGTCCGCGCTGGCCATCGCCAGGATCCGGCCCGGCACGCGCTGGGCGCCGGAGGGCCTGAAGCGCTCGTCGACGCCGAGCAGCACGGTGGTGATGCGCTTCGGGTCGACCGCGAACTCACGGACCACGTCGCGCGCCGAGGACTCGGAAGGCACGATGACGTGCCGGATCCTCGGGGCGGTGAGCTTCTGCTGGCGCAGGAACGCGTACCAGCGCCACACCCCGATCTTGGGCAGCTCGATCCCCCAGGAAGGACGCAGGCGCGAGCCCGTCCTCTTCTTCCTGCGGAACCACGGCGCGACCTCGAGCTCGATCGCGCGGTCCATCGTGATCGGGTGGTGGATCGCGGCAGCCAGCGGCAGCCCGTACGACTCGATCTCGAGCAGCGGGGTGGCCAGCGTCTGGTTGTCGAAGACGATGTCGAAGTCGTCGCGACGCGCCTTGAGGAGCTTGATGACGCGCTTGCTGAACGTGAGCGGCTCCGGGAAGGCCCCGCTGCGCATCGTCAGCCACTCCTGCACGTCGATGGCGTCGCGGAACTCGCGTGGGTGCGGGTTGCGGAACTCGTTGCCGGGCTCGTAGAGGTCGAGGCTCGGGACCTTGGTGAGCCGGACGCCCTCGTCGAGCTCGGGATAGGGCTGACCGGAGAAGACCTCCACAGTGTGGCCCAGCGCGACCAGCTCGCGGCTGAGGCGGCGGATGTAGATGCCCTGTCCCCCGACATGGGGCTTGCTGCGGTACGACAGCAGAGCGATCCGCATGCGTCACGTCCTTTTCCGAGTCGAGCCGACGGACCGAAGTGACCCGCCGGTAATGAAACGAAAGACTAGATCACGTTCCACTTTCCGTGCGCCCGGGTCCGGATGATCAGCCGGTCACCTACGGCACCGGGACTGCGTCGCGCGGCACGGACGCGCGGGCAGGCTCGGCATCACGGCCTCGCCGCTCAGCCCTCGCTGGAGTGCCCCGGGAAGACGTGGGCGTGCGGGTCGATGACCGGGGCGAGGTTGTTGATCGCCGTCGCGGCCTCGCCGAAGCCGACGGCGATGAGGCGCACCTTGCCCGGGTAGTCGGTGACGTCGCCGGCGGCGAAGACCCGCGGGACGGTGGTGCGCATCGCCTGGTCGACGACGACGTGGCGCTTGCTGGTCTCCACTCCCCAGCGCTGGATCGGGCCGAGGTCGGCCACGAAGCCCAGGGCGCCCACCACGGCCTGGGCCGGCAGCACGCGCGTCTGCCCCTCGACCTTCAGCTCGGCCTCCTCGACGGTGGTGGCGCCGCGCAGCTCGACGACCTCGGCGTTGGTGACGATCTCGACGCCGAGGGCCCCGACCTGCTCGACCGTGCGGGCGTGAGCGCGGAAGGCGTCGCGGCGGTGGACCAGGGTGACTGAGCGCGCGATCGGGTGCAGGTGCAGCGCCCAGTCGAACGCGGAGTCGCCGCCGCCGACGATGACCACGTCCTTGCCCGCGTACGGCGCGAACGACGGCACGAAGAACTCCACGCCTCGCCCGACCCAGCCCTCACCGGCAGGCAGCGGTCGGGGCTGGAACGTGCCGATGCCGGCGGTGATGAGCAGCGCCTTGGCCTCGACGACGGTGCCGTCGGAGAGGGTCAGGGTGAGCCCGTCCTCGCGGGACGCCAGGTCGACGGCCGTCCGGTCGAGGAGGTACGCCGGCTCGGCGGCGTTCGCCTGCTCGACCAGCGCCTCGACCAGGTCACGGCCCTTGACCGTCGGGAAGCCGGCGACGTCGAGGATCTGCTTCTCGGGATACATCGCGGTGATCTGCCCGCCGAGCTCGGGCAGCGAGTCGACCACCGCGACCCGGATCCCGCGGAAGCCCGCGTAGTAGGTGGCGAAGAGACCGCTGGGGCCCGCTCCGATGATCACGAGGTCGGTCTCGATGGTCGACGCGGTGTTCCTCCCAGGGCGATCGCTCACGCGCTCGATCCTGCTCCTGCGCGGCCGTCGGCCTCAAGAGGCGCGCGCACATTACGGTGGACCCGTGCTCGCCGACGCCTTCCGCTGGATCCGCAACACGCCCTCGGCCGTGATCCTCGCGGCGCAGCTCGCCGCGGTGCTGGCGTACCCGTTCCTCGACGGATCGACGCAGGGCCGCGCGATCCTGGGCGTGGTGCAGGTGGTCGTGGTGCTGTCCGCGGTCCGCGCCGTGCGGCTCTCGCCGGCGCTGTCGACGGTCGCGATAGCGCTCGGGGTGCCGACGATGGTCTTCGCGCTGTGGGAGTCGGTCACGCCCGGCACCGACTGGGTCGTCCTCACCTCGGCGGCGCTGCACATCCCGTTCTACGGGTTCGTCTCGTACGCGATGATCCGCTATCTGTTCACCGACGACGTCCTCACGCATGACGAGGTCTTCGCGACCGGCGCCGCGTTCACGGTGGTGGCGTGGGGCTTCGCCTATCTCTACAGCGCCGTGCAGGTGCTGTGGCCCGGCTCCTTCGGCGCCCACGAGCCGTCGTGGTTCGACCTCCTGTTCCTCTCCTTCACCACCCTGACCAACACCGGACTCGCGGACTTCGCGCCGGTCCAGGAGCACGCGCGCTCCGCCGTGATGCTGGAGCAGATCGCAGGCGTCTTCTACCTCGGTCTCGTGGTCGCCCGGATCGTCGGCATGGCCGGGCGCCGCCACCACGCCGACCGCTAGCGACCACGGGGGTGGTTGGTGCCGTACTGGGCATCCATCGTGCGCCACCACCGCTGCCATCGTGTCGCGTTCAGCGCACGGTCGACGACCAGCTCGGACGGCAGCCGCGCCGAGCAGCCCGACCCGGCGCAGTCCTTGATCCGGCGCCACGCGGTGTCGAGGACACCGAGCAGTGACCGGTGCGCCGCGAGCCACGAGCGACCGGCCGCGAGGTTCGTCCACTCGTCGGGGTCGTTCCACAGGTCGTAGAGCTCGCGCTCGCCGTCGGCGTAGCGCAGGTAGTAGTAGCGCCCGGTGTGCAGGCCGATGGCGGTGCGCGGGTCGACGATCCCGTCGCGCACACCCGTACGGAACATCCCGCGCCGGGCGGGCGCGAAGGCCGGGTCACGGTGGTGGTCGCCGGGCAGCCGCGGGTCCGCGACCGCGAACTCGAACGGCACCGCGACGTCCCACCCGGTGTCGGCCCCGGCGAGCGCCGCGCTGAGGTCGCGGCCGTCGGCGTCGTGCGGAGGCGCCGCACCGGCGATCGCGGTCAGCGTGCGGGAGAGGTCGACCACCGTCATCGGGTCGTACCGGTCCTCCCGGCGCCGCAGCCCCGGGCCCGTGATGATGAGCGGCACCCGCGAGACCGGCTCGTAGGTGACGATCTTGCCGTCCATCCGGTGGTGCTCACCTTGGAAGTAGCCGTTGTCGGACCAGAACACGAAGACGGTCCGGTCCCACTCGCCGCGGCGCTTGAGCGTGCGGATCATGTCGCCGACGTAGCGGTCGGTCGCGTAGACCGCCGCCGCCCGGTCCCTCGTCGTGCGATCGACGCAGGCGCGCTGGGAGGCGTTGAGCTCGCGCAGCCGGCCGTACGCACCCGGCTTGTCGCCCACGCCGGGCTCGG
Organism: Nocardioides nematodiphilus; assembly: GCF_020216525.1. Lineage (GTDB taxonomy): Bacteria > Actinomycetota > Actinomycetes > Propionibacteriales > Nocardioidaceae > Nocardioides > Nocardioides nematodiphilus. The sequence continues at coordinate 269,595 of NZ_JAIWOY010000003.1, read as the reverse complement.
TGGTGCCGTTGCGCAGGACCCCCGCCCCGCGGGTGATCCCGGCGACGACCGGCGCCCGGTAGGCCCAGGCCGGAGCCGCCGGCGACTGGACCGTACCGGTGCGCCTCCCGACCCGATACCGGCACGACGGTGTACGACCGCCCTCCCCGGACCCGACGTGCGGGGCGACGAAGTTGACCGAGAGGAAGAACGGCTTGCCGGTGCGCCGGCGGGTGTCGTGGAACGTCCGGATCACGTGGTCGGCCTGGTGCGCGATGACCGCCGAGGAGTACGTCCCGCGCGGCGCGGACGTCGGGCGGCCGTTGTGGGAGTACGCGTAGTGGAAGTAGCTGTACTGACCGCCGCAGGCGGGCGCGCAGTTGGTCCCGTCGAGGCCGGCGTACCACTGGTCCCACCCGTCCGGCACGTAGTACTGCGACCGGACCCGCGGCGCCCGGCGCAGGCTCGCGCCCGGGTGCCGCTGGCGCCAGCGCAGCGTCGGCGCCAGGGCGTCGTCGCTGCCGTAGCCGTTGAGGTACTTGCCGATCAGGCCGGTGGAGTAGCCCGCCTGGTGCAGCGACGTCGCGATGGTCGCGCGGTCGTCGAAGGACTGGTACGCGTACGGGTTCCACACCGAGTAGACGTGGTGGTTGTGCGGCAGGAGGCCGGAGTAGAACGACGCGCGCGCCGGGCAGCACAACGGGTAGGAGGAGAACATGTTGCGCTCGGTGATCCCGTGGTCGGCCAGCAGGCGCCGCACGTGCGGGGCGTAGGCCAGGTCATCGACCCGCATGTCGTCGAGCAGCACCTCGACGATGTTGACCCTGTCCCCGTCGCTCGTGCGCAGGCCCCGCCCGGCGGCCGCGCTCGAACGGGACTGGATCCCGCCCGCCGGCACCACCGCCGCGCGGACGACCGTCCGGGCGTGGTTCTCCGCGCTCGCCCCGGTGCGACCCGAGCACAGGGTGCCGGTCACCAGGGCGACGAGGAGGGCGGCGACGAGGCTGCGCAGAAGAGGCATGCGCCGCATCATGCCGCAATTCGTATTACTTCACTCGACTTACATTGCTATCGGGCGTGTCTCCTCAGACGTGGTGCGTCACCATGCTGTTGCCCGCATCCACGTCACTGCGGGCCACGCTCGTCCGCACCTGACTGCGCTGGCGCAGGATCATCGCCGTGCCGAGGCCCCAGACGACGTACTGGAACGACATCGCCCACCGGAACGCGCCCGGCGTGTAGTCGGCGCCGTGCGGGGTGCGCCAGTCCAGGATGAGTCCGACGGCCACGATCGTGATCAGTGCAGCGGTGAATCCGGCGACGTTGATGATGCCGTTCGCGCTCGCCTGACGGTGGGCGGGATTGCTGGTCCGACCGACGTCGAAGCCGAGCATCGAGGCCGGCGCGCCGACACCGACCGCCACGACGAGCAGGACCAGCAGCCACAACGGGGCGTGACCGGGCCAGGCGATCACGGCGGTCCACGTCGTGACGATCGCGCCGATCACGGCCAGCGCCATCGTCGAGCGGTGCCACGGGTGGCGCCCCGCGAGGTAGCCGAGGACCGGGCCGCCGATGACGCCGGCGATGGTCAGCAGGGTGAGCAGCCCGTCGGCGCCGCCGGTGCCGAGTCCCTCCGCCCGCTTGAAGAACGGGAAGCCCCACAGCAGGCCGAGCACGGTCATCGAGAACGGGGTCGTGAAGTGCACCCAGAAGCCGAGCCGGGTGCCGGGCTGGGCCCAGGCGTCCGCGAGGCTCCCGCCCAGCGCGCGCAGCGGCAGCGACTCCCCACGCAGGCTCCGCGCGGACGGGTCGTCGCGTACGAAGAGCACCACCAGGGCCAGGACCACCGGGCCGGCGAACGCCGCGCTCAGGTACGCGCTGGTCCAGCCGTGCTCCTCGAGCATCCAGCTCAGCGGCAGGGCCGCGACGATCGCGCCGACCTGGCCGACATTGCCGGTGAGCTGGGTGAAGATCGCGACCCGGCGCAGCGGGAACCAGCGCGCGACCAGGCGCAGCACCGAGATGAACGTCATCGCGTCCCCCGCGCCGAGGAAGGTGCGGGCGATCAGCGCCTCGGGGTACGTGGTGGCCAGCGCGAACCCCGCCTGCGACACACTCATCAGACACGCCCCCACCATCAGGACGCGACGCGATCCGTACCGGTCGACCATCAGGCCGACGGGGATCTGCATGGCGGCGTAGACGACCAGCTGGAGCATCGAGAACAGCGACAGCTGCGCGGCCGAGATCCCGAAGCGCTCGTTGGCCAGCAGGCCGGCCACGCCGAGGCTGGAGCGACCGAAGACGGCGAGGAAGTAGACCGATACGCCCGCGCCCCACACGAGGAGGGCACGGCGCGGTATCACCGGTCTAGGTTAAGGGCGACTCTCGAGTAGCCCACATTCGGTCGACGCTCGGCGCCTCCGTTCGCCTTGGTCGCCGATCGGCGCTTCGCGCCTCATGGCTCCCGCGTTCGTCGGGAGCGCGCCGCGCCTCGTACCTCGGCGAGTCCGGTGGGCGTCCGACCTCCGCTCGAGCTCGTTCCTCGCTCGGCTCCGGCCGGCCACCCACCGTCCCCCGCGACTTCGTCGCGCGGCGCACTCCCTCCTCACTTAGTTGCTTCAATCATCTGGCGCAGCTCCTTCTTGAGGCCGCCGATCTCGTCGCGCAGGCGGGCGGCGACCTCGAACTGCAGCTCCGCGGCGGCGCCCTTCATCTGGTCGGTGAGGTCCTGGATGAGCTGGGCCAGGTCGGACGACGGCAGGCCGACCAGCCCGTGCTCGCGGGCCTCCGCGGCCCGCTCCCCGAGCACCGGCGTCGGCGCCCGCTTGCGCCCGGCGGCGCCGGCTCGACCCTTGGCCTCCGTGCCGGCCCAGGTCTGGAGCAGCGCATCGGTGTCCTCCCCCTCGCGGGCGAGCATGTCGGTGATGTCGGCGATCTTCTTGCGCAGCGGTTGGGGGTCGATGCCGTGCTCGGTGTTGTACGCGATCTGGATCGCCCGGCGCCGGTTCGTCTCCTCGATGGCCTTCTCCATGGAGGGCGTGATCCGGTCGGCGTACATGTGCACCTGGCCGGACACGTTGCGGGCCGCGCGCCCGATGGTCTGGATGAGCGACTTGTCGGAGCGCAGGAAGCCCTCCTTGTCCGCGTCGAGGATCGCGACCAGTGACACCTCGGGCAGGTCGAGGCCCTCGCGCAGCAGGTTGATGCCGACCAGGACGTCGTACTCGCCCATCCGCAGCTCGCGCAGCAGCTCGATGCGGCGCAGCGTGTCGACCTCGGAGTGCAGGTAGCGGGTGCGGATGCCGGCGTCGAGGAGGTAGTCGGTGAGGTCCTCGGACATCTTCTTGGTGAGCGTGGTGACCAGCACCCGCTCGCTCTTGGTGACGCGCTCCTTGATCTCATGGATCAGGTCGTCGATCTGGCCCTTGGTCGGCTTGACGACGACCTCGGGGTCGATCAGGCCGGTCGGGCGGATGATCTGCTGGACGGTGTCTCCCCCGACCTTGTCGAGCTCGTAGTCGCCCGGCGTCGCCGAGAGGTAGATGGTCTGCCCGATCCGCTCGAGGAACTCCTCCCAGCGCAGCGGCCGGTTGTCCATCGCGCTGGGCAGCCGGAAGCCGTGGTCGACCAGGTTGCGCTTGCGGGACATGTCGCCCTCGTACATGCCGCCGATCTGCGGCACCGCGACGTGGGACTCGTCGACGACGAGGACGAAGTCCTCCGGGAAGTAGTCGAGCAGGGTGTTGGGGGCGCTGCCCGGCGAGCGGCCGTCCATGTGCATCGAGTAGTTCTCGATACCGGAGCAGGACCCGACCTGGCGCATCATCTCGACGTCGTACGTGGTGCGCATCCGCAGACGCTGCGCCTCCAGGAGCTTGCCCTCGCGCTCGAACTTCGCGAGCTGGATCTCGAGCTCGGCCTCGATGCCGGCGATCGCTCGCTCCATCCGCTCGGGACCCGCGACGTAGTGGGTCGCCGGGAAGATGTGGATCTCCTGGTCCTCGGTCAGCACCTCGCCGGTGACGGCGTGCAGGGTCATCAGCCGCTCGATCTCGTCGCCGAAGAACTCGATCCGGATGGCGTGCTCCTCATAGACCGGGAAGACCTCGAGGGTGTCGCCGCGCACCCGGAACGTGCCGCGGGTGAAGGCCATGTCGTTGCGGGTGTACTGGTTGCCGACCAGTCGGCGCAGGATGTCGTCGCGATCGTGCTCCTGCCCGACGCGCAGCTTGATCATCCGGTCGACGTACTCCTGCGGGGTGCCGAGGCCGTAGATGCACGACACCGTGGACACGACGATCACGTCGCGCCGCGTGAGCAGCGAGTTGGTCGCCGAGTGGCGCAGCCGCTCGACCTCCTCGTTGATCGAGGAGTCCTTCTCGATGTAGGTGTCCGTCTGAGGCACATACGCCTCGGGCTGGTAGTAGTCGTAGTAGCTGACGAAGTACTCGACCGCGTTGTTGGGGAAGAGCTGGCGCAGCTCGTTGGCGAACTGCGCGGCCAGCGTCTTGTTGGGCTGCAGCACCAGCACCGGGCGCTGCAGCTGCTCGGTCACCCAGGCCACGGTCGCGGTCTTGCCGGTGCCGGTCGCACCCAGCAGGACGACGTCCTGGACGCCGTCCTTGATCCGCCTCGAGATCTCCGCGATCGCGGCCGGCTGGTCACCGCCCGGCTGGTAGTCGGAGATGACGTCGAAGGGCGCGACGCGGCGCTCGAGATCGGTCACGGGACGCATGTCGCCAGCGTACGGGCGGGCCCTGACAACTTCGGCGGCTCACCTGACTATGTTGGGAGCGTGCGAGCACCCGACCTCGAGCGGTTCTTCCGCCTCCTGCGCCGTAGCCTCCTGGCCGTCGTCCTCGTGCCGCTCTCCGCAGCGCTGGGCCTGACCCTGATCGACGCGTACCGCAGCCGCGGCAAGCGGCCCAAGCCGTTCCCGGTGACCGCGCCGAGGACGACCGAGGTCGGCGAGGGCTCCATCACGACCTACTCGTACGGACGCGACCTGTACGACGACATGTTGCGCGCCATCGAGGGCGCCCAGAAGGTGGTGCTCTTCGAGAGCTACATCTGGAAGGGCGACGAGGTCGGCCAGCTCTTCAAGACCGCGCTCGCCGAGGCCGCCGCGCGTGGCGTCGAGGTCTACTGCGTCTTCGACTCGTTCGCCAACCTCGTGGTCCCGCCGCGGTTCAAGCAGATGCCGCCGGGGATCAAGGTGCTGCGCTATCCGGTCTACCCGGCCGGTCTGCGGTTCTACGACCTGCGCCGCTACGGCCGCGACCACCGCAAGATCCTGGTCGTCGACGACACCGCGGCGTTCATCGGCGGGTACAACATCGGCTCCGCGTACGCGACCGAGTGGCGCGACACCCACCTGCGGATCACCGGCCCCGGCGTCGTCGACCTGAAGCGCGCGTTCGCCGACTTCTGGAACCTCAACCGCCGCAAGCGGCTGGGCGCCTCGCAGCCGCCGCTGCTGATCGAGGCGCCGAGCGCCTGGGACGCCACCGTGCGGTTCCACCGCAACGTGCCGCGGCTGATGATGTTCCCGATCCGCGCGATGTACCTGGAGGCGATCAACCGCGCCTCCACCAATGTCTGGCTGACCACCGCGTACTTCCTACCGGACCAGGACTTCGTCGACGCGCTCAAGGACGCCGCCCAGCGCGGCGTGGATGTACGGGTGCTGCTGCCCCTGAAGTCCAACCACATCGTCACCGACTGGATCAGCCGCGGCTACTTCGCCCAGCTGCTCGAGGCGGGCGTGCGCATCTTCCGGTTCCGCGACGCCATGATCCATGCCAAGACCGCGACGGTCGACGGATCGTGGACGACCGTCGGCACGGCCAACATCGACCGGCTCAGTCTCTCGGGCAACTATGAGATCAACGTCGAGATCATCGATCACGACCTGGCGGCCGCGATGGAGGAGATCTTCGCGACCGACTGCTCCAACAGCCTCGAGCTGACCGAGCACGAGTGGCAGGCGCGCGACATGCACCGCAAGTTCACCGAGTTCGTGCTGACGCCGCTCCGGCCCTTCCTCTGAGCAAGGGCCGGAGCGGCCCGCTCAGTCCACCGGGCCCGGGGCGTGGGCCGCACCGCGCTGCAGCTGCGGGAAGTCCGCCGAGCAGTGGCCGTCAGCCTGGAGGGGCCGGCCGGTGGTGCGCGGGTCGGTCGCCGACGTGCCGTACGAGCAGCGGGCGTCCTTGTCCGCGATCAGTGCCAGGTTGAGCTTGCCGCCGTGGAGCACGTCGCTCAGTGCGTCGAGGCCCGGGGCGTAGTTGGCCAGCGTGGCCCGCAGGTGCGGGTTGTACGAGGTCAGCAGCTGCAGGAACGGCTCGACGGAGTCGAAGAAGCCAGGCAGGATCGCGCCCCACTCCTTGACCAGGCCCTCGGTCGTCCGGAGCTGCTTGGGCGCCTTCTCGAGCTGCTTGACCAGCGTCGGGTCGTAGTCCTTGAGGAAGGCGGCGAACTGCTTGGCCGAGCTGGCGAGCGTCTTGAGGTCGCCGGCCTGCGAGGTCGGGATGTCGAGCGCCTTGCCGGACGTGTCGATCAGGTCCGAGGTCTGCGGCCACACCGTCTGCAGGGTCTGCAGGATCTCCTGGCCCTGGTCGACGATCTGCCCGATCTGCAGCCCGGTGCCGTTGAGACCGGTGGCGAGCTCGTCCAGCATGTTGTGCAGCTTGGTGGCGTCGATCTGCTTGAGCAGGCCGTTGACCGCCACGACGGTCGAGCCGAGGGTCTGTGGCAGCTCGGTGGACGCGGCCTGGATGACGCTGCCGTCCTTGAGGAACGGGCCGGTCAGGGTGGTCGGCTCGAAGTCGACGTACTGCTCCCCGACCGGCGACAGGCTGCGGACCCGGGCCTTGGTGCTGGCCGGGATCTTGAGGTCCCGGTTGGTGAGCGACACGTCCGCCTGGACGCCCTCGGGCGTCAGCTTGATCGAGGTGACCTTGCCGACCTTGACGCCCCGGTAGGTCGCCTCCGAGCCGGCGAACAGACCGCCCGTGCTGGCCAGCATCACCTTGACGGTCGGCGGCGTGGAGGTGAGCGGGCGGTCGAGGACCACCGCGAAGAGGTACGCGATCGACAGCGCGAAGACCACGACGACGCCCACCACGCTGAGGTAGAGCCGGTCGGTGAGGATCTTCTTGGCCCAGGTCATCACAGACACACTCCCAGCAGGTTGAGGGTGCACCCGGAGGTGCCGCCGGACCCGGTGCCTCCGGTCGTGCCGGAGCCGGTCTTGCCGCCGCCGAGGATGCCGCCGAGCAGGCCACCTCCGCCGGTGCCGCCCGTCCCGCCCGAGCCGCCGCTCGTGCCACCGGTACCGCCCTTGCCACCGGTGCCGGTGCCGGCGAGCAGATGGCTCAGGTCGGTGCGGAGCTTGACGTTGACGTTGAGGTAGTCGCCGGGGACGGCCGTGGTGATCGCGTCGGCCAGCTTGGTGAGCTGGACCAGCGAGTCGGACCAGGTGCTCTTGTTGGCGGCCATCTCGGCGAGGATCGGCTCGGCCTCCTTGATGGTGGCCAGCAGCTGCGTCTTGGTGGCCCCGACCGTCTGGTTGGCCTGGGCGGCGAAGGCCCGCAGGGAGGTGAGCAGCGCGGTGAAGTCCGGCGTGTTGGCCCGCAGCACGTCGGCGGCCGGCTTGATCTGCGCCAGCGCCTTGTTGATCGTGTCGCGCCGCTGGTTGAGGGTCTGTCCCACCGAGGAGAGCGCGTGGAGCGCGGTGTCGATGTCCTGGGTGGTCTGGTTGGCCTGGATCAGGAACCCGTTGAGCTGCTCGAGCAGGTCGCGGAAGGTGCCCTCGTTGCCGCCCAGGGCGGCGTTGAGCTCCGTGGTGACCTGCTGCAGCTGCCCGAGCCCGCCGCCGTTGATCAGGAGCGACGCCTCCGACAGCGCGTCCTCGACCGTCGGCGCGGTGCTGGTCTGCTGGGTGCTCAGCTCGGTGCCGTCCTTCATCAGCGCACCCTTCGCCGGGTTCGTGATGTCGACGAAGAGCTCACCGAGCGGTGTGGTGTAGCGCAGGCGCGCGGTCGCGCCCTCGCGCAGCTGGGCATCGGTCTTCACCTTCATCACCGCGATCGCCTGGAAGTCGGCCGCGTCGATCGACTCGACCTTGCCCTCCGAGACGCCGTTCACCTTCACGGTGGCGCCCTTGGCGAGGTTGAGCGCGTCGGCGAAGTCCATCTTCACCGTGATCGCGTCACCGGAGACGCCGGTGCCGGGCAGCGGCATCGAGCCGAGCGTGGGGCCACAGGCGGTCAGCGCTCCGGTGAGACCGAGCGCCGCGGCCCCGCAGGCCGTGACCCGGATGAGGCGGTTCACTTGGTGCCTCCCGTCAGCAGCCCGAGCAGCTCGCTCAGGTTGCCGGTGATGTCGGTGCCGTCGATCAGGTTGCACACGGTCCCGAGCAGGCCGCCCTTGCAGAGCTGCTGCAGCAGTCCGGAGACCGGGGTGAGGACGACCGGGTCGATGCGGGCAGGCAGGGTGCCACCGCGGTCGGCGCGCTGCAGGTTCTGCAGGGCCAGCGGGAGGTCGCGCAGGATCTCGGCGATGGTGGCCTGCTTGGCGTTGAGCTTCTTCACCAACGACGCGCTGTCGTTGAGGGTGCCGACGATCGAGCCCTTGTTGGCGGCCGAGAACGCGGCCAGCTGGGTGACGGCATCGTCGAGCGAGTCGAGGGTCTGCTTGAACTCCTGGCGCTGGCCGGCGAGCATCGAGGAGGCGTCGGCGACCTGCTTGATGAAGGCGCGCTCGGTCTGCTCGTTGTCGGCGACCTGGTTGACCAGGGTGTCGACGGAGGTCAGCATCGCGGCGAACTGCGCACGCTGCCCGGCGACGTCGCCGGTGGCCGTGGAGAGCGAGCCGATCATGTCGTGAAGGGGCTGGCCCTGCCCGGCGAGAGCCTCGCTTCCGGCATCGACGATCCGCTTGACCGCGTCGCTGGCCTGCTTGCTGCCGGAGATGTCGGTGGCGAAGGTGCTGAGATTGGCGAGCACCTCGTCGAACTCGACGGGCGTACGGGTGCGGTCGATCGGGATCGTGGCGCCGTCACTCATCGTGGGGCCGCTCTTGTACGCCGGGGTCAGCTCGACGTAGCGGTCGGTGGCCACCGAACGGGCGACGATCACCGCGCCGGCCTTCGCCGGGATCGGCCGGTCGCCGTCGACCTCGAGGGTCACCTTGACCTGGTTGCCGTCCGGGACGATGGACTTCACCGTGCCGACGTTGACGCCGAGGACGCCGACGTCGTTGCCGACGAACAGGCCGGCGGAGTCGGCGAAGTAGGCGGTGTACGTCTTCTGGTCGCCGCCGCTCATGGCCTTCATCACGGCGAGGCCGCCGAGCACGACCACGGCTGCCACCAGGGCCACGACGACCTTCTTCATCGTGAGCTTCACGAGCAGTCTCCCAACGCGCATCGTCCTTCATCGGTGGGGATCAGCGGGGCGTGGACGTTGAGGTCCAGCCACGGGCCGTTGCCCAGCGCGTTCGCGACGTAGCGGGACGCGGGCGCCAGCACGTCGAGGGCGCCGGTGAGCGTCGCGCTCTGCTTGTTGAGCGACCGGATCGCCGAGTCGAGGCTGGCCAGGGCCGGCTTGAGGTCGGCCTTGCTCTGGGTGATCACGCTGGTCAGCGCGTGCGAGAGCCGGGTGGTCTCGACGAGCATGGTGTGGATCGCGTCGCGCCGGCTGGTGATCTCCTGGGTGACCAGCGTCGCCTGCTTCATCAGCTCGACCAGATCGGGGCTCGACGCGGTCAGCTGGTCGCTGACGCTGCGGGCCGCCTTGAGCAGCTCGGCCACCTGGGTGTTGCGCTTGGCGATGACGTCCGAGAGGGCGGCGACACCGCTGATCGCCGGCGCGATCTGGTCCTTGGAGCTGCCGATCACGTCGGCCGCCGACGCCAGCGCCTTGGAGAGCACCACCGGGTCGAGCTCCTCGAGCTTGGCGCTGCCCTCGTTGAGGACGTCCTGGAGGTTGTACGGCACCGCCGTGTGCTCGAGCGGCACGGTGCCGCCGGGCAGCGCGCCCGACCCCTTCGGGTCGACCTCGAGGTAGTGCGTGCCCAGCAGGGTCGCCACCTTGACCACCGCGGTGGTGTCGCTGCCGAGGGCGATGTTCTTGGCCATGGTGAAGTCGACCTTGACCTCGGTGCCCTGGATGGCGACCTTCTTGATCTTGCCCGAGATGACCCCGTGCACCTCGACGGCCTCGCCGGCGCGGAGGCCGGCGGACTGCGCCAGCACGGCGCTGTAGGTCTCCTTCCCGACGTTGGCCTGGGAGAGGAGGACGACCCCGACGCCCAGCAGGGCGATCACGACGATCGCGGCGAGGCCGATCTTGAACGGGTCGCGTGCGGAGAGCGGCTTCATCATCACTGGCACACCTTCGAGAAGCGACCGCCGACGACGGCGGTGTTGATGTTGGTGTTCCCGAGCGCGAGGGACAGCGAGCAGACGTACACGTTGATCGCGTTCTCGTAGGAGGTCGCGCGGCCGAGACCGCCGAAGACCGTACGGAAGGCGTTGACCGCCGCGATGACCTGACCGCTGGTCTGGTCGAGCGTGCCGGCCACCGTACGCAGCTGGTGCACCGAGGAGATCAGGGGCTGCTGGGCCTGGGTGAGCAGGTCGGAGGTGGATCCGACGAGCTGGCCGATCCCGTCGACCGCGGCGCCGATCTGCTGGCGGTCGGCGGCCAGGCCCTGCATCAGCTTCTCCAGCGACGTGATGGTCGCGGTGAGCTGGGTGCCGTGTCCGGACAGGTTGTTGAGCACCGGGGTGAGGTTGGTCAGCACCGCGTCGATGACCTGGTCGCGGTTGGCGACGAAGGTGGTCAGCGTCGCGGTCTGGTGCAGCAGCGAGTCGACGGTGCCGCCCTCGCCCTGGAGGACCTGGACCAGTGAGGCGGCCAGCTTGTTGACGTCGGCCGGCTGCAGCACCTCGAAGAGCGGCCGGAAGCCGTTGAGCAGCTGGGTCAGGTCGAAGCCGGGGTCGGTGTGCTTGGTCGGGATCGTCGTGCCGGGCTTGAGCGGAGCCTCGTGGTTGGCCGGCTGGACCATGGCGAGGTACCGCTGACCGACGAGGTTCTGGTAGCGCATCACCAGGTCGGTGTTGGCCAGGATCGGTTGCCGGGCGACCAGGTCGAACCCGACCTCGGCCAGCTCGCCGCCCTTCTCGACCTCGATCGACTGGACGCGTCCCACTCGGACGCCGGCGACCTTCACGTCGTCGCCGACCCGTAGGCCGCTGACGTCGGTGAAGAGCGCGGTGTAGGACCGCGTGTCCCCGCTGACCCCGTTGCGCATGGTGTTGACCAGCAGGACGCCGAGCAGGATGGCGACGAGGGCGAAGGTGAAGAACTTCAGCCCGGTGATGCGTACGCCCTTCATCGGCCACCTCCGTAGGACGGGCGGTCACCCGCGCCGTAGTAGGGCGGCGCGTTGAGCTGCAGCGAGGCGTCCACCTTGAGGTAGCCCTTCTCCTCCGCGGCGCGGACGATGCCAGCGATGCGCCGATTGACCGCGATCGTGTCGGTGATGCCGGCCTTCCGGTTGTCGTACACGGCGTCGATGACGCCGTACGCGTCGTTGATGAAGCGGGTCAGCTTGACCGAGTTCTTGGCCAGCACCGATGCGGAGGTGTCGGCCAGGCTCTTGCCGCCGGTGAGCAGCGCGGTCAGGTCGTCCTTGTGCTGGACGAGCGTGTTGAGCGGGACCAGCGCGTCGTCGGTCGCGTCGAGCAGGTCGGGCGCGATCTGCTGCACCACCTGCAGGAACGAGGAGAGCTTGTCGAGATCCGCGCGCAGCATCGCGACCTTCGGGTTGAACTTGCGCAGGTAGGAGTCGAGGGCGACGGCGGTCTCCCCGATGGCCTTGCCCCGACCGTCGAGCGCGACCGCAGCGGCCCCGATCGCGGTGGAGAGCTCGGCGGGGTTGAGCGCCTTGACCAGGCCGTCGATGTCATCGAGGGCGTCCTGCAGCTCGAGGGTCGGCTGGGTGGTGTCGGCCGGGATGACCGCGCCGGGCTGCAGCGAGCCGGGCTTCCTCGTCCCTCCGGCGGCCTTGGCCGCCACCGGGCTGGCGTCACCGGGGTTGGCGTCACCGGGGCTGGCCTGCGGCTGGTGGGCCGGGCGCAGGTCGATGTACGTGGTGCCGAACACGGTCGCCGGCAGGATCCGGGCAACGACGTCGGCCGGGATCATGCCCATCTGGCTCTCGACCATGGTGATGCCCACGTCGACGGCGCCGTCGGTCCCCGACCGGATGTCCTTGACCTTGCCGACGATGACGCCGTGCAGCTTCACGTCGGAGCCCTTGGTGAGCGCCCCGCCGGCGTTGCGCAGCTGCGCGGTCACCTGCGGCGGACCGCCGATCGCCCCACTGCTGTGCAGCCGGACGACCTCGACGATCACCGCGAGCACCAGCACGGCGATCAGGCCACGCAGCGCGAGCTGGTTGCGGGTGGGGGTCACGCGCCCCTTGTTCCTGGCCATCGCGGCTACCCCGTGATCCGGAAGCCGGGGTCGTTGCCCCAGAAGATGAGCGTCAGGAGCATGTCGACCAGCACGACGACCACGATCGAGGCACGGATCGAGGCACCGGTCGCCTCGCCGACCGCCTGCGGGCCACCGCCGGCGTTGATGCCGTACCAGCAGTGGATCAGCGTGACGATCAGCGCGAAGATCAGGATCTTGATGATCGAGTAGAAGACGTCCTGGCCGTTGATGAAGATCGAGAAGTAGTGCGCGTACTGCCCCGGCGACTGGTGGAAGATGTAGACGACCGAGAGCTGCGAGGCGATGTAGGAGCCGAGCAGGCCGATCAGGTAGAGCGGCAGGATCGCGAACATGCAGGCCACCACGCGGGTCGCGACGAGGTAGCGCACCGAGCTGACGCCCATCACCTCGAGGGCGTCGACCTCCTCGTGGATCTTCATCGAGCCGATCTGTGCGGTGAAGCGACAGCCGACCTGCGCGGCGAGCGCCAGGGCGGCGATCAGGGGCGCGAGCTCGCGGGTGTTGGCACTCGCGGAGATGAAGCCGGTCAGCGGCGCGAGTCCGACGAGCTGGAGGCCGTTGAAGCCCTCGATGCCCAGCGACGTACCGGCCGCGAGCGAGAGCAGGACCATGACGCCGACGGTGCCGCCTCCGACCAGGAGGGCGCCGGAGCCCCAGGCGACGTCCTTGATCTGGCGCAGGACCTCCTTGGGGTACAGCTTGACGGTGATCGGGATCTCCTTGAGCACCTTGACCGAGAACGAGGCGAAGTCCCCGAACGCCGCGAAGGCGTCGAGGATCGGGTCGCTGGCCCAGCTCGCGCGCCCCATCACGCGGCCCCGGTCGGGGAGAGCATCGAGTAGACCTGCGTGATGACGACGTTGACGACGGCGAGCAGGATGACGCTGAGCACGACGGCCTGGTTCACGGCGTCGGCCACCCCCTTGGGTCCGCCATGGGCGCTGAGACCCTTGTGCGCGGCCACGATCGTGGCGATGAAGCCGAAGATGAACGCCTTGAGCAGCGCCACCCACAGGTCGATCGTGTTGCTGAAGCTGATGAACGAGTTGATGTAGGTGCCGGCCGAGATCGAGCCGTTGCCGACGTTCAGGATGAAGGCGGTCACCATCGCGGTCATCGCGACGATGATCGTCAGGAGGAGCGAGACGACGAGGGCGGCGACGACGCGCGGCGAGACGAGCCGCTGCACCGGGTTGATGCCCATCACCTTCATCGCGTCGATCTCCTCGCGGACCTGACGAGCGCCGAGGTCCGAGCAGATGGCGGACCCGACGGCGCCGGCGATCATCAGCGAGGTCACCAGCGGCGCGCCCTGGCGCAGCACGCCGATGCCGTTGATGGCGCCGCTGAAGGAGCCGGCGCCGATCTGGGAGGCCACGGCGCCGATCTGGACCGACGTGATGACGCCGAACGGGATCGCCACCAGGATGGTGGGCAGCAGCGAGACCTTGGTCATGAACCAGGCCTGCAGCAGGAACTCGCTCCAGCTGAAGCGTCCTCGGGCGATGTCGCCGACCGCTGTGCTGGTCGACTCCACGCCCAGGACGACGAGCTTGCCACTCGTCACGATTCCGGCTCGGAACCGGTCGGTGAAGCTCACGAAGCCCCCTGGCGGGCGCGCGTGTTCGGTGTCATGAGTTCCCCCTCATCCATCCGTGTCGCTGATGTAACGGCGCTCACAAAGAGGCGTTACGGAGTCGCAGGCTACCGACGGGTACCAAAATTGTGACAGTTGTCACGTGCAAAATGTTTGGCGACCGCGGCTCCCGGATACTGGGCAGGATTTCGGTCTCTCAACTGGGCAGATGAGTGCGCGGCGCCATCCGCGGCCCACGCCGTGGCCGCGCGCCTCGGGCGCGATAGAGCAGCGCGACGACACGTTGCCGATGCGGCCGGTACGGCGCCAGGAAAGCACGCATCTGCTCGTCGTCGAACGGTGCGCCGGTGACGGCCCAGCCGATGTCCTTGGCGACGTGGTAGTCGCCGAAGCTGACCGCGTCCGGGTCGCCGTGCGCCCGTTGGCGCACCTCGGCGGCGGTCCACTCTCCGATGCCGGGCAGGCTGCACAGCCGGCGCTCGACCTCGTCCCCGCTCAGGCCCTGGGACGGGTCAGCCGTCCGCTCGAGGCTGTCGGCGACCCGGGCCGCGGTGACCAGCGCCCGCGAGCGGGCATGGTCGACGTGCATCCGCAGCCACGACCAGCTCGGCACCTGGCGGATCACCTCGGCCGTGGGCTGCAGCCGCAGGCGACGGGCGGCGGCCTCCGGGCCAGGTGCCGGCTCGCCGTACTGCTGCAGCAGCCTGCGGAAGCCGGCGAACGCCTCCTGGCCGGTGACCTTCTGCTCGAGGATCGCAGGCATCAGCGCCTCGAAGACCAAGCCGGTGCGGCCGAGTCGTGGTTTGCCGTACTGCCGGATCGCCTCGCGCAGCAGGCCGTCCTCGGGCTCGAACCCGCTGTCGTCGTCCTCCGCGCCCAGCAGGGCCGGGAGCCGGTCGAGGGCCCACTCCGCGCCGGAGCCCCACGCCTGCGCCTCCACGTCTCCCCCGCGCTCCCCGCGCGCACGCACCGCCAGGGTCGCCGGGCCCGCGGGCGTACGGATCGCGCGCCAGTGCACGCCGTCGACCAATCGGTACGCCGGATCCCCCGGGCCGCGACGGTGCACGAGCAGCGCGTTGAGGCGCACGTCGTACGTCGGCGTCCAGGCACGGCTCAGGCTCACGCTCCATAGGCTTTCATGGACTCATGCAGCTCGCTGATCTGGTGGCGACCTCGGCCGCCGTCGCGCAGACCCGATCCCGCAAGGCCAAGGTCACCGCCCTCGCCGAGCGGCTCGGCGCGACCGAGCCCGACGAGAGGGCGGTGGTGGTGTCGTACCTGGGCGGCGCCCTGCTCCAGCGTCGCACCGGCCTCGGCTGGCGGGGGCTCGCCGACCTGCCCGCTCCCGCCGACGTGCCGACGCTGCAGGTGGCTGAGGTCCACGACGCGTTCGAGCGGATGGCGGCACTGGCGGGCGCGGGATCGGCCGCCGCCCGTTCGGCGGCGGTGGCGGACCTCTTCGGCCGGGCGACCGCGGACGAGCAGCAGTGGCTGCGCGGTCTGGTGACCGGTGAGCTGCGCCAGGGCGCGCTCGACTCGCTCGTCCAGGAGGCGCTCGCCGTCGCCGCGGCGGTGCCGCTGGTCGCGGTGCGCCGGGCGGCGATGCTGGCGGGTTCCACGGTCGCGATCGCCGACCTCGCCTTCGAGGGCGAGGCGACACTCGCCGAGGTGGGCCTCGTGGTCGGGCGACCGGTGCTCCCGATGTTGGCCGCGAGCGCACCCTCGGTCGCCGAGGCGCTCACGAAGATCGGTGGCGAGGTCGCCGTCGACACCAAGCTCGACGGCATCCGGATCCAGGTGCATCGCGACGGGGACGACGTACGGATCGCGAGCCGGACCCTCGACGACCTCACCGCTCGGCTTCCCGAGGTGGTCGACCTGGTCCGCGGCCTACCGGCGCAGAGGGTGGTGCTCGACGGCGAGGCGATGACGCTCAGCGCGGAGGGCCGGCCGGCGCCGTTCCAGGAGACGGCCTCCCGCACCGCGAGCCGGGGCGCGACGACGGCCCGGGTCGCACCGTACTTCTTCGATCTGCTCCACCTCGACGGGCGGGACCTGCTCGACCTGCCGCTGCGCGATCGGCTGGCGGCGCTCGACGCGCTGGTCCCCGAGGAGCATCGGGCCTCCCGGCTGGTCACCTCCGACCCCGGTGAGGCGGAGACCTTCGCGGCCGAGGTGCTCCGCGCCGGCCACGAGGGCGTGGTGGTGAAGTCGCTGGACGCCCCGTGGGAGGCGGGCCGGCGCGGCTCCGGCTGGGTGAAGGTGAAGCCGGTGCACACCCTCGACCTGGTCGTGACCGCCGTGGAGTGGGGCTCGGGGCGGCGCCGCGGATGGCTCTCCAACATCCACCTGGCCGCCCGCGACCCCGAGACCGGCGGCTGGACGATGTTGGGCAAGACGTTCAAGGGGATGACCGACCAGATGCTCGCCTGGCAGACCGAGCGGTTCCAGGAGCTGGCGACCGGCCCCACCGATGGCTGGGTGGTGCCGGTCCGGCCCGAGCAGGTCGTCGAGATCGCCTTCGACGGGCTCCAGCGCTCGACCCGCTACCCCGGCGGCCTGGCGCTGCGCTTCGCGCGCGTGGTGCGCTACCGCGACGACAAGACCGCCGCCGAGGCCGACACGATCGAGACGGTCCGGTCACTCGCGCGCTGAGGGCTGTGGCACGTTGGTGCAACTCCGAGTTGCACACGTCGTACAGTAGCGACATGGCCCCTCATCTCGCGCCTCGCGACGGCACTCCTGCCGATGCCCCGGAGGCGGGCAGGACCGACGGCCGCCGCTCCGCGGCCGCTGCGCGACGACGGGTGCGCGAGGCCGAGATCATCAAGGCCACCCGGCAGCTCTTCGACGAGCGCGGCGTGCGCGACGCCCAGATCGAGGACATCGCCCGTGCCGTGGGGATCAATCGTGCGATCGTCTATCGCCACTTCACCGGCAAGGAGGAGATCTTCGCGCTCGTCCTCATCGACTACCTCGAGGAGCTCCGCGCCGCCCTCCTCGAGGCCGACGATGCCACGGCTGCGGCCACCGATCGGCTCGGCGCCGTCGTCGGCGCGTTCGTCGAGTACGGCGTGGCCCGACCCGCCTTCGTCGACTGCGCCCACGCGTTGATGCGTCGGCGTGGACCGGAGCTCTTCGACGAGATCTCCGAGAGCGCGATGCTGCGCCTCGGCCGCGCGATGACCGGCGCGATGGCGCCGCTGCACCAGGTCTTCGCCGACGGCGCGCGCACCGGCGAGCTGCGCGTCGAGGACCCGGCCCTGCTGGCGAACCTCTTCTACGGCACCGGTCTCGGGGCCCTCCAGCTCGCCCACGTCGGTCTCACGGTCACCGAGAGCGCGCCCGGCGTGCCGACCGTCGGGACGATCACCCCCGCGCAGGTCCGCGACCACCTGGTCCGGACGGCGGTCGCGCTCGCCCGCGCCTGAGCAACGCTGCCTCTCGGCAGCGCGAGGGCGAGCGCTCAGTGGTGGCCGCGGCCGTGCGGTTTGGCCTTGGCCCCGTGCTTCGGCCCGTGCTTGGGCTTGTGCTTCGCCGTGGGCCGGGGCGCGTGGTGCTTCGGCTTCGCGTGGTGGACCCGCGCGACCGGCCGGGCGACGGCGTGATGCCGGGGCACGGCGACGACCGGAGCCGCGGCATCCACCGGCAGCGGAGTGGACGTCGCGCTCGGGGCCGCCGACGACGCGACGGGCGCCGGGGGCTCGTCGGCCGCGACGGCTCGCGGCGCGTCGGTGCGGCTGGCCAGCACGCCGGCCATGACGAGGGCGAGGACCGCGGCACACGCCGCGGCGGCGAGGTGCCGGCGTCGCGCGTCCCGTACGAACGCGGTGCCACGAGACGTCGACCGCGCGGCCGGCACGCCCGCTCCCGCGGCACCCCGGGTGCGGGTCGGGTCGTCGAGAAGGGCCCGCGCGCGCTGGGCGACCGCGTACGCGCTCGGGGGCCGATGGGCGGGATCGAGGGCGGCGAGCGCGGCGATGAGCTCGCGCACCCCCTCGGGGTGACTCGGCGGCAGCGGCGGCATCGGGATGGTGGCGTGCGCCATCAGCGTGGAGACCTGGGTGTCGCGGCTCAGCGGGCGCAGCCCGGTCAGGCACTCGTACGCCAGCGTGCCGAGAGCGTACAGGTCGGAGGCGTGCGTCGCCGAGGAGCCGGCGGCCTGCTCGGGGCTGATGTAGTCGACGGTGCCGACGATCGTGCCGGTGAGCGTCAGCGGCTCCTCGGCATGGTGTCGCGCGATGCCGAAGTCGAGCAGCACGGCCCGCCCGTCGCGCGCGATCATGATGTTGGCCGGCTTGAGGTCGCGATGGACGATGCCCGCACGGTGCACGACCGCCAACGCGTCGGCGATCTGGCCGACCAGCCGCAGGACGGTGTTGACGCTCAGTCGGTCACCGCTGCGCAGGAGGTCGCGCAGGGTGCGGCCGTCGACGTGCTCCATCACGAGGTACGGCATCACGCCCGCGGTGGTGGGCTCCTCGCCGAAGGCGAGAAGACGAGCGATGCCCGGGTGGGACAGCGAGCCGGCGATCCTGGCCTCGGCGCGCAGCCGCGCGTCGGCGTGCTCGTCCTGGCCGGGGCGGAGCAGTTTGATGGCGACGTCGCGGCCCAGGAGTCGGTCGTGGGCGAGGTGCACCGCACCGGCCCCACCGGCGCCGAGCAGCGCGCCCAACTCGTAGCGCTCCCCCAGCACCGCTCCGGGGCGGGTGAGGTCATCAAGGCCTGCGGGGAGCGTCACGGTCGCGCTGTACCCGAGATGGGCCTGCGGCAGTCCTCACACGCCGGACCGCCCTGGACCGGGCCTCAGCGAGGCCGGTCCAGGGCGGTCCGGTGGGTGGGGAGCGGGTGGATCAGGCTTCGAGGATCGCGACGACGCCCTGGCCACCGGCGGCGCAGATCGAGATCAGCGCGCGGCCCGTGCCCTTCTGCTTGAGCAGCTTGGCGGTGTTGGCCACGATCCGCCCGCCGGTCGCCGAGAACGGGTGGCCCGCGGCGAGCGAGGAGCCTTTGACGTTGAGCTTCGAGCGGTCGATCGAGCCCAGCGGCGCGTCGAGGCCGAGGCGCTCCTTGCAGAAGATCGGGTCCTCCCACGCCTTGAGCGTGGACAGCACCTGCGAGGCGAACGCCTCGTGGATCTCGTAGTAGTCGAAGTCCTGCAGGGTGAGGCCGTTGCGGGCCAGCATGCGCGGCACGGCGTAGGCGGGGGCCATCAGCAGACCCTCCTTGCCGGTGACGAAGTCGACGGCGGCGACCTCGGAGTCGACGAAGTAGGCGAGCGGCTCCAGGCCGTGCTCCTGCGCCCACTCCTCCGATCCGAGCAGCACCGTGGAGGCGCCGTCGGTCAGCGGCGTCGAGTTCGCGGCGGTCATCGTCGCGGCCTCGCCCTTGCCGAAGACCGGCTTGAGGGTGGCGAGCTTCTCCAGCGAGGAGTCGCCGCGCAGGTTGTTGTCGCGCTCGAGGCCGCGGAAGGGCGTGATCAGGTCGTCCTGCCAGCCCTCCTCGTAGGAGGCGAACAGGTTGTGGTGCGACGTCACGGCGAGCTCGTCCTGGGCCTCGCGGGTGATCTGCCACTCCAGCGCGGTCAGCGCCTGGCTGTCGCCCATGGACAGGCCGGTGCGGGGCTCGCCGTTGGACGGGATCGCGATGCCGATGTCGCCGGGGCGGATCTTGGCCAGCGCCTTGAGCTTGTCGGCGGTGGTGCGCTTGTTGTTGACCTCGATCAGCTTCTTGCGGAGCTTCTCCGAGATCGCGATCGGCGCGTCCGAGGTGGTGTCGACACCGCCGGCGATGCCGGAGTCGAGCTGGCCCAGCGCGATCTTGTTGGCGATGTAGTTGATCGCCTGCAGGCCGGTGCCGCAGGCCTGCTGCAGGTCGACGGCCGCGGTCTCGGGCGCGAGCTTGGAGCCGAGCACCGACTCGCGGATCAGGTTGAAGTCGCGGCTGTGCTTGAGGACGGCGCCACCAGCGACCTCGCCGATGCGCTCGCCCTCCAGACCGAAGCGCGTGACCAGGCCATCGAGCGCGGCGGTGAACATCTCCTGATTGGACGCGGTCGCGTACGCGCCGTTGGAGCGGGCGAACGGGATGCGGTTGCCGCCGAGGACGGCGACACGACGGGTGCTCTTGTTCATACGGCACATCCTTGCCTCGCGGGCGCGTGGAGAGAAGGGTATGAGAGGCACACCACGAAATGTGGACACCGAGTTACACCTCTAGTTACATCAAGTCCGCACAGTCCATCGCGTACGTGAGCAAGGAAGCCGGATCATGAGCGACAAGTACCAGGCCTTCACCCAGTCCTCGATCGGCAAGCTGCTGGTCAAGAACCTCGGGCTGCCCCAGCCCACCAAGCTGGAGCGCTACACCGCCGGCGACCCGCTGGTGAAGGGCACTGTCCTGACCGGCGGCCGCGGTCGCCTCGCCGACGATCTCGCCGGCCTCCTCGACCAGCTCGGCGCCGCCAGCACCACCGCCCGCACCGATGGCGAGAAGTACAAGGCCCTCGTCTTCGACGCCACGGGCATCACCTCCCTCAAGCAGCTGGTCACGCTCCAGGAGTTCTTCACCCCGGTGCTGCGCAGTCTCGAGACCTGTCCGCGGGTGATCGTGATCGGCACTCCGCCGGAGCTGCTCAAGGGCAGCGAGCGAGCGGCCCAGCGCGCGCTCGAGGGCTTCACCCGCAGCCTCGGCAAGGAGATCGGCAGGGGCGGCACCGTCCAGCTCGTCTATGTGGCCGAGGGCTACGAGGACTCGCTGCTCTCCACGCTCGGCTTCCTGCTCAGCCCCAAGTCCGCGTACGTCTCGGGACAGGTGGTCCGGATCGGCGCCCACGGGGAGGAGAAGGCCACCGCGCTCGGCGACTGGACCCGCCCGCTGGCCGGCAAAGTCGCCTTCGTGACCGGCGCGAGCCGCGGCATCGGCGAGGAGATCGCCCGTGTCCTGCACCGCGACGGCGCCACCGTCGTGGGCCTCGACGTACCCCAGGCCGCCGACGACCTGCAGCGTGTGATGAAGGAGATCGGCGGCGACTGGCTCACCCTCGACATCACCGCGAAGGACGCGCCGCAGCGCATCGCCGCGCACCTCAAAGAGAAGCACGGCGGCGTGGACGTGGTCGTGCACAACGCCGGCGTGACGATGGACAAGAAGCTCGCCAACCAGACCCCGGAGCGCTTCGGCAAGGTCCTCGAGATCAACGTCGAGGCACCCGAGAGGATCACCGCCGAGCTGCTCGCGCAGAAGGTCGTCAATCCCAACGGCCGCATCGTCGGCGTCGCGTCGATCGCCGGCATCGCAGGCAACGTCGGCCAGACCTCGTACGCCGCCTCGAAGGCGGGCGTGATCGGCCTGGTCGACAGCCTCGCCGAGGAGCTCGAGGACGGCATCACGATCAACGCGGTCGCCCCGGGCTTCATCATCACCCAGATGACCGCCGCCGTGCCGTTCGCCACCCGCGAGGTCGGCCAGCGGCTCAACGCGATGTCGCAGGGCGGCCTGCCCGTCGACGTCGCCGAGACGATCGCCTGGTACGCCTCCCCCGCCTCCACCGGCGTCAACGGCAACGTGGTCCGCGTGTGCGGCCAGATGATGCTCGGAGCCTGAGCATGGCCGGCACGATGGATGACACGACGGAGCCGACCGTCGTCGCGCGGGAGGGCGTCGCCGCCCTCCTGCGGGCGGCGCTGCCGTCGGTCCCCGGCGTCTCCGCGCTCCCGGGCATCCGCAAGGACGCCTCGGCCACCGAGGGCTTCGCCGTCACCCGCCCGCCGGTCACGGTCGAGCGCGAGCACGCCACCCGCTACGCCGAGCTGTGCGGGTTCCCGGCGCAGGACACCGTGGCGCTGACCTACCCGCACATGCTCGCCCAGCCGCTGCACCTCGCGATCCTGGCCGACGCACGCTTCCCCGCCCCGGCGATGGGCATGGTGCACCTCGAGAACACCATCACCCAGCACCGACGGATCGCGATCGGCGAGACGCTCGACGTACGCGTCGACGTCAGCAGCCCGATCGCCCACCCGGTGGGCACCGCCTGGCGGCTGACCTCGACCATCCGATCCGGCTCACCCGACGGAGAGGTCGCGTGGGAGTCGGTCTCCACCTACCTGCGACGCGGTCGTCGCAACCCGGACGCCGCCTGGGCGGGCGACCTGGCCGACGTCGCACCGGGCCCGGTGGCCTGGCCGCTCAAGGCCGACCTGGGACGCCGCTACGCGGCCGTCTCGGGCGACTACAACCCGATCCATCTGACCGCGCTGTCGGCGAAGGCGCTCGGGTTCCCGCGCCAGATCGCGCATGGCATGTGGACGAAGGCCCGCTGCGTCGCGATGCTCGAGAACCGGCTGCCCGACGCGGTCACCGTCGAGGTGACCTTCAAGAAGCCGGTCCTGCTGCCGAGCGCGGTCGCCTTCGGCAGCGAGGAGCGGGGCGAGGGCTTCGGCTTCTCCCTGCACAAGCGCGGCAGCGACACCCTGCACCTGCTGGGGCGTACCACCGCCCTGTGAGCGGTTCGGCTGGGCCAGTGACGAGCGCAGCGGGGGCGTATCGAGACCTCTCGATACGCCCCCGCTCGTTCGTCGCTCGTCTACCCGACCGGCGCAGGGTCAGCCGCGCGGCGGGCGGATGATCCCCTGCTGTGCGACCGTAGCGACCAGTCGCCCGTCCGAGGCGAAGACCCGGCCGAGCGAGAGCCCGCGACCGTTCTCGGCCGACGGCGACTCCTGGTCGTAGAGCCACCACTCGTCGGCCCGGAAGGGCCGGTGGAACCAGATGGCGTGGTCGAGCGAGGCCATCTGCACCCGCGAGCTGTCGAGGGTGTGCGCGGCGAGCGAGGCGCCGAGCAGGCTGATGTCGGAGGCCCAGGTGAAGGCCCCGAGGTGGATGTTCGGGTCGTCCGGCAGCTGCCCGGCGATCTTCAGCCAGACCCGCTGCTGAGCCGGGCGCGCCGGGTCGGGCTCCATGCCGAACAGGGAGTTCCCCACGGCACGGATCTCGACGGCGGCCCACTCGCGAGCCAGTGCCGCGCCCTCGCCCTCCTTGCCCTTCGCCATCAGGGCGAGCATGTCGATGCCCTCGTCGGCGGGCAGCGCCGCGGGCATCGCGTCCTGGTGGTCGTACCCGTCCTCGTACACCTGGAAGTTCGCGGTGAGGTAGTAGATGTCGCGGCCGTGCTGGCGCGCGGCGACACGTCGGGTCTGGAACGAGCGTCCGTCGCGGATCCGCTGGACGTCGTAGACGATCGGCGCCATCGGGTCGCCGGCCAGCAGGAAGTAGGAGTGCATCGAGTGCACGGTGAAGCCCTCGCCGGCCGTACGGATCGCGGCCATCAGCGATTGGGCCGCCACCTGGCCGCCGAAGGCGCGACCGCGGTCGTTGGGCGACGGGGCGCCGCGGAACAGGTCACCGTCGAGCTGCTCGAGGTCGAGGATCCCGACCAGATCGGCGACGGCCTGCTCGGGCGTACGGACGCTCAGCACCGATTGGGTCACTTCTCGCCCTCGCCCTTCTCGGGCTCGTCGAGCCCGGCCAGGAATCGCTCGAACTCGCGGCCCAGCTCCTCGCCGGTCGGCAGGGGCTGGTCCTCGGCGATGAGCGAGGAGCCGCTCTGCTCGGCGCGGGCGAAGGCGTCGTACTGCCGCTCGAGCGCGGCGACCACCTCGGCCACCTCGCTGTTCTCCTCGAGGTAGCGGCCGATCTCCTCGGCCCGGACCTCGGCCTCGCGGTGCAGCTCGCTGAGGTCGATCGTGAGCCGTCCGGCGATCTCGGTGCGTCCGACGAGCTCGGCGGCGGCGAGCGGGTAGTCGAGCTGGGCGACGTAGTGCGGGATGTGCACCACGAAGCCCTGGGCGTCGTGGCCCCACTCGCCGAGGCGGAGCTCGACGAGGGCCTGGGCGCTGGACGGCACCCGGATCTCGCCGCTCCAGGGGCTCTCCTCCGTGACGAGGTCAGGGTTGTTGGCGTGGTGGGTGACCGCCAGCGGACGGGTGTGCGGCACCGCCATCGGCACCGAGCCCAGCGAGATCACCTGGTCGACGCCGAAGCGCTCCACCACGTCGCGCACCGCGCGGGCGAACGCCTCCCAGCGGTTGTCCGGCTCGGGGCCGGTGAGCAGGAGGTACGGGGTGCCGCCGGCGTCGCGCAGCAGGCGGACGACCAGCCGCGGCGCGTCGTAGTCCTCGTAGTGGTCCCGGATGAAGGAGATCGCGGGGCGGCGAGCGCGGTAGTCGTGGAAGGCGTCCACGTCGAAGGTCGCCACCACCGGCGCGCCGTCCGACTCGGCGATCAGGTGACGGGCCGCGCGGGCGGCCGCGTTGCCGGCGTCGAGGAAGCCGTCGAGGACCTGGACCATGGTGAGCGGTCCTTCGAGATCGTCGAGCTCGGTCACCTCATCGACGATGTGCACCAGCTTGGATCTCGACACGGACATCTCCTGGTGCTCCTGGGACTGATCGGTCTTCCGATTTCGGTTCCGCTTCCACATGGCGCCTCTGGCAGCGCCCGCGCACCCCACGATATTCCCTGCCCCGTTCGCGACGGAGGGTGACCACTCACACACGACGTTCAACTGCGCCACATTGTTACCCAGGGGTAACCTCACTCTGCCCGCCCCTGGGCCCCATTGATATCCCCACCCGATCCGCAGGAGAAACGGTGACTCGACAGTTGCGCGAGGTCGTCTTCGTCGACGGCGTTCGCACCCCGTTCGGCAAGGCCAAGGGCCAGTACGCCGAAACCCGAGCCGATGACCTGGTCATCAAGTGCATCCGCGAGCTCACGCGTCGCAACCCCAGCCTCCCCCCGGAGCGGATCGACGAGGTCGCCATCGCGGCGACCACGCAGATCGGCGACCAGGGCCTCACCATCGGCCGTACGGCCTCGCTGCTGGCGGGCCTGCCGAACACGGTCCCCGGCTTCGCCATCGACCGCATGTGCGCCGGCGCCATGACCTCGGTGACCACGCTCGCCGGCGGCATCGCCTTCGGCGCCTACGACGTCGCCATCGCCGGCGGCGTCGAGCACATGGGTCGCCACCCGATGGGCGAGGGCGTCGACCCGAACCCGCGCATCGTCTCCGAGCGCATCGTCAACCCCGACGCGCTCGTGATGGGCAACACCGCGGAGAACGTGCACGACCTCTACCCGGACATCACCAAGGAGCGCTGCGACGCCTACGCCGTGGCCTCCCAGGAGAAGGCCGCCGCGGCCTACGCCGCCGGCAAGATCCAGCCCGACCTCGTCCCGGTCGCGACCAAGTCCGCCGAGAAGGGCTGGGGCCTGGCCACCACCGACGAGCCGATGCGCCCGGGCACGACGCTCGAGTCGCTCGCGGGCCTCAAGACCCCGTTCCGTCCGGCCGGCCGGGTCACCGCCGGCAACGCGGCGGGCATCAACGACGGCGCCACCGCCTGCCTCCTCGCCTCCGAGGAGACGGCCACGGAGCTCGGCCTCCCGATCAAGATGCGTCTCGTGTCGTACGCCTTCGCCGGTGTCGCGCCCGAGATCATGGCGGTCGGCCCGATCCCCTCGACCGAGAAGGCACTGGCCAAGGCCGGCCTGAGCATCGACGACATCGAGGCCTTCGAGCTCAACGAGGCCTTCGCGATCCAGGTGCTGGCCTTCCTGCAGCACTTCGGCATCGCCGACGACGACGCGCGCGTCAACCCGTACGGCGGCGCGATCGCCTTCGGCCACCCGCTCGCCTCCTCCGGCGTGCGCCTGATGACGCAGCTCGCGCGCCAGTTCGAGGAGCGTCCCGAGGTCCGCTACGGCCTCACCAGCATGTGCATCGGCATCGGCATGGGCGGCACCGTGATCTGGGAGAACCCGAACTGGAAGGGTGACAAGTGATGACCGACATCAACAAGCTCCTCGTGGATGTCGAGAAGCTCTTCTCCGACGACGAGGTCGTGACCGAGGCCAAGCTGCAGAAGGTCACCCTGCCCTCGGGCAAGGTCCTCGGGCTGGTCACGCTCGACAACGGCCTGGACCACTCCCGGCCCAACACGTTCGGCCCGAAGGGCCTCGTCTCGCTGAACACGGCGTACGACGCCGCGCTGGCCGACGAGACCATCGACGCGATCGCGGTCACCGGCAAGCAGTTCATCCTGGCCGCCGGCGCCGACCTCACCGCGCTCCAGGCGGGAGGAGCCGACGGCATCCGTGCGATCGCCGAGCTCGGCCACGCGGTCTTCCGCAAGCTGGGCGACGGCGACGGCTCGGTCAAGAAGCCCTCCTTCGGCTTCATCAACGGCCTCGCCCTCGGCGGTGGCCTCGAGGTCGCGCTGCACGCCGACTACCGCACCGTGATCGACTCCGTGCCTGCCGTCGGCCTGCCCGAGGTCATGCTCGGCCTGGTCCCCGGCTGGGGTGGCGCGTACCTGCTGCCGAACCTGGTCGGCCCGGCCAAGGCCGCCGAGCTCTTCATCCAGAACCCGCTCAACCAGGGCCGCGTGATCAAGGGCGGCGAGGTCGTCGCCGCCGGCATCGCCGACGTCGAGTTCAACGGTGCCGACTACCTCGAGCAGTCGATGCTCTGGGCCGACGGCGTGCTCAACGGCACGGTCACCGTGACGCGTCCCGAGATCGCCCGCGACGAGACCTGGGACGAGGCGGTCAAGAACGCCGGCTTCTTCGCCTGGGCCAAGACCGGCGACGCCTCCCCCGCCGCCAAGAAGGCCGTCGAGCTCCTCACGCTGGCCAAGACCGCGACTCGCGACGAGGGCTTCGCCGCCGAGGACGACGCGCTCGTCGCGATGGCGCAGACGCCGGAGCTGCTCGCCTCGCTCTACTCCTTCGACCTGGTGCAGAAGCGGGCCAAGCGCCCGGCCGGCGCCCCGGACAAGGCGCTGGCGCAGAAGGTCACCAAGGTCGGCATCATCGGCGCCGGCCTGATGGCCTCGCAGTTCGCGCTGCTCTTCGTCTCCAAGCTCAAGGTGCCGGTCGTGATGGTCGACCTGGACCAGGATCGCGCGGACAAGGGCGTCGCCTACGTCCACGCCGAGCTGGACAAGAAGCTCGCGAAGGGCAAGGCGTCGGTGGGCTCGACCAACCGGCTCAAGGCCCTGGTCACCGCCGAGGTCGACTACGAGAAGGCGTTCTCGGACGCGGACTTCATCATCGAGGCCGTCTTCGAGGAGATGTCGGTCAAGAAGAAGGTCTTCGCCGCCGCCGAGGCCGTGGCCCCGGAGACCGCCGTCTTCGCGACGAACACCTCGTCGCTGTCGATCACCGAGATGGGCAGCGAGCTGAAGCACCCCGAGCGGGTCGTCGGCTTCCACTTCTTCAACCCGGTCGCGGTCATGCCACTGCTGGAGATCATCAAGGGCGAGAACACCTCTGACGCCGCACTGGCCACCGCCTTCGCGACCGGCCGCGGTCTCGGCAAGACCACGATCCTGGTGAAGGACTCGCCGTCCTTCATCGTGAACCGCCTGCTCGGCCGGTTCATGGGCGAGGTCGCCAAGATCGCCGACGAGGGCACCCCGATCGCCACGGTCGACGCCGCGTTCGCGGGCGTGACCCCGATGCCGCCGTACCAGCTGATCGCGCTGGTCGGCCCGGCGATCGCCTACCACAACAACGAGACCCTGGCGCACGCCTTCCCCGAGCGGTTCTACCTCTCGGAGAACCTGCACCGGGTCGTGGAGGCCAAGAAGGGCTCCTTCTACGGACCCGACGGCCGCACCCTCGACCCCGAGGTCGAGGCGCTGCTCGAGGTCGGCGACGTGGTCAAGACCGCCGAGGAGGTGCGCCGCCAGACCCTGGAGGCGCTCGCCGACGAGGCCCGCCGGATGCTCGACGAGGGCGTCGCGCAGGCCGCCGAGGACATCGACCTCGGCATGATCACCGGCGCCGGCTTCCAGTTCTGGAACGGCGGTCTGACCCAGCTCCTCGACCGCGAGGGCATCTCGGAGAAGGTCACCGGCTCGAAGTTCCACTGATCGGTGGACGAGGGGTAAACTGGGTGTGAACTCAGATTGCTCCCTGAGTCACTGAGAAGGGCGCCTCCCGCATGCGGGAGGCGCCCTTCTGAATTCGCGGGTCCAGTGCGCCTCTCAGCGCTCGGTGCTCAGCCGGCTGTGTCGGTGCCCGTAGCCGAAGTAGATGACGAATCCGATCGCCATCCAGACCACGAACCGCAGCCACGTCTCGATGGACAGGTTGAGCATCAGGTAGACGCAGATCAGGGCAGCCAGGATCGGGAGGACCGGGCTGAACGGCACCCGGAACGGGCGCGTGAGGTCCGGGCGACGCCGGCGCAGCACCGGGACGGCGATCGAGACGAGCGCGAACGCGGTGAGGGTGCCGATGTTGACCATCTCCTCCAGCTTGCCGATCGGCGTGACACCGGCGACCACCGCGATGAGGATCCCGACCGTCACGGTGATGCGCACCGGGGTGCCCGTGGTCGGGTTGGTCCGCCCGAAGCCCATCGGCAGCAGGCCGTCGCGGCTCATCGCGAACACCACGCGGACGGTGCCGATGATGAGCGTCATGACGACGGTGGTCAGGCCGGCGACCGCACCGGCGGCGATCACGGTGGCGAAGCCTCCCTGACCGACGTCGCGGAAGGCGGTGGCGAGCGCCGCAGAGGGATCGATCTTGTCGTAGGGGACCATGCCGGTGATCACCAGCGCGACGGCGATGTAGAGGACCGTGCAGATCGCCAGCGAGGCGATGATGCCCCGCGGCAGGTCACGCTGCGGGTCCCGGGCCTCCTCGGCGGTGGTGGCGACGACGTCGAAGCCGATGTAGGCGAAGAAGACGACCGAGGCCGCCGAGATCACGCCGAGGACGCCGAAGGTCTGCGGCTTGATGCCCAGCACCGCCTGGATCAGGGGCTGCGCGAGGCCGTCGCTGCTGATCGGGCCCGAGGACGGCGGGATGAACGGTGAGTAGTTGGCGCCCGAGACGTAGAAGAGGCCGGCCACGATCACGAACAGGACGATGAAGAGCTTGACCGCGACGAGCACGAGGTTGACCCGCAGCGATTCCTTGATCCCGACCGCGACCAGCACCGTCAGCACCGCGACCAGCAGGACGGCCGCCACGTTCAGGTGGCCCCACTGGAAATGCTCGGCGTCGGCCGGGCCGATGGCGGACGGCCAGCCCAGACCGATCTCGTCCAGGAAGGTCACCAGGTAGGTGCTCCAGCCCTGGGACACGACGGAGGCGCCCAACATCAGCTCCAGGACGAGGTCCCAGCCGATGATCCAGGCCACCAGCTCCCCCAAGGTGGCATAGGAGAACGTGTACGCCGACCCGGCCACCGGGACCGTCGAGGCGAACTCGGCGTAGCAGATCGCGGCCAGCGCGCAGCAGACCGCCGCGATCACGAAGGAGATGGCGACGGCGGGACCGGCGTACGTGGCGGCCACCTGCCCGGTCAGGGTGAAGATGCCCGCGCCGATCACCACGCCGATGCCGAACACGGTCAGGTCGACGGCGGTGAGCTTCTTCTTGAGCTGATATTCCGGATCGTCGGTGTCGCGCAGGGACTGCTCGATCGACTTGGTACGGAGCACGTTCATGCTCCTATTTGTCCGCGAACGGCGATCTCGAAACCGGGTAGCGGCTCACCGCTCGATCTGCGCACCCGTCAGCGGCGCGGACTCCGCGGCGGTCAGCCGGGTGATCGTGTCGAGCGCGATCGCCTGCGGGGTGAGGCCGATCCGCTCCAGGATCGCGGCGCGCTTGGCGTGGTCGAGGAACTCCTGCGGGATGCCGTGGATCCGTACGGGCGTGTGCACGCCCTCGGCGGCCAACGTCTGCAGCAGGACCGCGCCGACGCCGCCGATCACGCCGTTGTCCTCGATGGTGACGACCAGGCGGTGCCTGCCGGCGAGCTCGACGAGGGCCGGGTCGACCGGCTTGACCCAGCGCGGGTCGACGACGGTGGCGCCGATGCCCTGGGCGGCGAGCCGCTCCCCCACCTCGACGGCACAGCCGGCCATCGCGCCGACGCCGACCACCAGGACGTCGTGGGTGCCCTGGCGCAGCAGGATGTCGCAGCCCCCGGCCGTGCCGACGGCAGCGATGTCGGCCGGCGGGGCGCCCTTCGGGAAGCGCACGACGGTCGGGGCGTCCTCGACCTCGACGGCCTCGTTGAGCAGGAGCCGCAGCTGGGCGGTGTCACGGGGCGCGGCGAGCCGCAGGCCGGGCACCACCTGGAGGATGGACATGTCCCACATCCCGTTGTGCGAGGCGCCGTCGTCGCCGGTCACGCCGGAGCGGTCCAGGACGAAGGTGACGCCCGCGCGGTGCAGCGCGCAGTCCATCAGGACCTGATCGAAGGCGCGGTTGAGGAAGGTGCCGTACACCGCGACGACAGGGTGCAGACCGCCGAGTGCGAGGCCGGCGGCCGAGGTGGCGGCATGCTGCTCGGCGATGCCGACGTCGAAGGTCCGCTCGGGGAAGCGCCGCTGGAAGCCGTCGAGGCCGACCGGGTGCATCATCGCGGCGGTGATCGCCACGACGTCGGCACGACGCTCACCGATCGCGACGATCTCGTCGGCGAAGGCGTCGGTCCAGATCCGCCCCTTCGGGCTCTCGGCGCCGGTGACGACGTCGAACGGACCCGGGGCGTGGAACTGATCCGCCTCGTGCTGCTCGGCGGCGTCGTAGCCGAAGCCCTTGCGGGTGAGGGCGTGCACGATGACCGGCCCGCCGAAGTTCTTGGCCTGCCGCAGCGCGTTCTCCATCGCCACCCGGTCGTGGCCGTCGACCGGGCCGACGTACTTGAGTCCGAGGTCCTCGAACAGACCCTGCGGCGCCAGCGCGTCCTTGACGCCCTTCTTCATCGCGTGCAGCACGTCGTAGGCGGCCGGGCCGACGCCGGGCACCTGGTTGAGGCGGCGCTTGACCGCGTCCAGGAGCGGCTCGTAGCGCGGGTTGGTCCGCAGCGCGGTGAGCGCGGTGGCGAGGCCGCCGATGGTCGGGGTGTAGGAGCGCCCGTTGTCGTTGACGACGATCACCAGCCGGCTGTCCTTGGCGATCGCGATGTTGTTGAGCGCCTCCCAGGCCATGCCTCCGGTCAGGGCGCCGTCGCCGATGACCGCGACCGTGTGGCGCTCGTCGCCGCGCAGCCGGTACGCCTTGGCGAGTCCGTCGGCATACGAGAGGGCGGTGGAGGCGTGCGAGTTCTCCACGATGTCGTGGGCGGACTCGGCGCTGCTCGGGTAGCCCGAGAGCCCGCCCTCCTGGCGCAGCCGGTCGAAGGCGCCGGCGCGGCCGGTGAGCATCTTGTGGACGTAGGCCTGGTGGCCGGTGTCGAAGACGATCCGGTCGATCGGCGATTCGAAGACCCGGTGGATGGCCAGGGTCAGCTCGACGACGCCGAGGTTGGGGCCGAGATGGCCGCCGGTACGGGCGCAGGTCGCGACGAGCAGGTCGCGGATCTCGCTGGCCAGCAGGGTCAGGTCGGCGTCGGAGAGGTCGCCCAACTCGCGCGGTGAGGACAGCGACCCAAGAAGACCCATGCGAGGCAGTCTACGGCCCGGTAGGTTCAGGCCAGGCTCACCCGGGCCACTGCGGGTTGCTCCAGACTGCCCAGCCACACAGTGCCGTCGTGCTCGCGCACCCCGGTCACCATCGCGTAGTGGTCGGCGGGGCGCTCGAGGTCGTGGACGAGGCGCCCGGTGTGGTCGTACGCCTGGACGCGAACGCACGGCGCGACCTTCGGCTGCAGCCACTCCGGGGCCTTGGTGGCGGCCACCTTCACCCACGCCGGGGCCTTGTCGAGCAGCGGGAGGGAGGCGTTGGCCGGGCTGGCGATGGTGACCCAGATCAGTCCGTCGGAGCCGCGCGCGATGTTGTCGGGGTGACCCGGCAGCTCGGCGACCAGGTAGTCGCGGGTGCCGGCCTGCGGTCCGGTCAGCCAATGCCGTACGACCGTGCGGGCGCCGGTCTCCGCGACCGCGACGAACGACTCGTCGGCCGCCAGCGCGACGCCGTTGGCGAAGAACAGCCCGTCGAGGACGACGCTCACCTCGCCGGACGGGTCGAGGCGCAGCAGCCGGCCCGTGCGGGTGTGCATGATCAGGTCGTCCTTCCACTGCTCCTGCCCGTAGCGGGTCGAAGAGTCGGAGAACCACACGGTGCCGTCGCTCGCGATGGCGGCGTTGTTGCAGAACCTCATCGGCCGACCGTCGACCTCGGCCAGCCGCCGCTCGACGCCGCCGGTGCGCGGGTCGACCAGCAGCACGCCGAGGGTGGAGTCGCAGACCAGCAGCCGCCCGTCGGGGTGGAGCTCGATGCCGAGCGGGTGCCCGCCGGTGTCGGCGACCCGTTCGACCCTCTGCGCGTCCGCGCTGATCCGCCAGATCGAGCCGTCACCTGTCCCGGTGAAGACACAGCCCTCGTCGGGGCCCGACGTCGCGACGACGACATCCTCAGCACCATGGGCGGGGACGGCGATGACCTCGAGCGCTGAGCCGGACGCAGACATGTCAGGCAGCGTGGCACACCGCTCTGGCACGCCGTGGCAGACTCGCAAGCATGGCGCTCACCAAGGACCAGAAGACCCGTCTCGTCGTCGTCGCCGTGGCGGTCCAGGCTGTCGTCGCGGCCCTCACCATCCGGGACATCAACAACCGCCCCGACGAGGCGATCCGCGGCCCGAAGAGGCTGTGGCGGCTCCTCGGGAGCATCAACACCACCGGCTCGGCGGCGTACTGGATCCTCGGTCGCAAGCGCGGCGTGGAGCTCAGCTCAGGAAGCTGAGCCGCACCTCGCGGACCTCGTTGTCGACATTGAGGTCGACCAGGCAGATACTCTGCCACGTCCCGAGCGCGAGACGCCCCGCCAGGACCGGGACGGTGGCGTAGGGCGGGATCAGCGCCGGCATCACGTGCGAGCGACCGTGCCCGCGCGAGCCGTGGCGGTGCTTCCAGCGGTCGTCGCGGGGAAGCAGGTCCTCGAGCGCGGCGAGCAGGTCGTCGTCGCTGCCGGCCCCGGTCTCGAGGATCGCGATCCCCGCGGTCGCGTGCGGGACGAAGACCTGCAGGAGACCGTCGCCGCGACCCGCGACGTACTCCTCGACGTCCGCGGTGATGTCGAGCACGACCTCGCGCGCGCCGGTGCGGTAGCTGCGGACCTCACTGTCCACGCAGGATCTCCTCGACGCGCTCGACCTTCTCGGTGAGCTGACCGGTGAAGCCGGGCCGGATGTCGGCCTTGATCACCAGGCTCACCCGCGGCGAGACCGCGACGACGGCGTCGGTGGCGCGCTTGACCACGTCGAACACCTCCTCCCACTCCCCCTCGATCGTGGTGAACATCGAGGTCGTCTCATGCGGGAGACCCGACTCGCGCACGATCCGCACGGCCTCCGCGACCGCGGCGGCGACGCCACCGGTCTCATCTCCGATGGTGGGCGCGACGCTGAAGGCGAGAAGCATGCGACCAGCCTACGACTGCCTCTCCCGCGCGGAGGCTACTGACCGGTAGGGTGCGGCGGGTTCCACATCCACAGGGAGGAAGAGGACATGGCTGCGCTCGACACGCTCGCAGAGCACCTCGGCGTCAGGGCCGACCGGCTGACCGCGTTCTCGTCGTACGACGAGGGCCAGCTCGCACGGCTCGACACGCTGCTCACCGGTGCCATGAGCGCCGAGGACGAGCAGTTCGAGGCCGGTCTGGAGGAGGCGCTGCGGTTCGTACCGCGACCCCTGCGTCCCGCCGCCAAGAAGATCCTGTTCGGAGGCAGCCGTGGGTGACCTGCTCAGCCGCATCGAGATCACCAAGCTCGCGCACGAGCTCGGCGCCCCCGAGGGCGACCTCGCCTTCCTCACGGCCAGCTCGCCGGCCGAGATCCGCGAGCTGCGCCAGATCGCGCAGACCGCCCTGTTCGCCCGCAACGAGGACCGGGTCAAGCTGCTCGCCGCGCTGAGCCGGATGCTGCCGGTGTCCCTGACCGCCAAGATCGCCGAGTTCGCGCTCGGCCCGATGCTCAGCGCCCGCGTCGCCGGCGTCCTGGACCCGCGCGAGGCCACCCGGCTGGCCGGCCACCTCGACTCCGGCTTCCTGGCCCGGCTCGCACCCTCCCTCGACCCGTCCCGGGTCGCTCCCATCGTGCGCGGCCTCGCCGACCCGCTGGTCGTCGAGGTCGGCCGGATGCTGCTCGAGCAGGACGAGCACCTCACCTTGTCGCGGTTCGTCTCGGTCGTCGACGTGAGCGTCGCGATGGGCGTCGTCGCCGACGCCACCGGGGCCGACCTGCTCCAGGTCGCGATCTACTGCGACGAGCCGGCCGCGCTGGACGCGATCGCGCAGCGCCTGCCCGACCGGATGCTCGCCGACATCATCACGGCGGCCTCCGACGCGAGCCTGTACGACGCGGCCGTCTCGCTGCTCGCCTCGCTCTCCCAGGACGTGTGCACCCGGCTGGTGGGCCAGATCGGCGCGGTCCCGGACGAGGCGCGCGAGGAGCTGATCGCGGCCGTCGCCCACCACGACGTGTGGCCGAACGTCCTGCCCGCCCTGCACAGCGTCGACCCGGACGTCCTCAAGGCGATGGTCAACGTCCCGATCACGATGGACCCCGAGCTGGTCGACCGGGTCGTCGCGCACGCGCGCACCCTCGACGTCGCGCCCGTCCTGGTCCAGATCGTGCTCGCCTTCGACGACGAGCACCTCGACGTGTTGCGCGACAGCAAGGCGCTGCGTTCTGCCGAGCTGCAGGACTGGCTGGTCACCAACGCCGGCGTCGGCACCCGGCTGATCGTCCCGGTCCTCGAGGCCCTGGGTCTGCGGTGACGAGCCCGCGGGGACGGGTCCGCGCGGGCCCGGCGCCGATCTAGGGGCGCAGCTCGATCACCATGTTCACCGGCGTCTCCATCGCCCGTCGCACGTGCGTGAAGCCGGCGCTCTCGGCCACGTGGCGCAGCCGGGCCTCGCCGGCCTGGGCGCCGAGAGCGGCCCCGACGTCCTGGGCGAGCGACGACGGTGTGCAGATCATGGTCGAGGCCGCGTAGAACACCCGGCCCACCGGGTTGAGGTTCTCGGCGAGCGTGTCGCCAGCGCGCGGCTCCACCAGCATGACGGTGCCGCCCGGGGCGAGCGCGGCCCGGGCGTGCTGGAGGGCGCCGATCGGGTCACCCATGTCGTGCAGGCAGTCGAAGAAGCAGATCAGGTCGTAGTCCGAGCCCGGATAGTCGTCCGCCTTCGCCCGGGCGAAGGTCGTGTTGGCCTCGACGCCCTCCTCCTGCGCGAGTGCGGATGCCCGGTCGATCGAGGCCTGGTGGTAGTCGAAGCCGACGAAGGTCGAGGCCGGATAGTGCTTCGCCATGACGGCCGTCGAGACGCCGTGCCCGCATCCGACGTCAGCGACCTTCGCCCCCGCGGTCAGCGCCTCGTGCACGCCGTCCAGGGCGGGCAGCCACTCGTCGATGAGATGCATGCGGTAGCCGGGCCGGAAGAACTGCTCGGTGCCCAAGAAGAGCTCCGCATCGTGCTCGTGCCAGCCGAAGCCGTGCCCGTCGGCCATCGCCTGCTGGATCCGCGGCAGGTCCTCGTAGACCGAGCGCACGATGTGGAAGCCGCCGGCCATGTAGACCGGGCTGTCCGGATCGCAGAAGACCATCGCCTGCTCGGGCGACATCTGGAACATGACCTCACCGCTCTCCCGGTCGAGGTCGGTGCCGATGTAGCCGCTGGCCGCCTGGGCGCTGAGCCACTGGTTCGCATACGGCTCGGGGACGCTGCACCGCTCCGCGAGATCGGCGGCCGACATGGGGTGCCCGTCACCGAGGGCGGACCAGAAGCCCAGGTCGACGCCCAGGATGACGAGGGCGCCGTTGAGCGCTGCGCCGATGTCGGTGACGGCCTGGAAGACCTGCGCCTCGAGCCGCGCCATGTCGGGCTCGGTGGGGCCGGCGGTGCTGCCCTGCGGCATGGCGCCGGGGGTTGATTCGGTGGTGGACATGGGGGTCTCCTCGCTCCCGACGCCACGGCGATTCCGTCGTGGAGACCTCCACGACGCTACGCCGGTGCGCACCCCAGCGGATCCCCCATCAGAGGGATCCCGTACGAGAAGCGGCGAGCCCCGGAACGTCATACGCCCCGAGCGCTTTGCAGCGCTCGGGGCGTATGACGTTGTGGCTAGGTCAGTTGCCGTTGACCAGGTTGCGCAGGACGTACTGCAGGATGCCGCCGTTGCGGTAGTAGTTCGCCTCACCGGGGGTGTCGATGCGGACGACCGCGTCGAACGTGACGCCCGTGTCGGTGGTGACCTTGACCGTCTTCGGCGTGGTGCCGTCGTTGAGCGCGGTGATGCCCTCGATCGAGAACGTCTCCTCGCCGGTCAGGCCCAGCGAGTCGGCGTTCTGGCCGGCCGGGAACTGCAGCGGGATGACACCCATGCCGATCAGGTTCGAGCGGTGGATGCGCTCGTACGACTCGGCGATGACGGCCTTGACGCCCAGCAGCGAGGTGCCCTTGGCGGCCCAGTCGCGCGAGGAGCCGGAGCCGTACTCCTTGCCCGCCAGGACGACCAGCGGGATGCCGGCGGCCTGGTAGTTGACCGAGGCGTCGTAGACAGCCACGACCGGGGCGTCGGCCTGGGTGAAGTCACGCGTGACGCCACCCTCGGTGCCCGGGGCGACCTGGTTCTTGATCCGGATGTTGGCGAAGGTGCCGCGGATCATGACCTCGTGGTTGCCTCGGCGCGAGCCGTAGGAGTTGAAGTCGCGCTGTGCCACGCCGTTCTCGGCCAGGTAGCGACCAGCGGGGCTGTCGGCCTTGATGTTGCCGGCCGGGCTGATGTGGTCGGTGGTGACCGAGTCGGCCAGCTTCAGCAGGACGCGGGCGCCGGAGATGTCGGTGACCGGCGACGGGGTCAGGCTCATGCCGTCGAAGTACGGCGCCTTGCGGACGTAGGTCGAGGCGTCGTCCCAGGTGAAGGTCGAGCCCGTCGGCGTCGGCAGGTTCTGCCACTTCTCGTCACCGGCGAAGACGTCGGCGTAGTCCTTGGTGAACATCTCCGACGTGATGGACTCGGCGATGACCTGCTCGACCTCGGCCGGGGTGGGCCAGATGTCCTTGAGGAAGACGTCGTTGCCGTCCTGGTCCTGACCGATGGCGTCGTTGAACAGGTCGATGTCCATGGTGCCGGCGATCGCGTACGCGATGACGAGCGGCGGGGACGCCAGGTAGTTCATCTTCACGTCGGGGTTGATGCGACCCTCGAAGTTGCGGTTGCCCGAGAGGACCGAGACGACGGCGAGGTCGTGCTCGTTGACCGCGGCGGAGATCTCCGGGATGAGCGGGCCGGAGTTGCCGATGCAGGTGACGCAGCCGTAGCCGACCAGGTTGAAGCCGAGCTTCTCCAGGTACGGGGTGACGCCGGCCTTGTCGTAGTAGTTGGTGACGACCTTCGAGCCGGGCGCGAGCGTGGTCTTGACCCACGGCTTGCGGGTCAGGCCCTTCTCGACGGCCTTCTTGGCGAGCAGCGCCGCGCCGAGCATGACGCTCGGGTTGGAGGTGTTCGTGCAGGAGGTGATCGAGGCGATCGTGACCGCGCCGTGGTCCAGGGTGAAGGTGGTGCCGTCCTCGAGGGTGACCTCGACGGGCTTGCTGGCGCGGCCGCCGTCCGTCGGCGCGGCCGACAGGTGGTTGGACGGGGCCGGGGCGCCGTTGGACTGCGCCGGGTCGTGCGACGGGGCGTCGGAGCCGGGGAAGCTCTCCTCGACCGACTCGTCGTAGCCCTGGCTGTCCTGGGCCTCGCCGGCGTAGTCGACGAGCGCGCCGCGGAAGGCCTGCTTGGCGTCGGTCAGCTCGACGCGGTCCTGGGGACGCTTCGGGCCGGCGATCGAGGGGACGACGGTCGACAGGTCGAGCTCGAGCTTCTCGGAGAAGCGCGGCTCGGCGGCCGGGTCGAGCCAGAGGCCCTGCTCCTTGGCGTACGCCTCCACGAGCGCGAGCTGCTCGTCCGAGCGGCCGGTCAGACGCAGGTAGTTGATCGTCTCGTCGTCGATCGGGAAGACCGCGATGGTCGAGCCGAACTCGGGCGACATGTTGCCGATGGTGGCGCGGTTGGCCAGCGGCAGGGCCGCGACGCCGGCGCCGTAGAACTCGACGAACTTGCCGACGACACCGTGCTTGCGCAGCATCTCGGTGATCGTCAGGACCAGGTCCGTGGCGGTGGAGCCCTCCGGCAGGTCGCCGGTGAGCTTGAAGCCGACGACGCGCGGGATGAGCATCGAGACGGGCTGGCCGAGCAGGGCCGCCTCGGCCTCGATGCCGCCGACGCCGAAGCCGACGACGCCGAGGCCGTTGACCATGGTGGTGTGCGAGTCGGTGCCGACGCAGGTGTCGGGGTAGGCCTGCAGCACGCCGTCGACCTCACGGGTGAAGATCGTGCGGGCGAGGTGCTCGATGTTGACCTGGTGGACGATGCCGGTGCCCGGCGGGACGACCTTGAAGTCGTCGAACGCGGTCTGGCCCCAGCGCAGGAACTGGTAGCGCTCGCGGTTGCGCTCGTACTCGATCTCGACGTTCTTGCCGAACGCCTCGGGGGTGCCGAACGCCTCGGCGATGACCGAGTGGTCGATGACCATCTCGGCCGGGCTGAGCGGGTTGATCTTGGTCGGGTCGCCACCGAGCTCGGCCGCGGCCTCACGCAGGGTGGCGAGGTCGACGATGCACGGGACGCCGGTGAAGTCCTGCATGATCACGCGCGCCGGCGTGAACTGGATCTCCTTGTCCGGGTCCGCGTCCTTGTCCCAGCCCGCGAGCGCCTTGATGTCGGCGGCGGTGATGTCCGCGCCGTCCTCGGTGCGCAGCAGGTTCTCGAGAAGGACCTTCAGCGAGAACGGGAGCGAGGCCACGTCGAGGCCCTCACCCGTGACCGCACCGAGGCGGAAGATCTCGTAGGACTTGCCGTCCACGTCCAGGGTGCCCTTGGCACCGAAGCTGTCCTGACTGGCCAACGCCAACATCTCCTAGGTTCAACCGACGAGCTTGAAGTCTTCGGACGCCATCCTGCCCCGTGCGCACGCGAGCGGGGTAGTAAGGCTGCCCTTGCCTGGGCGGCCCCACCGCTGGATCAACGTCTTGATATCAAGATACACGAGATCGAGCGATTTTTCAGGGCGTGTCCACCCCCACTTTCCGATCACCGCAGGCCCGGCGTGGGTCAGGATGCGGAGCGTGGGGATCGTCATCGTGCTCATCGCTCTGGTCGTCGCGCTCGGCAGCGGCGGCCTGATCCGCCTGCGCGAGGCGAACCAGCGCCTCCGCGCCGAGATCGGGGCGCTGCACGCCGAAGCCGCCGGTCTGAGCGGGTCCGGACGGAGCCCCGAGCGAGGCGAGCGGATCATCACCGTGCGGATCCTCAGCGAGCTCGAGCTCGCCATCGAGAAGACGAAGGCGGCCGGCCTGCTGCACAAGGTCCGGCCCCAGCTGCTCAACCGGCTCGTCTACGACCAGGCCGCCAAGGAGCTCACCGAGCGGCTGGCCGAGGAGGGCGTGCGCGCGGAGGTACGGGTCCACACGGGCCCCTGACCCGCGTGGGCGCGCTCAGCCCCGCCGTCGTGCCCGCAGGACCAGGTCGTCGATGTGGTGGTGCGCGGATGCCGCGCCCGGTGGACGGGGACGCTTCTCGTGGACCTCGACGACCCAGCCGTCGTCGTCCTCCAGCACGGCGACGAAGTCCTCGATGCGCACGTAGGCGTCGGGGTCGAAGGGGCGGTGCGCATGCTGCGGGTCGTGCATCGCCTCGAGGTCGTGACTGAGGACGAGCAGCGTGCCGCCGGGTGCGACGGCGTCGAGGATGTTGTGCACGCCGCGACGGTCCGGCGTGCGCGGGATCGAGGCGTAGCAGGCGGCCACCAGATCGAAGGCGCCGCGGGCGAAGGGCTCGCGGGCGTTGGCGTCGGCGAGCAGCCCGTCGACCGTCAGCCCTCGGCGCTCCGCCTCCGCGCGGATCCGGGCGAGCGCGCGCGAGGAGATGTCGTTCGCGGTCACGGCCCAGCCCTGCTCGGCGAGCCAGACGGCGTCCCCGCCCTCCCCCGCACCGACATCGAGGGCGCGTCCGGCGCTCAGGCCCGTCGCCTCGGCGACCAGCGAGCCGTTCGGGTTGCCGCTCCAGAGCCTCTCGGCCGAGTAGCGGTGGTCCCAGTCCGCGGCCGAGCCAGATGGACGAGCGGCGTCGCGTACGTCGTCGGCCGCGAGACCGAAGGCGATCATGCCGCCGACCCGGCTGCCGTGCGCCGCCGCCTGGAGCACCTGATGCCCCGGGTCGGTGATGTTGCCGACGGCGTACATCCCCGCCACCGAGGTGGCGCCGAGCTCGTCGACCGCGATCACCTCGCCCAGCCCGGTGGGGTGCGGGACGGGGCGCAGGCCAAGCGCGGCGAACGGCTCGGCGCGCGGCCGGAAGCGCGGGCCGACGGCCACGACGTCGGCATCGATGCGCGTGCCGTCGCCCAGCTCGACCCCGCTCAGCCGGGCCCCGCTGGCGACGATGCGCGCGACGTCCGCCGTACGGAGGTCGACCCCGGCCGCCACGAGCGCTGCGACCTCGGCGGCATCGGCCACCACCTCCTCGGCGACCAGCACGGTGAGATCGGCCGTCAGCTGACGGAAGAGCGGCGCGGCGTGCAGCCCCATCGGGTGCGTGACGATCTGGACGATCCGTTGGTCGCGGGCCTCGTAGCCGTGGCAGAACGGGCAGTGGATCACCGTGTCGCCCCAGTGCTCGGCCAGCCCCGGGATCTGCGGGAGCTCATCGACGAGGCCGGTGGCGACCACGATCCGTCGCGCGACCACCGAGTGCCCCTCGGCGAGCTCGACGACGAAGCGATCGTCGGCGCGACCCGCCCCGACGGCCCGCCCGGAGAGCACCTCCACGCCGTAGCCGCGTACCTCCGCACGGGCGTCCTCGATGAGCGCGGCCGGCGCCGTGCCGTCGCGACCGATGAAGCTGTGCATGTGTGCCGCGGAGGCGTTGCGGGGCTCGCCGGAGTCCACCACGATCACCGAGCGGCGCTGACGACCGAGCTGCAGTGCGGTCGCCAGGCCCGCGGAAGAGCCGCCGATCACGACGACATCGCAGTGCCGGATGACGGCGGGATCGGGCTCGTGGTGGTGGCTCATGGCACCGACGGTAGACACGCCTGTCGGATTGCGCCAGACTCCTTGCAGTATTCGCAAGGAGTCCGATGACCGACCTCACCGACATC
Source organism: Nocardioides nematodiphilus (assembly GCF_020216525.1). GTDB lineage: Bacteria > Actinomycetota > Actinomycetes > Propionibacteriales > Nocardioidaceae > Nocardioides > Nocardioides nematodiphilus. The sequence continues at coordinate 228,304 of NZ_JAIWOY010000003.1, read as the reverse complement.
GAGCACGTCGTGCGCACCCGGCTGCGCAGCCTGCGCACGACGTTGGGGCTGTCCCTCGACGAGCTGGCCGCCCGGACCCATCTCAGCCCCTCGACCATCAGTCGCGTCGAGACCGGCAAGCGGACGATCAGCCTCGACGTGCTGCTCCCCCTGGCCGCCGGACTGCAGGTCGGCCTGGAAGCACTGCTCGACGTGAGCTCGGACGACGACGTCGTCATCCGCCCCACGCCGAGCAGGCTCGGCGCGCGCACGACGTGGAACCTGAGTCGTCCCGGGAGCAGTCAGATCGCGATCAAGATGCTCCTCGAGCCGACGGACATCCCGATCCAGCAGCGGGTCCACCCGGGTCACGACTGGCTCTTCGTCCTGAGCGGCCGCATCCGGCTCCTGCTCGGCGATCGGGAGATCCTCGTGCACGCGGGCGAGGCGGCCGAGTTCGCGACCATGACACCCCATGCGTTCGCCGCGGTCGAGGAGCCGGCCGAGCTGCTGATGATCTTCGACCGCGACGGCCAGCAGGCGCACGTCCACCGCAGCAGCGACTGAGCGCGCCTGCGCCTCACCCTCGAGCGGTCCGCGCGGCGAGGAGTCGCCAAGGCAGCGTCATCGCCAGCGCCCACAGCGTCATCAGGAAGGCGAGCGCACCCAGGACGTACCAGGGCCACGGGCCGAGCAGATCCAGCGGCGTGGACGCGGCCAAGACCGTCGTCCGGCAGACCCGCCAGGTGGGCCGGATCCCGAGTCCCGACACCAGGTAGACGGCCGCCCACACCACGAAGATGTGCCGCAGCCAGAACCCGAACCAGCGCGGGTCCGGGAAGGGCGTGGACAGCGACGGCGTGACCACCGCCGACAGGGTCAGGGTGAGCCCGACGTAGTAGGTGAAGGCCGCCGTACGCCGCCCGCGGGTCCACAGCGCGAAGACCGCGGCATAGTCGGCGAGGTCCGAGAGCTGCAGGGGCCACGAGTTGCGCACGGTGCGCACGTGCGGCATCAGCCAGTAGATCTGCATGCCGATCGTGACCGACAGCGCCACCAGTGCGAAGGCTCGGCGCGCGTGGATCTCACGTGGCGTCCCACGGTGGCTACGGCCCCACACCGCGGCCGTGACGACACCGATCGCGGTGAGGACCAGCAGGAGGTAGTGCTGGCCCGACCAGGGCTCGAACCGCTCCTGCGTGAGCGGGGTGATCACGGCACCAGCGTGCCGCGTCCGGGAAGCCGTCAGCGACCGCCACGCAACGGGCCGACGAGGCGTGGCCCGGCGAGGCGCGCCTCGAGTCGGCGGCCGCCGCGCTTGAGGGGCTGGGCGACGTACTCCCCCAGGATCACGCCTGCCGCCAGGGAGACGGCGATGGTCACCGCCGTGAACAGCGCGAGCAGGCCTTCGGGCGTGCTGTTCGGCCCCTGGTCCGACAGCAGCAGGGTGAGGCCGCGGTAGATCGAGATGCCGGGCAGCATCGGCACCATCGCCGGCACCACGATGACCAGTGGGGGCACCCGCATCCGAGCGGCGACGCCGTAGGCCACCAGGCCGATCACGAACGCCGCCACCGCCACGGGCCAGGCCCGACCCATGCCGCGCAGGGCTGTCGCGATGCCCATCGCGACAGCGGAGATGACCGCGATGGGTACGAGGATCCGTCCGGGCGCATAACAGGAGTAGGCGAACGCGCTGGCGCCGACGGCAGATCCGAGGAGGGTCAGCCCGACGCTCTGGAGGTTGGTCGCGCCGGGCGCGATCGCGGGAATGTCGACGCCGAGCGAGCTCGCCATCGTGAGCCCGGCGCTGACACCGGCGATGATGCCGGCGGTCGAGAGCATCGCCTCCAGCACTCGAGCGTTCGCGGTGATGTAGAAGCCTGACAGGCCGTCCTGGAGGGCGCCCATCAGGCCGATGCCCGCGAGCAGGACGACGATGTTCGCGGTGATGGCCGAGGAGACGTCGACCTCGAGCGGGGTGGCCGCCGTCGCGACCGCGAGCAGCGAGGCCACCCCTGCGCCGGCGATCTGCTGGTAGAACATCGGGATCCGCTGTCGCGACAGGACCAGCTGGATCCGGTCGATCAGCGCGGCCGAGACGAAGGCCAGCAGCGCCACCGCGCCGTCACCGCCGAGCTGGACGGCGACCGCCGCCGCCATCACCGCGAGCCCGAGCGTGGCCGCCCACCGCGGGCGGCTGTGTCCGGTCGAGGTGATCCTGCCCAGGCGCTGCCGTGCGGCGCGCACGTCGACGTCGCCGCGGACCACGTCGCGGATCAGGTGGTCGACGCGGGTGAGGTGCTCGTAGTCGATCGCGCGGGACTTCACCAGTCGGCTCGCCGTGATCGGCGGCTCGTCCGGGCTCGGCTGGCACTGCATCGCCACGGTGACGAACGTGATGTCGATGTCGCAGTTGCGCAGGCCCAGGGCCCGGGCGACCATGCCCATCGTGTCGACCGCGTCGGCCGCGCCCGTGCCCGAGGCGATGAGCAGCTCGCCGACACGGGTGCAGAAGTCGAGTGTCAGGGCCACCTCGCGCACGTCCATCAGGCGCCAGATTGCCAGGGACCGGCCGGGTGATGCCAGCCGACCGCCTCTCGGACCTCGATCGGGGCGCCGAGGAGGCTGCCGTCCTCACCCCAGGAGCCGTCGTGGTTGCGCACGTCCGGCAGGTCGAGCTGCTCGTGGAGGACGAACCGGTTGTGGGCGCTGCGCTCTCCCACCCGGCAGTAGACCGTCACCGGCCCCGAGCCGGGGCTCAGCGCAGGACGAGGAAGAGGCCGACGGCGGTCGGCAGCAGACCGATCAGGAGCCAGCCGTTGCGCGGGTCGTGCTTGTGGATCCCCTGACCGAGGATCACGGCGCCGACGCCGAACAGGCCGGCGATGATGCTCAGCCCGATCTGGCCGCTGCGCTGGTCGGTCATGGTCGCGGCGATCACGATGCCCACGCACAGGTGGGCGATCGTGAAGACGGCCAGCACCGAGAGCACCCAGCGCTGGACGTGGGTCAGCGACTTGTCGTTGACCGGGCGGACCGGGTTGTTCGGGTCCATCAGGTGGCGCGGCCGCTTCTTGGCCGGCTCGGCAGGCAAGGTCTCCACACTATTGTTTGTACACTAATTATTCGCTCACTCATAACTAGGGCACGCACAGTTAGCGCCCTCATGGTTTACCCTCACCCCATGGTGGACGTGAGCACAGGCAACGAGGACGACCCGAGCGGAGCGCCCGCAGACGACCTCCTGGCCCTCGACCAGCAGGTCTGCTTCGCCCTCGCGATCGCGGCCCGCAGCGTCATCTCGCTCTACCGCCCGCTGCTGGAGCCGCTCGGCCTGACCCATCCTCAGTACCTCGTCATGCTCGCCCTCTGGGAGCACGAGCCGCTGCGCGTCAACGAGTTGGCGGCCAAGCTCGAGCTGGAGCCCGCGACCCTCTCGCCGCTTCTCAAGCGGCTGGAGTCGGCCGGCTACGTACGTCGCGAGCGCAGCGCGACGGACGACCGTGCGCTCGCCATCGCGACCACCGACCGCGGTCGGGCCCTGCGCGACGACGCGCTGGTCATCCCTCCGGCGATCATCAACCGGCTCGGCATGCCCCTGACCGAGCTGCACGCCCTGCACGCCCGCCTGACCGAGGTCATCCAGGCCGCTACCCGCTGACCTCGAGGGCCACCCGCGGTGACCCTCCGGCGGCCTCGCTGGCACCGTCGAAGCGCGTCCACATCGGCCTAGTGAGGCGCCTCGGCCCGACGCGACGACGCGCGGACCCGCAGGCGCGTATTGGTGAGGATCGGCCCCGCGCTCGGCAGACCTGCGATCCGCGCCTGGAGTAGGTCGACCAGCGGGAGCAGCTCGACGAGGAGTGACGCACGGCGCGCGTTCATCGTCGCGGTCGGGTTCAGCTCGAGGGCGGTGATCGCGGGCCGGCTCCTGCGGGCGCTCTCCGAGTCCGAGAGGGTGGCCAGGAGCGTGCGCTCCGGCACAGCGACGCCGAGATCGCTGAGCCCGACGGGCATCCTTCGGGATCCTCAGGACTGGGCAGTGACCTCGGTCAGCGCCTCGTCGAGGATCCGGATCCCGGCGCGGACCTCCTCGTCGCTCGCCGTGAGGGGCGGGACGAAGTGGATCCGGTTGAAGTTGGCGAACGGCAGGAGCCCGCGGCGCTTGCAGGCGCCGATCAACGCAGCCATCTCCGGGCTGCTCCCGCCGTACGGTGCCAGCGGCTCGCGGGTCGCCTGGTCCCGCACCAGCTCGATCGCCCAGAAGACTCCTGTTCCCCGCACCTCGCCGATCCACGGCTGGCGGGTGGCCAGCTCGCGCAGCCCCGGTCCGAACACCTCGTCGCCGAGACGTCGGGCGTGCTCGACGACGCCCTCGTCCTCCATCGCCTGGATGCACGCCACCGCGGCCGCGCACGCGAGCGGGTGGCCCGAGTAGGTCAGGCCGCCGGGGTACGGGCGCTGCGCGAAGGTCTCGTAGATGGCGTCGCTGAGGGCGACGCCGCCGAGTGGGACGTATCCGGAATTGACGCCCTTGGCGAAGGTGAGCAGATCGGGCACGACACCCTCGGCGTGCTCGATCGCGAACCAACGGCCCGCGCGCCCGAAGCCCGACATGACCTCGTCGGCGATGAACATGATGCCGTGCCGGTCACAGAGCTCGCGCACGCCCTGCATGTAGCCGGGCGGCGGCAGCATGATCCCGGCCGTGCCCGGGATGGCCTCGAGGATGATCGCAGCGATGGTGCCGGGGCCCTCGAGCGTGATGACGCTCTCGAGATGCGCCAGAGCTCGCTCGCACTCCTCGCTCTCCGTGGTGGAGTTGAACGGGCTGCGGTAGAGAAACGGACCAAAGAAGTGGACCACGCCCGCGGAGCCGTTGTCGCTCGGCCAGCGACGCGGGTCGCCGGTCACGTTGACCGCGAGATGCGTGCCGCCGTGGTACGAGCGGTACGTCGAGAGCACCTTGTTCCGACCGGTGTGCAGACGGGCCATCCGGATGGCGTGCTCGTTCGCATCCGCTCCTCCGTTGGTGAAGAAGATGCGGTTCAGGTCGCCGGGCGTGTGACTCGCGATCAGACGCGCCGCCTCGGAGCGAGCCGGGTTGGCGTAGCCGGGTGCGATGGTGCACAGGGTCGCTGCCTGCTCCTGGATCGCCCGGACGATCCGCGGATGCTGGTGACCGAGATTGGTGTAGACGAGCTGCGAGGTGAAGTCCAACAGCCGATTGTCGTCACGGTCCCAGATGTAGGAACCCTCGGCCTTGGTGATCACCGCCGGGTCCAGCGTCGCCTGGGCGGACCACGAGTGGAAGACGTGGGCTCGGTCGAGCTCGTAGGCGCGGTCGGCGTCGTCGTTCAAGGACGGGTAGGCGCGCGGCTCGGATAGCGACTCAGACATTCTGCGGGAACCCCAGCTCAAGGCCACCCTCAGGACGGTTGGCAGGGTCGATCCAACGGGTGGTGACCGCCTTGGTACGGGTGAAGAAGTGCACGCCGTGCGGGCCGTAGGCGTGGGAGTCGCCGAAGAGCGACTTCTTCCAGCCGCCGAAGGAGTAGTACGCGACCGGGACGGGGATCGGGACGTTGATGCCGATCATGCCCACCTGGACGTCGTTCTCGAATCGACGGGCGGCGCCTCCGTCATTGGTGAAGATCGCGGTGCCGTTGCCGTACTGGTTGGCGTTGATCAGCTCGATGGCCTCGGCGTACGACTGGACCCGCACGACGGACAGAACGGGACCGAAGATCTCCTCGGTGTACATGTCCATGTCGGTCGTGACGTTGTCGAAGAGCGTGGGACCGAGCCAGAATCCGTCCGCCTCGCCGCGCGGCTGGACATCGCGGCCGTCGATGACGACCTTCGCCCCTGCCTTCTCGCCGGAGTCGATGAAGCTCGCGACCTTGTCGCGGTGGGCCTTGGTGACGAGTGGACCCATGTCCGCCTCGCGGCCACCTTGCTCGGTGCGAGTCTTGCTGCCATCTCCGACGAGGAGAGTGCGGGTACGGTCGGCGATGCGCGCGATGAGGTCGTCCGCGATCGGCTCGACAGCGACGAGAACGCTGATCGCCATGCAACGCTCGCCAGCGCTCCCGTAGCCAGCGTTGACCGCCGCGTCAGCGGCCAGGTCGAGGTCCGCGTCGGGCAGCACGACCATATGGTTCTTCGCTCCACCGAGGGCCTGCACACGCTTGCCGTGCTTGCTGGCCTCCTCGTAGACGTACTGGGCGATCGGGGTGGAGCCGACGAAGCTGATCGCCGCGACCTCCGGGGACTGCAGCAGCGCGTCGACAGCCACCTTGTCGCCCTGCAGGACGTTGAAGATGCCGGCAGGGAGACCAGCCTCCTTCCACAGCTGCGCCATGAAGAGCGAGGCGGAGGGATCCTTCTCGCTGGGCTTGACGATGACCGCGTTGCCCGCGGCGATGGCGACCGGGAAGAACCACATCGGCACCATCGCCGGGAAGTTGAACGGGCTGATGATGCCCACGACGCCGACCGGGTCGAGCTTGGAGTGGACGTCCAAGCCGGTGGAGGCGTTCTCGGAGTGGCCACCTTTGAGCAGGTGGGCGATGCCGCACGCGAACTCGACGACCTCCTGGCCCCGGGCGATCTCGCCGAGAGCGTCCGAGTGGACCTTGCCGTGCTCGGCGGTGATCAGCTGGGCGAGCTCCTCCTTGCGGGCGTTGAGCAGCTCGCGGAAGGTGAAGATGACCTGCGTACGGCGCGCGATCGAGGTGTTCCGCCATGTCTCGGCGGCGGCGGCAGCCGAGCCGATGACCCGCTGCGCGTCCTCAACACTGGCCAGCGCGACCTGTCCGGTCACGACGCCGGTGGCGGGGTTCGTCACGTCGGCGACGTTGCCGGAGGCGCCCGCGTACGGAGCACCGTCGAGCCAGTGGGTGATGGTGGTGGTCATGGAGGGGTCCCTTCAGTTCGATGCTCCGATCCTCATGCGTGATGCCCTCGTCGGGACCCGACAGGTCGTAGGATGAACGACGTTTCTCCGACAGAGTGTCGGAGACACGGCCTGCCGCCGAGAGGATCATCGTGGGCATGCTCAGCGTCACCGATGTGATGGCCATGGCTGTCGTGCGCAGCGCCGGGGCGCGGCTCGTTGCCGGCTCCGACGGCCTTCACCGCCCCGTCCGCTGGGTGCACACCACCGAGCTGGCCGACATCGGCCCCCTGCTGCGTGAGGGCGACCTCCTGCTGAGCACCGGCATCGCCATGCCGGACAGCGACGACGGCCTGACGGAGATGATCAGCAGCCTCGCGGACAGTGGCGCCGCCGGCCTGGTGATCGAGCTCGGCCGCCGCTGGAAGGAGCTTCCGACCGCGCTGCTCGCCGCCTGCGACGCCCGCGGTCTTCCCCTCATCGCCCTGGCGCGTGAGGTGCGGTTCGCAGCCGTGGCGCAGGCGATCGGTGAGCGGATCGTGGACCAGCAGCTCGTCGAGCTCCGCGAGGCCCAACGCGTCCATGACACCTTCACCGAGCTCAGCATCAGCGAGGCCGGCCCCGGCGACATCCTCGAGGCGGTGCAGCGCCTCGCCGGCGCCGCGGTCGTGCTCGAGAGCGAGCAGCACCACGTCCTGGACTACCGCTCCGGCCCCGAGGACGTCTCCACCCTCCTGGCGGACTGGCCGGCGCGGTCACGCGGCGTCGTCCTCGACGAGCGCACCACCTGGGATGAGGAGCGCGGCTGGCTGGTGACGCGGGTCGGCAAGAAGGAGCGTGGCTGGGGCCGTCTCGTCGTCCAGGTCCCCGAGCGTCCCACCGAACGTCAGGTGGCGATGGCGGAGCGGGCCGCCGCAGCTCTGGCCCTGCACCGTCTCCACGACCGGCAGCGCGACAGCGCCGTCCGGCGTACGCACCACGAACTCATCGTGGCCATCCTCTCAGACCCCACAGCTCCGGGCCTCGTGCAACGCTGTGATGCGGCCGGTCTGCCGACCGCCCGCCGGCAGTTCGTAGGGATCACCCTGCGCCCACTCGTCGGGTCAGCGCCGCCCACGTCCCCGGCTTCGGCGACCGTCGGGACGCGCGTGGAGGAGGTTGCCGCCGCCGCCGTTCGCGCCGCGCACGAGCTCAAGATCCCCGCCCTGGTCTGTCACCTCGACGGTGACGTCCGCGCGGTCCTCTCCCTGGCCATCTCCTCCCCCGTCGACCGACTCGTCGACGACCTCGCCGAGCGAGTCGGGCGACGCCATGCGGTCGTCGCCGGTGCCGGGCGCACCAGCGCCCGGCCGGGCGAGATCGACCGCACCCTGCGCGAGAGCCGACAGGTCGTCGACTCCACGCCCTCCGGGGAGCTGCGGTCCGGACGGTTGCGGCGCCTCGATGATGTCGGCCTGCGTGGACTGCTGGCCATGCTCTCCGGCGACGAGCGGGTTGCGACCTACGTCCAGCGCCAGCTCGCTGCCCTTCGCGAGCACGACCGCGGTTCGGAGAACGCGCTCGAGCCGGCGCTCGTCGCCCTCCTCAACCACCCAGCCAGCAAGTCTGACGCGGCAGCGAGCATCCATGTCTCCCGGCCGGTCTTCTACGACCGGCTGTCTCGACTCGAACGGCTGCTCGGCGTAGCCCTGGACGATGCGGACACGCGGGTCTCGTTGCACGTGGCGCTGATCGCCGACGAGATGGCGCAACTGGCCCGCGACGGAGCACCGGCGTAAGGGCGCCGCGGCGTCAGAGCGCGTACACCTGCCCGGTCTCCGAGGACTCCACTGACCGAAGGTGCGCCGCCCCCACGGCCGGGCCGTCCACGATGGGGAATCCCAGGAACACCGCGGCGTACTTCGCCTTCGACTCCGTCAGCACCGTGGGGCTGACGATGGTGATCCGGAATCGGCCCTGAGCCTCGAAGGAGCGACATTGCCCACCGTGGACCGGTCGACATCGAACAAATGATCCGGTCCACACACAGCCCTCCCTGCGATCGGTGCGACAGCCCATCAGCCGGCCGAGCTCCAGCAGGACCAGCTCCGTGGGGTCCACTGCGAAGGCCGGGATGAGCACCGGTCCACCGGTCCACCGCTCGACCGCACGGCACACGGCGTCCCGAAGGGTCGTGTCGACTGGCCGATGAGAACGATCCATCCTCGACTCGACCACCGTCACGTCAGCCGACGGCGGATGCGCACGCGCGAGCAACAGAGGATGCGTGCCCCTGCCTACATCACCGCTGAACAGCACGCTCGTGCCAGCGCGCCATCTGGCTCACCGTCGGATGACCACTTTGAGAGCCATGGTGTCAGCCGCGTTGCCGAAGGTCTCGTAGGCCTCGAGGATGTCGTCCAGCTTGAAGTGATGGGTGCCGAACTTCTCCGCCGGGATCTGGTGCTGGGCCACCAGCTTGAGAAGCATCGGGGTCGTGTTGGTGCTGACCAGTCCCATCGTGATCGCGATGTCCTTGATCCACAGCTCGTCGAGCGCGAGCTGGGCCGGGGCGCCGTGCACGCCGACGTTCGCGACCCGGCCGCCCGGACGCACGATCTCCGTGCACGCGATGAACGTCTGCGGAACGCCGACCGCCTCGATCGCCACGTCGACGCCAAGGCCATCGGTCATGGCGAGCACCTGCTCCCTCCAGTCGGGCGCCGCGCTGTCGACGACGTCGGTGGCGCCGAAGGATCGGCTCTGCGTGAGCCGATTCGCATCCAGATCCAGGGCAATGACCCGCGCGGCGCCGTACAGGTGAGCGGTCATCATGCATGCCAACCCGATCGGGCCCGCGCCTACCACCGCGACGGTGTCGCCGGGCTTCACCTGGCCGTAGCGCACGCCGATCTCGAAGGCTGTCGGCAAGATGTCCGAGAGCATCACAGCGGCCTCGTCAGGGACGCCGTCGGGGAGACGGTAGAGCGAGTTGTCCCCGAACGGGACGCGCACGTACTCCGCCTGCGTGCCGTCGATGAGGTGGCCGAAGACCCACCCGATGCCGCTCGCACCCTCATCGGCGAGACAGTGGGCGTACAGCCCGGCGTGACAGTAGGAGCAGGCTCCGCAGGCGCTGATGCACGAGATGATCACCCGGTCGCCGGGCGCGAGCGTACGGACGGCCGGACCGATCTCGATCACCGTGCCGACGCCCTCGTGCCCGAGGATCCGCCCCTCGGCCACGGCCGGCACGTCCCCCTTGAGGATGTGGAGATCGGTGCCGCAGATCGTCGTGGTGTCAACTTGCACGATCACGTCGGTGGGCTGCACGATCTGGGGGTCTGGGACCTCTTCCCACGCTTTCTGGCCGGGACCGTGATAGACGAGTGCCTTCATTGCAGGTGCCTTCCGTGACCACGCGACCGGGTGTCTCCCGGTACTCCTCCACGCTCCTCCGGCGATGCCGTCGCTACACGAGCCGAAGGACCTTCTCGCAGGGGACTTCCTCCCCTGCGCACGGGAACAGAACCGCGATGGACTGAGGATGTGACAGCAAGAGGCCAGGCCGATCCCGGATGCACCCCCGTCCGGTCGGCCCTCGCGCGCCCGGCGGTGTGGCGGTCCTGCGACGTACGCCGACGCAGGTAACCGGCACCCGTCGGGCGCCGGTCTCAACGGCTGGGAGAAGCTGTACGAGCAGCAGTAGAGCAGCGGCTACTCGACGATCACGCGCGGCTGACCTCCACCGGCGGCGATGCGCTGCCCCTGGGGCGGCGCATCCTCACGAGAAGGTAATCGTCTCGGGGTGCTCTGCCGCCTTCAGCATCCCCCCACCCTCCTCGAGGACCAGGCCAGGCAGCCCCTCCGATCCCGTCAGCTCCGGCAGAACCTCGACCGGGCACGAGACGGCTCGCAGCACGGCCCGGGAGGTCGCGCCGAGATGGCCCGAGGCGAAGCCGTGCGATCGCCTTCCCAGCAGGAGGAGACTCGCGTTCTCCGAGGCGTCGACGAGGGCACGGGCCGGTTGCCCATGGCGGACATCGATACGAACCTCGAGATCGTCCGGGACGTCGCGGCGCACGCTGTCCACCACCGCACGCAGCACGGTCCTCGCAGCCTCCTCCCATCCGTCCTCTCCGACCCGGTCAGCGATGACGTCGTCATAGACCAGGGGCAGTCGCCAGGCGTGCACGAGCGTCAGCGGGGCCTGGCGATCGCTCGCGATCTGCATCGCGCGCCTCACCAGTTCTGCCGATCCCGCGCAGGACTTCACCGCCACGACGACATCCGTACGCGCCGACTGCGGCTCCGGCGCACCGGACCAGGCCGCAGGCACGATGACGACCGGCGCGGATGCCTTGCCTGCGACACCCGTCAGAACCGTGCCGACAAGGATCTTGTCCAAGAGCGGCTGGCTCTCGTCGCCGAGCACCGTGAGCGTGGCCCTGTTCGCGGCGATGACCAGGTGGGCCACGCGGTCCCCGTGCACGAGTGTGGTGGCGACCTCCACGCCGGGCGCGAGGTCTCGCGCCATCGCCGCGTGCTCGTCGAGTATCCGGCGGCCCATCCGCTCATTGTCCGAGGCGACGGCGGGAGTGAACGACCTCCAGTCACCGATCAGTGGCCGCGCGTCTGGCCACACGTGGAGCAGGTGGAGCCCGATACCCAGGCGGGAGGCCTCCTGCGCTCCGTACCTCAGGGCGATGCGACCACCCTCCTCGCCGTCGATGCCCACGAGGACATGCCTCTTGCCGTCCATCACGTTCCTCCTTCTCCCCGGAGGGGGAACTCATCCGCGCGCCGGTGCCGCGGTGGGCCTGGTGTCCTCGCTGTCGAGCGCCTCAGCGACCGGGAGGACCATGACAGGGCAGTGCGCGATGCTCAGGAGCTCGCGGCCGATGCCGCCGAAGCGACCACTCGGCGTGGTGCCTGCTCGACGAGCGATGAGCAGCAGGTCGGCGCTACGGGACTCCTGTCCGAGCACGTCGCCCGGCGCACCGTCGACGACATCGACCTGCACCCTCGGGAAGCGGCCGGCGGGGACGATCCCGGCGATCCGATGCTCGATGTCGTGCACTGTGTCCTCGGTCGTACGAGCCTGGGACTCTGGGTCGTTCGGCTCGCGCACGTGGACGACGGTGAGTTCGGCGTGGCGCGTGCGGGCGACGCGAAGCGCCGCCTGCAGCAGCATCTCGGGGATCTCGTCGACGAGCTTGAGGCCCAGGACCACGCGGGCGCGCGGCTCGCTCGGAGCCCAGGCGTCGGGGACGACAACCACGGGGACGGCGGCGGCGCCTGCGACCCGGCCGACGAGGGAGCCGCTCGACGCATGCCCGCTCACCTCAGCGCGGGCATGCCCCATCACGATCATGACGGCGCCGTCGGCCAGGTCGGACAGGGTCCTCCCGGTGTCTCCGACCACCAGCTCACCCATGATCCGGTCCTCGGAGAGGTACCAGCCCGCCTCGTCGACGGCACGCGCGAGGGTGGTGGCGGCCGTGCCGCCGGCCGCGACCAGTGAGGAGCAGCTAGGGCTCACATGCACGATCCGCAGTCGCGACTCGGCTCGCGCCGCCGCGTGCGCCGCGTAGAACACAGCGGCTCGGCTTCCCGGTGAATCCGAGACCCCGACGAGGATCCAACCCGTTCCAACCATCGTTCCTCCTGAAGTCGACATGCCTCCAGCACAGCGCGAAGCGACCTGTGGAGGCAGAGCCGAAGGCTCCTGTTCGTCGAGCCCTAGGCCCACCGTGTCGCAGGGCCGAAAGTCCGTCCGGCCACAGAGATAGGGCGCCCCGACGAGCCGGCCGTACCGGCGGCCCCACGAAGAACCGCGTCGACGGCTTCGTCCACGGTCTCGGCCAGGTCGCGCGCGGTGTCGAGCCGGACGCTCTCGGGCCACACGTCCTGCCGGCTGCGCATCCGTGCCGCGATGCTGTGGTCAGCATCCGAGACCGCGTCGCCGGCGACACGCCGGGCCGCGATCCGCACGTCCGCCACGGCAGCGGGCAGGTCGCAGCGCAACGAGATCAGCTCCGCGCTGACGGCATCCACCAGCCTGGCAGCCTGTGCCCGGTGATGTGCCGAGCTCCACGAGGCGTCCAGGAGGACCGACTCCCCGCGCTCGAGCAGCAGCCGCGCGCGGCGCAGCAGCTCGTCGTACGTTCGCGCGGTGCTGGTCGGCGAATAGATGCCCTCCTCGAAGCCCGCTGCGGCCGGGCTCCTGGCGCTGAGGCCGACAAGCTCCTTGCGCATGCTGTCACTGTCGAGCACCGCGAGGCCGAGGCGGTGTGAGAGGTGACCGGCGAGCGTCGACTTGCCCGAGCCCGGTGACCCGCCGATGAGCACGAGCCGGACCGCGGCAGCGTCGATGTGGTCGCGTGCCAGGCGCGCGAGTGCGACCGGCTCCTCGCCCGACGCCGGATGCGGGCCGGGCTCCTGACGACGGACCGCACTCACCTTGGCGCGCATGAACGCGCGATATGCGATGTAGTGGTGAATCAATGACGCGGGCGCGTGGTCGCCACTGAACTCGCTGTACCAACGCAGCAGACCGCCAGCCAGCTCGGCGTGACCCAGGCGCTCCAGGTCCATCGCCAGGCAGGCGACGTCGTCGATCTGGTCGAGATGGCGTAGCCGGTCGTCGAACTCCAGGCAGTCGAGCACCCGCGGGCCGTCCGGCAGACAGAAGATGTCGTCGGCGAGCAGGTCGCCGTGGCCGTCGAGCACCCGTCCCTCCTCGATGCGCTGCTGGAAGAGCACTTCGCGACCGGCGAGGTAGCGCTCGGCCCCAGAACGAACGGCCGCGATGAGCTCGGACGAGATCGGCGTCCCCGGCAGACGGGCCGCCTCATCGAGGTTGTGCTCCCAGCGTCGCAGTACCTCGTCGCGCCTCCCCTCGGCCGCGGTCGCCTGGCTGCGTTCCGCTCCGCTGTGGAAACGGGCCACCAGTCTGGCGACCTCGCGGACGCTATCGGCCGTGTCAGCATGGTCGAGGATCGCGCTGAGCCGCCGGTCGGCGGGCATGCGGCGCATCATCACCGTCGGCTCGCTCTCGCCGCTCGGCGTCGTGAGCGCGCCGACGCCCAGGTAGACGTCGGGGCTGAACCGCCTGTTGAGGGCGAGCTCGCGCTCGCATGCCTCGCGGCGCTGCGCCGTGGTGGAGTAGTCCAGGAACGGCAGGGTGACGGGCTTCTTGAGCTTGTAGGCCACGTCCCCGAGCAGGAGCACGACACCCGAATGGGTCTCATGGAGATCCGCGTACGGCGCGGTGCCTCCGTTCATCGTCCGACGGGGGTCGAGACGGCGCGTGCCACGCTCCGCTCCCCTGCCGGCACGCAGCGGTCCGGTGCATCGACGAGCAGGACGGGGCAGGAGGCTGTCCGTAGGACGTGCCGCGCCACGGTCCCCAAACGGTGGGGCGTGCGGTGCCGGACGCCGTGGCGGCCCACGACGAGGAACGCCGAATCGTGCGACGCCTCCTCGAGGACGCGCCCCGGGGCACCGTCGCGGACGGCGAGCGACACCCGCGCTGCGGGTGGCGCGGCACGCTCGAGCTCGGTCTGGAGGATACGACGCAGCCGGCCCGGATCCGACCCGCTCGGATCAGCACGGCCGCGCGATGGTTCCGCATGCACGACCCGGAGCGGAAGCTGAGCGGCCTGCGCCAGTCCTACGGCCTGTTCCAGTAGCACCGCGCTTGTCCGGGCCAGATCGACGCCCACCGACACCGGAGCTGGGAGTGCACCGGGACGCCACGACGCGGGTACGACCGCCACCGGACACCTCGCGCGGCCCGCGACCTGCGCCGGCACCGACCATTCCGGCAGCAGCGCGGCGTGCCCGTGACGCTGAGGACGCCCGACGACCAGGATGCCGTCACGGCGACCGTGCTCGATCAGGGTCCGCGCACGGTGGCCACTCACCAGGAGCGGTGTGATCGGAACGGTGATGCCGTCCTCGACCTGAGCTCGCTCGACGGCCCCGTCGAGGGTCTCGCGCGCCAGCCGCGCCGAGTCACCGAACCGCAACAACGGCGTCTCGGGTCCCCCGTGGCCCTCGGCATACACGTGCACCGCCAGGAGCGGCACACCGAGCCATCCCGCCAACGTCGCGCCGAAGACCAGGGCCGCGCGGCTTGCCGCGCCGTCATCCACACCCACCACGACGCGGCCTGCGGTCCGTACGACCCGCGCGTCTCGCTCAATGTTCATGATTCTCCCTTCCCCGCCATCGTGCGACGCCGAAGCTCGGCGCGGTGGAGGCGAAGGTCCCGAAGCACGTGGCCACCGGCCCCCAGGAATGTGGCGACGCCGGGCACGATTCCGAGGGCCAGCACGACCGCAGTGTCAGCGAGCGGGAGCGGCCGGGTTCCGAGCAGCTCGGCGAGCCACGGCACGAACACGGCGGCGAGCTGCAGCACGACCGATGAGGCGACCGCCAGGTCGAGGAAGCCCAGCACGTGCCGACGGTCGCTTCTGCGTCGCAGCGCCAGAGCGACCCCGAGCTGTGCGAGGCCGAGCGTCAGGAACACGGCGCTTCGTTGCACCTGGGCGTTATCCGATACGAGAAGACCGGCTGTCAGGGCCACCACCGCTATCAGTGCACCGATGAGAAGGACCTGACGCCACAGTCCGTTGCCCAGAACCGATGCTTGGGGCGATCGCGGCGGCCGGTGCATCGCCTCGGGGTCGCCCGGCTCGGCGCCGAAGGCGAGGCCGGGCAGCCCATGGGTCAGCAGGTTGATCCACAAGATCTGCCCCGGCAGGAGTGGGACGCCGATCCCGACGAACGGCCCGAACAGCATCACACCCACCTCCGCGACGCCTCCGGCGAGTGCGTAGCGCAGGAACGTTCTGATGTTCGCATAGATGCGACGGCCGTCGTCGATCGCATGGGCGACCGTGCCGAGGCTGTCGTCGGTGAGGATGAGGTCGGCGGCCTGCTTCGCGACCTCCGTGCCCGACATGCCCATGGCTACACCGATGTCGGCGCGCTCGAGGGCGGGCGCGTCGTTAACCCCGTCGCCGGTCATCGCGACGATGTGCCCGCGTGCCTGCAGCCGGGTGACGATGTCGTACTTCTGCTCGGGGCGGGTGCGGGCGAACACCGCAGGGATCCTTCCCATGTCCCCCGACGCGTCTCCGAAGACGTCGCCGCGCTCGAGGTCCGTGCCCGTGACCACGTCGGTCCCCAGGCCGAGCCGCTCGGCGACGGCACGAGCCGTGTCGGGGTGATCACCGGTGACCATGGCGACCGCGATGCCCGCCTCCCTCACCGAGTCGAGGACGGCACGCGCATCGGCGCGAGGAGGGTCGTTCAGAGCAACCAGTCCGACGATATCGAGGTGCTGCTCCGCGGCCGCCGCGTCGAGGCTGGTCGTCCTTCCTTCGGCCACCATCAGCACGCGCAGGCCCTGATCCGTCAGCTGGTCGATCTGAGCCTGAAGCGATCCGGCGGGCCTGCGGAGCAGACCCGGGACGGCGAGCAACACCTCCGGTGCGCCCTTGCAGATCACCAGAGCTTCGTCTGTGTCGTCTCCCGTCCGGTGGATCGTGGTCATCCGCTTTCTCTGGCTGTCGAAGGGGCTCTCGCCCACCCGCGGCAGGTGCACGCGGTCGTGCTGGACGGGGACGCCGGCGGTCAGCGCCGCCGAGAGCAGAGCGACGTCCGTCGCCTCACCTCGCGGCCACCAGTCCGGATGCTGCTGATCGGGAGCAGCGAGATCGGCGTCGTTGCACAGAGCGACATCGCGCAACAGGCGCAACAGGCCTTCGTCAGCCCCTGCGCTGATGTCGTCGAGGCCGTACTCACGCTCACCTGCATACGCGCGCTCCAGGGTCATCCGGTTCTGCGTCAGTGTTCCGGTCTTGTCCGTCAAGAACACCGTGACAGCGCCGAGGGTCTCGACCGCCGACAAGCGCCGTACGATCGCCGCTCGTCGCGACATCCGACGCGCACCGAGCGCCAGGGCCAAGGTGACGACGGCAGGAAGCGACTCGGGCACCGCCGCCACCGCCAGACTGATCGCGATCAAGGTCATCTCGCCGACGGGTCTGCCCCGGAGAAGGCCCAGAGCCATCACCAGCGCGGCGAGCGCGACGGCCGTGGCCGCGAGGATCCGCCCCAGGTCCCGCAGACGGTCCTGAAGCGGCGTGGGCCGGGTGGGTTCGTGACCGAGCAGCGCGGCGATGCCGCCGATCGCGCTGTTCACTCCGGTCGCGGTCACCAGCGCTGTGCCCCTCCCGCGGGTGACGACCGTTCCTGCCAGGAGGCGTTCATCGGTGTCCTGACCGACCGACTTCTCGACGGCGCGCGACTCGCCGGTCAGCGCCGATTCATCCACCTCCAGGCCGGCAGCCCCGACGAGTGTTGCGTCTGCGGCCACGATGTCGCCTGCCTCGACGACGATTCGGTCGCCAGGGACGACCTCGACGGTCGGAAGGTCGATCAGGCAGCCGCTGCGCCAGATCCGGGCCGTCGGCTGACTGAGGGCACGCAACGCGTCGAGGGCGTGCTGCGCCCGAACCTCCTGTCCGACGCCGATCGCGGTGTTGGTCACGACCACCAGCAGGATGATGGCGACGTCGCGGAAGTCGTGCAGCGCGCTGCTCAGCCCGGCCGCTCCCAGCAGGAGCAGGATCATGGGGTCCCGGAGCTGCGCCACGACGCGATCAAGGAGCGTCGCCGGAGCCCGCCCTGGCAGCGTGTTCGGCCCGAACACGGAGCGTCGCTGCAGCACGTCGACGGCGTCGAGCCCGCCCTCGGGCGTCGGTGCTGAGACGGCCGCGGAGCGAGCGGGCGGCTCGACCCCTGTCTCGGTCTGCGACGCAGTCCGTGCGCCGCGGTCGGAAGCCATCGGGGTCCTCCAGCTCGTCGGGATGCTGCTCTCACAGTCTGGTCGCGCACCGCTCCTGGGACAGGGGGCCGAGTCCCTCACAGCGGGAGTCGAACGTCCCGGGCCGCGGATGCCGACAGCCCGCGCCTGATCCGCCGTCGGCTCGTGCCGGGGCTGGGACCTCGTTCCCGCTGCGGCCGCGGCCGTCAGTCTTCCTGGGCCGACTCCGCCGCCACGACTGCCTCGGTCGCGCTCACCACGGAGTCAGGGGTGAGGCTGATCGCGTCGATGCCGGTGCGGACGAGGAACTCCAGGAAGTCGGGGTAGTCCGAGGGCGCCTGCCCGCAGATCCCGCAGTGGATGCCGTGCCGATGGCAGCCCTCGACGGCCAGCTCGATCATCCGCATGACGCCAGGGTCGCGCTCGTCGTAGTCGAAGGCGACGACCTCACTGTCGCGGTCCACCCCGAGGGTCAGCTGGGTCAGGTCGTTGGAGCCGATCGAGAAGCCGTCGAACCGAGCCGCGAACTCGTCGACCTGCACCACGTTGTTCGGGACCTCGCACATGGCGTAGATCTCCAACCCCTCGCGTCCGCGCTCGAGCCCGAGCTCAGCCATCCTCGCCAGCACCAGGTCGGCCTCAGCGATGCGGCGGACGAACGGCACCATCACGATGACGTTGCGCAGGCCCATCTCCTCGCGCACCCGGCACAGCGCCCGGCACTCGAGCTCGAAGCCGTCCGCGTACGCCGGGTGCGCATAGCGTGCGGCGCCGCGGAAGCCGAGCATCGGGTTGGCCTCGACCGGTTCGAAGGCCGCACCCCCGAGCAGCGAGGCGTACTCATTGGTCTTGAAGTCCGAGAGTCGGACCACCACCGGCTTCGGGTAGAACGCCGCCGCGATCGTGCCGATCCCCTCGGCGAGTCGCTCGACGAAGTAGGAGGCACCGTCCGCGTAGCCGCGGATCAGGTCGAGGATCTGTGCGCGCTGGGCGTCGTCCTCGACCCGGTCCGGGTGCAGCGCGGCGAGCGGATGCACCTTGACCCCGGCCGCCAGGATGAACTCCATCCGGGCGAGCCCGACACCGTCGTTGGGCAGGAACGAGGTCTCGAAGGCGAGGTCCGGGTTGCCGAGGTTGATCATCACCTGGGTCCGGGGGCGCGCCGCCTCCTGTGCCTGGGAGGTGATCGAGCGCACCGTCGCCTCGCCGTCGTAGACATGCGCCGTGGCGCCCTCCGCGCACGAGACCGTCACCGTACGTCCCGGCGCGATCGCTCGGGTGCCGTCCCCGGTGCCGACGGCAGCCGGCACGCCGAGCTCGCGCGCGATGATCGCCGCGTGGCACGTCCGACCGCCGTGGTCGGTGATGATCGCAGCGGCCCTCTTCATCGCAGGCTCCCAGTCCGGTGTGGTGGACGCCGCGACGAGCACCTCGCCCTCGCGGAAGTCCTGCAGCTGACGCACGTCGGTGATTACGCGGGCCTGCCCGGTGGCCACCCCGTCACCCACCGCACGGCCGGTCGCCATCAGCGCACCATGGGCGAGCACGGTGCGGGTGGTGACCTTCCCGTGCGCCCGGTGTGATGCGGCGGTCTCGGGGCGCGCCTGGACGATGTAGAGCTCCCCGCCGGGACCGTCCTTGGCCCACTCGATGTCCATCGGCCGGCCGTAGTGGCGCTCGATCGTCAGAGCCATCTCGGTCAGGTCGAGCACCTCGGCGTCCGTGAGGCAGAACCGCTCCCGGTCCTGCGCTGGCGTCGGCATGACCCGCGTGGAGCGGCCGTCGTCGGTGAGCACCATCCGCACCTCCTTCTCACCCAGACGCCGGCGCAGCACCGCGCGGTAGCCGTCGAGATAGGTCGGCTTGTGCACCGAGAACTCGTCCGGGTCGACGGTGCCCTGAACGATGGTCTCGCCCAGGCCGTACGAGCCGGTGACAAGGACGATGTCGCGGAAACCCGACTCGGTGTCGAGGGTGAACGCCACCCCCGAGGAGGCTTCGTCCGAGCGGACCATCTTCATCACGCCGACCGAGAGCGCCACCTGCATGTCGTCGAAGCCCTGCCGCCGCCGATAGTCGATGCCGCGGGCGGTGAAGAGACTGGCGAAGCAGTGCCGGACCGCGTCCAACACGGCGACGACGCCGGTGATCGCCAGGTAGCTCTCGTGCTGGCCGGCGAAGCTGGCCTCAGGCAGGTCCTCGGCGGTGGCCGAGCTGCGCACGGCGACACTCACGCCGGCGCCGTACTGGCTCTCCAGACGCGCATAGGACGACCGGACGGCCGTCTCCACGTCGGCCGGGAGACCGGCCTCATAGACGATGCTGCGGGCCTGCTCGGCGCCACGATCGAGGCTGTCGTTGTCACTCTCCTCGATCGCCTCGAGCACGTCGCGCAGGCGGCTTGCGACGTCCCGCTGGGCGATGACGCGCCGATAGGACTCCGCGGTGACCGCGAACCCGTCGGGCACGCGCACCCCGTTCCCCGAGAGCCGCTGATACATCTCTCCCAGCGAGGCGTTCTTGCCTCCGACGGAACCGACGTCGGCGTTGGTGATCTCCTCGAAGCGCCGGACGAGGCTGTCGTGGTCGTTGATGCCCGGCTCGCGGGCCTGCTTCGGCTGTACCTGACTCTCCATGCTCCCACTCCACCAGCGCCGCGGGGCACGGTGGAGAGGCCTTGTCCCGCGGCGGTGACGGCCCTAAGGCCCACCCACCGATGACTTTGGGCCGGTTCGCTCCTGCCTCCGGCACGCGAAGCATCGATCTCGACACCACACGTCCCGTGCCCGTACGGGCCACGTCGCAGGAGGAGAGCATGACAACCATCGAGCCGGACCCCGTAAGCGCGACCGACGACATGCCCCTGCTGCGGCTCCAGCACGTCAGCAAGCACTTCGGGCAGATCCAGGCGCTCACCGACGTGAGCCTCGACATCCCCGCGGGCCAGGTGACCGCCCTGGTGGGCGACAACGGCGCCGGCAAGTCGGTGCTGATCAAGTGCATCGCCGGCATCCACCCGCCGGACGAGGGCCGCATCCTCTGGGAGGGCCGCCCGGTCTCGATCCGTACACCTCGCGACGCCGCCGGGCTCGGCATCGAGACCGTCTATCAGGACCTCGCGCTGTGCGACAACCTCGACATCGTCGAGAACATGTTCCTCGGCCGCGAGCGGACCGTGCACCACCTGTTGATCGACAAGGACTCGATGGAGAAGTCGGCTCGCGAGACCCTGGACTCCCTCGCTGTCCGGACTCTGAAGTCACCCCGGCAGCGCGTCGCGCACCTGTCGGGTGGTCAGCGCCAGTCGGTGGCGATCGCGAAGTCCGTGCTGTGGCACTCCAAGCTCGTCATCATGGACGAGCCCACCGCAGCCCTGGGCGTCGCGCAGACGAAGGTCGTCCTCGATCTGATCCGGCGCCTGGCCGACCGAGGCCTGGCTGTCATCGTGATCTCGCACAACATGAACGACGTCTTCGCCGTCGCGGACAGGATCGCTGTGCTCACCCTCGGGCGCCTCGTGGCGGTCCGGGCGACGGCCGCCCTCGACCCGATCAGCGTGGTCGAGCTCATGACGACGGGGACGGCGCGCCAGACCACCCCGCTGACACCGTCGAGCCGCTGACCCTCGTCGACGAGCACTCCGGCGTTCTGCGGCGTCCTTGATCAGGCAGCCGATCCGGTTCCCTGGGGCGTGACTCCCCTGCACCCGGTGGTCCTGGGGGGGGGCGTCTCCGCCAGCGGCGGCGTCTCCCCGAGCGGGCGCGCCATCGCGCGAGGCAGGGTCCTGGGTCGTGCAGGAGGAGGGCCGAACGGCGGGGCCTCAGTACTGCTCGGGCACCATCTCGATCGCCCCCGCCGGGCACTCGGCGGCGCAGAGACCGCAGCCCTTGCAGTAGTCCAGATCGATCTCGTAGCCGTGCCCCGGTCCGCCGATCTTCAGGACCGCGTTGTCAGGGCAGACGCCGTAACAGTTGTCGCAGGAGAAGCACGACCCACAGGACATGCACCGACGCGCTTCGTAGAGCGCGGTGTCGGGCGCCAGGCCGTGGGTGACCTCGTCGAAGGTCGACTCACGCCGTGCCGCCTCCAGCTGGGCGCGGTGGGAGCGAGGCGCTTCGCTGAAGTACCACGTGTTGAGCCGCTCGAACGGGGCGGTACGGCGGACCTCCTCGCTGCGGTCCGGCAAGCCGGCAAGCCACGCGTCGATGTAGGCGGCCGCACGACGACCGTGGCCGATGCCGACGGTGACCGAGCGCTCTCCCGGGACGACGTCTCCGCCCGCGAACACTCCCGGTCGTCCGGTCATCATCGTCGCGTCGACCTCGACCGCTCCATCACGTACCTCGACGTCACCCATCGCATCGAGGAGCGAGAGGTCGGTGTCCTGCCCGAGCGCGAGGATGAGGGAGTCGGCCGCGAGCTCCTCGATCTCGCCGGTGGGCTGGGGGAAGCCGGTGTCGTCGAGCTCCATCTTCTCCACCCTCATCACACCACCGTCGACGTGCTTGATCGTGCTGAGCCACCGGAACAGCACGCCCTCGTCCTCGGCCTCGCGGACCTCGCTGTCATGGGCCGGCATCCGCTCACGTGTGCGGCGGTAGATGATCACCGCCTCCTCCGCCCCCAGACGCCGTGCCGTACGGGCCGCGTCGATCGCGGTGTTGCCTCCGCCGTAGATGGCCACGCGGCGACCGAGCAGCGGCCGCTCCCCCTCGGCGACGTCATGCAACATCGTGATCGCCTCAAGCACGTGCGCCGCCGAACCGGCGGGCAGGTGGGCGCGGCGACCGACCTGAGCGCCGACGGCGAGGAATGCCGCGTCGAAGCCGTCACGCCGCAGGGCCGCATCGAGGTCGTCCACCTTGGTGTCCAGCTCGAGACGTACGCCGAGGGCCACGATGCGGGCCACCTCGCGATCGAGCACATCGCGCGGGAGGCGGTACGCGGGGATGCCGAAGCGCATCATGCCGCCCGCCATCGGGCCGGCATCGCGGATGGTGACGGTGTGTCCCGATCGCGCCAGATGGTAGGCGGCGGCCAGACCGCAGGGGCCGGCCCCGACCACCAGCACGGTCCGACCGGTCGCTGGCACGTCGACGCCGACGGTCCAGCCCTGGCGGAGGGCCTCGTCACCGAGGAAGCGCTCGATCGAGTTGATCCCCACCGCCTCGTCGAGCTGGCCGCGGTTGCAGCTGCTCTCGCACGGGTGGTAGCAGACGCGACCCATCGTGGCAGGGAACGGGTTGGCGGCCATGATGCGGCGCCAGGCGCGCTCGTAGCCCGCCGCCCCGTCCTCGGCCTCGTAGAGCCACTCCCGTACGTCCTCCCCCGCCGGACAGGCGCCACTGCACGGTGGCAGCAGGTCGACGTACACCGGGCGCTCGGTGCGCCACGATCCGGTCTTGTTGGCGCGGCTCGAACCGACGTCGAGCGTGATGGCGAAGGGCTCGTCCATGTCATGCCTCCTGGGCTCGTGGGTCGAGGAGGCCGAACCGCTCGATGTTGCGGTCGGCCTGCTGCTGGATGCGGGCGATGATGTCGTCACGCCGCGGCTCGCCGAAGAGATGGGCGAAGCGGCTCTGCAGGATCAGGTAGTCCTCGACCGGCCGCCGCTGCCGGATCCGAGAGACGGAGGTGAGCTCGCCGTGCTCGGCCTCGAACACCGGGAAGATGCCGGTCTCCTTGGCCAGCCTGGCCACACGTACGGTGTCCTCCGACGCCGAGCCCCAGCCCAGAGGGCACGGGACCAGCACGTGCAGGTAGCGCGCCCCGTGCAGCGTCATGGCGTGCTCGACCTTGGCCTCGAGATCGTGCAGATCCGCGACGGTCGCCGTGGCGACATATGGGATCTCGTGCGCCATCGCGATCAGAGGCAGGCTCTTGCCCTGACCGAAGGCGTTGCCGGGTTGCGCCCCCAGGGGTCTGGTCGTGGCGGTGCGCGCACCCGGCGGAGTGGCCCCGGAGCGTTGCACGCCGGTGTTCATGTAGCCCTCGTTGTCGTAGCAGACGAACAGGACGTCATCGTCGCGTTCGAACATGCCCGACAGGCATCCCAGCCCGATGTCGACGGCGCCGCCGTCGCCGGCCTGCCCCACGACGCGTACGTCACGACGGCCCTGGGCGCGCAGCGCCGCCGCCATGCCGCTGGCCACCGCCGGACTGTTGCCGAACAGCGAGTGCAACCAGGGCAACTGCCACGACGTCTCCGGGTAGGGCGTCGAGAAGACCTCCAGGCAACCGGTCGCGTTGGCCGCGACGATCTGACCGCCGGTCGCCCGCATCGCCGCGTCGAGGACGTAGCGGGCACCGAGCGCCTCCCCGCACCCGCGACAGGCGCGGTGGCCCGAGGTCAGGGAGTTCGAGCGGTCCATCCGGGCCTGGACGGTGCGCTGTTCGGCGTCGAGGAGCCGATTGCCGACCGCGAAGGTGCCGATCTGGTAGAGCTTGACCTGTTGTGCTGGCATGGGTGCCTCCGTCGTCCGCGTGGTGGTCAGTGGGAGCCGGAGCCGACGATGCCCAGCTCGGCGAGCACGCTCTCGGCGTGCGGCCCGGGGCGCGGGCCGTCGGCGCGCCGCAGCTGGTGCTCGACCACGTCGGTGCGCAGGCCGAGGAAGTGGGTTCCCTCCGGGGCCAGGCGCCCGGCGCGGACGTCGTCGACCAGCTCGCGAATCGCCGAGCGCGTCACCGGTCGGCCGCCGAGACCGGCCACCACCCCGAACACCTCGGTTCCGGTCCCGGCGAGGGCCAGGCGTACGTCGGCGGCCAGGATCCCGCCGGCCCCTGGTGCGAAGGCCCGCTCGATGACCAGCACCCGCTCGGCTCCCGCGAGGGCGCGACGCACCTCGGTCTCGGGCCAGGGACGGAAGCAGACCAGCTCGACCACGCCCACGGCGTGGCCCTCCTCGCGCAAGTCGTCCACGACGACCTCGATGGTGCCGACCTGGGATCCGAGCGCGAGCACCACCGTGTCAGCGCCCTCAGTGCGGTAGGAGTGCATCAGGCCTCCCGAGGTGCGCCCGAAGGCGTCGCCGAAGTCGGCAGCGATGCTCGGGGCCTCGTCGAGGGCCTGCATCTGCCGGGCGTGCATCAGGTACTTGACCTCGGTGAAGGCCTCGGGGCCGACCATCGCCCCGATCGAGACGGGGTGGGCCGGGTCGAGCAGCTGGCGTGGCTCGAAGCGAGGCACGAAGGCGTCGACCTCCTCAACCGTCGGCAGGTCGATGCGCTCGACGGCATGGGTGAGCACGAAGCCGTCCATGCAGACCATGACCGGCAGCCCGAGGCGCTCCGCCAGCACGAACGCCTGCAGATGCAGGTCGAC
Source organism: Nocardioides nematodiphilus (assembly GCF_020216525.1). Taxonomy (GTDB): domain Bacteria; phylum Actinomycetota; class Actinomycetes; order Propionibacteriales; family Nocardioidaceae; genus Nocardioides; species Nocardioides nematodiphilus. Next base: position 203,284 of record NZ_JAIWOY010000003.1, on the reverse strand, counting down.
CGCCTCCTGGTTGGAGCCGGCGAAGAGCTGGATCCAGCCGCTGTCACGCATCGCCATCGCGTCGGAGTGGTCGTTCCAGATGTTGATCGGCGCGCCGATCGCACGGTTGGCCACCGTCATCACGATCGGCAGCCCGAGGCCGGAGGCGTTGAAGAGCGCCTCGGCCATGAACAGCAGGCCCTGGCTGGACGTGGCTGTGAAGGTGCGCGAGCCCATCGCCGAGGCGCCGATGCAGGCGGACAGGGCACCGAACTCCGACTCCACCGTCAGGTACTCGCAGGGTGCCAGCTCGCCGAGCCGCACCATGTCCGACAGGGCCTCGACGATATGGGTCTGCGGCGAGATCGGGTAGGCGGCCACCACCTCAGGGCGGCAGCGGGCGACGGCCTTCGCGGTCGCCTGCGATCCCTCGAGCTGGCTAAGCACGGCTCACCTGCCCGCTCTGTGCGCAGACGAGGTCGTGGGCGGCATGTGCCGCCGCGATGTTGCGGACCGCGAGCGGCTCGGGGAACGTCTGACGGATGGCAGCGTCGAGCGAGCTCAGGCGCACGATGCCGCTCATCGCGGCGAAGGCTCCGAGCAGGGCCGTGTTCGGCAACGGCCGCCCCAGCTCGGCGCGGGCCAGCTCGGTGGCGGGGACGCAGCGCACGCGGTGTGGATCGAGGCCCTCCTCCAGTCGGCCGAGTCCCAGCTCGACGAACGATCGGGCGGTGTTGACCAGGACGAACCCGTCCGGCCGTACCCCCTCGAACAGTCGGACCTGGTGGATCAGCGTCGGATCCTGGACGATCAGTGCGTCGGGACGGGTGATCGGGTCGTGGATTCGGATCGGCTCGTCGGCGATGCGACAGAAGGAGATCACCGGCGAACCGGTGCGCTCGGAGCCGAAGGTCGGGAACGCCTGGGCGTGGCGGCCCTCCTCGAAGGCCGCGCGCGCCAGCATCTCCGCGGCGCTGACCACCCCCTGGCCGCCGCGGCCGTGGATCCTGATCTCGAAACCGGTCATCGGGTGTCCTCAGCCCGCCGGTACCAACATCACCGGGCACGCAGCATGGCGCAGTACGGCGCGCGCCGTGCCGCCGATGTGACCGCGCGGCAGGAGGTGAGCACGTCGCGCCAGGACGAGCAGGTCGCACTCCTGGGAGACCTCCTCGAGGGTGCGGGCGGGATTGCCGTGCACGACCGAGATCTTGTGCTCCACCTGCGGGAAGTCGGCGGCCAGTCGGCCGATGGTCGTCTCGAGCTGCTCGGTGACGCTGCGGGCGACCTTCTCGCGCTCGGCCGGTGTCGCGACGAGTGCCTCGTAGCCGGGAGGCATCTCCCAGGCGTTGACGATCCACAGGCTCGCACCACGCTCCGCGGCCGCCTCAAGACCCCGGTGCACGATCGCGTCGGCACGGCGCGGGTCCTTGACGCCGACGGCGATCCGCTGGTGGACGGTCACCTCGCTCTGAGGAGCGACTGCGATGACCGGGACCGGGGCGTGCGCGGCGACACCGACGACCGTGGAGCCGGTGGCGACGTGCAACAGGCTCGGCTCGTGCTCGCGTCCCAGCACGATCTCGACGCCGTCCTCGCCGGCCGCGCTGATGATCGCGTCGCGGCGATCTCCCACCAGCAGGCGGCACTCGACCGGAACAGAGGCGTCACCCGCCGCGTCGCGCGCCGACCGGGCGGCGCCGGAGAGAAGGCTGCGCCCGGTCGGCGTCGGTACGTCGTGTGCGATCACTCCAGCTCCGACGCCCCAGGGGAACACCGGCATCGCGTGGGCGATCCGTACCCCGGCGTGGCGGCGCCGCGCTTCCTCGACGGCATACCGCACCGCGGCCTCCGCCCCGGGTGAGCCGTCGAAACCGACGACCACCCACTCGACTGCGTTGTGCTGTTCGGTGCTCACGGCGCCTCCCGTTGCGTCCTCGGGCCCGAGCGGATCGACCGGACCGGAAGTGGTGGTTCTGTCAGGTCTCAGCCCACATCGGGACGCGAGCGGACGAACAGGGTCCTAGGGCTCCTGATCGACGGGCGCAGGGCCCACCGGCCGTCCCCGACGATCGGCACCTTCGGCACCGGCGGCGTGGGACCAATGACCTCTGCGAGCGCAGGTCCGAGAGCCGGCGAGCCTGGACAACACCCGGTCACCCGCGATGGAGGAGCCACCGCCCCCAGAGCGCCGCGGTCGGCACCAGGAGAACGAGTGCGCCGATCGCCAGGACCCAGCTGGCCCCGGGGGTGTCACGGCGCAGCATCTCGACGGCCATGCCGAGCAGGGCGAGGAACAGGCAGCTCATGAAGCCCAGGACGACCACCGCCGCCGCGTCCGATCCCGCCGACGGCGTGTGCTGGAGGATCGCGACGAAACCGGTCAGCGGGATCACGATGGCCAGATCGAGGAGCTTGACGAGCCAGAAGAGCGAGGTGGCCGCCTCGTACTCCGGGGACGGACCGTCCCGGTAGAACCCAGCCAGCTGGCCGACCCACAGCAGAGCGATGACCGTGGCGACCACGATCAGCAGCCAGGCCGTCGCCTGCCGCGGCCCGGTGACGTCACCCGCGCGCGCGAGCATGCGCGCGCAGACCACCAGCAGAACCATCGCCACCGCGGCGATAGAGGCGTAGAGCAGGAACGCCTTCTCCACATTGCCCGCATAGCGCCCGAAATCCTGGCCGGCACCACCGTGACGACCGTGTAGACGACGTAGGCACAGAGCCCGCCGACGACCCCGGGGACGGCCGGGCGAGCCGCGGACCACATCGGCACCGATGCCAGCAGCACGACCGCCCCGATCATGGTCACGACCTCGCCGCCGACGTACTGGACCACCGCGTCCGCCGACATGTGAAAGCGGATCCTGCCGGTGACCAGCGGCCCGAGGATGGCGGCGGTGAGGAGGAGTAGGGCGAACAGCGCGGAGAGCGACGCGGCGAGGACCTCCGGAGCCCGAGTGGTTGCGTGGCTCATCATGGCCTTTCGAGGTGCCGGCAGGACGGGGCTCCATCCTCCGGCGAAGCCCTCATCGCCGTTCAGGGCCGAACGTCCTCCGACCGAGGGTCCTCCGGACGGGCTCCACCCGTGCCCGGACGGCGATCCAGCGATGCGTTCCGCTACAGACCCGACCCGGTCCTCGTCAGCAGGGCGACGCATTCGACGTGGTGCGTCATCGGGAAGAGGTCGAAGCCGCGCAGGGCGGTGAGGGTGTAGCCATGCTCGGCGAAGATCGCCACGTCGCGGGCCAGCGCGGCGGGATCGCAGGCGACGTACGCCACCGCGCGCGGCGTGCGGGCGGCGACGGCCTCGACGACCGGACGGCGGGCGCCCTCGCGCGGCGGGTCGAGGACGACCAGGTCGAACGCCTCGGGGTGGCTCGAGGCGAGCACGGTGGCGACATCGCCGGCGCTCACGTCGGCGCCGGGGACGTTCGCGAGCGAGTACGCGGACGCCTGCGGGTCGCCCTCGATCGCGACGACCCGGCCCTCGGCACCCACGCGGTCCGCGAGGAAGGCGGCGAAGAGCCCGACGCCGGCGTAGAGATCCAGGACCGACTCCCCCGGCTTCGGGTCGAGCGCGGCGAGGACCGCCTCGGTCAGCGCCGTGGGCGCGCCGGGGTGGACCTGCCAGAAGCCGTCGGCGGCCAGATCGAAGCGGTGGGTCTCACCCGCGGCCGTGACGGTCTCCGAGATGGTGCGCGTGTCACCGGAGGCGGTCTCGCGAGCATCCGTGCGGGCGATCCGGCAGTCGTCGACCGGGATGACGTCGTGGGAGCGGTACTTGCGCATCCCCTTGCCCCCACCGGGGAGTCCGACGTAGCGCTGCCGGGTGCGCCAGCGCAGTCCGTTCTCGTCGCCGGGGACCGCCTCGACGACCAGGCCCGCCACGAGCGGGGAGTCGGCGTCGAGCTTGGCGAGCCGGACCAGCTGCTCGCGCACGACGGTGGCCTTCAGCTCGCGCTGGGCGCGCACCGCCACGTGCTGGAAGTCGCAGCCGCCGCAGGCGCCCGGACCACTGAACGGGCAGGGCGCCTCGACACGGTCGGCGGAGGCCTCGAGGACCTCGACCGCATCGCCGCGCCAGAACCGGTCACCATCGGTGCCCTCCGTGATCTCCACGGTGACGCGCTCACCCGGCAGCGCGTGCCGGACGAAGACGACGCGCAGCTCCGGGGTGCCGTCGTCCCGCGTGTCGCCGGTGGGGACCCGGGCGATCACGTGGCCGCCGTGGGCGACCGAGCCGGCGGTGACGTCGTACCGCTCGCCCACCCGCGACCGACCTCGGACCGCCTTCGCACGAGTCTGACGGCCGGGGCGACGGGGTCCACGATTCTGGGTTGGCACGTCCGAAGGCTACGCAGGTTGACGACTCCGTACGCAACTGTGACAGCGTGGCCCTGTGCACGTCGTGATCATGGGTTGTGGCCGGGTCGGCTCGACCCTCGCCCGCAGCCTCGAGGACCGTAACCACACCGTGTCGGTGATCGACAGCGAGCCGGACGCGTTCCGCCGCCTCGGCCCCGGCTTCGGCGGTGACAAGGTGGCCGGCATCGGCTTCGACCAGGAGGTCCTGGAGAAGGCCGGCATCCGGCGCGCCGAGGCGTTCGCCGCCGTCTCGAGCGGCGACAACTCCAACATCATCGCGGCCCGGGTGGCCCGCGAGACCTTCGGCGTGGACAACGTGGTGGCCCGCATCTACGACCCGGGCCGGGCCGAGGTCTACGAGCGACTCGGCATCAGCACGGTGGCGACCGTGAAGTGGACCGCCGACCAGGTGCTGCGCCGGCTGCTGCCGCAGGGGGCCGAGCCGAGCTTCCGCGACATGTCCGGCACCATCCGCGTCGACCCGCTGCTCGCGCCCACCACCTGGGTCGGCGAGCGCACCATCCGCCTGCAGCAGCAGACCGGATCGCGGATCGCCTGGATCGACCGGCTCGGCGACGGCATGCTGCCGACGCGTGACTCGATCATCCAGGAGGGCGACGTCCTGCACCTGGTGATGCGCGAGGACCGCGCCACCGACGTCTTCACCTCCCTCAACGCCGGACCGAGCGGCGACTGGCACGACTACGCCCTGAAGGAGAACAGCTGATGCGCGTCGCCATCGCCGGAGCCGGAGCGGTCGGCCGCTCGATCGCACGTGAGCTCATCACCAACGGTCACGACATCCTGCTGATCGACAAGGACCCCCGCTCGATCCGCCCCGAGCGCGTCCCGGACGCCGAGTGGCTGCTCGCCGACTCCTGCGAGCTCTCCTCGCTCGAGGAGGCGCGGATGGAGCGCTGCGACGTGGTCATCGCCGCCACCGGCGACGACAAGGTCAACCTGGTCACCGCGTTGCTCGCCAAGACCGAGTTCGGGGTGCCGCGCACGGTCGGTCGGGTCAACCACCCGAACAACGAATGGCTCTTCACCGACGCCTGGGGTGTCGACGTCAGCGTCTCGACTCCGCGGATCATGTCCGCCCTGGTCGAGGAGGCGGTCACGGTCGGCGACCTGGTCCGGCTCTTCTCGCTGCGCCAGGGCCAGGCCAACCTGGTCGAGCTGACCCTGCCGGCCGACAGCCCGTACGTCGGCAAGCCGATCGCCGACATCCCGCTGCCGACCAACTGTGCGCTGGTCACCATCCTGCGCGCCCGCGACGTCTACACCCCGACCCCGACCACCCCGGTCGAGGCCGGCGACGAGCTCCTCTTCGTCGTCCCCGCGGAGAACGAGGATGCTCTCGAGCGACTCCTCTCCCCCACCACCCACAGCGAGTAACGCCCACCCCGCTCGCGGTCGCCCACGCAGCACCGTGGGCGACCGGATCGCGTCAGCGACCACTGGTGCGGGACGGCGGACGGTGCCGCCCGCAGGGGCGCTACGAAAGGAACGCGCCGGACGAAGTCCGCTGCGCGGTAGCGACGAAGCGAGGAGCCGCCCGAGCGAGGAACGAAGCTCGAAGGCGTCGCGACGAGCGAGGAGCAGCGAGCGCAGCTCGCCCCGTCGTCTGCCGCAAGGGCGCGTGCCGGCCGCGGGCTCGCGCCGCGGGCCCCATGACGTGGCGGCCGGGCGGCCGCGGTGCCCCGGCAGGCTCAGCCCTCGAGCGGGGTGGCGTTCCTCGCCAGCAGCCAGACCATCCCACCCCAGGCGAGCAGCCGCAGCGGCCACCCGATCCCGAGACGGATGATCCCGAGCACCAGGACGGCGGCGTCCTTGTGCATCGCCCCGCCGTAGCCGAGCAGGATCACGACCCCCTCGACGAGCGCGAGGATCGCGCCGGGCGCGAGGAAGAGCCAGGTCAGCCGCGTGCAGAGCGTGACGATCTGCCGGTTGTCGTGCCACTCGAGCGGGTCCCCGGCGACGCTGCCGACCATGAACCCGATGGCGGGCCAGCGGACCAGGCAGCTGATCACCAGCAGCACGGTGTAGACGCCGGTGATGACGACGCCCGGGACGAAGAAGGCGAGCGCCTGGTCCTCCTGCGAGCCGCCCATGTTGCGGGCGATGTGCACGACCAGCCAGCCGATGCCGATGCCGACGATGGCGTTGGCGACGTACTGGATCGTGGTGCGCTCGACGAGGCGCCACAGCAGGGCGACGCCGGCCAGCGCGATGCCGGCGATCATCGCCAGCTTGATGTCCTTGGCGACCAGCCAGACGAGCGTGAAGGCAAGGCCGGGAAGGGCGGCCTCGAGCATGCCGCGGCGACCGCCGAGCGACTCGGCCATCTGGCGGCGTACGACGGCCTCGACAGTGTCGACACCGACGTGGTGGTGCTCCGGGTGCTCCGGCTCTGCGTGCTCCGACGGCTCGGGGGTCGCCGGATCGGTCACGGGATGAGCTCGTAGCGAGGGTTGAAGATGGTCCGGACGCCGTCGTAGCGGGCGATCCGGCCCTTCACCTCGAGGGAGACGCCGGGCGCGATGCCGTTGATCTGGCGCCGGCCCAGCCACACGACCGTCACCACGTCGGAGCCGTCGAAGAGCTCGGCCTCCAGCGCGGGCGCGCCGCCTCGCGGGCGCATCGTGACGGTGCGAAGCGTGCCGCGCAGCCAGGTGCGGTCACGATCGGCGGCCTCGGCGATCGGCGTGACCCCGTCGCAGACGAAGTCGGGCTGCTCGCCGAAGCCGTCGGCGTCCTTGGACCAGGCGGTGATGGCGTCCCGGATCTTGCTCATGCTTCCTGCACCTGCTGGGCGTTCGGCGGGATGACGATGGGGAGCGCCTCGCCCTTGGGCAGGGCGGTCTTGCCACGGCTGACGACGACGTGGTGCAGCACGCCCTCCCAGGCCTGGCCGACCTCGGCCTCGACCGCGGGGCGCCCGAGGAAGGTGGCGCGCAGCATCCAGCGCGGGCCGTTGATGCCGAGGATGCGCGAGGGCTGCACGCCCTGCTCGCCGTCGGGCAAGGTGACCGCGAGCTGGCAGAGCAGCTCGGGGCCGAAGTTGCCGTCGCGCTGGCCGACCTGGCCACCGCGGGCCTGGACGTCGGCGGCCAGCTGAGGCAGCACCTCGCCCCAGAGGTCGCCGTTGCGGGGGGCGGCGAAGGCGCGCAGCTCGAGCGCGCCGTCCTCGCCGGTGAGCATGACGGCCGCGATCTGGCCGGTGGCCTCGTCGACCTGGAGGCGCAGCTCGAGCCCGTCGACGCTAGGGATGTGCAGGGAGCCGAGGTCGATGCGGCCGATCGGCTGGGCGTCGGCCGGGATCTCGTCGATGTCGTAGGGGCCGCGCGGGCCGTCGGCGACAGCGCCCTCGCCGGCGTCCTCAGCGCGGTCGAGATCGATCTCGTCGTCGTCGGGGATGGCGTCTAGGTCGATCTCGACGGCCTCGGTCGTGGACTTGCGACGGAACTTCAACGCGGATGCTCTCTCTGATCGATGGGGACGTCTCGCCGGGCTCAACCCTGCGAGAACCCTCCGGTAGAACCGTAACCCCCTGTACCCCGGACGGAGTCAGGCAGGACCTCGACGTCCACGAAGCGAGCGGTCTCGACGCGCTGGATCACCATCTGGGCGATCCGGTCGCCGCGGCGCAGCACGATCGGCTCGCGCGGGTCGAGGTTGACCAGCAGCACCTTGATCTCGCCGCGGAAGCCCGCGTCGACGGTGCCGGGGGTGTTGACGATGGACAGGCCGTGGCGCATCGCCAGGCCCGAGCGCGGGTGCAGCAGGGCGACGTACCCGTGCGGCAGGGCGATCGCGATCCCGGTCGGCACCAGCGCCCGCTCACCGGGCGCCAGGGTGACGTCGACGGCGGTGACCACGTCCGCGCCGGCGTCGCCGGGGTGGGCGTAGGCGGGCGGCGAGAGCTCCGGATCGAGGCGGTGCAGGGCGATCTCGACGGTGGGTTCGGACACGGCGGGACCCTATCGCGGCACCCGGATCACGGGTTCTGGTGGCAGGGATGAAAAACTCTCGCCTCGTGAGCACAGCGAGCACCGCCCCGTACGTCGAGCGCCTGACCGTGCCGCTGCGCTGGTGGGTGCAGGGGACGATGTTCGTCGCCACCCTCTGGCTGGCGATGAGCGTGTCGATGCCGGCCGCTCTGGCCTGGGGCCTGACGGCCGCCATCCTGGCGCTGCTCGCGCTGGGGTTCATCTCGTACGGCGGCGCGCGGATCGTGGTCGGGGACGGCGCGCTGCGCGCCGGCCGCGCGCAGATCGAGGCCAGCTTCCTCGGGACGGCCGAGGCGCTCGACCCGGACGCCGCTCGCCGGCTCGCCGGGCAGGACGCCGACGCCCGGGCCTACCTCGTGCTGCGGCCCTACCTGAAGCGAGCGGTGAGGGTCGCGATCGAGGACCCGGCCGACCCGGCGCCGTACTGGCTGATCGCGACCCGCCACCCGGACCGGCTCGCCGCCGCGATCACGGCGCTGACCCGCAGGTAGCAGGTCAGGCGACGCTCTCGGTGTCGCCGTCCTGCCAGTCCGCGTGCCACGCGGAGCGGGCGCTCCACCGGCCGCGCTCGCGCTCGACCCGGATCGGGTGCTCGAAGGCCGCGGTGATGGTCTCGCTGGTGACGGTCGCGCCGACATCGCCCGAGGCGATCACGCGACCGTGGGCGATGACCAGCGCGTGCGTGGTCGTCACCGGCAGCTCCTCGAGGTGGTGGGTGACGAGCACCGAGGAGAGCTCGGGGTGGGTGCGCACCAGCTCCCCCACCGTGGCGAGGAGCTGCTCGCGCGCGGCGACGTCGAGGCCGGTCGAGGGCTCGTCGAGCAGCAGCAGCCGGGGCTCGGCGATCAGCGCCCGGGCGATCAGCGCGCGGCCGCGCTCGCCCTGGGACATCGTCGGCCAGCGACGCTCGTCACGACCGCTGAGGCCGACCTCGGCGATCAGGGCGTGCGCCCGCTCGAGCTGCTCGGGCGTGGGCTCCCAGCGGGCCGGGAGCTCGACGGTGCCGGTCAGGCCGCTCAGGACGACCTCGAGGACGCTGAGGGCCGACTGCAGGCCGTGACGGGGATTGACGTGGCCGATCACGCGGCGCAGCTCGTGGACATCGACGCGCCCGAGGCGGTGCCCGAGGACGTCGACGGTGCCGGAGGACGGGTGTGCCTGGGCGCCGCAGAAGCCGAGGATGGTGCTCTTGCCGGCGCCGTTGGGGCCCAGCAGCGCCCAGTGCTCGCCGGCGCGCACCGTCAGATCGATGCCCTGCAGGATCTCCTTGCCCTGGCGGCGGAAGGTGACCTCGCTCAGCTCGAGGACGGGGTGGCTCATCGACGACTCTCCTTGTGCGGCAGAAGGCACCGGAGCGTACCTCGGGTATGCCGCTAGTCTGTGATCCATGGGGAAGAAGAAGGCAGCCGGCCAGAAGAACTCGAAGGTGTGGTCCGTGATGGCCCTGGGCTCCGGCCTGGCCGCGGCCCGCGTCACCAATGTGGCGCTGAACAAGTTCTGGCAGACCAGCACCAAGCGCAAGCCGCCGACGAACCCCGCCGACCCCGACGTGCAGCTGTGGGAGGCCGTGGCCTGGTCGGCGATGACCGGCGCGGCGATGGCGCTGGGCAAGATGCTCGCCCAGCGGCGCGCGGCCACCTACTACGTGAAGTCGACCGGCCAGCTGCCACCGCAGCTCTCCAAGGACGGCAAGTAGCGGACAGAACGTGAAAGGGCCCCGCCGATGGCGGGGCCCTTCGTCGGTTCTGCGTCAGGCGCAGTCGCGGCAGATCATCTTCTTCGCGTCAGCCAGCTGGCTGCGGTGGTGGACCAGGAAGCAGCTCATGCAGGTGAACTCGTCGTCCTGCTTGGGCTTGACCTCGACGGCGAGCTCCTCGTGCGACAGATCCGCACCCGGGAGCTCGAACGACTCGGCGGCCTCCGCCTCGTCCTCGTCGACCTTGCCGGAGTTCTTGTCGTGACGCCGGGCCTTGAGCTCCTCGATGCTCTCCTCGGACTGCTCTTCCTCGTTCTTGCGCGGTGCGTCGTAGTCCGTCGCCATACCCGTCCCCTTCTTCGTGCTACCAGCGTCATCTGCCGACCCGGCCCCATGTCACCGGTCGGGCGGTGATTGTGCCGTATGGACGCGGTGGATGCACGCCCTGATCGAGATTCGCTCCATGAACGTCAGGTGAAGGTCAGCTATTCCCCCGGCGGGGCGAAGTACCCGGCCTCCACGGCGGCCACACGCAGGGCATCGAAGCCGTGCTCCGGGGCCGCGAGGAGGAGCTCGCCACCGCCGAGTCCGACCGCGACCTCGGTACGCGCGCCCGCGCCGCGGGCGATCAGGCCGGCGGCGGCGTGGTCCCACAGGTGCACGCCCTCCTCCAGGTAGCCGTCGAAGATGCCCTGGGCGACGTCGCAGACGTCGAGCGCGCACGAGCCCAGGCGGCGGATGTCGCGCACCTGCGGCAGCAGCCGGACCAGGCACTGGGCCTGGAGGCGGCGCAGCCCGGCGTCGTACCCGAACCCGGTGGCGATCAGGCGCTTGCCCAGCGGGGCCGGCGCGGCGACGGTGATCGCACGGCCGTCGCGACGGGCCACCGGGCGACCGTCGGCATCGATGTGGCCGGTGTACTCGATGCGGTGGGGCACGTTGATCACCACGCCGGCGACGACCTCGCCGTCACGCTCGGCGGCGATCGAGACGGCGTAGCGCGGGATCCCGTAGAGGAAGTTGACGGTGCCGTCGATCGGATCGGCGATCCAGCGCACGCCCGAGGTGCCCTCGACGTCGTCGCCCTCCTCACCGAGGAACGAGTCGTCGGGGCGCTTGGCCAGGATGATCCGGCGGATCAGCTCCTCGCTGGCCCGGTCGGCCTCGGTGACGACGTCGGTGTCGGTCGACTTGGTCGCGGCGACCTCGACCGCGCGCAGGGCGCGGTCCCGGACCAGGTCGGCGGCGGCGCGGGCCGCCTCCTGGGCCAGGGCGAGCAGCTCGATCGCGGTGGGCGCACTCATCGGCGGCCCTGTCCGACCCGGAGCGGAGCGAGCATCCGGGCGGGGTGGCTCATGCCGGGTCCCCGACGCCGGTGAGGGTCGGCTTGCTCTCCCGCTGGCTCGCGCAGCAGCCCACCGCGCAGCGGTCCCAGCAGGGGCCGAGGTCGCCGACGGCCGTACGCGCGACATCGGTGCCGCGCTCGACGGCGGCGCGCTCCAGGAGCAGGTCGCGGACCGCGGCGACGAAACGCCGATCGGTGCCGGCGGTGGCGCTGCGGGCCGCGGCGATGCCGAGCCGCTCGCAGGTGGCCAGCGCCTCGGTGTCGAGGTCGTAGACGACCTCCATGTGGTCGGAGACGAAACCGACCGGGCAGAGGACGACCGCCTTGACGCCGTCGGCGGCCAGCTGCTCGAGCCGGTCGTTGACGTCGGGCTCCAGCCACGGGATCTGCGGAGAGCCCGAGCGTGAGCAGAAGGCCAGCTCATGCGGGTGGACGATGCCGGTCTCGACGGCGACCCGGGCGGCGATCGTCCGGGCGACGTCGAGGTGCTGGGCGACGTACGCGCCCCCGCCGGCGTCCGGCGGGCCCGACGCATCGTTCATGGCGGTCGGGATCGAGTGGGTGACGAAGACGATCCGGGCGTCGTGGCGCAGGTCGGCGGGGAGCTCCTGCAGCGCGGCGAGGATGCCGTCGGTGACCGGCTCGGTGAAGCCGGGGTGGTTGTAGTACAGGCGGAGCTTGTCGAACGAGATGCCGCTCTCGTCACCACCGGCCAGCTCGCGAGCCGCGAACAGGTTCTCGCGGTACTGCCGGCACGAGGAGTTGGACGAGTACGCGCTGGTGACGAAGACGGCGACGCGCTTGATCCCGTCGGCCTTCATCTGCGCGACCACGTCGTCGAGGTAGGGCTCCCAGTTGCGGTTGCCCCAATAGACCGGCAGGTCGATCCCGTTGTCGGCGAGGTCGGCGCGTACGGCGGCGAGGAAGGCGCGATTCTGGTCGTTGATCGGCGAGCGGCCCCCGAAGAGGAAGTAGTGCTGGCCGACCTCCTCGAGCCGCTCCCGGGGGATGCCACGGCCGCGGGTGACGTTCTCCAGGAACGGCACCACGTCCTCAGGCTTCTCCGGGCCGCCGAAGGAGAGCAGCAGCAAGGCGTCGTACGGACCGGTGTTGCGCGGCGAGGCGTCCATGGCCCCCACCCTATTTGGCGGGCGCTAACCTGCGGCACATGGGTTGGAGCAATTGGTCCGGACTCGAGCACGCCTCCCCCTCACGGGTGATCACGCCAGGCTCGTTGGACGAGGTGATCGCCGCGATCGTGGCGGCGCGCGACGGCGGGACGACGCTGAAGGCTGCCGGTACGGGACACAGCTTCACCGCGATCGCGTCCCCCGGCTCGGGCACGCATCTGCTGCCGGGCCGGATGACCGGCATCGTCGCCGTCGACCGTGAGGCGATGACCGTCACCGCGCGGGCCGGCACCCAGCTCAAAACGCTCAACGCCGACCTCGAGCGCCTCGGCCTGTCGCTGCACAACATGGGCGACATCGCCGAGCAGACCCTCGCCGGCGCGGTCTCGACCGGAACCCACGGCACCGGCGGGCTGCTGGCCGCTGGGCTGTCCGCGCAGCTCGCGGGCTTCACCATCGTGACCGGCACGGGCGAGGTGCTGTCGTGCTCCGCGACGTCCAACCCCGAGGTCTTCGCGCTCGGCCGGGTCGGGCTGGGTGCGCTGGGCGTCCTGGTCGACGTGACGTTCATGGTCGAGCCGCTCTTCGCCCTGGAGGCGGTCGAGCAGCCGATGTCGTGGGAGGAGTTCCACGGCTCCTTCGACGCGATGACGGCCGAGGCGCACCACGTCGACGCGTACTGGTTCCCGCACACCGACCGGCTGCTCACCAAGCGCAACACCCGGCTCGCCTCGCTCGACGAGACCGAGCCGCTCTCGGCGACCAAGGCGTGGTTCGACGACAACTTCCTGCAGAACACGGCCTTCGGCACCCTCGCCGCGCTGGCCAACCTGGCCCCCGGCGTGATCCCGCGGATGAACCGGATGAACGCCTCGCTGCTCTCCCCACGCACCTACTCCGACGTCGCGCACCGGGTCTTCGTCGCCGAGCGCCGGGTCGTGTTCCGGGAGATGGAGTACGCCGTCCCGCGCGCCGACGGCCTCGAGGTGCTGCGTGAGTGCCGCCGTGCCCTGGACGCCTCCGACCTGCGGATCTCGTTCCCGGTGGAGCTGCGGGTCGCCCCGGCCGACGACGTCGCCCTGTCGACGGCGTACGAGCGCGACTCGTTCTATCTCGCCTTCCACACCCACCACGCCGCCGAGCACCGCGCGTACTTCGCGCTCCTCGAGCCGATCCTCCGCGCCGCCGGCGGGCGTCCGCACTGGGGCAAGATCCACACCCAGGACGCGGCCTCGCTCGCCGAGCGCTATCCGCGCTTCGCGGAGTTCGTCGCGCTGCGCGACCGGCTCGACCCGGACCGGGTCTTCGGCAACGACTACCTGCGTCGGGTGCTGGGCGCCTGAGCGCTCAGACGGAGGCGGACCCGCGCGGCAGGGGCGCCTGCCAGTCCTTCCAGATCGCCAGCACCCTCCAGATGAAGCACAGCAGACCGCCGACGATGCCGAGCAGCAGCTGCGAGAGCCCGAGCTCGTGCCCGAAGCCGGCCACCGCGGCCCCGGCGAAGGCCGGGATGGCGTAGATCTGCTGCTGCAGGACGGTCGGGATGCGGCCGCTGAGGATGTCGCGGATCATGCCGCCGCCGATGGCGGTGACCATGCCCAGGATCGTCGAGGGCAGCGGGCCGAGACCGAAGTCCATCGCCTTGAGCGCACCCGCGACGCAGAAGAGCGCCAGGCCGGCGGCGTCGAAGATGTTGATCATCTTCTCCAGCCGGCTCACCGCCGGGTGGAACCAGAACGTCAGCAGGCCCGCCCCGATCGGCACGATCAGGTGGTGCCAGTCGGCGAGCGCCGCAGGTGGGGTGGCACCGATCAAGACGTCGCGCAGGAACCCGCCAGCGAGCGCGGTCGTGCCGGCCAGCACCAGCACGCCGAAGATGTCCAGGCCCTTGCGGACCGCCACCAGCCCACCGGTCACCGCGAACACGAAGATGCCGACGTAGTCGGCGACGGCGACGGTCAGGGACGGATCAGCTGGCACGGCCTCATGATCCCAGGTCACGCAGGACCGAAAGGAATCCGGCGCGCCGGTGTGCCGCGTCCGAACGGCGCGCCCGGTGTCGTAGGGTTGCACGCATCATGTCGGCTGAAGAGATGCCCCTGACGAGCCCGGTCTCACCGCCGGAGCAGGACGCGGACACGCGTCCGGTCTCGGTCACCCTCGCTTCGGTCACCCGCGACGGGCGGCGCGCCATCCTGGTCGATGAGCAGGGTCGCGAGTTCACCCTGGCCCTCGACCCGCAGATGAGCAGCCAGCTCGATCCGCGCGGGCGTCCCGCCGCACCCCAGACACCCACCCGCCGGACGGAGGTCCCGATGGAAAGCGCCATGCGCCCCCGCGACATCCAGGCCCGGATCCGGGCAGGCGAGAGCCCCGAGCAGGTCGCCGAGGCAGCGGGCAGCACGGTCGAGAAGATCATGCCGTTCGCCGGCCCCGCGCTCGCCGAGCGCGAGTACACCGCGCAGCGCGCGCAGAAGGCGTCCGTACGCCGCAAGCCCGGCGAGGCCGCCGCGGCCCGCACCCTGGGCGACGCGGTGACCGCGCACCTGCGCGGCTTCGACATGGAGCCGGAGAGCGCCGACGCGTCGGTCGTCTGGGACTCCTACCGTCGCCACGACGGCCGCTGGAAGCTCCTCGCGACGTACGACCTGCCCAACCGCGCCGGCATCGCCGAGCTGACCTACGACATCCCGGGCAACTACGTCTCCCTCGACAACGACGACGCCCGCTGGCTGGTCGGCGAGGTCCTGCCCGAGCCGATCGCGCCCGAGCCGGTCCGCGACGACCTGGAGCTCGCCCGTCTGCGTCGGCTGCAGCCGATCGAGGAGCCCCCCGCGGTCGACCTGTACGCCCCGGTCGAGCCGGAGCCGGTCGCCGAGGTCAGCGCGACCGAGCCCACCGTCGAGATCAAGCGCGACGAGGCGAGGCCCGCCGAGACCGAGACCGCTGCGGCCGCCCCGCTCGAGGTTCCCGTCGAGGCCTACCTCTTCGACGCTCCCCCGGCCACGCCGGTGGAGAAGGTCGCCGAGGCGGAGCCCGAGCACGAGGTCGAGGCAGTCGTCGAGCCCGAGCCCGAGAAGGCCCCCGAGCCGGAGGCCCCGCGCAAGCCGACCAGCAAGCGCCGCGGCCGCGCGTCGGTCCCCAGCTGGGACGAGATCATGTTCGGCGGACCCAGCAAGTAGTCGCCGGGCGCGAGTGCCCACTCATTCGTCTCATCCGCCGGCCCTCTGAGCCGGCGCGAGCCAGACACCGCCCGCGCACGGCGGGCGCACCAGAAGCATCGCGCGGCCCACGGCGGGCGCACACCCAGAACGGCTGCCTCGGCGCGTCGCAGGGCGACCGGACCTCAGCCCAACACGTCCCACGTCGCCGAGTTCGCCTCGGCCGCGGCCGCGTACGCGGCGTGCGCATGCTTCGCGACCGCCCGCAGCCCGGCGAGCGCGCTCTGTAGCTCGGCCGCACCGCTCATCAGCCGCTGATGCGCGGCCTCGTGGGCCGCCTCCGCCTCGCCCTGCCAGTGCCTGCGCCCCTGGGTGACTGCGGACTCCAGCTCGGCGATCCGGTCGGCGAGGGCGGCACGCGAGGCGTCGAGCCGACCGATGGCGGCGTCGAGCTCGGCGAGATCCACGTCGTAGGCGGTCATGCCTGCCCCAACCGCTCGTGCAGGCGCCGGGTCACGGCGGCGCGCTCCTCATCGACGCCCACCAGCTCGGCGCGTGTGAGCGCGATCGCGTCGCCCTCGAGGCCGACACCGGTCAGCAGGTCGCGCATCCCCCGGCACCACTGCGTCCAGGACGTACGGAACTGCGTGGCCGCTCCCCCGGACCAGCTGCCGTCGAGCAGATGCTCCACCTGGCGACTCAACGCGGCCTGCTCGGTGACCAGCTCGTCGTGGAGCGCGCCGATCCGCTGGCGGGCGATGGTGAGCTCGGCCGGCTCGACCTGGAGGGTCATGGCTGGCTCCTACCCAGCCTCCTCACAGCTGAAACCAGCCGGTCGGATCAGTCGAAGGGCAGCGGCTCCGCGCCGAGCGAGACCGCCCGGGCGCGGCCCGCGGTCATCCGACGGCGGTGGTGCTGGCGGCACAGCACCTCGTAGGAGACATTGCCGGGCTCCGCGTTCACTGCAGGCGCGCTCTCCTCGGTGTCGCCGACGACGATCACCTCACCCTCGGTGACCATGATCCCGTCCTCGACGCGGGCGTTGTGCGTCGCGCGCTTGCCGCACCAGCACAGCGCCTCCACCTGGAGCACCTGGGTGGAGTCGGCGAGCTCGACGAGCCTGGCGGAGCCCGGGAAGAGACGCGTACGGAAGTCGGTGAGGATGCCGAAGCAGAAGATGTCGATCTGCAGCTCGTCGACGATCTTGGCGAGCGCGTCGATCTGGTCGGGCGTGTAGAACTGGGCCTCGTCGCAGATGAAGTAGTCGATCCGCTTGCCGTGGGTCAGCGCGTCGACGGTGTAGCGCCAGAAGTCGAACTCCGGGCCCACCTCGATCGCGCCGTGCGTGAGCCCCAGCCGCGACGAGATGACGGCGTCACCGGCGCGGTCGTGGGCGGTGAAGATGAGGCCGGCGAGGCCGCGCGCGGCCCGGTTGTGGTTCGTCTGCAGGGCGAGGGTGCTCTTGCCCGAGTCCATCGGTCCGGTGAAGAAGGTCAGCGACGCCACGACGCAGGATCCTCCCACGTCGCCATCAGCTGATCAGGATGGGGATCAGCATCTCGTCGGCGGTGAGCGAGCCGTGCAGCCCGACCAGCTTCGTCTCGTACGGGAAGTCCGCACTGGACACGACCGCGTGATCGCCTCGGGAGGCGACCACGACGTCGCCCAGCCGCGGCAGGACCCCCGGCGTGACCGGGCCGAACCAGCCCGCGGTGATGGCCTGCTCGCGGGTGAGGACCTCGGCGCGATCACCCAGCACCTCGCGCCAGGTGGCGACCACGTCGGCGACCGCGCCGCTGGCGCAGTAGAGGTGCCGGAAGCGGGCCTCGCCGCCGAGCAGGGCGACACCGTCACGCAGCTCGAGCCGCTCGTCGACGTCGATCCGGCTCTCCTTGGCCGAGTCGACCATGCCGTGGTCGGCCACCACCATCAGCCGGGTGCTGTGCGGCAGCGCGTCACGCAGCTGCTCGGCCTCGGAGTCGATCATGGAGAGCTGCTGGAGCCATGGCGAGGAGGCGACGCCGTAGCGGTGGCCGGTCCAGTCGAGGTCCCCGTCGTAGAGGTAGGTCAGCGAGCACTGCTGCTTGGCGGCCTCGACCGCGGCGGCGAGCCGCTCACCGACCTTGTCCGCGCCGACGAACTCCGCGCCGCGATGGGCCGCGACGGTGAGGCCGGACCCGAAGAACTCGCGCTTGTTGACCACGGTGACGCTGCCGCCGTTCTCGGCGAGCCGCTGGAAGGCGGTCGGGTTGGGCTGCCACTCCGTCGGGTCGACATCCTTGGGCCACTGCAGCGCGTTGAGCAGGTGGTTGGTCCCGGGGACGCGGGAGGTGTAGCCGACCAGGCCGTGCGAGCCCGGGGTGAGCCCGGTGCCGAAGGACGTCAGGCTGGTCGCGGTGGTCGACGGGACGCCGGCGGTGCCGGGCTCCGAGTGCGCGAGCAGCGAGGAGAGGAACGGCGCGGCGTGGGCGTACCGCTCCAGCAGCCGTGCGCCGAGGCCGTCGATGAGCATGACGACGTACGCCGGGGCGCTCGGCAGCGCGAGCCCGGCCGGCGAGCCGGCGCAGCCGAGCGCGGCCGCGATGGCCGGGACGACGTCGCCCAGCGAGCGCGTGGAGTAGGCGGGGTCGACGAAGGTCGGATCCGGCGCGGGCCTCACGCCGGGCTCATGCCCGGCCCGTGCGGGCGGAGAGCGCCTCGGCGAAGTCGAGCAGCTTGACGACCGCGTCGGCGCCCTCGGCGGCCGCGGAGATCCGCAGCGAGAAGTCGTCGGAGGTCAGCGAGCCGGTGTAGCCGTGGTCGGCGTCGCAGTTGGGGTCCGAGCAGCCGGCCGGCTCCAGGTCGACGCGCGCGACCGCGCCCCACCCGATGGTCAGGACGGCCTCCGCGGGACGGCCGGGGCCCTCGGTCGGGGCGGTCACCATCCGGGTCACGACGACGGACTTCACCGCGGAGAGCGCGACGGCCTCGGTCGAGGTGGAGGTGTACGGCTCGGGCAGGAGGTCGTCGCCGGCGTGCTCGTCGGTGTGGGCCAGGATCAGCCGGCTCGCGGTCAGCACCAGGACGCTGAGGTGGCGGCGCACCTCGTCGTGCTCGAAGGTCGGCTCGTGGTGGACGAAGTAGGCGACCGCCTCCTCGCCGGCGAGCGCGGTCTTCACGCCCTCGAAGACCACATCGGGGTAGTAGCCGGTGCGCTCGATCTCCGCGCGCATCGCTCGGCTCTGGTCGACCTCGGTGGTGCTCATGGAACGGATTCTCTCACCCGTGCGCCACCTCACGACGGAAGCGTGTCCATCGCCGGGGCGTTGAGCCGCCGCACGAACCAGTCGGAGCGGGCGTCGTCGACCGGATCGAGCCGCGCGCTGGCCGTGAGCACCGCCGCCCCCTCGGTGCCGACGAGGGCCAGACCGAGCTCGAGCATGCTGACCTGGGGCAGGTCGTTCTGGAGCTGGGCGACACGGCGGATGAGCCGCTCGACCTCGTCCACGTCGACCACGTCGGCGCCGCGGTAGCCGAAGAGCAGGGGGGCCGCCTTCACCTCGCGGACCATCGCCGCGGCGTCGCGGTGGGTCAGCGGGGGGATCCGGTACGACCGGTCCCCCACCAGCTCGGAGAGCGGGCCGGCCATGCCGAAGGAGATGACCGGGCCGAAGAGCGGGTCCTCGGTGGTGCGGATCGTGATCGGCACGCCCGGAGGCGCGGTGCGCTGCACCAAGAAGCCCTTGCCCGCTGTCGGCTCCCCCACCGCGGCGACGAGCTCGTGCCAGGCGTCGTGCATCTCCTCGGCGTCGCCGATGTGGGAGACCACGTGGGCCTGGTCCGGCCGCTCGCGCAGGTGGTCGGCGGTCGCCTTGAGGACGACGTCCCAGCCGAAGTCGGAGGCAGCCGCCACGGCCTCCTCCACGCTCGCGACCGGGCGCGAAGGCCACAGCTCGACGCCGTACGTCGCGAGCAGCCGGGTGACCTGGTCACGGCCCACCTCCCCACCGCCGGGGAGGTCGGCGAGCATCTCGCGGACCATCTGACGGGCCGCGATCACGTCGACCTGCTCCTCGACGTCGGGCAGGGCCGGCGAGTCGGGCGTACGGAGCCAGACGGCGTACTCGACCACGCGGGCGAGCGCGCGCACGGCCGACTCCACGCTGGAGTAGGACGGCACCGAGCCGCGCCCCGCGGTCGAGCCGGCGACGTCGGGCACCCGGAGCAGCTCCGGGACACCCTCGGCCCCGAGGAAGGAGGTGACCAGCGGCTTGTCGGACTGCTCGCCGACCGCGGCGAGCACGTTGGCGATCTCGTCCCCGGAGACGTTGAGCGGCGGGATGTAGACGGCGACGACGGCGTCCACGTCCGGGTCGTCGATCGCCGCGTCGAGGGCGTCCTCGAACTCGTCGGGTGACGGCTCGGCGGGCAGCGCGACCTGCTTGTTGACCGCGAGTCCGACGCCGGCGGCCGCGTCGGCGGCCAGCAGGCCGAGGGCGTCGGAGTTGCCGACGATGGCGACGCGCCGACCGCGCGGCAGCGGCTGGTGGGCCAGCAGCTGGGCGACGTCGAACATGTCCTCGAGGGTGTCGACCTGGATGATCCCGGCCTGCTTGAACATGGCGTCGACGGCCTGCGGGGGCGCGGCGATGCGGCGCACCATCTGGCCCATCGGCACGCCCTGGGTCGTACGGCCGGAGCGGACGGCGACGATCGGCTTGCGCTGGCTCACCCGGCGCGCGATGCGGGAGAACTTGCGAGGGTTACCGATCGACTCGAGGTACATCATCACGACCTCGGTCGACTCGTCCTCCTCCCAGTACTGCAGGAGGTCGTTGCCGGAGACGTCGGCGCGGTTGCCCGCGGAGACGAAGGTGGTCAGGCCGAGGCCTCGGTTGTTGACCTTCTCCAGGATCGCCGAGCCGAGCGCGCCGGACTGGCAGAAGAAGCCGGCGCGGCCGCGCGGCGGCATCGTCGGCGCCAGGGAGGCGTTGATCGAGACCTGGGGGTCGGTGTTGATGATGCCGAGCGCGTTGGGGCCGATCAGCCGCAGGCCGTACGACCTGCTCAGGCCGACCAGGCGGCGCTGGCGCCGTCGGCCCTCGTCGCCGGTCTCGGCGAAGCCGCTGGAGATGACGACCAGGCCGTGCACGCCCTTGGCGGCGCAGTCCAGGACGACCTCCTGGACCGCCTCGGCGGGGACGGCCACGATCGCGACGTCGACCTCGTCGGGGATCTCGGCGACCGACTTGTAGGCCGGCATGCCGCTGACGGCCGAGGTGTTGGGGTTGACCACGTAGACGCGGCCGGTGAAGTCGCCGTTGACCAGGTTGCGCACGATCAGCTGTCCGACCGTCTCCTGCCGGCGCGAGGCGCCGATGATGGCGACGCTGCGCGGGTTGAAGAACCGGTTGATGGAGGCGGCCTCGGCCTCGTGCTCACGGGCGGCGAGGACGCCGATCGCGGTCTCGGTGACCTCGATCGGGAACTCGAGCGAGATCACGCCGTCCTCGTAACCGCTGGCGACCTTGTAGCCGGCATCGCGGAACGTCTGGATCATCCGGGAGTTGTCCGGGAGCACCTCGGCGACGAACTTAGAGATCCCGCGCTCCCGGGCGGCCTGGGCGAGGTGCTCGAGCAGCACCTGGCCGATGCCGCGACCCTGGTAGGCGTCCTCGACCAGGAAGGCCACCTCGGCGCGACCGGGCTTCACCACGTCGTAGCGCCCGATCGCGATCATCCGCCCGCGCAGGGTCAGCACGAACGCCACCCGGTCGACGTAGTCGACCTCGGTGAAGCGGTGCACGTCCTTGTCCGACAGCACCGGCATCGGGGAGAAGAACCGGTAGTACTTCGACTCGTCGGAGACGCGCGCGTAGAACTCGACGAGCAGCTCCTTGTCGCCGGGCTCGACGGGACGGATATGGGCCGTACGGCCGTCGCGCAGCAGGACGTCGGCGGTCCAGTGCGCGGGGAAGGTCGGGGTGTCCTCCGTGGTCACAGGGGAACTCTACGGAACAATGCCCCCATGGCACGCGGCAAGACCCAGCAGGAGCTCCCGGACGACGACTTCGAGGAGCACATCCTCGACACCGACATCAAGGACGAGATGGAGTCGTCCTTCCTGGAGTACGCCTACTCGGTCATCTACTCCCGGGCGCTCCCGGACGCGCGCGACGGGCTCAAGCCCGTGCAGCGCCGGATCCTCTACACGATGAACGAGATGCGGCTGCTGCCCGATCGCGGTCACGTGAAGTCCGCGCGTGTCGTCGGCGAGGTGATGGGTCGCCTCCACCCGCACGGCGACAGCGCCATCTACGACGCGCTGGTGCGCCTGGTGCAGCAGTGGATGATGCGGCTGCCGATGATCGACGGGCACGGCAACTTCGGCTCCCCCGACGGCGTCTCCGGAGCGGCCGCGATGCGGTACACCGAGTGCCGGATGGCCGCCCCCGCCGTGGCGATGACCGCGAGCATCGACGAGAACACCGTCGACTTCCGCAGCAACTACGACGGCCGCGAGCTGGAGCCGACCGTGCTCCCCGCCGCGATCCCCAACCTGCTGGTCAACGGCGCCGCCGGCATCGCGGTCGGCATGGCGACCAACATGGCCCCGCACAACCTCATCGAGGTCGTCGCGGCCTGCCGTCACCTGATCACGCGCCCCGCTGCCGACCTCGACGAGCTGATGCGGTTCATCCCGGGCCCGGACCTACCGACCGGCGGCACCATCGTCGGCCTCGACGGCATCCGTGACGCGTACGAGACCGGTCGCGGCACCTTCAAGATCCGCGCCACCGCCCGGGTCGAGACGATCGGTCGCCGCAAGGGCATCGTCGTCACCGAGCTGCCGTACGGCGTCGGGACCGAGAAGGTGATCGAGCGGATCAAGCAGCTCGTCCAGGCCAAGAAGCTGCAGGGCATCAGCGACCTGACCGACCTCACCGACAAGAACAACGGCACCCGGATCGTCATCGAGGTCAAGAACGGGTTCGTGCCCGAGGCGCTGCTCGAGCAGCTCTACAAGCAGACCCCGCTGGAGGACTCGTTCGGCATCAACAACGTCTGCCTGGTCGACGGCCAGCCGCGCACGCTGGGGCTCAAGGAGCTGCTGGAGGTCTTCCTCGGCCACCGGTACGACGTCGTCCGGCGCCGCTCCCAGTTCCGCCGCGACAAGGCCGCAGCGCGCCTGCACCTGGTCGAGGGCCTGCTGCTGGCGATCATCGACATCGACGAGGTCATCCAGCTGATCCGCTCCTCGGAGAACGGCGCCGAGGCCAAGACGCGCCTGATGGACGTGTTCGACCTCTCCGAGCTGCAGGCCGAGTACATCCTCGACATGGCGCTGCGCCGGCTCACCAAGTTCTCCCGCATCGAGCTGGAGAAGGAGCAGTCGGAGCTGCAGGCCACCATCGAGGCCCTCGACGCGATCCTCAACGACGAGAACCTGCTGAAGAAGGTCGTCTCCGACGAGCTCGCCGAGGTCGCCAAGACGTACGGCACGCCCCGGCGCACGGTCCTGCTCTCCTCGGCCGGGACGGCCGCCGCCGCTGCGGCCGCCTCGCCGCTCGAGGTGCCCGACTCCCCCTGCTTCGCGCTGCTGAGCTCGACGGGCCTGCTGGCGCGGACGCGCTCCGACGAGCCGCTGGCGTCGGGTGGTGGTCGCGCCAACCACGACGTGATCGTCTCCGCCGTCCCGGCGACCGCGCGCGGTGACATCGGCATTTTGACCTCCACCGGACGGCTGCTGCGCCTGGGCGTGCTGGAGCTGCCGGAGATCCCGCCGACCGCCGGCGAGCCCAACCTGCAGGGCGGCCTGCCGCTGTCGGCCCTGCTGTCGCTGGACCCGGGCGAGCGCGCGCTGGGGCTATGCACCATCACGAGCGAGGGCCCGGGTCTCGCGCTGGGCACCAAGCTCGGCACGGTCAAGCGGGTCAACCCCGAGGTGCTGAGCAAGGACGAGTGGGAGGTCATCCGGCTCGCGGACGGCGACGAGGTCGTCGGCGCGGTCCAGCTGCGCACCGGCACCGAGACGCTCTGCTTCATCACCTCGGATGCGCAGCTGCTGCACTTCGGCGCCGACCAGGTGCGCCCGCAGGGGCGTACGGGTGGCGGCATCGCGGGCGTACGGGTGGCGCACGGCTCGAAGGTGGTCTTCTTCGGCGCGCTCGACCCGGAGGCCGGCGAGGGCGCCTCGGTGGTGACCGTGGCCGGCGCCTCGACGGCGCTGCCCGGCACCGAGACCGGATCGGCCAAGGTGACGCCGTTCAGCGAGTACCCCGGCAAGGGTCGCGCGACCGGCGGCGTGCGCTGCCAGCGCTATCTCAAGGGCGAGGACACCCTCATCTTCGCGTGGGCGGGCACCGATCCGGCCCGCGCCGCCGCAGCCAGCGGCGCCCCGGTCGACTTGCCCCCGGCGGACGGCCGGCGCGACGGATCGGGCATCCCGCTGAGCCAGCCGGTCGACGCCGTCGGCGGCCCGGTGAGCGCGCTGGTGGGCACTCCGACGGTTGAGTGAGTGTGCAAGGGTGAGGCCCGTGCAGCGACGTACTCGTTCATGGGCCCTCCCCCTTGCCGTCACCTCGGCCCTCCTCGCCGCGACCCTCGCCGGCTGTGGCGGGTCCTCGGCGCCGGACGAGTCGCCGGCCGAGGCCCTGGCGAGCGCCAAGAAGACGCTGGACACGACCCCGGGCGTGCGCCTCGCGCTCGAGGGCAAGGACCTGCCGGGCGGCAACGTCCTGGCGGCGGCCGAGGGCACCCTGACCCACGCGCCTGCGTTCGACGGCACGATCACCGTGCACATCCTCGGGACCTCGGCGAAGGTGCCGGTGATCGCGGTCGACGGCAAGGTCCACGCGCAGCTGCCGCTGACCACGAGCTGGCAGACGATCGACCCGGCCGACTACGGCGTCCCGGACCCGGCCTCGCTGATCTCCCCGGAGACCGGCATCTCCAACCTCCTCACCGCGACCGAGCATCCCAAGGCGGGCGACAGCGTGCGCGGCGGCACGGACAACAAGGAGGTGCTGACCACCTACACCGGCACGCTGCCCGAATCGGCGGTCGCCTCCATCATCTCGAGCGCGAGCGGCACCTTCGACGTGTCGTACACGATCGGCTCCGGCCACGAGCTGTCCCAGGCGGTGCTCACCGGGAGGTTCTACGGCGAGGGTGAGCAGGCGTCGACCTACACGGTGACGCTCGACGAGTACGGCACCGACAAGACCATCACGGCGCCGTGACCGTTGGCGCGACCGCAGACGTGACCACGGGGCGGGGCCAGCGCCGGCTGCTCCCGCTGGCGGCGATCGCGGTAGCGTTCGCGGCAGCCGACACGTACGTCGTCGTGCTGGCGCTGCCGGACATGATGGCCGGCGTCGGGCTCTCCATCGAGCAGCTGCAGCAGGCGACGCCGATCATCTCGGCGTTCCTGCTCGGCTACGTCGCGATGCTGCCGCTGATCGGCTCCATCGCGGACCGGCGCGGCCGGGTGCCGGTGCTGGTCGCCGGGCTGGTGCTCTTCTCCCTCGGGTCGCTGCTGACGGCGCTGGCGTACGGACTCGGGCCGATGATCCTGGGCCGGGCGCTGCAGGGCGTGGGCGGCGGTGCTCTCGTACCCGCGACCCTCGCACTGGTCGCCGATCTGTATCCGGCGCAGCGCCGCGGCGTCCCGCTCGGGATCGTGTCGGCCGTGCAGGAGGCGGGCTCGCTGCTCGGCCCGCTCGCGGGTGCGATCGTGCTCGCGGTCGCGGACTGGCGGGCGATCTTCGGGGTCAACCTGGTCGTCGGGGTGGTGCTCGCCCTCGCGCTGCGCCGTTGCGGGGACCCCGTCGCCGAGGTGCGCGTAGCGGGTCCCGGGGTCACCCGAGGACACGCGGATCCGTACGGCGTCCTTCTTCTGCTCCTCACCGCCGTGAGCGGCGCCCTGGTCCTCCTCCAGCCGACCGCGATGATGCGCGACCTCACCTGGGGGCAGCTCTTCATCCCCGCCGTCGGCTCCGGGCGGTGGACCACCCCGCTCGGGCTCGCCTGCCTGGCCGCGCTCGCGCTCTACCTCGTGCGCTGCGCGCTGGCCCGGGCGCCACGCTGGCCGCTGATCGACGTCCGGGGTTGGACCGCGAGCGCGCGCGAGGTCGACCTGCCGGGCGCGCTGCTGCTGGCCGTCGCGCTGGCCGGAGTGATCCTGGCCTTCGCCACCGCCGATCCGCAGGTGGCGGCGATGGCGCCACGCGGCTGGCTCTATCTCGGCATCGCGGCTTTCGCCCTGACGGCGTTCGCGCTGCGGCAGCGCACCGCCGCCCGTCCGCTCATCCCCCGCGGCGCACTGCGCCCGCGCGCGGCGTGGGGATCGGTGGCGGTCAGCCTGCTGATCGGCGTCGCGCTGGTCGCGGCGCTCATCGACGTACCGCTCTTCGCGCGCACCACCGTCTACGCCGACAGCCAGGTGAAGGCCGCACTGGTGCTGGTCCGCTTCCTGGTCGCGCTGCCGGTCGGGGCCGTCCTCGGCGGCTGGCTCACCCGCCGGCTTCCTGCCGGCGTGATCGCGGCCGCCGGGCTGTTGCTCGCAGCAGCCGGGCTGGCCTGGATGGCGCGATGGGACGTCGACGCGCTCCGGCACGGGACCGCGACCCTGCCGCTGCTCCTCGCCGGGCTCGGCTTCGGGCTGGTGCTCGCCCCGGTCAATGCCTCGATCCTGGCCAGCACCGACGCCGCCATCCACGGCCTGGCCAGCTCGCTGGTCGTGGTGGCCAGGATGGTCGGCATGCTCGTCGGCATCTCCACCCTGACGACGCTCGGACTGCGGCACTACTACGCCGCCCAGGCCGACCTTCCTCCGATGACCTCGGTCTGCGGAGCCGGCCAGGGGCTGTGCGACGCCTACCGCGACCTGCTCCAGGGCGCCGGGATCGCTCAGGAGCACACCGTCTTCGGGTGGGCCGCGGTGGTGGCGGTCGCCGGGGCGCTGCTGGCGCTGGGTGTGCTGCACCAGCAGCGCGACTGACGCCAAAGTCCCGGCAGGCCGTTGGCAGCATTTGCCCTACTTCGGCCCCGCTTTCGTCATTAGCGTCACCGGCATGTCTGGCATCTCTGCGCCCTCCGGCCCGCTCGAGGGCATCGTGGTCCTCGATCTCACCCGCGCCCTCGCCGGACCGCACGCGGCGATGATGCTCGGTGACCTCGGCGCGCGCGTGATCAAGGTCGAGAGCCCCACCGGCGACGACACCCGTACGTGGGGTCCGCCGTTCATGGACCCGACCGAGGGCGCGCGCGAGTCGACGTACTTCCTCTCCGCGAACCGGAACAAGGAGTCGATCACCCTCGACCTCAAGGACGCCGGGGACCAGGAGGTCCTCGCGCGGCTGGTCGAGCGCTCCGACGTGCTGATGGAGAACTTCCGGGTCGGCGTCCTGGACCGGCTCGGCTTCCCGATCGAGCGACTGCACGAACTCAACCCGCGCCTGGTGGTCCTCCAGATCACCGGCTTCGGCCACGACGGCCCGGAGGCGCAGCGGGCAGGCTTCGACCAGATCGCGCAGGGCGAGGGCGGCCTGATGTCGCTGACCGGCCTGAGCGAGCCGACCAAGGTCGGGGTCCCGATCGCCGATCTGCTGGCCGGGATGAACGGCGCGTACGGCGTGGTGTCGGCCCTCTACGAGCGCGAGCGGACCGGGCGCGGCCGGGTGGTGCACACGTCGCTTCTGGCCGGGATGGTCGGGGTGCACGCCTTCCAGGGCACCAAGTGGACCGTCGCCGGCGAGGTCCCGGGGCTGGCCGGCGGCCACCACCCGTCGATCGCGCCGTACGGGATGTTCGCGACGCGCACCGCGCCGGTCCAGATCGCGTGCGGCTCGGAGAAGCTGTGGGCGGCCTTCGCCGGCGAGTTCCGGATCGACCCGGCCACGCCCGGCTTCGGCACCAATCCCGAGCGCGTGGCCAACCGCGACGCGCTGATCGCGTTGATCGAGGGGCTGCTCGCCGACCTCGACGCCGAGACCGTCCTCGCCCGGCTTGACGCCGCCGGCGTGCCGGCAGGCAAGGTGCGCTCCCTCGACGACGTCTACGCCTGGGAGCAGACCCGCTCCCAGGGGCTGCTCATCGACGTCGAGCACGCCACCCTCGGCCCGATCCAGCTCCCCGGCCCGACCCTGCGCTTCGACGACAACCCGTACGCCGGCGGGCGCACCGAGCATGCCGCTCCCCCAACGCTCGGCCAGCACAACGACGAGATCCGCGCCTGGCTGACTCGGCCCTCCGACACCGCCGAGTAGGCCCTCGGACACGGCCGACCTGGCCGTCCCGCACGCCCGACCTGGCCCTCAGACACGACTGACCTGGCCCTTAGACACCGCCGACTCGGCCCTCCCGCACGCCCGACCTGGCCCTCCCGCACGCCCGACCTGGCCCTCCCGCACGCCCGGCCTGGCCCTCAGACACGACTGACTCGGCCCTCCGACCGCGGAAAGCAGTCGGAGGGCCGAGTCGTAGGCGCGTGACGGCCGAGTCAGCAGTGCACGAGGGCCGAGTCGGCGTCAGCTGAGGTCGACGATGGCGGCGACGGGGCCGCCTCCCTCGGGGCCCTGGTGCGCGGCCGAGACCGAGACGAAGACCGCGGGGTCGCCCGTGACGGCCGCCGTGACGCCGCCGACGCAGGACTTGATCTGGCGGTGCCAGTGCACGTCGGAGTCGTCGAGCATGGCGTTGCGGCGTCCGCGGACCATGCCGTCCTGCGAGGCCTCGCACTTGAGGAAGACGTTGACCAGCCGGCCGTCGAGGTCGGTGTGGTGCGGGCGCTCGGGCAGATCGAGACCGGCGTCCTTGATCGCTGCCCAGATGCCGTCCTGGTCGAGCGCATCGTTCATCACCGAGTGCCCGATCCGGTAGCGGCCGCCGACGCCGGTGGCGTTGCCGACCACGACCACCTGGGCCTGGTCGAGCTCGACGCCCGAGGAGCAGGAGGCGACGGAGGAGAACAGCGAGCGGTTGTGCATGACATCGGCGTCGGTCGGCATCTCGATCTCGCCGAGCGCCACCGCGATGCCGAGTGCGGTGCAGCCGTTGGAGAGGTCCATCGACTCGTGGGTGTGCTCGGTCCAGACCGTCTTGCCGCGGCTCTTGGCGTCGCGGATGGTGTGGATGGTGAGCAGCGGCGTCTTGGTCTGCACGTAGTGCACGTCGCCCGGGTCGGTGATGCCGGCGCGCTCCATGGCGACCTTCACCGCGTCGGCGACCTTCGAGACCATGCTGGTCCGCCCGATCTCCTCGGGGGCCAGCGGCTCGCTCATCGCGAAGCCGACGGTGAGGCGCTGCTCTCCACGGCTCGGGTCGTCCTCGGGCACGTCAGTGGTGGCGAAGATCGTGGCGTGCGGGCTGATCACGCCGTCGGTGCCGCCCGACCAGACGATCGGGACGCCCTTGACCTGCTCGGCCGGGGCGCCCTTGGCGATCAGCACCTCGCGGAAGGCGCGGTCGGCGATGATCCGGGTGTAGTCGTTGACGCCGCCGTTGCCCTCGGTCTTGCCGATGATCGCGATCACCCGCGATGCGTCGAGCACGCCGTCGTCGATGAGCTTGGCCAGCTCGGAGGCGTCGGCGACGGAGTGGATCGGGACCTTGCGGACCTCAATGGCTGCAGGCATGTCAGGCGTTTCCCTTCGGTTCGGACTCAGGAGTTGGGTACGACGATGGTCCCGGCCTGCCCGGAGGCGGCCGCGACGATGGTGTTCAGGTCGGTGATGACGCCGCGCCGCCCGGACCGCTCGACGAAGCGGCAGACCGCGTCGACCTTGGGGCCCATCGAGCCGCCGGCGAAGTGCCCGGCGGCGGCGTACGCGCGCATCTCGTCGAGGGTGACCTCGCCGATCGGGCGGGCGTCGGGGGTGCCGAAGTCGAGGATCGCGTGCGGTACGTCGGTGGCGATCACCAGCAGATCGACCTCGACGCTCTCGGCGAGCAGGGCGGCCCCGAGGTCCTTGTCGATGACGGCCTCGATCCCGGTGAGGCTGCCGTCGGGCCGGCGTACGGTCGGGATCCCGCCTCCGCCGTTGGCGATCACCACGAAGCCGGACTCGACCAGGGCGACGACGGCGGGAGCCTCGAGGACCTCGCGGGGCTCGGGCGAGGCGACCACGCGCCGCCAGCCGCGCGCACCGCGGTCCTCCCAGTTCTCCCCGTGCTCGATCATCACCTGCGCCTCGTCGGCCGACAGGTAGCGACCGACGGGCTTGCTGGGCGAGGCGAACGCCGGGTCGCCAGGATCGACGAGCGTGCGGGTGATCAGGGCGGCCGTCGGGCGGGCGAGCCCGCGTGTGGTGAGGGAGCCGTCGAGGGCGTTCATCAGGATGTCGCCGAGGGTGCCTTGGGTCTGCGCTCCGCACCAGTCCAGCGGGACCGGCGGCACGACGTGGGCGGCGAGCTCGTTCTTGACCAGGAGATTGCCGACCTGGGGTCCGTTTCCGTGGGTGATGACCACCTCGAGGCCTTCGGCGATGAGCGCCGCGACGGCCTCCATCGCCGTCGTCGCCGCGGTGATCTGGTCCTCGGGGCGGGCGCCGCCAGTGGGCGACGTCATCGCGTTGCCGCCCAGGGCCAGCAGGATCCTCATGCTCCGAACCTAGTGAGCCCGACCACTGCGTTCACCGTGCGGAACTGCCGACTCCGCCGCCGATCCCTGGCAACTACTGCCAGCGCGTCATCACGTCCGCGACCGTGGCGGGTGTGCGGCCGAGCAGGGCCGCGAGAACTCGCCCGCCGGTCGGCAGGCCGTACGCGTCGTAGTAGCCGAACATCGCGCGCAGCCACACCTGCTCGCGCTCGCCCAACCCCTCACCGGCCCAGGCGTCCGGGTCGGTCCGGGTCGCGGTGACCGGTCGGCCGAGCACCTCGGTCGCGATCGCGGCGACCTCGGCGAGAGTGACCAGGGCAGGACCGCCCAGCTCGTAGGTGGCGCCGTCGTGGCCGGGCTCGGTGAGCACGACGGCGGCGGCCCGGGCCACGTCGTCGAGGTCGACCAGGCCGAAGCGGGTCTCGAGCGAGTACGGGACGCTCAGGGCGCCGGTCATCACCCCGGCCTGCAGGTTCTGCAGGTACGCGCAGGGCTGGAGGATCGTCCAGGCCAGCCCCGAGCGCCGGACCAGGTCCTCGGCGGTCGCCTTGCCGAGGTGGTGCGGCATCGCCGGGGCGTACGGCGAGGCGACCGAGTGGTAGACGACCCGGCCGACACCCGCCGCCCGCATCGCCGCCAGTGCGTCGGCGACATAGCGCGGCTCGTCCGGATGGAGGTTGGGCGCGATCAGGTAGACCGCGTCCGCGCCGGCGAGCGCGGCGGACAGGTCCGCAGAGGCGGCCCGGCCGAGGGCGTGAGCCTCCACGCCCACCCCGGACAGGGCCGCCTGCACGGCGCGACCGGTCTTGCCGGTGCCGCCGATGAGGGCGATCAGCGGTGGTCGACCCATGCGTACTCCGCGCCGCCGGCGAGCGCCGCGTAGCCCGGACCCCGGTCGAAGAACGCGTCGTCATCGGCGACCGCGGGGCGCGCGGCGCGCTCGGCCTCGGTGGCCGCGGCATCGAAGCCGAGGCCGTCGCCCGAGCCGGTCAGCACCACGCCGTAGTCGGCGAGCGCGGCCTCGGCGGACACCTTCTGCCAGCGCACGTCGCGCACCACGAGCTCGGGGTCGCGAGCCAGGGGGTCACCCCAGCCACCACCTCCGGTGGTCCGGATCCGGATCAGCTCCCCGGCCTTGACGGGCTCGGCGTCGGCCAGGGCGTCGACCTCGCGCTCGTTCGGACCGCCCGGGTCGATGGTGACCTGGAACGGCTTGCCGGCCTTGCCGCCCTTGACGCCCCAGCAGGCCAGGATCGACCGGTCGGCGATCGACATGAAGTGGGCGTCCTTGAGCATCCGGATCTGCTTCTCGTACCCGAGTCCGCCGCGGTACTCCCCCGCCCCGCCGCTGTCCTTGGCCAGCGCCAGCGACTCGACGATGAAGGGGAAGCGCGACTCGGTGAACTCGCTGGGCAGGTTGCGGGAGTCGGGGACGACGTGGATGGTGTCCTCGCCGTCGGCGTAGTAGCGACCGCCCGAGCCACCGCCGAGGACCTCGCGCATGAGGTACGAGCGGCCGTCGAGGTCCTCGCCGTAGACGCCGGTGTAGCGGATCGTCTCCTGGTCGGCCGGCATCCGGCCGTCCACCGCCTTGGCGAGCACGCCGGCGAGCACGCCGAGGAGACGCAGGATGACGAACGTACGGGCGTTGGTCGGTGCCGGGAAGACCGGCGTGAGCAGCGTGCCGGGCGGCGGGAACCGCATCTCGATGAGCGGCACCACGCCCTCGTTGACGTCGAGCTCGGCCATCCGCTCGGGGGTGTCGGCGAGGTTGCGCAGGATGGGCGCCAGCCACTTCTTGAGGAAGACGCCGTCACTGTAGTCGCCGCAGTGGTTGATCGGGCCCTTGGCCTGCGGGCCGGTGCCGTCGAAGTCGAGGATGAGGCGCTCCCCGTCCGGGTCGTCGGCGGCCGTACGGGTCAGGGTGATGCGCTGGGTGTGCAGCTGCGGCTCGTCGACGCCGTCGTGCTCGGCGTAGTCCTCCCAGGTCCAGGTGCCGACCGGGATCTTGGACAGGATCTCGCGGCGGTAGGTCTGGGTGGAGCGGTCGATGACCGCGTCGAAGCAGGCCTCGACGGTCTCGATGCCGTAGCGGTCGAAGAGCTCACCGAGCCGGCGCGCACCCATGAGGCAGGCCGAGCACTCGGCGTCGAGGTCGGCGGCCAGCGACTCCGGCATCCGGGAGTTGCGGGTCATGATCGTGAGCGCGGCCCGGTTGGGCACGCCCGCGTCCCACAGCTTGATCGGCGGGACCGCCAGGCCCTCCTCGAAGACGCTTGTGGCGTGCGAGGGCATCGAGCCCGGCACCGCACCGCCGATGTCGTCGTGGTGACCGAAGGCCTGGACGAAGGCGACGACGCGCCGCTCCCCCTCGGGCCCGGCGAAGACCGGGACGGTCACGCAGAGGTCGGGCAGGTGGCCGATGCCGCCCTCGGAGAGGTAGACGTCGTTGTGGAAGAAGACGTCGCCCTCCTTCATCTCCTCGATCGGGAAGTCGCGCGCCACCGGGTGCACGAGCGCGGAGTAGGAGCGGCCGGTGAGCTTGCGCAGCAGGCGATCGTGGATGCCGGCGCGGAAGTCGTGCGCGTCGCGGATCATCGGGCTGCGCGACGTGCGGGCGATCGCGGTCTCGACCTCATGCTCGACGGCGGCCAGGGAGCCCTGGACGATCTCGACGAGCACCGGGTCGGCGCTGGCGCCGGCGTCGGTGGTCAGGGTGCCGAAGGGGAACTGGGTCGGCGCCCGGCGGGACCCGTTGTGCTGGGTGTGGTCGGCGTGCGCGGACGGCTTGCCGACGGATGCGGTTTGGCAGCTCAGGCACATGTCAGTTGCTCTCCGTACGCGTGACGATGATGTTGGCGAAGTCGTCCACCCGGGCGGTGAAGCCGGGGTGGATCGGCACGGTGGAGCCGAACTCCTCGATGATCACCGGGCCGACGAGCACCTGCCCCGCGGGCAGGTCGGGGCGCCAGTAGACCGGGGTCTCGACGGATCCGGTCTCGGCGTCGAAGCAGACCGTGCGCGAGCCGGTCGGCCGGGGCGCGTCGGCGGGTCCGGCGCTCTTCAGGATCTCGGGGCGCCGGATCGGGCCGATGCCCGAGACACGGAGGTTGACCACCTCGACCTGCTGGGTGGCGTCGCCGGAGAAGTCGTAGCCGTAGAGCACCCGGTGCTCGGCGTGGAAGCGCGCGACGACCGCGACCAGCGTCTCGGCGGTGACCGGGCCGTCGGGGACGCCGACGCGCACCTCGAAGGCCTGGCCGAAGTAGCGCACGTCGGCCGTACGGACGAACGCGTGCTGCTCCGCGGCGAAGCCCTCCTTGGTCAGCGCGGCCGCGGCTCGGGCGGTGAGGTCGTCGTACACGCCCTGGAGGTCGGCGACGTCGAGGCTCTCGGCCAGCGCGACGTGCGTCTGGACGTAGTCGTTCTTCACGTCGACGGTGAGCAGGCCGAAGGCGGAGACGTTGCCCGGGTTCGGCGGGACCAGCACGGTCGGGATGCCGAGGATGTCCATCAGGCGGCACAGCAGCAGCGAGCCGGAGCCGCCGAAGGTGGTGAGGGTGAAGTCGCGGACGTCGAGCCCACGCTTGACCGTGACCTGGCGCAGCGCGTTGGCCTGGTTCCAGGCCGAGATCTCGAGGATGCCGGTGGCGCAGGCCTCCGGGGTGATGGCGAGGGTCGCGGCCAGGGCTCGTACGGCGCTCGCCGCGCTCTCGACATCGAGCGGGATCTCGCCGCCGAGCAGGTGCGGAGGGATGCGCCCGAGGAAGACGTGGGCGTCGGTGATGGTGACCTCGGTGCCGCCCTTGCGGTAGCAGATCGGGCCCGGGTCGGCGCCGGCCGAGTGCGGGCCGACCTTGAGGGTGCCCTCCGGGGAGAGCCAGGCGATCGAGCCGCCGCCGGCGCCCACGGTGACCACGTCGATCATCGGGATCTTGGAGGGGTAGACCCCGACGCTGCCCTCGGTCGTGAGGGTGGGCTCGCCGTCGATGACCACGGAGACGTCGGTCGAGGTGCCGCCACCGTCGGAGGTGAGGACCCTGTCGAAGCCGGCGACCTTGGCGATCAGCGCGGCGCCCAGGGCGCCGGCGGCCGGCCCGGAGAGCACGGTCGTGATCGGCTGGTGGACCACCTCGTCGGCCGAGAGCACGCCGCCGTTGGACTTCATCACGTAGAAGGGCACGGTGCGGCCGGCCTGCGTCGCGAGGCGTTCCTTGATGTTGTTGACGTAGCGCGAGAGCTTCGGCTTCACCGCGGCGTCGACCAGCGTCGTCATCGAGCGCTCGTACTCGCGGTACTCGCGCAGCACCTCGCTGGAGATGGAGACGACCGCGCCGGGGTGCTCCTCGAGCAGGATGGCGCGCATCCGCTCCTCGTGGGCGGGGTTGGCGTAGGCGTGCAGGAAGCAGACACCGAGGGTGTCGATGCCTTGGTCGCGGAACCAGCGCGCGACCGTGCGGGCGCCGTCCTCGTCGAAGGGGCGCAGCTCCGCGCCGGTGAAGTCGAGCCGGCCGCCGACGCCCTTGACCAGGTGCCGCGGCACGATCCGCTCCGGCTTCACCCAGAAGTACGAGTTGCCGTAGCCGTCGGGGACGGACTGGCGGGCGATCTCGAGCATCGCCTCGTAGCCCTCGGTGGTGATGAACCCGAGTGCGTCGACCTTGCCCTCGAGGAGCTGGTTGGTGGCGACCGTGGTGCCGTGGCTGACGGCGACCACGTCGGCGAACTCCGCCTCGGCCAGGCCGAGCACCTTGTCGATCCCGGCAAGGAACCCGTCCGCCGGGTTCGCCGGCGTGCTGGGGGTCTTGGTGGTGACCACCGTGCCGTTGTCCTCGTCGAACGCGACGACATCGGTGAAGGTGCCGCCGGTGTCGATGCCGATCCTGATCCGCCTTGTCATACGTCACATTCAAGTGACCGGACCCGGGTGGGGACGACGGCATCTTCTGCCGACCAGCCGCCTGATCGTCGGCAGATGTTGCTTACGTGTGCTCGATCAGTGGACGCCCAACGCCTCGAAGGCCGCGGCGACCTCGAGGAGGCGCCGGTCGGCGCCGTGCGGGGCGACGATCTGCACACCGATCGGCAGCCCGTCGCGGGTGGTGCCGGCGGGGACGGAGATGGCCGGGCAGCCGGTGACGGTGATGAAGTACGCCGAGCGCATCCAGTCCAGGTACGTCGCCATCGGCTCGCCGTTGATGTGGGCCGGGAACTCCTGGTCGGCCGGGAACGGCGGCACCTGCGAGACCGGCAGCACGAGCACGTCGTGGTCGCGGAAGAAGAGCCGCATCGTCTCGGCGAGCGCGGTGCGCTGGGTGTAGGCCCGGGCGACGTCGGCACCGGTCAACGACTCCCCGGCCCGGATGTTGTCGGCCAGCGAGGGCTTGAAGGCGTCCGGGTGCGCGGCCAGCAGGGCGCCGAGCTTGGCCTGGAAGTGCCAGGCCCGCAGGGTGCGGAAGGTGTCCTCGGCCAGGCCCAGGTCGGGGTGCGCGCCGCGGACCTGGGCGCCCGCTCGGGCAAGCCGGGCGCCGGCCGACTCCACCACTGCGGCGACCTCGTGGTCGACCGCGAAGGCGCCGCCGAGGTCGATGCTGAGCGCGACCCGCAGCCCGGCCAGCGAGGCCGGCGCGGGATCGGCGAAGGTCGCCCCGGGGTCGCCGAGCGCCAGCGGCGCCCGCGGGTCCGGGCCGGCGAGCACGGAGAGCAGGAGCGCGAGATCGCCGACGTTGCGTGCCATGGGGCCGCCCACCGAGGTGGTCTCCCACTGGTTGTAGAGCGGCCACTCCGGCACTCGGCCCAGGCTCGGCCGCATCCCGACCACGCCGCAGAAGGACGCGGGGTTGCGCAGGGAGCCACCCATGTCGGAGCCGTCGGCCAGCGGCACCATGCCGGAGGCGAGAGCACAGGCCGCCCCACCGCTCGAGCCGCCGGCCGTACGGGAGGGGTCGACGGGGTTGAGGGTCGTTCCGAAGACCTTGTTGAAGGTGTGCGAGCCGGCCGCGAACTCCGGCACGTTGGTCTTCCCGATCGGCACCGCGCCGGCGGCGCGGACCCGCTCGACGAGCAGCTCGTCGCGCTCGGGCACGTGCTCGGCGAAGAGCGTCGAGCCGTACGTGGTGCGCCAGCCCGCGACCGCGTGCGTGTCCTTGAAGGCGAACGGCAGCCCGTGCAGCGCGCCGACGGCCGCACCGCGCGCGAGCCGCTCGTCGGCCTCGGCCGCGCCCGACCGGGCGCGCTCCCGGTCCAGCGAGACGATCGCGTTGAGCCGCGGATTGCGCTCGGCGATGCGGGCCAGGTGCAGATCGAGCAGCTCACGCGCCGAGATCTCCCGGGCACGCAGCGCCGCGGCCTGCTCGCGGGCGGTCGAGTCGACCGACACGGGGTTCATCGACGGCGACCCAGGATCCCGCCGACGATCGCACCGGCCAGCACGAGCGCGCCACCGACGGCGACGCCGGTGAGGAAGGAGCGGTCGTCGCTCGCGGAGCGCTGCGGGGCGGCGAAGACGGTCGGGGTCTCGCCGCGGGTCTCGACACGGTCGCCGGCGCTCGCGACACGACCCGCGTCGGCGGTGGGCGCGGCGGGCAGCACGCCCGCGATCGCCTTCTCCACGTTGCCGAAGAACTCCGCGGCCATCCGGCGCGAGACGCTGGTCAGCATCCGCTGCCCGACGCCGCCGATCATGCCGCCGACGACCGCGTCGGCGTCGTAGGACAGCACCGTGGTGTCGCCGGCGCGCTCGAAGCGGACCGCGACGCCCGCATCGATGGTGCCGGGGGCGCCGGCACCCTGGAGCTTCATCGTCAGCGACTCGTGCGGCACCAGGTCCGACAGCGTGCAGGCCCCCGAGTAGGTGCCGCGGATCGCGGCGACGCCGGCGCTGACGGTCATCGCGTACGCGTTCTCTCCGGTCTCCTCGAGTCGCTCGCAGCCGGGGATCGTGGCGACCAGCACCCGCGGGTCCAGCAGCGACTCCCAGACCTTCTCGACGGGGGCGGCGATGGTGTTCTGACCGGTGATCTTCATCGGTCCTCCTCAGGCGTGGTGGGCCGCGCGCAGGTCGAAGAGCTGCGAGGGCGAGATGGGCATGGCGGTGATGGGGAATCCTTCGGCGTCCTCGATCGCGGCGGCGAACGCAGCCGAGCCGGGGATGACGCCGGCCTCGCCGGCGCCCTTGATGCCGAGCGGGTTGAGCGGCGAGGGGGTCTCGAGGTGGTCGATGTCGATCGAGGTCGGCACCTCGGTGACGTACGGCATCAGGAAGTCCATGAAGGAGGCGTTCTGCAGCTGGCCGGCCTCGTCGTAGGCCATCCGCTCGTACAGCGCTCCCCCGACGCCCTGGGCGACGCCGCCGTGGATCTGGCCCTCGACGATCATCGGGTTGATCAGGTGGCCGCAGTCGTGCACGACCGCGTACTTGAGGATCGTGATCTCGGCGGTCAGCGGGTCGGTCTCGACGATGACGGCGTGCATGCCCGACGCGAAGGTCGAGCGCGGCGGGGAGTAGAAGTCCTTCCCCTCCAGGCCGGGCTCCTCGCCGGCGGCGACCGGCGGCTTGGTCGGGTCGCCGACGTTGAACTGGGTGGCCGCCTTGGAGGCCTCGTCGAAGGCGTAGCGCAGGGGGTTGGAGAGCACCGCGACGGTGCCCAGGCCGATGCCGGAGCCCGGGCTGCCCTTCACCTGGACGACGCCGTCGACGATCTCGAGGTCCTCGACGTCGGCCTCGAGCGCCTCGGCAGCGATCCGCAGCGCCTTCTCCTTGGTCTTCTTGGCGGCCAGGTGGATCGCCGAGCCGCTCATCACCGCGGCGCGCGAGGCGAAGGTGCCGACCGCGTACGGCATCCGGCGGGTGTCGCCGGTGGTGATCTCGACGTCCTCGAACGGCACCCCGAGCTCGTCGGCGACGATCTGCGCGAACGCGGTCTGGTGGCCCTGGCCCTGCGTGGTCAGGCCGGTGGCGACCTTGACCTTGCCGGAGGTCTCGACGGTGATGTGCGCGCCCTCGTACGGGCCGACGCCGGTGCCCTCGACGTAGGCGGCCAGGCCGATGCCGACCCGGCGGCCCTGGGCGGCCATCTCGGCGCGGAACGTCTCGAACTCGTCCCAGCCGACCAGCTCCTTGATCTTGGTGAGCATGGTCGGGAAGTCGCCGGAGTCGTAGGTCAGCTCGCGCCCGTCCTGGAAGGTCAGGCCGTGCTCGTACGGCATCTCGTCGGGCTGGATCAGGTTGATCGAGCGGACCTCGGTGCGGTCCTTGCCGAGGTAGGCGGCGATCGCGTCCATGGTCCGCTCCATCACGAAGCAGCCCTGCGGGCGCCCGGCGCCGCGATAGGGCGTGACGATGACGGTGTTGGTGTAGAGCGAGTCGAACTGCACGTGATAGGCGCCCGGCTTGTACGGCCCGAGCAGCTGGGTCGAGGTGATGATCGGGACGATCAGCCCGTACGGGGTGTAGGCGCCGTTGTCGTGCCAGAACCGGACGTCGAGCCCGAGCAGGCGGCCCTCGTCGTCGAAGCCGACCTCGACGTGGTGCTGCTGGCCGCGCTCGTGGGCCGAGGAGATGAAGTGCTCGCGGCGGTCCTCGGTGAACTTCACCGCGCGCCCCAGCAGCCGCGCGGCGAGCGGGACCAGCAGCTCCTCGGGCCAGGGGTGGTTGATCTTCACCCCGAAGCCGCCGCCGACGTCGGGGGTGATGACGTCGACGCGCATCAGGTCGAGACCGAGCTTGGCCGCGACCGCGGCGCGGACGCCGGTCGAGGTCTGGGTGGAGGTCCACAGCTGGAGCCGGCCGTTGTCGGTGTCCCAACGGGCGGCCACGCCGCGGCCCTCCAGCGGCATGCAGGCGCTGCGCTCGATCTCCAGGTCGAGGCTGAGGGTGTGCGGTGCCGCGGCGATCGCGGCGGCCGCGTCGCCGTTGGCCTGCTCCATCCGGGCGGCCACGTTGCCGGGCACGTCCTCGTGCACGAGGCGCTCGGCCGCACGGGCGGCGTCGATGCCGACGACGGCGGGCAGCAGGTCGTACTCGACGACGATCCGGTCCAGCGCGTCCTCGGCGAGGTAGCGGTCGTCGGCGACGACGAAGGCGATCGCCTCGCCGACGTAGTTGACCTCGTCCTTGGCCAGCGCGTACTGGGTGCGGCCGTGGGTCAGCGTCGGGTGCGGGATCAGCAGCGGCAGCGGCTCGCCCATCGCGGGCGCCAGCGGCGCGAGATCCTCGTACGTCCACACGGCGTGCACGCCGTCGAGGTCGAGGACGGCGTCGACGTCGATGGAGCGGATCCGGGCGTGGGCGTGCGGGCTGCGCAGCACCGCCGCGTGCAGCGCGTCGGGCGCGACGTCGTCGACGTAGCGGCCGTGGCCGCGGACGAAGCGGTCGTCCTCGACGCGGGCGACCTTGGCGCCCATCATCCGGGTGGTCACTGGTCCGCCTCCCCGCTGTGGGTCGCGGCCAGCTCGGCGGCCCGGCAGACCGCCTTGACGATGTTCTGGTAGCCGGTGCAGCGGCACAGGTTGCCGGCGATCATCTCGCGGGCCTCGTCCTCGCTGGGGCTCGGGTTCTCCTTGATGCCGGCGGTGATGGTGGTCAGGAAGCCCGGGGTGCAGAAGCCGCACTGCAGTCCGTGGCACTCCCGGAAGGCCTGTTGGACGGGGCCCAGGGTGCCGTCGGCGTTGGCCAGCCCCTCGACGGTGGTCAGCTCGCTGTCCGCTGCGGAGACGGCGAACATCAGGCAGGAGCGCATCGGCGTCCCGTCGACCAGGATCGTGCAGGCCCCGCACACGCCGTGCTCGCACCCGACGTGGGTCCCGGTGAGGCCGAGGTCGTGTCGGAGCGCGTCGGAGAGGAGCCGACGGGCCGGCACCTCCACCTCGTGCGCGACCCCGTTGACCTGGAGCCGGATCCGGTGGAGCTGTTCGGTGCTCACTGCTACTCCTGCGTGCTCTGGTGGGTGTGCTCGGAGGCGTTCTGGTACGCCGCGGTGACGACGCGCGCGGTCAGCACCTCGACGAGGTGGGCGCGGTAGGCGGCGGTGGCGTGGATGTCGGTCTCCGGGTCGAGCTGGGTGAGGGCGACGGCGGCGGCCTGCTCCAGCGACGCCGGGGTGATCCCGCCGGCGAGCGGCTCGGTCAGGTCGACCACGGCCGGGACGTCGGAGGCCGAGAGGTAGCCGGCCCGGACGCGGCTGACGGCGCCGCCTCCGTCGAGGGTGACCAGCGCCGCGACCCCGCACATGGCGTAGTCGCCGTGGCGCCGCGAGATCTCCTCGAAGGCCACCCCCGTACGGGCGGGCAGGGTCGGGAAGAACGCCTCCACCGCGATCTCGTCGTGGTGCAGGCTCGACTCCAGCGGGCCGACGTAGAGGTCGGCCGCCTCGATGGTGCGGCGGCCGGAGGGGCCGGCCACGTCGACCGAGCCCTCCAGCAGCCGCAGCACCATCGGCATCTCGGCGGCGGCGTCCGCGTGGACGAGGGAGCCGACCGTGGTGCCGCGGTTGCGGATGGTGGGGTGTGCGACGTTGGCCAGCGCCAGGCTGACCAACGGCTGCACCCGTCGTACCTCGGGATCGGCGAGCACCCGCGCATGCCGCGCGAGTGCCCCGATCCGTACGCCCGTCTCGTCCACGCGGACGTGGTCGAGGTCGGGCAGCGCGTTGATGTCGACCAGGAGAGAAGGCGCCGCGAGTCTCATGGAGAGGAGCGGGACCAGGCTCTGGCCGCCGGCGAGGACCTTGGCCTCGGGCCGTCCGGCCAAGGCCTGGACGGCTTCGTCCAGGGTCCTTGGCCGGACGTAGTCGAACGGTGCGGGCTTCACAGCCTCTTGGTCACCTCGCCCGCGTCGCCCGCGCCGAGGTCGTTCTTGCGGAACGCCACGGCATGGTAGAAGACGATCACCAGGATGGTGCCCAGAGCGATGCCGCTCAGGGTGAAGTTGTCGGTGATCTTGAGGGTCACGCCGCCGATGCCGGCGATGAGACCGGCCGCGAGGCCGACCATGTTGACCGGGTTGCCGAAGTCGACGCCGTTCTCGACCCAGATCTTGGCGCCGACCAGGCCGATCATGCCGTAGAGGACGATCGTGATGCCGCCCAGGACACCGCCCGGGGTGGCGTTGACGATCGCACCGAACTTCGGGCACAGGCCCAGCAGGATCGCCACGATGCCGGCCACGTAGTAGGCGGCCGTGGAGTAGACCTTGGTGGCACCCATCACGCCGATGTTCTCGGCGTAGGTGGTGGTCGGCGAGCCGCCGAATGCGCTGGCGAACGCGGTGGCGACACCGTCAGCGGTGAGCGCGCGGCCCATGTAGCCGTCCAGGTTCTGTCCGGTCATCTCGGCGACGGCCTTCACGTGACCGGTGTTCTCCGCGATCAGGGCGATGACGCCCGGGAGGACCAGCAGGATGAAGGTCATCGAGAAGCTGGGGCTGTGCACGACCGAGACGCCGTCGGCCAGCGTGCCGTGCGGGAAGCCGAGCCAGTCGGCCCCCTTCACGCCGGCCCACGAGACGCGGTCGTGGTCGATCTCCTTGCCGTTGCTGCCGCCGGTGATCGAGTGGATCGACCCGAAGGCCTTGTCGGCCAGGAACGACAGCACGTAGCCGAAGATCAGGGCCAGGAAGACCGCGATCCGCGACCAGAAGCCGGGCAGCAGGACTGCGGCACAGACCATGAACGCGGCGGTCAGCAGCGCGATCCACTGGTCCTGCGGCCAGTAGACGCCGGCCACGACCGGCGCCAGGTTGAAGCCGATCAGCATGACCACGGCACCGGTGACGGCCGGCGGCAGGATCTTGTGGATCACGCCGGAGCCGGCGAAGTGCACCAGCAGACCGACCAGGGCGAGCACGACACCGGAGACCAGGATGGCTCCGGTGACGTCCGAGGAGTCGCCGCCCTGGGCGCGGATCGCCGCGACACCCGCGACGAAGGAGGCGCTGGTGCCCAGGTAGCTGGGAACCCTGTTGCTGCACGCGATCAGGAAGCCGATCGTGCAGATACCCGAGAAGAGGATGGCCAGGTTGGGGTCCAGGCCCATCACGAGCGGGAAGACGAAGGTCGCCCCGAACATCGCGACTACGTGCTGTGCACCGAGGCCGATCGTGCGGCCCCACGGGAGCCGCTGTTGCGGCGCGACCGGCTGACCCGGTGCGGGGTCAACGACCTCCCACTTGAACATCGTCATGCTGTTTTCTCCTCGGGGTGGGGCTCATGAGGTGCACCAACCTAGTGAGGGCCAGGTCACACTCTCATGGGCGAGTGTCGCCGAACGGACCGCCGAACTCTGGCGGAAGTTGCCCAGTGTCGTGCTGGCTTGTCAGGCGGAGAGGACCTCGAGGACCTTGAGCGCGACCGCGACGTCGAGCCGCAGGTTCTGGTCGGAGACGATCGGGCCCAGCAGGCGCTCCAGCTTGCCGACCCGATAGCGCATCGTGTTGTAGTGGAAGAACTGGGTGCGCGCGGCCTCGGCGACGTTGAAGTTGGTGTTGAGCAGGACCTGCAGCGTCTCGCGCAGCGTGGCCGCCTCGTCGGTCTCGGCAGCGAGCTCCCCGAGGACGTCATGGGCGAAGGCCCGCAGCTCCTCGTTGTCCGGCACCATCGCGATCAGCCGGTGCAGGCCGAGCTCGTCGAACCAGGTCGTCGTGCTGCCGCCGTGCACGCGCCGCCCGACCTCGACGGCCCGCCG
This sequence comes from Nocardioides nematodiphilus, assembly GCF_020216525.1. Taxonomy (GTDB): domain Bacteria; phylum Actinomycetota; class Actinomycetes; order Propionibacteriales; family Nocardioidaceae; genus Nocardioides; species Nocardioides nematodiphilus. The sequence goes on along the minus strand of NZ_JAIWOY010000003.1, from coordinate 160,327 downwards.
GGCCTGGGCGTACGCCTCGGGCAGGCCGGCCGCGCCGACCACGACCCGGCCGACTCCGACCGAGAACGGCCGTCGTCCGCCGCCCTTGTCACCGGCGACGGTGTGGACCATCCGCCGCACCAGCGCGCTCGCGGTCTCCGCATCCCCTCCGGGCAGGACGGCGACCACCTCCGAGCCGAAGTCGGCGACCGGGATGGACCGGTCGATCGAGCCGGCGACCTGGCGCCACGCGTTGGCGAAGCGCTCCTGCCACTGGCGCTGCTCCTCGAGCGTGCCGTGGGGCTGGAACGGGGCGTGCGGATCGATCTGGGCGACGAGCACCTGCATCGGCCCGCTCATCTCCCAGCCGAATCCGATGACGTGCTCGCGGACGAACTCGTCGGCACCGGCGCGGCCCAGGAAGATGTCGCGCAGGAAGTCGCCGCGGTACTTGTTCTCCACCGCCGAGACCGCCTGGTCGCGGGTGATGGAGAGCGCGATCGCGGTGGCGGCGCGGTGCAGGGCACCGAGCTCGACCTCGGTGAAGCCGCGGCTGCTCGCCGCGATCAGATACCCGAGGGTCTGTCCCGGGGCGGCGATCTGGAGGCGGTGGATCCGGGTGCCGACGACGGGCTGGCTGGCCTCGTCGTCCCAGCTCCCGAGCCACTCGACCCGGATGCGGCCGGTGTTGTCGGTGAGGCCCGCCTCGGCGAAGCGGGCGCGCATCGGCACCGTGATGAGGGCCGAGCGCTGCCGGCCGTCGGCGGTGGTGACCATGACATCGGCGCGCAGCACCTCGCCGATGGCGGTGACCAGCTCATCGAGCTCGGCTCCGGCGAGAACGAGCTGGGGCAGGAGCTCGGCCAGCTCTTCGACGTCCACGTCGTCATGGTGGACGACGGGACGGCGCGGGGTGGCTATCAACAGTTGCCCGACTTCGACGTTGGCGTTGGCAATCCTCACCATACGGTCGACCCTAGACCACCGATTAGCGTCCGATGGGTGCTTTCGTCCACCCTTCTCGCGACCCCGGTGACGGGCGCCGCGAGCTCCTCGGTCTGGCACCGCCTGCGAGCCGGGAGCGCGAGCGCGAGCGGCACCGTCCTGCACAGCGGGACGCAGGCGCTGTACGCCCTCTTCGGCGACCGGGTCATCGGCGTCACGGCCCGCGACGCCGTGCACGCACCGGTGACCATCGCCACGTCCCTCCCCCGCCTGCCCGTCGTCGCCGTCGGTGAGCCGGCCACGATCGAGGACGCCGTGCTCTGTGTCGCCGGGCTCGCGATCTCCGTGGAGCGGCTGGTGCCCAGCGAGGCGCCGCCACTCGATGATCCGCTCACCGCGGCGCTCCGGCTCGCGCCGGCGCTGCGCGAGCCGTACGTCGCCGCCCGGCTCGACGCCGTCCGCGCTCAGCTCCCCCCGGCCGGGCTGCGTGGCCTGGCCGCCGCTCGTCCTCCGGCCGTCCTGACCCTGCTCGGACGCGGGGACGGGCTCACCCCGGTCGGCGACGACGTCCTGGCCGGCTGGCTGGCCGCCACCGCGTCGATCCGCCAGTGCACCGGGTCGGTCGGCGCCGCCGTGCGCGCGCACGCGCACCGCACCTCCACGCTCTCCGCGGCGCTGCTCCTCGACGCCGTCGCGGGTCAGTGCCTGCCGCAGTTCCGTGACCTCGTGATGGCACTGGCCACCGGGCGCGGGATCTCGGCGGCGGTCGCCGGCCTCGTCGCGGTCGGCCACACCTCCGGGGCCGGGATGCTGCTCGGCGCCCGGCTCGCCCTGCCCGTACTCGAGCCCGAACCCATGAGGAGCCCCCGATGAGTGCCGAACACGTCGAGATCCGCGCCGGCGCGTACGCCGACAGCGTGGCCCTGCTGCAGGTGAGCCGTGACGTCGCCGCCACCCCCGGCGTGACCGCGGCCCAGGTCGCGATGGCGACCGAGCTCAACCTCGAGGTGCTGGCCACGATGGGCTTCACCCTGCCTCCCGCCTCGCCCAACGACATGGTGGTCGCGCTACGCCTCGAGGACGAGACGGCACTGGCCGCTGCGCTCGCGGCCGTCGACGCCGCGCTCGCCGCCGCCCGCAAGGGCGACCCGGGCGGCGGTCAGGTGACCGTTCCCGCCCGTACGACCGCGTCGGCGCTGCGGCGAGCGGGCGGCGGCCTCGCCCTCGTCTCGGTGCCGGGCGCCTCCGCGCTGGTCGAGGCGATGGACGCCCTCGATGCCGGCTGCGATGTGATGATCTTCAGCGACAACGTGCCGCTCGAGCAGGAGCTGGCGATGAAGCGGATCGCGCGTCAGCGCGGCCTGCTCGTGATGGGCCCCGACTGCGGCACCGCGGTGGTCGGCGGCGTCGGGCTCGGGTTCGCCAACACCGTCGCTCCCGGCAAGGTCGGCATCGTGGCCGCCTCCGGCACGGGCTGTCAGCAGGTGCTCGCCCTCCTCGACGCCGCAGGGGTCGGCGTCGCCGCCGCCCTCGGCGTGGGCGGGCGCGACCTGTCCGCCGCCGTCGGCGGGCTCTCCTCCCTGACCGCCCTGGACCGCCTCGACGCCGATCCCTCGGTCGAGCACATCCTGGTCATCTCCAAGCCGCCGGCGCCCGAGGTCGCCGCGGCGCTCGAGGAGTACGCCGGCGGACTCGGCACGCCGGTGCGGTTCGCGCTGCTCGGCGCCGGGCAGCCGGACCTCACCGCGCAGGTCGAGGCTCTGCTCGGCGATCTCGGCGTCGCGGCGCCGACCTGGCCGACATGGGGCGAGCCCGCCGTCGGATCGGGCGAGGGCGGCGCCCTGCGCGGGCTCTTCGTCGGCGGCACGCTGTGTGACGAGGCGATGCTGCTGGCCGCCGAGGAGCTCGGCCCGATCCGCAGCAACATCCCGCTCTCCCCCGAGCTCGCGCTCGACGCCTCGCTGCTGAGCCCCGGCCACATGATGATCGACTTCGGCGACGACGGGCTGACCCGCGGCCGGGCGCACCCGATGATCGACCCGACCCTCCGTCTGGAGCATCTGGCCCGCGTGGCCGCCGATGCGGAGACCTCGGTCGTCCTGCTCGACGTGGTGCTCGGGCACGGGGCCGAGGACGACCCCGCCGCCGGGCTCGCACCCGCGATCGCTGCGGCCCGCGCCGCTCGTACCGACCGTGGCGGACCGCCGCTGCCGGTGGTCGTCGCGTGCGTCGGCACCGCTGCCGACCCGCAGGGCCTTACCCGCCAGGCCGAGGCGCTGGTCGCCGCCGGCGCCGAGGTCCACCTGTCCAACGCCGCCGCCACCCGGCGCGCGATCGCCCTCGCCACCGGAGGCACCCGATGACCAGCTCCCCCCTTGCTGCACCCAGCATCCCGCCGGTCGCGGTCGCCACCGCCGGCGCGGACATGTTCGCCACTGCGGTCGCCGCCCAGGCCCTGCCGGTCGAGCGCGTCGACTGGCGCCCGCCGATGGACGGCACCGTCGAGGACATCGCCGTCGTCGCCGCGGATCCGATCCGCAAGACCGCCAACGACCTCGCGCTCTCCCGGATGCTCGACGTGCAGGCGCTGCTGGTCGGTGTCGCGCCGGCGTCGGAGGTCCTCGGCCTGGAGCCGGGGCAGTTCCTGCACGCCGGTCCCCCGATCGCCTGGGACCGCGCCTCTGGTCCGCTGCGCGGCGCGCTGATGGGTGCCGCCGCGTTCGAGGGCCTGGTCGAGGACCCGGAGGACGCCGCCGCGCTCTTCGCCGCCGGCACCGAGGTGTCGCTGGAGCCGTGCCACCACCGGAGTGCGGTCGGCCCGATGGCCGGGGTCGTCTCGCCGTCGATGTGGATGTTCGTGCTCGAGGACCCGGCCAGCGGGAAGCGGACGTACTGCTCGCTCAACGAGGGGCTCGGCAAGGTGCTGCGCTACGGCGCGTACGGACCCGATGTGCTGACCCGGCTGCGCTGGATGCGTGACGTGCTCGGCCCGCTGCTGGGTGAGGCCGTCGCCGCCACGGTGGCGGACCACGGTCCCATCGACGCGACCGCGATCCTGGGCCAGATGCTGCAGATGGGCGACGAGGCTCACAACCGCAACCGCGCCGGCACGCTGATGCTGCTGCGCGACCTGGCCCCTGCCCTGGTCCGCTCCTCACGCAGCGCGGCCGAGGTCGCCGAGGCGTTCGCGTTCATCGGCGGCAACGACCACTTCTTCCTCAACATCGCGATGCCCGCGTGCAAGCTGATGCTCGACGCCGGACGCGACATCCCGGGCAGCACGATGGTGGTCGCGATGGCGCGCAACGGCACCGACTTCGGCATCCAGGTCTCCGGCACCGGCGACCAGTGGTTCACCGGACCGGCCCAGCTCGCCGACGGGCTCTTCCTCGGTGACTACGGTCCCGACGACGCCAACCCCGACATCGGCGACTCCGCGATCACCGAGACCGCCGGCATCGGCGGCTTCGCCATGGCCGCCGCGCCCGCGATCGTGCGGTTCGTCGGCGGGACCGTGCCCGATGCGCTGGCCACCTCGCGCCGGATGCGCGAGATCACGCTGGGCGAGAACAACCGCTGGCCGATCCCGGTGCTCGACTTCGCGGGTGCCGCCAGCGGCATCGACGTGACCGCGGTGTGCCGCACCGGCATCCTGCCGCAGATCAACACCGGCATGGCCGGCAAGGTCGCCGGCGTCGGCCAGGTCGGCGCCGGTCTGGTCACCCCGCCCGCGTCGATCTTCCCGGCCGCGCTGGCCGAGCTCGCTGCTCGTACCCGCGCCCGGGGATAGTCCGGACCAGGCTGCGTCCCGACGCCGGCCGGCCCGGTCCGTCCCGCACCGTCTGCCCGGCGCGGGGCGCCCGGCGCTCGGTCGGGTCGGCTAGCTGCCGTGGATCCGGCCGGACTCCCCCAGCAGCGGACGGCCCGAGCCGCCCCAGCGCCGGGCGATGATCTCGGCGGCGACGCTGATGGCGGTCTCCTCCGGGGTGCGCGCGCCCAGGTCGAGCCCGATCGGCGAGGAGAGCCGCGCGAGCTCGTCCTCGCTCAGGCCGGCCTCGCGAAGGCGCGCCATCCGGTCGTCGTGGGTGCGGCGTGAGCCCATCGCGCCGACATAGGCGACCTCCTCGAGGCGCAGCGCGACCTCGAGGAGCGGCACGTCGAACTTCGGGTCGTGGGTCAGGACGCAGATGACCGTGCGGGCATCGAGGCGGCCCGCCGCACGCTCGGTCTCCAGGAAGGCGTGCGGCCAGGAGACGACCACCTCGTCGGCCTCCGGGAACCGGGTGCGGGTCGCGAAGATCGGGCGCGCGTCGCAGACCGTCACGTGGTAGCCCAGGAAGCTGCCGACCCGGGCCACCGCCGCGGCGAAGTCGATCGCGCCGAAGACCAGCATCCGCGGCTTCGGTGCGAAGGCCCACACGAAGATCCGCTGGCCCTCCCCGCGCCGCTCGCCGTCGGGGCCGTACTCGAGGGTGGCGCTGTGGCCCTGGGCGAGCAGGCCGAGGGCGTCGTCGTACGCGGCGTCGTCGATCCGGGCGCTGCCGAGCGAGGCGGAGAGCGGCCGCCCGGGGCGGATCAGCGCACGCCGCCCGACGCGCGCGGCGTCGGGGTGCTCGACGACCGTCGCGACCGCGATGGGCCGCCCGGCCGCGACGTCGTCGGCGATCTCGCCAAGCTCGGGGAAGGTCTGCGGCGAGACGGTCTCGACGTAGACGTCGAGGATGCCGCCGCAGGTCAGGCCGACCTCGAACGCGCTCTCGTCGGAGACGCCGTAGCGCTGCAGCACCGGGGCACCGGCGGCGACGACCTCCTGGGCCAGCTCGAAGACGGCACCCTCGACGCAGCCACCCGATACCGAGCCGACCGCAGTGCCGTCCGGGCCGACCAGCATCGAGGCGCCGGGTGGGCGCGGGGCGGACTGGAAGGTGGCGATCACGGTGCCCATCCCGACCGGCTCGCCGGCGCGCCACCAGGCCATCAGCTCGCCGAGGACCTCACGCACGCCCGACCACCTCCAACAGCTCGGCGAAGGCGGCCACGGAGTGGCCGGCGATCAGCTCGTCGACGTGCGGCAGCACCGCCACGATGCCGCGCTGGACGGGCTCGTAGCCGTCCTTGCCGCGATGCGGGTTGACCCACACCACGCGGTGCGCGAGCCGGCCCAATCGGCCGGCCTGCTCGGCGAGGTCGCTGACGTCGCCGCGCTCCCAGCCGTCGCTGAGCACCACCACGACCGCACCCCGGGCGTACGCGCCCCAGCGGGTGAGGAAGGCGTGCAGGGTCTCCCCCAGCCGGGTGCCGCCGGCCCAGTCGGGGACCTGGCGTCCGGCGGCGTCGAGGGCGCGCTGCGGGTCGGCGGCCCGCAGCGGCGTCGTCACCCGGGTGAGCCGGGTGCCGAGGGTGAAGACCTCGACCCGGCCGCCGGGCGTACGGACGAGGCGATGTGCGACCCGCAGCAGCGCATCGGCATAGGGCCGCATCGAGGCGGACACGTCGATCAGCAGCACGACCTGGCGCGACCGGGTGCCGCGCCGGCGATGGCGTACGCCCAGCGGCTCGCCGTGATGACGCAGCCACAGCCGCAGGGTGCGGTGCAGGTCGATCTCGCCACGACGCCAGGCGGTGCGGCGAGAGGTGCGGCGTACGGGCATCCGCGGCCGCAGCTCGCCGATGAGGGCATCCATCCGGGCGCGCTCGGCCGGGCTCAGGGCGGCCACGTCACGGTGTCGCAGCACCTCGGCCTCGCTCGCCGAGACGGCCTGCTCCTCCTGGTCGTCGTCGCCGCCGCTCGACTCGCCGGTGAGCAGCGGCGCGACCGCCGACTCGACGGTGGCCGGCCGGGGTCGCGGCGTGAGGGGCTCGGCCTCCGGGGCGAACCACGCCTCGAAGACCCGGTCGTGGCGGGTCAGGTCCTCGGGGCAGCCGCAGAGGGTGGCGCGCCCCGCCGCCCGGACGAGCGACGGATCACCGGCGTCGAGGCCCGCCACCGCCTCCAGGTAGGTACGGGCGCGGTCGGGCGTGACCGGCACACCGGCCGCGCGCAGCGCGTGGGTGAAGCCGAGCAGGGCGGTCTCGACGCCGGCGGACGTCATCCGGCGAGCATCCGGTCGAGCAGACCGCGGACCCGGTCGGTGTCCTCGCGGTACTTCACCACCGCGCCGAGCGTGCGCGCGGCGCTCTCCAGGTCGAGCTCCTCGGCACCGAGCCGGTGCAGCGCCTCGGTCCAGTCCAGGCTCTCGGCGACGCCGGGCGGCTTGACCAGGCCCGCGCCGCGCATCCGCTGGACCGCGTCGGCGACCTGCTCGGCGAGCCGCGGGGCGACCTCGGGCAGACGGGTGCGGATGATCTCGATCTCGCGGCCGAGGGTCGGGTGGTCGAGCCAGTGGTAGAGGCAGCGACGCTTGAGGGCGTCGTGCAGCTCGCGGGTCCGGTTGGACGTGAGGACGACGTACGGAGGGCGCACCGCCGTGATCGTGCCGAGCTCGGGCACGCTCACCGACCAGGTGGAGAGCACCTCGAGCAGGAACGCCTCGAACTCGTCGTCGGCGCGATCGATCTCGTCGATGAGGAGCACCGCGGGACTCTCGCGCAACGCCCGCAGCACCGGCCGGGCGAGCAGGAACCGCTCGTCGTAGAGCGACTTCTCCGCCTCCTCGGCCTCGAGGCCGTCACGGGTCTCGCCAGCGGTCGCCTCGAGCGCGCGCAGGTGCAGGATCTGGCGCGGGAAGTCCCAGTCGTAGAGCGCCTGGCTCGCGTCGATGCCCTCGTAGCACTGCAGCCGGATCAGCTCGAGCCCGTGGACCTGCGCGAGCGCCTCGGCCAGCGCGGTCTTCCCGGTGCCCGGCTCGCCCTCGAGCAGCAGCGGGCGCGCCATCGTGGTGGCGAGGTGGAGCACCGTGGCCAGCTCGTCGTCGGCGAGGTAGCCGACGTTGCCGAGTGCCTCCTGGAGCTGCGTGATCGCCTGCACATCACGAGGCTACTCGGCCCGATTCACGTCCACATCGGTACCTTCTGCCAGGTCGCCGCACTCGATCTCGTCGACTTCGCGGGTGCTCAGGTACGCGCGGGCGCCCTGATCGCCCACCGCGCTCTCCCGTACGGCCGCCCAGTGGGCGCGACCCAGCATCACCGGGTGCCCCGCCGTGCCGTGGTAGGCGGCCCGGGCGAGGGTCTCCTCGCCGGCGACGCCGAGCAGGCGCGAGACCACCGAGGGACGTACGTCGGGCAGGTCGACCAGGTGCACGACCGCGGCGACGGCGTCGCTGTCGGCGAGCGCGTCGAGGCCGGCACGCAACGAGGCGCCCATCCCCTCGGCCCAGTCCTCGGCGACGACGATCCGCACCCCATCGGGCACCAGCTCGCGGGCCTCGTCGGCCCCGGCTCCGAGCACGACCGTGACCTCGCTGCAGCCGCCCTCGTCCAGCGCGTTAACCGCCCAGTGCAGCCAGCCCTCGACGAGCGCCTTCGGGCCGCCGTAGCGGCGCCCTTCACCGGCAGCGAGCAGGAGTCCAGCAACAGGAGGCAGCACACCACCACAGTAGCGACGCGAGCGAGGCCGGTGACCGGCTCGAGCGCGGAGCCACGAGCAACGCGCTCGCGGGGCTCGGCTAGCCTGCGGGTCATGGCTGAGAACAACGACTTCGACGACCTGCTCGCTGCCAACGCCGACTTCGCCTCGGACTTCGCCTATGGCGGCTTCGACGGCATCGCTCAGGCCGGTGTGGCGATCGTGACCTGCATGGACTCGCGCATCGACCCGCTCGGGATGATCGGGCTCAAGCCCGGCGACGCCAAGATCTTCCGCAACCCGGGCGGCCGCGTCACCGAGGCCGCCATGGAGGCCCTGGTCCTCGGTGCCCACCTGCTGAACGTCTCGCGGATCCTGGTGGTGCCCCACACCCGCTGTGCGGTCGCCTCCAACTCCGAGGCGGACCTGCGCAAGCGCGTCGAGGAGTCGGCCGGTGTCGACGCCTCGTGGCAGCCGATCCACGTCATCGACGACCAGGTCCGCGCCCTCAAGGAGGACGTGCACAAGGTCCTGTCGCACCCGCTCATCCCCGACACCGTCAAGGTCGCCGGCTTCATCTACGACGTCGACAGCGGCCTGCTCAAGCGCGAGGCCTGAGCCGATGACGTCGCTCTCCCTCCAGGAGACCCTCTACCCCGACCTGACCTGCTTCGGGTGCGGGCCCGCGAACGAGCGCGGGCTGCGGTTGCGCAGCTTCGCGGAGGGAGAGCAGTACGTCGCCGCGTTCACGCCGTGGCCCGAGCACGACAACGGCGTCGGATTCCTCAACGGCGGGATCATCGGCACGCTGCTCGACTGCCACAGCGCCGCCGCCGTGGTCGACACCGCTGCCCAGCGCGGCTGGCGCTCGCTGGGCGATGCCCTGCTGCCCTACCTCACCGCCGGACTCGACGTCCGCTACCGCCGCCCCGCTCCGCTGCACGAGCCGGTGACGCTGCGCGCCGAGGTGACCGCCGCCAGCGAGCCCGAGATCACGGTGCGCGTGTGGCTGGAGTACGACGGCAAGCTGCGCGCCGAGGCCGACGCGCTGTGGAAGCGCTGGCGCCCGCGCGCCTGACTAGTCGACGAGATCGTCGCCGGCGTAGACGTTGAGCGCGCCGTCGCGGACCATGCCGGCGAGCAGCAGGCCGTGCTCGCGGGCCAGGTCGACGGCGAGGGATGAGGGCGCGGAGACCGCGACGATGCCGGCGACCGAGGCGGCGACCGCCTTCTGCACGATCTCGAACGAGACCCGCCCGCTGACCACCAGCAATCGTCCCGACGCCGGGATCTGCCCGTCGAGCAGCGCACGGCCGATGACCTTGTCGACGGCGTTGTGCCGGCCGACGTCCTCGAAGACCGGCCCGAGCTCCCCGGTCGTGGTCGCGAGGGCGGCGGCGTGGACGCCCCCGGTCTTGGCGAAGGCCCGCTGGCCGGTGCGCAGCGCGTCGGGCAGCCCCGCGATCACGTCGGCGTCGACCCGCCAGCCGTCGGCATGGGGTGCGGCGCGGCGCAGGGGGCCCAGGTCCAGGACGTCGGCCGAGCAGACGCCGCAGGCCGCCGAGGTGACGAACGCGCGCGGCCTCGGCGGGCGTACGCCGCCGGCGAGCGTGATGTGGACCCGATCGGTGTCGTCCTCGCGGCAGGTCCGCATCTGCACGATGTCGTCGGCGGCCGCGACGCCGGACTCGACGCAGAGCCAGCCGGCGGCCAGCTCGAGATCGTGACCGGGCGTGCGCATCAGCGTCGCCAGCACCTCGCTGTCACCGCCGCCCTCGAGGCCGAGGACCAACGGTGACTCGACGGCGAGGTCGTCGGGCCCACGCACACCTCGTCGTACGATCGCGCGCCTCGTCGTCATCACGGCCATGCCGCCATGCTAGGCGCGGCCTGCACGCCCCCAGTGGCCGGCGGCGCACTTTGATCACTGAGAGGCGTGCTGAGACCGGCCCCGGATGGATACCGTGGGTCCATGGCGAACGACCCTGTCAGCGATCAGGACGAGCGGCCCGACCCGCAGGTCGGTGAGCCGGAGCATGCGGCGGTAGGCCTTCCGGGCGTCTACTGGTCGATGAAGTACGCGATGAACGAGATGGGCCCCAAGCGCTCGCTCCAGACGCTGCTGAAGATGAACCACATCGACGGGTTCGACTGCCCCTCCTGTGCGTGGCCCGACCCGGACCGGCGCAAGGCCGCTGAGTTCTGTGAGAACGGCGCCAAGGCGGTGGCGTGGGAGGCGACCCGCAAGCGGGTGGACCGCGACTTCTTCGCCGAGCACTCCATCAAGGACCTCCTCGCCCACGACGACCACTGGCTCGAGCACCAGGGCCGGCTCACCGAGCCGATGTACCTGCCGGCCGGCGCCACGCACTACGAGCCGATCGCATGGGAGGACGCGTTCCGCCTGGTCGCCGATCGCCTGCGCGCGATGCCGTCGCCCGATCGGGCGATCTTCTACACGTCGGGCCGGGCCTCCAACGAGGCCGCCTTCGTCTACCAGCTGCTCGCGCGGAAGCTCGGCACCAACAACATGCCGGACTGCTCCAACATGTGCCACGAGTCCAGTGGCACCGCCCTGACCCAGACGCTCGGCGTCGGCAAGGGCACCGTGACGTACGACGACATCGCCTACCAGTCGCGACTCATCCTCATCGCGGGACAGAACCCGGGCACCAACCACCCGCGGATGCTGACCGCGCTCGAGGACGCCAAGAAGCGCGGTGCGAAGATCGTCTCGATCAACCCGCTGCCCGAGGCCGGGCTGGTGAAGTTCCGCAACCCGCAGACCCCGCGCGGCATCTCCGGCGTGGGCACCAAGATCGCGGACAAGCACCTGTCGGTACGCCTCGGCGGCGACCAGGCGCTCTTCGCCGGGCTCAACAAGCTGCTGGTCGAGCGGGGCGCGATCGACGCCGACTTCATCGCCCGCCACACCGACGGCTTCGAGGTCGCGGCCGAGGCCTGGGCGGCGTTGGAGTGGCCGCAGATCGAGGCGCTCAGCGGCATCAGCCGCGCCGAGATCGAGGCGCTCGCCGATGACGTCGAGGCGCACGACCGCGTCATCGTCTGCTGGGCGATGGGGCTGACCCAGCACAAGAACTCCGTGCCCACGATCCGCGAGGTCGCCTCCTTCCTGCTGCTGCGCGGCAACATCGGGCGACCCGGCGCCGGCGCGGCGCCGATCCGCGGGCACAGCAACGTCCAGGGCGACCGGACGATGGGCATCTGGGAGAAGATGCCCGACAGCTTCCTCGACGCGATCCGCGACGAGTTCGGCTTCGAGCCGCCCCGCGAGCACGGGTTCGACTCGGTGAAGGCCGTCGGGGCGATGCGCGACGGCAAGGCCGACGTCTTCCTCGCCCTGGGCGGCAACTTCCCGGTCGCGATCTCCGACACCGAGGTCGCCACCGAGGCGATGTCGCGCGTGGGCCTGACCGTCGGCATCCAGACCAAGCTCAACCGCTCCCACCTGCACACCGGCCGCGAGGCGCTGATCCTGCCGTGCCTGGGTCGCACCGAGCGTGACGTCACCGCCGCGGGTGACCAGTTCGTCACCGTCGAGGACTCGATGAGCATGGTGCACTCCTCCCGCGGACGGCTGATCCCGGGATCGCCGCACCTCAAGAGCGAGGTGCAGATCATCTGCGGCATCGCGGACGCGCTCTGGGGCTCCACGCCCGAGCTCGACTGGAAGACCCTGTCCACGGACTACGCCACGATCCGCAAGCACATCGAGCACGTGGTGCCGGGCTTCCACGCCTTCGAGGAGCGGGTCAAGCACCCGGGCGGCTTCCAGCTGCCCAACGGCGCCCGGGACTCGCTGAGCTTCGAGACCGAGACCGGCAAGGCCCGGATCACGGCCAACCCGTTGGAGACGCTGGAGGTCCCCGCCGGCCACCTCCTGTTGCAGACCCTGCGCTCGCACGACCAGTTCAACACCACGATCTACGGGTACGACGACCGCTATCGCGGCATCAAGCAGGGCCGCAACGTGGTCTTCGTGAACCCGGAGGACATCACGGCACTGGGGCTCGCCGACGGCCAGCGGGTCGACCTGGTGTCGGTCACCGACGACGGACGGGAGCGGCGCCTGCCCGGGCTGCGGGTGGTCTCGTACCCGACGACCGCCGGCTGTGCGGCGACCTACTACCCGGAGGCCAACGTGCTGGTCCCGCTCGACTCGGTCGCCTCGGAGTCGAACACCCCGACCTCCAAGTCGATCGTCGTCCGGCTGGAGCCCGCCAGCGCCTGAGCCCGCCGACCCCCAAAATCGGGCATCCCGACCGGTGCCCGATGCGCACAGGACCGGCACAGGCCTACGGTCGAGCATGCCTCTCTACATGGATGTCCATCATCTCGGCGAGGTCAGCCTCGATGATGTCGCGAAGGCGCACGAGGCGGACCTGGCGACCCAGGCCGGCTACGGCGTCAACTACATGAGCTACTGGGTGGACGAGGCCCAGGGCACGGTGTTCTGCCTCGTCGACGCCCCCGACGCGGAGGCGGCCAACTCCGTCCACCGCGAAGCCCACGGTCTCGTCGCCGACGAGATCCACGAGGTCCGAGCCGGCGCCTGACGGCGCGGCTCAGCCCAGGAGTGCACGCAGCTGCTGGTCGACCAGCGCGCCCGGCAGCGTGCCCTCCTCCACGAACGCTCGCAGCGCGGCCAGATCCCCCACCGGGCTGATCAGCGCGAGCAGGTCGACGGTCGCCTGGCCCGGGTCCTCCCCCACACCCACATCGGCCAGCAACGGACAGTCGATCGCACCGCCGTCGGGCTCGGGCCCGGCGGCGGGCAACCACGCCCCGACCTCGAAGGTCAGCGCCGCGCTCGGCGCGGGCGAGTCCGCGCGCACGTCGACGTACCAGAAGAGCTCACCGGCCTGGAGGCGCAGATGCCCGCGCCTCGCCTTGGCCCCACCGGCCTTGAGCGCCTTCGTGATCGCCGCGCGGCGTGCCTTCTGGTCCACGCTCCCATCCTCGCAGAGGATCAGGCGTCGATCGCGTCCGCGTCGACCTCGTACGCGCCGGCGATGACGAACTCCTTGCGCGGGGCGACGTCGGAGCCCATCAGGAGCTCGAAGACGCCCTCGGCGCGCTCGGCGTCGTCGATCGTGAGGCGGCGCAGGGTGCGGTGGCGCGGGTCCATGGTGGTCTCGGACAGCTGATCGGCGTCCATCTCACCGAGACCCTTGTAGCGCTGCACCGGGTCCTTCCAGTTGACGTTCTTCTTCTTCAGCTCGGCCAGCTTCCGCTGCAGCTCGTCGTCGGAGTACGTGTAGACGTACTTGTCCATGCCCTTCTTCGGGTTGGACAGCTCGATGCGGTGCAGCGGCGGCACGGCGGAGTAGACCCGCCCGGCCATGATCAGCTCGGGCATGTACTTCATGAACAGCGTCGCCAGCAGGGTGCGGATGTGGGCGCCGTCGGCGTCGGCGTCGGCCATGAAGATGATCCGGCCGTATCGGCGCGCCTCGAGGTCGAAGGTGCGCCCCGAGCCCGCACCGACGACCTGGATGATCGAGGCGCACTCGGTGTTCTTCAGCATGTCGCCGACCGACGCCTTCTGGACGTTGAGGATCTTGCCCCGGATCGGCAGCAGCGCCTGGAACTCGCTGTTGCGAGCCATCTTGGCGGTGCCGAGCGCGGAGTCGCCCTCGACGATGAAGAGCTCGGTGCGGTCGTTGTCGTTGGAGCGGCAGTCGGCCAGCTTCGCCGGCAGCGAGGACGACTCGAGCGCGTTCTTGCGGCGCTGGGTCTCCTTCTGCTGGCGCAGGGAGAGCCGGGTCTTGGCCGCGCCGTAGACCTTCTCCATGACCCGCTTGGCGATCGCCTTGTCGGCGGCCTTGGTCGAGGTCAGGAACGCCTTCAGCTCGCCGGCGACGACCTTGCGCACGACCGTACGGGCCGCGGGCGTGCCGAGGATCTCCTTGGTCTGGCCCTCGAACTGCGGCTCGGCCAGTCGGACCGTGACGACGGCCGTCAGGCCCTCCAGCACGTCGTCCTTGATCACGTCGTCGTCGTTGACCTTGAGCGTCTTGCTCGCGCGCATCGACTCGTTGAAGGTCTTGGTGATCGCGGTCTCGAAGCCGCTGACGTGGGTGCCGCCCTTGGGGGTGGCGATCACGTTGACGAAGGAGCGGACCTCGGTGTCGTAGCCCATCCCCCAGCGGCAGGCGACGTCGACGATCAGCTCGCGCTCGACGTCCTGCGGGGTCATGTGGCCCTGCTCGTCGAGCATCGGCACGGTCTCGGTGAACGTGTCGGAGCCCTGCAGACGCAGGATCGGGGTGACGGCCTCGTCGTGGGCGAGGAAGTCGACGAACTCCGCGATGCCGCCGGCGTGCAGGAACTTCTCCTCCACGGGCGTCTCGCCGCGCAGGTCGCGGATGACCAGCTCCAGGCCCGGCACGATGAAGGACGTCTGGCGGGCACGGGTGACCAGGTCCTCGTAGACGTAGTCGGCGTCCTTGGTGAAGATCTGCCGGTCGGGCCAGAACCGCACGAGCGTGCCGGTCTTGCCCTTCGCGACCCGGGCACCCTTGCGGGTCAGGCCGCTCTGCGGGGTGAACGTCGCGGACGTGCCGTCGCCGTCGAAGACGCCGGGCACGCCGCGCTGGAAGCTGAGCCCCTGCCGGGCGGGCGTACGGTCGACGTCGATGTCCATCCGCGACGACAGCGCGTTGACGACCGACAGGCCGACGCCGTGCAGACCACCGGTCGCGGCGTACGAGGAGCCGCCGAACTTGCCACCGGCGTGCAGCTTGGTGGCGACGACCTCGACGCCCGGCAGCCCGGTCTTGGGCTCCTTGTCGGTCGGGATGCCGCGACCGTCGTCGTAGACCTCGACCGAGCCGTCCCCATGCAGCGTCACCTCGACGCGCTGGGCGTGGCCGGCCAGCGCCTCGTCGACGCCGTTGTCGATGATCTCCCACACACAGTGCATGAGACCCCGGGTGTCGGTGGAACCGATGTACATGCCCGGACGCTTGCGCACCGCCTCCAGCCCCTCGAGGACGAGGAGGTGTGCGGCGTTGTACGTGTTCTCGGCGATGACAGGCTCCTGCGTCGTACGGGTGGTGCGTGGTGCTGTTCGTCAAAACCTACCCGGCGACACGCCCGTTACCTCGTCTCGCCACGCTCGTTGCCGATGGGTACTACCGTGGTGAGCAGGGACACAACGGTTGGGGAATCTCGGGCTACCCGGCTACGTTGCACCAGTCACCGAACGATCGAGGAAATGAGGCCGATGTGACCACTGCCGTTGCTACCAGCGCCGCGCTCACCGCTGCGGACCGCTGTGACCGTTGCGGAGCCCAGGCCTACCTTCGCGTGGAGCTCCAGTCAGGTGGGGAGCTGCTCTTCTGCGCCCACCACGCCCGTGAGCACGGTGACAAGCTCAAGGAGATCGCCGCGAGCTTCACCGACGAGACCCACCGGCTCGCCGAGCACTGATCCCGACACCCTACGTCCCAGCGGCCCCCGGCCCCCGTCCCGGGGCGGCGGGGCTTTCCCCCCCGCCCCCCCGCGGGGGGCGGGGGCGGGGGCGTGGC
>NZ_JAIWOY010000003.1:118686-144333 GCF_020216525.1 Nocardioides nematodiphilus | reverse complement strand
GGCCCCGGACCTCGGTCCGGGGCCGCTGGTCATTTCCGCCCGACCGCCCGTGGGAGGCTGGGCCCGTGCTCGTCGCGTTATGTGCCCTGATCATCCTCGTCGGCCTGGCCGGCATCGTGCTGCCGATCCTTCCCGGCGGTGCGATCCTGGTCGGCGCCGGTGTGCTGCTGTGGGCCTGGGCAGGCCCCGGCACCGACACCGCATGGGTGGTGTTCGCGATCGCCGCCGTGATCCTGGCGGCCGGCACGATCACGAAGTACGCGATCCCGGGCCACAACCTCAAGAGCGCCGGGATCCCCCCGTCCACCCAGCTGGCCGGCGCGGTCCTGGGCATCATCGGCTTCTTCGTGATCCCCGTGGTCGGGCTGATCCTCGGGTTCGTGCTCGGCGTCTACCTCGCCGAGCTGCGCCGGGTCGGCCAGGGCGCCGCATGGGCCTCGACCAGGCTCGCTGTGAAGGCCGCCGCGACCTCCATCCTCATCGACCTGCTCGCCGCGCTGCTCGCGACCGGCGTCTGGGTCGTCGGCGTGCTGAGCGTCTGAGCGATGGCGATCATCCTCGCGCTGGTCTCAGCGCTCTGCTACGGCACCTCGGACTTCATCGGCGGGGTCCTGTCCGCGCGGCTCCGGCCGTGGACGGCGGCCTTCACCGGCCAGTTCGCCGGGGGCACGCTCCTCGCCCTGCTCTGCCTCGCCCGCGGCACGTCCCTCTCTGCCGCCGCAGTCGGCTGGGGTGCCCTCGCCGGGCTCGGCGGAGGCATCGGCATCATCTACCTCTACCGCGGCCTGTCCACCGGCCGGATGGGCGTGGTCGCACCGCTGTCAGGCGTGCTGGCCGCCCTGGTACCGGCCGCGGTCGGCGTGATCACCGGCGACCGGCCCTCCGCGATCAGCTGGCTCGGCATGGCGGCGGCGCTGCCGGCGACCTGGCTGGTGGCCAGCAGCAGCGAGAACGAGGGCGCTGAGGGGTCGACGCCGAGGGCCGGTCTCGGCGAGGGCGTGCTCGACGGCCTGCTCGCGGGAGCCGGGTTCGGGGTGGGCTTCGCGGCGGTGCCCCAGGCGCCCGCGTCGGCCGGGCAGTGGCCGGTCGCGGTCGAGCTGCTGGTGGCCGCACTGGTCGCGGTCATCGGCGCCACCCTCGCGCGCGAGGCCTGGCTCCCCCGCACCCGTACGGCCCTGCTCGCCGTCTCCACCGGCGTGCTGGCCGCCTCGGCACTGGTCTCGTTCGTCACCGCCACCCACCACGGGCTGTTGGCGGTGACCAGCGTGATCGCCGCGCTCTATCCGGCCGCGACCGTCGTGCTGGCCGTGGTGGTGCTGCGTGAGCGGGTGCACCGCACCCAGGCGATCGGGCTCGGGCTGTGCGCCATCGCGGTCGCGCTCGTCGCCGGCGGCTGAGTCAGACGCTGCGCAGCCGCGGCGGGCGCGGCTCGGCGGCGACCTCCGGCGGGGCCTCGGACGGATCGCGGTGCCCGTAGGCGACGGTGCGGTCGCGGCCGTCGGCCTTGGCTGCGTACAGGGCCACGTCGGCCCGCTCGAGGAGGAGGACCGCGGTGTCCTCAGGCTCCCAGCCCGCGACTCCGGCGGAGGCGGTCAGCCCCGTCGGCACCGCACGGCGCAGCGCCTCGGCGAGCATCATCCCCTCCTTGGCGTTCCAGCCGGGGGCGATCAACGCGAACTCGTCACCGCCGTAGCGGCCCAGCTCGATGCCACGTGGCACCAGCTTGTCCCAGCGCGCGGCGCACTCCACCAGCACCTCGTCGCCGATCTGGTGCCCCTCGGCGTCGTTGACGTCCTTGAAGCCGTCCAGGTCGATCAGGATCAGGCACAGCCCCTTCTGCTCGGCGTCCTTGAGGGCGTCCTCGAGATACCGGTCGATGCCACGGCGGTTGAGCAGCCCGGTGAGCGCGTCGACCTCCACCGCATCGGCGATCCGGCAGATGTAGGCGATCACCACGCCGACGCCGATGAGCACACCGTTGAACGTCACGATCGTCTGCCAGGGCACGCCGACCGCCGGCAGCAGGAACGTGGTCACCGCGAGCACGTGGGCCAGGTGGAACGCCAGGCCGCGCAGTGAGAAGAAGAACGCGGCGTCGATGACGACGAAGACGTAGATCGGCATGGTGGCCCCGACGACCGGCATGCCGCGACCGATCACGATCTCGGCGGTGACCAGGACATTGCCGCTCATCACGCAGCCGTGGAAGAGCCAACGCGGGAAGTAGCAGCCCAGTCGGAGCGTGATGATGCCGCACACCACCGCGACGACCGGGAAGAACGTCAGCCAGAAGCGGTGCTGATCGGGCGGGTCGATCAGGACCACCGCCAGCACGCAGAGACCGCCGACGAGATAGATCATGCCGGTCGTGAGCGCCACCAGGGGGCGCGTCGCCACCCTCGGCACCTGCGAGCCCACCCACGCTGCCCGGAACCTCTCCAACATGCTCTTCCCCGTCGGCTCGTAAGGCGTCTGGGTCATCGACAATACGCGGGTTCGGGGCATCCGGCACCGGCGGGTTAGCTAGCCAGTCGGACTGACCGTTCGTCCAGGTCAGAACGCCATTCACACGCGCCGGATCCGCGGCACGGGGCCGGTCGAGCCGCCCGTCGCGAGCTCGACGCTCCATGCCACCGTACGGTCGCGCCCGGCCGCCTTGGCGGCGTAGAGAGCCTGGTCCACGCGCTGCAGAAGGTGCGGTCCCGACTCGCCCGGCTGCCAGGTGGCCACCCCCGCCGAGGCGCCGATGCCTCGCGGCAGTGCGATGCGCAGCGCGTCGGCCAGACGGATCGCGTCGTCGCGCCCCCAGCCGGTGGCGATGAGGATGAACTCGTCGCCGCCGTACCGGCCGAGCTCGACGCCCAGCGGGATGAGCTTCAGCCAGGTGTCGGCGCAGCGCTTCAGCAGCTCGTCACCGACCTGGTGCCCCTCAGCGTCGTTGATCTCCTTGAAGCCGTCGAGGTCGACCAGGATCACGCTCAGGACGCCGTCGGTCGCCTGGCTCGCACCATCCGCGAGCCGGCGCTCGAGACCCCGGCGGTTGATCAGGTGCGTCAGCGAGTCGATCTCGGCCAGGTCGACCGAGCGGGAGAGGTAGGCGGTGACGAAGCCGGTGCCGGCGAGGACGCCGTTGGTGACGAGGATCGTCTGCCATGGGATGTCGGCGAGTGGGAGCAGCACGGTGGTGACCAGGAAGACGCTGCTGAGGTGGAAGCAGAGACCCCAGAACGCGAAGAAGAACGCTCCGTCCAACACCGCGAAGACGTAGAGGCCCAACAGCGAGGGCGCGCCCGCCAGGTCGTGGGCCAGGAAGATGCCCGCGGTGATCATCCACGTGCCGGCGACCAGCATCACGTGGTAGGACCACCGGGGCAGCCGCCGCCCCCACCACAGCGAGACCACGCCGGTGAGGGTCGCGACGATCGGCAGCGCGACCAGGAGCGGGCGGGTACGCGCGACAGGATCGGTGAAGAGCACGATCATCGAGCAGACGCCGGCGAGGACGTACAAGACGCCGTTGGTCATCGCCATGACCGGAAGGGTGGCGACCGCCGGCGGCTTGCCGTCGAGGGCCATCGCCCACAGCCGTCGCAGCGACTCCTCCCCCTTCATCAGCGCACTCGCCTCCTCGCGCGAAAGCTCCCTCCACTATCCCCACGAACCCCGGCCGGGGACAAGCGCGACGCCACGCAGCGCCGATCGGTCCCGGACGCAGAACGCGGCACGTCCCGCCGTGTGGGCGAGAGGTGCCACGTGCCGGTGATGCTGGCGCTCAGTCCAGATAGTCGCGCAGGACCTGCGAGCGCGACGGGTGACGCAGCTTCGACATGGTCTTGGACTCGATCTGGCGGATCCGCTCGCGGGTCACCCCGTAGACCTTGCCGATCTCGTCCAGGGTCTTCGGCTGGCCGTCGGTCAGGCCGAAGCGCATGCTGACCACGCCCGCCTCCCGCTCGGAGAGCGTGTCGAGGACCGCGTGGAGCTGCTCCTGGAGCAGGGTGAAGCTGACCGCGTCGGCCGGGACGATCGCCTCGGAGTCCTCGATCAGGTCGCCGAACTCGCTGTCGCCGTCCTCGCCGAGCGGGGTGTGCAGGGAGATCGGCTCGCGACCGTACTTCTGGACCTCGATGACCTTCTCGGGGGTCATGTCGAGCTCCTTGGCGAGCTCCTCCGGGGTGGGCTCGCGACCCAGGTCCTGGAGCATCTGGCGCTGCACGCGGGCCAGCTTGTTGATGACCTCGACCATGTGCACCGGGATACGGATGGTGCGGGCCTGGTCGGCCATGGCGCGGGTGATCGCCTGGCGGATCCACCAGGTGGCGTACGTGGAGAACTTGTAGCCCTTGGTGTAGTCGAACTTCTCGACCGCGCGGATCAGACCGAGGTTGCCCTCCTGGATCAGGTCCAGGAAGAGCATGCCGCGGCCGGTGTAGCGCTTGGCCAGGGAGACGACGAGTCGCAGGTTGGCCTCGAGGAGGTGGTTCTTGGCGCGGCGGCCGTCCTCGGCGATCCACTCCAGCTCCTCGACGAGCTGCGGCTTGAGCTTGCCGCCCTTGCCGAGCTTCTCCTCGGCGAAGAGGCCGGCCTCGATGCGGGTGGCGAGCTCGACCTCGAGCTCGGCGTTGAGCAGCGGGACCTTGCCGATCTGCTTGAGGTAGTCCTTGACGGGGTCGGCGGTCGCGCCGGCGACCATGACCTGCTGGACGGGCTCGTCGGTGTCGTCGGAGTTGGAGACGACGAAGGACTCGGACTCCTTCTCGACCTCCTTGATCTCCTCGGAGTCCTTCTCCTTCTCGAACTCGTCGTCGGAGATGTCGGGGAGGATCTTCTTGCCGTCCGCATCGAGCTTGGCCGGCTCGGCGACGACGACATCCTCGACCTCGGCCTCGGGCTCGCCGGCCTTCTTCGCCGGAGCCTTCTTGGCAGCCGTCTTCGTGGCAGGCTCCTCGGCGTCCTCGTCCGGCGCAGCGGACGCAGCCTTCTTCGCGGCGGTCTTCTTCGCGGCCGCGGTGGAGGTGGTCTTGCGGGCGGTGGCCGCGGCGGCGGCACGCGTGCCGACAGCGCCGAGATCGACCGAGATGCCCAGAGTGCTGAGGTGGCCCAGCAGAGCCTTGAGGTGACGCGGCTCGACGGCGGCGTCCTCACTGGCGCGGCGTACCTCCTCGGGGCTCACGCTCCCCGTAGGTGTACCCGCCTCGATGAGCGCCACTACGGCGGGGTGAGCGAGCACCTCATCAGGGATCTTGCGTGCGATCGAGGACACTGACACCTCTCGTGGAACTGGCTTCGGGGCGCGGCAGGGCCCGCATACGTCAAGGCCGCAGAATCATTCTGCCACGGGTTACCCAGCGGTCATGCCACCGGGGCCCCGGGCGCCGCCTTCGCCGCCGCCTTCGCCGCTTGCTTGTAGTCGCGGACCTTCTGCAGCGAGACCCCGTCGACGACGTCGGCGACCGAGCGGAAACCGTCCTCGGCGTACGCCCCGACCGCCTTCTCCCAGCCCTCGGGCCGCACGCCGACCTGCTTGGCCAGCAGCGCCACGAAGATCTGGGCCTTCTGCTTGCCGAACCCCGGCAGCGCCTGCATCCGCTTGAGCAGGTCGGGACCGCTGGTCGCCTCGGTCCAGATGCGGGAGGCGTCGCCGCCGTACTGCTCCGACACGATCCGGGCGACCTCCTGGACCTTCGCTGCCATCGAGGCCGGGAAGCGGTGGATGGCCGGCGTCTGCGACGCGATCTCCTTGAACGCCTCCGGGTCCATCGCGGCGATCTGCTGCGGGTCGAGGTGGCCGAGGCGGGTGAGGAGCTTGTGACCGCCCTTGAAGGCGTCCTCCATCTTGTACTGCTGATCGAGCAGCATCCCGAGAAGGAGCGCGAACGGCGAGTCCGTCAGCACGGCATCGGCTGCGGGGTCCTGGGCGATCTGGAAGGCCATGGGGCCATCCTGCCCGATCACCCCGGCCGACTCACTCGGGCTTGACGACCAGGACCGGGCAGGGGGCGTCGAGGAGGATCCGCTGGGCCTGGCTGCCCAGGATCAGCTTGCCCGTGGCCGTCCGGCGACGGATGCCGATCACCACGAGGTCGGCGTCCTCGTCGCGAGCGACCTGGGTGAGGTCGTCGGCGGCGTCGATCTCGGCGTCGGTCTCGCTCTCGTGGACGACGTAGTCGACCCCGGCGGCATCGAGTCGCTCGCGGGCGGCGGCGAGCTCGGACTGGGTCTTGGCGATCCAGTCGCTGTCGGTCTCGTCCTGACGCAGCGCGGTCACCACGACGAGGCGCCCGCCGAGACGGCCGACCTCGTCGATCGCGGCCCGCAGAGCGGCCTCGCCCTCCTGCTTGGGGACGAACCCGACCACCACCGTCGCCATCGCTGCCTCCGCCTGTCCGTGATCTCCCATGGCCCTGCCGGATGACCGTACCCCGTGGCTGTGGATGAGTCACAACGCGTCGGCGCGAGAAGGTGCACGCTGGACCCATGCCCCGCAAGCGCGCTCCCGAGCAGGTCCTGCATGGCCTGCTGCGGTGCGCGGTGCGCGAGCACGCAGCGGCCGAGCGACGGTCGCGGTACGTGCCGATCCTGCACGTGGGCACGCCCGGGTGGCCGCACGAGGTCTTCGCGATCGCGGCCGACGAGCGGACGGATCACGCCCTGCGGGCCGACGTGGTCGCGGCGATGCGGCTGCGCGCCTCCCGCCGCTCCCCTGCGGGGCCCGAGCCGCTGGTCTGGCTGACACGCGGTGGCGGACTCGAGGTCCAGGACCTCGACCTGGCCTGGATGGCCGCCGCCGGTCAGGCGTACGCGGAGGCCGGCGCACCGCTGTGCTTCGTGGTCGTCGACCGGCACGGCTGGCACGACCCGCGGACGGGCGAGCAGCGCCGCTGGGTGCGGGCCCGGCCGAGCCCCTAGCTAGCCGGCCTCGTCGAGCTCCGCGAGGACTGAGGCCCGCATCGAGGCCCACGAGGCCGGAGGCACGGCGCCCTCGAGCAGGTGCGCCACCAGCGTGCCGAGGCTGTGCTCAGGATCGACGTCGAGGCAGCGATCGATCGCACACCAGGCCAGCGCGCCGTGCCCCTGCAGCCAGGCGAGGAACCCGAGCACGGAGGCGGCCGAGGGCAGCAGGTCCTCGGGAGCACGCCGGACCAGATCGCACCACAGCGCGGCGTGACGCTCCGCCTGGTCCCGCTCGAGCACCGCCCACGCCGCGTCGCGCAGCACGCCGATCTGCACCGTCATCAGGATCGCGACGGCCTCCGCGGCACTGGGGACGGTGCCCTCGTCGGCGTGCCGCGCGCAGAGCTCCGCCAACTCGCCCGGCGCGAGCAGCACCGCGCCGCCGCGCGCGGCCGCCACCGCGGCGACCGCCTCAGGATCGGCCGCGATGCCGGCGGCCAGCTCGGCGCGCGAGCCGAGGGTGACGTAGCCCTCCATCACCGCCTGCGCCCGGAAGGGGTGGGTGCTGGTGTCGTAGGCGACGCCCCAAGCGGGCACGCCGGGCCGGAGGCCGTCCGCGGAGAACCACCGACCGTCGTGGACGCGCAGGCACTCGATCACCTCGATGCGGGCGCGCTCGAACGCACGTCCGAGCCGCCGCGACACCTGCCGGCCGCGCCGGGCATCAGCGTCGTAGAGGACGAGGACGACCTGCTGCACGCCGTGGCGCCGGCAGGGCTCGAGCAGGGATCGGGCGATCTGCCCGACCGTGTCCAGGTCACCGGACGGCGGCAGATCGATCCGGGCGTGGAAGGCGGTCGACCCGCCGAAGGTCAGCATCACGATCGAGTCGCTCGGCTCGAAGCCGAGCGCGACCGGGACGGCGGCGAGCAGGTCAGCAGGGCTCTTGGCGCGCAGGATGAGTGTCATGACTCCACGGTCCCGGCCGGGGACGACCGCCACCACCGCCGGGAAACGGACGGTGGATCCGGCGGTGTCGGAGGCGTCGTGTGGAGGAAAGGTGGCCGGTATGGACCCGCTCAGTCCTGATCCATCCGGCGCAGCACCCACGCCAGGCCACCGAGGGCGACCACGTTGGCGGCCACGACCAGAGCGATGACCCACCCGCGGCCGGCGTCGTAGGTCGCGCCGAGGAGGCCGCCGGCGACGAGCAGGCCCAACCCGCGCACCAGTGCGAGCCAGCCGAAGCCGACGGCACGCTGTGCGGTCGGCACCAGCTCGGTCACGACCGCCTTGACGGTGGAGTCGAGCACGCCGTTGACCACGCCCCAGATCGCGACGCCGACCCAGATCAGCCAGACCCGGTCGAGGAAGGCGATCGAGGAGACCGCGGCGGCGATCGGGACGGCCAGCAGCACGGTCGCGCCACGCGCGTCGTACCAGCGCCCGACCAGCAGCCCGCTCGCGCCGTCGACGGCCATCGCGACGGCGAAGAGGACCGGGATCATCGGCTGCGAGACCAACCCGGTGGTCGTGGCGTGGAACGCCAGCAGCGGGAAGGACGCGACCCCGCAGGAGAGCACCGCCACGACGCTCACGTACTGCCAGTACCGGCGGGGCAGCCCACTGCCCCCGGCGAGCGGTGCCGCCACCGGACCGCTCGACGCGGCGGGACGCTCCTCGTACGCCTCGGGCGACGGCACCCGCAGACGCAGCCAGGCGAGCAGCGCGAGGACGAGCACCCCGGGCACGATCAGGACGCCGAAGGCGAGCCGGTAGTCGTCGGCACGCCAGGCCAGGACGGCCGCCAGCAGCAACGGGCCGAGCATCGCGCCGGTCTGGTCCATCGCCTGATGCACCCCGAAGCCGCGGCCACGTCCCGTGGCGGTCGAGGCGTGCGAGAGCAGGGTGTCCTTGGCCGGCGAGCGGACCGCCTTGCCGAGACGCTCGGAGCCGTAGAGCAGCAGCGCGGGGGCGAGCGCGCCGGTGACGCCGATCAGCGGCACCGAGAGCACGGTCAGGGCGTAGCCGAGGATCGTCCACGTCCAGTAGCGCTGGGAGCGGCGCACGGCGTAGCCGGAGAAGACGCGCAGGCCGTACCCGATGAACTCGCCCGCTCCGGCCACCAGACCGACCAGGGCCGCGGAGGCGCCGAGGGTGGCGAGGTAGGGGCCGATGATGCTGCGTGCGCCCTCGTAGACCATGTCGGCCAGCAGGCTGACCAGCCCGAAGGCCACCACAAACCGCCACGGACTCAGCAGGGGCCGGCCCGCGGAGGGCGTCGCATCGCTCGTCACGACGGCGATTGTCCCCGAAGGCGGACAAGCGCGCTCCGCGGCTCCCTCCCTCGCTCGCCGCCACCGCCTGCGAGCTCGTTCCTCACTCGCGCTGTCGCTCTCTAGGTCGGCTAGGTTCGGGGCATGCGGTCCCACGCGTCGGTGCTCCACATCGACCTCGACGCGTTCTTCGCCTCGGTGGAGCAGCGGGACAAGCCGTCGCTGCGCGGCAAGCCGGTCGTGGTCGGGGGGATCGGCGGGCGGGGCGTGGTCGCGACCGCGAGCTACGAGGCACGCCGCTACGGCGTACGGTCTGCGATGTCGACGCGCGAGGCGCGTGCCCGATGCCCGCACGCGGCGTACCTCTACCCCCGCTTCCACGCCTACCGCGACGCGAGCAACGCGGTGATGGGGCTGCTGCGATCGGTCTCCCCGCTGGTCGAGCCGCTGTCACTGGACGAGGCGTTCGTCGATCTGGCCGCCGCCGACTCCCCGGACCTTCCCGACCTCGAGGAGGCGACCGTCACCGCCTTCGCCCAGCGGCTGCGGGAGCAGGTGCACGAGGTGACCGGCGGCCTGACCGCGAGCGTGGGGCTGGGCACGAGCAAGTTCATCGCCAAGGTCGCCAGCGATCTGGAGAAGCCCGACGGCCTCGTCGTCGTCTCGCCGGGCACCGAGCTGGACCTGCTGCGGCCGATGAGCGTGCAGATCATCCCCGGCGTCGGACCAGCGACCTCCGAGCGGCTGCGCCGGGTCGGCATCCACACCGTCGCCGACCTGGAGAAGGTCGACCTCGACGAGCTGATCCGGCTGGTCGGCAAGGCCCACGGCACGGGGCTCCACGCCCTGGCACGCGCGCAGGACGATCGGGCGGTCGAGCCCGAGCGGGAGACCAAGTCCGTCAGCGTCGAAGGCACGTACGACACCGACCTGACCGACCGGACCCTGATGGAGCAGCTGCTCACCCGCCAAGCGGGCGAGGTCGCCTCCCGGCTGCGCAAGAGCGGCCTGTCGGGCCGCACGATCACGATCAAGGTCCGGCTCGGCGACTTCACCACGTTCAACCGTTCGACCACGCTCGCCGGGCCGACCGACAGCGGCGCGGCCATCGCGCGCTCGGCCCGGGCCCTCCTGGCCGATCTCGACACGTCCTACGGCGTACGTCTCCTCGGTGTCGGCGTCTCGGGCCTGGCCGACTGGATCCAGGAGGACCTCTTCGCCGAGGCGGAGGCCGACGCGGCCGAGGAGGTCGAAGCCCCGCTGCCGGTGCCGGAGCCGCGCGCCCGTGACCGCCGCCAGTGGAACCCGGGCGTCGATGTGGTGCACGCCGAGCTCGGCCGCGGCTGGGTCTGGGGCGCGGGCCGGGGCACCGTGACGGTGCGGTTCGAGACCGCGGACAAGCCGGGCGGCCCCGTGCGCTCCTACGCCGAGGACGACCCCGACCTCAGCCCGTGGCCTGCTACGGCGCCGGACGAAGAGTGAGGGACTCCCCCGGCCTGGCCTGCGCGAGCTGCCACACGTCGTCGGGGTGCACGACGCCCGCGACCGGGTAACCGCCGGTCGGACCGTGGTCGGCCAGCAGGATGACCGGCCGGCCGTCGGGCGGCACCTGGATCGCGCCCAGGACGGTGCCCTCGCTGACCAGCTCGCCGGGCGTACGCGGGATCGCTTCGCCCTCGAGCCGCAGCCCGACGCGATCGGAGGCGGCCGCAACGATCCATGCGGTCTCGGCGAGCCGGGCGAGGACACCGGGACCGAACCAGTCGGCGTGGGGGCCGGGCAGGACCCGGATCGGGCCGCGGGCGGGCGGCCGCGGGGTGTCGAGCGCGGCCGGCGCACCGACCGCCGCCCCGATCGGCAGCACGTCACCGGTCTCGACCGGCTTCGGTCCCACCCCGGCCAGGGTGTCGGTCGAGCGGGACCCGAGGACCGGCGGCACGTCGATCCCGCCGGCGACGGCGAGGTAGGAGCGCATCCCCGTCGGCAGCGCCTGGATCGCGAGCGTGTCCCCCGCCCTCAGCCTCGTCGCGCGCGGGAAGGGGGCCGCGGCACCGGTGACCGCGACCCAGCGGTCCACCTCCGTGCGGACCACCAGGCCGCCGAGCAGCGACTCGAGCACCGCAGCGTCGCGATCGTTGCCGACGAGCCGGTTCGCGAGCGCAGCGGCGGGCCCGTCGAGCGCCCCCGCGCGCGGGACGCCGAGGTGCGCGTAGCCGAAGCGGCCCCGGTCCTGGACCAGCACCTGCGGGCCGGTCGCGAGCACGGTCAGCACGGCCTGAGCCTCACCCGCGTGCCGGGTGCGAGCAGCGCCGGAGGCTCGGCATCGACATCCCACAGGACGACGTCCGTACGTCCGACGACCCGCCAGCCGCCCGGCGACGCGCTCGGATAGATGCCGCACCACGATCCGGCGAGCGCGACCGACCCCGGCTCCACGCGGGCGCGCGGGGTCTCCAGACGCGGCACCGCCAGCTCCTGCGGCAGCCCGGCCAGGTAGGCGAAGCCCGGCGCGAAGCCGCAGAACGCCGAGGTCAGCTCGTACGACGCCAACCGGGCGACCACCTCGTCGGCGCTCACGCCCCACCGCGCGGCGACGTCGGCCAGGTCCGGGCCGTCGAAGGCGACCGGGATCTCCACGAAGGCGCCGGCGGCCGGGGCCGAGCCGGCCCGCCAGCCCGTCAGCACCGCCTCGAGCGCGGTGGCGTCGACGCCGTCGAAGAGAACCGTCGCGGCTGCCGGCACGATCTCGTCCGCGACGACGCCGTGCACGCGCGCCCAGTCCGCGAGCGCAGCCGCCTCCACGGCCGAGTCGACGTCGACCAGCGCCGCCTTCGGACCGTAAGGACGCACCGAGACGCTCACAGGCCGAGATCCTCCGTCCAGTGCTCCAGCAGCGCGGCGAGCCGGGTGCGCTCAGCGGGCGAGAAGGGTGCGAGCAGCCGCTCCTCGTTGGCCAGATGGTGGGTGAACGCGGCGTCGATCAGCTCCCTGCCGGCCTCGGTCAGGCCGATCACCCGCCCGCGTGCGTCGGCGCCGCTCGGTGCCCGCGTCACCCAGCCGCGCGCGAGGCAGCGGTCGACCCGCTTGGTGATGGCGCCGGAGGTCACCATCGTCTGGGTGGCGAGCTCCCCGGCGGTCAGCGCGTACGGAGGGCCCTGCCGGCGCAGCGTCGCCAGGATGTCGAACTCGCCCTCCGCGAGGCCATGCTCGGCGTAGACGGCGACCAGCTCCTCGGTCAGGCGACCGGCGATGCGGTGCAGGCGGGCGATGACGCCCAGCGGAGCCGGGTCCAGGTCGGGGCGCTCGCGTCGCCACTGAGTCATCACGTGTGCGACATGGTCGGCCATGCGTGGAATATATCTTCCAGGGAAGCAATTATGTCTTCCATGGAAACCAAATGGTTGGCTGCGGCGGCGGTAGCGCCGATCGCATGGGGCTCGGGCTACTACGTCACGGCGACCTACTTGCCGCCGGACCGACCGCTCTTCGGTGCCGCGGTCCGCGCGCTGCCGTTCGGGCTCCTGCTGCTGGCCGTGCGCCCCGCCCTGCTCCACGGCGCCTGGTGGTGGCGCACAGCCCTCCTCGGCGCGCTCAACTTCGCGGCGTTCTTCACCCTCGTCTTCGTCGCGGCCGAGCGGCTGCCGGGCGGGCTCGCCGCCACCCTCACCGCCACCTCGCCGCTGGCGATCATGCTCTTCGCGTGGGGGCTGGCGGGCGAGCGGCCCCGGGCCGCCTCGGTCGCGGCGGCCGCGGTCGGCATCGCCGGCGTCGCTCTGCTGGTGTTGCGCGCCGGCGTGCACGCCGATCCGCTCGGGGTGCTCTCCTCGCTGGCGGCGGTGGTCCTGTCGTCGCTCGGCTTCATCCTGGTCAAGACCTGGCGTCCGCCGCTGCCCCTGGTGTCGTTCACCGCCTGGCAGCTGGTCTTCGGCGGGCTGCTGCTGGTGCCGGTCGCGCTCGCCGTCGAGGGCGCTCCCCCGCACCTCGACGCCCGTGCGATCGGCGGCTTCGGGTGGATCGGACTGGCCGGGACCGTGCTCGCCTACCTGGCGTGGTTCAACGCGATGCGGCGGCTCCCGGCGGCGGCGGTCTCGCTGGTCGGGCTGCTCAACCCGGTGACCGGCACCGTCATCGGGGTCGCCCTCGCGGGCGAGGCGTTCACCGCGACCCACGCAGTCGGGACGGCGCTCGTCCTGGGCGGGATCGTGCTGGGCCAGCCGGCCATCCTGGACGCGCTCGGCACCAAGGGCCGTCGCTCAGCCGACGGAGCGCAGCTCCCAGCCGTCGGCCTCGAGCGCACGCCGGACCGCACGGGCGTGGTGCACCGCGCCGGGTGAGTCGCCATGGAGGCACAGCGAGTCGACACGCTCGGCCAGCACGAGCGCGTGGGCGACGATCGCGGCCTCCTCCGTGATCAGCGCACCGGCCTCGGCGCGCGGCAGCAGCCGCCCCGCGTCGTCGTACCCGCGGTCCGGGAAGCCCTCGTGCCGGACCGCTCGCCCCGCCTCGGCGGCGAGTCCGAGGAGCACACCCGGCATCCCCAGCACCGGGAGCTCACCGGAGGCGTCCAGCACCGCCCGCGCCTGATCGGCGTCGTCCATCGTGCGGTGGTAGAGCGCGCCGTGCGGCTTCACGTACGTCACCGCGATCCCCTCCGAGACCGCGATCGCGGACAGGGTGCCCACCTGCTCGGCGACCTGCTCGCGCAGCACCTCGTACGGCACGTCGAGCGCCACCCGGCCGAAGTTCTCCCGGTCCGCGTACGACACCTGCGCGCCCACCGCGACGCCGAGGCGCGCCGCCTCGGCGCAGACCTCGCGCATGATGGCGCCGTTGCCGGCATGGAAGCCGCACGCGACGTTGGCCGAGGTGACGAGCGCCAGGAGGCCGGCGTCGTCGGTGATCTCCTCACCCAGGTCCGCGTTCAGATCAACCCGTCGGGCGTGAGCGCTCATGGTGCCGAGGATAAGGTCACGCTCATGTCTGGCCAGCCGCCTGTCGCGCCGAAGAAGCCGATCACCCGCACGCACCACGGTCGCGAGCGCACCGACGACTACGAGTGGCTGCGCGACAAGGAGAACCCCGAGGTCATCACGCACCTCGAGGCCGAGAACGCGTACACCACCGAGCGCACCGCCCACCTCGCCGAGCTGCGCCAACGGCTCTTCGACGAGGTCAAGGCCCGCACCCTCGAGACCGACCTGTCGGTGCCGACCCGCAACCGCGGCTACTGGTACTACGGGCGCTCCTTCGAGGGCAAGGAGTACGGCGCGACGTGCCGCGTCCCGGTGACCGATCCCGACGACTGGACCCCGCCCACCCCGGCACAGGTCGCCGCCGACCAGCCCGCACTGCCCGGCGAGGAGCTCCTGCTCGACCACAACGTGCTCGCCGCCGGCCACGAGTTCTTCTCGATGGGCGGCTCGGCGATCTCGCCGAGCACCACGCTGCTGGCGTACTCGACCGACACCAAGGGCGACGAGCGCTACCGGGTCGAGGTGCTCGACCTGACCACGCAGGAGCTCCTCCCCGACCGCCTCGAGGGCGTCATGGGCGGCGTGACCTGGGACCGCGCCGGCGAGTCGTTCTACTACTCGACCGTCGACGAGTCGTGGCGACCCGACAAGGTGTGGCGCCACGTCCTGGCCACCAAGCAGGCCGAGGACGAGCTGGTCTTCCACGAGCCCGACGAGCGCTTCTGGTGCGGCGTCGGGCGCGGGCGTACGGATCGCTTCCTGGTGATCGAGTCGGGCGCGAAGACGACCACCGAGTACCGCTACCTCGACCAGGACCACCCCGAGCTCGGCTGGCAGCTCTTCGCCGCCCGCGAGGAGGGTGTCGAGTACAGCCTCGAGCACGCGGTCATCGGCGGCGAGGATCGCTTCCTGGTCCTGCACAACGCCAACGGCGCCAACTTCGAGATCGGGTCGGCCCCGATCGCACCGACGCCGCGCGGCGGGTGGCGTCCGCTGATCGCGCACGATCCCGCCGTGCGACTCGAGGACGTCGACGCCTTCGCGGGCCACCTCGTCGTGCACCAGCGCAGCGAGGGCCTGACCCAGCTGCGCATCCTCGAGCTCGGCGACAGCGGCATCACCGACGACTATCTCGTCCGGTTCGACGACGAGATCTACACGATCGGCTCCGGCGGCAGCCCGGCCTTCGAGCAGCCCACCGTGCGGCTGGGCTACACCAGCCTGCGCACGCCGAGCTCGGTCTACGACTACGACGTGCGCGACCGCAGCCTCCACCTGCGCAAGCAGCAGCCGGTCCTGCCCCTCGACGGGGTCGAGTACCACCGCGAGGCGTACGAGGAGCACCGGCTCTGGGCGACCGCGCCCGACGGCGTGAAGGTGCCGATCTCGCTGGTCGTGCGCAAGGACGTGCGCGCTGCCGCCCTCGCGGCCGGCAGGCCGGTGCCGTTGCACCTCTACGGCTACGGCTCGTACGAGGCCTCGATGGACCCGAGCTTCTCCACCTTCCGGCTCTCCACCCTCGACCGCGGCGCCGCCTTCGCCATCGCGCACGTGCGCGGCGGCGGGGAGATGGGCCGGCACTGGTACGACGACGGCAAGCAGCTGCGCAAGCGCAACACCTTCACCGACTTCATCGCCTGCGCCCGGCACCTGGTCGAGACCGGCTGGACCTCGCCGGCGCTGACCGTGGCCGAGGGCGGCAGCGCGGGCGGGCTGCTGATGGGTGCGATCGCCAACCTCGCCCCCGAGCAGTGGGGCGGGATCGTGGCGGCGGTGCCGTTCGTGGACAACCTCACCACCATGCTCGACGCGTCGCTGCCGCTGACGGTGGTGGAGTACGACGAGTGGGGCAACCCGGAGGCCGACGCGGAGGTCTACGACTACATCGCCTCCTACGCCCCGTACGACAACGTGGCCGCGCTCCCCTACCCGCCGATCCTGGCCGAGACCTCGCTCAACGACACCCGCGTGATGTACGTCGAGCCGGCCAAGTGGGTCGCCAGGCTGCGCGACGTCGCCAGCGCGGACGTCCTGCTCAAGACGGAGATGAACGCCGGTCACGGCGGCGTCTCGGGCCGCTACAAGGCCTGGCACGACCGCGCCTTCTCGCTGGCGTGGATCATCGACCGGCTCGGCCTGGCCTGACCTGCGGGATGCGGCCGGTGCGGGTGCTGCGCGCCGGGTTCTCACCACTCAAGGGGACCCGGCACCTGGCCGTGCGCTCGATCGCCCTCGACATGCAGGGCGCCGTCGGCGACCGGACGTACTGCCTGGTCGACGTCGCCGGGGCGACGGTGCTCCGCACGGTGCAGCACCCGGTGCTGACCACGGTGGTCGCCGCCGCCACGGACAGCGGCGCGC
Source organism: Nocardioides nematodiphilus (assembly GCF_020216525.1). Classification (GTDB taxonomy): domain Bacteria; phylum Actinomycetota; class Actinomycetes; order Propionibacteriales; family Nocardioidaceae; genus Nocardioides; species Nocardioides nematodiphilus. The sequence continues at coordinate 127,829 of NZ_JAIWOY010000003.1, read as the reverse complement.
TGAGCATCAGCCTGCCTGACGGGCGTGCGGTCAGCGCCACGCCCACCGCGACGGGCGAGACCATCACCTGCGACTACTGGGGCCGTCCGACGCCGGTCGACGTGCTCGACGGGCCGCACGGCGCCCTGCTGTCCGACCTCCTCGGCAAACCGGTCGCGCTGGCCCGCGCACCGCGGCGCGGGGTGATCTACGGCGCCGGCGTCGCGATCCTGACCCGGGCCTCGCTCGAGGAGCTCGGCGCCCGCGTCGGCACCGCCGTGGACCCGGCGCGGTTCCGCTCGACGCTGGTGATCGACACCGACGAGGCGCCCTTCGCGGAGGAGTCGTGGACAGGGCGGGATCTCACCGTCGGCCCGGTCACCCTGCGGATCGGCGGGGCGATCCCACGGTGCGCGGTGATCGACATCGATCCCCTCACCGGCGAGCGCGGCACCCGGCTGCTCAGGACCCTGGCCGGCTACCGCCCGCTCAACGACGCCGGCGAGCCCTGCTTCGGCGTCTACGCCGAGGTCCGTACGCCCGGGGTGATCGCCGTCTCCGACCCGGCTCCGGGCCAGCCCTGAGAAGTCCCTGAGACTTGCCGCCGACGGCAACTTTCGGGACGGCCCACGCGTCAGACCTAGCAAGAGCACGACGCAGACGGTTCCTCAACGGGTCATCCCGGTGGGGGCATACCGAGGGAATCCTCGGGGCACTTGCTGCGTTGTCATCAACACCGGGTTGTATGCCCGCTGGGTGAGGAGGGTCCGATGGCAACGAAGACCATGACACGAGAGATCGAGGGACGCGACAGCGTCGGCCTCTACCTCGACGAGATCGCGCGCAACGACCTGTTGGACGCGGCGAAGGAGGTCGAGCTCTCGAAGGCGATCGAGGCCGGTTTGATGGCCGAGTCGCTGCTCGCCCAGGGCAAGGTCGGTCGCAAGGCACCCGGCGGCGCGAAGCGCGAGGAGCTGGAGTGGCTGGCCGAGGAGGGCCGCAAGGCCGTCGACCAGTTCATCACCGCGAACCTGCGCCTCGTCGTCTCGATCGCGCGCAAGTACGGCCGCGCGCAGATGCCGATGCTGGACCTGATCCAGGAGGGCAACACCGGCCTGATCCGTGCGGTCGAGAAGTTCGACTACACCAAGGGCTACAAGTTCTCCACGTACGCCACCTGGTGGGTGCGCCAGGCGATCACCCGCGGCATCGCGCAGCAGGCGCGCGTGGTGCGGCTGCCCGTGCACGTCGTCGAGGAGCTCAACCAGGTCGGCGGTGCCCGTCGTACGCTCGAGCGTCAGCTCGGCCGCGACCCCGACCCGACCGAGATCGCCCAGGAGCTGGGGATGGCGGTCGACCGGGTGCTCGACCTGATGGCCTGGGGCCGCGAGCACATCAGTCTCGACTCCCCCGTCGACGAGGACGGCGACACGTCGCTGGGTGACCTGATGGCGCTGGAGACCACGCCGAGCCCCGATGCCACCGTGCTGGACGTGGAGTCGCGCGAGCGTCTCAACAGCCTGGTCGGTCAGCTCGACGACCGCGCCGCCGAGATCATCCGGGCCCGCTACGGCCTGGTGGACGGACGACAGCACAAGCTCGCCGACATCGGCGTGCAGCACGGCATCTCCGCCGAGCGCGTCCGCCAGCTCGAGCGCGAGGCGCTGCAGAAGCTCCGCCGCTTCGCCGACCCGGATCTGGCGGCCTGACGCCAGATCTCCTGACCGGCTGTCGTCACAACAGCTGCTTGAAGACCTCCGTCACCCGGTGACGGAGGTCTTCGAGCGTTCCGGTGTTCTCGATGACGTACGTCGCGACGGCAAGGCGCTCCTCGCGGGTCGCCTGAGCGTCGATCCGGGCCAGAGCGTCCGGCTCGGTCATGCCCCGATCGCGCAGCATCCGCTCGACCTGGAGCTCGCGCGGGACGTCGACCACGATCACGGCGTCATAGAGCGGGGCCTGGCCGGTCTCCACCAGCAGCGGGATGTCGTGCACGATCAGCGCGTCGGGCCCCGCCGCGTCGACCAGTGCCGCCGTACGCGCGCCGACCAGCGGCCAGATGATCCCCTCGAGCACCTGTCGTTTCTCCGGGTCGGCGAAGACGATCGAGCCGACCTTGGGCCGGTCCATCTGCCCGTCCGCAGTCAGCACCTCGGGCCCGAACGCCTCGACGACCTGGCGCAGCCCGTCCATGCCGGGGGCGACGACGTCGCGCGCGAGCTGGTCGGCGTCGATGACGACCGCGCCCAGCTCGCGGAGGATGGCCGAGACCGTGCTCTTGCCCGAGGCGATGCCCCCGGTGAGTCCAACGCGCATGGCCGCGACCTTAGACGACCAAGCGAGCGACAGCGCGAGCGAGGGACGAGCTCGGGCGCTGGCCGCGAGTGCGGGAGTCAGGTGCGAAGCACCTAGACGACCAAGCGAGCGACAGCGCGAGCGAGGGACGAGCTCGGGCGCTGGCCGCGAGTGCGGGAGTCAGGTGCGAAGCACCTAGACGACCAAGCGAGCGACAGCGCGAGCGAGGGACGAGCTCGGGCGCTGGCCGCGAGTGCGGGAGTCAGGTGCGAAGCACCTAGACGACCAAGCGAGCGACAGCGCGAGCGAGGGACGAGCTCGGGCGCTGGCCGCGAGTGCGGGAGTCAGGTGCGAAGCACCTAGACGACCAAGCGAGCGACAGCGCGAGCGAGGAGCTCGGACGTTGGCCGCGAGCGCGGGAGTCAGGTGCGAAGCACCTAGACGACGAGGCGAGCGACAGCGCGAGCGAGGAGCTCGGACGTTGGCCGCGAGCGCGGGAGGCAGGCGCGCAGGGTCCTCTCGGACGTCAGGCGAGCAGCTGTCGCAGAATGCGTTCCAGCTCGCCACGATCCTCATCACTCAGCGACGCGAAGTGCGTCCGCGACGCCTCGTCGCGGGCGCGATGCAGCTGCTCGTGCAGCCGTCTGCCCTCGACGGTGGCGACCACCGTGGTCGCGCGCCGGTCCGTCGGATCCGGCTGTCTCTCGATGAGCCCACGCTCCTCGAGCGCGTCGACGACCTGGGTGGCTGAGCGCGGCACGATCACCAGGTGCTCGGCGAGCGCCGAGAGCCGGATCGGGCCGTGCTGGCAGATCGTGCCGAGGGCGCGGGTCTGCCCGGGCGTGACGTCCCACGGAGCGAGCGCCTGCGCGTACGTCCGTCGCAGGTCGCGCGCGACCCCCATCACCAGGTCGCCGGTGGAGGCATCGGTCAGGTCGGGGCGTCGCACGGGAATCATCCTATCCGGCACCGTGTTAGCCTCATAGTGAGTAAACCTCAGCATCTTCAGGAGGCCGGATGAGCGACTTCGCGAACAGCGTGCGACAGGGCTGGATGGCCAGCGGCGGCGGCCGCGGCAACCATGAGCCCCGCACCAAGACGGGCGATCGGACCCAGCTCGAGGAGCACCCCGTCGACCTGCGCCGGATCCTCCGGCTCTTCACCGACCACCGCGGCACGATCACCGTGGTGATGCTCCTGCTGGTGGCCAGCTCGCTGTTCGGGCTCGCCCAGCCGTTCCTCGTACGCGCCATCATCGATCGCGCGCTCCCCCAGCACGACCACACCCTCCTCGTCGGAGCCGTCGCCGCCATGGTCGGCGTCGCGGCGATCACCGCGGCGCTGGGGCTCGGGCAGACCCTGCTCTCCACCCGTGTCGGCCAACACGTGATGCACCGCCTGCGCAGCGACCTCTTCGCGCATCTGCAGCGCCAGTCGGTGGGATTCTTCACCCGCACGCGTGGCGGCGAGATCCAATCGCGTCTGGTCAACGACATCGGCTCGATGCAGTCGGTCGTCACCAGCACCGCCACCGCGATCGCGGCCAACGTCACGGTCGTGGCCGGCACGATCGTCGCCATGCTCGCCATGAACTGGCGCCTCGCCCTGATCAGCATGGTCGTGCTGCCGCCCGCGGTGATCACCACCCGCAAGGTCGCCCGGATGCGGCACGCCGTCACAGCGCAGCGCCAGGCCAAGATGGCGGACCTCCACGTCCAGATCGAGGAGGGTCTCTCGGTCAGCGGCGTGCTGCTGACCAAGACCGTCGGCGCGGCCCCCGCGCTCTCGCACCGCTTCGCCGAGACCAGCCACGACCTGATCGACCTCGAGGTCCGCTCGACACTGGCCGGTCGCTGGCGGATGGCGTGGATGCAGATCGTCTTCGCCGCCGTCCCCGCTGCGCTCTACCTCGCCGCGGGATTCCCCGCGACGAGCGGCGGGATGACGATCGGCACCCTGGTCGCCTTCGTCTCACTGCAGGGCTCGCTCTTCCGTCCGCTGATGGGGCTGCTCAACGTGGGCGTCGACATCACCTCGAGCCTGGCGCTCTTCAGCCGGATCTTCGCCTACCTCGACCTGCCCGTCGAGATCGACGACCCGGCCGCCCCGGTCGCTCTCGACGACGTGCGCGGCGAGGTCGTCCTCGACGGGGTCACCTTCGCCTACGACGACCAGGGCACCCCCGTCCTGTCCGATGTCTCCGTCGCGGTCCCGGCCGGCGGCAGTCTCGCCCTGGTGGGCGCGACCGGCAGCGGCAAGTCGACGATGGCCGGCCTGGTGGCGCGGCTGCACGACCCCACCGCAGGACGCGTGCTGCTCGACGGCGTCGACCTGCGGGACCTCGCCCTGGCCGACGTCGCCGCCACGGTCGGGATGGTCACCCAGGAGACCTACCTGCTGCACGCGACGGTGCGGGAGAACCTGCGCCACGCCCGCCCCGACGCCACCGACGAGCAGATCGAGGCCGCCGCCCGCGCAGCGCGGATCCACGACCTCATCGCGGACCTCCCGGACGGGTACGACACTGTGGTCGGGTCCCGCGGCCACCGCTTCTCCGGCGGCGAGAAGCAGCGCCTGGCCATCGCCCGTACGCTCCTGCGCGATCCGCGCGTGCTGGTCCTCGACGAGGCCACCAGCGCGCTGGACAACACCACCGAGCGCGAGGTGCAGGCCGCCCTCGACGAGCTCGCCGAGGGCCGTACGACCATCACCATCGCCCACCGGCTCAGCACGGTGCGCAACGCCGATGCGATCGCGGTCCTCGACCACGGCCGGATCGTGGAGCTGGGCACCCATGAGGAGCTCCTGCTCGCCGGCGGGCGCTACGCGGACCTGGTTCGCGGCGGGCTCTCCCGAGCCGCCTGAGCCAGCGCCGGGGTCAGCAGGCGAAGCGGCGCCGGTAGGCCTGCGGGCTCAGCCCCCGCACCTTGAGGAAGTGGTGGCGCAGGGTCGCCGCGTTGGCGAAGCCGACCTCGCGCGAGATCCACTCGACCGCGCGGTCGGTCTTCTCGAGCAGCTCCTCGGCGCGCAGGACGCGCTGCCGGGTGATCCAGGCGTGCGGGGTCGCGCCGGTCTCGTCCCGGAAGCGCCGGGCGAAGGTACGCGGCGACATCAGTGAGCGCCGGGCGAGCGACTCCACGCTGAGCTCCTCGTCGAGGTTGCTCGCGATCCACTCCAGGAGCGGCCCCAGGGTCTCGGCGTCACACTCCGGCACCGCGCGGGCGATGAACTGCGCCTGGCCGCCGTCGCGCTGGGGAGGCACCACCATCCGGCGGGCGATCGTGCTGGCGATCGCAGCGCCGTGCTCCTGACGCCAGATGTGCAGCGACGCGTCGAGCCCCGCGGCGGTGCCGGCACTCGTGACGACCTGGCCGGAGTCGACATAGAGGACCTCGGGGATGACCTTGGCCTCGGGATACATCCGCTGGAGGGCGTCGGTGTGCTTCCAGTGGGTGGTGCACTCGATGCCGTCGAGCAGGCCGATCTCACCCAGGGTGAAGGCTCCGGAGCACAGCGTCATCATCCGGGCACCGCGCGCGTGCGCGGTCAGCAACGCCTCCCGTACGTCATCGGGGACCGGGTTGGTCCCGAAGTCGTAGCCCATCGCCGGGATCACCACGAGATCCGCCTCCGCGACCCGGTCGAGACCGTGCTCGACGTTCACCGTGAACCCCATCGAGGAGCGCAGTTGGGGCTTGGGCCCACACACCGCGAAGTCGACGGTCGGCACACCGTCGTCGCGGCGATCCAGCCCGAACGCCTCGCAGGCCGCGCCGAACTCGAACGGGTTGAGACCGTCGTAGATGACGGTGGCGACGTTCGTGAGCATGGGCTCACTGTAGATGGCAGGAATTCGATGCACAATAGCATCACTGCCACTGTTGGCAGGAAACCGTTGGTAGCAGGATTTCTGCCATGACGATCATCGCGCTGCTGCTCCTGCTGACGGCCCTCCTGGTGCTGCGCGCCTGGGCCACCCACGACCGGTTCACCACCAAGATCCGGCCCACCTGGTTCGACTGACGCTCCACGACATGGCAGAAGGCCCGGCCCCCTCACGGGGACCGGGCCTTCTGTCTAGCTAGTGCCTCTGATCAGAAGATCAGCTCGCGCCGCCGGTGAGCTTCTCGCGGAGCGCCTGGAGCGCCTCGTCGGAAGCCAGCGAGCCCGCGGTGTCCTCGGCCGGAGCCTCGGACGAGTACGAGGTGGCCTCGCCAGCCTCGGCCTCGGCCTGCTTGGCCTCGGCCTGCTGCTTGACGTGAGCCTCCCAGCGGGCGTGAGCCTTGGCGTACTGGTCCTCCCACGCGGCGCGCTGCTCGTCGAAGCCCTCGAGCCACTCGCCCGTCTCCGGGTCGAAGCCCTCGGGGTAGATGTAGTTGCCCTGCTCGTCGTACGTGGCAGCCATGCCGTACAGCGTCGGGTCGAACTCCTCGACGTCCGCGGCGGTGGCGGTCTCGTTGGCCTGCTTGAGGGACAGCGAGATCCGGCGACGCTCGAGGTCGATGTCGATGATCTTGACCATGACGTCGTCGTTGACCTGGACGACCTGCTCCGGGATCTCGACGTGACGCTCGGCGAGCTCCGAGATGTGGACGAGGCCCTCGATGCCCTCCTCGACACGGACGAAGGAGCCGAACGGGACGAGCTTCGTGACCTTGCCCGGGACGATCTGGCCGATCTGGTGGGTACGGGCGAAGTGCTGCCACGGGTCCTCCTGCGTCGCCTTCAGCGACAGGGAGACACGCTCGCGGTCCATGTCCACGTCGAGGACCTCGACGGTGACCTCGTCACCGACGGTGACGACCTCGGACGGGTGGTCGATGTGCTTCCACGACAGCTCGGAGACGTGGACGAGGCCGTCGACGCCGCCGAGGTCCACGAACGCACCGAAGTTGACGATCGAGGAGACGACACCCTTGCGGATCTGGCCCTTCTGAAGCTGGGTCAGGAAGCCGTGGCGAACCTCGGACTGGGTCTGCTCGAGCCAGGCACGGCGCGACAGGACCACGTTGTTGCGGTTCTTGTCGAGCTCGATGATCTTGGCCTCGAGGGTCTGACCGACGTAGGGCTGCAGGTCGCGGACGCGACGCATCTCCACGAGGGAGGCCGGCAGGAAGCCGCGCAGACCGATGTCGAGGATGAGGCCGCCCTTGACGACCTCGATGACGGTGCCCTCGACGACGCCGTCCTCCTCCTTGACCTGCTCGATGGTGCCCCAGGCGCGCTCGTACTGGGCGCGCTTCTTGGACAGGATCAGACGACCCTCCTTGTCCTCCTTCTGGAGAACAAGAGCCTCGACCTTGTCGCCGACCGAGACAACCTCGGAGGGGTCCACGTCGTGCTTGATCGACAGCTCGCGCGAGGGGATGACGCCCTCGGTCTTGTAGCCGATGTCGAGCAGGACCTCGTCACGGTCCACCTTGACGATGGTGCCGTCGACGATGTCGCCGTCGTTGAAGTACTTGATGGTCGCGTCGATCGCGGCGAGGAAGTCAGCCTCAGAGCCGATGTCGTTGATCGCAACCTGCGGAGCGTCGTAATCCGGAAGGGAGATGGTCGTCATGAAGTAGTAGGAACCTTGAGTCGTAGACAATGGGTGGGTGCGGGCGCCTCACACGATCAGGGCACACGCAATAGTCGAGCGTACGCGTCCGACACGGCTGGAGTCCAACCGCCGCGGACGCACCGCACCACGCCCCCGCGTGTCTGGACCAGTTCACCGAAAGTCGCGCTGGACCGGTAACCGCCGCCGCGGCGGGTCGTTGGACCCTCAAGCACCTCCACCACGCCCGGTTTGTCACCGGGTCTCCCCCGTCTGGCAACCTCTCGGGTCCCCAGACCGCACCATGGCGGGGCGGGGGCGGGCGCAGGCCACCCGGTCTGCGCCCGCTTCGCCCGCTGCGCTCCTGTGGTCGCCTCTGCGCTTCCCACCTGAACTACGATCACGCCCGTGGAGCAACCCAGCGACTGGCCGGCCCCCGCGCCCGTGCGAGCGGAGCGTCGTCCGGTCACCGAGGCGGAGTCCCGCCGCGCGAACGGCCCGGACTGGGACCGGTACGCCGACGAGTACCAGGCCACCCACGGCGCCTTCCTCGGCGACATCGGCTTCGTCTGGGGCCCGGAGGGACACACGGAGTCGGACCTGAGGGTCCTCGGCGACGTCGCCGGCCAGGACGTCCTCGAGCTGGGCTCGGGCGCGTGCCAGTGCGCGCGCTGGGTCCGCTCGCAGGGGGCCCGCGCGGTGGGGCTCGACCTGTCGCACCGTCAGCTGCAGCACTCGCGGCGCATCGACGAGGCCAGCGGCATGGCGGTGCCGGCGGTGCAGGCGACCGCCACCCAGCTCCCCTTCGCCGACGACTCCTTCGACGTCGTCTTCTGCTCCTTCGGGGCCCTGCAGTTCGTCGCCGACATCGCCGTGTGCGTGGCCGAGGTCGCCCGGGTGCTGCGTAAGGATGGGCGCTTCGCCTTCTCGATCACCCACCCGACCCGCTGGATGTTCCCCGACGACCCGGGTGAGGACGGCCTGATCGCCTCACAGTCGTACTGGGACCGCACGCCGTACGTCGAGGTCGACGACGCGAGCGGCGAGACGTCGTACGTGGAGCACCACCGCACCCTCGGCGACTGGGTCGCACTGCTGGCCGGAGCCGGGTTCCGCATCACCGCGCTGGTGGAGCCGCAGTGGCCCGAGGATCACGACCGGGTGTGGGGCGGCTGGTCGCGCACACGTGGCGTGCTCACGCCGGGCACCGCGATCTTCGCCGCGTCGCTCGACTGAGCGCGTCCAGGACCGGGAACGCCGAGAGGGGCGGCTGCGGGGGCGGGCCGGCCCCCCCTGGCCGGTCCGTCACCGCGGGCGGCGGCGGCGC
>NZ_JAIWOY010000003.1:67205-118676 GCF_020216525.1 Nocardioides nematodiphilus | reverse complement strand
CCCGAGGATCACGACCGGGCCGGCTGCGTGAGCAGCCGGCCCTCTCTGGACGGATCGATCAGCGTGCGAAGCGACGACGCAGCAGCAGGCCGCCGCCGGTGGCGATGAGCAGGCCGCCCGCAAGCAGCGCGCGGTCGGTGTTGCGCGAGCCCTGGCCGTCGTCACCGGTCACGATGAACTGGTAGGCGGTCATCGCGGTGGCACCCTCGGGAGCCCCGATGGCCATCGAGTCCTCGCGGGCGCGCTTGCCCTCGGCGACCAGCTCGGCGTACATCTCGCCGTAGCTCTGGGCGGTGTCCTGACCGGCCTGCGCGATCTTCTGGCTGCCCTTCTCCGAGAGCTGCTTGGCGCCGTCGACGATCTGCGGAGCACCGTCGCGGGCCTGGCCGAGACCGTCGTCGATCTGGCCGGCGCCGTCGGCCGCGGCACCGAGACCGTCGGCGAGCTGGTGCGCGCCGGTGTTGGCCTGGCCGAGACCATCGCTCAGCTGGGACGAGCCGTCCTTGAGTTGGAGACTGCCCGCGGCGAGCTGGTTGACGCCCGCGCGAAGCTGCGGAACGGCGTCGTTGAGCTGACGGCCCCCATCGACGAGCCGTGCCATACAGGCCCGCAGGCTCTGCCGCTTCTCGTCCTTAGTGTCGCAGGGGCCGGTCGGCGTGCCGAGACCCGCGGAGATCTCCGCGAGCGAGCTCTTGACCGTCTGGGTTCCGATCGAGACGAGTAGCGCGTTGATGGCGTCGACAGTCAGCTTGCCCTTGTAGCCACTACCCGACTTCTCGACCCAGTCATGCGCCACGCCCAGCGCTGCCGCGACGTCGGGGTTCGACTGGTCCAGGTTGCTGAGGTGGTCCTCGATCTCGACGAGCGCGCCGAAGACCGTCTTGCCACCGTCGCCCGCGGTGCCTGCGGAGCCGATGTCGTCGTTGACGGTCTTCGCCCAGCCGATGAGCTGATCGATCTGCTGCTTCTTCGCCGGGTCAGTGACGCCGTCGTACATCTTCGTGAGGCCGGCGGCGATCGCTACCTGGCCCGCATAGATCTGGTGCACGCCGTCCGCCAGCTGCGGCGTCTTCGACTTGAGCTGCTGCAGCCCGTCGCTGAGCTGGCCGGCGCCGTCGGCGAGCTTCTTGCCGCCGTCGTCCAGCTGGGTGGTGCCGTCGGCGAGCTTGTGGGCGCCGGGCACGGCGGTGTCCTTGAGGCCGGTGCTGAGCTGGCCGGCGCCGTCGTGCAGCTTGATCAGGCCGGCGACGAGGTCGGAGGCCCCGCCGCGCAGGCGGACCAGGCCGTCATCCATCTGGAGCGCGCCGTCGGTGAGCTCGACACCCGTGTCGGCGCCGCCCTTGTAGCTGGCGGCCGCGCCGGAGAAGGTCGGGCTCTGCAGCGGGTCGACCGGCAGCACCTGGAGCTCGGCACGCGGGACGACGCCGTCGGTGATGTCGGCGCTGTAGCCGAAGGTCGAGGTGGCCGGGCCGACCGGGGGCAGCAGGGTCATGGTGAACTGCATCTGCGTGCCACCGTGGCCGTCGCCACCCATGCTCGCCTCCTTCGAGACGACGTTGTCGAAGTTCTCCGGGGCGGTGGTGCTGAGGCTGCCGACGAGCGGGATCGGGACGTCGACGGACTTGGTGACCTTGCCACCCTTGCCGTCGTTGAACGTCAGGTCGGTCGGGACGGCGGTGACGTTCTCGACCGTGTACGTGACCTCGAGGTGACCGGACTTGCCGACGAGGTCACCGGGCTTCACGACCTTGCCGTCGAGCTTGTAGACGATCTTCAGCGTGACCGGCAGCTTGCCCTTGTAGTTGCTCACCGAGCGCAGCTGCTTCTTGCCGTCGACGGTGGTGTCGACGATCTGGTTGCCGTCCTTGACGGAGACACCCGAGAACCCGTTGAGGTTGCGCAGCCCGTCGGTGGCGATCGGGTTGGAGAGCTTGACCGAGCCGTGGCCGGCGAGGGTGAGCTGCTCGTAGACGTGCTGCATGCCGAGCGTGCCGTCGGGGTCCAGGTAGACCTGGACGCTCTCGGTGTTGGTCACCTTGACCCCGGAGTCGCCCGAGGTCGCCGCGGTGGCAGCGCCCGTACCGAGGACAGCGGTGGTCAGGACAGCCGCGACCGCGAGCGGGCGCAGGTAGGTCGGACGCTTCTTCATCGGGTCACCTCGGCCTTGCTGATGTTGATGGTGTCGCTGACGGGCGCGGCCGGTGCCACGGGCGCGACCGGGGCAGCCGCGACGGCGACACTCCTGGTGCCGGCCAGCACAGCGACGCCGAAGCCGACGGCGACGGCGACGAGCAGCGCGGTCAGCGCGTCCATCGACGTCTGCGCGACCTCGGCCTCGTTGGCGACGAAGCTCGTCTCGTACGCGGCGGCGAGCAGGGCCACGCCGACGAGCATGGCGACCAGCGGCAGGCGGGTGCGGCTGATGGCCACGGCGAGGAGGCAGATCGCCAGGGTGATCAGCGCGGCGACGGTCCGGCCGCCCTCACTGTCGGGCATCAGGGCGGCGCGCAGGATGAAGCCGATCCACGAGGCGACGAAGCCGATCACGAACGCACCCAGGCGGGCGAACGCCGAGCGCTCGGGGATCAGGGCGACGACACCGCCGGCGAGCACGCCCGCGAGCGCGTACGGCTCGATCTCCAGATCCATCGCGGAGCTGACTCCGATGACAGCGACCACAGCGACGGCGAGCAGAGCTCCCACCACCAGAGACGACAATGTTGCGCGCATCGCGCGGACTCCCTCCGAAGCATGTTCCATACGCCCTACGCGCGGAACGGCCCGCACCCTCCCATGGCGCGAACCTTGAGGAAGTGTAGGCTGGATCACATTCTTTGCACATTTATCGGCACTTCTGCCGCAGTTCGCGGTGGTTTGCACAAAAATTATTTGGACGTCCACGGTTCCAGGTTGCTGCCAGATAGCCCGCCGCGGCGCCCGCGGCCAGCGCCTGAGGTTGCACCTGGTTCGCGTCGTCGCTCGCTAAGACGCCTAGGCTCTCTCTCCGTGACTGCGACCGCGTCGGCTCCGCCGCGCTCCAAGGTGCTCGCCCTGCTGCGCGGCACGGCCGGGATGGCCATCGCCACCCTGGTGATGAACGTCGCGACCTACGGCTTCCAGATGATCGCCGCACGCCTGCTCGGCAACGAGCGCTACGGCGGCATCGCGAGCCTGATGAACCTGCTGCTCATCATCAGCGTCTTCCAGCTCGGCCTGCAGGCCACCGCCGCGCGTCGCGTCGCCTCGACGCCCGGCGACGTGCGCGAGATCGAGCAGGTCATCAAGTCCGTCAGCTATCGCACGGCCGCGATCCTCGGGGTGAGCATGCTCGTGCTCGCCAAACCGGTCGAGGAGCTGCTGCGCCTCGACAGCATCTATCCGGCGCTCCTGCTGGCCGTGACCGCCGTTCCGCTCACCGTGCTCGGCGGCCAGTGCGGCATCCTCCAGGGCGAGCGTCGCTGGTCCGAGCTCTCGCTGGTCTACCTCGCTACGGGCGTGCCGCGCGTCATCGTCGGGGTAGGCGCGATGCTCGTCCGACCGACGGAGGGCGCTGCGATGGCCGCCGTCGCCCTCACCGCCTTCGCGCCCGCCATCGTCGGCGCGTTCGTCCTGCGACACCGGCGCAGCGACGCCCCGCACCGGGCTGTACGAGCCACCGTGCGCGAGATGCTCAGCGGCTCGCTGGCCCTCCTCGGCTTCTTCGTGCTCTCCAACATCGATCTGCTGATCGCGCGCAACATCATGCCGGGCAAGGGCGCCGAGGCGGCCGCGGCCGGCCTCTACGCCGGTGGGCTCATCGTGACCAAGGCGCTGCTGTTCCTTCCCCAGGCCGTGGTGGTCATCGCGTTCCCGTCGATGTCGGCAGTGGGCACACGCCTGCGGGCGCTGCTCACCAGCCTCGGCGCGATCGCCGGCCTGGGTGTCCTCGGCATCGCCGGCACGGCAGTCCTGTCCGGCCTGGCCCTGGTCTTCGTCGGCGGCGACGACTACAGCGCCATCCAGCACCGGCTCTGGCTCTTCGCCGTGATCGGGACGTTCCTGTCGCTGCTTCAGCTGCTCGTCTACTCGGCCCTGGCCCGCCAGCACCGCGCCGCCAGCCTGATGGTCTGGGCAGCGGTCGTCGTCCTGCTCGCCCTCGGTGCGCACATCCACTCGATCCCGCGCCCCGACCGCCTCGACGCCCTCATCCACGCCGTCATCGCCGTCGACGGGGTCCTCACCGTCGCCCTGCTCGCCCTCAGCCTGTGGCACCTGCGCCACGACCAGCGGACGCCGCGGCCCGAGACGCTGACCGCCTGACCGGTGCGGCTCGACTAGTGAGCCGCCTCGTGCCAGGAGTGTCCCGTCCCCACCGACACGTCGAGCGGCACCAGCAGGTCCGCCGCCGCGCCCATCTGCTGGCGCACGACCTTCTCGAGGGTGTCCCTCTCCCCCGGCGCGACCTCGAGCACGAGCTCGTCATGCACCTGGAGCAGCATCCGCGACTGGAGACCGGCCGCCTCGATGGCGTCCTCGGTCCGGAGCATGGCGACCTTGATGAGGTCGGCGGCCGAGCCCTGGATGGGCGCGTTGAGCGCCATCCGCTCGGCCATCTCGCGGCGCTGACGATTGTCGCTGGTGAGGTCGGGCAGGTAGCGACGGCGGCCGAGGATCGTCTCGGTGAAGCCGGTCCGGCGAGCCTCGTCCACGACGCTGGCCAGATAGTCGCGGATGCCGCCGAAGGTCAGGAAGTACTCCTCCATCAGGCCGCTGGCCTCGCCTGGCGAGATCCCGAGCTGCTGGGAGAGCCCGAAGGCCGACAGACCGTACGCGAGGCCGTAGTTCATCGCCTTGATCTTGGCGCGTTGCTCGGGCGAGACCGCGACGTCCTCGGCAACGCCGAAGACCCGCCGGGCGGTGATGGAGTGGAAGTCCTGGCCGGACCTGAACGCCTCGATGAGCCCCTCGTCGCCCGACAGGTGCGCCATGATCCGCATCTCGATCTGGCTGTAGTCGGCGGTCATGAGGCACTCGTAACCCGTGCCGACGACGAACCCCTCGCGGATGCGGCGCCCCTCCTCGGTCCGGACCGGGATGTTCTGCAGGTTGGGCTCCGTCGACGAGAGCCGGCCGGTCGCGGCGATCGTCTGGTTGAACGTGGTGTGGATCCGGCCGTCGGGCTGGACCGTCTTGAGCAGCCCCTCGATCGTGACGCGCAGACGCGTGACGTCGCGGTGGCGGAGCAGGTGAAGCAGGAAGGGATGTTCGGTCTTCGCATAGAGACCCTGGAGCGCGTCAGCATCGGTGGTGTAGCCGGTCTTGGTGCGCTTGGTCTTCGGCATGTCGAGCTCGTCGAAGAGGACCACCTGGAGCTGCTTGGGCGAGCCGAGGTTGATCTCCTTGCCGATCACCGCGTACGCCTCCTCGGCGGCCTGGCGGACCTCGGCGGCGAAGTGCGCCTCGAGCGACTCGAGGTGCTCGGAGTCGATCGCGATACCGGTCTGCTCCATCCGAGCGAGCAGGCCCAGCAGCGGCAGCTCGAGGTCGCCGAGCAGCGCCGTGCCGCCGGCGGAATCCACCTCGGCGTCGAGCGCCTCGGCGAGGTCGAGGACGGCCCGCGCGTACACCATCGCGGTGTCGGCGACGTCGTCTGCGCCACCATCGAGGTCGTCGAAGAGCGCCCCCTGGCCACCGCCGTCCTGCTCGCTCTTGAGCTCGCGCTTGAGGTAGCGGACCGTCAGGTCGGCCAGGTCGTAGGAGCGCTGGTCGGGGCGCACCAGGTAGGCGGCCAGCGCGGTGTCGCGCGCGAGGCCGGCGAGCGGCCACCCGTGACCGGCCAGCGCGAGCTGGGGGCCCTTGGCGTCGTGCAGCACCTTGGGGCGGGTGGGGTCGGCGAGCCAGGCGGCGAGGGCGGTCTCGTCGGCGACCTCGAGGTCGTCGACCTCGACGTAGCCCGCGGCACCCTCGCCGTCGACGAGCGCGATGCCGTCGACGCGACCGGTGCCGGAGCCCCACGCCCCGCGGACGTGGACGCCCACCCGACCCGTGTCCAGTCCCTGGAGGAAGGCACTCACCTCTCCGGCCGCCAGCCGGCGTCCGTCGAGCTCGAAGCCGCCCTCCTCGACCTGCTCCTCGCTGGTGAGCGTCTCGAAGAGCCGGTCGCGCAGCACCCGGAACTCGAGGCTGTCGAAGAGCGTGTGCACCTCCTGGCGGTCCCACGGCTGCACCGCGAGGTCGGCGGGGGCGGCGCCGAGCTCGAGGTCGGTGATGAGGTGGTTGAGCCGACGGTTGCGGATCACGTCGCCGAGGTGGGCACGCAGGCTCTCACCGGCCTTGCCGGTGATCTTGTCGACATGGGTGATGACGTTGTCGAGGCCGTCGTAGGCGGTGATCCACTTCGCGGCGGTCTTGGGCCCGACGCCCGGGACGCCGGGCAGGTTGTCGGAGTCCTCGCCGACCAGGGCGGCGAGCTCGGGATAGCGCTCGGGCGGCACGCCGTACTTGGTCTCGACGGCCTCGGGCGTCATCCGCGCGAGGTCGGAGACGCCGCGCATCGGGTAGAGCACGGTCACCTCGTCGCGGACCAGCTGGAGCGAGTCGCGGTCGCCGGTGAGGATGAGGACGTCCATCCCGGCGTCGCGTGCCTGGGTGGAGAGCGTGGCGATGATGTCGTCGGCCTCGAAGCCGTCCTTCTTCAGGAACGGGATGTGCAGCGCGGTGAGCACGTCCTCGATCAGCGGCAGCTGGCCGCGGAACTCGTCGGGCGTCTTGGCCCGCTTGGCCTTGTACTCGCTGTACTCCTCCATCCGGAAGGTCTGCCGCGAGACGTCGAAGGCGACGGCCAGGTGGGTCGGCTGCTCGTCGCGCAGCACGTTGATCAGCATCGAGGTGAAGCCGTACACGGCATTGGTGTGCTGGCCGGTCGTGGTGGAGAAGTTCTCCACCGGCAGGGCGAAGAACGCCCGGTAGGCCAACGAGTGACCATCGAGCAGGAGCAGGCGGGGACGCTTCGCTTCAACCACGGGCGCGAGCCTAGACGAAGTGGGCGAGGAGCATCGACCTTGCTGGCCTGCTCCGCGCGAGCGGGTGCGCGGACGCGCAGCGGCGGCATCCGGAGGCACTGACACGGCCGGCCCGCGCATCATCGTGACAGCACGTCTGTCACGATGGATCCATGACCGACACGACCCCGCTCAGCAGCACCGAGATCGACGCCTACCTCAGCGCCCTGCCCCATGGGATGGGCGGCCTCAACGAGAAGATGGGCGTCACGCTCACCGAGATCTCGGTCGAGCGCGTGGTCGCGACGATGCCCGTGGAGGGCAACACCCAGCCGTACGGCCTCCTGCACGGTGGCGCCTCGATCGCCCTGGCGGAGACGCTCGGCTCGGTGGGCTCCGGCCTGCACGCGCAGACACTCGGCAAGCTCGCGGTCGGCGTGGACATCAACGCGACGCACCACCGCGCGGCGACAAGCGGGATCGTCACCGGCGTCGCGACGCCGGCCCACCTCGGCCGTACGTCCGCGACCTACGAGATCGTCATCACCGACGAGCGCGGCAAGCGGGTCTGCACCTCGCGGATCACCTGCGCGCTGATCGATCCCCAGCGCATCGGCTGATCGAACGGGCGGGTCAGGCGGCGCCGGTGCCCGCGCGCGGGTGCCGCATCGAGCGGCGAGCGGCCAGCACCTGACCGAGGTGGCCGCGGTTGGCCACCGCGCGCTGGCCGGCCGTGAGCCCGCTGGTGAGCTTGCCTCGCAGCACGGCGGTCGGGGCGACCCGCAGGGTGGCGTGGGCGCCGAACCCCATCCGGGCCAGGAAGCGGTTGCCGTCGCGCGACGTCGACGAGGCGGCGGTCATCACGTGGGCGACGCCGAGCTGATCGGCGAAGGTCACGGCCTCCTCCATCAGCGCGCGGCCGACGCCCTTGCGACGCGCCGAGGGAAGCACCTGCGGGGAGAGCACCTGCACGATCGGCTCGAGGTTGATCGGGCTCAGCGTGGTGACCTTGAGGAAGACCGCACCGACCGGGACGTCGTTGTACTCGGCGATGACGAGCCGTCGCTCCGGCGAGGCCGCGGCCTCCTTGATAACGATTTCAAGATCCGCGCACTGATCCTGTCGATCCGCACGTCGCAGACTCTCGTGCCAGAGCTCCACCAAGAACAGAGCGTCCGAGGCCGCAGCCTCCCGCAGCGTCACCAGTGAACGAGTCACTCCCACACTCCAACCATTGACGGTTCCCCTGAGTCGCACGCGGACCCTCCCCGGTCCGGATGCTCAAGGGCCGATCGTACGCGTCCGAACGGAGGCGAAACACTCTTGACTTCCGATCGTTACGGCCCTATCCACGCGAGTGCGGAATTTTCGCGGACGCGCCGTTACAGTCAGCCCATGATCAAGCGCACGATGCTCGGCGCCACCGCCGTAGCCGCCACTCTCATGCTCGCCGCGTGCGGCAGCTCGACGAACAACGCCACGGACAACGCCGGCTCGTCCACGGGCGCCGGTGCCAACCTCGACCTGGTCTCCTCCGGCACCCTGACCGTCTGCTCGGACGTGCCGTACGCGCCGTTCGAGGACTTCGACAAGACCTCGGCCAGCGGCTTCAAGGGCTTCGACATCGACATCGACTCCCAGCTGGCCACCGACCTCGGCCTCAAGCTGAAGGTCCTCGACGAGGACTTCGACGGCCTGCAGAGCGGTCTGACCCTCAACGCCGGCACCTGCGACCTGGTCTCCAGCGCTCTGACCATCACGGACGACCGCGCCAAGCACCTGTCGTTCACGGACGGCTACTACGACTCGGAGCAGTCGCTGCTCGTGCCGGCCGACTCCTCGATCGCCTCGATCGCGGACCTCGCCGGCAAGAAGGTCGGTGTCCAGAAGGGCACCACCGGCAAGGCCTACGCGACCGAGCACGCCAAGGGCGCCCAGGTGATCGACTTCCCGAGCGACGCCGAGATGTTCCTGGCGATCAAGGCCGGGCAGGTCGACGCCCTGCTCCAGGACCTCCCGGTCAACATCGAGCACCAGAAGACCGGTGACTTCAAGGTCGTCGAGAAGTACAGCACCGGCGAGTCGTACGGCCTCGCCGCCAAGCTCGGCAACGACAAGCTGGTCCAGGCCGTCAACCAGGACCTCGCCAAGATGAAGTCCGACGGCACGTACAAGAAGATCTACGACAAGTACTTCGCGACCAGCTGATCGCACGCGGTGTACGAAGAAGCCCCCGGCCGACCGGCCGGGGGCTTCTTCGTGTCTCTGGGTGGTGCGTCGGTGCGCCTCAGAGCACCTTGGAGAGGAATGCCTGGGTGCGCTCGTGCCGCGGGTTGGCGAGCACCTCGCGCGGGTCCCCCTCTTCCACGATGACTCCGCCGTCCATGAAGACCAGCTTGTCGCCGACCTCGCGGGCGAAGCCCATCTCATGGGTCACGACCATCATGGTCATGCCCTCGGCCGCGAGCTGCTTCATGATGTCCAGCACGTCACCGACGAGCTCGGGGTCGAGCGCGGAGGTGGGCTCGTCGAAGAGCATCATGTCGGGGTCCATCGACAGCGCCCGCGCGATCGCGACCCGCTGCTGCTGGCCGCCGCTGAGGTGCGCCGGGAAGGCGCCCTCCTTCTCGGACAGCCCGACCTTGGCGAGGTTGCGCCGGGCGACCTCGATCGCCTCGGCCTTGGAACGCTTCTTCACCGTGCGCTGAGCGATGCACAGGTTCTGCAGCACCGTCATGTGCGGGAAGAGGTTGAACTGCTGGAAGACCATCCCGATCCGGGTGCGCACCGAGTCGAGATCGGTCTCCGGGTCGGTGATGTCGATGCCCTCGACCAGGATCTGCCCCGACGTCGGCTCCTCGAGCCGGTTGACGCAGCGCAGCAGGGTCGACTTGCCCGATCCCGACGGGCCGACGACACAGACGACCTGTCCAGGGTCGACCTGGAAGTCGATGCCCTTGAGCACCTCGTTCTTGCCGAAGTACTTGTGCAGCTTGCTGACGTGGATGGCTGCGGTCATCGCACTCACCGGGCCCTCTGCTGGCGCTTCTCGAGCCACGCCACGAGGCGGGTCAGAGGAAGCGTGATGATCAGGTACAACAACGCCGCCTGGGCGAGGCTGGTCCCGGTTCCGGCGGTGCTCCCCGAGCTGAGGAAGTCACGGCTGACGTTGGTCAGCTCGCGCTGGCCGACGGCCGCGCCGACGATCGAGAGCAGCGAGGTGTCCTTGATCAGCAGCACGAACTCGTTGGTCAGCGGCGGGATGATGATCCGGAACGCCTGCGGGATGATGACGTGGACGTGCGTCGCGACCGGGCCCATGCCCAGCGAGCG
This sequence comes from Nocardioides nematodiphilus, assembly GCF_020216525.1. Lineage (GTDB taxonomy): Bacteria > Actinomycetota > Actinomycetes > Propionibacteriales > Nocardioidaceae > Nocardioides > Nocardioides nematodiphilus. The sequence goes on along the minus strand of NZ_JAIWOY010000003.1, from coordinate 108,363 downwards.
GGCCGCCTCGGTCTGGCCCTTCGGCACCGCCTGGAGACCGGCTCGCAGCGTCTCGGCCATGTAGGCACCGGCGACCATGACCAGGCCGATCACACCGGCGCCGGCCGTACCGCCCGGAGCATGCCACTGGAACGCGATCGGCACGGCGAAGGCCATGAACAGGATCGTGATCAGCGCCGGCAGACCGCGGAAGAGCTCGATGTAGACCGTCGCGATCCAGCGGTAGACGAGCACGTCGGAGAGCTTCATCAGCGCCAGCAGCAGCGCGAGCGCCAAACCGAGCGCGAAGGAGATCACCGTGTAGATCGCGGTGTTCTTCACGCCCGTGAGGATCAGGTCGTGCCAGTTGTCGCCGAGGCCCGGCGTCCAGAAATTCCTATGGACGTTGCCCCAGTCGACGGAGACGGCGAGGAAGATGACCACCGCCGCCAGGACGGCGTACAGGCCGCCCTGGCGGAGGTATCGCTTGGTGGAGCGTCTCACGGTCAGACGTCTCCGCCGAGGTAGGCGGCCTTGACCGAGCCGTCGGCGGCGAGCTCGGTGCCCGTGCCGGAGCGGACGATCTCGCCCGTCTCCAGGATGTGGGCGGTGTCGGAGCGCTTGAGCGCCTGAGCGGCGTTCTGCTCGACCAGGAGCACGGTGGTGCCCTGGGCCTTGATCTCGTCGATGATCGAGAAGATCTGCGCGATCAGCTTGGGTGCCAGACCCATCGACGGCTCGTCGAGCAGCACCAGCTTGGGCCGCGCCATCAGCGCACGGCCCATCGCGACCATCTGCTGCTCGCCGCCCGACATGGTGCCGGCGACCTGCTTGGCCCGCTCCTCCAGACGAGGGAAGAGCGCGTAGACCCGGTCCAGGTCCTCCTTGTACGCAGGCGTCTTGGTGTCCGTGCGGACGAAGGCGCCCATGTCCAGGTTCTCCCGGACGGTCATGCCGGGGAAGACCCCGCGACCCTCGGGAGACTGGCTCAGGCCCAGCTTGACGCGCTCGTACGGCGGGAGGTTGGTGATGTCCTTGCCGTCGAAGATGATCTTGCCGGCCCGCACGGTACGCAGGCCGGAGATCGTTTTCAGGGTGGTGGTCTTGCCCGCGCCGTTTGCGCCGATCAAGGTGGTGATCGTGCCTCGCTCGACGCTGAACGAGATGTCACGGATCGCCTCGATGTGGCCATAGTTGACGCAGAGGCTTTCAACCTCAAGAAGCGGCATCGTCGTCCTCCTCGACACCCAGGTAGGCCGCGATGACCGCGGGGTTCTCTCGGACCTCGGCCGGCGTGCCCTCGGCGATCTTGCGACCGAACTCCAGGACCACGATCCGGTCGGTGACGCCCATGACCAGGCGCATGTCGTGCTCGATGAGGAGCACGGTGTAGCCGGCGTCGCGGACCTTGCGGATCAGCTCCATCAGCCGCTGCTTCTCGGCCGGATTGAAGCCGGCGGCCGGCTCGTCCAGGCACAGCAGCTTGGGCTCGGTCGCCATGGCACGCGCGATCTCCAGACGGCGCTGGTCGCCGTACGAGAGGTTGGACGCCAGCTCGTTCTCGTCGGCCCTGATGCCGACCAGGTCGAGCAGCTCACGCGCCCGGGCCTTGGCCGCGCTCTCGGTCCGGCGGTGCAGCGGCGTGCGGAACAGCGCGTTGAGGAAGCCGACCTTGCTGTTGGCGTCGGCGCCGACCATGACGTTCTCCAGGACCGTCATCGTCTTGAAGAGCCGGATGTTCTGGAACGTCCGGGCCATGCCGAGCTTGGTGATCTCGTACTTCTTCAGCTTGCCGAGGGGCGCGCCGTCCAGGCGGACCTCGCCCGACGTCGCCCGGTAGACGCCTGTCATCACGTTGAAGCAGGTCGTCTTGCCGGCGCCGTTGGGACCGATCAGCCCCAGGATCTCGCCGCGCTTGATGTCGAACGTCACCGAGTCGAGGGCCGTCAGGCCGCCGAACTTGATGGTGACGTCATCGACCTCGAGCAGTCTCTCGCCGGTCGCGCCGGTCGCCGTCGCTGCGGTGGTAGTGGTCTCAGACATGGGCGGGCCCCTCCTCGAGCTCCTCGATCTCCTCGGCGGCCGCCTTGGCGCGTCGTGCGCGTGTCGAGGGGAAGATCCCCTGCGGGCGCCAGATCGACAGCACCATCAGCGCGATGCCGAAGACCAGCAAACGGTAGTCGGCGAAGTCGCGGAAGCGCTCCGGCAGGTAGGCCACCAGCACGCCGCCCGCGATCGCGCCCCAGCGGTTGCCCGAGCCACCGACGATGACGGCGGCGACGAACAGCATGGAGAGCAGCAGCGGGAAGCTCTGCGGGCTGATGAAGCTGCCCTGGCTGCTGGCGTAGAGCGAGCCGGAGAGACCACCGATGGCAGCACCGAGTGCGAACGCGAGCAGCTTGTAGCGGAACGTCGGCACCCCCATCAGCTCGGCGGCGTCCTCGTCCTCGCGGGTTGCCTCCCACGCCCGGCCGACGCGGCTGGCCTTGACCAGCCGGTCGCCGATCAGTACGAGGATCAGCGCGGTCAGCACCAGCCAGTAGAACGGCGTGGCGTCGAGCGCACCGAAGACCAGGAAGTGGGTCTGGTGCAGCGGGGTGTGGTCGATCGAGGGGATCAGCCCGTTCCACTGCAGGCGCGGGATCGCGAAGAGACCGCCCGGGTCGAACGGTGGCGTGGGTGCCGGCCCGATGTTGTTCGGGTGCGGGATGTTCTTGATGCCACCCGCCGCGCCCAGCCAGTCGACGTTGGTGACGATGAGCCGGATGATCTCACCGAAGCCGAGCGTGACGATGGCGAGGTAGTCGCCGCGCACCCGCAGGGTCGGAGCGCCGAGGATGACGCCGGTGACCATGGAGACGGCGATCGCCAGTGGAAGGGCCAGGAAGAACGGCCAGTGCCAGTGCTGCGCGGTGAGCACACCGGTGGTGTAGGCACCGGTGGCGTAGAAGCCGACGTACCCGAGGTCGAGCAGGCCGGCGTAGCCGATCACGATGTTGAGTCCGAGCGCCACCAGGGCGAAGGCCGCCGAGGAGAACAGGACACCACCGAAGTCGATGCGGTCCGTCGTGATGATCGGCGGGCGCAGCAGCGGCAACGCGTAGAAGAAGACCGCGAACAGCACCACCCAGGCGAGCTTGGCTCCCTTGGGCTGGGCGTTGTAGCGGTCGACGACGGAGTCCCACCAGGCGCCGAAGCGGCGCACCGGGCCCGTCGATGCGGCGGAAGCGGTGTTGGTGCTCATGCGCGCGCCTTTCCGAGAGCCTCACCGAGGATGCCGGACGGACGGACGAGCAGGATCAGGATGAGCAGGACGAAGGAGACGACGTCCTTCCAGTCGCTGCCGAAGACGGCCGACCCCCAGTTCTCGACGACGCCAAGGATGAGGCCGCCGAGCAGCGCTCCCCGCAGGTTGCCGATGCCACCCATCACGGCGGCGGTGAAGGCCTTGACGCCGAACAGGAAGCCGATGTTGGGCCGGGTCGTCCCGATCTTGAGCATGTAGAGCATGGCCGCAGCGCCGGCCATGAGTCCGCCGACCAGGAAGGTCACCTGGATGACGCGGGTCGAGTTGACCCCCATCAGGGTGGCCGACTCGGGGTCCTGGGCGACCGCGCGGATGCCGCGGCCGAACTTCGTCTTGTCGACGAAGAAGACCAGGGCGACCATCATCAGCAGCGCCGCGACGATGATGACGACGTCGATGTCGCTGACGTGGTAGCCGCCGACGGTGAAGAAGGTGTGCGGCTTGATGTCGACCGGGTTGGCGTAGAGGTTGCGCGCGTTGCTCACGTAGTTGTCGAGCTTGCCGTCGAGGCCGACCCAGCCGGCGAAGCGGTCACGCAGACCCATCGCCTCTGAGAGGGCGAAGGAGGCGCCGATCGCGGAGATGAGACAGATCAGCTTCGGGGCTCCCTTCTTCAGCAGGGGGCGATACGCGACCCGCTCGAGTAGGAGCGCCACGGCTCCGGAGACGAGCATCGCCGCGACGAGCGAGACCAGCAGGATGGGAGCGGCCCTGCCCAGACCCCACTGGACCTGTTCGGTGCCGTGGAGGAGGACGAAGACCCAGGCCATCGCGTAGGTCCCGAACATGAAGACCTCGGAGTGGGCGAAGTTGATCAGCTGCAGGACGCCGTAGACCATCGTGTAGCCCAGCGCGATCAGCGCGTAGATCGCGCCATAGACGAGGCCGCCGGCGGTATAGGCGGTGAAGTCGTTGAATAGTACGTCGAAGTGCACGGCTCTTTCCTCAGTGTGCGGGGACGTGTCTGTGGCCGGAGCAGGATCCCCGCCCCGGCCACAGGATGTCAGAAGGTGTCGATCACGATCACTTGATCGCGGTCGGGTTCTCCTGGTCGAGCTGACCGTTCTTGACGGTGTAGACCCAGATCGTCGACTGCTTGATGTCGCCGTTCTGGTCGAAGGCGATCGGGCCGGAGACGCCATCACCGGTGTAGCTGCCGATGAAGCTGTTGATGTCCTGGTGGCTGGTCTTGCCGGCGTCGAGGGCCGCGAGGAAGATGTTCGCGGCGTCGTAGGCCTGGGTCGTGTACAGACCAGCGGCAGCACCGGTGGAGGCCTTGACCCGGCTGTTGAAGTCGGCCGGAGCCGGACCGGCCGGAGCCGTCAGCAGCGCGCCCTCAGCGGCCGCCGAGCCAGCGGCCTTGACGAACGCCGGGTCCTCGGCGCCGTCGCCCGACATGAAGGTGCCCTTGAAGCCGGCGTTGCGCAGCTGCTTCGCGAGCAGACCGGCCTCGGCGTAGTAGCCGCCGTAGTAGAACGCGTCAGCACCGGAGGCCTTGACCTGGGTGACGACGGCCGACATGTCGGTCTGGCCGACCTGGATCTGGTCCGAGCCGACGACCATCGAGCCGGCAGCAGTCTTGAACGCCTCGGCGAGACCCTTCGAGTAGTCCTGGGCGTCGTCGACGACGAAGACCTTCTTGGCGCCGACGGTCTCCTTGAGGTACTTCGCGGCGGCGGTCGCCTGGGCGCCGTTGTTGCCGATGACGCGGTGCCAGGTGGTCCAGCCCTGCTTGGTGAGACCGTCGTCGGTGGCCGACGGGGAGATCGACGGCATGCCGGCCTCGAAGAACGTCTTGCCGGTCGCGTTCGACTCACCCGAGAAGCCGGGGCCGACGAGGCCGGCGATGGAGGAGTCCTGGACGATCTGGGTCGCGAGAGCCGGAGCCTTGTCCGGGCTGCCCTGCGAGTCGAAGTCCTTGACGGTGACCTTGCAGTCGGCGTGCTTCTGGTTGTACTCGTCGACGGCGAGCTTCACGCCGTTGATCATGTTGACGCCGAGTGCGCCGGCGTCGCCGGTGAGCGCGCCCATGAAGGCGAGGCTGTAGTTGCCGCAGCCGCCCTTGCCGCCACCACCGCCGGCGGTGTTGTCGCTGGCGTTGTTGCCGCTGCTGCCGCAGGCGCTCAGGGCGAGCGCGGCGATGCCGGCGACCGCGAGCATGCGAGCGGTCTTCTTGGTTCCCATCATCGGGGTTTCCTCCACTGTTCACTGGGACGTGATCTGCCGAAATCTAACCCTGTCCGGGCCCTCGCGTGGGACATCCCACGGACACAGCCTCGGTTTCGACCCGATTCGTTACCGATACGCAACCTGAGAGGTCGTTTCAGCCCTCGGAACGTACTCCCCCGCCGGCGATCCCGACACCGTGCTCCACGATTCCGTCGGCGACCTGGCGCATCGAGAGCCGCAGATCCATGGCCGTCTTCTGGATCCAGCGGAACGACTCGGTCTCGCTCAGACCGAGCTCCTTCTGCAGCACGCCCTTGGCCCGATCGACCGCCTTGCGGGTCTCGAGCCGCTCGGTCAGCTCGCCCACCTCGGCCTCGAGCTGGGCGACCTCCTGGAAGCGGCTGACGGCCAGCTCGATCGCCGGCACCAGGTCGCTGGGGTTGAACGGCTTGACCAGGTACGCCATCGCGCCGGCGTCGCGAGCGCGCTCGACCAGGTCGCGCTGGGAGAAGGCGGTCAGCATCACGACCGGGGCGATCCGCTGGCGCGCGACCTGCTCGGCGGCGGCGATCCCGTCGAGGATCGGCATCTTCACGTCGAGGATCACCAGGTCGGGCCGCAGCTCCTCGGCCAGGCGCACCGCCTCGGCACCGTCGCCGGCCTCCCCCACCACGTCGTACCCCTCGTCGGTGAGCATCTCCTTGAGGTCCATCCGGATGAGGACCTCGTCCTCGGCGATGACGACGCGGCGCGGGGGTAGATCGGTCACCGCCACAGGCTAGTCGGTACGCCCGGAGTCAGCGTCCCCCGCGGCGCTCCGGTAGGTTTGCTCCGCGCCGCCCCGGTAGCCCAACGGCAGAGGCAGTGGTCTCAAACACCATCCAGTGTCGGTTCGAATCCGACCCGGGGCACCGATGCGAAGAGCCCGCCACCTCACGGTGGCGGGCTCTTCGGCGTGCGTGGGTCAGAACTTCCGGTACGCGGGCGAGACCTCGTTGATCGCGTCGCCCATCCGGTGGATGCGCAGGGCGTTGGTCGAGCCCGGCAGGCCGGCCGGAGCGCCGGCGATGATGACGATGAGCTCGCCCTCCTTGATGCGGCCGTCGGCGAGGAGCACCTCGTCGACCTGCCGCACCATCATGTCGGTGTGCTCGACCTCGTCGGTCAGGAAGGTCTCGATGCCCCAGCTGAGCGCGAGCCGGTTGCGCACGGGCGCGAACGGCGTGAAGGCGAGCAGCGGGATGGGGCCGCGCAGACGCGCGAGGCGGCGGGCCGAGTCGCCGGTGGTCGTGAAGGCGACGAGGTACTTGGCGCCGACGCGCTCGGCGACCTCCTCGGCGGCCTTGGCGATGACGCCCGAGCTGGTGTGCGGGTCCCAGTGGATCTGCGACAGGTGGCCCACCCCGCCTCCGGCGGCGAAGGCGTGACCCTCGGTGGCGGCGATGATCCGGGCCATCGTCTCGACGGTGTGGATCGGGAACTCGCCGACCGAGGTCTCGGCTGACAGCATCACGGCGTCGGCGCCGTCGAGGACGGCGTTGGCGACGTCGTTGGCCTCGGCGCGGGTCGGCTGCGGGTTGGTGATCATCGACTCGAGCATCTGGGTGGCGACGATGACCGGCTTGGCGTTGAGGCGGGCCTGCTCGACGATCCGCTTCTGCAGGAAGGGGACCTCCTCGAGGGGGCACTCGACGCCGAGGTCACCGCGGGCGACCATGAACATGTCGAAGGCCTCGATGACCTCGTCGAGGTTGTCGACGGCCTGCGGCTTCTCGATCTTGGCGATGATCGGGACGACACGGCCCTCCTCGCGCATGATCGCGCGGACGTCCTCGGCGTCCTTCGCGTCGCGCACGAAGCTCAGCGCGACCATGTCGACGCCGAGGTTGAGCGCGAAGCGCAGGTCGGAGATGTCCTTCTCGGACAGCGCCGGGACGGAGACGGCGACGCCGGGCAGGTTGATGCCCTTGCTGTTGCTGACCGGGCCGCCGATGACGACCTCGGTGACCACGTCGGTGTCGTTCTCGACGCCGGTCACGCGCAGGCGGACCTTGCCGTCGTCGATCAGGATCGGGTCGCCCACGTTCACGTCGCCGGGCAGGCCCTTGTACGTGGTGCCGCAGATGGTGGCGTCGCCGGCGACGTCGCGGGTGGTGATGGTCCAGGACTGGCCGCGCTCGAGGACGGCCTTGCCCTCGGCGAACTTCTCCAGGCGGATCTTCGGGCCCTGCAGGTCGGCGAAGATGCCGACGGCCTTGCCGGTCTTGTCCGAGGCGGCGCGCACCGCGTTGTAGCGCTCGGCGTGGTCGGCCTGACCTCCGTGGCTCATGTTGAGCCGCGCGATGTCCATGCCCGCGTGGATGAGCTCACTGAGCTTCTCCTCGCCGTCGACGGCCGGACCCAACGTACATACGATCTTCGCTCTGCGCACGGGTCCACCCTAACGTCTCTTGATCGTTCCAATGTGATCCGGGCCATGACTCACGAGTAACAAATGACAGAACAGGCGCTGTCCGTGCTCAGGGCACGAACAGCGCCTGTTCAGCGCGTTTCCGGCGGCGTCAGACCATCAGCGGACGGTCGGTCGGCTTGATCGGCGACGGGAGCGTCGTCGAGCCGGTGAGGTAGGCGTCCACCGCGGCGGCCGCCGAGCGGCCCTCGGCGATCGCCCAGACGATGAGCGACTGGCCGCGACCGGCGTCGCCGGCCACGTAGACGCCCTCGACCGAGGTCTGGAACGCCGCGCCGCGGGCGATGTTGCCGCGCGCGTCCAGCTCGACCCCGAGCTGCTCGACCACGCCGTTCTGCTCCGGGCCGGTGAAGCCCATCGCGAAGAGCACCAGGTCGGCGAGGATCTCGCGCTCGGTGCCCTCGACCTCGGTGAGCTTGCCGCCCTCGAAGACCACGTCGACGATCTTGAGCGCGCGGACGTTGCCGTTCTCGTCGCCCAGGAACTCCTTGGTGGAGACGCCGTACACCCGGTCACCGCCCTCCTCGTGGGCCGAGGAGACGCGGAAGATCATCGGGTACGTCGGCCACGGCTGCCCGTTCGGACGCGCGTCGGCGCGGCCGTTGGACTCCTCGGGACGCGGCATGATCTCCAGCTGGGTGATCGAGGTGGCGCCGTGCCGGATGGAGGTGCCGAGGCAGTCGGCGCCGGTGTCGCCGCCGCCGATGATGACGACGTGCTTGCCGTCGGCCCGGATCTGACCCTCGACGGTCTCTCCCAGCGCCTGGCGGTTGGCCTGCGGCAGGAACTCCATCGCCTGGTGGATGCCGTTGAGCTCGCGACCCGGGACCGGCAGGTCACGCGGGATCGTCGACCCGACGGCCAGGACGACGGCGTCGTAGCGCTCGCGCAGCTCCTGGCCGGTGATGGCGGTGCCCACGTCGACGCCGGCCCGGAAGACCGTGCCCTCGCGGCGCATCTGCTCGAGGCGCCGGTCGACGTGCTTCTTCTCCATCTTGAACTCGGGGATGCCGTAGCGCAGCAGGCCGCCGATCTTGTCGGCCCGCTCGTAGACCGCCACGGTGTGACCGGCGCGGGTGAGCTGCTGGGCGGCGGCGAGGCCCGCCGGGCCCGAGCCGATGACCGCGACGGTCTTGCCCGAGAGCCACTCCGGCGGCTGGGGCTTGACGTTGCGGTCGTCCCAGGCGCGATCGATGATCGAGACCTCGATGTTCTTGATCGTCACCGGGTCCTGGTTGATGCCCAGGACGCAGGCGGTCTCGCACGGGGCCGGACACAGGCGACCGGTGAACTCCGGGAAGTTGTTGGTCGCGTGCAGACGCTCGATGGCGCCGTCCCAGTCGTTGCGCCAGGTCAGGTCGTTCCACTCGGGGATGATGTTGCCGAGCGGACAGCCCTGGTGGCAGAACGGGATGCCGCAGTCCATGCAGCGGCTGGCCTGGACGTTGATGATCGGGAGCAGCGCCTTGCCGATGCTGTCCGGATACACCTCGTTCCAGTCGCCGATCCGCTCGTCGACGGGGCGACGGGTCGCACCCTCGCGGCCGTTCTTCAGGAACCCCTTCGGGTCAGCCATGGAGCACCTCCATAATCCGGGCCGCGGCCTCGTCCTCGGAGAGGCCCTCCTCGAGGGCCTCCTCCTGGGCCTCGAGGACCCGCTTGTAGTCGCTGGGCATGATCCGGGTGAACCGGGCCAGAGCAGCCGGCCAGTCGGCGAGCAGCGCGGCCGCCACCTCGGACTCGGTCTCCTCGTGGTGGGTGCGGACGATCTGCTCGAGCTCGTCGGCGAACCTGCCCTCGACCGCGCCCAGCTCGACCAGCTCGGGGTTGACCCGCTGCTTCTTGAAGTCGAGCACGTACGCGACACCACCCGACATGCCGGCCGCGAAGTTGCGGCCCGTCGGGCCGAGGACGACGACGCGTCCACCGGTCATGTACTCACAGCCGTGGTCGCCCACGCCCTCGGTGACGACGGTGGCACCGGAGTTGCGCACGCAGCAGCGCTCGCCGACACCGCCGCGCAGGAAGATCTGCCCGGAGGTGGCGCCGTACGCGATGGTGTTGCCGGCGATGATCTGGCCGTCGGCCGCGAACGGCGCCGAGCGGTCGGGTCGCACCACGATGCGGCCGCCGGAGAGGCCCTTGCCGACGTAGTCGTTGGCGTCGCCCTCGAGGCGCAGCGTGACACCGCGCGGCACGAACGCGCCGAACGACTGGCCCGCCGAGCCGGTGAAGGTGATGTCGATCGTGCCGTCCGGCAGACCGGCCCCCTTGTAGCGCTTGGTCACCTCGTGACCGAGCAGCGTGCCGACCGTGCGGTTGACGTTCTTGATCTCGAGCTGGGCGCGGACCGGGTCACCGCTCTCGAGCGCCGGCTGGGCCAGCGGGACGAGGGTGGTGAAGTCGAGCGAGCGCTCGATGCCGTGATCCTGCGTCGTGGTGTGACGCAGGTCCTGGTCGGCGAACTGCTCGGGCGAGGTGACGACGTGGAAGATCGGCGCCAGGTCGAGACCGGCCGCCTTCCAGTGGTCGATCGCGTCGCGGGTGTCGAGCATGCCGGCCTGGCCGATCGCCTCCTCGATGGATCGGAAGCCGAGCTCGGCGAGGATCTCGCGGACCTCTTCGGCGATGTACCGGAAGAAGTTCACGACGTACTCGGCCTTGCCGGAGAACCGCTCGCGCAGCACCGGGTTCTGCGTCGCGACGCCCACCGGGCAGGTGTCGAGGTGGCAGACCCGCATCAGGATGCACCCGGAGACCACCAGCGGAGCGGTGGCGAAGCCGAACTCCTCGGCGCCGAGCAGCGCCGCGATGACGACGTCGCGACCGGTCTTGAGCTGACCGTCGGCCTGGACCACGATGCGGTCGCGCAGGCCGTTGAGCAGCAGGGTCTGCTGGGCCTCGGCGAGGCCGAGCTCCCAGGGGCCGCCGGCGTGCTTGAGCGAGGTGAGCGGCGAGGCGCCCGTACCACCGTCGTGACCCGAGATGAGGACGACGTCGGCGTGCGCCTTGGAGACACCCGCCGCAACCGTGCCCACACCGACCTCGGAGACCAGCTTCACGTGGACGCGGGCCGCCGGGTTGGCGTTCTTGAGGTCGTGGATCAGCTGAGCCAGGTCCTCGATCGAGTAGATGTCGTGGTGCGGCGGCGGGCTGATCAGGCCCACGCCCGGCGTCGAGTGACGCGTCTTGGCGACCCACGGGTAGACCTTGTGGCCGGGGAGCTGGCCGCCCTCGCCGGGCTTCGCGCCCTGCGCCATCTTGATCTGGATGTCGTCGGCGTTGGTCAGGTACTCCGACGTGACGCCGAAGCGACCCGATGCGACCTGCTTGATCGCCGAGCGGCGGGCCGGGTCGTGCAGACGCTCCGGGTCCTCGCCACCCTCGCCGGTGTTCGACTTGGCGCCGAGCATGTTCATCGCGATCGCGAGGGTCTCGTGCGCCTCCTGCGAGATGGAGCCGTACGACATCGCGCCGGTGCTGAAGCGCTTGACGATGTCCTCGACGGGCTCGACCTCGTCGATCGAGATCGGCGCACGACCGGTGGCACCCGCGTCCTTGAACTTGAACAGGCCCCGCAGCGTCATCAGGCGCTCGGACTGCTCGTTCACGCGCTGCGTGTACTGCTGGAAGATGTCGTAGCGACCCTCGCGGGTGGCGTGCTGGAGCCGGAAGACCGTCTCCGGGTCGAAGAGGTGCGGCTCGCCCTCACGACGCCACTGGTACTCGCCACCGATCGACAGCTCGCGGTGAGCGGCCGCGACACCGTCGCGGGGGTAGGCGGTCGCGTGACGCTGGGCGACCTCCTCGGCGATGACGTCGAGCTCGATGCCGCCGAGCTTCGAGGTGGTGCCGGTGAAGTACGTGTCGACGACGGCCTGCGAGAGACCGACGGCCTCGAAGATCTGCGCGCCGGTGTATGAGGCCAGCGTGCTGACGCCCATCTTCGACATGACCTTCAAGACACCCTTGCCGAGGGCCTTGATGAGGTTCTGGACGGCCTTCTCGGGGTCGTTCTTGACGAAGAAGCCCTCGAACGCGAGGTCCTCGACCGACTCCATGGCCAGGTACGGGTTGACCGCGGCCGCGCCGTAGCCGATCAGGGTCGCGACGTGGTGCACCTCGCGGACGTCGCCCGCCTCGACCAGCAGGCCGACCTGCGTTCGGGTCTTCTCCCGCACCAGGTGATGGTGGACCGCGCCGGTGAGCAGCAGCGACGGGATCGGGGCCAGGTCGGCCGTCGAGTGCCGGTCGGAGAGCACGATGATGCGCGCGCCGTCGGCGATGGCGGCGCTGACCTCGCCACAGATCTCCTCGAGGCGGGCAGCCATCGCGGCACCGCCGCCGTGCACGTCGTACAGGCCGCGCACCACGTGGGTGATGAAGCCGGGCATGTCGCCGTCACGGTTGATGTGGCGGATCTTCGCCAGGTCGTCGTTGGACAGGACCGGGAAGGGCAGCACGACCTGGCGGCACGAGGCGGGGCTCGGCTCGAGCAGGTTGGCCTCCGGGCCGATGGTGCTGGCCAGGCTGGTTACCAGCTCCTCGCGGATGGCATCCAGCGGCGGGTTCGTGACCTGGGCGAAGAGCTGCACGAAGTAGTCGAACAGCAGACGCGGCTTGGCCGAGAGCGCCGCGATCGGGCTGTCGGTGCCCATCGAGCCGAGCGGCTCACCGCCGGAGTTGGCCATCGGCGCCAGGATGACGCGCAGCTCCTCCTCGGTGTAGCCGAAGACCTGCTGGCGACGGGTCACCGAGGCGTGGGTGTGCACGACGTGCTCACGCTCGGGGATGTCGGCGAGGTTGATCTGGCCGGCGTGCAGCCACTCCTCGTACGGGTGCTCGGACGCGAGCGCGTCCTTGATCTCGTCGTCCTCGATGATGCGGTGCTGCTCGGTGTCGACGAGGAACATCTTGCCGGGCTGCATGCGGCCCTTGCGGATGACGTTCTTCGGCTCGATGTCGTGCAGGACGCCGGCCTCGGATGCGTAGATGACCAGGCCGTCCTCGGTCACCCAGTAGCGGCCCGGGCGCAGACCGTTGCGGTCGAGCACGGCGCCGACCTGGGTGCCGTCGGTGAAGACGACGTTGGCCGGGCCGTCCCACGCCTCCATCAGCTTGGCGTGGAACTCGTAGAACGCCTTGCGCTTGGGATCCATCTCGGTGTGGTTCTCCCACGCCTCGGGGATCATCATCAGCACCGAGTGCGGCAGGCTGCGGCCGCCGAGGTGGAGCAGCTCGAGGACCTCGTCGAAGGAGGCCGAGTCGCTCGCGCCGGGCGTGCAGATGGGGTAGATCCGCTCGAGGTCGCCGGGGATGACGTCGGAGGCCAGGAGCGCCTCACGGGCGCGCATCCAGTTCCGGTTGCCCATCACGGTGTTGATCTCACCGTTGTGCGCGATGTAGCGGAACGGGTGGCTCAGCGGCCAGCTCGGGAACGTGTTCGTCGAGAACCGGGAGTGCACGACGGCGATGGCCGAGGCCATCCGCGGGTCGCGCAGGTCCGGGAAGACGTCGCCCAGCTGGTGGGTGGTGAGCATGCCCTTGTAGACCAGGGTCTTCGAGGACAGCGACGGGAAGTACGCGTCGGTCTCGCTCTCGGCGCGCTTGCGCAGCACGAAGGCGAGGCGCTCCAGCGCCATGCCCGTCACGCGGCCGCCGGCGGCCTTGACGAAGAGCTGGCTGAAGGTCGGCATCACCGCGAGCGCGGTGGCGCCGAGGCTCTCCGGGTTGACCGGGACCTCGCGCCATCCGAGGACCTCGAGGCCCTCCTCGGCGGCGATCTTCTCGATCGTCTCCCGGTCGGCCGCCACGTTGGCCTCGTCACCCGGGAGGAAGGCGGTGCCGACCGCGTAGGTGCCGGCGGCCGGGAGCGCGATGCCCTGCTCGGCCGTCACGGCGCGCAGGAAGGCGTCCGGGACCTGGATCAGGATGCCGGCGCCATCGCCGGAGTTGACCTCGGCGCCAGCGGCACCGCGGTGGTCGAGGTTCACCAGGGCGGTGATGCCCTGCTCGACGATGCGGTGAGTGGCCTCACCGCTCAGGGTCGCGACGAAGGCGACGCCACAGGCGTCCTTCTCGAACCGCGGGTCGTACAGCCCTTGCGGGGCGGGGAATGAGTGCTGGTAGGGCACCGTTCTCTCCCGTCGTTGTCGGGGCGCCACACACGCCTCCGCAGGCCTCGCCGAAGAGAGGTCAGACGGGTACGCGCGCCGGAAGTCGGCATGTGGCAGTGCGAAGCAGGGGACGACATTGGCCCGCGCGTTGGACGAACGCTATCACGCCCGTCTCCTCCTCAGAGAGCCGCGGGCTCGCGATCGCCGCGGTAGACGCTCTGCTCGACGCCCGGCCGGGCACGCAGGGACCACACGAAGTACGCGGCCGCGAGCACGAACAGGATGATCGACATCCAGTCGGCCCAGCGCAGCCCGAGCACGTCGTTGAGCTCGATGGTGTCGATCCGGAGCTGCTCGATCCAGAACCGGCCGAAGCAGTAGACCATCACGTAGAGCGCGGCGGCACGGCCGTGGCCGAGGGCGTGCGGGCCGTTCTTGAGACGGCGCTCGACCCAGAGGATCGCGAAGAAGCCGAGCACGCACCACAGCGACTCGTAGAGGAACGTCGGGTGGAAGGTGGTGCCGGCCGGGAACTGGTCGGGTCCCTGCGGGAAGTTGGCCGGCTCGATCCGCAGACCCCACGGCAGGTCGGTGGGCTTGCCGTACAGCTCCTGGTTGAACCAGTTGCCCCAGCGGCCCGCCGCCTGGGCGAGCAGGCAGGTCGGCAGGGCGACGTCGAGCAGGGGCGCGACCTTGATCCCCATCCGGCGGGCTCCGATGATGCCGCCGACCGCGCCGAGGGCGATGGCGCCCCAGATGCCGAGTCCTCCGCGCCAGACGTACAGCGCCTCGATCGGGTGCCGGCCCTCCCCGAAGTAGAGGCGGTGGTCGGTGAGGACGTGGTAGAGCCGGCCGCCGACGACGCCGAACGGGACCGCCCACAGGGCGATGTCCTGGATCCGGCCCGGCTCGCCGCCGCGGGCCTTCCAGCGCCGCTCGGAGATCCAGACGGCGATGACGATGCCGGCGATGATGCACAGCGCGTAGCCGCGGATCGGGAGCGGTCCGAGGTGGACCACACCGCGGCTGGGGCTGGGGATCGATAGCGGAAGCATCGCCACGCCTTTCAGGAGGCCTGCTTCAGCAGGCTGCGGATGTCGGAGGCGTACTGGGCCGACGAGGTGTCCATGGTCCACAGCACCCGGGAGCGGTCGTCCGAGCCGATCGCGGTGACCTGGGTGGAGTGGGTGTTGAGGTCGTACCCGCCGCTGGCGAGCTTCTGGCCCTGCGCGACGTAGACGGCCAGCGGCTTGCCGATCGCGGCGATCGTGTCGAGATCGCCGGTCAGCCCCTCGAACGCCGGGTTGTAGTGGTCGAGGTAGTGCCGCAGCACGGTCGGGGTGTCACGGCTCGGGTCCGTCGTGATGAAGACGACCTGCACCTCGGACCGCTCGTGGTCGCTCAGCCGCGTCATCGCGCTGGCCAGGGCGTTCATCACCTGTCCGCAGATGTCGGGGCAGTGGGTGTAGCCGAAGAACACCAGGGTGAGCGGCTTGCCGGTGTCGCTGACCAGCGAGAACGGCTTGCCCTCGGTATCGGTCAGCTTGTCCGTCGGCACCGTGTAGGCGTCGTGGGTGATGCCGTAGAACTTCGCCGGGGCGGAGCTGCCACCGCAGGCGCTGAGGAGCAGCGCGACCACGGCGAGGGTCGCTGCGAGGACGCGCTTAGGCACGCCGGACTCCTGCGGCCAGCTCCTCGGTGAGGGTGCTCAGCGCCTTGAGGTAGGCGGCCTTGTCGCCCTGGTTCTCCAAGATGGCCCGCACGAACGCGCTGCCGACGATGACGCCGTCGGAGTGCGCGGCGATCGCTGCGGCCTGATCGCCGGTGCTGACGCCGACGCCGACGCCGACCGGGAGCCCGGCCGGGGCGAGCGCCTTCGTCCGGGTCACGAGGGGTCCGACGACGTCGGTGGTGGCCTGCTTGCCGCCGGTGACGCCCATGACCCCGGTGGCGTAGACGAAGCCGCGACAGGCGGCCGTGGTCATCGCGATCCGCTCGTCGGTGCTCGACGGGGCGACGAGGAAGACCTTGTCGAGGTCGTGCGCATCGGCGGCCGCGATCCAGGCCTGGCCGTAGTCGGGAGTGATGTCCGGCGTGATCAGCCCGGCTCCTCCGGCGCTCTTGAGATCGGCGGCGAACCGGTCGACGCCGTACTTCTCGACCGGGTTCCAGTAGGTCATCACGAGCGTCGGCACGCCGGTGGCGGCGACCGCCTCGACCGTACGGAGGACGTCCCGGGTGCGGACGCCGCGCTCAAGGGCCTGCTGGGCGGCGGCCTGGATGGTCGGGCCGTCCATCACCGGGTCGCTGTAGGGCAGACCGATCTCGATGACGTCGCACCCGGCCGCGACCATCGTCCGGATCGCCTCGATCGAGCCGTCGACGTCGGGGAAGCCGGCCGGCAGGTAGCCGACGAGGGCCGCGCGGCCCTCGGCCTTCGCGGTCGCGAAGGCGGAGCTGGTCGTGGTCACTTGCTCACGTCTCCGGTCTCGTCGTCGGGGTCGCCGAGCTTGAACCACTCCATCGCGGTGCCCATGTCCTTGTCGCCGCGGCCGGACAGGTTGACCAGCAAGGTGGCGTCGGGGCCGAGCTCCTCGCGGAGCGTGGGCGCGATCCGCATCGCGCCGGCGAGGGCGTGGGCGGACTCGATGGCCGGGATGATGCCCTCGGTGCGGGCGAGCAGCGCCATCGCGTCCATCGCCTCGACGTCGGTGACGGGCTCGTACGTGGCGCGACCGGCCTTGGCCAGCCACGCGTGCTGCGGGCCGACGCCCGGGTAGTCGAGCCCGGCGGAGATGGAATGGGACTCGATGGTCTGGCCGTCCTCGTCCTGGAGGACGTAGGTGCGGGCCCCGTGCAGGACGCCCTGGTCGGCGGCGACGATGGTGGCCGCGTGACGGCCGGTCTCGAAGCCGTCACCGCCGGCCTCGAAGCCGTAGATCCGCACCGACGGGTCCTCGAGGAACGCGGTGAACAGGCCGATGGCGTTGGAGCCGCCGCCGATGCAGGCCGCGATCGCGTCGGGGAGCCGGCCGTACTGCTGCAGGCACTGCTCGCGGGCCTCGTCGCCGATGCCACGGGTCAGGTCGCGCACCAGCGTCGGGAACGGGTGCGGGCCGGCGGCGGTGCCGAAGAGGTACGCGGTGTGCTCGACGCTGGAGACCCAGTCGCGCAGGGCCTCGTTGATGGCGTCCTTGAGGGTGGCGCTTCCGGAGTCGACGGCGATCACCTCGGCGCCGAGCAGGCGCATCCGGGCGACGTTGAGGGCCTGGCGCTCGGTGTCGACCTTGCCCATGTAGACGGTGCAGTCAAGCCCGAAGTACGCCGCGGCGGTGGCGCTGGCGACCCCGTGCTGGCCGGCACCGGTCTCGGCGATGACACGGGTCTTGCCCATCCGCTTGGTGAGCAGGGCCTGACCCAGCACGTTGCGGATCTTGTGGGCGCCGGTGTGGTTGAGGTCCTCGCGCTTGAGCAGGATCCGGATGCCGGCCTGCTCGGAGAGGCGCTTGGCCTCGTACAGGGGGCTCGGGAGGTTGGCGTAGTCGCGCAGGATCGCGTCGAACTCGGCCACGAACTCCGGGTCGGCCTTGGCGCCCTTCCAGGCGGCGTCGAGCTCGTCGAGGGCCTTCATCAGCGCCTCGGGCATGAACTTGCCGCCGAAGCCCTCGACCGGGCCGCCGAACCAGCCCTGCGCGTCGGCGTCGAAGCTGGTGGTCTCGTTGAGGTGGGTCGTCATCGTCGGACGCCTTCCTGGGCGGTGAGGCCGGTCATGCCACGGACGGCTGCCTCGGGGTCGCCGTCCTTGACCAGCGCCTCGCCGACGAGCACCGCGCGGGCGCCCTCGTCGACATAGCGCTGGACGTCGGCGGCGGAGAAGATGCCGGACTCGGCCACCGTGACCCGGTCGGCCGGGATGAGGGGCGCGAGTCTGCCGAACATGTCGGCGTGGATCTCGAGCGTCTTGAGGTTGCGCGCGTTGACGCCGATCAGCTCGGCCCCGAGCGCGACTGCGCGTGCGGTCTCCTCCTCGTCGTGCACCTCGACGAGCGGGGTCAGCCCGAGCTCGCGGGCGTACTCGTAGAGGCGGGTGAGGTCGTCGCCGAGGAGGGCGGAGCACATTAGGAGCGCGAGGTCGGCGCCGGCGGCTCGGGCCTCGAGCAGCTGGTACTCCTCGACGATGAAGTCCTTGCGCAGGATCGGGGTGTCGACGACGGCCCGGACGGCACGCAGGTCATCGAGCGAGCCCCCGAAGCGGCGCTGCTCGGTGAGCACCGAGATCGCGGCCGCTCCCCCACGCTCGTAGGCGGCGGCGAGGGCCGTCGGGTCCGGGATGTCGGCGAGATGGCCCTTGCTGGGGCTCTTGCGCTTGACCTCGGAGATCACGCTGCTGCCGGCACCGCGCAGGTGCGGCATCGGGTCGCGCGGCGCGTCGACGTCGGCGAGCGCTGCCCTGAGGTCGGCGACGCTGACCTGCGACTGCCGGGCGGCGAGGTCCTCTCGTACGCCCGAGATGATGTCGTCGAGAACCGACATCGTCAGTGTGACTCGGCGTGGTAGCCCATCTTCGCCAGCACGATGAAGACCGCACCCGACGCGAGGGTGACGGCGACGCCGACCCAGAAGACGATGTAGCTGATCGGGCTGAGCATGAGGCCGATCGAGCCGATCAGGAAGCCGAGCAGGCCGACCACGACGGCGCTCCAGGCAGCCGGGGTGTTGCCGTGGTTGTCGGACATGAGTGCTCCTCGATGGTGCGGTGGACGGTGCGCGCCGATTCTATGGGGTCGGCGGGGTCACTCGGATTCGTGGGTCGGGTCTGTGGCCGGCCCCACCGTGGGATCGGTGCCCTCGTCGAGCGATTTCCATAGGTCGATGCTGCTCTGCTCCTCGAGCGGAGCGGTCGACGTCGCTCCGGTGGGCGCGTCGTACTTGGCACCCATCTCGGGCCATACCGGGCTCTTCATCACCGCGACCACGAAGCTCAGGAACGTCACCACCAGGGCGACCAGCGAGACCCACGGCCAGGCAGTGCCGTGGCTGCCGTCGTGGGTGGAGAGCAGGTGGTGGCGGGTGCCCCAGATGGCGGGGACGGGCGCCCCGGCGGCGACGAGGCCGAGCATCGCGACCAAGCGCCTCGCCAGGCCGCGCGTCACCAGGATCACACCCCAGGCGGCGAGGGCGACCAGCGCGAGCGCGGTGATGCCGGGACTGTCGACGTTGCCCTGCGCCTGGCTGAACGGGTCGTTGGCAGCGGCCTTGATCCACGGGTGGTGGCCGGCCCAGGCCGCGACGCACGCGCCGATCAGCCCGAGGAGTGCGGTGGGCCAGAAGGTACGGCGCTCGACGACCCGGCCCGGAGCGCTCATCCCAGGTCCGCGATCAGGTCGGCGTCGAAGCAGGTCCGGTCGCCGGTGTGGCAGGCGGCCCCGATCTGGTCGACCTTGAGCAGCAGCGTGTCGCCGTCGCAGTCGAGGCGGATCTCCTTGACGTACTGGAGGTGCCCGGAGGTGTCGCCCTTGGCCCAGTACTCCTGGCGGCTGCGGCTCCAGTAGGTCGCCCGGCCCGTCTCGATGGTGCGCGCGAGCGACTCGTCGTTCATCCAGCCCATCATCAGCACCTCACCGGTGTCGTGCTGCTGCGCGATCGCGGGCACCAGGCCGTCCTCGGTGCGCTTGAGGCGGTCGGCGATCTTCGGGTCCAGGCCAGAGCTCGGGTCGGTCACGGAGTCGATTATCCCTGCTGGGCGACCCAGGAGGCGTGGAGCCCGGCGTAGACGGCCCCCTCCTGGCGTACGAGGTCGGCGTGCGGGCCGCGCTGCACGATCCGGCCCTTGTCGACCACGATCACCTCGTCGGCGCCCTCGGCGGTGGTGAGCCGGTGCGCGATCGTGACGGAGGTCCGGCCCTGCATGAGCCGCTCGAGGGCCCGGTTGATCCGCATCTCCAGCGCAGGATCGACCGCGGAGGTGGCCTCGTCGAGGACCAGGAGATCGGGGTCGGCGAGCTGGGCGCGCAGCAGGGCGACGAGCTGGCGCTCGCCGGCGCTGAGGGCCTCGCCGCGCTGGCCCACGCGGGTCCGCACGCCGGACGGGAGCCCGGCGAGCCAGTCGCCGAGGCCGATCTGCTCGGCCGCGCGCTCGATGTCGGCGTCGGTGGCCTCGATCCGTCCGTAGCGGGCGTTGGCGGCCAGCGTGTCGTCGAAGAGGAAGCCCTCCTGCGGCACGAGCACCACGCTGCGGCGCAGGCTGGCGCCGCTGATCTCGCGTACGTCCACCCCGTCGAGGCGGATCGTGCCGCGGGTCGGGTCCATGAGGCGGGTGAGGAGCTTGGCGACGGTCGACTTGCCCGAGCCGGTCTCGCCCACCACCGCGATCCGGCGCCCGGGCGCGATCTCGGTGGTGAGGTCGTGCAGGACGTCGGGACCGCCGGGGTAGGCGAAGGTGACCGACTCGAAGGCGACACCGATAGGTCCCCGGGGCAGCTGCGCGCCCTCCGGGCCGGGGTCGACCAGATCGGCCGGGGTGTCGAGGATGCCGATCACCCGCCGCCAGCTGGCGACCGCGTTCTGGGCGTCGGTGAGGATCTGCGATCCGGTCTGCACCGGGCCGACGAAGAGCGAGACCAGGAACGCGAAGGCGAGGATCCGGCCGCTCGACAGGTTGCCGTGGATACCGAGCTGCACGCCGAGGACGACGACGCCCGCGAGCGCGAGCCCGCCCGCCAGGCCGCCGAGGCTGAAGAAGCCGGCGACCAGGCTCTGCGCCTTCGTCTGGGCGGCCCGGTTGGCCTCGACCGCCTCGTCGATGCGGGCCTGGGTGCGGGCCTCGACCGCGTACGCCTTGACGACGGCCGCCCCGACGACCGGCTCGGCGATGGCCGACAGCATGGTGCCGACCTGACGGCGAACAGCCGTGTAGGCGACCGAGAGGCGGCGCTGGAAGAACGGGAGGCTGGCGAAGAGCGGCACGAAGCAGACCCAGACCACGATGGCGAGCTGCCACGAGTAGACGACCATCACGACGCTGGCGATCAGCATCTGGCCGACCGAGACGACCAGGAGCAGGCCGCCGTACACGACGAACTGGCTGATCTGGTCGACGTCGCTGGTCACCCGCGAGACCAGAGCGCCGCGGCGCTCGGTGTGCTGGGTGAGCATCGGCAGGTCGTGGACGTGGCGGAACGCCTTGGTGCGCAGCGTGGCCAGGCCGCTCTCGGCGGCGGTGAACAGCCGCGCGGTCATCAGGTAGGAGGCGACGCTCGCGATGGCGAGGGCGATCGCGGCGGCGACGCCCATCCACACGGTGAACCGTACGTCCGGCCCACCCGCGTGGTGCAGGCCGCGGTCGAGGGTCTGCTGGACAGCGATCGGGACGATCACCTGACCGAGGCTGGCGACGATCGCCAGGGCCAGGGTGACGCCGATGCCCTGGACGAGCTCGGGTGAGTGGTGGATGCCGCGGCGGATCGTCTCGATGCCGCCGAGCCGCTCCCCGCTGTCGACGGTGCCGCTCATGCGTCGACCTCCTCGTCCTGCTCGTAGGCGTTGACCAGGTCGGCGTAGGCCGGGCTGGTGGCGAGCAGCTCGGCATGGGTGCCTCGACCGGCGATCCGGCCGCCGTCGAGGTGGACGACCTCGTCCGCCAGCGCGATCGTCGCCTTGCGATAGGCCACCACGACGAGGGTCGTGTCACCCGTCGCGTCGCCGCGCAGTGCCGCCAGGATGCGCTGCTCCACCTCGGGATCGACCGCCGAGGTGGCGTCGTCGAGGATCAGCAGCCGCGGCCTGCGGACGAGCGCGCGGGCCAGCGAGATGCGCTGACGCTGACCGCCCGAGAGGCTGGTGCCGCGCTCACCGAGGCGGGTGTCGAGTCCCTCGCGTAGGGCGGCGACGAAGCCGTCGGCCTGCGCCGCCCGCAGCGCCGCCCAGATCTCCTCGTCGGCGATCTCGGCACCGAGGGTGATGTTGCCGCGCACCGTGTCGTCGAAGAGGAACGCCTGCTGCGGCACGATCGCCATCGCCTCGGCGAGGGCGCCCGGGGCGAGGTCGCGCAGGTCGACGCCGTCGAGCGTGATCCGGCCGTCGTCGGTGTCGACCAGCCGGGTCATCAGGTTGGTGAGCGTCGACTTGCCCGACGCGGTCGGGCCGACGATCGCGGTCGTACGGCCCGGGGCGACGTCGAAGGTGACGTCGGTGAGCAGCGGCTGGTCGGCGTCGTAGGCGAACGCGACCTTCTCGAGCGCGAGTCGCGCGCCGTCGCCCGAGCCGGCGGGCAGCCGCTGATCGCCGTACGTCAGCGCGTCGGTGGCGTCGAGGACGTGCTGGACCCGGTCGAAGCCGACGACGCTGCGCGGGAACTCCCCGAGCAGCCAGCCCAGCGAGCGGATCGGGAAGGCGACGATGGTCAGCAGGAACCCCACCTGGACGACGTCGCCGGCCTGGGCGTGCCCGTGCAGGACGCGGACGACGCCGACGGCCAACACGACGAGCACGCCGATGTCGGGCAGCGCGGCCAGGGTCGGGTCGAAGGCGGCCCGGATCCGGCCGGCGCGGATGTTGGTGTCGCGCAGCTCGCGGGCCTTGGCGGCGAACCGCTCGGTCTCCTCGCTCTCGCGACCGAGCGTCTTGACCACGAGGGCACCGTCGAAGGACTCGTGCGCGACCTCGCTGAGCTCGGCGCGCAGCTGCTGGGCGCGGGTGATGAGCGGGCTGGCGCGGCGCTGGTAGGCGAGGTTGGTGAGCACGACGAGCGGGAAGACGAGCATGCCGAGCAGCGCGAGGACCACGTCGGCGGCGAACATCTGGACGACGGCGATCACCATCATCGCGATCGTGCCCACCGCCATCGGCAGCGGCGCGATGGGGGCCCAGGCGGCCTCGACGTCGGCGTTGGCGTTGCTGAGCAGCTGGCCGGTCGGGTGCGCCTGGTGCCAGGCGAGCGGGAGGCGGAGGTACTGCCGGGTGACCGCGCGGCGGTAGTGGGCCTGCATCCGGTACTGCATGACACCGGCGCCGAGCCGGCGGGCGACGACGCCGACGGCCCGTCCGATCGCGACGGCGACGAAGAGAGCGACCACGGCGATGAGCCAGCCGGCGCCGATGTGGCCGTCGCGGTACGACGGGAGGATGACGTGGTCGGTCGACCAGCCCAGCACCCAGGCGTCGGCGACGGTGAGGGCGCCGAAGAGCGCGGAGCCGAGCGTGGAGACGGTGAAGATGACCGGCTCGCGGCGGATCGCGACGCCGAGGACCCGGAAGCCGTCCATCGTGCTCGCGCGTCTCACCGGGCTAGTGTCGGTCATCGTGGCTGCTACCTCTGGTTCCTTCGTCCGCCGCGAGCGCGAGGCGCTGTGCGATCTTGCTCTGGCCGTCGGCCCCGACGCTGCGACGCTGTGCAGCGAGTGGACCGTACGGGATCTGGTGGTGCATCTGCTGATCCGCGAGCGCAAGCCGTGGGTCGCTGGTGGGATCCTGGTGCCCGCGCTCTCGGGCCTGACCGACCGCGCCTCCGCGCGGCTGGCCGCCCGTCCGTTCGCAGCGCTCGTCGGTGACCTTCGTATTCCCTCGCTGCCACTGCGGGCTCCGGGGGTTGACGCGCTGGCGAACACGCTCGAGCTCTTCGTGCACCACGAGGACGTACGCCGCGCGCAGCCGTCGTGGGTCGCCCGGGAGCTCTCCGATGCCGATGAGACGACGCTCTGGCGGCCGCTCTCGATGATGGGCCGGGGCCTGGTCCGCCCGGCCGGCGTCCCGGTGACGATCGTCTCCGGCTCGCGTCGCGCCACGCTGCGCGGAGGCGATGACCCGGTGGTGGTGTCCGGCCCCGTGGGCGAGCTCGCGCTCCTCCTCTTCGGCCGCACGCAGGTCACCGGGCTGGCCTTCGACGGGCCCGAGGAAAAGGTTGCGAAGCTGCGTTCCGCGCAGCTCGGCTTCTAACTACGCTCGAGGCATGACCACGATCAACAGCATCGCCACCGCCATGTTCTCGGTGTCCGACCAGGACGCCGCGATCGCGTTCTACACGCAGAAGCTCGGCTGGGAGCTGCGCTCGGAGGTGTCCTTCGGCGAGGGCGCCGACGCGGGCCGCTGGGTCGAGGTCGCTCCCCCGGGCTCGGCCACCGTGCTCGCGCTCAACCCGCCGATGAACGGCGAGCCCGGCGGCGGCTCGATCGGCGTCGAGACCAGCGACGTCGACGCCGAGCGCGAGGCGCTCAGCGCAGCCGGCGTCCAGGTCGGCGAGATGATGGGCGGCGAGGGCCCGGTGCCGAAGATGTTCTCGGCGAACGACCCGGACAACAACTGGATCTGGGTCGTCCAGCAGCAGGGCTGAGTCAGGCCTGCCGCCCGTCGCGGAGGACGGTGTAGCGCAGCTCGGCGAACTGGCCGGTCTGCTTCACCGCCTCCAGACGCAGCGACGACGACTCGAGGCGGCGCGGGAGCAGGGGTGCGCCCGCGCCGAGGGTGACGGCCGCGATCGACACCCGGATCTCGTCCAGGAGGCCGGCGTCGTGGAACTGGCCGGCCAGGTCTCCCCCGCCGACGATCCAGACGTCCTCACCGGCCGCCACCGAGCGCAGCTCGTCGGCCAGGTCGGCGACCGCGCCCAGTCCAGCGAGTCGTCCGGGTCCGCGAGGAAGCCGTCGAGCGAGACCGCAGTGGCGAAGACGAATCGGGTCACGTCGCATCACGTTAGCCGCTCGCCGTACGGACCGCGCTGCGGCGGGCGCGCCGAGCAAGGGCCCCGCTCAGGCCGTCCAGGTCGAGAGCTTGCCGGGGTTGACCACCATCCACACATCGGTGACCAGGCCGGCGACCACCTTGACGTTGATCACGCCCATGACGGCGTCGCCCGAGCGCCAGACGAAGCCCAGACCGTCCGCGGTCGGCCGCTCGACGAGCTCCCACTCGGGGCGCTTGACCATCACGCCGAGCATGAACCGTGCGACCTTGTCCGCGCCCGCGACCGGGTTGATCGCCGCGCTGACCACGCCGCCGCCGTCGGAGCGCAGGACCACGGACGGGTCGAGCAACGCGGTGAGGGCGCCCAGGTCGCCGCCCGAGACGGCGGCGCTGAAGGCCCGTACGACCGCGTCGTGCTGCTCGACGGGAGCGATCGTCTCGCGGTGGGCCGCGACCTTGCGTCGCGCCGCAGTGGCCAGCTGGCGCACCGCCGCGGGCGTACGGCCGACGACCGTCGCGATGTCGGGGAAGGGCAGGGCGAAGACGTCGTGCAGCACGAACGCGACCCGCTCCGCCGGGGTCATCGCGTCGAGGACCACGAGCAGGGCGGTGCTGATCGTGTCGTCGAGGGTGACCCGGTCGGCCGGGTCGACGGGCCCGGCCGCGAGGGCGTCGGAGGGCAGCGGCTCGGGCAGCCAGGGGCCGACGTACTGCTCGCGGCGCGCCCGCGCCGACTTGAGCACGTCGAGGCACACGCGCGAGGCGACGCGGGTCAGCCAGCCCTGCGGGTTGTCGATCCCGGCCCGTTCGTCGGCGGAGAGGCGGTACCAGCGCAGATAGGTCTCCTGGACGGCGTCCTCGGCCTCCTCGAGCGTGCCGAGCAGCCGGTACGCCAACGCGATCAGCCGGCGCCGCTCCGCCATCACATCGGCCATCTCCACGCTCAGATCATGCATGGCCCCACCTGGTTCGCTCATGCCGACATGACGAGGCAGCGATCACTTCTGTGAGGTCCTCACATCTGGGGCCGCTATCTCGTCATCAGTGTGTACGCCGGAGACACCGGCCCACACCCAAGGAGTGACCACCCATGTCGCACGTCAACGTCACCAAAGCCGTCCCCGCCCTCTACGAGGCGCAGATCGCGGTCGAGAAGGCCGCGGTCGAGGCAGCCGAGGCCGCCGGCCTGCACCCCCTCCTGCTGGACCTGGTCCGGCTGCGCGCCTCCCAGCTCAACGGCTGCGCGTTCTGCCTGCGGATGCACACCCAGGACGCGATGAAGAACGGCGAGACCGCCGATCGGCTCGCGGTCGTCGCCGCCTGGTGGGAGTCGCAGTACTTCACCGAGAAGGAGCAGGCCGCCCTTACGCTCGCCGAGCAGGTCACCCTGATCGGCAACGCCCACACGAGCCCGGCGCCGAAGGTCGACGTCGCCGCGATCCTCACCAAGGAGGAGATCGCCGCGATCACGGCTCTGGCCATCTCGATCAACGGCTGGAACCGGCTCGCCATCACCTCGGGCTACCCGGTCGCTCCCTGATCGCAGCACGACCGCCGAGTCCGCACCCAGCGCGGACTCGGCGGTCACCGCCGCAGAGCCGGCGGCGCCTTCTGCAGACCCGGGGTCAGCGCACCGGGTGGCCGGCGCCGGCGAGAGCGGACTTGACCTCGCCGATGCGCAGGGTGCCGAAGTGGAAGACCGAGGCGGCCAGGACGGCATCCGCGCCGGCGTCCACCGCGGGGGCGAAGTGCTCCGCCGCGCCGGCGCCGCCCGACGCGATCACCGGGATGGAGACCTCCGCGCGGACCGCGCGCAGCATCTCCAGGTCGAAGCCGTCGCGGGTGCCGTCGGCGTCCATCGAGTTGAGCAGGATCTCGCCGGCGCCGAGCTCGGCGGCGCGGATCGCCCACTCGACCGCGTCGATCCCCGCGGACTGACGGCCACCGTGGGTGGTCACCTCGAAGCCCGACGCAGTGCCGGCGGCACGGCGCGCGTCGACCGAGAGCACCAGCACCTGCGAGCCGAAGCGGTCCGCGATCTCGGCGATCAGCTCCGGGCGCGTGATGGCGGCGGTGTTGACACCGACCTTGTCCGCGCCGGCTCGCAGCAGCCGGTCAACGTCGGCGACGGCGCGCACGCCACCACCGACCGTCAGGGGGATGAAGACCTCCTCGGCCACCTTGGAGACGATCTCCATCGTCGTCCCCCGCGCGTCCGAGGAGGCGGAGATGTCCAGGAAGGTCAACTCGTCGGCGCCCTCGCGGTCGTAGACCTTGGCCAGCTCGACCGGGTCGCCGGCGTCGCGCAGGTTCTCGAAGTTGATCCCCTTCACGACGCGACCGCCGTCGACGTCGAGGCACGGGATGACCCGTACGGCGAGCGTCATGACGCTGCGCCCCTCGTCACCGCGAGCGCCTCCTCGAGGGAGAGGGAGCCGGTGTAGAGCGCCGTGCCGGCGATCGCGCCCTCGACGCCATCATCGACCAGTGTCATCAGCGCGCGGATGTCGTCGATGGTGGTGACACCGCCGGAGGCGACGATCGGGGCGGACGTACGAGACGCGACGTCGCGCAGCAGGTCGAGGTTCGGGCCCTGGAGCATGCCGTCCTTGTTGACGTCGGTGACGACGTAGCGGGCGCAGCCCTCGGAGTCGAGCCGGGCCAGCGTCTCCCAGAGGTCGCCACCGTCCTTGGTCCAGCCACGCGCCGCAAGCGTGGTGCCGCGGACGTCGAGGCCGATCGCGACCCGGTCGCCGTACTCGGCGATCGCCGTGCGGCACCACTCGGGGTTCTCCAGGGCGGCGGTGCCGATGTTGACGCGGCGACAGCCGGAGTCCATGGCCGCCTTCAGCGTCTCGTCGTCGCGGATGCCGCCGGAGCGCTCGATCTTGATGTCGACCGCGCGGGTGACCTCGGCCAGGAGGTCGGCGTTGGAGCCGTGGCCGAAGGCGGCGTCGAGGTCGACCAGGTGGATCCACTCCGCACCCATCTCCTGCCAGCGCAGCGCGGCCTCGATGGGGTCACCGAAGACCTTCTCGGACCCGTCGACGCCCTGCACCAGCTGGACGGCGCGGCCGCCCTTGATGTCGACGGCGGGGAGCAGCTCGAGGTAGGACACGTTCAGGCCTTTCGGAACAACACGGTGTACAGGACAGGGGCCGCCAGCACGCTGGCGACGAGGGCGAGTGCCCGGATGGACGGCGACGGCTCAGCGAACCAGAGCAGCGCGTTGAGGACGACCAGACCGACGAGCAGCACCTGGATCCGGATGCGTCGGCGCCTGGCGAAGGCACCGGTCTGGCGCCCGGTCCGGGTCGGCAGGAGCCGTGCCAGACGCGCCCGGCGGCGCTGCCCACGTGCGGCCCTGGCCTGCGCGTCGACACGGGCAGCGGCGGCCTCGGCCGCCTGCCGCTCACGCTCCTCGCGGGCCTTGGCGCGCACTCCGGACGGCATGGCTCAGGCGCTCTTGAGGGACTGGACCCAGTTGCGCAGCAGCGCGGCGCCGGCGTCGCCGGACTTCTCGGGGTGGAACTGGGTGGCCGACAGCGCGCCGTTCTCGACCGCTGCGACGAACCGGTCGCCACCGTGCTCGGCCCACGTCACCAGCGGCGCCTTGGTCCGATCGTTGGTGACCAGCTCCCACGTCCGCACGCCGTATGAGTGCACGAAGTAGAACCGCTCGTCCTCGACGCCGGCGAAGAGCTCGGTGCCCTCGGGGACGTCGAGGGTGTTCCAGCCCATGTGGGGCACGATCGGGGCCTGCAGCCGCTCGACGACGCCCGGCCACTCGTCGCACCCCTCGGTCTCGACGCCGTGCTCGACGCCGCGCGCGAACAGGATCTGCATCCCGACGCAGATGCCGAGCACCGGGCGTCCGCCGGAGAGCCGGCGGCCGATGATCCGCTCGCCACGGATCTCCCGCAGGCCCTTCATGCAGGCCTCGTACGCGCCGACGCCGGGCACCAGCAGGCCGTCGGCGGCGAGCGCGGCGTCCATGTCGCTGGTCAGCTCGACACTCGCACCGGCGCGCTCGACGGCGCGCACGGCCGAGCGCAGGTTGCCCGAGCCGTAGTCGAGCACCACCACAGAAGGCTGGGCCATGCTCAGATGACACCCTTCGTGGACGGGATGCCGGTCTCGCGCGGGTCGAGCGCGATCGCGTCGCGGAAGGCCCGGGCGAACGCCTTGAACTGCGTCTCGACGATGTGGTGCGGCTCGCGCCCCGCCAGCACGCGGACGTGCAGCGCCAGGTGGGCGTGGAAGGCGATCGACTCGAAGACGTGCTGGGTCAGCGAGCCCAGGTACGAGACGCCGGAGCCGCCGAGCTGGACGTACTGCTGGCCCTCGGGCTCGCCGGTGTGCACGCAGTAGGGGCGACCGGAGATGTCGACGACGGCCTGGACCAGCGCCTCGTCGAGCGGCACGGTCGCGTCACCGAAGCGGCGGGTGCCCTTCTTGTCCCCGAGCGCCTCGCGCAGCGCCTGGCCGAGGACGATCGCGGTGTCCTCGACGGTGTGGTGGGCGTCGATGTGCACGTCGCCCTCGGACCTCACCGTCAGGTCGAGCAGGGCGTGGCGCGCGAGCGCGGTCAGCATGTGGTCGTAGAACCCCACGCCGGTGGAGATGTCGTGCTGGCCGGTGCCGTCGAGGTTGACCTCGACGATGACGGTCGACTCCGACGTCTTGCGCTCGATGCGGGCGGTACGGGCGGTGGTGTTCCTCATCGGGCGGTGACCTCCAGTAGGGCCTTCTTGAATGCGTCCATCTCGGCAGGGGTGCCGATCGAGACCCGCAGCCAGCCGTCGGGGCCGGTCTCGCGGATCAGCACGCCGTGCTCGAGCAGACCCTGCCAGACCGCCTGGCGATCGGGGAACATGCCGAAGAGGGCGTAGTTGGCATCGCTCTCGGCGACGGTGAAGCCCTGCTCGCGCAGCCAGCTCACCGTCGCGTCGCGCTCCGCGCGCAGCGCGTCGACGTTGCCGAGCAGCTCGTCGGTGTGGCGCAGCGCGGCCAGCGCGGTCGCCTGGGTCACCGCCGAGAGGTGGTACGGGAGCCGGACGACCCGGATCGCGTCGCAGATCGCCGGGTCGGCGGCCACGTAGCCGAGCCGCAGCCCGGCACCGGCGAACGCCTTCGACATCGTGCGGGTGACGACCAGGTTGCGGTGCGTGGCCAGGGACTCCAGCGCACTCGGGACGCCGGCGCGACGGAACTCGCCGTACGCCTCGTCGACGACCAGGATCCCGGTGTCGCCGACGGCCGCGGACAAGGCGCCGATGGAGGCCGGGTCGAGCGCGGTGCCGGTCGGGTTGTTGGGGCTGGGCAGCAGCACGACGCTGGGCCGGACCTCCTCGATCAGCGCGCGCGCCTTCTCCAGATCCAGGGAGAAGTCGCTCTCACGCGTCCCGGCGACCCACTCGGTGTTGGTGTCGCGGGCGTACTCCGGGTACATCGAGTACGTCGGAGCGAAGCTCACCGCCGTGCGACCCGGGCCGCCGAACGCCTGGAGCAGCTGCAGCATGACCTCGTTGGAGCCGTTGGCCGCCCACACCATCTCCGGCGTGATCGGCGCGTCTCCGGAGTCGCGCGTCAGGTAGGCGGCGAGCCCGGCACGCAGCTCGACGAACTCGCGGTCCGGGTAGCGGTTGAGCGTGCGCGCGGCCTCGCGGACCGACGAGGCGATGTCATCGAGACACGCCTCGGAGGGCCCGTACGGGTTCTCGTTGACGTTGAGCTGGACGGGCACGTCGAGCTGGGGGGCGCCGTAGGGCTCGATGCCGGCGAGCTCCGCACGGATCGGGGGCCAGCTCACGCGAACCTCACCGACACCGCGGCGCCGTGGCCCGGCAGGTCCTCGGCGTGGGCGAGGGTGACGACGTGGTCCTTGACGGCCTCGAGGCCCTCGCGGGAGTAGTCGATGACGTGCACGGACTTGGTGAAGGCGCGCACGGACAGGCCCGAGCTGTGGCAGGCGCAGCCGCCGGTCGGCAGCACGTGGTTGGAGCCGGCGCAGTAGTCGCCGAGGCTGACCGGCGCGAACGGGCCGACGAAGATCGCGCCGGCGTTGCGGATCCGGCCGGCGTCGACGAGCGCGTTCTGGGTGTGGATCTCGAGGTGCTCGGCGGCGTAGGCGTTGACCACGTCGATGCCCTGGTCGACGTCGTCGACCAGCACGATGCCGGACTGGGCGCCGGCCAGCGAGGTGCGGATGCGCTCCTGGTGCTTGGTCGCGGCGACCTGCTTCTCCAGCTCCTGCTCGACGTCGTCGGCCAGGGTGAGCGAGTCCGTGACCAGCACCGAGGCGGCCAGCGGGTCGTGCTCGGCCTGGGAGATCAGGTCGGCGGCGACGTACGCGGCCTCGGCGGTGTGGTCGGCGAGGATCGCGATCTCGGTCGGGCCGGCCTCGGAGTCGATGCCGACCTCGCCCTTGAGCAGGCGCTTGGCGGTGACGACGTAGATGTTGCCCGGCCCGGTGACCAGGTCGACCTTGGCGCAGGGACCGACGCCGTACGCGAACATGGCGATCGCCTGGGCGCCGCCGACGGCGTAGACCTCCTCGACGCCGAGGAGCTCGCAAGCGGCCAGGATCGAGGGGTGCGGCAGGCCGCCGAACTCCTTCTGCGGCGGCGAGGCCAGGGAGATCGACTGCACGCCCGCGACCTGCGCCGGCACGGTGTTCATCAGCACGCTGGAGACCAGCGGCGCGAGGCCGCCGGGGACGTAGAGCCCGACGCGGCCGACCGGCACCTTGCGGTGGGTCACCCGCGCACCGGGGCCGAGCTCGGTGACCGCGTCGGTCTCGAGCTCGTTGCGGCAGGTGGCGCGCAGCCGGGTGATCGACTCCTCGAGGCCCGCCCGGATCGCCGGGTCGAGCTCGGCGAGGGCCGTGGTCATGGCCTCTCGCGGCACCCGGATGTCGTCGAGACGGACGCCGTCGAACTTCTGGCCGTACTCCAGGATCGCCTCGACCCCGCGGGTGCGGATGTCGTCGAGGATCGGTTGCACGGCATGGGTCGCCGCCGCGATGTCGAACTCTGCGCGCGGCACGGCGGCGCGGTAGTCCATGGGGGAGGCGCCGGGGCCCGTGTCCTGGGCTCCCCGGAGGTCGATGCGGCGGATCATGGGCGCAATTCTACGGGGACGCCACGCGTGGTCGCCGCACGGTTGTTTCTCGCGGACTACTAGGTTGGTCACGTGTCCGAGACGCTGCCGATGTTCCCGCTGAACACGGTCCTCTTCCCCGGGGTGACCGTACCGCTGCACGTCTTCGAGGAGCGCTACCGCGCACTCGTGGAGCACCTGCTCGGCATCGAGGACCCGGCGGAGCGGACCTTCGGCACCGTCGCGATCCGGGAGGGGTACGAGGTCGGCTCGCACGGGGCACAGTCGCTCTTCCGCATCGGCGTCCGGATGCAGCTCACCGAGGTCGAGCTCAACCCCGACGGCAGCTACGACATCGAGGCGGTCGGCATCGAGCGCATCCAGATGGATGCCCTCGACGGCCGGGGCCCCTTCCCCGTGGGCGAGATCCAGGATCTGGCCGAGCCGGCGGTCGTTGCGGACGATCACGTCGTCGAGCGCGCTCGGGCGACGTTCTCCGCCTACCGGCTGGCGCTCACCGAGTTCCGCGAAGACCCGTACGAGGGCTCGCTGCCGCGCGACCCCGAGTACCTGTCGTGGGCGCTGGCGGCCTGCGCTCCCCTGCCGATGGCCGAGCGTCAGGGGCTGCTGGAGGCCGGGGACGCCGAGGAGCGCCTGATCCTGGTCACCGACCTGCTGCGCAGCGAGCTGCGCGCGATGAACGTGATCCCGTCGCTGCCGGCCACCGACGTGGCCCGCAACCGCTGGTCGCCGAACTGAGCCGTTCCGGCCGCTTCGCGGCCGGAACCCTCGCCTACTTCGTGCTGAGCCGGATCAGCCCGTGGCCGATCCCGTCGTCGCCGACCCAGGTGCTCTGACCGAAGGCGCCCAGGTGCGCGAGGTTCTCCTGGACGTCGCGCGGGACCTCGGCCGCGGCGCTCGTCAGGATCGGCTGCAGGTTGGCGAAGGAGACGAAGAGCGCCGTGGGTGCCTTGTCGGCCTGCGGGACGACGTCCTTGAAGTCGGCGGAGTCACCGAGCCCGCCGTTCTTGAGCAGCTGATCGCGGTAGTCCGCGTTGGGCCCGACGGCCAGGACGCCGTCGCCCTTCGTGGTCGCCAGGATCTCCTGGACACCGGGCAGCGTGATCTTGCCGAGCACGGAGGCGATCGCGTCGGGATCGCCCGTGAGCTTGATGCCGGCGGGCAGGTCGCCCGGGCCGCCGTTGGTCAGCTTCTCGGGGTCGGTCGACCCGGAGAGCGAGAGGGTGACGCCGCCGTCGAAGAGGGTGTGCAGGTCGCCCGGCAGGCTCAGGCCCGAGATCGTGGAGACCGTCTGCCACAGCTTCTCCGGGGTGCCCCCGCACTCCTGGACGAAGCCCTGGGCGAACGCGTCGGTGACGGAGGTGATCCAGTCGCGGGCGCCGCCGAAGCCGAACGCGACCGCGGTGTCCTTCGGCAGGGTGGCCAGGCCCGACGTGCCGCTGCTGGGCGTGGCGCCCTCCACCCCTGAGGCGGTCTCCAGCTCGAAGCCGCTGCGGGCGAAGCGCAGCGTCGCGGCAGCGCCCTGGAGCTTGCGCATCTGCGCCTTGTAGAGATCCATCTGCCCGCCGCTGAGCGGGGTCTGGTCGCCCATCCCCTTGCCGCTCATCGCGTGGGGGCAGACCGCCCCGAGCGCGGCGAACGGGTCCGTCGGCGGCTCGAGGGTCTTCGCCGCCGAGGTGACGTGCGCGGCCGGAGCCGCGGCGCCGCTCGCGCTGCTGGAGGCGCCGCTGCCCGAGCTGAAGGCGAAGGGGCTCATGCCGAGCATCGCGAGCGAGTCGAGGGAGCTGGCGAGCGTCTTGCCGGCGGCGGGCGAGGCGTAGAAGGTGGCGACCCCCGGGTCGCCGGTGCGCTCGGTCCAGGTCTTGAAGTCGCCGTCGTCGGCGAGGGCGTTGCTCGCCGACTGGTTGCTGACGCTCTGCGCGATCGCGGTGTTCTTGGCGACGACTGCCCAGCCGTGGGCGACCGACAGTCCCTGCGGCCCGTGAGCGCAGCTGAGCAGCGCCGGGAGGCTCTTGGTGGCCGCCGACTCATCAGTGACCTTGAGGACCGTCACCGGCTGCGGACCACCGCTCACGGTCGGCACGATCGCTGCAGCGATGTCGGTGCCGAGCCACGGCTTCACGTCGTCGTCCCAGGACAGGTCCTTGCAGGCCGGACCCTGGAGCAGGTCGTCCAGCATGAGCTTGCGCAGGTCGGTGGAGGGGTCGATCTTGAGGTCCCCGGTGAACGCGGGGAACTTGCGCAGCGCCTGGATGGCCGCGATCTTCTGCCCCATGCTCGGGTCGAGGTCGATCCCGGCGTAGGCGAGCGTGTCGGACGGCAGTCCCGCGGCCGCGCCGGGCGCGCGATCGTCGTTGAGCTGCGATGCCGCGAAGACGGTGCCGCCCACCACCAGCGCGATCGCGACCGCGGCTCCGCCTCCGACGTACCACCAGGTCCGACCACGGCGTGGCTCACGCGGGTCCTGCCACGCCCCGCCACCGAGGGTGACGGTGTCGGAGGGCGGTGGCGGCGTACCGTAGTCGGGCATGTCTTCAGACTACTCAGCCGGCGGCGGCTGAGCCGTCGTGTTCTCCGGACCGCTCGCGCCACGCTTGGCGACGGTCATGAAGTAGAGCCCGAGCGAGGCCAGCGCGCTCCCCGGGAAGACGAGGAGCAGCCACCAGCTCGGCGCGGTGAACTCACTCGGCAGGGTGACGCCGTCAGCCGCCGTCTTCGCGGCCGCCTGGGGGTCGCCGGGGCCACGGTGCATTCCGACCAGCCGCATCAGGAGGGCGGCGACGAGTCCTCCGACGACCACCGCTGCCAGGCTGACCATCTCCGCGCGGTCGAACCGCCACGCGGCGAGTGCGCCGAGGAGCAGGCCGGCGACCGCCCCGACCACGATGTACCAGGCGGAGGCGGCGAAGAACGTGTCCTGCCAGGCGTACCAGGACACGGGGTACCAGACGTGCTTGATGACGCCGCCCTGCGCGGGGGTCCACAGCGCCTCCCACAGCAGACCGCAGAGCACGCCGGCGATCGCGAAGATCGCGACGATCACCGCGGCCTGGCGCAGCGCGCCGCGCTCCACGCGGGCCTCCGCAGCGGCGATCAGCTGGTCAGACATCCCGGTCCCAACAGGTGCTTCAGGTCGGCGAACAGCGCGGAGCTCGGCGTGACGCGCAGCCGGTCGTCGAGCCGGAGCACGCGCGTCGACTCCCGCGTCAGCAACCGTAGCCGCACCTCCGTGCTGCCCGGGTGGGACGACAGGACGTCGCGCAGCGAGGCCACGACCTGCGGCGTGCATCGGGTCGAGGGCAGGCTCACGACGACCGGGCCGCTGGGCCCGTCGGTGACGTCGGGGACGCTGACCTCCTGCCCGCGGATCTCCGGCTGCTCCTTGTCGCGGGAGAGCTGGCCCTTGACCGTGATGATCGCGTCCTCGCCCAGGTGCGGGGCGACCAGGACGTAGCTGCTCGGGAAGAAGAGCGCCTCGATGGCACCGTCGAGGTCCTCGATCGTCACCGTCGCCCAGGGGTCGCCCTTCTTGGTGATCCGGCGCTGCACGGCGGTGACCAGACCGGTGACCTGGATGCTGCTGTTGTGCGGCCGGTCCTCATCGGCGAGGAGCTGGCCGATGGAGCAGTCGGAGTTGTTGACCAGGACGTGCTCGAGGCCGAGCAGCGGGTGGTCGGAGACGTAGAGGCCGAGCATCTCCCGCTCGTGGCCGAGCAGGGTCATCTTGTCCCACTCGTCGATGTCGGGGATCGTCACCGAGGAGCCGAACGAGCCGCCCATGTCCTCGTCGAGTCCCCCGAAGAGCGAGTCCTGGCCGATCGCCTCGTTGCGCTTGATGTCGACGAACTGGTCCACCGCGGACTCGTGCACCGTGACCAGCGCGCGCCGCTTGTGCTTCATGTCGTCGAAGGCACCGGCCTTGATCAGCGACTCGATGGTGCGCTTGTTGCAGACCGGCTGCGGGACCTTGGAGAGGAAGTCGTTGAAGTCCTCGTAGCGGCCCTTCTCCTCGCGCGCCGCGACGATGCCGTCCACGACGTTCCAGCCGACGTTGCGCACGGCGGTGAGGCCGAAGCGGATGTCGTTGCCGACGGCGGTGAAGTTGTGCGCCGACTCGTTGACGTCGGGCGGCAGGACCGCGATCTTCATCCGCCGGCACTCGCCGAGGTAGATCGCCATCTTGTCCTTGTTGTCCTTGACCGAAGTCAGGAGCGCCGCCATGTACTCGGTCGGGTAATTGGCCTTGAGGTAGGCGGTCCAGTACGTGACGACGCCGTACGCCGCGGAGTGCGACTTGTTGAAGGCGTAGTCGGCGAAGGGGACGAGGATGTCCCACAGGACCTTGACCGAGTCCTTGGGGTAGCCGCGCTCGAGCATGCCGGCCTCGAAGCCGGCGTACTGCTTGTCGAGCTCCTCCTTCTTCTTCTTGCCCATGGCGCGACGCATGTTGTCTGCGGCGCCCAGGGAGAACCCGGCGAGCACCTGGGCGATCGCCATCACCTGCTCCTGATAGACGATCAGGCCGTAGGTCTCCCCCAACACCTCCTGCAGCGCGTCCGAGAGCGCCGGGTGGATGTAGTCGATCTCCTGGCGCCCGTTCTTGCGCAGGGCGTAGTTGGTGTGGGAGTCGGCACCCATCGGGCCCGGGCGGTAGAGCGCGGAGACGGCGGTGATGTCGGCGAACTGGTCGGGCTGCATCAGGCGCAGCAGCTGGCGCATGCCGCCACCATCGAGCTGGAAGACGCCGAGCGTGTCGCCGCGCCCCATCAGCTCGTAGGTGGCCTTGTCGTCGAACGGCAGCTCCTCGAGGATCAGGTCCTCGCCACGGTTCGCCTTGATGTTGGCGACCGCGTCCTCGAGCGTGTGCAGGTTGGACAGGCCCAGGAAGTCCATCTTGACCAGGCCGAGCGCCTCACACATGGGGTACTCGAACTGGGTGATGATGGCGCCGTCCTGCTTCGGGTCCATCAGCGGGACGACGTCGAGCAGCGGCTCGCTCGACATGATGACGCCAGCGGCGTGGACGCCGGTCTGGCGGATCTGGCCCTCGAGGCCGATCGCGACCTCGTAGATCCGGCGGACCTCGGGGTCGGAGTCGTGCAGCGCGCGGAACTCGCCGCCCTCGCCGTAGCGCTTGTGCTCGGGGTTGAAGAGCTCCTTGAGCGGGACGCCCTTGCCCATCACGTCGGCGGGCAGGGCCTTGGTGATCCGGTCTCCGATGGCGAAGCCGTGGTCGAGGATGCGGGCGGCGTCCTTGATCGCCTGCTTGGCCTTGATCCGGCCGAAGGTGGCGATCTGGGCGACGCGCTCGGCGCCGTACTTCTCGGTGACGTACTGGATGACCTCGCCGCGGCGGTGGTCGTCGAAGTCGATGTCGAAGTCGGGCATCGAGGGTCGCTCAGGGTTGAGGAACCGCTCGAAGAACAGGCCGTGCTCCAGCGGACACAGGTCGGTGATCTTCAGCGCGTACGCGGCCAGCGAGCCGGCGCCCGAGCCACGGCCCGGGCCGACCCGGATGCCGTTGTTCTTCGACCACTGGATGAAGTCGGCGACCACGAGGAAGTAGCCGCAGTAGCCCTTCTGCGTGATGATCTCGAGCTCGAACTCCGCCCGGTCCTTGACCTCCTGGGTGAGCTTGTCGCCCGGGTAGCGGAACTCGAGGCCCCGGAAGACCTCCTTGCGCAGCCACGACTCCTCGGTCTCGCCGGCCGGGATGTCGGCGCGCGCCATGTAGCCACCGGTCGACTCGGTGAACTCGACGTTGCAGCGCTCGGCGATGAGCAGGGTGTTGTCGCAGGCCTCCATGAGGTCCTGGGAGCCCCACAGCTCACGCATCTCCGCAGCGGACTTGATGTAGTAGCCGGTGCCCTCGAAGGCGAACCGCTTGCCGCCCTGGGCATAGGTCGGCTCGGAGAGCCGGCTGCCGGAGTTGACGCACAGCAGCGCCTCCTGGGCGCTGGCGTCCTCGGGGTTGTTGTAGTGCGAGTCGTTGGTCGCGATCGGCCTGATGCCCATCTCGCGACCGAGCTTGAGCAGGTCGTCGCGGACCCGCTTCTCGATCGAGATGCCGTGGTCCATCAGCTCGAGGAAGACGTTGTCGCGCCCGAAGATGTCCTGCAGCTCGCCGGCCTCGCGGACGGCCTCGTCCCACTGCCCCAGGCGCAGCCGGGTCTGGATGGCGCCCGAGGGGCAGCCGGTGGAGACGATCAGGCCCTTGCTGTAGGTCTGGAGAAGCTCCTTGTCCATGCGGGGCTTGAAGTAGTAGCCCTCCATGGAGGCCTTCGAGGAGAGCCGGAAGAGGTTGTGCATCCCCTCGGTGCTCTCGGCCCACATCGTCATGTGGGTGTACGAGCCGCCACCCGAGACGTCGTCGCCGCCCTCCTCGGACTGGTCGCCCTTGCCCCAGCGGATCCGCTTGCGCTCGGTGCGGTGCGTGCCGGGCGTGAGGTAGGCCTCGATGCCGATGATCGGCTTGACGCCGTACTTCTTCGCCTTGGAGTAGAAGTCGTACGCACCGTGCAGGTTGCCGTGGTCGGTCATCGCGATCGCCGGCATCTCGAGGGTGCTGGTGCGCTCGAACAGTCCGTCGAGGAGCGAGGCACCGTCCAGCATCGAGTACTCGGTGTGGACGTGGAGATGGACGAACGAGTCGCTCATACGCTCCCCTCAGGGTTGATCCGGGCACGGCAGACCGAGGCCTGCAGGGAAGGGCCTCAGCCTACCCGAGGCCACCGACAGAACGGACGCCCCACTCCATCCGCAGGTCGGGTCGCCGCTCCTCGTTCTCCGAGCCGTCGGAGCGCGCCGTGACCACGAAGCCACGGGCCTCGTAGAAGCGCCGCGCGGGCACGTTGGTCTCGAAGACGTAGAGCCCGACACCGTCCTGGCGCAGGGAGAGCACCAGGTCGAGCAGCGCACCGCCGAGACCGCTCCCCTGGTGCGCGGGCAGGACGTACAGGTCGTCGAGCCAGGTGGCGGTGAAGCGGGCATAGGCGACGGCCTCGCCATCGACCTCGGCCACCCACACCTCGTCCTGGCCCAGCCGCGAGGCCAGGAACGCCGAGATCTCGGCCGCGGGGTGGACGTTGGCCGGCATCGGCGCGGCCGCGCGGGCCGCGACCTGGATGGCGGCGAGGCTCGCAGCCTCCCCGGCCTCGGCCGGCCGCAGGACGGATCCGTCACTCACGGGCGACTGACCCATCACTCGCCCCGCGACGGACCCATGGCCCGGCGTCAGTGCTCGTCGCGGATGACCTCGAGCGCGTGCGCGAGGTCGGCGGGGTAGGGCGACTCGAACTCGACGTACTCCCCCGTCTCCGGGTGCTCGAAGCCGAGCCGGTGCGCGTGCAGCCACTGCCGCAGCAGACCGGTGCGCTTGGCGAGGGTCGGGTCGGCGCCGTAGGTGAGGTCGCCGACGCACGGGTGCTTGGTGGCGCTCATGTGCACGCGGATCTGGTGCGTACGGCCCGTCTCGAGGTGGATCTCCAGCAGCGAGGCGAACCGATGCGCCTCGAGCGTCTGGTAGTGCGTGATGGACGGCCGGCCGTCGGCGCGCACGCAGAACTTGTGGTCGTACTTGGGGTTGCGCGCGATCGGGGCGTCGATCGTGCCCTCCAGCGGATCCGGGTGGCCCTGGACCAGCGCGTGGTAGACCTTGTGCGGCGTCCGGTCGCGGAAGGCCTGCTTGAGCACCGAGTACGCGTGCTCCTGCTTCGCGATGACCATCAGGCCGGTGGTGCCGACGTCGAGGCGCTGGACGATGCCCTCGCGCTCGGTGGCGCCCGAGGTCGAGATCCGGAACCCGGCGGCACGCAGGTGGCCCACGACGGTCGCTCCGGTCCAACCCGGCGAGGGGTGCACCGCGACGCCGACCGGCTTGTCGATCACCACGATCGCGTCGTCGTCGTAGACGATCCCGATCCCTTCGACCAGCTCGGCCTTGATCTCCAGCGGATCGCGCTCGACGGGGATGGTCGCGTCCAGCATCGAGCCGGCAGCGACCCGGTCGGACTTCATCGCCGGACGTCCGTCGAGGGTGACGTACCCCTCCGAGATGAGCTCGGCGGCGCGGGTGCGCGAGACCCCGAAGAGCCGCGCCATCGCCGCGTCCAGCCGCTCCCCCTCGAGCCCGTCGGGCACGAACAGGGTGCGCTGGTCACTCATCGTCAGCGGCCTTCGTGGCGGCCGGTCGGCCGTCGAGGCGCACGCCGCGCCAGGCCAGGACGAGGATCAGGAGAGCCGCGACGTTGATGCAGATGTCGGCGACGTTGAAGATCGGCCAGTGCGGCAGCTCCAGGAAGTCCACGACATGGCCGCTGAAGCCCTGCGGCGCCCGCAGGATCCGGTCCGTCAGGTTGCCCGCGATGCCGGCCGCCAGGATCCCGAGCGCGACCGACCACAGCCGGGTGCCCGACCGCAGGGCGAACCAGGTCGTCACGACCAGCGCGACGATCGCGAGCAGGGTGAACAGGACGGTGTGGCCGGTCCCGGTGCTGAACGCCGCCCCAGGGTTGCGGGTCAGGTTGAGCCGCAGCAGCGACCCCAGCAGGTCCCGCGGCTCGCCGGGCGTCAGGTGGGCCGCCGCCAGCGCCTTGGTGACCTGATCGACGGCATAGGCCGCGAGCGCGACGACTGCGAACAGCAGCCGCAACGTCGTGCTCGGGCCTGACCGGTGGACCTGGGGTGCCGCGTCGCTCAGCGTCGCTCTTCTCGCGTCTTGCATGTCATGCACAGCGTCGCACGCGGGAACGCCATCAGCCGCATCTTGCCGACCGGCTGGCCGCAGGACTCGCAGACGCCGTAGGTGCCGTTCTCGATGCGCGTGAGGGCGCGCTCGATCTGGAGGAGCTTGTCGCGCTCGCTGTTGACCACCGTCAGCTCGTGGTCACGCTCGAAGCTGGTCGCGCCGACGTCGGCCTGGTCCTGACCGGCCCCGTCCCCCGAGTCCTTCATGAGGCCGTTGAGCTCGGCCTCGGCGGCCTCGAGGACCTCCAGGCTGTGCGCCTGGGTGGAGGTGAGCTCCTCGATGAGCTCGTCGAGCTCGGCGGGGGTCCAGGGCTCCTCGCCCTCCTTGACCACCAGGGTGTCCGCAGACGGCTTGACGGATGTTGCCTTCTTCGCCACGACGCTCACTTTCCTAGGAGGGACTGCGACAGTGTTGCGGATGCCGACAACCCTCGGGGCGTATTTCGTATTCCGACCCTTCCCACGCGAGCGTGGGCTACACCTGATTGGGCGGAATTCTTAGGTGTACCGACTGGGGAAACGGCGACGGGGCGGCGCCCTCGCCAGGGGGGGGCCGCGCGGAGCACGGACGCG
>NZ_JAIWOY010000003.1:0-67195 GCF_020216525.1 Nocardioides nematodiphilus | reverse complement strand
GACGGCCGGCTCCCGTCACGGGAGCCGGCCGTCGCCGAACGTGGAGCTGGTGCTCAGCGCACGTCGTCCGAGCAAGCTCGTGACGTGGCCTCGCCCGTCAGTTCTCTTCCTCGCCGAGGATCGAGCGCAGACGCTTCGGCGCTGCCGGAGCCTCCTCGCCACCCTGACCCTCAGGCGCGGTGTTGAGCGCCTCGAGCTGCTGCGTGAAGTAGCTCTTGAGGCGGGAGCGGTACTCGCGCTCGAAGGAGCGCAGGCCCTCCACCTCGGTGGTGAGCTTGTCCTTCTCGCGCTCGAGGTCGCCGAAGAGCTGCTGGCGACGAGCGGCGGTCTCGGAGTCGAGCATCGACGCGCGGGTCCGGGCGTCGGACTCCATCTTGTCGGCCTTCTCCTTGGACTCCGACTCGAGACGCTCGGCCTTCGTACGGGCCTCGCCGACGATCTTGTCGGCGTCGTTCTTGGCCTGGTCGATCAGCGCGTCGTGGTTGCGCGTGGCGAGCTCGAGGAGGCGGGCCGCGGCGTTGGACGCCTCCGGCACGGTCTCGACCCGGATCGTCTCGATCGCACCCGCGGCGGGCGCGGCGGCGACGGGAGCGGCGACCGGCGCCGGGGTCGGCTCCGGCTCCGGGGTCTTCTCCACGACCGGGGCGGGCGCGGGGGTCTCGACCGGGGCGCTGGCGCCACCGGAGCTCTGCGCGGCGGAAAGCTTCGCGCGAAGGTCGTCGTTCTCCTTGGTGAGCCGAGCGAGCTCAGCCTCGACCTCATCGAGGAACTGGTCGACCTCACCCATGTCGTAGCCCTCGCGGAGCCGGACGGGAGTAAAGCGCTTGTTGCTCACGTCCTCAGGCGTCAGCGGCATGACCTCACCCATTCATCTCGTTGTTGCAAAACAGTTGGTGCTGGAGTTGAGACTCTAGCGTTGTTTACAGCAGATACCTGACGTCGAGTCGCAGCAGGATGTATGCGGCGAGCATCACGATCAGGAAGCTGAGGTCCAGGGCCACCGTGCCCAGACGCAGCGGCGGCACGACCTTGCGCAGTGCGTTGATCGGCAGATCCGTGGCGGTGTACACACCCTCCAGGATCACCAGCAGCAGACCCTTCGGCTCCCAGGACCGGGCGAACACCTGGACCCAGTCGACGATGAAGCGGATCCACAGCAGGCCGATGAAGGCCCAGAGCAGGAACTCGAGGATGACGCCGATCGTGTGCATATCGGTGGCAACCCTAGCGGGACCCGCTCAGCTCTGGTTGAAGAACCCACCCTCGGCGAGGCGCGCCTTGTCCTCCGCGGCGATGCTGACGTTGGGCGGAGAGAGAAGGAACACCTTGTTGGTGACCCGCTCGATGTCGCCACGGGTGGCGAAGATCAGGCCGGCGGCGAAGTCGATCAGCCGCTTGGCGACCGTGTCGTCGACGTCGGTGAGGTTCATGATCACCGGGATGCCGTCGCGGTAGGTCTCGCCGACGGTGCGGGCCTCGTTGTAGTTCGCGGGGCTCACCGTGACGATGCGGGAGAACTCGATGTGCGCGGGCGCCTCCGCGACCGCCACCGGGCGGCGCCGCTCGGACAGGTCGGCGACCGGCGCCGGGCGCTGCTCGCGGACGCGGGGGGCCTGGGCGGCCTCGTATTCGTCACGCTCGTAGCCGCGGCCCGCCCCCTGGCCCGCGCCGCGGTCCTCGCGGTAGCCACGGTCGTAGGCGGACTCCTCGTCGTACCGACCGGTGTCCTCGAGC
The DNA here is from genome assembly GCF_020216525.1 of Nocardioides nematodiphilus. Lineage (GTDB taxonomy): Bacteria > Actinomycetota > Actinomycetes > Propionibacteriales > Nocardioidaceae > Nocardioides > Nocardioides nematodiphilus. The sequence goes on along the minus strand of NZ_JAIWOY010000003.1, from coordinate 65,461 downwards.
AGACCGAGGTACTCACCGGCCTTACGCCACATGCCGCTCATCTTGTTGCCTTCCGGTTCTGGTGGAACTGCTTGGGACATTACTTGACCGCCGGCCGCGAACCGAGTACCGCGGAGCCGACACGCACATGTGTCGCGCCGTGGCGGATCGCCTGTTCGAGGTCGCCGCTCATGCCGGCGGAGAGCCGGGTTGCTGCGGGGTGGTCGGCGAGGAAGCCCGTACGGATCTCGGCGAGCCGTGCGAACGCCTCCTCAGGATCGGTGTCCAGGGGCGCGACGGCCATCAGGCCACCGAGCCGCAGGTGGTCGTGACCGGCGACCTGGCCGGCGAGGTCGGCGAGCGCCTCGGGCGCCACGCCGCTGCGGTGGGCCGCGCCGGGGCCGTCGAGGCTGACCTGGAGGAGGACGTCGAGCGGTCGGCCGCGCTCGGCGGCTCCGCGGTCGAGCCGGGAGAGCAGCTCGGGCCGGTCGACGGACTCGACGACGTCGGCGTAGCGCGCGACGGCGGCGGCCTTGTTGGTCTGCAGCCCGCCGATGAAGTGCCAGCGCAGGCCCGCCGAGGCACGCAGGTCAGCGCACTCCTCGGCCTTGGCCTGGGCCTCCTGGTGACGGTTCTCCCCCACCTCGGTGACGCCGAGGCCGGCGAGGATCCGCACGTCGGAGGCGGGGAAGAACTTGGTGACGACCACCAGACCGACCTCGCCGGGGGTTCGGCCGGCCGCGGCCTCGGCCGCGCCGATCCGGTCGCGCACGGCGGCGAGGTTCGCCGCCAGGTCCTGCTCGCGCGCGCTCATGGGATCCACACCAGCCCCGCGAGGCGCCCGGAGGACGCGGCATCGCGGCGGTAGGAGTGCAGGGAGCCGTCCTCGAGGGTGCAGCGCCCCGTCTCCACGACGGTGACGCCGGCGGCGGCCAGCTGGGCCGCGACGGCTGCCCCGAGGTCGAGGGCGGGCGTGCCCCAGGACGTCTCGGCGTGGGCCGCGGGGACGAGCGCGGCGACCTCTGCGCGCATGGCCTCGGGGACCTCGTAGCAGCGCCCGCACACGTGCGGACCGATCCAGGCGGTGATGGCGCCGTCGCCCGTGCCGGCGCCGAGGGAACGCATGCGCTCGACCGTACGGGTGACGACGTCGGCCTCGACCCCCTTGCGTCCGGCATGGGCAGCGCCGATGACGCCGGTCGCCGGGTCGGCGAGGACGACGGGGACGCAGTCGGCGACCCGGATCATCAGACCCACCCCGGCGCGTGCGGTGACCAGGGCGTCGGCCATCGGCACGCCGTCGAGCGGGCCGGCGGGCCAGGCCTCGGCGACCTCGACGACGTCGGCGCCGTGGACCTGGTGGAGCCGGGCGAAGGTGACGCCGCTGGCGGCCTCGACAGCGGCGAGGGCAGCCTCGAAGCCGGCCTCCTTGTCGGGGCCCCACTGCAGGTCGAGGCTGCCGTCGGTGAACGCGACCTCGACCCGGGGGCTGCCCGGGCCGAGGTCGGCGGTGTCACGGAAGGCGAACATCGATCACTTCAGGAAGTCGGGCACGTCCAGGTCGTCGTCGGCGAAGTCGACCGACGGAGCGGCCTGGCGCGGTGCGGCCGGCGGCGGGGTGGCAGGACCGGCCGGAGCCGAGACCGCCTGAGCCGGGGCGCCGACCGGGGCCGGGCGCTCCTGACGCTCCGAACGCGGCTCGTGACGCTCCTGGCGCACGGGGGCCTGTGCCTGGGACTGGGCGGCGGCCGGGGTGGCCTGGCCGCGCAGGGTGGTCTCGCGCTTCTTGGGCTGGCCGCCGTCGAAGCCGGCGGCGATGACGGTCACGCGGACCTCGTCGCCCAGGGCGTCGTCGATGATCGTGCCGAAGATGATGTTGGCCTCCTCGTGGACCGCGTCGGCGACCAGGGCGGCCGCCTCCTGGATCTCGAAGAGGCCGAGGTCGGAACCGCCGGCGATGGAGAGCAGCACGCCGTGGGCGCCGTCGATGCTGGCCTCGAGGAGCGGGCTGGCCACGGCGATCTCGGCGGCGGCCACGGCACGGTCCTCGCCGCGGGCCGAGCCGATGCCCATCAGCGCGGAGCCGGCGTTGGACATGACAGCCTTGACGTCGGCGAAGTCGACGTTGATCAGACCCGGGGTCGTGATCAGGTCGGTGATGCCCGAGACACCCTGGAGCAGCACCTGGTCGGCCTGCTTGAAGGCGTCGATGACCGAGACGTTGCGGTCGGAGATGGAGAGCAGGCGGTCGTTCGGGATGACGATGAGGGTGTCGACCTCCTCGCGGAGGCGCTCGATGCCCTCGTCGGCGGAGCGCTTGCGACGCGCGCCCTCGAAGGCGAACGGGCGGGTGACGACGCCGATGGTCAGCGCGCCGAGGCTGCGGGCGATCCGGGCGACGACCGGGGCGCCACCGGTGCCGGTGCCACCACCCTCGCCGGCGGTGACGAAGACCATGTCGGCCCCCTTGAGGACCTCCTCGATCTCGTCCATGTGGTCCTCGGCGGCCTTCTCGCCGACGCCGGGCTGGGCGCCCGCGCCGAGACCGCGGGTGAGCTCGCGACCGATGTCGAGCTTGACGTCCGCGTCGCTCATCAGCAGCGCCTGGGCGTCGGTGTTGATCGCGATGAACTCGACGCCCTTGAGGCCGACCTCGATCATCCGGTTGACGGCGTTGACGCCGCCGCCACCGATGCCGACGACCTTGATGATCGCCAGGTAGTTCTGTGCAGCTCCCACGGTTGGTCGCTCCCTCGTTCGTCTCGACGCTGTGCCTGTTAAAGCGGTGCTGGGTGTTCGGAAGTTCGCCGGCGTGTCCCTGAACCCTGACCCTCATCCTGAGGGTTATAGTTATGTCAACCTCGCCGTGTTCAGAACACTAGGCATCGCGACGCGTCGGATCGTGCAGACACGCGGGGTGTGTCGCGACCGGTGAAAGAAATTCAGCCCGCGGTGACCGGCTGGCCCGGGACGGAGACGTCGTACGTCCTCACGTCCGGCTTCGCCTTCATCAGCGCGGCGAGGACCTCGGCCTTCGTGCCGGAGTCCGAGGCGCTCCCCCAGCGCACCGTCTTCCCCGTGCCGAGCGCGAGCGAGATCTCGTCGATGCTCATCACCTCGACGTGGTCGACCTTGGCGGCGAGCCCGGGCGGCAGCGCGGCGACGACCTCAGCGGCCTGCTTGAGCGCGGCCGCATCGGTGCCGGCCGGGGTGGAGACCCGCGGCAGCCCCTTGGGAGCGTTGAAGTACGAGGAGAAGACGACGCCGTCGGCGTCGAGGGCGTGCAGGTGGCCGCCGATCTCGATGACCGCGATCGGGACGCGCTCCACGACCTGGATGCGGATCTTCGAGGGCCACTCGCGGGAGACGTCGACGGACTTCACCGCCGCCAGGGCGCCCACCCGGCGCTGCACGCGATCGAGGTCGGCACGCAGCAGCGGCCCGCCGGTCGCGACGTCGGCGGCACGTCGTACGTCGCTCCTGGTGAGCGTGGTCGTCCCGGAGACGCCGCTGATGTCGACGCCCTTCACCGAGAGCCAGGAGGAGAAGTAGACCGCCCAGACGCCGGCGCCCGCGATCAGCAGCACCGCGAGCGCGGCGACGAGGTAGCGCCACGCCAGCCAGCGGCGACGCCACTGCCGCCGGGCGAACCGCTTGCGGGTGCGCTCGGCGATAGCACCGGTGTCGGTCACCGTGTCCTGACGGCGCCGGCGGAGGCTAGACACCCTGCTCCAGCAGCGCCAGGACCTTCGGGCCGACCTCGGTGATGCTGCCGGCGCCGAGGGTGACGACCAGGTCGCCGGGGCGTGCGATCCGGGCGAGCACCTCGGCGGCGTCGGCGAGGCCCGGCGCGAAGTGCTTGCGCTCGTGCGGGACTGCGTCGAGGACCAGCCGGCCGGTGACCTCCGGGTCGGCCTCCTCGCGGGCGAGGTAGACATCGAGGACGACGACCTCGTCGGCGGCCCCGAGCTCAGCGCCCATCTGCTCGCCGAAGATGCGCGTACGGGAGACCAGGTGCGGCTGGAACGCGACGATCAGGCGGCCCTCCCCCGCGACCGAGCGGGCGGCGACCAGATCGCCGGCGATCTCGGCCGGGTGGTGGGCGTAGGAGTCGTAGACGCGCACGCCCGCGGCCTCGCCCTTGCGCTCCATCCGGCGGCGGGTGCCGGTGAACGACTCCAGCCCGGCCTTGAGCAGCTCGAACGGGTAGCCGAGCCGCAGCCCGACGGTCAGCGCGGCGAGGGCGTCGGCGACGTAGTGCCGGCCCGGGATCTGCAGCGTGATGCGGCCGAGCTCGCGGACATCGAGGCCGTCGCGGTCGAGCACGGTGAAGGAGGAGGTGGTGCCCTCGAGCACCACGTCGACGGCGCGTACGTCGGCCAGGTCCGACTCCCCGACGCCGACGAAGCGCCGGCCCAGCGAGGTGGCGACCGAGCGCAGGTCGGCGGCGCCCTCGTCGTCGACACAGGCGACGATCAGTCCGCCGTCGTCGGCCCGGTCGACGCGCCCGATGAACTGGGCGAACGCCTCGCGGTAGGCCTCCTCGGTGCCCCATTGGTCGAGGTGGTCGGCCTCGACGTTGGTGATCACCGCGACGTGCGGGCGGTAGACGAGGAAGGCGCCGTCGGACTCGTCGGCCTCGGCGACGAAGAGGTCGCTCGCGCCCTGGCCCGCATTGGTGCCGGTGGCGGTCAGGTCGCCGCCGACGGCGTACGTCGGGTCGGCCCCGGCGGCCTGCAGCGCGACGGTGAGCAGCGACGTGGTGGTGGTCTTGCCGTGTGTGCCGGCCACCGCGAGCACGCGGCGCCCGGCCATGACGGCGGCCAGCCCGGCCGAGCGCGGCAGCAGCCGCAGCCCGAGGCGCTGGGCCTCGACGATCTCGGGGTTGTCCTCGCGGACGGCGGTGGACACGACCAGGGTGTCGGCGTCGTGCACCTGCTCCGCGGCGTGGCCGACGTACACGGTCGCGCCGGCCTCGCGGAGCTTGTCCAGGGTGGCGGAGGGGTTGCCGTCGGAGCCGCTGACCGTGATGCCGCGGGCGAGCATCAGGCGCGCGATCGCGGACAGACCGGCGCCGCCGATGCCGACGAAGTGGACCCGGCCGAGCTCCTCGGCCGGCAGGATCCGCTCGGGAACGGGGACTCTCATCGGGCGGCCTCCAGGACGATCCGGGCGAGCTTCTCGTCGGCGTCGCGCGGGATCAGCGCGCTGGCGCTGGCGCTCATCGCGGCGAGCCGCTCGGCGTCCGTGACGAGCGGTACGACGTGGTCGGCGACCCAGTCGGCGGTGAAGTCGGCGTCGGCGACCAGCAGCGCGCCGCCGGCCTCGACGACGGGCAGGGCGTTGAGTCGCTGCTCGCCGTTGCCGATGGCGAGCGGGACGAAGACGGCCGGCACGCCGACGGCGGCGGCCTCGGTGACGCTCGAGGCGCCGGCGCGGCAGACCATCAGGTCCGCGGCGGCCAGGGCGTAGTCCATCCGGTCGACGTAGTGGAGCCCGACGTACGGGACGCCGGTCTGCTGCGGGACGGGCAGCTCGTTCTTCGGGCCGACCACGTGCAGCACCTGCACCCCGGCGTGGCCGAAGGCCGCTGCGGCCGCGGTGATCGCCTCGTTGACCCGGCGGGCGCCCTGCGAGCCGCCGGTCACGACCACGGTCGGGCGGTCGGCGTCCAGGCCGAAGAAGGCACGCGCCTCGGCGCGCAGCGCGGCACGGTCGAGGGTGGACACGATCCGGCGGATCGGCAGGCCGACGTACTCGGCCTTGGGCAGGGGCGTGTCGGGGAAGCTGACCGCGACCCGGCCGGCGATGCGGGCGCCGATCTTGTTGGCGACCCCCGGCAGCGCGTTCTGCTCGTGCACGACCACCGGCACCCTGCGACGCCGGGCGGCCAGATAGACGGGCAGCGAGACGTAGCCGCCGTACCCGACGACGACGTCGGGCTGGATCCGGTCGATCACCGCGCGGGCGGCGACGACCGCGCGGCGCAGGTTCGCCGGCACGCGCGCGAGCTCGGCGTTCACGGCGCGCGGCAGCGGGACCGGCGGGATCAGCTCGAGCGGGTAGCCGGCGGCGGGGACGACGGTGGTCTCCAGGCCGCGGGCGGTGCCGACGCAGGTGATCTCGACGCTCGGGTCGAGGCGGCGCAGGGCGTCGGCGGTGGCGAGCAGGGGCGAGGTGTGACCGGCGGTGCCGCCGCCGGCGAGGAGTACGCGCATGGTGCCTATGAATCTATCTACGTCGGCTAGCGGGCCGAGAGGCCGGTGGAGCGGGAGCGCTTGCGCTGCGCCAGGGCCAGCGCTGCCTCGGGCTCGCGCCGGGCGAAGCCGATGACGAGGCCGAGCGCCGCCAGGGACGGCAGCAGGGCCGAGCCGCCGTACGAGACGAGCGGGAGCGGGAGGCCGATGACGGGCAGGAAAGCGAGCACCATGCCGATGTTGATGATCGCCTGGCCCACCAGCCAGATCACCACGCCGAAGGTGACGTAGCGGACGAACGGGTCGCGGGTCTGGCGCGCGACCCGGATCGCGGCGAAGGCCAGGACCAGGAAGAGCGTGACGACCAGGAGGGTGCCGACCAGGCCGAGCTCCTCGCCGAGGACGGCGAAGATGAAGTCGGTGTGGGCCTCGGGCAGGTCGCCCCACTTCTGCTGGGAGGCGCCGATGCCCTGGCCGAACCAGCTGCCGCTGGAGAGCGCGTAGAGGCCGTGGCCGGCCTGCCAGCCGGCGCCCTGGAGATCCTTGAACGGGTCGAGGAAGTTCTCGATGCGCGCGAGGCGCTCGTGGCTGGTGCCCACGAAGAAGACCGCGGCGGTGCCGACGACCAGGGAGGCGACGGTGAAGTAGCGCAGCGGCAGGCCGGCGACCCACAGCAGCCCGAGCAGGATCGCGCCGAAGATGAGCGAGGTGCCGAGGTCGTGGCCGATCAGGACCAGCCCGGTGGCCAGGAGGATGCCGGGCACGACCGGCATCACCATCGCGTGCACGCTGTGGAGGCGGCGCTCCTTCATCGCGAAGATGTGCGCGGCCCACAGGATGAGCGCGAGCTTGGCGATCTCGGAGGGCTGGATCTGGATCGGCCCGAGGGCGAGCCAGTTCTTGTTGCCGTAGACCGAGACGCCCATCTTGGCGGTCATCACCAGGAGGCCGAGCGAGAGGATGAACCCGGGCCAGACCAGGCGCCTGACCCAGCGCTGGGAGATCCGGCTGGCGATGAAGGCGACCGGCGCTCCGAGCGTCACCCACATCAGCTGCTTCTTCACCACGGCGTAGGAGTGGCCGTCGTAGTGGATGTAGGCGTACACGCTCGAGGCGCTCATCACCATGATCAGGCCGATGACGAGCAGCAGCACGGTGGTGCCGACGAGCAGGTAGTAGGAGGTCAACGGGCGTGCGAGCGCCTCGTTGAGGGTGCGCAGGCGCTCACCGGCGACCGCGCCGATCCAGGAGCGCAGCGAGAGTCGCTCGGGGGCTGCGCCAGCGGTCTCCTCAGGGTTGGCCGTGGTCACCGCGTCCCCCCTTCGCTAGCTGTTCTGTGCCCTCACCGCGTCGGCGAACGCATCGCCCCGCGCCTTGTAGTCCCGGAACTGGTCTTGGCTCGCGCATCCCGGCGCGAGCAGCACCGTGTCACCGGTGACTGCGAGCCGGGCGGCGGCCTCGACGGCATGCCCCATCACTGCAGCACCAGTCTCGTCGGCGGGCAGCGCGATCACGGGAACATCGGGCGCGTGTCGCGCAAGTGCCCCGGCGATGACGTCCTGGTCGCGTCCGATCAGCACCACGCCGCGCAGGCGCTCGGCGATGGCCGGGACGAGCTCGTCGAACTGAGCGCCCTTGGCCAGGCCGCCGGCGATCCAGACCACCGGGTCATACGCCTGGAGGGACGCCTGGGCGGCGTGCGGGTTCGTCGCCTTCGAGTCGTCGACCCAGACGATGCCGTCGCGCTCGGCGACGATCTCGATCCGGTGACCGTCGGGGCGGAAGGCTCGCAGCCCGTCGCGTACGGCCTGCTGGGAGACGCCGTGGGCGCGGGCCAGGGCGGCCGCGGCGAGCGCGTTCTGGACGTAATGCGGGGCCGGGCTCGCGAGGTCCGCGACGGTGCACAGCTCGGCGGCGCTGCTCTGCCGCTCGGCGATGAAGGCGCGATCGACGAGGATGTCCTCGACGACGCCGACCTGCCCGACGCTGGGCATGCCGAGGGTGAAGCCGATCGCGCGAGCGCCCTCCTCGACGTCGGCCTCCTCCACCAGGTGGCGGGTGACCTCGTCGGCGACGTTGTAGACGCAGGCACGCTGCACGCGCTCGTAGATCCGGCCCTTGTCGCGGGCGTAGGCGTCCATGTCCGGGTACCAGTCGAGGTGATCCTCGGCGACGTTGAGGACGGCGGCGCTCTCGGCGGCCATCGAGTCGGTGTAGTGCAGCTGGAAGCTGGAGAGCTCGACGGCGAAGACGTCGTACGGGGTCGGGTCCATGACCGCCTCGACGATCGGCAGGCCCACGTTGCCCACGGCCACCGACCTCAGGCCGGCGGTGCGCAGGATCGTGTCGAGCATCTGCACGGTGGTGGTCTTGCCGTTGGTGCCGGTGACGGCCAGCCACGGGGCGGCATTGCTCGGGTCCCGCAGGCGCCAGGCCAGCTCGACCTCGCCCCAGATCGGGATCCCGCGGTCGCGGGCCTGGGCGAGCAGCGGTGCACCCGGCTTCCAGCCCGGGGAGGTCACCACGACGTCGATGTCGTCGGGCAGCCGGTCGGTGGCGCCGCCCTCCAGCCGGATGTCGGCGCCGAGGACGCGGAGCAGCTCGGCCTTCTCCTGGCGCTCGTCGTCGCCGGGTGACTCGTCGAGCGCGGTGACGGCTGCGCCCAGGTGGAGCAGGTTGTCGGCCGCGGCGAAGCCGGAGACACCGAAGCCGGCGACGACAGCACGTACGCCGTCCCAGGCGTCGTGGCGACCCAGGCTCAGGGGCGAGCGCCCGCTCACGTGACCACGACCCAGGCGCCGTAGAAGAGGCCGAGGCCGGCGGTGACGCAGATGCCCGCGATGATCCAGAACCGGATCACGACGTTGACCTGCTCCCAGCCGAGCATCTCGAAGTGGTGGTGGATGGGTGTCATCCGGAAGAGCCGTTTCCCGGCGCCGCCGTTGCGCTTGGTGAGCTTGAAGAAGCTGACCTGCAGGATCACCGAGAGGGTCTCCAGGACGAAGACGCCGCCGATGACGACCATCAGGAGCTCCGTACGGCTCATGATCGCGAAGCCGGCGAGCGCGCCGCCGAGCGCGAGCGAGCCCGTGTCGCCCATGAAGATCTTGGCCGGAGAGGCGTTCCACCACAGGAAGCCGAAGCAGGCGCCGGTGATCGCGGCGGCCAGGACCGCCAGGTCGAGCGGATCGCGCACCGTGTAGCAGTGCAGCTGATCGACGTCGGGGCGGCCGCAACGCTGGTTGTTCTGCCAGATCGAGACCAGGGTGTAGGCGCCGAAGACCATCACCGAGATGCCGGCGGCCAGGCCGTCGAGGCCGTCGGTGAGGTTCACCGCGTTGCTGGCAGCGGTCACGATCAGCCAGATCAGCACGACCACGATGACCAGCGGCAGGCGCCAGCCCCAGTCGTGGATCGTGGAGAGGTAGTGCGAGGCCGGGTGCACGCCGCGCTCGTCGGCGAACGCGGTGGTCGCCAGGATGGCGAAGACGACCGCGACCAGGGTCTGGCCGACCATCTTGGCGCCGCTGCGCAGCCCGAGGTTGCGCTGCATGAAGACCTTGATGAAGTCGTCGAGGAAGCCGACGAGACCGCACCCGACGAAGAGGAAGACCAGCAGCCAGCCGCTCGCGCTCGGGCCGTCGCCCTCGGCCACCTTCGCGACGAGGTAGGCGAGCACCGCGGAGAGCACGATCGCGACGCCACCCATGGTGGGCGTGCCGCGCTTGGTGTGGTGGCTGGTCGGGCCGTCCTCGCGGATCTCCTGGCCATAGCCCCACCGGGTGAACTGGCGGATCGCCAACCGGGTTCCGAGGAGCGAGAGGAGCAGCGAGATGACGCCGCTCAACAGGATCGCTCTCATGCACCCACACCTTCAGTCAGACAACAACGAACCAGGTCATTCTTCACCACGCGACCGGCGCTTGGCGCGATGCCCCGCCGTCAGTCGTCATCGGTTGTGAGACTGCTCTCGTCGCCGGCGTCAGACTCGGCGCCCTCCTCCGCGAGCCGGGCTCGCAGCACCTCGCGCGCGACCTCGCGGTCGTCGAACGGATGGGTGCGCTCCCCCACCGTCTGGCCGGTCTCGTGGCCCTTTCCGGCGATCAGCACGATGTCGCCCGTACGGGCCTCGCAGATCGCGTCGATGATCGCCTCGCGGCGATCCCCGATCTCCCGCAGCTCAGCGCGACCGTCGCGGGCGCCCTCGAGGATCGCCGCCCGGATCGGGCCCGGCTCCTCGCTGCGCGGGTTGTCGTCGGTCACGACCAGGATGTCGGACAGGCGCGCGGCGATCTCGCCCATGATCGGGCGCTTGCCGCTGTCGCGATCGCCGCCCGCACCCAGGACGGTGATGACCCGGCCGGAGGTGAGCGGGCGCAGCGTACGGACCGCGGCCTCGACCGCGTCGGGCTTGTGGGCGTAGTCGACGACGACGGTGAAGTCCTGGCCCTCGTCGATCCGCTCGAGCCGGCCGGGCACGCCGCCGGAGGCGGCGAGGCCCGCGACGTACGCGTCGACGTCGAGCCCAGCCTCGGCGACCGCCGCGACGGCGGCGAGCGCGTTGCTGACGTTGAAGTCGCCCGCCAGCGGGACCCGGACGTCCCAGCGGCCGCTGGGGCCGACCGCGGTGAAGGTGGAGCCGTCCGCCTCGAGGTGGATGTTTCGGGCGCGCCAGTCGGCCTTCGGGCCGAGCAGCGATCGGCCCTGGATGGAGAAGGTGCGGACCGGGATCGTGGTCTCCTTCGCCAGCCGGCGGCCGTGCTCGTCGTCGATCGAGATGATCGCCAGTCGGGCGCGCTCGGGAGTGAAGAGGGACGCCTTGGCGCGGTAGTAGTCCTCCACGTCGGCGTGGAAGTCGAGGTGGTCGCGACCCAGGTTGAGGAAGACCGCGACGTCGTACACGACACCGTCGACGCGCCCCATCACCAGCGCATGGCTGGAGACCTCCATGGCGCAGGCCTCCACGCCGGACTCGCGCATCACCGCGAAGAGGGCGTGCAGGTCCGGCGCCTCGGGCGTGGTGAGCGCCGTCTGGATGTCGCGACCCGCGACCCGGGTGCCGACCGTGCCGATCACGCCCGCCTTGACCTCGGCCGCGTCGAGGCCACCGGAGATCAGCCGGGTCGTGGTCGTCTTGCCCTGGGTGCCGGTGACGCCGATCATCCGCATCGAGGTCGCGGGGTCGCCGTAGATCCGGGCGGCCAGGCGGCCGAGCAGGGCCCGCGGCTCAGCGGCGACCAGCACGGGGATCCCGCTCAGGATCGCGGAGTTGGGCCGCACCATGTCGATGCCCTGTTGATCGGTAAGGATCGCGACGGCACCCTCCTCGACCGCGTTCTCGACGTACTCGATGCCGTGCACCCGGCTGCCGGGCAGCGCGGCGTACAGGTCGCCGTCCAGGATCCGCTGCGAGCTCAGCGAGAGCCCGCTGATCTCGGTGTCCGGGTCGCCGGCGAGTGCCATCGCGGGAGCACCGGTCTCGGCGATGACCTCGGCGGCGAGGGCGCCCAGCCGGGTCCGCTGGGGACGCTGCGGACGGGTGGTGGCGATCTGACGCTGGCGCTCGCGCCACTCGCGGTCGGAGGTGCTCATGGTGCGCACAGGCTAGCGCCCTTCGGGCGCCCGATCGCTGCTCACGGTCGGCCGTGCGGGTCGACGCCCTTGCCCCACATCGTCGGCAGGTCGGAGGCCTTCGCACCGGTCGGCGCCACCCCGTAGCGACGCAGCGCGAAGCTCATGATCTTCTGCCACACCGGACCGGCCGTCGAGCCACCGCCGGCGTGCCCGGCGCGCGGGTCGTTGATCACGACGTACACGGTGAAGCGTGGGTTGTCGGCCGGGGCGAAGCCCGCGTACGAGACGGTGAGGCTGCCGTCGTAGCGGCCGTCGACGGCGCGCTGGGCCGTACCGGTCTTGCCCGCCACCCGGTAGCCGGCGATCTGGGTCTGCGGCGCGACGCCGGTACGCGGGTCGGGGACGCGCTCCATCATCTTCATCATCTGGGTCGCGGCCTGCTCGCTGACCACGCGCCGGCTGGTGGCCTCGTCGGTGCCGACGACCTGACCGGAGTCGGTGGTGGCGTGGCCCAGGATCAGGCTCGGGTCGATCCGGACGCCGCCGTTGGCCACGGTGTTGACCGCGCTGGCCATCTGCAGGGCGTTGACCGAGACCGACTGTCCGAAGTCGACGCGGTCCTGGATCTGGTGGTTCCACTGCGCGGTGCTCGGCAGGATGCCCGGCGACTCGCCGGCCAGGCCGACGTTGGTGCGCCGCCCGAGCCCGAACCGGTCGAGGTACTGGCGCAGCTGGCCGTTGCCGAACTTGTCGGCGGCCAGCACGGTGCCGATGTTGGAGGACTGCGCGACCACCCCGGCGAGGGTCAGGTGCAGGGTGCCGTGGCTGAACCAGTCGTGGATGACCCGGTCCTGACGGTGCAGCTCGCCCGGCACGACGAGCTGGGTGCGGTCGGTGACCTTGCCGGCGTCGATCAACGACGAGAGCGTGAGGACCTTCTCCACCGAGCCCGGCTCGTAGACCTCGCTCAGCGAGCGGGCGCCACGGTCGGCCTTGGGGGACGCACCCGGGTTGGAGGCGTCGAAGGTCGGGTCGTCGGCGAGCGCGAGGATCTCGCCGGTCTTCACGTCCTGGACGACCGCCATCCCGTTGAGCGCGTCCCACTGCTCGTCGGCCTGCCGCAGCACCCGCTGGGCGTAGTACTGCAGCTCGCCGTCGATGGTGGTGCGGACGTCGGTGCCGTTGACCGGCTCGACGGTGGTGGAGTCCCCCAGCGGGATGCGCGTGCCCTGGCTGGCGACCTCGTACGTGGTCTTGCCGTCCTTGCCGGCGAGCTCGCCGTTGAGCGACTTCTCCAGACCGGCGAGCGGTCCGTCGGTGCCGAGGAAGCCGACGATGTTGGCCGCGACGTCCCCGGCGGGGTACTCCCGGATCGGGTCGTCGTCGAGGTAGAGACCCTTGAACCCCTGCGCGCGGGCGTCGTCGACGGCCTCGGTGGCCTTCGCCGCCGGGACCTTGCGCGCCACGTAGGCGAAGAGCGCGGTGCTGCCGCGGCTGCGGCCGGTGAGCGCGGCCAGCACGGTGCTGTAGTCGAGGTCGAGCTTGGTGGCCAGCAGGGTGGCCAGCTCGGGCGCCTTCTCCGCGGTGATGGAGGGCGCCGCGGTGATCATCAGCCCGTCGGCGGAGTCCGCGAGCGGCTCGCCGTTGCGGTCCAGGATCCGGCCGCGCTGGGCGGGCAGCACCTGGGTGTGGAGGTTCTCCTTCTCGGCCGCCTGCGCGTACGAGTGCGGGTCGAACCCCTGCAGCTGGACCAGCCGGGCGGCGAAGAACGAGAGCACGATCGCCATCAGCAGGAAGCCGACCTTCAACCGCAGGTGCGGCGAGCCGCGACGCGAGCCACGGCTCTGCTCGTTGGGGCGCACTGGGTCTCTCATCTGTTGCAGGTCTTGCCGATCAGCACTTGTCTACCCTGCCGGACAGGCCCGTCCGGGGAGCGCGGGCGCGTGTCGCGTCAGCGGGCTGTCGGACGACGGTGCGTGGCCCACAGCTGCACGTTGTTGGCGGGGGTGGCCGGCATAGGCACCCCGGCGATCTTGCCGGTCGCGATGTTGAGCACGGCCGGGCTGCCCGGCATGACCATCCCGTGGGCCTGGGCCTTGACCGCGATGGTCTCGGGGTCGTTGAGCCGCTGCAGGTCGGACTCCAGCGCCTGCTGGCGCGCGGCCAGGTTGTCGGCCTGGACGCGGAGCCGGTTCTCCACGAACGCGGCCTGCTGCATCGAGGTGTTGAACATGAGGAGCCCGATCACCCCGCCGAGCAGCAGGGTGGTGATCAGCGCGATGAACGGCAGCCGCGGCGCGGTCCGGCGGGTGCGCGGCACCACGGTGAGCCGGGCGCGCTGCAGCGCGGCGGGATCGGTCCACGAGGCGATCCGGCGTACGGACCGGACTGCTGCTGCTGCTGCTGCGGTGTTGCTCATCGTTGTCCCCCCGTGGACCTTGACTGACTGCTGCTCTTGTTGCTGACGCGCTCGATGGCGCGCAGGCGCACCGACGCCGCGCGCGGGTTCTGCTCGATCTCCACCGGCGAGGCCTGTTCGGCGCCGCGGGTGACGAGCTTGAAGTCGGGCTCCATCCCCTCCGGGATGAAGGGCATGTCCGGCGGGACGTCGAGCCTGGTCGCGGCGGTGAACGCCTGCTTGACCAGCCGGTCCTCGAGGGAGTGATAGGACTCGACGACCACCCGGCCGCCGATGCCGATGACGTCGAGCGAGGCCGGCAAGGCCCGCTTGAGGCCGCCGAGCTCGTCGTTGACCTCCATCCGCAGCGCCTGGAAGGTCCGCTTGCCCGGGTGGCCCCCCGTACGACGGGCGGGCGCGGGGATCTCGGCGTAGAGCAGCTCCACCAGGGCGCCGCTGTTGGTCCACGGCTCGCTCTCGCGGCGGCGCACGATCGCGCGGGCGATCTTGGAGGCGAACTTCTCCTCGCCGTACTCGCGCAGCACGCGGGTGAGCTCACCGGCGGAGTAGGTGTTGAGGACGTCGGCGGCCGTGATGCCGCGACTGGCGTCCATCCGCATGTCGAGCGGTGCGTCCTCGGAGTAGGCGAAGCCGCGCTCGCGCTGGTCGAGCTGCATCGAGGAGACGCCGAGGTCGAGCAGGACGGCGTCGACGTGCGGGAGGCCCTGGTCGGCGACGACGTCCTCCATCTCGTCGTAGTTGGCGTGCACGCCGGTCCACCGGTCGCCGAAGCGCTCGAGCCGGGCGCCGGCGAGGCTCAGGGCGGAGGTGTCGCGGTCGATGCCGATCACCCGCACGCCCGGGATCCGGCCCAGGACCGCCTCGGTGTGGCCGCCGTGGCCGGTGGTGCCGTCGATCAGGACGGCGGGGGCCTCGGGGGTGCCGTGGGCGAGGGCGGGCGAGAGGAGCGCCACGATGCGGTCGAGCATCACGGGTACGTGCTGCTGCTCCACTTCGCTCCACCTCATCTCTACGTCTCGCGTGGTCGTACGCGCTGGAAAAGGCGGACCCGCAGAGCCAGTTCTCATGCCCGCTCCCGGGCCGGTGTGGATGGCCCTTGGGATGCCGTGTCTGGAACCGGGGAAGTGCTCCAGGGACATCGGAGAGAGCGGGACTGAGAACTCGTCCTGCGGATCCGCTGTTCTGTTCGTTGTTTCCTAGGGCTGGGGTGCCGCGTCGAGGTCGGAGAACTTCTCCGCGGTCTCCTCGTCGTAGGCCAGCCACTTGGCCTGGTCCCAGATCTCGATCCGGTCGCCCACGCCGATCACGGCGACGTCCTTCTCGAGACCCGCGTAGGCCCGGAGCAGCGGCTGGATCGCGATCCGCCCCTGCTTGTCCGGGACCACCTGGTCAGCGCCGGCGAAGAAGGAGCGGGTGACGTCGCGCGTCCCCCGCATCTCCCTCGGCTGCGCCATCACCCGGGCGGCCTCGGCCGCGAACACGTCGTCGGGCCACACGACCAGGCACTTCTCCTGACCTCGTGTCACCACCACGCCGTCCTCCAGCCGCTCCCTGAACTTGGCCGGAAGGATCAGCCGCCCTTTGTCGTCGAGCTTGGGAGTGAAAGTCCCCATGAAGAACATGGCGCCCCTCCACTTCCGTGGCTTATCCCTCCACTTCGCCCCACAGTACTCCACTTCCCCCCACCGTCAACCACTTTCGACCCGTTTCGCTCCCCCTCTCTCCCGGATTCGCACAGACACCCCGACCGTGGAGGTCGTACGGTGGGCGCCGTGAGTACGAGCAGCGCCGATCTCGAGACCGTGGCCCGCGTGGCGGACCGCATCCGCGCCAATGTGGAGCGCGTCATCGAGGGCAAGTCCGACGTCGTCCACTCGACCCTCGTGGTGCTCCTCGCGGAGGGCCACCTGCTGATCGAGGACGTGCCGGGGGTGGGCAAGACCCAGCTCGCCAAGGCGCTGGCGCGATCCATCGACGGCACCGTGCGCCGGATCCAGTTCACGCCGGACCTGCTGCCCTCGGACGTGACGGGGGTGTCGATCTTCAACCAGAACACCCGGGAGTTCGAGTTCCGCCCCGGCGGCGTCTTCGCCAACATCGTGATCGGCGACGAGATCAACCGGGCCTCCCCCAAGACCCAGTCGGCGCTCCTGGAGTGCATGGAGGAGCATCAGGTCACCGTCGACGCGATGACGTACCAGCTCGAGGCGCCGTTCCTCGTCATCGCGACGCAGAACCCGATCGAGATGGAGGGCACGTACGTCCTGCCCGAGGCCCAGCGCGACCGCTTCATGGCGCGCGTCTCGATCGGCTACCCGCCGGCCGCCGCCGAGATGGCGATGATCGCCAACCACGCGGGCGCCAACCCCCTCGACGACCTCGAGCCGGTGACCGACGCCGCGGAGATCCGCAAGCTGATCGGCATCGTCAACCAGATCCACGTCGCCGAGCCGATCCAGCGGTACGCCGTGGGCATCGTCGCCGCCACCCGCGCCAGTGGCGAGCTCTCCCTCGGCGCCTCGCCGCGCGCGACCCTCCACCTGATCCGTGCCGCCAAGGCCTCGGCGGCTCTCCAGGGCCGCGACTTCGTGCTGCCCGACGACATCACCGCGCTCGCCGCGACCGTGCTCGCGCACCGGCTGCTGCCCAGCGCGGAGGCCGCCCTGGCCGGTCGCCAGGTCACCGAGGTGCTGCGCAGCCTGGTCTCCGCCGTACCCGTGCCGTCGGCCTGACGCCATGCGCGAGGCGCTGCGAGGACTCACCGTCCGGGGCCGGGCGTTCCTGGCCGCCGGCATCACCGCCACGGTCTGCGCGATCGTGCTCGGCCAGCCCGGGCTCACCCGCATCGGCGTCCTGCTGATCGCGCTGCCGTTGCTGGTCGTGGCCGTCGTGGCCCGCAGCCGCTACCGGCTCGGGTTGCAGCGCGTGGTCGCCCCCGGCGTGGTCGCCGCCGGTCAGCCGGCCAAGGTCCGGGTGACCATCAGCAACTCCGGCGGCCTGCCCGCCGCGCCGCTGCTGCTCGAGGAGTCGGTGCCGTTCGCGCTCGGGGCGCAGCCCCGCTTCGTGGTGCGCCGGCTGCGCCGCACGCGCGAGCTCGACTACCAGGTCCGCGCCGAGGTGCGGGGCCGCTTCGAGCTCGGACCGATGACCGCCCACGTGGGCGACCCCTTCGGCCTGGTCCGGGTCGGTCGTACGTTCTCCTCCACCGCTCCCCTCATCGTCACGCCGCGCACCGTGCCGCTCGACCCCATCACCCTCACGACCGCGCGCAGCGGCTCCGGCGACAACCGGCCGCGCGCCTTCGCCGGCGCGAGCGCCGAGGACGTCACCGTGCGCGAGTACCGCCGCGGCGACGACCTGCGCCGGGTGCACTGGCGCAGCTCGGCGCGCGTCGGTGAGCTGATGGTGCGCCGCGAGGAGCAGCACTGGCAGGCACGCGCGACCGTCGTGCTCGACAACCGGTTCGGCGCGCATCGCGGCGGCGGCTCGTCGGCCTCGTTCGAGACAGCGGTCAGCGCGGCCGCCTCGGTCGCACTCCACCTCTCCGAGCGCGGATACGCCGTCCGGCTGGTCACCACCGATGGGCGCGACCTGACCGCGTGGCAGCGCTCGTCGCTCGACGTCCCGAGCCGCGCGACCCTGCTCGAGGCGCTCGCCATGATCGGGACGGTGCCGGCACTCGGGCTCGAGATCGACTGGCTCGACGGCCCTGGCGTGGGCGGCCTGCTCGTCGCCGTGCTCGGCGGCATGGACGGCACCGAGGCCCCGGCCCTGCGCCGGATGCGTCAGCAGTCCCCCGCCGCGCTCGCCCTGCTGCTCGACGTCGACACCTGGGGTCTGGCCGGGCCGGGTCAGACCGCGACCCCGATCGACGGGGCCGCGCTGCTCGGCACGCAGGGCTGGCGGACCACCCTGCTGCGCTCGGGCGACCGGCTCGAGAGCGCATGGCGCCAGCTCGCCGCGGGCCTGCCCGCCAGCGGCTCCACGACCACCGCCACCGGAGTGAGCTGATGGTGCGCGCCGCCCGCGAGCTCCTGCTCACCGCCCTGACCGCGGCGACGGTCCTGCTGGCGATCGCCACCTGGAGCCGGATCGCCGACGGCCTCTCCCACGCGACCGGGACGATCGTGCTCACCGGCGCCGTGGTCGCTGGGATCGGCGCCGCGCTGCGGATCGCGGCGCCCTCGGCCTGGCCCTCGTTGCGGGTGCTGACAATCCTGCTCCAGATGGCCGCGGCCTGGTCGGTCGTCTCCATCCGGATCGCCGGCACGCCGGTCCCGCTGCCGTACGCCCCGCGGATGCGTCTCGAGGACGCCTTCGTCGCCGCCGGCAACGCGATCCTGCACTTCTCCCCGCCCGTACCGGTGGTCGGAGGCGTGCTCCCGCTGGTGCTCTGCGGTGCCGCCGTGGCGTTCGTGCTCGCCGACCTGCTCGCCCGTACGGTCCGCCTCCCGGCGATCGCCGGCCTGGTCCTGCTCGCGGTGGTCGCGGTCCCGATCAGCGTGATGGGCAGCGACCCCGACGTGACCGGCGCGGGCCGCCGCGGCGTCGCCCCGGGCCTGTTCGCCCTGGTCGCGCTCGGCTGGCTCGCCCAGGTGGTCCTCGCCGAGGACGACCGATTGAGCCGCTGGGGCCGTGAGGTGGACTCCCCCGACGGCGACGCGTCGCGCTCGAAGCCCGACGGATCGCGCCCGCACCTGCGCGCCTGGGGCGTCACGGCCGCGATCGGCGCCGTCGCGACGGTGCTGGCGCTGCTCGTACCGTTGGCGCTGCCCTCGACGAAGGCCGACTTCAGCGGCTGGGGCGGCAACGGCGGCGGCAACGGCAAGGTGAGCGTCACCAACCCGATGATCGACGTCCGGCAGAACCTCGTGCAGGGCCGCGACGTGCCGCTGATCCACGTGCGCACCGAGGACACGGATCCGAGCTATCTGCGGATCGCGGTGCTGACCCGCTTCAGCTCCACCCAGTGGACGGCCGGCGATCGCAGCATCCCGGAGGGCCAGGTCGCCGACGGGCACATCCCGATCGCCGGGCTGCCGACCTCACAGACCTTCGCGCAGACGCCGTACCGGATCTCGATCACCGACGCGTTCGCCTCCCGGTGGCTGCCCACGCCCGCGCCGATCAACGAGATCCACGCGGACGGCGACTGGCGCTACGACGCCTCCACCGACGACTTCATCGCCGCCGACAAGCGCCTGACCACCGCCGGGCTGAGCTACACCGCGGACCGCGTCAGGATCGACCTGACCGCGGCCGCGCTGAACGGCATGAGCGCGGGGAACGGCCTGGTCTCGGCGCTCTACACGTCGGTGCCCGCCGACCTGCCGCCGATCGTCGCCCAGCTCGCGCACGAGGTCACCCGCGACGCCGCGACGCCGCTCGAGAAGGCGGTCGCGCTGCAGACCTGGTTCCGCCGCACCGGGAACTTCACCTACTCCACCGAGGTCACCCTCGGCTCCGGCGGCACCGACCTGGCGACCTTCCTCAACCCGTCCGGGCGCGCCGGCTACTGCCAGCAGTACTCGGCGGCGATGGCGGCGATGGCGCGCACCCTGGGCATCCCCTCCCGCGTCGCGGTCGGCTTCCTCAACCCCGATCAGGAGCCCGACGGCAGCTACCTCTTCTCCAGCCACGACATGCACGCCTGGCCGGAGCTCTACTTCGCCGGCGCCGGGTGGGTCCGCTTCGAGCCGACACCGGCAGCGGCCGGCACCACGGTGCCGTCGTACGCCCACGACCCGGGCCCCGCCGCCGACCCGACCACCGGACCGAGCGCGTCCGCGTCGGCCAGCGCCTCGGCGAAGCCGACCGCGGCGCCCAGTGTCGCTGCGGACCCGGGCGCCAGCCACCTCACCACCGGCGCTCGCACGCACCACCACCTCGGCTGGTGGCTGGCCGGCGTGCTGGTGCTGGGTCTGCTCGCGCTCGCGCTCGCGTTGCCCGGCGTCGTGCGCCGTCGTCGCCGCACCCTGCGCCTCGGGATCGGGGCCGACCCGATCCGCGCCGAGGACGGCTGGGCCGAGCTGCGCGACACCGCCATCGACCTCGGGGTGCCGTGGTCCGGGGGCCTCTCACCGCGCGACACCCGCCCGCTCGTGGAGGGCTACGTCGGCTCCGACGCCGGCCGGGCGGCACTCGACCGGCTCGTCGACGCCGTCGAGCGGGAGCGATACGCGTCGAGCAGCGAGCCGCTCGATCCTCAGGTCGTGCGCGCTGTCATCGCAGGCCTGGAGGAGGGCGATACGCCGCTCTCGGCCCGCCGCGCGGCGTGGTGGCCGCGCTCGGTGCTCGGTCGCCGGGCGGGCGCGATGGAGTCAGCGGTCGACCTCGACCGGGTGGGCTGAGCGGGCTGGCTACCAGCCGTAGCCGCCCTTGCGGCGCCGCCAGCGCTCCTCGACCTTCTGCATGAAGGTGCCGCTGCTGCGGGCGGGACGGTTGCGGCGACCCCCGTCGTGGACGGTGAAGCCGTGCGAGGCTCGGCTGCCGGCCGGGTGGTTCGGCGAGATGCGCGACGCGCTGTGGACCGTCAGCGGACGGCCGCGCATCGCGGACAGGCCGACGAACGCGGCGCCGAGCATGACCAGGAAGCCGACGATCCCGAGCGCCCAGAGGCTGGTGATGACACCAGCCATCAACAGCGCGACGCCGACCACGAAGGCGGTCGCCGCGAGGGCCGCCCGGAGCTGGGCCGCCCGCTTCAGTGAGTGGCCGCGCAGGGTGGAGGCGAACTTCGGGTCCTCGGCCGAAAGGGCGCGCTCCATCTGCTCGAGCAGTCGCAGCTCCTCTTCCGACAGTGGCACCGGAACCTCCTACGTTGGGGTATGGACAAGTCTAGGCAGGCATCGGCAGGCGCGGTAGCGGACCAACCGATTTTCTGTGACCTGCGACGCGTCAGTTCATGCTCGGACGGCCAACAGGTGCAGCTGCGAGGCGAGCGGCAGGAACTCCGCGCGCGTCGAGACCGCCCGCTCCAGCTCGACGAGCGCCGCCGTGGAGCCGGGCTCGAGGTCGAGGAGCGAGCCGGGCACGAGGTCGGCGAAGACGCGTACGCCGTGGACGGCCAGCACCTCGAAGTCGGCCCCCACCGCGGCGACGGTCGCCTCGCCGGCGGTGAAGCGGCGCCCCGTACGACCGGTCGGGCCGGTGTCGTCGAGCATCGCCAGCGCCTGGGCGAAGTGGCCGGCCATGGCGCGGGCGACCACGGCCGCGGTGCGTTGGGCGACCATCAGGCTGAGCACGCCGCCCGGTCGCAGCACGTCGTGCAGGGTGGTCATCGCGTCCGAGAGGTCGTCGACGTGCTCGAGGACGCCGTGACACAGCACCACGTCCGCGCCCCCGGGGCCGACCCGTCCGAGCAGGTCGGAGAGGTCGCCCTGCTGGGCGGTGACGGCGACCCCCTCCTCGCGGGCACGGCGGTCGAGGGCGGCGAGCGCGTCGGGGCTGGGATCGATGACGGTGACGCGGTGGCCGAGTCCGGCGACGCGGACGGCGAATCCGCCGGTGCCGCCGCCGATGTCGACGACGTCGAGCGGGCCGCCCTGGAGGTGTGACTGGAGCGCCTCCCACACGATGGTGTCGCGCGCGGTGGCACGGCGTTCGCTGGGGCTGCTCATCGGTGCACCGCTCATCAGGTCAGTCCTCCGTCGTCGTGCGCGGGTGGATGTACTGCGTGACGGGCGGGAGCCACATCAGGGTCAGTGCGCTGACGCCGATCACGATGGCGACGGCGGTGCAGATCACGAAGAGCATCGGCGGGGCGGTGAGGATCGCGCCGATGCTGGCGGTCGCGGAGCCGAGCAGCAGCACCGTGATGCCGAGGCGCCCCCACTCGAAGCCGTTGCGCAGGAAGTTCGAGAGCACCCACAGCAGGCCGAGCATGACGACGTAGAGCGTGAGCGCCGGGGCGATGAAGTGCGGCGGCTTGACGGTGCCGGCGCGGACCGCGTCCAGGCCGCCGGTCTCGAGGAGCTCCTTCGTCGCGGGGTTGCCCCGCGCCCACGCCTCGACCAGGGAGTCGCGGAAGAGCACCACGAAGAGCACCGTGATCCCGCCGGCCACGACCAGAGCGAGCAGGGCCCGCAGTGCGTACGTCAGCTCGATCGGTCTCTCGTCCACCACGGGCCTCATTCTGCCCGACGCCACCACAGACGGTGGACTGCCGGGCCCGTAGAGCGCAGGATCGGCGCGTGGAGAATCTCGCGCTGGCGTTCTCGTCCGGCTGGGGCAGCGGCCTCAACTCGTACCTCGTCGTGCTGATCCTCGGCATCGCGGACCGCGTCGACGACACCGACCGCATCCCCGACGTGCTCGGCTCGTGGCCGGTGCTGATCGTGGCGGCGCTGCTCTATGTGATCGAGTTCGTCGGCGACAAGATCCCGTACGTCGACTCGGCCTGGGACGCTGTCTCCACCGTCATCCGCCCGATCATCGGCGCGACCATCGGCGTCCTGCTCGCCGGGGACGCGACCTCCCTGGACCAGGCCGTGATGGGCGTGGTCGGCGGCGGCTCGGCGCTGGCCTCACACACCGTCAAGGCGGGCAGCCGGCTCGCGGTCAACGCCTCCCCCGAGCCGTTCACCAACATCGGGTTGAGCCTCGGCGAGGACGGCCTCGTGCTCGGCGTGGTCTCGCTGGCGGTCGCGCACCCGCACCTCGCCGCGCTCATCGCGGGCGTCCTGCTGATCGTCGGGCTGGTGGTCGTCTACCTCCTCGCGAGGCTGATCCGGCGCGGCTGGCGGCGCTGGAAGGCCAAGGAGGGCGTCGAGCCGCTGTTCAAGTGGCAGCGGACCGGATAGTCCGGCGGCGATCGGGCGTCCGAACCGGTCATCGACGTGCACGGCGGGACTCTGTCCCCGGCCGAGGACGCCGCTCGGTACACCGACGTGGCGTTGGGTGCGGTTGGCTGAGCGCGGCGACGTTGCCGGCGAGCGACTTCAGTGGACGCAGCGGCAGGGTCGGCGCGTCAGGCGCGGAGGTCACCCCCGCCGGTGTCGGTGGTGATCGCCTGGGCGACCAGTGCGGCGGAGAGCCCGACGAAGGGCAGGCCCGCGCCGGGGGTGGCGTGGGCGCCGGCGGCGTAGAGGCCCGGGACGGGTGTGGTGGGGCCGAGGCGCTGGTGGACGGTGTTACGGCCCATCCAGAGCATCCCGTGGGGCGATCCGCCCCACTGGCCCACGAGCTCGCGCGGGCCGAGGTCGACCCGGGTGACGACCTGCTGGCGCACGTCGAGCCGGTGGCGTGCGAGCGCGATGGTGACGTCCTCCAGCAGTCGGCCGCGCACGTGCACCGTCCAGGCGTTCCCGGCGGCACGGACCACCATGTACGGGTCGCCGTGCAGCACGATCTCGGGCGCGGGCAGCGTCGGGGCCTCCTCGAGGCCGAGGTGGAAGATCTGCGGCGGCATCGCCGGCAGGGTCTTGTCCGCGTAGCGCTCGGTGACCGGCAGACGACGCGGGTCGACGGCGCTGACCACGTACTCGGTCCCGATCTGCGAGTCGCCGTCCGGCCCGCTGAACGCGACTGCGGCGACCCGGCCGTCGCGCAGCATCACGTCGGTCACCGTGGTGGCGGTGAGCACCTCCACCTTGCGGGTCGCGAGGCGGGCCGCCATCAGGCCGGCCAGCTGGTGCATGCCGCCGGGGAACGTCCAGACCCCGAAGCGCTGCTCCAGGTAGTGCACGAGCCCGGCCCAGGCGGGGACGTCGCGGGGGTTGTGGCCCTCGGCCTCGAGCGGGAAGCCGGCCACCATCCGCAGCCGCTTGTCGCGGAAGGAGCGGCGGATCCGCTTGGCCAGCGTCTCGCGCGAGTCGAGGCGCGCGGCCACCTCGGGCGGGAGCGCGCCGGGCGTCCAGGGGACCTCGAAGTAGTGCTGGCGCAGGACCTCCCAGTCCTCGGCGAAGCCGTCGACGAAGTCGGTCCACTGCCGACCGAAGCCCTTGCCGAGATCGTCGAACGCCGCGATCTGGCCGGCGCGCGAGGCCGGCATCAGCAGCCGGGTGCGGTCCTCGAAGCGGTGCTCGCGGATCACCTCGAGCGGCTCCAGCTCGAGTTCGCGCTCCAGCGGCCGCCCGGACTTGCGGAACAGGTCGCGCATGACGGCGGGCAGCAGCGTGGTGGCCGGGCCGCCGTCCCAGGTGAACCCGTCCTGCTCGACCGGGCGCAGCGCGCCGCCGAGCTCGTCGGCCGCCTCGAGCAGCGTCACCCCGTGGCCGAGCTTCGCCAGCCTGGCCGCCGAGGCCATGCCGCCGTACCCGCCACCGATCACCACGACACGTGCCACGCGCGGAACGTTAGCGGGTGGGCACCAGCCGGATCAGACCTGGACGTTGAGGCGATCGAAGATCTCGAGCGTCGCGGTCGAGCGGTTGAGCGTGATGAAGTGCAGGCCGGGGGCGCCGCCGGCGAGAAGCTCCTCGCACATCTCGGCGGCGATCGCGATGCCCTCGGCGCGCACCGCAGCGGCGTCGTCGCCGTGCTTCTCGATCCGAGCGACCACGTGGTCGGGCACCGAGGTGCCGATCAGCTCGCCCTGACGCTTGATCGCGGCGAGGTTCAGGATCGGCATGATGCCCGGCAGGATCGGGATGTCGACGCCCCGCTCGCGGACGCGCTCGACCAGCGCGAAGTAGTCCTCGCAGCGGTAGAACATCTGCGTGATGGCGAAGCCGGCGCCCGCCCGGGCCTTGGCGGCCAGGATGTCGGCGTCGTGCTCGATCGACGGCGAGGCCGGGTGCCGCTCGGGGAAGGCGGCCACGCCGATGCCGAAGTCGCGCTGCGCGGCCACGCGCTCCACCAGCTCGCCGGCGTAGCTCAGACCGCCGGGCGTCGGCGTCCACTCCTGGGTCGGGCCGCCCTTCGGGTCACCGCGCAGGAGCAGGACGTTCTCGATCCCGGAGGCGGCGTACTCGTCCAGGACCGCGTCGATCTCCTCGACGGTGTGCCCGACGATCGTCAGGTGCGCCATCGGCAGCAGGCTGGTCTCGCGGGCGATGCGGCTGGTGACCCGGATCGTGTTGTCACGGCTGGAGCCGCCGGCACCGTAGGTGACCGAGACGAACGAGGGCGCGTACGGCTCGAGCGCCTCGATCGCCTTCCACAGCTGCTCCTCGCCCGCCTCGTCCTTCGGCGGGAAGAACTCGAACGAGAACGACCGCTCGCCGGTGCGGAGGCGCTCGGCGATGCGGTTGCTGATGGGGTCGACCATGCCGGAATTCTACGAGTGCCCCACCGATAGGGTGGCTTCGTGAGCACCACGTGGGACGCCGACGGATTCCGCAGCAGCGTCCAGGGGGCGCTCGACGACTTCCTCGACGCCCAGGGCGCGCTGCTCGCCCCGCTCGGCTCCGACGCCGAGCGCCTCCTGGAGCAGGCGCGGGCCTCCGTCACCGGGGGCAAGCGCTTCCGGGCCGCGTTCTGCCACTGGGGACACCGCGCGTTCGCCCCCGGCGCGGGTGATGGCGCCGCGCACGAGGCCGCACTGGTGCGGGCGTGCTCCTCCCTCGAGCTGTTGCACGCCTCCGCGCTGGTCCACGACGACTACATGGATGCCTCCGACACCCGGCGCGGGCGGCCGTCGTCGCACCGCGTCCTGGAGGCCCAGCACCGCGAGGCGGCCTGGCGCGGCTCGCCGGAGCAGTACGGCGCCGCGGGCGCGATCCTGCTCGGCGACCTCCTGCAGGCCTGGGCCGACGAGATGCTGCGCAGCTCGGGCTTCCCGGTCGAGCGGGTGCTGGCCGCGCTGCGGCTCTTCGACATCACCCGCTCGGAGGTCATCGCCGGGCAGTTCCTGGACGTGTCGGTGCAGGCGCGCGGGTTCGCCGACGTGGAGACCGCGATGACGGTGCTGCGCTACAAGTCGGCCAAGTACTCCATCGAGCGGCCGCTGCACATCGGCGCCGCCCTGGCTGGCGCCTCGGAGGGGGACCTGGAGGCGCTGAGCGCCTTCGGGCTGCCGTTGGGCGAGGCCTTCCAGCTGCGCGACGACCTCCTGGGCGTCTTCGGCGACCCCGACGCCACCGGCAAGCCGGCCGGCGACGACCTGGTCGAGGGCAAGCGGACCGTCCTGGTCGCGCACGCGCTCGCCGGGGCCTCGGACTCCGACGCGGAGCTGCTCGACCACTCGCTCGGGCGCCCGCTGAGCGACGCCGCGGTGGATCGCCTGCGCTCGATCATCACCGACTCCGGCGCCGCGACGAAGGTCGAGCAGATGATCACCGACCTGGCCGATCAGGCCGTCGTCGCTCTCGAGGCGGCCCCGATCGACGCGTACGCCCGCGAGGTCCTGCGGGGGCTGGCCGACGCGGCCACCCAGCGCACGGTCTAGACGAGCGAGCGAGGCAGGCGCGGGGCGCTTAGGCGAGCGCGGGTACGTCGACCTCGGGGCCCTGCCCCACGAGCACGACCGCGAGCCGCTCGGCCTGGCCGAGCACCTGCACGATGCCCGCCATCGCCGCCGGGTAGTTCTCGGCGAGCCCGGCCCAGTCGGCCCACAGCAGCAGCGTGTCGGCGACCAGGTCGCGCAGGCAGTCGGCGAGCGCGTCGAGGTTGCGCCCGTAGTGGTCGCCGAAGCCCAGCGCCTCGCCGATCGCCTCCAGCATGCCCTGCTTGGTGCCGGTGCCCCAGACCGGGGCGAAGAGCCAGCCGGCGTCGAGCGCCATCCGCTCGATCTGCTCGCCGTCGTACCGGCCCGGGAGCCGGTAGACCCCGAGCGGAAGCTCCTTCGCGAGCAGGCTCCCGAGCCCGTGGTCGGCGCTCATCGGCGGATCCGCTGGAAGGTCTCGTAGTGGTCGGCGGTCCAGTAGAGCTCGCCGTCCCTGCCCGTGATGATCCGGCGGGTGCCACGGGTGCTCGCACCCGGGGTGTCCACGGTGTACTCGTGGTAGTAGCCCGACGCCTGGTGAGGCAGATGGCCCTCGAAGTTGCCGAAGACCGAGCCGTCCTTGCCCGGATACTCGAACGGGCCGCCGTGGTCGATCTCGGTCAGCACCTCGCGCGCCTCAGCAGGCAGCGACGACGCGTCGATCCACGTCGAGTCGGTGGATGATCCCGCCGAGTCCGCACCGGTGACCGTCGAGCTCGCAGAGGAGGCGGGCGCATCCGACCCGCCGTCGACCTTGTCGACGCCGACGAGCGCTCCGACGAGCACCACGATCACGCCGACGATGCCGGAGACCGTCCTCCTGCTGATCGGCATCCCCCCGGCCCCGATCAGAAGGCGAGCGCCTGCGCGCGCCGCTTGACCTCGGAGCCGCGATTCTCGCGCAGCGCGTCGATCGGCCGGCCCGGCAGATCCTGGTCGATGAAGAGCCAGGCGATGATCTCGCGGTCGTCGTACCCGTTGTCGTGCATCGTCGTCAGCAGGCCCGGCAGGCCCTTGACCGGCAGGCCGTCCTGGATGAGGAGGGCGGGCACACGCTGGCCGGCGCCCTTCTCCCCCGGGTTCGGGACGGCGGCGGCGAGCTGGTGCTCGCGCACCATCGTGCGCACGGTCGCCGGGGTGATGCCGAGGAGCTTGCCGGCCTCGGCCCAGTCGATCCACTCGGTGACGAGCTCGGCGAGGTTGTGATCGGCGAGAGGCAACTGATCGGACATGACCCACACTCTGTCACCTCACGTGTCGTGGCGGGAAACTCACTCGCCGCTCCGTACGATGGGGCTTCCGACTCCTTCCCCGGTCGGATCAGCAGGAGGGTTTCACGGTGCAGGCAGACCGTCGTGGTCGGGCGCGCGACGAGGCGCGCTCCCAGGACCCGATGATCGGTCGCACCCTGGACGGCCGCTACCGGATCACCGACCGGATCGCGCGCGGCGGGATGGCGTCGGTCTACACCGCGCACGACAACCGGCTCGACCGCACCGTCGCGATCAAGATCATGCACGCCGGGCTCGATGATCGACGGCACGACGGGAGCGACGAGGGCGCGTTCGCCGCGCGTTTCGTACGAGAGGCGCGAGCCGCCGCCCGTCTGGCCCACCCCAACGTCGTGGCCGTCTACGACCAGGGTGAGGACGACGGCATCGTCTTCCTGGCGATGGAGTACGTCCCGGGCCACACCCTGCGCGACACCGTCACCGCCGAGGCGCCGATGCCCGCCCGCAAGGCGCTGGCCGTGATGGAACCGGTGCTCGGCGCGCTCGCCGCAGCTCACCGCGCGGGCCTGGTGCACCGCGACGTGAAGCCGGAGAACGTCCTCATCTCCTCCGACGGACGCCAGATCAAGGTCGCCGACTTCGGCCTGGCCCGCGCGGTCAGCTCCGAGACCCAGCACACCTCCACCGGGGTCCTGATCGGCACCGTCTCCTACCTCGCGCCCGAGCTGGTCACCGACGGCACCGCGGACGCACGCGCCGACGTGTACGCCGCCGGCGTCCTGCTCTACGAGCTGCTCACCGGGACCAAGCCGCATGCCGGCGAGACCCCGATCCAGGTGGCCTACAAGCACGTCCACGCCGACGTGCCTCCGCCGTCGCGCGCCGTGCCCGGCCTGCCGGCGTACGTCGACGCGCTGGTGGCCCGCGCCACCGCCCGCGACCGCGCCCTGCGACCGGCCGACGCCGGGGTGCTGCTGCACCAGCTGCGCCGCGTCCAGCACGCGCTCGCCGCCGGCATCGTCGACGACCCGGAGCTGGTCGCCGACCTCGCCCTGCCGGTCCGTACGGGCGGCCTCGACGAGGCCACCGAGGCGATGCTCGTCCGGCGGGGCGCCGGCGCTCCGCTCGGCGACCGCACCCAGCAGGTGCACCGGACCACCCCGAACATGGGCCGCTCCGGCGGCACCGCCCTGGTGAGCACCAAGCCTCCCAAGCCGCGTCGCAAGCGTCGCGGCCCGGTCGCGTTCGTCCTCGCGCTGCTCCTCGCCCTCGCGGTGGGCGCCGGCGCGTGGTGGTTCGGCTTCGGCCGGTACGCCGACGCACCCGGCGTGCTGCAGCTGACCCAGGCCCAGGCCGTCAGCAAGCTCGAGGCCGCCGGCCTGCACGTGAAGGTGGCTCCGCCGGCCTACTCCGACACCGTCGCCAAGGGCCGGGTGATGGACTCCGACCCCGACCCGGGCGGACGCGTGCTGGACGGCGGCACCGTCACCATCACGGTCTCCAAGGGCGTCGAGGAGTACCCCGTGCCCGACGAGGCCGGGAAGTCCTTCGACGAGGCCAGGGCCGCCCTGACGGCCATCAAGATGGACGTCCCCGAGCCGGTCAAGGCCTGGTCGGAGACCGTCGCCGAGGGGAAGGTCATCTCGACGAGCCCGAAGGCGGGCGTCGTGCTGCGTCCCGGGACTGCCGTCACCGTCACGGTGAGCAAGGGCCGCAAGCCGATCCAGGTCGCCAGCTGGGTCGGAAAGTCCGCCGAGCAGGCCGAGAAGGTGCTGGAGAAGGCCGGTCTCGTCGTCAAGAAGGACTCCGACTACAGCGACACGGTCGAGGAGGGGAGGGTCATCAGCCAGTTCCCCGGCACCGGCACCCTGTACCGGGGCGACACCGTCTCGCTGCTGATCTCCAAGGGCCCGCCGCTCGTCACGATCCCCGGCGGCCTGCGCGGCAGCGGCGTCGACGACGCGCGCGCCGCCCTCGAGGCGCTCGGGCTCAAGGTCGAGGTGAAGAACTCCACCTTCTACGCCGGCCTCGGATACGTCCTCTCCGTCGACCCGGGCTCCGGCGAGAAGGTCAAGGTGGGCTCGACAGTGACGCTCTCGCTCTTCTGAGACGTTAAAGTCCCACCTCGTGCGCAACCCGATCGGCTCCCATGTCCCCGTCGGCAAGGGCCTCCGGGCCGGAGCGCTGGCGACCGCCGACGAGCTCGGCTGCGAGACGCTGCAGATCTTCGTCGGCAACCCGCGGGGCTGGGCGCTCTCGGCCGGCAACCCGGCCCAGGACAGGACCTTCCGTACGGAGATCGAGGCGCGTGGCTACCGCGCCTTCATCCACGCCCCGTACCTGGTGAACCTCGGCTCCCCCACGCCGGCGACATACGAGAAGTCCGCCGCCGTGGTGGCGCACAACCTCATGCGCGCCGCCGAGATCGGCGCCGAGGGCGTGGTCGTGCACACCGGCTCGTTCGTGAGCACGGACGGCGACGCGGAGGCGCAGCACGTCGCGGCGCTGAAGCAGGTCCGCGAGGCGCTGATGCCGGTGCTCGACGCGCTCGGCGAGGACGGCCCCTGGCTGCTTCTGGAGCCGACCGCCGGTCAGGGCCGCTCGCTGTGCGCCGGCGTCGACGATCTGACCGCCTACCTCGGCGCGCTCGATCTGCATCCCAAGGCCGGCGTCTGCCTCGACACCTGCCACGTCTTCGCGGCCGGGGCTCCGCTCGACGAGCCCGGCGGCGTCGCCGCCACGCTGGAGCGCATCGTCGAGATCGGAGGCCCAGATCGGCTGCGGCTGATCCACGCCAACGACTCGATGGACGTACGCGGCGCCTTCAAGGACCGCCACGAGAACATCGGCCAGGGCCACATCGGCGCCGACGCCTTCCGCGAGCTGTTCGCGCACCCGGCGACGGCCGGGGTGCCGTTCATCCTGGAGACGCCGGGCTCGACCGACCCCGGCAGCCCCGACATCGCGCTGCTCAAGCAGCTGCGTGCCGAGGCCCTGGAGCTGGTCGGCGCGTGATGCAGCGCGACACCCGCACCGAGACGCTCGGCGCGCTCGCCCTCCTCGCCCTCACCATGGGGTGGGGCTCGACGTTCTTCATGACGAAGGACCTCGTCGAGCGCGTTCCGGTCGTCGACTACCTCGGCGTCCGGTTCGCGATCGCCACGGTCGTGCTGGCGCTGATCGCGCCCCGGGCCGTACGGCGCCTGTCGCGCGCGCAGCTGTGGCAGGCCGCGGGGCTGGGGGTCATCTACGGCCTCGCTCAGATCCTGCAGACGCTCGGCCTGGACCGTACGCCCGCCTCGACCGCCGGCTTCGTGACCGGCCTGTACGTGGTGATGACGCCGCTGCTCGCCGCTCCCCTGCTGCGCCAGCGGATCCCGGGGGCGGCCTGGATCGCGGTCCTGCTCGCCACCGGCGGCATGGCGGTGCTCTCGCTGCGCGGCCTCGAGGTCGGCGGCGGCGAGCTGCTCGTGCTGATCGCGGCCTTCCTCTACGCGCTGCACATCTGTGGGCTCGGCGCCTGGTCGACCGCGGAGAGCGCGATGGGCTCCTCGATCGTGCAGCTGGCGGTGATCTCGGTGATCTGCCTGGTCGGCGCGGCTCCGGGCGGCATCACGGTGCCCGACAACGGCCCCGACTGGGTGCGGATGGCGTACATGGCCGCGATCGTCGGCGCGCTCGGGATGCTGGCGCAGGTCTGGGCGCAGGCGCACCTGCCTCCGACCCGCTCCGCGGTGATCATGTCGATGGAGCCGGTCTTCGCCGCGCTCTTCGCGGTCCTCTTCGGCGGCGAGTCTCTCACCGCGCGGATGCTTCTGGGCGGCCTGATGGTGCTGGCAGCGATGCTGTTGGTCGAGCTCGCGCCACGGCGCAAGGTCGAGGCCGAGGTCCTCCACCCCGCCCAGTAGCAACCCCGATCACCGAACGTTTTCTGACAAGTGGCCAAAGATTTCTGGTTTCAGGGGCGCGATGAAGGGGAGGCTCAGTCCATGGAGTTGTGCGGACGGTGTGGCAAGGAGCTCGGCCGGGGCCTGGAGCGCGGTCGGTTCTGTGCGAAGTGCGGGCATGAGAACCCGGGCAACGCCCGCTACCCGCTGTGGGACCAGGGCGCCGAGACACGCGTGGGCGTCGGCGCGGGTGCGGCCGTCGGCGGCGCTGTCACCGCGACCGCGGTGGCACTCCCCCGCATCGCCGACTCGCTCGACGACGCGACCCGGGTCCGGATGCCGTCGATCCCGATGATGTCGTCGGCGGTCGCCTCCGCGCAGTCCCAGCCGGTCTCCACCTGGCGCACGACGCTCCTGGCAGCGCTCGTCGCGATGGCCGTCATCGTGGTCCTCGGCTTCGTCCTGCTCTTTCACTGAGAGGCGCCCCGGCGGGGTCCTCTATGGTTCGAACGTGCCCCGGACCCTGATCGACGTCGTCGACGCCCCGGAGGGGCGCGACCTGGCGATGCGGGTCTGGCGGGCTGCCAACCATGCGCGTCGCCGGCCGGCCGGGGAGCTGCGCGCCAGCCGGGTGCGCGAGCGGATCGAGGGCGCCGAGCTGCTCCTGCTCGCCCATTACGGCACCCGCCCAGCGGGCGTGCTGGTCGCGGAGACGTTCGTCGACGAGCACAGCCCCGATCGGCGCCCCGACCCGACCACCGGTCACCTCGCGATGCTGTACGTCGACCCCGCACTGTGGGGCTGCGGCATCGGCACGCGGCTGCTGCGTGACCTGCAGAACCGATCCTGGGAGCACCTCTCGGCCTGGACCCGCGCGGACAACCGCCGCGGTCAACGGGTGCTGCTCGCGGCCGGCTTCACCGACACCGCCAACCGCTCCCAGCTCCAGGACGGCGAGGAGATCCTGCAGTTCCGCTGGTCGCGGGGCTGAGTCAGAGCCTCGCCAGGATCGCCGCCGCGGCCGCCGCGTCGGTCTTGCTGATGTCGAGGTGGGTGACGATCCGTACGGCCTTCGGGCCGACCGCGCTCACCAGCACGCCCTGCTCCCGCGCCGCCGCGACGAAGGCCGGGGCGTCGTCGCGCACGACGACGGCGATGTTGGTGTCGACGCCGGCCGGGTCGACGCCGCACGCCTCGGCGAGCAGGCGGGCGTGGACGTGGTCGTCGGCGAGACGCTCGACGTGGTGGTCGAGCGCATGCAGGCCCGCCGCCGCCAGGATCCCGGTCTGGCGCATCCCGCCGCCCATCCGCTTGCGCCGCACCCGGGACGCGGCGATCGCCTCGGCGGAGCCGACGACCAGCGAGCCGATCGGGGCGCCGAGGCCCTTCGAGAGGCAGACCGCGAGCACGTCCGCGATCGCGCCGTACTCCTCGAGCCCGACGCCGGTCGCGACGTGCGCGTTCCAGACCCGGGCGCCGTCGAGGTGGATCGCGACCCCCACCCGGTCGGCGTACGCGCGCAGCGCCTGCAGATCGGCGAGTGGCAGGACCGCGCCGCCGGCGAAGTTGTGGGTGTTCTCGACCGCGATCGCCTTCGTCTGCACGAAGTAGGGGCCGAGGTCGGGCGCGAAGAGCGTCTCGATCTGGGGCAGGTCGATCTGGCCGCGCGGGTGGTGCCAGGTACGCATCGTGAGCCCGGAGACCGCGCCGTGCGCGCCGAGCTCGGCACGGGCGATGTGGGCCGCGGACTCGCAGAGCACCTCCTGGCCCGGCTCGACCACGGTGCGCACGGCCAGCACGTTGGCCAGCGACCCCGTCGGGGTGAAGAGCGCCGCCTCCTTGCCGAACATCGCAGCCACGCGCTCCTCGAGCGCACGGACCGTCGGGTCCTCGCCGTACACGTCGTCACCGACCTCTGCGCGGACCATCGCCTCGCGCATCGAGTCGGTGGGACGGGTGACGGTGTCGGAGCGCAGATCGATCACCGGGCCACCCTAGTGACTCACCTGCGAAGAAGCTCAGCGACCTGGAAGGCCATCTCCAGGGACTGGACGCGGTTGAGGCGCGGGTCGACGACGGACTCGTACCGACGGGCCAGGCCCTCCTCGGAGAGCTCCTCGCCGCCGCCGACGATCTCGGTGACGTCGTCGCCGGTGTTCTCGACCAGGATGCCGGCCGGCACGGTGCCGAGCGCCTTGTGCACGTCGAAGAAGCCCTGCATCTCGCCCAGGACGTCCTCGAAGCGGCGGGTCTTGTAGCCGTTGGAGGCGGCGAAGGTGTTGCCGTGCATCGGGTCGCTGATCCACGCGACCTTCACGCCCTCCGCGGTGACCTTCTCGACCAGCGGCGGGAGGCCGTCGCGGATCTTGTCGACACCGAAGCGGGTGATGAAGGTCAGGCGGCCCTCCTCGTTCTGCGGGTTGAGCTTGGCGGCGAGCTGGAGCGCGTCGTCGGCGGTGGCCGTCGGACCGAGCTTGCAGCCGATCGGGTTCTTGATGTGGCTGAAGTACTCGACGTGGGCGCCGTCGAGCTGGCGGGTGCGCTCGCCGATCCACACGAAGTGGCCCGACACGTTGTACGGCTCGTCGGTGCGCGAGTCGATGCGGGTCATGGCGTGCTCGTACTCCATGAGCAGTGCCTCGTGCGAGGAGTAGAAGTCGACGCCGTGGAACTCGCGCGGGTCGGCGCCGATCGCCTTCATGAAGGTGAGGGCGCGGTCGATCTCCTTGCCCATCGCCTCGTAGCGGGCGCCGACGGGGCTGCTGGCGACGAACTCGGAGTTCCAGGCGTGCACCTGACGCAGGTCGGCGTAGCCACCGGTGGTGAACGCGCGCACGAGGTTCAGCGTCGAGGCCGAGGCGTGGTAGACGTCGAGCAGGCGCTGCGGGTCGGGGATGCGCGACTCGGGGGTGAAGTCGAAGCCGTTGACCGCGTCTCCGCGGTAGGCGGGCAGGGTGATCTCCTGGCCGTCGACGACGCGGGTCTCGAGGTCGCTGGAGCGCGGCTTGGCGTACTGACCGGCGAGACGGCCGATCTTCACGACCGGCACCGAGGCGGCGTACGTGAGCACGACGGCCATCTGCAGCAGCACGCGCAGCTTGTTGCGGGTGTTGTCCGCGGTGGCGTCGTTGAAGGTCTCGGCGCAGTCGCCGCCCTGCAGGATGAACGCCTCACCGCGCGACGCCGCGGCGATCTTCGACTTGAGAGCGTCGCACTCGCCCGCGAAGACCAGCGGAGGAAGGACACGGAGCCGATCCACGGCGGCGTCGAGCGCGGCCTGGTCGGGGTAGGTCGGCTGCTGGGCGGCGCCGATCTTGTGGAGCTCTTCAAGCGACGGGATCACGCCGCAAGGGTACGCGCGCGTGGAATGTAGTGCCCAACGGGTTGGTTGCCGTGGACATGACCCAGCCCGTGACTCCGCTCACAGCGACCTACGTCAGCGCCGACGCCCATGGCGACGAGAACGTCCTGCAGCTGCGGCAGGAGGAGCTCCCGCCTCCCGGCCCGGGCCAGGTGCGGCTGGTGGTGAAGGCGATCGGGGTGAACCCGGTCGACCTCAAGATCCGTCAGGGCATGCGTGGCCGCGGCCCGGTGCCGTTCCGGCTGGGGGCGGAGGTCGCGGGCGTCGTGGAGGCGGTCGGACCGGACGTCTCGACGGTCGCCGTCGGCGACGAGGTGATCGCGTTCCGCGTCGACGGCGGGTACGCCTCGGCGCTTCTCGTACCGGCCGACGACGTGGTGCCCAAGCCGGCATCGCTCCCCTGGTCGGAGGCCGCCGGGCTCCTGCTCGCCGGCGCGACCGCGATCCACACCCTGGAGGCGACCGGGGTCGGCGAGGGCGACGTGGTGCTGCTGCACGGCGCGGCCGGCGCGGTCGGACAGGCGGTGATCCAGCTGGCCGTCGACCGCGGCGCCCGGGTGATCGGCACCGCCTCGCCGCGCAACCACGACCTGCTGCGCGAGCTGGGTGCCTACCCGATCGCGTACGGCGAGGGCCTGCGCGAGCGCGTCGCCGCGGCCGCGGAGGAGGTGGGCGAGCCCACTGCCGCCATCGACGCCGCCGGCACCGATGAGGCCCTGGCCCTCTCGCTGGCCCTGGTCGAGCGCGAGCGGATCGCGACGATCATGGTCAGGCCTGCCGCCATCGAGTCCGGGATCAAGGCGCTCGGCGGCGGGCCCGGCGCGGATCCGGGGACGGAGATCCGCGCAGCCGCCCGTGCACCTTTGGCGCAGCTCGCGCGCGAGGGCCGGCTGAAGGTGCGGGTCGTCAAGGAGCTGCCGCTCGCCGAGGTGCGCGAGGCGCACCGGTTCGTCGCGGAGAACCATGCGGCGGGGAAGGTCGTCCTGCTCCCCTGAGGTGAGAAAGCGAGCGACAGCGCGAGCGAGGGACGAGCTCTGGCGCTGGCCGCGAGCGCGGGAGCCAGGCGCGACGCGCTTCCGCCTACTCGGTGATGCGCAGCCGGTCGAGGAGGTAGAGGAACGCGGAGGCGTACGGGTTGTCCTCGACCGCCTCGCGCACGTGGTCCCACTTGATCTGCTCGCGCACGGCCCGGGCCGCGGGCAGGGCTGCCGTGAGGTTGCAGCTGTGCTCCTCCATCGCCAGCATCTTGTCGATCATCAGCGTGGTCGCCGAGAGGACCGGCATCGCGACGGACTCGACCTCGATCTCGTCGACGCCGTCGAAGTGCTTGCGGGTGACCGGCACGCCGGCCGTGCGGAAGAGGACGTCGACCATCGCCTGGTCGATGAAGATCTTGAACAGCCAGTCCTCCGGCGGCTGCACGACTTGGAGGCCGTGCTCGGCGAGGCGCTCCATCACCCGCGGCGCGTCCTCCTCGGCGACCAGGAAGTCGACGTCGTGGTCGGGCTCCGGGCCGCCGCGCGCCCACAGCCCGTAGCTGCCGGCGAGCGCGAACGGCACCCCGACCTCCTTGAGCGCGACCGCAACGGTCTTGAGGGCCTCGCGCAGCCCGCGGCGTACCTCGTCCGGCATGGCGCTCCGATACCCCTCGGGGTGATCGCACATGCTCCGGGTGGTTACCGGGCGGGTGTGCGCCTGGTGACCTTCAACATCCTGCACGGCCGCTCCCCCGAGCGCTCCGAGGTCGACATCGCGATCTTCGCGGACGCGATCAAGAGCCTCGACGCCGATGTCCTGGCGCTGCAGGAGGTGGATCGCAACCAGGTCCGCTCCGGGCGCGCCGACCTGACAGCCGTCGCGGCCGACGCGATGGGGGCCGACCACCATCTGTTCGTGGCCGCGCTCGCCGGGAGTCCGGGAGCGACCTGGACCGCGGCGACCGGCGAGGAGCAGCCCGACAGCGCGGCGTACGGGATCGCGCTGCTGAGTCGCTTCCCGGTGACGTCGTGGGAGGTGGTGCGGCTGCCCGTCGTACCCGGCCCCGCGCCGATGCGCTTCCCCGGGCGACGGCTGCCCTCCCTCGTCCGGGAGGAGCCGCGGGTCGCGATGGCGGCGACGATCGACGCGCCGCTCGGCACCCTGACGGTGGCGAACACCCACCTGTCGTTCCTGCCGTGGTGGCATGGGCACCAGCTGCGCACATTGGTGCGCGCCCTGCAGGCGACGCCGCGGCCCCTGCTGCTCACCGGGGACCTCAACATGGGGGCCGCGAAAGCCGCGCGGGTGAGCGGACTGACACCCCTGGGCGAGCCCAGCGCCACCTTCCCCGTCGAGTCACCGACGGCGCAGCTCGATCACGTCCTCGCGGACGGGTTCGACGGCACTGCCCGGGCGTCCGTCCGGCAGCTCCCGGTCTCCGACCACCTGGCCCTCGTCATCGACCTGGAGTGACCGGCATCGAGCGGTGGCTCCGTGCCCGTGAGCCCGGCCTCCGCCCGGGAGGGAGGCCCGACACACGTGGACGGAGCCACCGGTCGACGATCAGCGCATCGCGACCCGATACGTCGTGCCGCCGACGAGGACGCGGTAGTGCGTGACGCGCTTGCCGTTGTGATCGGCGATGCTGAGCCGCGCATGACCCTTCTTCGCGACCGCGCGAGCGACGACCTTCTTGTGGCCCGCCACGAAGATCTTCACCGTGGCACCGCGGGGCGCGGTCACGATGACGATGTCGTGGTGGCCGCGCGAGAGCGCCCGGATCGTCACCTTCGGCAGCGGCGGAGCCGGGTCGCCGATGACCCGGGGGGCGCAGTTGTAGTCGGCCGGGGTGTCGGTGCCGTTGAACCACTTGTCGATGAAGCCGCCACCGGGGACCAGGCCGATCGCCTTGACCATGAAGGTCTGGCCGACAGCGCCGTGCAGGCCGCTCTGCTCGTCGTACTGCACCGCGACGTTGCGACTGCAGTAGTTCGCCGCGAGCGCCTTGACGTCGTCGGCGACCATCACGCCGTCGCCGATGCCGTCGCTGCTGCGGCCGTTCATCATGAACATCGGCGCGGTCGGCGTAGCGCCCTTGCCCATCGTGAGGCGGTCGAGGATGGCGGCGACCCGTGAGTCCGCCATGAAGTCGACGCCGGTGTTGACCAGGTCGGAGAGGTGCTTGCCGGAGTACTTGTTGGCGAAGTCGCCGATGCACTTGGTGCTGACGTCGGTGGCGACCTGGTCGCCGTAGGCGCTGAGCAGCGAGCTGAAGTCCTGGTCGGTCGCACGACCCAGCGAGACGGTCGCGGCCGGGATGACCCCGAACCAGCTGTCGCGGTCCGCGTCGGCGTCGCTGTTGACGTAGTTCACCAGGTGGCGCAGGTTGGCCGGCACGCCGCCGATCGCGGTGCCGACCAGGTTCAGCTCCGGCGCGTACGTCGGCTGGAGCTCGGCGACCCACTCACCGGCGATCGAGCCGCCGGAGTAGCCGACGGTCGCGACCTTGGTGCTCGTCGGCAGCGAGAGGCTCTTCTCGGTCGCCCGGAGGGCGTCGAGCGTGCTCCAGCCGGCCTCGTGGCCCGCGGCCCAGTCGAGGCCCTCGCCCTCGAAGTCCGGGATGGTGACGGTGTAGCCGGACTCGAGCAGCTGGCTGATCGCGGCCTTCTCGCCGTCGAGCTTGCCGTTCTGCAGGGTGTAGCTCGGGTCGCAGGTGTCGCTGAGGCCGTCGTAGTAGCTCAGGTAGGCGACGACTCCCCTGCTGGTGACCGGCTTCGGGAGATCCTCCGGCCGGAGCACCGTCGTGACCGTGGCGCTGGGGTGGCCGAGCTCGTCCTGGGTCCGGTAGAGCAGCTGGGTCGCGTCGATCGAGAACGAGTCCAGTGCGGCGCCGTGCGAGTAGGCCAGCGCCTTGAGCAGGTCGGCCATCACGGGCAGGGTCACATGGTCGCGCGTGTCGAGAACCTGCCCCGGGGTCGTCCCCGCGTCCGGGACGTACGGCGTCGGCGTGGCTCCGGTCGTGTCGTAGCGGTAGAACGGATCGCCGCTCGGGTAGCTGGAGGCGGCCGCGTGCGCGGCTCCACCGCTCAGGGCAGGGGCGAGGACGACGGCGGTGGCGGCGGCAGAGGCAGCCCACCGAGTGAGGCGTGACATGCACCACATGATGCGGCATGTTCGCCGGATTTTTACCACTATCGCCGCAACAATCAGGCGGTGCTCTTCCCGGTCTTCGCCCGCCGCCTGGTCCTCCTGGTCGGCACCGTCATCGCCGCGTGCGTGACGAGCACGCAGGGCGACACCTGGTGGGCGCTGCGGGCCGGGCGCGACATCTGGCACCACCGCACGATCAGCCTCGTCGACCGCTACTCCTACACCGCCGCCGGCGACCCCTGGCCCGATCACGAGTGGCTCTGGCAGGCGCTCATCTATCCCGTGCACGTGATCGGCGGGCTGCCGCTGCTCACCCTGTGCGCGGCGCTGCTGGCCGGCGGGACCCTCGCGCTCTCCACCGCCTCGGGCACCGTACGACGCACCGACCTCGTCGTGCTGGTCCTCGCCATCCCGGCCCTGGCCGGGAGCTGGTCGCTGCGCCCGCAGATGGTGAGCATGCTCTGCTTCGCACTCATCCTGTGGCTGCTGCGCGAGCAGCGCTGGTGGTGGTGCCCACCGCTGATGCTGGTGTGGGCCAACGCCCACGGTGGCGTCGTGTACGGCGGCTTGGCGCTGGGCGCCGCCTGCCTGGCCGCGCTCCTCCTCCGCGAGCGCCGCCGGTTCCTGCGTCCCCTCCTCGTCGTCACGGCTCTGGGCGCGCTCGCCACCCTCCTGACGCCGCTCGGCACCGGCTTGTGGCACTACGTGCTGACCTCGGGCAGCCGGCCGTTCGAGGACCGGATCAACGAGTGGAAGCCGGCGTACGAGGGGCTGTCGTTCTTCAGCGGCGCGTTCTGGGCGTGGGTCGGCGGCGTCGTCGTCCTGGTCGCGGTCAGCGCCCTGCGCCCGGCGTCGCGGCGTCGCCTCCGGACCTGGCCAGCCGCGCTGGGTCTGGTCTCGACGCTCGCCACCCTGCCGCTGGCGATCGACGCCCGCCGCAACATGACGATGTTCGTGATCGCCGCGATCCCGCTGGCGATCGAGCTGCTCCGCCCGGCGACGCCGCGGGTACGCCCCCGCGACACCGTGCCCCTCGCCCGCCCGATCCTCGTCGGCGCAGGCATCGTGGGGCCGGTGGCGATCGCGGCGACGTACCTGTCGGCGCCGGCGTCGCTGGCCTGGCACCCGATCGGCGAGCGCATCGAGCGGGCCGTCGAGTCGTGCCCGGGCCACGTCTACACCAGCTACGACTCGGGCGCCTACCTGATCTGGTTCACCCCGGGGGTCACGGTCTTCGCCGACAACCGCCAGGACCCCTACTCCGAGCAGATCCTCGACCTGAGCATCCTCGATCCCTCCTCGCCGTACGTCGATGTCTTCAAGCGGTACGACGTGCGCTGCGCCGCGCTCCTCAGCCGCAACGCGGGCACCATCGAGACCCTCTCCAACGACGGCTGGACCACCGCGGCTCGCGAAGGTCGTTGGATCGTGTTGACCGCGCCAGGGGTCACGCTCAACCAGTAGCGTCCCTCCCATGACGTTCTCGATCGTGGCCAGGTCAGCAGACGGCAGCACGTGGGGCGTGGCGGTCGCCTCGCGGTTCTTCGCGGTCGGCAACGCGGTGCCGGCGGCCGTCGCCGGGGTCGGCGCGATCGCCACCCAGGCGCACGTCAACGTCGCGTACAAGGGGCTCGCGCTCTCCCACCTCGACGACGGCGCCACGGCCGGCGTCGCGCTCCAGACCCTGCTGGACGAGGATCCCGGATACCTCCAGCGCCAGGTCGGCATCGTCGACGTGGACGGGCAGGCCGCCTCCCACACCGGCAGCGCCTGCCAGCCGTGGGCGGGCGGTGTCACCGGCGAGGGCTACGCGATCCAGGGCAACCTGCTGACCGGCCCCGAGGTGATCGAGGCGATGGAGCAGGCCTGGCGGGCCGCCGAGGACGAGCCGTCGCTGGAGCGCCGGCTGATCGCCGCGCTGCGAGCCGGGGACGAGGCCGGCGGCGACAGCCGCGGTCGCCAGTCGGCGGCCCTGCTCGTCGTACGCGAGGAGGCCGGCTACGACGGCGAGGACGACATCGTCGCCGACCTGCGCGTCGATGACGCTGCGCTGCTCCCCGGCGGCGACCCGATCGCGGAGCTGGCCCGGCTGCTCGACCTCAACGACGCCCACCGCGCGGCGTGGGCGGCGGGCGAGCTGTGAGCGCGATCCTGGCGATCGACGCCGGCACGACCGGCGTGACCGCGCTGGTGGTCTCCGAGTCCGGCGCGATCGTGGCGCGGGGCTACCAGGAGTTCGCACAGCACTTCCCCAAGCCGGGCTGGGTGGAGCACGCGCCGGAGGAGATCTGGCAGGCCACGCTGGAGGCGGTGCGCGCCGCCCTGCACGGCTTCGACCGCGACGAGCTGGTCGGGATCGGCATCACCAACCAGCGCGAGACGGTCGTGCTGTGGGATCGCGAGACGCTCGGCTCGCCGCGGCGCGCGATCGTGTGGCAGGACCGTCGCACGGCCTCGTACTGCTCCTCGATGACCGAGCACGAGGCCCGGATCTCCGAGCTGACCGGGCTGCGCCTGGACCCGTACTTCTCCGCCACCAAGCTGGCCTGGATCCGCGAGCACGAGCCGCAGACCTGGGCCCACGTCGAGTCCGGTCGCTACGCCGTCGGCACCGTCGACTCCTACCTCGTCACCCGGATGACGCGCGGCGTGCACCACGTCACCGACGTCTCGAACGCCTCGCGCACGCTGCTCTTCGACCTCGCCGCCGGCGACTGGTCCGACGAGCTCTGCGGCCTCTTCGGGGTGCCGCGCGACGCCCTGCCGGAGCTGGTGCCGAACTGGGGCTCGATCGCGACCACGGACGCGCGCTCGTTCCTCGACCTGTCGCTGCCGATCGCCGGCATCGCGGGCGATCAGCAGTCGGCGCTCTTCGGGCAGACCTGCTTCGATCCGGGCGAGGTGAAGTGCACCTACGGCACCGGCTCGTTCATCCTGACCAACACCGGCTCCGAGGTGGTGCGCTCGGACGCCGGGCTGCTCTCCACGGCCGCCTGGCGCGCGCCGTCCGGAGAGATGACCTACGCGCTCGAGGGGTCGATCTTCGTCACCGGCGCCGCCGTGCAGTGGCTGCGCGACGGGCTCCAGATCGTCGGGTCGGCCGCCGAGACCGAGGCGATCGCGAACGCCGTCCCGTCCTCGGAGGGCGTCGTCTTCGTACCAGCGCTCACCGGGCTCGGGGCGCCGCACTGGGACCCGCACGCGCGCGGCCTCATCGTCGGTCTCACCCGCGGCACGACCCGGGGCCACATCGTGCGGGCGACGCTCGAGGCGATCACGTACGAGGTGCGCGACGTGGTCGACACGATGCCTCCGGTCGCTGCGCTCAAGGTGGACGGCGGCGCTGCGGCCAACAACCTCCTGTGCCAGATCCAGGCCGACCAGCTCGGCATCGAGGTCTCCCGGCCCTCGATCGTGGAGACGACCGGGCTCGGCGCGGCGTTCATGGCCGGCCTGGGCGTCGGGCTGTGGTCGTCCTTCGACGATCTGCGCGCGACCTGGGCCCTCGACCGCACCTTCTCCCCCGCCCCCGACCGGGGTGCCGCCGATGCCGGCCACGCGCAGTGGCTCAAGGCCGTCGAACGCTCGAAGGCCTGGGCCGCCGAGTGACGGGTCGGTCCCCGCAGAGCCGGTAGGCGCCACCACCCACCCGGGCGAGTCCCGCGCGCGGAGCGGGTCCGGCCACCGCCTCCACAGCGACCCCTTCGGCACGACGCCACCGCGACCTCAGTGGCGCAGGCGCGCCTCGGCAGCCGCCGCCTGGTCACGGGCGCGCGTGGCGGCCTCCACGTCGGCCTGCGCGGCGGCGCGGTCGTCCTCGGCCTCGGCGAGGTCGTCGTCGATCTCCTGGGCCGACTCCTCCAGCTCGGCGAGCCGGCGCCGCAGCTCGTCGAGCTCGGCCTGCACCTGCAGTGATGCGGCCTCGAGCCGGGCGACCTCCGCGGCCGCGCGCTCCTCCTCCTGCACGGCCTCGTCGAGGCCCGCCGCGGCCTCCGCCAGGGCCGCCTGCGCCGCCTCGAGGGCGCGCCGGTCGGCGTCGGGATCCGGTACGACGCGCAGGGTCACCGCCGGTGCCTCGACCGGCGTGACGGTGAAGCCGAGCGCCTCGGGCGCCGCGACCGCGGCACCCGCGTCGACCGCTCCGACGCCGGTCGCGCGCAGCGGCGTCACCAGCAGCCCGGAGGCCACGGCACGCGCCGCGTCGGGGTCGATCATCGCGGCCGTCAGCGTCTCCTCGACCTGGTCGGCGACCGCCGCGGTCACCTTCAGCCCCGCCTGGCCGGACAGCGCCCGGGCACGGGCGGTCAGGGCACCGGTGAGCTGGCGCCGCTGCTTGGTCAGCTCGCGCAGCGCACCCGCATCCATCCCCTCCTGAGCCTGCCGCAGCGCCGCGCCCACCGCGATCATCTGCGTCACCTGATCGCTCTCGCGGCGCACCAGCAGGTCGACCACCCACGCGGCCGCGGACGGCTTGCGCAGCGCCTTCACCGCCGCCGCGAGCGGCGTGCCCTTGAGCTCCCGTACGCGAGCGTCACGGGTCACCGTGAACTCTCCGAGCGGCACCGCGTAGAGCTCCTCAGCGATCGCGAGCAGCTCGCCCACGCCCTCGCTCACGGCCGTGCCCAGCGCCCTCGGCGGTGCAGCAGTGCTTCCTCGTCGGAGCCGATCTCGATCTCGTCGATCGCCGCGGCGACCTCGAGCGACCAGCCGATCTCGCGCAGCCCGCTGATCGTCACCGACGCCCAGGCGGTGGCGTCCACCAGTCGCGGACCCCATGCCGAGTCGGCGAAGGACCCCGTACGGAACGGGCCGCCGGGCGCGGGTGACGTACCGGCGAAGGCCTCGGCGAGGCCCCGGTGCTGCCAGGCCAGCAGCTGCACGACAGCGCGCGACCCGACCTCCAGCGTCTCTGCGAGCGAGCTGTCCGGATCGACCAGGAACAGCACG
Source organism: Nocardioides nematodiphilus (assembly GCF_020216525.1). Classification (GTDB taxonomy): domain Bacteria; phylum Actinomycetota; class Actinomycetes; order Propionibacteriales; family Nocardioidaceae; genus Nocardioides; species Nocardioides nematodiphilus. Next base: position 21,373 of record NZ_JAIWOY010000003.1, on the reverse strand, counting down.
GAGGCCGGCTCGCCGCCGGCCACCATCAGCGACGAGACGGTCAGCCCGGCGCGATCCTCACCGGCACCTGCGGTGACCAGCGCGACCGCGCCGCCCAGCCGACCGCGCAGCCGGCGGACCGGATCCTCCGACGTCGGGAACGGGTGGGAGCTGTGGATGCTCACCGGGGATCACGCAGCGGGCTTCGACTTCTCGGCCGCCTGGTCGCGCTTCTTCGCGTCGGTGGCGTAGAGGTCGACGTACTCCTGGCCGGAGAGCCGCAGGATCTCGTACATGATCTCGTCGGCGATCGCGCGCAGGATGTAGCGGTCGTTCTCCATGCCCTCGTAGCGGGAGAAGTCGAGCGGCTTGCCGTAGCGGACGATCGGGCGCACCAGCTTGCCGAAGGTCTTGCCCGGCGGCGCGATGATGTCCGTGCCGATCACGGCGACCGGGACGACGGGCGCCTTGGACTCGAGTGCGAGTCGCGCGACACCCGTACGGCCGCGGTAGAGCTTGCCGTCGTGGGAGCGGGTGCCCTCGGGGTAGATCCCGAAGAGCTCGCCGTCGCCGAGCACGCGCTGGGCCGCGATCAGGGCGCCCTCGGCGGCCGAGGCGCCGGAGCGGTCGATCGGGACGTTGCCGGTGCCGGCGAAGAACGTCTTCTTGAACCAGCCCTTGATGCCCGGCTGGATGAAGTACTCGTCCTTGGCCACGAACCGCACCATCCGCGGCAGCCCGAGCGGCATGAAGAGCCAATCGGCGTACGAGAGGTGGTTGCTGGCCAGGATCGCGGGGCCTTTGGTCGGGACGTTCTCCACGCCCTGGTACTTCGGCCGGAAGACGAGCTTGAGCCACGGGCCGATGACGACGTGCTTCAAAACCGCGTAGAACGCCTTCTCATTCACGCCTCCGACCCTATCGGGATTGGTGCAGAATGCCGACCATGTCCGCGTCTGATCTCCACGCCCCGCTCTCGGTCGCCGCCCAGCCCGACCTCACCGGCGGTCGCCGCATCGGCGTCCTGCTGTCCCACGGCTTCACCGGCTCGCCCTACTCGATGGTGGGCTGGGGACGGGCGCTGGCCGAGCTCGGGTACGGCGTCGAGGTGCCGCGGCTCCCCGGCCACGGCACCACCTGGCAGGAGATGAACACCACCGGCTGGCCCGACTGGTACGGCGAGGTGTCGCGGGCCTTCGCCAAGCTGCAGGCCGAGAACGACGTCGTGGTGCTCTGCGGTCTGTCGATGGGCGGCGCTCTGATGCTGCGCCTGGCCGCCGATCACGCCGACGCGGTGGCGGGCGTCGTGGTGGTCAACCCGGCGCTCGCGACCAAGCGGCTCGACGTCAAGCTGCTTCCCGTGCTCAAGCACCTCGTCCCGTCCTTCCCCGGCATCGCCAGCGACATCAAGCTGGCCGGCGTGGAGGAGCACGGCTACACCCGTACGCCCCTCAAGGCCGCGCACTCGATGTTCCGCGCGTGGCCCGAGCTGGTCGCCGACCTGCCCAAGGTGACGGCACCGGTCCTCTACCTGCGCTCGACCGAGGACCACGTCGTCGACGAGGCCTCCGAGCCGCTGATCACCTCGCGGATCTCGGGGCCGGTGACGCTGCGACGGCTGGAGAACAGCTACCACGTGGCGACGTTGGACAACGACGCCCAGGTGATCATCGACGAGTCCGCCGCCTTCATCGCGAAGGTCACCACCCCCTGACCCCGCGCTGCGCGCGGGGTCACTCGCTCCCGGCCAACGCCTCCGAGCTCGTTCCTCCCTCGGGCGCTGTCGCTCGCTCGATCGCCTGCGCTGCGCGCGGGCTCACTCGCTCCCGGCCAACGCCTCCGAGCTCGTTCCTCCCTCGGGCGCTGTCGCTCGCTCGATCGCCTGCGCTGCGCGCGGGCTCACTCGCTCCCGGCCAACGCCTCCGAGCTCGTTCCTCCCTCGGGCGCTGTCGCTCGCTCGATCGCCTAGTCTTGAGGAGTGAGCGAACCGGTGAGCGACCCGAACGAGGCCGCCCAGGACGCGGCCTGGCGCGAGATCGTCGAGAACTTCGGCGAACGTGCCGAGCTGGCCGACCAGCCTGCCGTCGAGGACGCCGTGGTCCCCTTCGGCGACGACGTGGACGAGTCCTTCACCCCGGACGTGTACGACGACGCGTACGACGTCGACGCGCACGACCGCTTCGTGGCCCCTCGTCCGACGCTCCCCCGCACCACGCCGGAGCGGTTCCTGGCCTGGCTCGGTCTGCTCGGTGCGCCGATCGGCGCGGTGCTGCTGTTCATCGCCCACGTCTCGCTCCACTGGTGGATCCCGAACTGGGTGGTCGCCGGTCTGGCGCTCGCGTTCCTGGCCGGCTTCGGCTACCTGGTCTTCGCCATGCCGCGCGAGCCGCGCGACCCCTGGGACGACGGCGCGCGACTCTAGGCGCAGGCCTGGCCAGCGAGGCGATCGCGTGGCACCGTGGAGAGATCCACTCAAGGAGGTGCGCTGTGTCCGCCAACGCCTGGCTGCTGTGGTTCGCCCTTCAGTCGCTGGTGCTCCTGGGGGTGCTCGGCGTCGCGATGCTCGGGGTGTCCGGGCGACTCACCCGGCCCCATCCCCACGCTCATCGGGACGCGCCCGGTCCCATCCAGCGGCACCATCACCTGAGACTGCACCTGCATCTCAGAGGGTGAAGCGGGCCACCAGCTCCTGAAGTCGGCCGGCGGTCGCGTCGAGCTCGCTCGCCGCGGCGAGCGTCTGCGCCGCCGCGCTGCTCGCCTCCACGGCGGAGCTGGCGACCTGGGTGACGTCGGCGGCGATGCCGTCGGCGCCCGTGGCCGCCTCGGTGACCGAGCGGGCGATCTCGTTGGTGGTCGCGGTCTGCTCCTCGACCGCGGAGGCGATGGTGGTCTGGATGTCGCTGATCCGGCTGATCACCTCGCCGATCTGGCCGATCGCGTGGACGGCCTCGCCGGTACGGCCCTGGATCGTGCTGATCTGCGTCGAGATCTCCTCGGTCGCACGCGCCGTCTGCGCGGCGAGCTCCTTCACCTCGCTGGCCACCACGGCGAAGCCCTTGCCGTGCTCGCCGGCGCGCGCCGCCTCGATGGTGGCGTTGAGGGCGAGCAGGTTGGTCTGCTGGGCGATCGAGGTGATCAGCTTGATCACCTGGCTGATCTGGGTGCTCGCCTCCCCCAGCGCGGAGATGGTCGTGGAGGCGTCGCCGGCCATCCCGACCGCGCCGCTGGCGGTGGTGGCCGCTTCACTGGCGTTCTGGGCGATCTCGCGGATCGAGGACGACATCTCCTCGGCGGCGGTCGCCACGGTCTGGATCGCGGAGGAGGTCTGAGCGGCGGCGCTCGAGGCGGAGTCGGCGCGGGCGGAGGTCAGCGCCGCGCCGTCACCCACGCCGGCGGCGACGGCGTTGAGCTGGGTCGAGGCGGCCAGCAGGCCGTCCGCGGTCTCGCCGATCTCGCGCAGCGAGCCGCGCATCGCCGAGACGACGTCCTGGACGGCGCTCGCGACGTGCGCGATGGTGTCGTCGCCCTCGCACGGGATCGCGACCGTGAGGTCGCCGTCCCCGACCAGGCGGGTGGCGGCGAGCAGTGCCTCGACGCGACGGGCCGTGTCGGCGGCCACGGCGGCCGTACGGGCCTCCTCGTAGGCCCGGGTGAAGGCGTCGCGGCTGGCCAGCACGACGTCGGCGAGGATGTCGCGGATCGCGTCGAAGTCGAGCGGCTCCTTGCTCAGGAACTCGATCACGCCGCCGGACCCGACGCTCTCGCGCGGTCCCTGGGGCAGCGCGAAGCCGGCGACGTAGCCCTCCTCCGCGGCCAGGCGCAGGTGCGGGTCGTCGGCGAGGTCGGCGAGGTTCGCGCCCTCGGCGACCGCGTCGGCGGCCCAGGCGCGGCCGATGAGCCCCCGCCCCTCGCCGCGCCGGTAGACCTGTGCGGGAGCGGCCGCGGCCGTGGCGCCGTCCTCGCTGGACTGGCCGAAGTAGAGCGCCTCGTCCTCGACGATCTTGTAGCCGACCGCGTACGAGACGCCGAAGTGCTCGAGGATCGTCGAGATGACGACGTCCACCACGCCCTCCTCCGTCCGGGCGTCGGCGAGCGCGGCCAGCAGGGCGCTCATCGCACGGGCGTTGCGGGCGGTCGCCTGGGCGGCCAACTCGGCCTTCTTCTGCTCGGTGACGTCCTGGACCGCCATCACGGCGCCGAGGAACCGCCCGGTACCGGGCTGGTAGATCGCGTCCAGCGACATCTTGCGCCAGAAGCCGAAGAGCTCGTACTCGGTCGTCATCGGCAGGTGCGAGTCGTCCCGCAGCATGTCGCGGCCGTACTCGGGGTGGACGTAGAGCGCATCCAGCGACAGGCCCCGGGCCTGCTCGAGCGCGAGGTCCGGGTTGCCGGTCATGAACCGGATCCGCTCGATGCCGACCGCGTTGAGGTGCTGCATCGTGTAATCCCGGCCGACCACATACACCGAGTGCCCGAAGTGGTCGTAGGCCGAGTAGTCGAGCGCGAGCAGCGCCTCGTTGGTGTCGAGATCCGAGGCGTGATCGGGCGCGAGGGCTGTCATACGCGTCACAACGGCAAAGGGATCGCCAATCTGACCCGAATTCCGGAAATGGTGGGCGCAGAGGGACTCGAACCCCCGACATCTTCCTTGTAAGGGAAGCGCTCTAACCAACTGAGCTATGCGCCCGTGACGCGACGGCACAGCCTACGGGGTGGGCGTCGCATGGGGCCAAATGAGTCGAACCGGCGGCGTCTCGGGTCGCCACCGGTTCAACGTGGAGGACGATATCAACCTGTCGGGACGCTGTGGTCCGGTTTCGTTGAAAAAGAGACCAACTGGTCTAGACGAGCGAGCGAGCGGCAGCGCGAGCGAGGGACGAGCTCGGGCGCTGGCCGTGAGCGAGCGAGTCGGGCGCGGAGCGCCGGGACGAGCGAGCGAGCGGCAGCGCGAGCGAGGGACGAGCTCGGGCGCTGGCCGTGAGCGAGCGAGTCGGGCGCGGAGCGCCGGGACGAGCGAGCGAGCGGCAGCGCGAGCGAGGGACGAGCTCGGGCGCTGGCCGTGAGCGAGCGAGTCGGGCGCGGAGCGCCGGGACGAGCGAGCGTCAGCGCGGAACGAGCGCGCGTCAGCGCGGAACGAGCGCGCGCGGAGCGCCTAGACGACCGCTGCCGCAGCGGCCAGCTCGCGCAGATGCTCGTCGAGGTCGCGGCCCTCAGCGGCCGCGTTGTGCACCGCCCACCGCACGATCCCCTGCTTGTCGATCACGTACGAGGAGCGCCGCGGGTTGCCCCGGGCCTCGTCGAACACGTCGTAGGCACGCGAGACCTCGCCGTGCGGCCAGAAGTCCGAGAGCAGCGGGAAGTTGAGCCCGTCGCTGTCGGCGAACGCGCGCAGCGCGAACATCGGGTCACAGGAGATCGCGAGCGCCTCGGTGTCGAACGTCATGAACTCCGCGAGCCGGTCGCGGATGCCGGCCATCTCCCCCGTGCACACGCCCGAGAACGCGTACGGGTAGAAGAACAGCGCCACGGCCTTGCTGCCCCGGTAGGAGGAGAGGGTCACGTCCTGGCCGAACTGGTCGCGCAGGGTGAAGTCAGGGGCGAGCCCACCGATCTCGAGCCCGGTCACGCCCCGTCCCCCGCGGACTCACCGGCCCACTCGAAGAGCTCACGCTTGAGCACCTTGCCGGTGGCGTTGCGCGGCAGCTCGCCCATGACGACGATGTCGCGCGGCACCTTGAAGCGGGCGAGGTGGTGCTTCACCCAGTCCTTGAGGTCGTCCTCGCCGACCTCACGGCTGACCACGACGAAGGCGCGCAGGCGCTTGCCGAAGTCGGCGTCGTCGACGCCGATGCAGGCCACCTCGACGACGGCCTCGTGGCGGGCGAGGCAGTCCTCGACCTCCTTGGGGAAGACGTTCTCGCCGCCGGAGACGATCATCTCGTCGTCGCGACCCTCGACGTACAGGCGTCCGTCGGCGTCGAAGCGGCCGACATCGCCGGACGACATGAGGCCGTCGACGATCTCCTTGTGGCCGCCGCCGGTGTAGCCCTCGAAGAGCAGGCTGTTGCCGACGAAGATGCGCCCGGCCTCGCCCTGCGCCACCTCGGCGCCGAGCGGGTCGAGGATCTTCACGATGGTGCCCCACGGCGGGCGGCCGGCCGAGGTCGGCGCGGTGCGCAGGTCCTCGGGCGTGGCGATCGAGGCGTAGGCGACCTCGGTGGAGCCGTAGATGTTGTAGAGGTTGTCGCCGAAGCGGTCCATCCACTCCAGGGCCAGGTCGCCCGGCAGGGCGGAGCCCGACGAGGCGACGACCTTGAGGCGGGACAGGTCCGGAGAGACATCCGGTACGGCGAGCATCCGCTGCAGCATCACGGGGATGACGACCAGCGAGTCGCAGCCCTCGGTCGCGGCGAGCGCGTCGGCGGGCTCGAAGCGGCGGCGCAGCACCATGGTGGAGCCGAGCAGCATCGCGAGCATCAGGTGGGCGAAGCCCCAGGTGTGGAACAGCGGCGCGGCGATGTGCGTGCGCCAGCCCTCCTTGAGCGGCATCCGCGACAGCAGCGCGATCGCGGCGTCGATGCCGGCCTCGTTGCGGGGCGCGCCCTTGGGCGTGCCCGTGGTGCCGGAGGTGAGGATGATGATCCGGCCGTGCCGCGAGGGCGCGGCGAGGGTGGAGTCGTTGCCCCTGGTGGAGAGCTCCCCCAGCGTCTCGACACCGTCGGCCTTGAGAGCGGCCACATCGGTGTCGGTCCAGGCCAGGATGCGCTGCTCGATCTCGGCACCGGCCAGCAGCGCGGTGAACTCCTCGTCGTGGATGACCACGCGCGGCTTCTCCCGAGCGAGCACGTCGACCAGCTGCGGGCCGGCGAAGGCGGTGTTGAGGTAGAGCGCGTCGGCGCCCAGCTTGGCGACCGCGACGGTCGCCTCGACGAAGCCGCGGTGGTTGCGGCACATGATCGCGACGCCGTCACCCTCGCCGACACCACGCGCAGCCAGCGCACGGGCCAGCACGTTGGTGCGGCGGTGGATCTCGCCGTACGTGATCTCACCGAGCTCGTCGACGATGCCGACCCGGTCGGGGTATCGGGTGGCGAGCATGGTGAAGCCGCCCGCGGGCCCGAGACCCCAGTCGAGGACGGCCTTGCCGAGGCGCGCCAGGACAGCCGGGGAGAACGGCTTGACGACGCCGGAGCCGGCGAGCACGAGCGCACCGGACCCGGCGGAGACCGCCTTGGCCAGCGCCTCTGAGGGACGCAGGATCATCCGACGTTCTTCGGCGCCAGCAGTCGGGTTGCGGTCCAGTCGCTGCTGACGGCAGCGGTGATGGTCTGAGAGAGGCCGGCGATGGGCGCGGCCTCGGCGATGTCGGCAGGGTCGACGGCACCGGGGCGGCCGACCTTCGGCGTCAGGAGCCAGATGGCGCCTCCGCCGACCAGGTCGGTGAGGGAGTCCACGAGGCCGTCGACGAGGTCGCCGTCCTCGTCGCGCCACCACAGCAGGACGGCGTCCACGACGTTGCCGTAGTCGCCGTCCACCATCTCGGCGTCGAGCGCGTCCTCGATCGCGACCCTGAGCGTGTCATCGGTGTCGTTGTCCCATCCCAGCTCCTGGATGACCATTCCGGCCTTGAATCCCAGGCGCTCGGCGGGTCCCGCCGGGCCAGTCTGGGTGGAGCCTCCACCCGCGGTCGAGCTCACGTCGTCCTCCGCATCTTGTCGCTGACAGGTTGTCTCACCGTCGGTGCAAATCACCCACGGTGGTGAGTAGTCCAGCGGAGATACGCCGTGGACGCAACCCTGGTCCATTCCTCCGCGCCGTTAACCGATAATCCGGCGCGCTGGAAATCCGTACTCCGCAGTAAATTTCACGACGGGGTGCGGAGTGGCACGATTCAAGATGTGACCGAAGAAAACACCCCTGCTTCCGGCACGCCGGCCACCGTCATCCATGAGGGCCTGCCGACACAGCTTCCGGACATCGACCCCGACGAGACCCGGGATTGGCTGGCGTCCTTCGACTCGATGGTCGACGCCCGCGGCCGCGACCGAGCGCGCTACGTCATGCTCCGTCTCCTGGAGCGCTCCCGTGAGCGCGCCGTCGGCGTACCGGCTCTGCGGAGCACGGACTTCATCAACACGATCCCGCCGGAGCGCGAGCCGTGGTTCCCGGGCGACGAGGACACCGAGCGCCGCGTCCGATCCATGATCCGGTGGAACGCCGCCATGCTGGTCTCCAGCGCCAACAGCAAGGGCCTGGAGGTCGGCGGTCACATCGCCACCTACCAGTCCTCGGCCTCCCTCTACGAGGTCGGGTTCAACCACTTCTTCCGCGGCAAGGACCACCCGGGCGGAGGCGACCAGGTCTTCATCCAGGGCCACGCCGCCCCGGGCATCTACGCCCGCGCCTTCCTCGAGGGCCGGCTCTCCGAGGAGGCCCTCTACCGCTTCCGCCAGGAGGCGCAGCACGGCGTCGGCCAGGGTCTGTCGTCCTACCCGCACCCGCGCCTCATGCCGGACTTCTGGGAGTTCCCCACGGTCTCCATGGGTCTGACCGGCATCAACTCGATCTACCAGGCCCGGTTCAACCGGTACCTGCACAACCGGGGCATCAAGGACACGTCGCAGCAGCGCGTGTGGGCCTTCCTCGGTGACGGCGAGATGGCCGAGCCGGAGTCGATGGGTGCCCTGCGCATCGCCGCCCGTGAGGAGCTCGACAACCTCACCTGGGTCATCAACTGCAACCTGCAGCAGCTCGACGGCCCGGTCACCGGCAACGGCAAGATCATCCAGGAGCTGGAGGCCAACTTCCGCGGCGCCGGCTGGAACGTCATCAAGGTCGTCTGGGGCCGCGAGTGGGACGACCTGCTCGCCCGCGACGTCGACGGCGTCCTGGTCAACAAGATGAACTCCACCCCGGACGGCGCGTTCCAGACCTTCTCGGTCGAGGACGGCGCGTACAACCGGGAGAACTTCTTCGGCCCGGACCCGCGCCTGCGCAAGATGGTCGCGCACCTCTCCGACCGCGAGATCGAGAAGCTGCCGCGCGGCGGCCACGACTACCGCAAGGTGTACGCGGCGTTCGACTCGGCCTCCAAGCACGTCGGCCAGCCGACCGTGATCCTGGCGCACACCATCAAGGGCTGGACGATCGACGCCCTGATGGGCAAGAACGCGACCCACCAGATGAAGAAGCTCACCGTCGAGGACGCGAAGAAGTTCCGCGACCGGCTCGAGATCCCGATCACCGATCAGGAGATCGAGGAGAAGTACGCCGCCACCGGCAAGTTCCCGCTGTACAACCCCGGCCCGGACTCGCCGGAGATCAAGTACATGAACGAGCGCCGTCGGGTGCTCGGCGGCTCGCTGCCGCGGCGCGAGAACCGCTCCAAGCCGCTCGAGCTGCCCGGCGACAAGACGTACGCCGAGCTCAAGAAGGGCGCGGGCAGCCACAAGGTCGCCACCACCATGGCCACCGTGCGTCTGCTCAAGGACTGGATGCGCGACCCGAACATCGGCAAGCGCATCGTCCCGATCGCCCCCGACGAGTACCGCACGTTCGGCATGGACGCGATGTTCCCCTCGGCCAAGATCTACGACCCGGCGGGTCAGCAGTTCGAGGGCGTCGACCGCAACATGCTGCTGCAGTACAAGATGTCGACCTCGGGTCAGATGCTGCACGAGGGCATCTCCGAGGCGGGTGCGATGGCCTCGGCCACCGCGGCGGGCTCCTCGTACGCCACCCACGGCGAGCCGATGATCCCGTTCTACATCTTCTACTCGATGTTCGGCTTCCAGCGGACCGGCGACTCGATCTGGGCGATGGCCGACCAGATGGCGCGCGGCTTCCTCATCGGCGCCACCGCCGGTCGCACCACCCTGACCGGTGAGGGCCTGCAGCACGCCGACGGCCACTCCCCGCTGATCGCCGCCACCAACCCCGGCGTCGTGCACTACGACCCCGCGTTCTCCTACGAGGTCGCGCACATCATGCGCAGCGGTCTCGAGCGGATGTACGGCCCCGGCGGCGAGGACGGCAAGGGCGAGAACGTGATCTTCTACATCACGGTCTACAACGAGCCCGTGGCTCAGCCGGCCGAGCCGGAGGGCGTCGACGTCGAGGGCATCCTCAAGGGCATCCACCAGGTGTCCGCCGGTGAGGGCGAGGGACCGCGGGTACGCCTGCTCGCCTCCGGTGTCGGCTTCCCGTGGGTCGCCGAGGCCGAGCGCCTGCTGCGCGAGGACTGGGGCGTCGTCGCCGACACCTACTCGGTCACCTCGTGGAACGAGCTGGCCCGTGACGCCGCCGCCTCGGAGCACTGGAACCTCAACAACCCCAGCGCCCCGGCCAAGACCGCGTACATCACCGACAAGCTGTCGGGCTCGGACTCGCCGGTCATCGCGGTCTCGGACTACATGAAGGCGGTCCCGCTGCAGATCGCCCGCTGGGTCCCGGCCGACTACCGCGTCCTCGGTGCCGACGGCTTCGGCTTCGCCGACACCCGACCGGCCGCGCGTCGCTTCTTCCAGATCGACGCCCAGTCCGTCGTCGTCCAGGCCCTCCAGGCCCTGGCCGACGCCGGCAAGGTCGACCGCTCGGTCGTGTCGAAGGCCTTCGAGACGTACCGGATCGATGACCCGACCACGATGCGCGGCGTCAAGCAGGAGGGTGGCGACGCCTGACGCGTCTCCCCCAAGCACGAGGAAGGGCCCCGGGATCTCCCGGGGCCCTTCCTCGTCAACGGCTCAGGCCAGCTCGGAGGCCACGTCGTCCTCGCGCACCGCGCGCAGGGCGGGCGCCTGCGGACCAGTGGTGAGCAGGCGGCGCCAGCGGGCACGCGAGTACGTCGCGGGAACCGTCGAGTCGACGAAGTCGATCAGCAGGTCGGCGAACGCGTCCGGGTGGTCGCGATGCGGGAAGTGGCCGGCGTCCGGCATGACGGTCACCTGTGCCTTCGGCGCGAACTGGGTCGCGGTCTGCGCGTGGCTGGCCGGCAGGACGTGGTCGTCCTCGCCCCAGACCACGCACAGGGGCATCAGCTCGGTGAGATAGGCCCGGTCGCGCATCGTGATGTTCTGGCCCCGCCAGTCCATCACACCGGTCACGAGCTTGTGCACCGCATAGCGGGCGCGTGGGTCCGTGAGAGAGTCGACGATGTCGGCGACCTCGTCGAGATCGCGCAGGTCCCGCAGGCCGGTGGCCTTGAGCCCGCGCAGGATGGTGGTGTTGACCTGGCGGATCACCGGCGCGGTCAGCAGGCCCAGGGTGTACTGGTAGCCCGGCAGACCGAGGGCGCGGATCAGCACCGTGACCTCCTTGCCGAGGCCGCCCGCGTTGACCAGCACGAGCCGCTCGGTGCGCTCGGGGAACTGGTAGGCGAACTGCATCGCCACCGCACCGCCGAAGCTGTGACCGATCACCGTCACCTTGTCGACGCCGAGGATGGTCAGCAGGTCGCGCATGCCGTTGGCGTAGCCGCCCGGGCTGTAGTCACCACGCGGCTTGTCCGACTCGCCGTGGCCGAGCAGGTCGGGCGCGATGAGGGTGTACTTCTCCCCCAGCCGATCCCACACCGGGTCCCAGGTGTGCCTGTTGCAGGCCAGCCCGTGGAGCAGGAGGAGGACGGGTGCGGTGCCGATCTCACGGCCACCGATCGCGTACGCCCGGCGGTGCCCATGCACCGTGGCGAACTGCGTCTCGGCCAGCGAGCCCACCGTTGCCCTGCGCGCCATGGTGTCTCCTTCGTGTCACCCGGACATCTGACCGACTGTCCAATTCGATGATTCAACCACTCTGTGCCCAATAAGTGGAGGTCCTATCGGTTGCGATCGTGTGACGCCAAGAGCTTCTCCGAGCCGATCTGGTGGGAGGATCAGCCCGTGACGCCGCCTCGCCCCGCCGCCGTACCAGGAGCCCAGGCCCTGCAGCGCGCCACCGGCTGGCTGGCCACCACCGCGACCGGGCGGATGGAGTCGGACTTCGACTGGTTCGCCGCCCTGTCTGCCCAGGAGCGCTCCTGGGTCGGGATGATCGTCCAGGCCGGCATCCAGGGCTTCGTGCGCTGGTACGCCGAGGGCGAGCACAGCACCGTCGAGCCCGACCTGGCCGCCAGCGTCTTCGGCTCCGCACCCCGCGCCCTCGCCGGGGCGATCACCCTGCAGCAGACCGTCGACCTGATCCGGCTCTCCATCGACGTGGTCGAGCAGAGCCTGGACGAGGTGCTCGCCGCCGACGCGGTGCCGATCGCGCGGACCGCGATCGGGCACTACGCCCGCGAGGTCGCCTTCGCCACCGCCGCGGTCTACGCCCGCGCTGCTGAGCAGCGCGGTGCCTGGGACGCGCGCCTCGAGGCGCTGGTCGTCGACGCCATCCTGCGTGCCGATCCCGACGAGGCGGTCCTCGGCCGCGCCAGCGCCCTCGGCTGGGGTGCGCGCGGCTCGATCATGGTGGTGCTCGGCACCGCTCCCACCGGCCACGCGGAGACCGACCTCTTCGAGGAGGTACGGCGCCGCGCCCGCATCGCGGACCTGCATGCGCTGTGCGCGGTCCAGCGCGACCGGCTGGTGATCGTCCTGGGCGAGGTCACCGACGAGCGGGCCGCAGCGACCGCCGTCGTCGACCTGTTCGGCCCCGGCACGGTGGTCGCGGGACCACGGGTCGCCGACGTCGCACACGCCCACGCCTCGGCCGCCGGCGCCCAGGCGGCGTTCCGGGCCGCGCCCGGATGGCCCGGAGCGCCTCGGCCGGTCCTGGCCGAGCAGCTGGTCGTGGAGCGGGCCGCAGCCGGCGACGAGACGGCACGCACGGAGCTCGTCACGGAGGTCTACCGCCCCCTCACCGAGCGTCCCGCCCTCGTCGAGACCCTGACCGCGTACCTGGAGAGTCGCAGCAACCTCGAGGCCGCGGCCCGCCGGCTCTTCGTCCACCCGAACACCGTCCGCTACCGGATCCGTCAGATCGCCGAGCTCACCGGGCTGAGCCCCAGCGAGCCCCGCGACGCGTTCGCGCTCGCCACGGCCCTGGTCCTCGGTCGCCAGGCCGACGCCTGATTTGTAGGAACCACACAAAATTGCAGCCGACATCTTCAGAGGGTCCTGAGGGGCCTACCCCCAGGTAGGTCGGCAGAGTTGAACCGTGCTCGTCATCGTCGCGCCGGGTCAGGGCGCTCAGACCTCCGGATTCCTCACCCCGTGGCTCGAGGACCCGCTTTTCGCGGCCCGCCTCGAGTGGCTCTCGACCGTCGCCGGTCTCGACCTCGTCCACTACGGCACCGTCGCCGACGACGAGACGATCCGCGACACCGCGATCGCCCAGCCGCTGCTGGTCGGCGCCGGCCTGGTCGCGGCCCTGGACCTCTTCCCGCACCCCTCCGACGCGTTCGGCATGGTCGGCGCGGTGGCGGGCCACAGCGTCGGTGAGCTCACCGCCGCCGCCGGCGCGGGCGTGATCAGCGCCGAGCAGGCGATGGTCCTGGTCCGCGAGCGCGGCCGAGCCATGGCCGACGCCGCCGCCGTCACCCCGACCGGTATGAGCGCCGTCCTCGGTGGCGACCGTGACGAGGTCCTCGCCGCGATCGCGAAGCACGGTCTCACCCCCGCCAACGACAACGGCCCCGGCCAGATCGTCGCGGCCGGCACGCTCGCGCAGCTCGCCGCCTTCGCCGACGACGCCCCCGCCAAGGCGCGGATCATGCCGCTCAAGGTGGCCGGCGCCTTCCACACCAGCCACATGGAGCCCGCGGTCGCGCGCCTCGAGAGGCTGTCCCGGTCGGTCTCGGTGCACGACCCCCGTACGCCCGTCATCAGCAACCGCGACGGCCAGATCGTGCACGCCGGCCGCGAGGTGCTCAGCCGGATCGTCGGCCAGATCGCCCGCCCGGTCCGCTGGGACCTGTGCCTCGAGACGCTCAGCGACCTCGGCGTCACCGGCGTGCTGGAGATGCCGCCGGCCGGCACCCTGACGGGCATCATCAAGCGCCAGCTCAAGGGGGTCGAGACCTTCGCGCTCAAGACCCCCGACCAGCTCGACGCGGCCCGCGCCTTCTGCCAGAAACACGGCGAGCGCAGCCTCATCGAGACCAGCCCGACCTGGCGGATGGTCGTCTCCCCCGCCAAGGGCACCTTCCACCTCGCCGATGCCGCCCGCGGCCAGGAGCTGATCGAGGCCGGCGCCACCATCGGTGACGTCGCCAGCCTGCGCGACCGAATCCAGGTCCCCTCCCAGCACGGCGGCCAGGTCGTCGAGTGGCTCGTCGAGGACGGCGACCTCGTCTCCCCCGGCCAGCCGCTGCTCCGCCTCCACCCCGAGGGCGTGCACTGATGCCGATCCGTACGCCCGAGACGAGCACGCCCGGCCACGCCCGCCTGATGGGGGTCGGCGGCTACCGCCCGAGCCGGGTCGTGCCCAACAGTGAGATCGTCGAGGCGATCGACTCCAGCGACGAGTGGATCCGGACGCGCTCCGGCATCACCGAGCGTCGCTGGGCGACGCCCGAGGAGACCGTGCAGATGATGTCGGTCGCCGCCGGCCGCAAGGCGATCGAGGCGGCCGGGCTCGACCCGCAGCAGATCGACTGCGTCATCGTCGCGACCGTCAGCCACATGCTCCAGACGCCCTCCTTGGCAGCTCTGGTCGCCGACGAGCTCGGCACCGACCACCCGGCGGCCTTCGACATCTCCGCGGCCTGTGCGGGCTTCTGCCACGGCATCTCGATGGCCTCGGACTTCGTCCGCGGCGGGAGCGCCAAGCACGTCCTGGTCATCGGCGTGGAGCGTCTGTCCGACCTCACGAACCTGCGCGACCGCGGCACCGCGTTCATCTTCGCCGACGGTGCCGGCGCGGCCGTCGTGGGCCCGAGCGACGTGCCCGGCATCGGCCCCGTCGTGTGGGGCTCCGCCGGCGAGCAGGCCGACCTGATCAAGCAGGACGTCGACTGGCTGACCTGGGGCACCGCCGCCGAGCGGGTCGAGCAGCCTTACCTGACGATGGACGGCAACCCCGTCTTCCGCTGGGCGGCCTTCTCCATGGCCAAGGTCGGCCAGGAGGCTCTCGACCGCGCCGGCGTCGGCGTCGACGAGCTCGACTGCTTCGTGCCGCACCAGGCGAACCTGCGCATCGTGGACGCCCTGGCCCGCTCGATGAAGCTGCCCGAGTCGGTGACCATCGCCCGCGACATCACCACCATGGGCAACACCTCGGCCGCCTCGATCCCGCTCGCCCTGGAGCGGCTCATCGAGAACGGCGAGGCGAAGACCGGAGACACCGCTCTCCTGATCGCGTTCGGCGCCGGGCTGGTCTATGCCGCCCAGGTCGTCATCGTCCCCTGATCCACCCCACCCACAGTTCACCGCAACGGGTCCAGGCCCACCGAAAGAGAAAGGTCGCCTCACATGGCCACCACCGAAGAGATCCGCACCCAGCTCGCCGACATCGTCAACGAGGTCGCCGGCGTCGACACCTCCGACGTCCAGCTCGACAAGTCCTTCGTGGACGACCTCGACGTGGACTCCCTGTCGATGGTCGAGGTCGTCGTCGCCGCCGAGGAGGCGTTCGGCGTGACCATCCCCGACAGCGAGGTCAAGAACCTGAAGACCGTCGGCGACGCCGTCAGCTTCATCGAGAACGCTCAGGCCGCCTGAGCATCCGCTGAGCACTGAACACCAACCTTCTTCCGGAGAGCACATGAGCCGCATCCGAGTCGTCGTCACCGGTCTGGGCACCACCAACCCCGTCGGCGGAGACGTTCCGTCCACCTGGGAGGCCCTTCTCGAGGGCCGCTCGGGCGTCCGTACCATCGACGCGGCCTGGGCAGAGGACCTGCCGGTCAAGATCGCGGGTCAGGCCGCGGTCGAGCCGACCGAGGTCCTCGAGCGCGTCAAGGCCCGCCGCCTCGACCGCTCCGCCCAGCTCGCGATGGTCGCGGCGATGGAGGCCTGGCGCGACGCCGGGTTCTCCGGCGCCGCCGGCTCCGAGGCCGAGCCCGGCCTCGAGCCGGAGCGCGTCGGCGTCGCTCTCGCGTCGGGCATCGGCGGCGTCATCACGCTGCTCGACAACTACGACGCTCTCCGGGAGAAGGGTCCGCGGCGGGTCTCCCCCCTCGCCGTCCCGATGCTGATGCCGAACGCACCCGCGGCGAACGTCAGCCTGTACGTCGGCGCCCGCGCCGCGGTCATCACCCCGGTCTCGGCCTGCGCCTCGGGCAACGAGGCGATCGCCCACGCCATCGACCAGATCCGACTCGGCCGCGCCGACGTCGTGGTCGCCGGCGGCACCGAGGCCGCGATCCACCCCCTCAACATCTCCGCCTTCGCGAACATGATGGCGCTGTCGAAGACGGCCTCCGGTCCCGAGGGCGGCGACCCGACCACGGTCAGCCGTCCGTGGGACACCGCCCGCGACGGCTTCGTCCTCGGCGAGGGCTCCGGCGTCCTGGTCCTCGAGCGTCTCGAGCACGCCCAGGCCCGCGGCGCCACGATCTACGCCGAGGTCCTCGGCGCCGGCATCACCGCCGACTCGCACGACATCGCCCAGCCCGACCCCCTCGGCCGCGGCGGCTCCCGTGCCATCCTCGGCGCGCTGCGCGAGTCGGAGATCAGCGCCTCCGACATCGTGCACGTCAACGCGCACGCCACCTCGACGCCGCAGGGCGACATCGCCGAGGGCCTGATGCTGCACGCCACCCTCGGCGCCCAGGTCTCCAACGTCGTGGTGACCAGCACCAAGTCCATGACGGGCCACCTCCTCGGCGGTGCCGGAGCCCTCGAGGCCGTCGCCACCGTGCTCGCGATCCGAGACCGCGTCTCGCCGCCGACGATCAACCTCGACAACCTGGACCCGCAGGTCGAGCTCGACATCCCGGACAAGGCGCGCGAACTGCCCGCCGGCGACGTGGTGGCGCTCAACAACTCCTTCGGCTTCGGCGGCGCCAACGTCGCGGTCGCGTTCGGGAGCTTCTGATGACCGCCACCGCTGACGTCCAGGTCCCGGCGGCGGCCAAGCCGGCCGCTGCTGCCAAGCCGCCGCGGGAGGACGACTTCCGCTACCCGCTGACCCGCCTCACCGCGCTGCTCGATGAGGGCTCGCTGGAGCTGCTCTCCGAGATCGACGACTCGGGCATGCTCGCCGTGCGCGGCACCGTCAATGGTGCCGGCGTGGTCGCCTTCTGCACCGACGCCACCGTCATGGGCGGCGCGATGGGTGACGCCGGCTGCCGCGTCGTCGTCGACGCCTACCACCGCGCCATGACCGACCAGGTGCCGATCATCGGCCTGTGGCACTCCGGCGGTGCCCGCCTCGCCGAGGGCGTGCTCTCCCTGCACGCCGTCGGTCGGATCTTCCAGGTGATGACGCACGCCTCGGGCCGGATCCCGCAGATCTCGGTCGTCCTCGGCCCCGCCGCCGGCGGCGGCGCGTACGGCCCGGCACTGACCGACGTCGTCATCCTCGGCCCCGAGGGCCGGATCTTCGTCACCGGCCCGGACGTGGTCCGCTCGGTCACCGGCGAGGACGTCGACATGGCGCGCCTGGGCGGCCCGGAGCCGCACGGACGCCGCTCCGGCGTGGTGCACATCCTCACCGAGAGCGAGCAGGAGGCCCTCGAGCGGGCCCGCATCGTCGCCTCCCTCCTGGGCGACCAGGGCGGCCTGTGCGTCGAGGACGTCGAGGACGTCGACCTCAGTGCCGTGCTGCCGGAGTCCAAGAAGCGCGCGTACGACGTGCACCCGCTCGTGGAGACCCTGCTCGACGCGGAGACCACTCAGGAGCTGCACGCCCGCTGGGCGCCCAACATCGTCACCGCCCTCGGCCGTTTCGGCGGCCGTACGGTCGGCGTCGTCGCCAACAACCCGCTGCGCCTGGGCGGCTGCCTCGACTCGGCCTCCGCCGAGAAGGCGGCCCGCTTCGTGCGGATGTGCGACGCCTTCGGCGTCCCGCTGATCGTGTTGGTGGACGTCCCGGGCTACCTGCCCGGCGTCGGCCAGGAGTGGGACGGCGTCGTGCGCCGCGGAGCCAAGCTGCTGCACGCGTTCGGCGAGACCGTGGTCCCGCGGATCACGCTGGTCACCCGCAAGACGTACGGCGGCGCCTACATCGCGATGAACGCCCGCTCCATCGGCGCCACCAAGGTCTTCGCGTGGCCGGGCGCCGAGGTCGCCGTGATGGGCGCGGTCGCGGCCATCCGGGTCCTGCACCGCCGCAAGCTCGCCGAGGTCTCCCCCGACATCCGCCCGCAGGTGGAGGAGGAGCTGGCCGCCGAGCACGAGCGGATCGCCGGTGGCGTGGAGAAGGCCGTCGAGATCGGTGTCGTCGACGAGATCGTCGAGCCGGCCCGGACCCGCAGCGCCATCGCCAAGGCCCTCGACGAGGCCGTCCAGCGTGACGGCGTTCGCCGCGGACTGCACGGCAACATCCCGCTCTAGGCAAGTAAGCGAGCGACAGCGCGAGCGAGGAACGAGCTCGAGCGCTGGCCGCGAGCGCGCGAGCCAGCGGCGCGTAGCGCCGCTCATGCGGCACTGAACACCCTCCCTCCCTCCCAAAACAGCAGCGCGGCACGTAACCACGTGCCGCGCTGCTGCGTTGTTCCCTCCATGAAGCATCTCGGTGGTCAGCGGCTGGCGCGTGCGGCGATGGTCCTCGCCCTGGCGGGAAGCGTCGTCGGAGCAGGAGCCTCCAGCGCTGCGGCGAGCAGCGATCCTCTCGGCGGCCTCCTGGGCGGCCTGCTCGGCGGGCCGACGGCGACGTCCTCGCCACAGGCGACGACGATCAGCGGCCACCTCGACATGGCCGACCAGCGGCTGCGCAAGGGCTGCCGGAAGTACGCGTACCGGTACCGGCTCCAGATCCCCGACGGGCAGGAGTTCGACTTCGAGATCCTGGTGACCGACCCGCGTGGCATCTCCCAGGCCTCCGACGTCATCCTCAGCGGCGCCGACCCGCTCAGCGGCACCAAGACCGTGACGATCTGCCGCTCCAACACCGAGCCGGGGCGCTTCGTCCTGCATGGCGCGCTCTACACCAACGACGGGCAGGGCCCGACGACCACCACGACGGTCCCGGACGACCCGTTCCGGCTGACGATCCACAAGCACAAGCACAAGAAGAGGCACCACCGAGCCTGACGACTCAGCAGTGCCTCCTCTACGTGGTGATCGCTGACGCGATCGTGGCGCTACGCGCCGGACGCCCTCGCTCGCGGCCAGCGCTCGCTCCTCGCGAGCGCTGCCGATCGCTCATTCGCCTCACACAACCTGGTGCAGCCAGCGGACCGGCGCGCCCTCTCCGGCGTGCCGGAAGGTCTCGAGCTCGTCATCCCACGGCTTGCCGAGGAGCTTGTCGACCTCGAGCATGAGGGTGGTCTCGCCGAGCGCTGCCTTCACCACTGCGGCCTTCAACCGGTCCTCGGGGATCATGATGTCGCCGTGCAGCCCGGTCACGGCGTGGAAGACGCCGAGCTCGGGGGTGTACGAGAAACGCGTCCCCTCGGAGCCGGACGTCGGCTCCTCAGTGATCTCGAACCGAAGGTGGTTCCAGCCCTTGAGCGCCGACGTGACGGCTGCAGCAGAGCCCACCGCGCCGGACCACGAGAGCTCAGCACGGTAGGTGCCGGACTGAGCCGGTTGCGGGGTCCAGTCCAGACTCACAGCAACACCGAGAACCCCGCCGACGGCCCACTCGACGTGCGGGCACAGCGCGGACGGCGCCGAGTGCACGTAGAGCACACCCCGGGTCGCGGTCCGGGTGGTGCTGTGCGATGTCGTGTATCCAGTCACCGTAGTTCTCCTTCGTTCCGGCGCGAGCAACGCCTTCCCCAGCGGACTGGCATCGGAACTTCAGGTGGTACGTGGTGATGGAATGACATCTATGTAGTTGTGGGGCCATTGTGACGCATGAGAGCGCAGGATGCCAGCACCCCGCGCTCTCATGCTGTCGACGCGGCGCCGATCAGTCCCGATCGACGCGCTTCTCGAGGTCCTCAGCGCGCGCAGCGGCGTCGGTCATCTCGTCGGAGTCGATGGCGTACGTGCGGTGGAACCACTGCAGCGCCTCGTTGAGACGGCCAGCGGCCTCGAGCGTGTCGGCGTAGGCGTAGCGCAGGCGCACGACCCAGGCCGCACGGCTCTTGTTGTTCAGCGGCGAGAGCTCGAGGACCCGCAGGGCAGCGTCCATCTGGCCGAGGTCGCAACGCGCGCCCGCCTCGACGAGCGTCATCTCCGCCTTGGCCTCGGGCTTGAAGTTCACCACCGAGGGGCTGTGCGCCAGCTTGATGGCCTGCTCCGGGTGACCCAGCGCGCGGTGGCAGTCGGCCATGATCGGCAGGTACGCGGTGGCACCGTTCATGCGCTTGGCAGCACGCAGCTCGGAGAGCGCCTCGGCGTAGTGGCCCGCGGCGTACGCGGCCTCGCCGAGGGCCTCGCGGATCACGGCGATCCGCTGGGCACGGCTCTTGGCGGCCTTCGCGTGCTGGTAGGCCAGCTCCGGGTTGTCGTCGATGTAGATGCCGGCAGCGGCCAGGTGGCGCGCGATGCGGGCAGCGAGCTTGTCCGGCAGACCCTTCAGGTGCGCCGCGACGCTGCGGTCGAGCTCCTGGCCGGTGATCTCCTCGGGCAGCTCCGGACCGTCGTATGCGGCCTGGTCAGCGGTACGGGGCTCGCGCTCCTCGCGCTGCTCGCGGCTGTACGGGCGGCGCTCGCCGCCACGCTCACCACCGCGGGGACCCCCGCGCTCGCCATCACGCTTCGGACCACCGCTGCGACCGGCGCTGCTGCCGCCCTTGCCGGCGTACGGACCCTTGCCGGAGCCGGGACGCGAGTCCTTGCCCTTGGCGTCGCCGTCCTTCGCGTAGCTCTTGCCCCAGCCGGAGGCCTTCGGAGCACCGTCGCGCTTGGGGCCGCCGCTGCGGGCGCCATCGCGGGAGCCGCCGCCGGCCGGCTTGGAGCCGTACGACTTGCCCTCGCCGCGGGCGCTGGAACCTCCACTGGTCGGTCGGGACCCACCCGTACTACGCGGGCGTCCCGAACCCTGAGCGGGACGTCCGCCGCTCCGTCGATCCTCTGCCATGGACTCAGCCTTCCTCAAAACGTGCGTAAATGCAGCATAGGGGCCACCTGCTGGTGGCCCCTATGCGAAATATTGTCCGGCGGCGTCCTACTCTCCCACAACCTCCCGGTTGCAGTACCATCGGCGCTGTAGGGCTTAACTTCCGGGTTCGGGATGGGACCGGGTGTTTCCCCTACGCTATGACCGCCGTAACCCTAGACCCCACACTCTGCCGATTGCGGCCAGCGGGGAAAACTCTGTGGTTACATCGTCTGCCACTATTCAATTCAGTGGTATCAATGTTGGTTCGTGGACGCGAACACTTTGCGCAGTTTATGCGTTTGTTGGTTTTGTTGAGCGTTTG